>NZ_JBJDPS010000010.1:0-223713 GCF_044901685.1 Micromonospora sp. NPDC050397
GTAGGACCAAGGAGCGACGACGTCAGCGAGCGACCAACACGATTTTCAGCCCGGAACGGGCCACCTCGCCAGAGGCGACAAGGACTAACCCCCTCTCCCCCTCCCGCCTCCCCTCGCCCCTCTCCTCGCCGATCTAGGGCAGATCCGCGCTTACGGATCTTCAATCACGTCGATTCGCCCTAGATCGCGCGCTGGGGCTGGGGGGAGGAGGGGGGCGGGTGGGGGCGGGGGTGGGGCGGGTGCGGCCGATTGATTCGAGGATGCCGGTGGCTTGGCCGACCTCGATCAGGTAGTTGTCGGGGTCGCGGAGGTAGCAGCGGATCTCCACCCCGTGGTCCTTCGGCTCGGTGAGGAACTCGCCGCCGCGTGACCTCCACTGGTCGTACACCGCTCGCACGTCGTTGACCCGGATGTTCATCGCGCAGCCCAGGGTGTCCGAATCACGGGGTGCCCGCGCCTGCACGCTCGGCTTGTCGTCGGTCGGCCCACCCTCGGTGTTGATCACGATGTAGCTGTTGCGGAAGCGCAGGATGCACGGTTGACGTTCCCGGATGCAGACCGCGCCGAGCACGCGCTCGTAGAACTCCCGCGACCGGTCGACGTCCCGGACGATCAGCAGGGTGGTCAGCACCGCCCCGCCCTCGGGCTCGAAGTAGTCGGGCACGACCTCGGCCATCTCCACCCCCCGGACTCGGCACCCGCCCCCCTGGGTCGGCCCCTGCCGGATCCCCCGTGGGCGGGAAGTAAACCCCGGGCGGCGGCCAAGACCCGCGGTCGACCGGCACCGTACGGGCGGCTGCCGTGGTTACGCCGGCTTGTGTGCCAGTAGGTGTGCCTGCGCCACCTTCTCGCCCTCGTCCGGCTGCCGTACCAGGCGGGCGTCGACCACAAACCCGGCCTCGGCGAGCAGCTCCTCGATCCGCTCCGGCATCAACCGTTGGAAGACGAGCGAGAAGGTCAGCCCGAATGCCTCGGTCCGGTGCATCGCCTCGTCGCCGACCTGGAACCCGAGCAGCAGGTGGCCGCCCGGGGCCAGCACCCGGCGAAACTCGGCGAACACCTCGGGCAGCAGGGCCGGCGGGACATGGATGATCGAGTACCAGGCGACCAGGCCGGCGAGCGTCCCGTCGGCCAGGTCCAGCGCGGTCATCGTCCCCTCCTCGAATCGCAGCTTCGGGAAGTTCCGGCGGGCCAGGGCGACCATCTCCGGCGAGAGGTCGATACCTCGGATGTCCAGCCCGAGCCCGTCCAGGTACGCCGTCACCCGGCCCGGTCCGGAGCCCACCTCGATCACCGGGCCGTTCTCCGCCACGATCTCGGCGAAGGCGTTGAACATCGCCCGGGTCAGCGGCTTGGTGTCGGTCTCGGCGCCGAACATCTCGTCGTACGGAATCGCGATGGTGTTGTAGCCGGCGCGGGTGTCGGTCAGGAAGGTGGGTTCGTCCATGGTCGCCGAGACTAGTGCCGAGGCCTGGGGTCGGGTGTTCGAGCGTGACCGACCGAGGGTCATCCCGCCGGTGGTCTCCCCGACCGGCCGTACGAGGATCTGATTATGCAAGCGACTGTGCGACGGGCCACGGCCACGGACGCGCCGGCACTGGCCCGGCTGAACTGGCGCCACCGGGTCGAGGAAGGCGACCAGACCGTCACGCCCGGTACGGACCGGGCCACCTTCCTGGACTACTTCGCCTCCTGGATGGCCGACCACGTCAGCACCCACCTGCCGTTCGTGGCCGAGGTGGACGGCCGGCTGGCCGGCGTGGCCTGGTTGATGCTGGCCGAGCGGGTGCCGAGCCCGATGCGGTTGGACCGGCGCACCGGTGACGTCCAGTCCGTGTACGTCGTACCCGAACTGCGCGGACGCGGGATCGGCACGGCGTTGCTCGACGCCGTGCTGCACGAGGCGCGGGACCGGGAGTTGGAGCACGTGACCGTGCATTCGGGGACCCGTGCGGTGTCGCTCTACCTGCGCTCCGGTTTCCGGGACGGCCAGCGCTGGTTCCAGTGGCGACCGCCGGCCGACTGATCCTGGCCTCCCGGCCGGAACCGGCCGACTGATCCCGGCGGAGCCGGCCGACTGATCTCCCGCCCGGAGCCGGGCGGGAGCGGCGGTGACTCAGCGATGGGTACGAGCGAGCCACTCCGGCGCGAGCAGCGACCAGACCTCGGTGTCGTGCCGTACGCCCCGGTGCGGGAACCGTTCGCGCAGCACCCCGTCCAGGGTCATACCGAGCCGACGGGCGACGTTGCTGCTGGCGGTGTTCTCCGGGCTGGTCAGCCACTCGACCCGGTGGATGCCGCGTACGCGTACCGCCCAGTCGACCAGGTGACCGGCCGCCCGGGTGATCAGCCCTCGGCCCCGTGCGGCCGGCTCCGACCAGCAGCCGATCTCGCACGTTCCCGCGCCGAGGTCGAAGGAGACGAACATGACCCCGCCGACGAGTGTGCCGTCGAGCCAGAGGCCGTAGAGCCGACCGGCGTCACGGGCGGCGAGGTCGGCGTACCGCTGGAGGGTGGCACGGGCCGAGTCGAGGTCGGTGTTCCGGCTCGCCCACGGAATCCACGGGTCGACCGTGGCGCGCGCCCGGTCCAGGTGGGCGAGGAACTCCTCGGCCTGCCACGGTTCCAGCGGGCGCAGCTCCGCCCCGTCCGCCAACGTCGTCGTGAACATCCGCGAACCCTATCCGCCGGTCGGCCGGCGCGGCGACGGCTGGTCGGCCAGGGCAGCAACGGCTGGTCGGCCACCGGCGACGGCTAGTGGGTCGGGGCGGCGACGGCTAGTCGGTCAGGGCGGCGACGCCGTCGGGGCCGAGGACCGGCAGGTAGTCGGTCGGGTGATCGAGGCAGGAGGTGACCGGCGACTCGGCCGCCTCGATGATGTCGAGCAGCCGGTCGACCAGCGTCTCCGGGTCGGGACGCAGTTCCAGACAGAGCCGTACGTGCACCGCCCGCAGGGCCGAGCCGATCTCCTCGAAGTCCTCGTCGTCGCCCGCCTCGCCGAGCGATCCGAGCAGACCGTCGAAGCGGCGGGCGGCGTACTCGACGGTCGACAGGGTCTCCTCGGTCGCCGGGCGCTGGGCCACCACCTCCAACTCCTCGACGATCTGCTCGCCGGCTTTGAGCACGTCGTACGCGTCCCACCGGCCGCTGGTCGCCTCCGTCGCCAGCGAGTCGACCGTCTTACGCAACTCGTGCAGTTCGGCGTCGGTCGGCGCGGCCAGCTCTCCGGCGTACGTCAACAGTCGGGCCTCCAGCCGGCGGTCGGTGACCGCGTGCTCGGCGACCAGCATGGCCAACCGGCGGACCGGGAGGGTGGCGGCGACGTCGGCGAGCCGACGGACCTCGGGGTCGACCGCGACCGTCGACGGCGGCGTCGCAGTCGGTGACCAGTGGAAACCCTCACCGAGGGCGACGAGCGTCACCGCGACGGCGTGCGCGCAGAGCTCGTCCGGGTCGGTCTCCGGTCCGGCGCAGTCGCACTCGCTGCTGAAGGCCCGGTCGACCACGCCGACCCACACCTCGTACGCGGTCGCCCCGCCGTCGGTGTGCACGGCCGCGACCGCGCCCCCGTTCACCTCGACGACCCGGCCCAGCCTGCCGGCGGCGAGCAGCGCCTCCGCCTCGCGGAAGACCGCCGGCTCCACCGCACCCCGCACCGCGTCCACGTCGATCCTGACAACCATGCGCCCATTCAACCGCCCCCTCCCCCAGCAGAAGGAAGGGCCCCCTGTTATCGCTTTCGGTAGTACAAGGGCCCCCTATTAACACCCGTCGCGGTGCGCGGCGGCGCGACGGCGCGACGCGGTGGGTGGGTGATGGAGGGGTTAGCGTGGAGCGGGTGACACCAATGTGGACAGTGTGGCGACAGGACGACAACGGCAACCGGTTCCGGATGAGCGACCACGAGGACCGGATCGAAGCGTTGGCACGGGTGCTGACCTTCGAGGCGGGACCGGTACACAAGCAGACCTACTGGGTTTCGGGGCCACCCGGGCCGACCTGCCGGACCAACGGGGATCTCTACGGTCGCCTGGTCACCCAGGGACGGCGGATGAACGCCAGCGGGCGGAGCCTGGACGAGTTCCTACGCGCCTGGTGGCTGGTGAGCCGCCCGCTGGCCGACCGGGACAGGCTCGACCTCGACACCCTGGCCGTGATGATCACCGCAGCGGCGACCGTCACACCACCACCGACCCGACCGGGCTGGCGCACGGGACAGTTCCCCGGGAAGGAGGAACCCACGAGCTACGCCGACTGGGAGGCGATCGTGCTCTCCCAGATCGCCGACCTGGCCGACTTCGCCGACGAGGGGCCGCTCGACCAGTACGCGTACGGCGGGGTGAACGCGCCGCGCCCACCCGACCGCGTACGGGCGACCTACTGGCGCTGGTACAACCACGACCCCCAGAGCTACCTCGAATGCGGGGCGGCCGGCTCACTCGGCGGTTGGGACGACGCAGCCGACACGGGCGAGACGGGCGAGACGGGCAACGCAGGCGAGACGGAATGCGCGGGCAAGGCGGGAGGCGCCCGGGTAGCGGTGCCGGGGCCGGTGGTGTCGCTCACCGCCGAGCCAGGACCGGAGGTACGCGAAACCGCGTCGCTGAACTGGGGTGACCTCGCCGAGTTGGCGAGATGTGGCCAGGAATATGAGTAGCGCGTCCGCCTAGGGTCGAATGCATGGGGATCATTCTTTCGGTCAACCTTGCCGTGCCGGAGCCGAACAGCGCCAAGTCGGTCGGCGTCACCGGGATCAACAAGCGTCCGGTGCCGGGTCCGGTGCCGGTGCGCGCGCCCGGTCCGAAGACCACCGGACTGGGCAGCGGGCTGGTCGGCGACCAGATCTTCGACGTGAAGAACCACGGCGGCGACGACCAGGCGGTGTACGCGTACGCCCGGGAGGACTACGACTGGTGGGAGGTGGAGTTGGGGCGGTCGCTGCCCGGTGGTGTCTTCGGCGAGAACCTGACCACGGTCGGGCTCGACGTCAACGGCGCGTACATCGGTGAACGCTGGCGGATCGGCGCGGACCTGGTGTTGGAAACCACCTTCGGCCGGATCCCGTGTGCCACCTTCCAGCTCAAGATGGCCGAGCCGCACTGGGTGAAGCGCTTCACCCGCGAGGGGCGGCCCGGTGCGTACCTGCGGGTGGTCGAGCCGGGCGAGGTCCGCGCCGGTGACGAGGTACGCGTCACCGACCGCCCGGTACGGGGTGTGACGATCGCGGAGGGGTTCCGGGCCTGGATGTTGGAGCCGGAACTGCTGCCCCGACTCATCGAGGCGGACGGTGTGGCGGAGAACCTGAAGGAGGAGATCCGACAGTGGCTCGCCGCTCGTACCCGATCCAAGCGATGACACTTGCTCGTACCTGTTGTATATTTACAACATGTCGAGGTCAACGAGCGACAGTAGTGAGCCTCAGTTCTACAACCGCCTGACGGTGCTGCGGTCCGAGCGGGGCCTGAGTCGCAAGCAACTCGCCGAGGCGGTCGGGGTCCACTACCAGACCATCGGCTACCTGGAGCGCGGCGAATACAGCCCGAGTCTGGTGCTCTCCCTGCGCATCGCCGAGGTGTTCGGCCTGCCGATCGAGGCGATCTTCTCGCTGACGCCGTTCCGTCCCCTGTCCGAGCAGCTCTACGGCAATACCAAGGAGTCGTCGTGACCACCCTGACCCACGCCGAGCGTCGCGCCCGCGTACTGGACGACCCTCGCTTCGAGCGGTTCCGCAACCCCCGCTCCCGCCGCCTGCTCGCCGCCGGGCTGCTCGGCACCCTGGCGGTGGAGGCGGGGCTGCTCCTCCTGCTGCCACAACTGCCCACCTGGCTCTCCATCGGCATCTGCGCGCTGGTGGTCATCGGTGGGGTCGGCTTCCTCGGCACCCTCAAGGCCGCCACCCGGGGGCTGGAGGAGTTGCCAGAACACGCGCTCGACGAGCGGCAGGCGCAGGTGCGCGGCCGGGTCTACGCCGAGGCGTACCGGATCGGGTTCGCCCTGCTCACCGCCGGCCTGGCCACGGTCGCGCTCTGGGGAATGATCGACCTGCCCACGCCCGGTCCGGGCCTGGTCACCGCCGCGATCGTGGTGCCGTTCCACCTCGCCCTGGTCCTGCCGAACCTGGTCGCCGCGTTCCGCGCCGACGTCTGAGCCGCGACGCCGGGACCGCCCGCCACGCACCCGCGACCCGTGCCGGTCCGACGACCGGCACGGGTTCAGGCACGGGTACGCGCAACAGCGGCCCGACGGCTACGACCTGAGCCCCCGGCGCACGTCCACACTGACCACTCGCAGCCCGCTCAGGAACCGCGACCAGGACGACGGGGCAAAGACAAGCACGGGTCCCACCACATCCTTCGAGTCCCGTACGCCCACCACCTCGGCCAACCCGGCGACCTCGACACAGTTTGAGTCGTTGGCACCGCTGCGGCTGCTCTTGCGCCAGACAGCGCGGGCCGGGTCAGGGGCCTTCATGGCACGTCTCCTCGGGCTGCACTCACTTCGGGTAGTCGTCGGCCACCCGAGCAAGGAAGTCTCCGGACTCATCAGGATCAAGCGCCTTGGCCCGCAGGTGGTCGAACATGAGCCAATAGCGCTCGACCTGCATCTCCTTTTCCAGCAACAGAGTGCTGGTGTCGTTGCCGAGGTAGACCACCGTCGGATCGAGCACCGGGTCCGCGTAGTCCAGGATCGTGAACGGACCGCCCATCGCCGCGTGCGCACCCGCGTCGAGGGGCAGCACCTGCACCACGATGGCGGGATTGACGCACGCCTCAACGAGACGATTCACCTGTGCTGAGCAACCCAGGCACGTAGATGCTCTCGTACGAACTGATGGATGACGCCTCCGCCTCGAAGCCGACGTAGTCGTCCGGGAGTACGTCGCCGTACGAGTTCCACCGGCGTTCGAGCGTTGGCCGTCAGCGAGGCTCCTGACCCGTCGATCCGCTGTCCGCGATCGCGGCCGGGGCGCCGGCCAGGGAGAACTTCTCCCGCAGCCGGGAGTAGAAGTGCGACGGGCGGATCCGGACCAGCTTGGCCGGGGTCGCCGCAGGCTGCACGGTCACCCAGTCCCCCGGGTTCAGCACGCCGCGTAGCTGCCCGTCCACGCTCACCGCGACCGCGCCGGAGTGGTCGAGCACCCGTACCGAGACGGCCTCGTCGGCGGCCACCACCATGCTCCGGTTGAAGACCATGTGTGCCGCGACCGGGGTCAGCACCAGGGCGCGCAGCCGGGGCGACAGGACCGGTCCCCCGGCGGCGAAACTGTACGCGGTCGAACCGGTCGGGCTCGCCACCACCAGCGCGTCGGCGGAGTAGGACGTGAACAGGCTCTCGTCCAGGTAGACCCCGAGGCTCGCCTGCCGGTCCCGGGCCAGCTTCTCGAAGACGATGTCGTTGAGCGCGGTGATGTCCAGCGCCACCCCGGCCCGGTTGATCGGCTCCCCCGGCTCCCGCAGCGGCGGTGGGGGCAGCAGCGGACCGCGCCCGTACCGGAGCAGGTCCTGCATACCCTTCGGGATCTCCAGCGGGCGGGAGGCACAGAGCGTCAGCATCAACCGCTCGTCGAGCGCCACCTGCCCGGAGAAGAACGCGTCGAGCGCCGCGTCGATCTCGGCCGGCTCGACCTCGGTCAGGAAACCCACCCGGCCGACGTTGATGCCGAGCACCGGAACGCCGTCCTCGGCCGCGATCCGGGCGCCCCGCAGGAACGTACCGTCGCCACCGACCGTGACGACCAGGGCCGGGTGGCCGGCGGCCTCGGCCTCGTCGACCGCGTTGCGCCGGTGGCAGTGTGACCAGTCCGGGTCCCAGACGTCGATGTCACTGACCGTGACATCATGCGCGCCCGCCCACCGGCGGACGATCTCCGCCGCCTCGATCGCCGCCTCCCGGCCGGTGTGTGTCACCAGGCCGATCCGCTTGCGCTCCATGCTTCTGTCTCTCCTCCGTCGCCGCCGACCGACCCTCGTGCCGGCCGGCGGGGCCGGCGGCACACGGCCGATCACTTGCAGCTTACGGACCGGGCCGAGCCCGGGACGCCGCAGGCGAGCCGGGTACGCCGCAGGCGAGCCGGGTACGCGGGCGGTGAGCAGCCGGTCGGGTCACTCGTTGACGTCGAGGTTGATCACCACGCCCTGTGCGGCGCAGGCCCGTTGCAGGGCCAGCGCCCGGTCGGAGAGCTCCGGCAGCAGCGGCAGCACGTTCACCTCGTCGCCGTCGACCATCCGGGTCACCTGCCAGACCAGGTCCATTGTCCGCGTACCGTGCTCGCGCAGGGCCGCGAGGTCGGAGTCGGCGAACCCGTCGCGCAGCTCCCGGTACTCGGCCTCGGTCAACTGCTCCTGGTTGGCGCTGCCGCTGCGGGCGGCAAGCGACTCGCACGCGACGATCCCGGCGTCCTCCCGGACCACGTCCCAGACCGCGAGTCCGCCGAGCACCAGCACGAAGAGCGCCAGCAGGCCCGCACCGGCGATCACGTACGGCTTCGCCCGGTTACGGGTCGGAGCAACCTGCCCCGGCTCCCCCGCCGGGTACGGCTGCCCGGCCACCGGCACCGGGTACGTGTACCCGGTCCCCGGCCCGCCCCACCCCGGCTGACCGGTCGGACCCGGGTACGGCTGCTCGCCTCCCGGATTCACGTACGACCGGTCCGGATTCAGGTGTGATTGGTCCGGAGCCGGATGCGACTGGGCCGGGTGCGACTGAGCAGGGACCGGGTGCGGCTGGGCAGAGACCGGGTGCGGCTGAGTTGGGGCCGGGTGCGGCTGAGTTGGGGCCGGGTGCGGCTGGTCCGGTGCGGCGGTCGGCAGCGGCTGGCCGTCCGGGCCATGCTGGTCGGTCATCATGCTCCCCAGGTCGTGGTGCCGGTGCCCGCCGCCGAACAGCGGCGCACGGTACTGGAACGAGGGTGCCACACCACCGGGCCGACGATCGTCGATGATAGGCACGGATCTCGGATCGACCCTCGGAAGGAGATCGGGATGCAGGACGCTGGCGCGAACCGCTACGGGACCGGTTGGCACGACGAGTACGACCGGACGGGCTCGCCGCTGTCGCACCGGCTGCGACTGGTTCGGGACGAGCTGCGGCGGGCGCTCGCGTCGGCCGTACCGGGACCGATCCGGCTGGTCAGCGCCTGCGCCGGCCAGGGACGGGACGTGATCGGGGTGCTCGCCGACCATCCACGTCGGACCGACGTACGGGCCCGGCTGGTCGAGCTGGACCCGGAGAACGCCGCCCGAGCACGGGCGGACGCCGGGGCGGCCGGACTCGACGGACAGATCGAGGTGGTCGAGGCGGACGCCGGACTCGCCGACCCGTACGTGGGTGCCGTACCGGCGGAGATCGTGCTGATGTGCGGGGTCTTCGGCAACATCCCGGACGCCGACGTACGGGCCACCGTGGCCGCCCTGTCCCAGCTCTGCGCGCCGGACGCCTTCGTGATCTGGACCCGGCACCGGGGCGAGCCGGACCTGACCCCGACCCTGCGCCGGTGGTTCGCCGAGTCCGGTTGGCGCGAGTTAGCCTTCACCGCCCCCGACGAGCACCGGTTCAGCGTCGGCCTGCACCAACTGACCACCCCGCCGACGCCGATCGTCCCGGGCTCCCGCTACTTCTCGTTCAACCGCTGACAGGGCTTCCAGTTCAACCGCTGATGCGCCGGGCCAGGGCCGGGCCGAACCGCCGGACCGGCTCCCTGGCCGCCCAGGCGAGGCAGACCAGCGCGACGACCAGCAGGGCCGCCCAGCGGTCGTGGGCGGGCCCCCAGCGAGGGTCGTCCGGTTCGACGAAGAACACCAGCCGGGCCGGCAGCAGGTACAGCGTCACCAGTCCGACCAGCAGGCCCGGCCCGGCGACCACGCTGCCGACACCGCCGACACCGCCGACGCCGGTGCCGCCGGTGCCCCCACGGCGCCGGGCCAGGGCGGCCAGGCCGACGGCGAGGGCGACGATCGCCGCCGCCTCCACGGTGAGGTCCGCCACCGGCAGCGCCTGCCCGACGCCCGCCTCGGCGCCGCGAACCGTCACCGCGACCAGGGCGGCCCACCAAATGACCAGTCCCGGCAGCGCGACCAGCACCCGGAGCAGCCACCGCAGCGGCCGACCGGTCGGCACCACCTCGGTGCCGTACGCGGCCGGGTCGTCGAGCAGGAACGCGGCACCGAGCGCCCCGGCGACCATGGCGAACCGGAGCAGGGTGGTCAGGTCGGCCAGCGACAGCACCACCGGCAGGACGGCGGAAACCGTGACGAGCAGCAGCCCGACCGTGCCACCGGCGAACAGCGGGGTCCAGTTGATCGCGTACGCGGTGGGTCTGGCCAACGCGGCCAGCGTCGGCAGCACGGCCGGCGTCGGCGGCACGGTTGTCACACCCCCGCTCACGCGCTGCATACGGAACGCTCGTGCTCGGGCAGCTCCGGCGGCACCGGCACGCCGAAGATCTCACCGACCCGCTCGGTCGGGGTGTCCTTCGCGGCCAGTTCCGCCCAGTCACGTCGGACCAGGGCCGCCACCTCGTCGGCGGGTCGGCGCAGCAACTCCCAGGCCACCGTCATCTCGCGGTCGGGCACGCCCACCCCGGACCCGAAGGACAGTTCGCCGAACCGGACCCCGCCCCAGCTTTTTTCGTCGGCCAACCGCAGGCCGGCGGCGGTCTCCGGGGTGGCCTGCCCGGCCAGCCAGGCGACCAGGACCGCCCGGGAGCCGCAGAGCGAGCCGTGGCTGCCGGCGCCGGCCCGGGTCAGGATCTCGTACGCGACCAGTCCGGCGAAGCCGGCCTCCGCCTGGCCGTCCCCCCACCGGGTGCCGACGCTGATCGTGCTCGGGGTGCCCGCCTCGACGTCGGCGCGCCGCCACGAGTCGGCCCGCGCCTGCTGCTCCTCGGCGGTTGTCAGCAAGCCGCCGGCCGGGATCTCGGTCAGCCACATCCGCTGCCGTACCGCGAGGGGTGGATTGGCCGGCGCCTCCGGGACCCGCCGCAGCACACCCCGCAGGACCTCGTCCCAGGAGTCGATCCAGGGCACGAAGTCCGGGAAGGCGCAGTAGGTGACCCCGTCGCGCACCCGGCAGGTCTGCTGGTCGGCGGGATCTTCGACGGCGACGACCCGGGCGGCCCGTACCTCGTCCGGGACCGGGCGGGACTGAAGCGCACCGCCACCGACCAGCAACGCGAGCCCGAGCAGTCCCGCGGTGACGGCCCGCCGGCCGGCACCGGCCCGGACCATCGCCGCGACGGCGACCAGCGTGAGCAGGCCGGTCAGGTAGACCAGGTGCGCACCGGCCGGGCGGGCGACCAGGTCCACCGGGAGGGCGATCGACCGCTGCGCCACCGCCACCGGCGGGAGCCAGCGCAGCGGGTTCCGCTCGGACGTGCCGGCCAGGTCGGGAGCGAGGCTGGCGACGGCGAGTACGAGGACCGCGAGCGGCGCCACGACGACCGACCCGACCAGCCGGGCCAGCAGTACGCCGACCGCGCCGAGCAGCACCACCGCCACCGGTACGGTCAGCAGCTCGTCCGGGTCGAGCCGGCCGGCGGCACCGGGCAGCACCGCCGTCACGGTCAGCCGTACGGCCACCAGGACCGCGCTGAACAGCCCGAAGGCGGCACAGGCGAGCAGGTGCGCGGCGGTACGCCAGGCGGGCGGCAGGACGAGGGTGTCGTACAGGGCGGCGGTGTTGTGGCGACGTGGGCGCAGCACGGCGAAATTTCCGATCACCAGCGCGGCACCGCCGAGCACGAGTACGGCCAGCAACTGCACCGACCGGTCCTCGTCCTGGAGCACCGGGTACCGGTTGGCGGTGCCGGCCAGCCACCCGTACAGCCAGGGACCGAGGAAGATCAGCACGGCGGCGACGGTGACCGGGTGACGCAACGAACGGGCGGCCTCGACCCGGGCGAGCGCCAGCATGGCGGCCCGTCGGGCGGCACTGGTCGACGTGGCCCGGCCGGCCCCCCGCACCGGCCGGGTGTTCAGGGTGGTGGTCACGATCGGATCCCCTCGCCGGTAACGGCGGCGGCCGAGGCGTCGACCAGCATGAGATAACCGTCCTCCAGTGTCGGTTCGAGCAGTTCGGCGCCGGGTGGCGGGGCACCGATGTGCCGGTAGCGGCCGGTGCCCGTACGCCACGAGGCGAGCGTGCCCCCGGCCCGGTCGGCGCTGCTCCAGACCCGGCCGATCGCCAGCGCGGCGAGCTCGGTCGGGGTGCCCTCGAACTTCGTCGCCCCCCGGTCGAGTACGAGCACCTGCTGGCAGAGCGTCAGCACGTCCTCGGTCTGGTGGGTGGAGAGCAGGACCGCCCGCCCCTCACCCAGTTCGGCCACGAGTTCGCGGAACCGTAGCCGCCGCTCGGGGTCGAGACCGACCGTCGGCTCGTCCAGGATCAGCAGGTCCGGGTCACCGACCAGGGCCGCCGCGACCGCGACGCGCTGCCGCGTGCCGCCGGAGAGCGCCTTGATCTTCTTGCCCCGCTCGGCGTCCAGGCCGACCGTGGCCAGCACCCGCCGTACCTCCTCGTGCCGGTCGCGGCGGCGGGTCAACTCCTTCAGGATCGCCACGTAGTCGACGAACTCGAAGGCGGTGAAGTTCGGGTGGTAGCCCGGACTCTGCGGCAGGTACCCGATCCGGCGCCGTACGGCCAGCCGCCCCGGCCCGGTCCTCGGGTCGTGACCGAACATCGTCAGCTCGCCGTCGTCCGGCAGCAACGCGGTGGCCAGGATCCGCAGCAGGGTGGTCTTGCCGGCACCGTTCGGCCCGAGCAGTCCGGTCACCCCGTCGCGCAGGGTCAACGACACCTGTCGCAGGGCGAGGTTCCGGCCGTACCGCAGGGTCAGATCGGTGGCGCGGACCGCGACCTCGGTGGTCGGGGCGGTGGTCATGGTTTCCTCCAGGCTCCAGTGCGCGGGGCGCGGTCGAGTCGGCGTGGGGTGTCGAAGGCCGGCCGGAGCCGGGCGAGCGTGGCCGCCGCCAGCGCGGCGGTGACCGCGAGCGCGACCTGCCCGCCGGGCGCGAAGACCAGCGGGTCGGTGGGGTCCGGTCGGATCGTGCCGGCGAGCAGCACGGCCCAGCCGAGCCCGACCGCGACGGCGCCGCCGACCGGACCGAGTCGGGGCGTCAACGCGAGGCTGAGCAGCGTCAGCGCCAGCGCCGGCAGGAACCAGCCGAGCATCCGCAGGCCGTAGTCGGGCAGGCCGAGGCTGGCCAGCGCGCTCAGGCCGGTGGTCGCGGTCAACACCGCCGCGGTACGCAGCAACAGCAGGCGGAACGAGTGCGTCGGCGCCACCACCGTGATCTCGTACGTCGGGTCGACGCGCGGCCCGTACGAGGCGGCGACGCCGACCAGCGGCAGCAGCGGCGCCACCGCGAGGAAGACCAGCGGGTGGGCCAGGTTCGCCAGGGTGATGGTGAGCAGCAGGGTCACCGCCACCGCGATCAGCCAGGACAGCCGCAGCACCGGGGTGGCGGCGAGCAGGCGGGCGGTGTGGTCCGGCACCGCGAGCCGGAGCAGCAGGCGTTCGACCGGCCCGGGGACCGGTGCGTCGAGCGCGGCGTCGAGCCGGGCCCAGCCCTCGCGTACCGGTTCCGGGTCGCCGACCGCCGACAGCCGCGACCGACAGTCGGCACAGACCAGCAGGTGCGCGTCGGCCGACCAGAACAGCGGCGGCGGCAACCCGCCGTCGGCGTACCGCCCGAGCTCGTCGTCGGGTACGTGCCACAACGCGTCGCCCATCGCCGCCTCCCCCCGATCCTCGCCGGCTCCGGCGCCCATGCCGGCCCCCGCGCTCATGCCAGCTCCTGCCGTAGCTGCCGCCGGGCCCGCATCGCCCTGGTCTTCACCGTGCCGGCCGGGATGCCGAGCAGCACCGCCGCCTCCCCGGTGCTCAGCCCGTCGAGCACGGTCGCCTGGAGCACCGCCCGCAGTTCGGGTGAGAGCCGGTCCAGCGCCCCGGCGAGGTCACCGTGCTCGACCGCGAGCAGCACCTGTTCCTCCGCCGACGGGGCGTCCCGGAACCGGTACCGGGTCAGCAGCCGGGCCAGCCGCTCCCGGGCACCGTGGCCCCGCAGCGCGTCGACCAGGCGGCGGGAGCCGATCCGCCAGAGCCAGCCGGCGACGTCCCCGGTCGGCTGCTCGCGGTAGTTCGCACTCCCCCGCCAGATCGCCAGGAAGGTTTCCTGGACCACGTCGTCCACCAGGGAGGGATCCGCGCAGCGGTAGCGCAGCCGCAGCCGCAGCCAGCCCGCGTAGCGCCGGTAGAACAGCTCGAACGCGGACCGGTCACCGGCGCCGACCGACGCCAGCAGCTCGGCGTCGGTCGGTGGTTTCCCCGGCGGTACGGTCACACTCCCTCATCGATCCGAGGGCCACGAACGGTTCACTCGCCGTCCGGCTGGTCAACGGCCGACCCGGGACATGTCGTGACCGAAGATCCTTTCTTACGCCTACCTCAAATTGCTGGTCGGGATCAACCGGGACGCGTACAACTTGGGCCATGGAGACCGTCGACCGCTCCCCGGTGTGGTTGCTCGACGTCGACGGCGTGGTCAACGCGATCAGCCGGAGGCCGGACCGGAGCGTCTGGCCCCGCGACCGCTGGGTCAGCGGCACCGCGGTCTCGGCCGGGATCGAGTGGCCGATCCTCGCCGCCCAGCCGGTGCTCGACTTCATCCGGGAGGTGCACGAACGGGGCCGGGCCGAGGTCCGCTGGCACACCACCTGGCAGCACGACGCCCTGCACCTGGCCGAGTTGCTCGGGCTGCCGACCTTCGCCACCCAGGAGGCGCCCGAGTTCGCCGAGCGCGAGCAGGGGCTGGCCGGCGCCGCACCGGTCTCGGTGGGCCGGGGCTGGTGGAAGTATCCGGCGGCCGAGCGGGTGGTGCGCGACGAGCGCCGTCCGCTGGTCTGGACCGACGACGACGCGACCTGGGAGCTTCGTGGTCACGACAACGGCGAGGAGTTGGCCCGGCTGGCACCGACGCTGATCGTGTCCCCACCGGCGCACACCGGGTTGACCCCGAAGCACCTGCGCAACATCGACGCGTTCCTCGCCATCCAGGCACCGCTGCCGGGTGACCGGGGCGGCTTCTAGGAACGCTGCGGCACCAGCGTCCTCGGTCGCCCGTACCGGCCGTCGTCGCGTGGAGGCAGCAGTGACGCGAGCCGGGCGGCGTCGCGCTGTGCCTGGTCACCGCAGCAGTTGTTCATCAGCACGTGCAGTTCGTCGGTTTCCCTGGCGAACTCGCGCAGCCGGTCCGCCCACCGGGTCAGCTCGCCGTCGGCGTACGCGTACCGGAACTTCTCCTGTTTGTCGCCGCTGCCCCAGGCCGGGCTGTGGCCGTGGAACCGCACCACCGCCGGGTCGGCGGTGGCGAGCAGGACCGGCGGTACGGAGGACGTGTGCCCCTGTGGCATGTCGACGGCGACCATGGAGAGGTCGTTGCGGGCCAGGAAGCCGACGGTGTAGCGGGCGTTGTTGTTGTCGAGCCAGGAGCCGTGCCGGAATTCCACCGCGACCCTGGCCGGACGGCACCGCCGCGCCACCTCGACGATCCGCCGCTTGGCCGCCTCGCCGTAGCGCAGCCAGGGCGGGAACTGCAACAGTACGACGCCGAGCTTGCCGGCGTCGGCGAGCGGTCGCAGGACCGCCCGGAACCTGGCCCACAACTGCTCGTACGTCGCCTCGGGCAGGTCGCGGCGGCGTACCCGACCGTCCGGGTCGCCGGGTGGGCGCAGGTCCCGGGGCAGTGCGGAGACGGCGGTCGGGTGCCCGGTGAAGAGGCTGAACGCCTTGACGTCGAACCTGAAGTCCGGCGGGGTCCGCTCCACCCAGGCGGCGGCCGTCGACTCGGTCGGCAGTGCGTAGTAGGTGGTGTCCACTTCGACCAGGTCGAACCGGTCGGCGTAGTAGGCCAGTCGGCCGGCCGGGGTGTTCACCTCGCGCGGATACCAGCCCGAGGAGAGCAGCAGCCGGTCCGCCCAGGAGGACGTTCCTACCCGTATCTCGCTCATGCCCTGTTGTTCTCCATCCCGGACAGACCGAAACCGCCGGGCCGATTCTGGTCCGACCGACTTCCTTCGTCCGAACAACTTTCGTGGGCCGGGCGCTACGGTGGTCGAGGGGGGATTTGTGCTATTCTCCCCCGTCGATGTAATGGACGCCCGTCCAGTGGTCAGCCAGTCACCGGGGAGGACAGGCATTGACGATAGCCACTGCCCTCGGCTACGTGACCGGCGCCCCGGCAAACGGGGAGAAGCCGGCCGGAGACGCGTTGAACCAGGTCTTCGCGTTCTTTCCGGCCCTGCTGAGGCTGACCTGCGGCCTGGCCGGCGCGAGTGTGGCGCTGGCGGTACGGACCCCGCCGGTCGACACCCCACTGCTGGTCGTCACGACGATCGTGCTGACCGGCTGGTCACTGGTCTTCACCGGCTTGACCCTGGGACGCGGTCTGACCGCTCCGGTCATCCTGGTCGACCTCGCCCTCACCATCACCGCCTGCCTGCTGATCAACCGGCTGGTCGCCGCCGAGGTGCTGCCCGGCGAGGGGAGCTGGCTCGCCATCCTCGCCAGCACCTCGATCGTCGTCGCCCACTTCGGACTGCCCGCGTACCAGTCGATCCCGGCCGGGCTGGTCGTCACCTCGGCGTACGCCTTCGGCGCCCACCTCGCCGGCAACGACACCGAGGCGGTCGCCCACTCGCTGACGCTGATCATGCAGACCGTCTTCGGGGCGGGACTGGCGGCCCTCACCCGGCGCAGCAGCCGCGCGGCCGACGCGGCGTTCACCGACTACCAGCGTGCCTCCCGCGAAGTGCTGATCGCCCGCGCCGCCCGCGAGGCGGAACGCCAGCACAACCGCGACCTGCACGACACCGTGTTGTCGACGCTCACCGTGGTCGGGCTCGGCGCGGTCGCCGCCGGATCACCGATGCTCCGCGTACGCGCGGCGGCCGACCTGCGTACGCTGACCGCGCTGGCCACCTCCCGCGACCGGTCACCGCCGCTCCCCACCGCTCCGGTGGCGCTCGACGACCGGCTCCGGAACACCGTCACCGCCGCCGCTGCGCCGGACGTCTCGGTCGACCTGCACCCGTGCGCGGTGCCGACGGAGGTCGCCGACGCTCTCGCCGACAGTCTGGCCGAGGCACTGTCGAACGTGGCACGACACGCGCCGGGGGCGATGGTCTCGGTCCGGCTGCGCGGTGCCGACGGCGGCGCGGTCCGGGTCGAGGTGACCGACGACGGTCCGGGCTTCGATCCGCTGGCCGTCCCGCTGCACCGGTTCGGCCTGCGCGAGTCGATCCGGGGACGGATGGCGGCGGTCGGTGGTCGGGCCGAGGTCGAGTCCACCCTCGGGCACGGCACCCGGGTACGGCTGGAGTGGCCGAGTGCGCACTGAGCCGTACCTCCTCGACGAGGGACACAGCCCCACGCCGCCCCGGACCGTCACCCCGGTACGGGACGTGGTCGCCGACGTGGCCGCCACCGCCGACCGGGGCAGCCGGGTCGCGGCGGTGCTGATCGCCTTCGGCTGGCACCTGGTGATCAACGTACCGGCGGTGTTCGAGGGCTGGTCGGCGTACCGGTTCCCCTGGGTGGTCGCGGCGGGCTGGCTGGTTTTTGTCGCCGTGGGCGCGGTCTCCGCCGGCAACCTGCTGACCGGCACACCGAGCCCGACCTGGCGCCTGATCGCCGTCCTGCTGCTGGTCGAGGCGGTGGTGTTCGTCAACACGCCGGCCCCGCTGGTCTTCCAGCCGGCGAACTGGGGCTGGGGCACGCTCGGCTGGTTCGTCGTCCTGGTGCTCTGGGGACGACGGGTGATCGCCCTGGTCGCGGTCTTCGCCGTCGAGGCGACGATCGCACTGGTGGCGGTCCACCTCAACGGGCTCGGCGACGCCGCCGGCCTGAGCCGGTACGTGATGTACACCTACGGCACCGCGACCCTGCCGATCGCCTTCAGCGTGGCGGCGAGCGTGCTGCGCACCCTGGCCGCCCGGACCGCGCGTACGGCCACCGCACGGGCCGCGCTGGACGCCGAACGGGTCGCCGCCCAGCGTGCCCAGGCCGATCGGCAGGAACGGCTGGCGCTGGTCAGCCGGACGGCCGGCGCCGTCCTCGCCGAGCTGGCCGACGGGCGGGCCGACCCGACCGACCCGGCGGTGCAGCGCCGCTGCGCGCTGGAGGCGGCCCGGTTGCGGCGACTGATCGCCGAGTCCGACGACGTGCCCGACCCGCTGCTGCACGAACTGCGCGCCGCCGTGGACATCGCCGAACGCAACGGTCTGCCGGTCGAACTCGTCGCCGTGGGCACGCTGCCGGCGCTGCCCGTGCACGTACGCCGCAGGCTGGCCGAACCGTTGACCGCGACGCTCGCCTCGGCCCGGCGTTCGGCCCGGCTGACCGTGGTCGCGCAGCCGGACGAGGTGGTGGTCAGTCTGGTCACCTCGGCCACCGGCACCGATCCGGGCGGCTCGGCCGCCCCCGGCGACCCGGACGACGAAGTCGAGTACGTCTACGAGCGGGATGGGGATCAGGTATGGGCGCAGACCCGGTGGCGGGCCTCGTGAGCGATCCGGCGAAGCGCTTCACCGTCGCCATCGTCGACGACCACCCGGTCGTCGTCGAGGGCGTACGCTCCTGGCTCGCGCACGAACCACGGCTGACCGTGGTCGCCACCGGCGAGGACCCGGACGTGGTGCTCGCCCCGGACCAGCCGGTGGCCGACGTGATCATGCTGGACCTGCGGCTGCACGGACACCTGGTGCTGGACAAGGTCGCCGAGCTCGGTGCCGCCGGCCGCCGGGTGGTGGTCTACTCCGAACACACCGAGGCGGACGTCATCCTGGCCGTGCTCGACGCCGGGGCGGTGGCGTTCCTGGCCAAGCACGAGGGTCGGGAGCACTGCGTCGCGACGGTGCTCGCCGCCGCCAGCGACCGGGGCTACGTACCACCGGCGCTCGCCGGCGCCATCGTCGGCGACCGGCGCTCCGGCCGACCGGTGCTGTCGGAGAAGGAGCGGGAGGCGCTGCTGCTCTGGTTCCAGTCCATGTCGAAGGCATCGGTGGCCCGCCGGATGAACATCAGCGAGCACACCGTCAAGCAGTACGTCGACCGCGCCCGGATCAAGTACGCCCGGGCCGGACGGCCGGCCGCCACCAAGGCCGCTCTGCTCGCCCGCGCGATCGAGGACGGCCTCGTACGGGCAGAGGAGATCACCGACTACCGGTCATACGCCTCACCCGATCAGCCGACCCCCTAACGGCTGTCATGACTCAGCCCACCGGGTCGGCGAACCTGATCGGGAGGAAGTTCGTCAACAGGAGGCCCTTCGCCGATGAGCGACGACGCATCCCCGTACTTCGTCCGGCCGCACCGTTTCGACCAGCCCGACCACGACGACCGGGGCTATCCACAGCTCGACCGGGAACACCGGGTGGTACTTGACCCGGGTGAACGGTCCCTCTGGCACGGTCGGGTGAACGCGGCCGGCTACCTGCTCGGCCCGTCGCTGGGCAACGGCACCCTGCACTGGTCCCTGCCCCGACCGGTGGAGTTGACGGTCACCGACCGGCGGCTGGCGTTTGTCTGCGACGACTGGGACTTCGAGGAGGTGACCGTCGGCGGCCCGCCGCCCGGTCGCCCCCGGCACCGTCGTCGCGACCGCGCCGCCGGCCGGATCAGCACCGGCCAGATCCGTTGGCAGTGGCCGGGCAGGTTGCACCTGATGCCGGCCGAGCCGGCCACCGAGCACCGGCCGCAGCGGCCGGAACGGCTGTTGCTGGTCTGCGACAGCCTGCGGACGATCCGTCAGCCGGCGCTCGCCCTCGGTGCCGGTGGTGACCTGGGCCGACCCGGCGCCGCCCGGGAGCTGATCCAGCTCGTCCGCCGGGCGGTCGCCCAGTTCCGGCTCGCCCACCCCGGTACGCCGGAGATGTCGCCACAGGAGCGGGACATCCTCACCTCTCGGGCCTCCTCGGGGCAGCTCTCCGAGGGACTGTCCGATCCCCGCCGGGGCATCAGTCTTCCCGGGGCGATGGTCGTCGAGTTCACCCACAGGGACGACTATCACCGCCGGTCGACGCGGAGCTCCTTCTCCGCGCGCCGGGCGCCGCAGGCCGGCAGTGCCGGCCTGCGGCGCTCCCGGCAGCCCGGTTCCGCCTCCTGACCACCGCGCCGCCGTCCGTCGTCCGCGCGTCACCGCACCGCCCGTCGTCCGCGCGTCACCACTCTTTGTCCACGTGTTGGTGATCCGCCCGGCATGGGTAACGTCTGCCTGGTGCGGGTGACGGGACCTCTGTCGAGACAGGCACGTTCCGGCACCCGCCAGCAACGGCGGGTGATCTCCCTGCCACCGACCTCGATGGAGGATGTGGTGTCCCTGTCCCGCAAGACCAGGCTCTCACGGGCCGCCTCGGCGCTGGTGCCGCTGGTCGTGGCCATTCTGGCGGTGGCCCACGCCGGTCCGGCCAGCGCCATCGTCAACGGGCTCGACGTGTACCAGGGCCAGTACGAGTTCTCGGTGAAGTTGACCGCCACCGGCATCCCGACCCCGGACGGAGGACGCCGGGACAGTGCCTGCTCCGGCGCCCTGATCGCGCCGCAGTGGGTGATCACCGCGGGCCACTGCTTCCGTGACCTGAACGGCGTACCGGTCGAGTATCCGGTGGCCGACCTGACCACCGCGACGGTCGGCCGGGCGATCCTGTCCAGCGGAGCGGGCCACGTGGTCAAGGTGGTCGCGGTCCGCCAGTCGCCCAGCAACGACGTCGCCCTGGCCAAACTCGAGACGCCGATCACCGACGTCGCCCCGATCCGGCTGACCACGGTGGCACCGAAGGTCGGCGACGTCCTGCGGCTCACCGGTTACGGCGCCACGTCGGGCACCAACCAGGTGCCCTCCGACCGGCTCAAGACCGGACGGTTCACCGTCGCGACGGTCGACCCGACGACGATCGGCGTGACCGGGCTGGCACCGGCCCCCGACACCAGCGCGTGCCCGTGGGACTCGGGCGGGCCGTACTTCAGCGAGTACCGGGGTCGGGCCATTCTGTTCTCGGTGGAGAGCACCGGTCCGGACTGCCCGCACTCGTCGGCCGAGACCACGGCCCGGGTGGACGTCATCACCGGCTGGATCCGACAGGTCGTCGGCTGAACCGCTACGTCCGGGGCGGGGCTTCCGTCCCGGACGTACGGCAACCGTCCGGCTCCGGCCGGTCGGCCGGCGCCGCCGCACCCTCGGGTACGGCGGCGCCGTGGTTCGGGAACCGCTCGGTTCAGGAGAGCCGGTCCACCTGTACGCCCGGTCGACCACTCTCGACCACGAAGCTGGCGTGGGTGCTCACCGGCGCACCCGCCGTGGTGACGTACGGGACCACCCGGTAGTCGCTGCGCCACTCCTGCCGGTCGAGGGTGCAGCGCACGTAGCCGCGCCGCTGGTTGTAGTACTTCATGTGCGGGTTCGAGGCGAGCCACTCGGTGCCCCGGGCGTCCATGTCGGCGCCGTCGGCACCGGAGGTGATCGAGGTGCCGAGGAACTCGACGCCGACCGTACGCGACGCCGGGTCGTCGAAGTCCTGCTTGAGGTCGGCCACCATGCTGCAGTGGGCGTCCCCGGTCACCACCACCATGTTGTCGATCCGCCGCTGGGCCACCCGGTCGAAGATCCGCTGCCGGGCCGGCTCGTACCCGTTCCAGTTGTCCATCGGCAGCAGCAGCCCCGGACCGGGGTCCCGGTCGGCGCGGGCCATCACGGTCTGCTGGGCCAGGACGTTCCAGGTCGCCCGCGAGTTGGTGAGGCCGTCGAGCAGCCACTTCTCCTGCTCCGCGCCGAGCATCGAGCGGGACGGGTCGAGCGCGTCGGCACAGCCGGTGGAGGAGCCACCGCCACAGACCTGGTCGTCGCGGTACTGCCGGCCGTCGAGCACGTTGAACTCGGCGAGCTGGCCGTACCGGAGCCGCCGGTAGAGCCGCATGTCGGCACCGCGCGGCAGGGCCGCCCGACGCAGCGGCAGGTGCTCGTAGTACGCCTGGTACGCGGCGGCCCGGCGCTGCCGGAAGCTCTCCGGCGACTGGTTCGCGTCCTCGGAGATCTCGTCGGCGTAGTTGTTCTCCACCTCGTGGTCGTCCCAGGTGACCGCCCACGGGAACCGGCCGTGCGCGGCCTGGAGGTCGGGATCGGTCTTGTACTGGGCGTGCCGTACCCGGTAGTCGGCGAGCGAGAAGATCTCCGCCGCCGGCAGGTGCGCCCGCCCGATGGTGCCGGCCGCCGGACCCTCGTAGATGTAGTCGCCGAGGTGTACGACCAGGTCGAGGTCCTCCTCCAACATGTGCCGGTACGGGGTGAAGTGGCCGGTCGGGTAGTTCTGGCAGGAGACGAAGGCAAAGGCCATGCTGTTCGGCCGGGCCCGGAAGTCGGGGGCGGTCCTGGTCCGGCCGACCGGGCTGATCTCGTCACCGGCCCGGAAGCGGTAGAAGTACTCGCGGTCGGCGCGCAGTCCGTCCACCTCCGCGTGCACCGAGTGCCCCAGTTCGGGGGTGGCCAGTTCCAGGCCCCGCCGCGCGATCCGACGGAAGCGCGGGTCCTCGGCGACCTCCCACCACACCGGCACGACCCGGCGGGGCATTCCGCCGAGGCCGTCGGCGGCGAGTGCGTCCGGCGCCAGCCGGGTCCAGAGGACAACGCCGTCCGGCAGTGGGTCGCCCGAGGCGACACCCAGGGTGAACAGGTCGGCGGGAAGCTTGCCGGTGGCCTGGGCCGGGGCGGCGGAGAGACCGGCCACCGCCGCCGCGAGCCCGGCGCCGGCGGCTCCGGTGAGGCCGAGGAATCCGCGTCGATCGAGGAAGGACATGAGGAGTTGCTCCTTCGGTCAGACATACGAAGATCAACCCCGATCCTTCGGAGTACGGGTGAGGCACGGGTTGCCCCTCGGTGGACGACCGGCGGCCATCCCGGGGACACCCGCCGACACCGCCCTCGGCGGAACCCGCGGTGGCCAGACTGCGCCATGTCGCAACGACGCCACTCGATCTTGATGCCGGTGTAACAGATCGGTCGGATGCTCTTTGCCAACATCCACTGACCAAAGGGAAAAATCCGTTGCCTCGTCTGACACGTACCCGCAGGCCAGGGCTGATCGCCCTCGGTGCGGTCGCGGCCCTGGCCGTGGGCGTCACCCCGCCCGCCGCAGCCGCACCCGCCGGCCCGGTCCCACCACACGGCCCGGTAACCGCACCGCCCCCGGCCGGCGGAAACTCGCACAGCGTCACACTGATCACCGGCGACCGGGTCACCGTCGGCACCGCCGCCGACGGCAGCGCCCTGCGCTCGGTCGAAGGTCCCGGCGGCCGGACGGCCAGCTTCCATCGGGCGGTCGTGGACGGCGCGCTCTACGTCTACCCGGACGCCGCGCTGCCGTACGTCACGTCGGGGCTGCTCGACCGGCGACTGTTCAACGTGACCCAACTGATCGCCGACGGCTACGACGACGCGCACACCGACCGGCTACCGCTGATCGTGCGCTACACCGACGCCGCCGCCCGCGCCCGGACCACCGCACCCGTGGCCGGCTCCACCGTGCTACGCCCGCTGACCAGCGTCCAGGGTGCCGCTCTGGCACAGGAACGGGACCAGGCACCCGCCTTCTGGTCCGCGCTGACCGGCTCACCGACCGGCGACACCACCCGACGTACGGCGAGCGACGCGTCGTTCACCAGCGGCATCGCGAAGGTGTGGCTCGACGGGCGGGTCACCGCCGACCTGGCCGACTCGACCGCGCAGATCGGCGCCCAGAAGGTCTGGGCCGGCGGCAACACCGCCACCGGGGTCCCGGTCGCGGTGCTCGACACCGGGGTTGACACCGAGCACCCGGACCTGGCCGGACAGATCGCGAACAGCACCAGCTTCGTGCCGTACGAGGAGGTGACCGACTACAACGGCCACGGTACGCACGTCGCCTCCACCATCGCCGGCAGCGGCGCCGCCGCCGACGGGCAGGAGAAGGGCGTCGCCCCCGGCGCCAGACTGCACGTCGGCAAGGTCCTCGACGGCGAGGGCCGGGGCCAGGACTCCTGGATCATCGCCGGCATGGAGTGGGCCGCCCGCCAGGAGAAGGCCAGAATCGTCAGCATGAGCCTGGGCGGCGGCGCGACCGGCGACACCGACCCGATGACCGAGGCGGTCGAACGGCTCAGCGCCGAGACCGGCGCCCTCTTCGTGGTCGCCGCCGGCAACAGCGGCCCGCAGAGCATCGGCAGCCCCGGCACGGCCGACTCCGCGCTCACCGTCGGCGCGGTCGATTCCACCGACCAGCTCGCCGACTTCTCCAGCCAGGGTCCGAGCGTCGGTGACGGCGGGCTCAAGCCGGAGATCACCGCACCCGGCGTCGACATCCTCGCCGCCCGCTCCCACCACGTACGCGGCTCCGGTTACTACACCACCATGAGCGGCACCTCGATGGCCACCCCGCACGTCGCCGGGGCCGCCGCGCTGGTGCTCGCCGCCCACCCGGACTGGACCGGCCAACAGGTCAAGCAGGCCCTGGTGAGCAGCGCCAAGGCCACCCCGGCGTACAGCCCGTACCAGGCCGGTGGCGGGCGGGTCGACGTGGACGCGGCGGTCCGCGCCACCGTCTTCGCCACCGCCAGCGCCTCCTCCGGCTTCCACCCCTGGCCGCCGAAGCCCGGCGACACCGACGTCAGGCAGGTGACGTACACCAACGTCGGCGACGCGGCGGTCACCCTCGACCTGACCGTCGACGGCACCGCCCCGGCCGGGCTCTTCACCCTCTCCACCAACCGGGTCACCGTGCCCGCGCACGGCACCGGGACGGTCACCCTCACCGCCACCCTCGACCTGCTCCCGGTCGACCGGGCGATCAGCGGCACGATCCAGGCCAGGGACAACACCGGTACGCTCCGCGCCCGCACCCTCGTCGGCGCGGTACGCGAGGGACAGCGGCAGAACCTGACCGTGGTCGCCACCGACCGCTCCGGCAAACCCCTCTCCGGCAAGGTCATCGTCACCGCCAAGAACCTCTTCACCGCGATCGACCTCGACGCCTCCGGCACCGGCACGCTCCGGCTCCCGGTCGGCAGCTACAGCGGCTGGCTCGGCGCGGACGTACAGGGCGCCAACGGTCCGCACTCGCTCGGTGCGGCGGTGCTCCCCTTCAACGACGTCAAACTCGACCGGGACCGGACCGTCACCCTGGACGGCACCCAACTGCGCCGAATCCAGGCGTACGTACCGAAGGACGCCACCCCGTCCGCCGTGCGGCTCGACATCCACCGCTCGTTCGCCGACAGCCTGGTCGAAAGCTCGGGCCTGCCCGGCGACGGGTACGACAGCATCTGGGCGCTGCCCACCGGGAAGAAGGTGACCGACGGCGCGTTCGAGATCGGCGCCCGCTTCCGCCTGGAACAGCCGGCGCTGGTTGTCGGCACCGGGTCGCGTACCTATGACGACCTGCGGGTGAAGCGGGCGGCGACGCCGCTGCCCACCGGCACCACCGAGCTGCCGGCCGTCTTCGCCGCCGACGGAACCGCCGCCGACCTGGACAAACGCGACGTACGCGGCAAGGTGGCCGTGGTCCGCCGCAGCGACGGCATCACCATCGCCGAGCAGGCGGCGGGCGCCGCGACCGCCGGGGCGAAACTGCTCCTGGTCGTGAACGACGGTGTCGGCCGGCTCGACCCGTGGGACGAGAACCCGTGGACCCCGGAGAGCCCCGCCCCGGTGACCGTGGCCACCCTCACCGCCGACGAGGGCGCGGAGCTGATCGGCCGGTTGCGCCGGGGCCCGGTCCCGCTGACCGTCACCTCCAACCCCACCACCGACTACCTCTACGACGTGGTGCACCACTGGACCGGCTCGGTCCCGGCGAACCCGACCTGGCGCTCCACCGCTAAGGACCTGGCCCGGGTCGACGTGCAGTTCCGCAACTTCCGGCCGGGCAAGGCGATGGAGTTCCGCCCCGACGTCTGGCGCGGCTGGGCGGTCGGCAACCAGGTCACCGCGCCCGCCCAGGGCGACCGGACCGACTGGGTCACCGCCGACGTCGACTGGCTCGACGACGCCCACATTCTCGGCGAGACCGGCCAGCACCTGATCGGGGTCGCCCGCTACCCCGTCGGCCCGACCAGCAGGGTGAGCTGGTTCGGCCCGATCCAGCGCCCCCGGATGGGCCCGATCGGCTACCAGCCGATCCGCTACCTCGACGCCGTCTACATCCCGGTGCCGGGCTGGGGCGCCTCCGGCGCCGGTTACGTCGGCGAGGCCCGGGGCAACTACGACGTCCGGAACTGGGCCGCGCTCTACCAGGGCGACCGGCAACTCAGGTGGGGCAACGCCGAATACCTGCCGGTCAGCGGGCTCGCCCCGGAACGGCTGCCGTACCGGCTGGTGGTCGACAACGACCGGGCCGACTGGCCGAACCCGTACTCCACCCACACGTTGACCGAGTGGAGCTTCACCTCGGCCGCCACCGGGGCGGAGAAGGAGGAGCCGCTGCCGCTGATCCAGCTCGACTACGGCGTGCAGACCGACAACGCCGGCAAGGCGACCCGGCGTACGGAGCTGACCGTCGCCGCGTCGCACCTGCCCGGTGTCACCGCCGGCATCCGGCAACTCGCCCTGGAGGTCTCCTACGACGACGGGTCGACCTGGCAGCGAGCCAAGCTGACCCAGGGCCAGGGCGGCTGGTCCACCACCCTGAAGGCGCCGGCCACGGCACAGTTCGTCACGCTGCGCACCAGCGCCACGGACAGCGCCGGCAACACCGTCGCGCAGACCCTCACCCGGGCCTTCGGCCTGCGCTGAGCACTCCCTGACGTAGTAGTCGGGCGGGGCCGCACCCGGCGGCCCCGCCCGTACGCCCACCGACGCCGCCAAAGCGCATCGGGAAATGCGATTGCCACGAACCCGAGCGACGCTTACCTTATAAAAGCAAGCCGAACACCACTCCGAGAAACACCACCCGGACAAGGAGCCCGCCGTGTCACAGCACCTCCACACCGAAACCACGCGGTTGATGCCGCGCGGCGGTGTCGTGCTGCTTCCCGTCTGGCCAGCCCACAACGATGTCATGCCTCAATGCCAGCGAGCCCTCGGCAGGCGGCGGACGTAGCGCTCGACAAGCGCCTACGCCGCCCTCCCAGCTTCGGGAACGGGCGGCGTTTTTGTTGTACGGAAACAGCACAGCACACAGGGGTGTGGCGCAACTGGTAGCGCAGCGGTTTCCAACACCGAAGGCTGCGGGTTCGAATCCTGTCGCCCCTGCAACTCCCCCGACTCCGGCCGGCGGGACCGATGGTTGAGAACTCCACAGCGGATGGCACATAGCACCCGACCCGGCTTCGGACCGGGAGACGGTCACGCTCGTTGCTGGTTCGAATCCAGCTTCCCCGGCCACGCTCCGGTAGCCCAACCGGCAGGAGGCGGCGCCTTCAAAACGCGCACAGTGTGCGTTCGAATCGCACCCGGAGCACCCGTTCGAGTGGACCAGGGGCCGCCCTGGTAGGGTTGGCGGCACGCCGTTGAGACGTACCGACGGCGTTTGTGCGGACGTAGCGCAGTTGGTAGCGCATCACCTTGCCAAGGTGAGGGTCGCGGGTTCGAGTCCCGTCGTCCGCTCTCTCGCACCACGAGCCTGCGGCGTGCACAGCCACGCCGGGGCGGACCTCTTGGGGTCACCTTCCCGAATCGTCCAACCGGCCGGACGCGCCGCTCTGGACGGCGAATCTCAGGTTCGAATCCTCCTTCGGGAGCGGCAATGCCCTCGTAGCCCAGCGGTAGAGGCAACGGTCTGAGGGGCCGTACAGGGTGCGTTCGAGTCGCACCGAGGGCACGCAACGCACCACCTGCCCGGGTGGGCAAATTGGCAAAGTCGCCGCACTCAGACTGCGGAGTTGTGCGGGTTCGAGTCCCGCCCCGGGTACCAGCACCAACTCGGGCTCGTAGCTCACTTGGTAGAGCGCCTGGTTTGCACCCAGGAGGCAGCAGGTTCGATCCCTGTCGGGTCCACCAGATTCTCACGCCCCTGTAGCTCAGCGGATAGAGCGTCCGGCTACGAACCGGAAGGGCGGCCGTTCGAACCGGTCCAGGGGCACGTAGGTGATGCGCCGCTAGCTCAATGGCAGAGCAGTGCACTTTTAATGCACGGGTTCAGGGTTCGACCCCCTGGCGGCGTACTTGCGGGATGGCGCAGTGGAAGCGCGCTGGGCTCATAATCCAGAGGTCCCGGGTTCGACTCCCGGTCCCGCTCCCGCCCCGGTAGCTCAGTCGGTGGAGCGCCGTCCTGATAAGACGGAGGACGCAGGTTCGAGTCCTGCCCAGGGCACGCACGATCGCGGAGGTGAGCCCGTATAGCTCAGTGGGAGAGCGTCGCTCTTACAAAGCGAGGGTCCCGGGTTCGAATCCTGGTGCGGGCACCACGAGCAAATGCCCGAGTGGTGAGGGAGCCGCCTGCAAAGCGGTCTACCCGGGTTCGATTCCCGGTTTGCTCTCCATGTCATCCGCTGGGTGAGCCCCGTGCTCGTCGGGCACGGTCACGTGCTGCGAGGCGGTGTCGCGCAGGTGGCGGTTGTGGCGGGGTTCCTGCCGGGTCTTCGCGTCGTTGAGCCGCCGCCGCAGGTCGTCGCGTACGTCGTTGAGCGCGGCGCGCAGGTCCTCCTCCGAGGAGGTCGTGACGATTTTCTGCTGGCCGGCGACCCAGCACTCCAGGGTGACCTTCTGTCCCCGGGCGGCGCGGTCCTTCACCGAGACCTCGAGTGCGGTCGTGTCGGCGGAGTAGGTGGCCAGTCGCGCGTCGAGGGTGCCGAACTGCTCGGCGATCCAGTTCCGGTCCCCCTGGGAGAAGCCGGTGCCGACGCGTAGGCAGTCGGCGACGGTGGCCGGGGTCGTCTGGACGCTCATCGCCGTACCCCGCTCTCGGTGGGCACGGGTGGGACGGTGTCGTACCGGCTGTTACCACGCATGTTCGCTGACCCTTCCAGTTCCACGAGCTGGATGTCGCTCGCGTCTTGATCAGCCCATTACCCCACGTCGTACCACCCGGAAACGTACCAATAACGATCTTGGATGGGGTACGGCGACGGCGGCTGCCGGCGGCCGTCCGGTGCGACACGCCGGGGTGCTGTCGGGTTCGTGACCGGCTGTCGACGGTTTTTGCGTCCCTCGTCAATATTTCCATGATCCGCAGCGGTCGATAGGCGGTACGGTCCTTACTACTGCGGCGTGCACGCGCCCGACGCACGCCGTCACCCGCCTGGCCACTGTGCACGGAGGACACACGTATGGGTAATCAATCGGATCGCGGGGCACGCGGGAGACGTCGGCTCGTCGGCGCGACAGCCGGAGCGCTTCTCCTCATGGCCCTGCTCCCGGGTACGGCGTCGGGTCAGGAGCCCGAGCCGGATCCACGGATCGGGCTGGGCTCGGGGTGGTTGGACGCGCAGAGCGCGAGCAGCAACCTCGAACTCCTGGCGCACCACGACAAGCCGGCCGGCTTCGTCAATCCCGCCAATCCTGGCGACTTCGGTTACGCCGGATCGGATCTCGCCTTCGGCGGCGACCACGCCTTCATGGGCAACTTCAACGGTTTCAACATCTACGACATCTCACGGCCGGCCGACCCGACGCTCGTCACGAGCGTGGTCTGTCCGGGCGGCCAGGGTGATCTCAGTGTTCACGGGGATCTGCTGTTCATGTCGGTCGAGGAGACCCGTGGTCGGCTCGACTGCGGCGCGGACCCCACGGTCGGCACCCGCTTCCAGGGCGTACGGATCTTCGACATCAGCGACGTGACGAGCCCGGTGCAGGTCGCCGCCGTACAGACCTGTCGTGGCTCGCACACCCACACGCTGGTGACCGACCCGGACGACAGCGCGAACCTGTACGTCTACGTCTCCGGCACCGCCGGGGTACGCCCGGCGAGCACGCTGGCCGGGTGCAACAACACTCCGGCGGCCGGTGAGGATCCGGCGCGGTGGCGGATCGACGTGATCAAGGTTCCGGTGGCCGCGCCCGAGCAGGCGGCGGTCGTGAGTGGGCCGAGGCTGTTCGCCAACCCGCAGACGGGTGCGATCGACGGCCTACAGAACACGCCGCCCGCGCCGACGCACCCGTCCGGCGGGGGCTGGAGCCCGTCGCCGGTCACCGATGCCTGTCACGACATCACCGCGTACCCGGCGTTGGGCTTGGCCGCGGGTGCCTGTGAGGGCAACGGGATCCTGATCGACATCTCCGATCCGGCCAACCCGGTACGGATCGACGAGGTCTCCGACCCGAACTTCGCGTACTGGCACTCGGCCACGCTCAGCAACGACGGCAAGAAGGTCATCTTCACCGACGAGTGGGGCGGTGGCACCGGTGCCCGGTGCCGGACGACGGACCAGCCGCAGTGGGGCGCGAACGCGATCTTCGACATCGTCGGCGGCAAGATGCGGTTCGCCAGCTACTACAAGCTGCCGGTGCCGCAGACCCTGACCGAGAACTGCGTCGCGCACAACGGTTCGCTGATCCCCGTACCGGGTCGGGACATCCTGGCCCAGGCCTGGTACCAGGGTGGCATCTCGCTGTTGGACTTCACCGACTCGGCCAACCCGCGCGAGATCGGCTTCTTCGACCGGGGCGCGATCAGCCCCACCGCGCTCACGCTCGGCGGTTTCTGGTCGGCGTACTGGTACAACGGCCAGGTCTACGGCAGCGAGATCGCCCGGGGCTTCGACGTCTTCGGCCTGCGTCCGAGCCAGCACCTGACCGAGGCGGAGATCGCCGCGGCCCGTGAGGTACGGCTGCCGGAGTTCAACGCCCAGCACCAGGCCAAGGTCACCTGGGCGCCGAGTTTCGCGGTGGCCCGGGCCCGGTTCGACCAGTTGAGCCGTACCTGCACGTCGACCATCTCGGCCCGGCACAACGGGCCGTTGACGGTGTCGGGTGTCACCTGCCTGACCGGCGCGACGGTCAACGGTCCGGTGACGGTCCGGCCGGGTGCCTCGCTGCTGGCGATCAACTCGACGGTCAGCGGCCCGGTGTCCGCGTCGAACGCGGCGGCCGTGCAGCTCTACAAGAGCACCGTACGCGGACCGGTCAGTGTGAACGGCACGAAGGGCAGCGCCGCGATCGTGGATTCCGAGATCCACGGGCCGGTGGTGCTGAACGGCGGCTCCGGTACGGTCGAGCCGATCGTGGCCGACAGCACGGTGCGCGGTCCGCTCTCCTGCACCGGCAACACCCCCACCCCGATCAACCTCGGTGCGGCGAACACGGTGCACGGGCCGGCTGCCGGCCAGTGCGCGAACCTTGACTGACCTGCGGTAACGGCGTCACCCGGGGGAGGTGTCCGGTCCGGTTCTCCGGCCGGGCACCTCCCCCGGGTCCGTACCAGCCGCTCAGCGCGGGAGTCGGGCCAGCAACTCCCGCATGCTCTTGATCTCGATACCCTGGTCGGCGTTGACCTCGCGGGCAAACCGGTCACTCGCCGGCTCCAGCCCGCCGTTGGCCGCGTAGAGCTGCTGGACCATGGTCAACGCGCCCTCGTGGTGCCGGATCATGAGTTCGAGGAAGGTCCGGTCGAACTCCGCTCCCCGCGCACGTTCCAACTGGCCGAACTGTTCCGGGGTGAGCATGCCCGGCATCACGGCGTCGTGTTCGGCGTGGTGCGCGTGCGGACCGGGAAGAGCCTCGCGGCGCTCGGTGAGCCAACGCTCCATCTGCGCTATCTCGTCCCGCTGTGAGGTGTCGATCCGACGTGCGACCAGCGACAACTCCGGGCTCTGCGCGCGGTCCGCGACGAGTGCGGTCATCTCCAGCGCCTGCCGGTGGTGCCCGATCATCCTTTGCATGAACTGCGTGTCGGCCGGGTTGTGTGCCGGCGGCGCCGGCAGTTGGGACTGCTCGACCGGTGAGAGGGTACGGCCGGGCTGACCCGGTGCGCCGGGCTGGACCACCTGGTTGGCGGTGGGTGGGACGGACTGGGCCACCCGGTCGTCCGGACTGTCCCCGGTGGAGCGCAAAACGACGAAGAGCGCCAGGCCGAGGGCGACGGCGACGGCCGCCACGGCGGCCAGGATTCGGTGACGCGACGAGAGGACGATTCGATCACCGTAACGGATCTCGACCGGCTCGGCGAGGCCCGTTCGGGCAGTGACCACCGGGGTACGTCGCGGGTCCCGAACGCCGGGGTCCTCGTCCCGGGCCGATCAACCCGTCGTACGGGGGGACCGGGGCGGCTTGCCCCCGGTCCCCCCGTACGCTCGACGGGCGGCGTCGGCCGTGTCAGGCCGGGGTGCCGCGTACCTTCAGGTCGCGCAGGCTGCCAACGTTGTCGAAGGAGCCGAACCCGACGCGCCCGGACCGGAACGTGGTGTCCCGGGCGGTCATCAGCGGGTCCTTGTTCCCGTCGACGTACACCGCGATCTCGCCGGTGGTGGGCAGGTGCTTCACCCGTACCTCGTGCCAGGCGGCGTCGGTGACGGCCGGTGCGGCGCCCTCGGAGCGCCCGTTCCACTGGTGGTCGAGCCGCTCCCGGTCGGCGTTGTCGACCTTGAAGATGCCGTTGTGCGGATAGATGGTGTTGTCGGTGGAGAGGTGTGCGTAGTAGAACTGCGTGTCGGACTTCCAGCCGAAGACGATGATCACGTCCCGGTTGGTCACCTCGACCGGGGTGTCGAGCCGGACCTGCGCCCGGACCTCGACCGCGCCGAGTTCGGGGCCGGCGGTCAGCACCGCGTACTCGAACGGGCGGCGCGGACCCGGGCGCTGCTCCCCCGCCTCGGCGAGGATCACCTTCTCGCCGGTGAAGCGCCACTTGGCCGGGGTGACCGGGGCCCAGTTGCTCGGGCGCACGGTGTCCCGGACCCTGGTGTCGCCGACCGGGGCGGCGGCGAACACCTTCGTACCGGTGACCTTCCAGATCTTGCCGTTCGCCTTGGCCAGGAGGTACAGCTCACCTTGGGCGTCGGTGCCGAACCGCAGGTCGACCCGGCTCGGGTCACCCGGTGCCCCGGGACCGGAGAGGTCCTGCATCCGTACCGGGTTGCCGCTGGCATCGAACAGCGCGAGGCGGTGGACGGGTGCCGGGTCGTGGCCGCGCCGCATCCGGTCGACCTCGGTGTAGAGCACCCGCCCGTCGACGAGGTCGCCGAAGACGTACTTGCCGCGCAGCGTCGGCACGTCCCGGCCCCGGTAGACAAAGCCGCCGGCCACCGCGACGCCGACGTCCGCGGTGCAGTTCCAGCCCGGCGCCGGCTCGTGGTCGTAGGCGGCGACCGGGTACGTGTAGCCGTACTGGGCGTCGTCGGCCGGCAGCGGGAGGAGCTTGTCGCAGGCGCTGGTCGACGTCCTGTCGAAGACGTACGCGCCTTCCCGCTCGCTCCAGCCGAGGTTGTCGCCGGCCCGTACCTCGTAGATCGCCTCGACGGCGTGTTCGCCGATGTGGCCGAGGTACATCCGGCCGGTGGCCCGGTCCCAACTGAACCGGTGCGGGTCACGCATGCCGTACGCGTAGATCTCGCCGAGTGCTCCGGCCCGTCCGACAAACGGGTTGGCCGGCGGGATGCCGTACCGCCCGTTGGGGGCGTTCGTGCCGGCGGGGTCGATCCGCAGCAGCTTGCCGTGCGGCATGCCCAGGTTCTGCGGGTCGGTGTTGCGGACCCCGAGGCCGCCGTCCCCGGCCGCGACATAGAGCAGCCCGTGGTCCGGGTCGCCGCGTCGGGTGGTCGGGTCGAAGTTGATCTCCTGGATGCCGTGCACCTGCCCGCCGAAGCCGATCCGCAGGACCTCGCGGCGGGTGCCGGCGAAGGTCTGGGCGGCCGGGTCGGTCGCGGTCCACTCGGTGATGACACCGTGGTAGACAACGCCGCTCTGGACGTAGTCGGGGGCGTCGGTCGCGGCCGAGGCGGCCTCGGTGTGCACGGTGTAGAGCTTGCCGTTGCGCCGGAAGTCGGGGTGGAAGGCGACGTACCCGAAGCCCTGGCCGAGTCCGCGACCGGAGAAGAACTTCGGCGCGAAGGTGGCGGCCAGGTCGAGGTAGACGTGTGGCACGCCGTCCCGGACCAGGTAGAGGCTGCCGTTCAGGTCGGGTACGGCCCGCCGCCCGGAGCCGTCCGGCACCTCCATGATCGTGTTGATCCGGGCCTGCCGCATCAGGCGGGCGTCGGTCGGTGCCGGGATGGGTTCGGACTTGGGGAAGGCCGCGTACTCGGTGAGGACGAGGCCGAGCCGCGACTGGATCTGCTGTTCCGGTACGGGATCGTAGACCGCGCCGGCGGCCCGGGCCGGGGCCGCCGCGACCAGGGTGGACAGCACCAGTGCGGCGGCCGTGAGCGCGGCCGTCGTTCGGGATCCTCGGACGGGTCGGGTTGGAATGCGCACGCGGGGTCGCTCCGTTCTGACTGACGGGTCGGTGGGTGGTCGGTCAGCGTCCTCCGGTCAGGTAGCGGTACCGCCTCTCGACGTCGCGCCGGGTCGATTATGATCCACAGCCCGATGGATGTCCATCTATGCGCACGGCATCCGTCGCAGCCGCCGCCCGCCGCCCGTCACCCTTCACCCCGACCGGTACGGGCGGCCACCGCGCGAGGACCGTCCTACCGCGACACCGACGCCGTCAGCTCGCCGCGAGGAGGACGAAGATCTGCGCCGGGTCGAGGCCGTGGAACGCATCCCTGAGGGGGCCCGCCGCCCAGCCGGCGCGGGCGATCTCCTCGGCACGCCCCCGGGTGGGCCGGTCGGCGACACCGGGAACGGCGCCGACACCGTGCAGGATAGTGATCAACGTCGCGGTCTCCTCGTCCGGCTTTGCTCCTCGCAGAGCAGCCGCGATGGCGTCGCGGACCAGCGTTTCCCGGGTGCCGTCCACCGCCGGCCAGGTCCTGGTCCTGATCACGCCGAGCACCCGCTGCTGTTCGAGCCGGACCGCGCCATCGGCCGCCAGCAGGTCCAGCAGCGGCAGCCAGCAGTCATGGCCGAGGTTCTCCGCCGCCCAGCCGACCTTCAGCGGCTTCGGGGCCAGCTTGCCCAGGGCGACGTCCAGGATCTGGTCACCGGTGGGGCTGTTGTCCGTGACGTGGACCCGAGCCTCCGCCACGTCCGGGGCCGACACGATGGTGACGCGGCCGGCCCGGACCAGTTCCAGCAGCACGGCGCTGCCCACCGCGCGGTGGCGGCGCCCCAGGTCGACGGTGCTGCGACCGCTGGTGTCGTCGAGCAGGAGCAGGACGAGGTCTTCGGCCAGGCGGGGCATGGAATCTCCTCGGGAGCTGGTCATCGGCGTGGTGCGCACCGGCAACACCTCGCCAACCTCGATGTCCCGGTGCACGGCAGCACACTAATTGATCAATGCAACCCCGGCCGATCGATGCGACCCCGGCAGACGTACAAGGGCAGGTACGCCCGGTGTTGTCGGGCGGTGGGCACAGCCGGCTGGTACGTACGACGGTGGCTGCCACCCAGGGGTGACAGCCACCGTCGTGCTTCAGCTACCTATTCAGGATCAACGCCTGGAGGCGGTACGCCTCCGCAGCCACCGGGTCGTGCCGGCGGCGATTCCCCACGCGGCCAGGAGCAGTGCGACCTGCCACCAGAGCCGCAGTCCGTCGACGGGCGTGTACGACATCGCCGCCCACGGTCCGTGCCCACCCGGCTTCCCCGGGTGGCCCGGGTGATCCGGGTGGCCCGGCTGACCCGTGCCCGGCCGGTGGTCGTCCCCCGTCAGGAAGAAGGCCACCGTGTACCTGCGACTGATCTGGCCGTTCGACGAGGTCACGGTCAGCACACGCGTGCCGTCCTTGCCGGTCGAAGTCGACACCTTCGCACCGCGCTCGGTCGGCCGGGCGGCGACAGTCGGCATGCGCCGGTTCTTCGGCCAGTCGACCATGTACGTCTGCGTGCCCGCGTCGAACCCGTCGACCGCCACCCCGTCGACCGTCAGCGCCGACGCGGTAGCCACGCTCGCCTTCGTGTCGTCGGGGTAGTTCGTGACGGTGACCGTACCGTCTTGGTTCACCTTGACCCGCGCGATCATCGCCCGCACGAGGTTGATGCGCTGCCAGCTCGGATCGCCCGCGGCGGTCAGGTCGAGCGGGTAGCCGGAGTCGAGCGCCGTCTGCTCCAGGACCTGCACCCGCTGCGCGTTTGTCAGCTCGGGGAACGCGGTCGTCAGCAGCGCGCCGGCCTCGTCCGGGATGTTCGCCGGAACGCTCGGCTGCCCCACGCGCGGGAAGCCGTACGACATCCGCTCCGTGTACAGCGACTCGGCCCGGTCGGCGTCGAGCCCCCGGTACGGCTCCCCGGAACAGGCGAGCAGGGAGTCGAAGCCCTCCTCGCGGCACTCGTCGAGCAACACGGACTCGATCTCGTCGTGCGTCTGCATCAGCAGGTCCTCGAACGCCGGATCCGCCCAGCGGTGCGCGACGGTGGCCTGCCCGGTCATCCGGGAGCCCATCACGTCGAGCGGGTAGTGGAACCCGAGCACGATCCGGTTGTCCCCGTACTCCGAGGTCCGGGCGAGGATCTGCGGCGCGAGCTCCGGCAGCAGGGTGGCGAGGAAGGTGCCCGCCGTGTAGCCGCCGTAGGTGTGGCCACTCGGGAACGACCCGTCGCCGGCGAGCCCACCGTACGAGCCGTTGCTCGAATCGCGGACCAGACCGCCCTCGCCGACGAGCCCCATACGCACGTACGGGCGCTTGTAGGCGTACGTGTTCTTCGCCGTCCCGGTGCCGTCGAGCCCCGACGTGATCCGGCCGAACAACGCGTCGGTCTTCGGCAGCTTGCCGTCGCCGCGCGCCTTCAGGTACAGGTCGCCCAGCCGCGAGCCGAGCCCGTCCGCCATCGTGGTGTCCGAGCCGTGGTCCGCGTCGTTCTCGGCCCGCTTGACCTGGTCGCTCGATGCGGAGCGGTTGATCTCCAGCGCCTTGGTGTCGTTGTACGCCGACACCTTGTCGAGGTTCGCGACCTTCTCGTTCGCGCCACGCACGTCGGGGCCGAGCTGCGTGACACCGCGCAGCAGGTTGACGAAGTACGGGCTGCCGTCCGGCGTCGCCGGCCACGAGTCCGAGTCGTAGTGCGCCGACAACACCTCCGGCGGGAACGGCCCGGGTGCCGCCGAGGTCGACGCGCCGGCCGACGCCTGCGCCGCGGCCACGGAAGCGGGCACGGCCGAGGTGCCCACGGCGTTGACCGCGACCACCCGTGCCGTGTGGGAGCCACCGCCGGCGCCGGGGAACACGACCTCGCGGGCGCTCCCCGTGACGACCTGCGTGCGCTTCTGGTCGAGGGTCACCCGGTAGGCTAGGATCTCCGCGCCACCGTCATCGTCCGGGGTCCACGAGACGCGGACGTCCGTGCCCACCGTCCTGGCCGAGGCCATCTTCGGCGGGTGCGGTGCGCTCGCGCCCACGTTGACCGGCTCGGTGAACGAGGACCAGGCCGATGCCCCGACCGCGTTCACGGCGCGCACCCGGGCACGTTCCGTGCTGCCGCGCTTGAGCCAGGTGAAAACGGCCGACGTCTGCCCGGCATCGTCGACGGCGATCTCGTGCCCGTCCTTGAGCGCGACCACGAAGCCCTTCACCGGCGTACCGCCGTCGTCCTCGGGAGCCGACCAGCGCACCGTGACGCTGCTCGCGTCGCTCTCGATCGAGACGGCCGCCGGGACCGCCGGGACCTCGTTCGGCTTGACCTTCAGGCCGGAGAGCGCCTTCGTGAGCGCCGCCTCCGCGTTGCCCAACGCCGCATCGCTCGCCCCGGCATCCGCGAGCCTGGCCCTGGCCGCCGCGAGTGCGGTGGTCAACGCCTTCCACGAGGAGTCGGTGTACCGACGCTGCTCGACCGACCCGGCCCGCTCGACGGTGTTCTCGAGCGACAGCCGTGCCCGTGGGACGAGCTGGCCGAACGCCAGTCGCAGTGCCCGCGCCTGGGCGTCGACCTCGGACTGGGTCGCGGTCTCGGATCCGGCGACCGCGCGGGCCTTCTCGAGCTCACGCTCGAACACCCCGAAGGCGATGCTCCCGTAGCGGGCCTTGGCACCGACGTACGTCGTCGCCTCGGTGATCGCGCTGTCGAGGGCCGACCTGTCGACGGGACCGTCGTCCCCGTCCGACGGGTCCTCACCCTCCGGAGCCGTCGCGATGGTCAGGTTGTCGATGTTCGCGACGTACGGGTGGTTGCCGTCGGGGGTGGTCCGCAGCCGCAGGTAGACCCGGTGTGATCCGGTCAGGCCAGCGGGGAGCGAGACCGTCGTGGTCGCGGCGTTCTGCCACGCCGAGCCCGTCACCGGGAGCGGGATGGCGACGTACGGGTCACCGGGCGAGGCCGGGTCGAAGTGGTCGAGGTAGATGTCGACCGCCGAGTTCTGGCCGCACCGCGAGGAGTTGTTCACGTAGTGCACCGAAGCCTGGTCGAGCGCCTTGGACCCGAAGTCGATCGTGCCGTAGTCGAGCCAGGCACCGTTGTAGGTGGCGGCCAGGTTCGTGACCTGCGTTCCGTCGTCCCAGGTGTTCTGCTCGCTCTTGAGACCGTTGCCGCTGTTGCCGGCCCATTTCTCGGCCTCGATCACCACACTGCTCGGCGTGGGCGCGGCCGTCGTGAACGTCAACGACGTGACGTTCGCGACGTACGGCTGCGCGTCGGTGTGGTTGGTGGAGCGGAACACCGCGACGACGTCCTGCACGCCCGTGAACACCGACGCGGGGACCTCGGCCGTGACCTTGCCCTCGGTGCCCCAGCCGTCGGCGGTGTACGGCAACTGGATGTCGACCACGCGCTTGTCGTCGGCCGCGCCGAGGTGCAGCTCGATGTGCGAGTCCGACGCCGCGCGCGAGCGTGGCTTGTCGTACGACACGGTGACGCTCTCCACGCCGTTCCCACTGAGGTCGACGCCGCTCCACCGGGCCCACGCACCGTCGGTCACGTTCTCGAACAGCCCGCGCGACAGGTTCAGCGGCAGCCGGCCGTTGCCGGTCTGGGAGGTGTTCGTCGCGGTGAGCGGCTTGAGCGTGGTACCCGGGTTCTCGGGCTCCTCGCCGGGCGCGGTCGAGAGGAACTGGAACCAGTCGAAGTTCGACACCCAGTCCTGCCCGGCCGGGGCGTGGAAGACGAGCGTCACGTCGCGGGCCTGCATGAGCGCCCCGGGATCGGTGATCTCCGCGTGGATGGTGACCCAGTTACCCCAGCTTCCGGTACCGGGCAGCGAAGCCTTACCGACGAGCGGACCGTCCTGCGTCCCGGCGTGCACCTCGATCGAGCTCGGCGCGCCGCTGGGCGGGTACGAGCTCGCGTACCGGATCGTCAGCGCCTTCGGGGCGACACCGGCGAAGTCGAGGTTCCGGTAACGGATCCACGATCCGTCACGTACGCCGCCGAGGTTGCCGTTGGAGGAGTTCGCCTCGTTCTTGAGGTCGCCGCCCGACCACTCGTCGGACTGCTCGGCCTCCAGCTTGCGGTAGCCGCCCTGGTCAAGGGTGAGCGTGGCGATCGCGCCGTTGAGCGACTCGGTCGCGTTGCGCAGCGCCGAGGTGGTCGACGAGTTGTCGGCGAGCACCGTCTGGGCGCGTTCGAGCGCACTCCGGAAGGCGTGGTACGACGCGTAGGAAAGGTTCCCCTGACGTACCAGCAGGCCCTCGTCGACGAGCTTGCGCAGCTTCGCGCGCTCCGCCTCGGCGACCGAGATCGACAGCGCGTCGCGCGACGACAGGCCGTCGCCGGTCACCTGCTGGGCGGAGACGCGACCGGTGAACGCCGAGTCGGCGAAGGTGACGTAGAAGCGACCACCCGTCGTGGTCGAACCCGACAGCGTCACGCGGACCGTCGACGCGTCGACGCCCACGACGTCCCCCGACACGCCGGCCGGCAGGCCGTGGATCGCGGCGGCGCCACTCGCGAGGTAGCTCTTGCCGCGAGCGCCACGGAACTTCGCGGCCCCGCGCAGCGAGAGCTCGATCGTGTCGTTGACCCGACCGTCGGCACGAGCCGCGATCGTCATGGTCGACGCGTGCACGGTGGAGCCGCCCGGGGTGCCGCCACCGTTGTCGTCGCCCGCGGTGCTCATCGAGTACGCCGGCTTGCCGTGGGTGCCCCAGTTCGACGGCTTCGCGCCCATCCGTACGTCCAGCGAACCGCCGTTGACGAGGGTGCGGTAGTCGAGCCAGGTGTTGCCGAAGCTGGCACCGTTGAGCGAGGCCGACTGGATGTAGTACGAGTCACCGGAGACGCCGTCGGCCGAGACGGTGAACTTGCGCCCGTCGGCGTACGAGATCGTCGTACGGTCGAAGAACGGCGAGCCGATCTGGTACTGCGCCGAGCCGGCGGTCACCGGGAACAGGCCGATGGCCGCGGCGACGAACATCGTCGACATCGTGCCGGCGTCGTTGTCCATGGTCGGCAGGAAGCCGCGCGGGTCGAGCTTGTAGACCTTGGTCTTGAGCGGCGGGCGGAGCTCGCCGCTACCGCTCGGGTACTCGTCGGTGCTGCCCGTGGCGATGTAGCGGTTCCAGCTCTCCTTCGTGTAGATCGTGCGTACCGATTTCTGGGTCAGGCTCGGCAGCCCCACGTAGTTGAACAGGTACGGCGCCTGCAGGTCGATCTCGTTCGCGTTCGAGTGCAGCATGGCGAGGCCGTTGTCGGGATCGTCCTCGCCCATGAAGTGCGTGACCGCGCGGCGGGCCGCCTCCGGGCCGCCCATCGCCTTCACGACGCCGTCCATGTCGTACGCCGGGTACCAGTTGTACTGCCAGAGCGTGCCCTGGTAGAGGTTCGCCGCCTCGAAGCGTGCGTAGTCGACGTCGCCCCAGTTACCGGCCGCGTCGCGCGGGGTGAGCAGTCCGACCTTGGCACCGTCGGCCGCCGTCCACGCGCCCGGCTTGTACAGGTTCGCGATCGGCAGCGCGGCCTGTGCGCGCAACTGCTTCGCGTCGTCGGCCCGGCCGAGGGTGTCGGCGACGATCGCCAGCGCCCACTGGTCGTACCCGCGCTGCACCGAGTCACCGGGGCGATTCTCGATGTACCCCTGGCGGAGCTGGTTGCCGTTGTAGAAGCCGACGTAGCTCTTCAGCGCCGGGTACGCCTGGTCCAGGCGGTCGAAGCCGGTGAAACCCTTGGAGAGCGCGTCGGCGATGATCACCGCGGAGCGTTCCCAGCGTACGGTGGGCACGGAGTGGGTGAGCCCGCCGATGCCCTTGCCGGTGCTCTGCACGTCGGCGAAGAGGTAGACGAGCGACTGGATCATGTCGCGGTACATCTCGGGATCGACGTACGCGAACACCGAGTACTTACGGAAGTCGTCCCACGACGACCACGCGTCGTAGTAGGTGAAGTCGTCGACCTTGTGCACCACCCCGTCGACCCCTCGGTAGGTGCCGGAGGTGCTCGTCGCGTTCATCGGGAGCGCGAACATGCGGTACAGGTGGGTGTAGAACAGGCGGCGCAACGTACCGTCGGAGTCGGCCTTCACCGAGGCCGAGACGTCGACCTTGCCAAGCCGCTCGTTCCAGACGGCCTTCGTCCCGGCCCGTACGTCGTCGAACGAGAGGTCCCCGACCTCGGCGTCCTGGTCGACGCGCGCCTGGTCCGCGCTGATCGGCGAGACCGTGATCCGGAGGCCGATCTTGCCCGCGTCCTCGGGCGCGAAGGTGAGAACGGCACCGGTGTCGGTGCCGCGCCGGGATACCGCGTCGCCGAACTCGCCCGATCCCCATGTCTTGAACGACACGACCGGCTGCTCGGTCTCGGCGTGGTAGTGGAGCGCGTAGGACGCTCCGTTGAAGTTCCCGCTGATGTCGCCCGACAACGCGACCCGGCCGTCGCCGAGCCGCTCGACGTCGACCGACGAGCCGGTACGGCTGGTGAAGTTGTTGTTCAGATCGACGACGAGTTCGGGCTTGGCGCCGTCGGGAAAGCTGTAGCGGTGCAGCGCGGTACGGGTTGTCGCGGTCACCTCGGCGTTGATCGCGCCCGGCCCGTTCTGCACGGCACCGTCGCGGCCCGAGATCTCGCCCAGGCGCACCTGGTAGTACCCGGGGGTGGCGGTCTCGTTGTCGTGCGTGAACGGGTGGGAGTACGAACCGGTCGACGGCCGGGCACCGTACTCGACCTGGGTCGGCACCACCAGGATGTCGCCGCCGCCGCCGGAGCCGCCGACCCCGTCGAGGTTCGTCTGCGTGAACCCCGCGATGTGGGTCTGGTTGTAGTCGTAGCCCGAGTGGTTGCGCCCCGGCATGGTGAGAGGATTGACCTTCACGATGCCGTTCGGTGCCTGGGCGCCGGGCAGGTCGTTGCCGTCGTCACCCGCCGTCGAGACGAACGGGTTGACGAACGACGTGTAGTCGACCGGCTTGCTCTTGTCCTCGGTCGGCTTGGCGGCGGCGGGCGTGACGACAAGCCCGGTGGACGCCGTGGCCACCACTGCGGTGAGCACGGTCACCGCGGTGGTCCGCCACCGGTTGCGCCCGCGATCGGCCGTACGAGCCCGCCCCGGCGCGGTTGGAATCCTGCTCCGCAGGCGTGATGAACTCACTGTCACTGAACAACTCCCAGATGCTCGGCGTACCCGCCGAGTGCGATGTCCCGCGTAGCGACGCGGCGGCGGTCTCCCGTCCGCACCAGGGTTGCCGTGAGTGACAGGCGTCGCTGGCCGTCAGGGCGACGCCATGGTTAACGGCACGATCTTGGTCGCCGAAGGTATCGCGCTGCCGAACAGGCACACAGCCGAACGTAAACACGCCGCATCGTCTGTGCAGGTCAGCGCGGCCGGATAGGGGCGAGCGACGCGTCCTGAGCCTTGATACCCGGACAAAACCGCCCGTCCTCGACGAGCGGTTCGCGCACCTGCCATGGGTAGGCCGGAGGCATCACCATGCGAACCACACCGCCACGATCACCGGTGATCCGCTGCCGGCACACCGGCCGCACCTGCGGGCCCGTCGACCCTGACCTTGCCCAGATTACGGGCTCGCACGGCGTCTGGTGACTCCGACCCGAGCAGCAGAACCGCCGGCGCATGGGGCCAAGCAGGCTAGACCAAGCCCTTGGTCCGGCGGGCCAACCGCACCGCAGTCGGCTCCCTCGCCGGGCAACTGGGCCTCTCCGGCGACTGGGACCGACCACAGACCAACGCCGAGATCACCGCCGACTTCGACATCGGCGCATGACCCTGCTGCTGGACACCCACGTCGCGCTCTGGGCCATCACCGGCGACAGAGAGATCACCATCAAACCGAGTACGGGGAAACTCGCCGGACCCTCTGACCTCGCAGGCCGGGTAAGAGACATGGGCTTCCCCGAACTCCCGGTGACCCACGCCCACGCCATCGCCGCCGGCTGCCTGCCACCGCATCACCGCGATCCCTTCGACCGCATGCTGGTGGCCCAAGCGATCACCGAGAGTCTGACCCTGGCCTCCCGCGACCCGTCGATAGCGCCGTACGACGTGGACGTTCTCGAGGTGTGATCGGACGGGCTCCAGCAACGCCTGAAGCCGACGAGAGGCCCGACCCCAACCTGACACGCGGGCCGCCCGGGAGGTTCGTCTTATGCGACGGCGGCGCGGCGACGTGGTACGACTGCTTCAGCGACAAGCAGACGAAGCGGGCGAAGCGGGCGGACCGGTGACAACGAACAGAGTGGCCAATCTGCTGCGCAAGCGTGAGAGTCCGCAGCGGCCGACCTTCCTGGAACTGTTCTTCGATCTGGTGTACGTCTTCGCGCTCACCCGGATCGTGCACGAGTTGGTGCTGGACTACACCAGGGGTCACGTCGCTGAGACGTTGACTACTTCCCTCTCGGAAAACGGCGAGACTCTGCTGCTGTTCCTGGCCCTCTGGTGGATCTGGGCCCAGACGGCGTGGACGACCAGCAGATACGACCCGTTCCAGCCGGCGATCCAGTTCGTTGTCCTCGCGACGATGTTCGGGAGCCTGTTACTGGCGGTCGCGATATCCGGGGCGCTCGCCGAGACCGGCCTGCTCTTCGCGAGTACGTACGTCGCGATCCAGGTGGGCCGTACCCTCTTCTTCGTACTCACCCTGCGGGGTCACGATCTGCGGCGCGTCAACATGCTGGCGCTCGTCTGGTTCGGCATGTCGGCCGTGCCGTGGCTTACCGGGGCTCTTTTCGCATCGGAGGTGGCGCGGAACTCACTGTGGACGCTGGCCCTGGTGATCGACTACCTGGGGGGCAGACTCGGCTGGCCGGTACCGCGGCTGGGTCGCTCGCAGGTGTCCCCGTGGGCCGTCGCGGGCGAGCACCTGGCTGAACGCTACTGGCAGCTCGTCATCGTCGCGCTTGGTGAGACGATCCTGACCTCCGGATCGAGTCTTCTGCGCGGTCCGATCGTGGCCGAACGAACATTGGCCCTTGCACTGTCGTTCCTCACCACGGTGTTGCTGTGGCGAATCTACTTCTACCGAGCCGGGCAGATCTTGGGCGAGGCCATCGCGGCATCCGCCAATCCAGGCAGGCTCGGTCGGTCGGTCGAGCTCTCCCACCTGCTCATGGTGTCCGGCATCGTCGCCACCTCAGCCGGTTCCGAACTCGTCCTCATAGATCCAACGGGACACGCCAAACCCGCCTGGGTCGGCGCCATCCTCGGTGGGCCCGCGCTCTACCTCGCCGGGCGCTCAATATTCGAGCACGTGGCCTTCACCCGCGTGTCCTGGCCACGGCCGATCGGGATCCTCGTCCTCGCGGCCATGGTGCCGGTAATGATCAGCCTGCCGCCACTCGGGGTCGCCGCAGCAGCCGCCGCCGTCCTGATGGGCGTCGCCGTTTCGGACGCGATCCGAGCTCACGGACGCCCACTAGAGCAGGCCTCTCCGCCCCGCTGACGCGTGCCCGTTGCCCCAACAAATCATTCACGTGATCGGAGACGACCCGACGCCAACGCACCATAGATTGCCGTACGCCTATCTCATCTGTCGCCGACCCGCCTCCAGCAGCGCCCGCCACGGCCTCACCCGCGTCGGCCCACGCGGGTGTCCGGCCGCCGCACATGTCCGGTTGGCGACCCGTTGCCCCTACGCTTCCTGGAACTCGTCGCAGGCAGCCATTTGCCGCCGCCCACAGCTCAGGCGACTGGCGAAGGTCGTTGCCGTAGTCAAAGATGATCCGCATACGGGCACCGAGGGCGCGTGCGTACCGGCTGGGCGTAGCCACCTCGTTGGCGGCTGGATCACCGTTCTCGATCTGGCTGACCCGGCCGGGGGTGACCCCCATCAGTTCGGCCACCTGCCGCCGGGGGAGCCCAAGCCGCTTGCGCTCCTCGGCCAGGTGGAACGCACCGATCCACGCCTCGGTTCGGGCACGTTCCGCATCGAGCGCATCGTCGTCCCCGTCATGCAACTCGGCGCGGATGTCGTTCCGGTCGTGGAAGTCGCCCATCAGCCCTGCCTCCGTTTCCCTCCACAGCGAGCCAGCCTTCGTACGCGATTTCAGCGACCGCAATCGCTTGCTCGTACCACCGCGTCCAGTCGCCAGCCTTGTTGCCGGCCACCAACGGCACCGCCTGCGACCAGGGATCGAAGACAAACAGGATGCGGATCGCGACGTCCCGCCCTGGCCTCGGACGCAGTTCCTTGAGTTGATGATCGAGGAACGCAGCGTGTCCGCGAGCGGACGCCCGGCGCGGTAGCTCCTGGGGCACGGATTGGGTATAGCTCGGCCTAAACTCTCTTGCCAGAGGATTTTCGGCTCGTCGTTCGCGTCATCCGCCGCTCGTCGACCGGTCTGAACCAGCAATCGCCGCCTCGGAAGACCCATGGCCGTCCGGCGTCGCACCCTCGCACCTGTCGGCCTTGTTCCGTGGCTCCAGCGTCGCCGTCTCCTTCACCAAGCGCGCCACGTCTACGACGCTTGACCGCTGCCGATTCCCGGCGTGCCGGTGAACCCGCCCGGACCCTCACCCGCCGCGTCTCCGCCGGCTGTCAAGGTGAATGTGGTGGAGCCGCATGACGACACTGCGGAGATCCCCACCGGACCGCCCCGCACGCGGAGTCAGGTCCCGGCCCGGCATCGCGGCCAAGATACCCACAGTGGCCTGCGATTTCGCGGCTCGCGAACCCCACCGTTCGGGTATCCGTTCGGTGGGCCGGAGGCACCACCAGGCGAACCAACCGGCGACCATCGCCGGTGTGCCGCTGCGAAGCCTCAGTTCCCGCGTCCCGAGGTTCGGTGGCCAGACGACCGATGCTCCTGGTTCCAGTCCAGTCCGCTACCGGTCAACGTAGTGGTAACGGCAGGCGACGATCTCGACGTCGTCCTTGGTGATCCGATACACCAGCCGGTGCTCGCGATCGATCCGCCGGGACCAGAAGCCGGACAGCTCCCCCCGAAGGTGCTCCGGCTTGCCGATGCCCTCGTATTCGTTGCGCATCACGTCCGCGATGAGGTCATTGATGCGCTTGACCAACTTACGGTCTGTATGGCTGAGATACTGGCTCCACGCCGTCGCGGTGAAGACCAGCCTCATGCGACGTCCCGCACGGTGGCCGGGTCGATCAGATCCCTCTCCGCCGCGTCGCCCTTTTCAAGCTCCGCCATCGATCGGCGCAGAGCGGCGGCGTTGCTCGGGCTGCGCAGGAGGTACTCGGTCTCCTTCATCGACTCGTACTCCGCAAGCGGCACGATCACCACGGGATCGTGGCCCGACCGGGTCACCACCACTTCCTCCGCGTCGTTGATCACGCTGTCGAGTTCGGCGGCCAGGTTCTGCCGTAGCTGGGTAAAGTTTACGGTCCGCATGATCACCTCCAGGGCAGGTACAGAAAATTGTACCTCAAGCGGGTGGCCTGGCCAGGTTCGCACCGAAGATCAACAAGTGGGGCGGGCGGGACTCGAACCCGCGACCGAAGGATTATGAGTCCTCTGCTCTAACCTGCTGAGCTACCACCCCTTGTGGTGCGGGAATGGTAACCCGCGTGCCCGCTCGCCCACCGACCGCTGACCGGCGCCCGCGAGCGCCCGCAGCGACCCGGGACGGGCCGGCACCGCCGAGGATAACAGCGCCGACCGACACGTCAGGTCCTCGGCGTCAGGTGCCGTGCGATCGCGCCGCCCGTACGCCAACCGCTGGCCAGCGCGCCCTGGATCGACGGGCTGTCCCGGTGGTCACCGGCGACGAACACCCCGTCACCGAGATCGACCGGCTGACGCAGTCGTCCCTGGCCCGGCGGGGCGGCCGGCAGCGCGGCGGGCAGGTTGACCGTGGTCAGGTGCTCCCAGTCGTCGGTCCGGCAGCCGTACAGCCGGCCGAGTTCGGCGCGGACGACCGTCTCGGGTGGCGGCGTGTGGCCGGCCACGGAGGTGGAGACCAGGTGCCGGCCGGGTGGGGCGTACGTGGGCGCGGCCCGGCTGATCACCACAGTGTTCGCCACGATCTCCCGACGGTCGCCGTCGAGCAGCAGGATCGGCTCGTCCAGCGGTGGATGGGCCACCGAGTGGTAGTAGGTGGTCAGGGCTCGGGTGCGTACCGGGCCGAGCGAGGGCAGCAGCCGGGTTGCCGTACCCGGGTCGGTGGCGACGAGGACGGCCCGGCAGCGGATGTCCCCGTCGGGGGTGCGGACCCGGCCGGGGTTGACCGCCGTGACCGGGGTGCCGAGTCGCAGCAGGGTACGCGGCAGCGGCCCGGCCACCGCCGCCGGCAACTCTGCCATCCCGCCGGCCGGCACGCCGATTCTTCCCCGCACGAAGGAGCGGGCGATCAGCGCGGTGACGTGACTGGAGGTCTCCAGCGCCCGGTCGGCGAGTACGCCGGAGAGGAACGGCCGGAGCAGTTCCTCGATGATGCGGTTGGAGAGCCCGGCCCGGCGCAGCGCCTGCTCGGTGGTCAGCTCGGGTGCGTCGAGCAGTCGACGTACCCCGGTGGCGGCGCAGGTGGCGGCGAGCGCGGCGAGCCGGAGCCGGTCGCGGAGGGTGCCGACGCCGGCCGAGGCCGACAGGGGTGCGGCGATCGGATCGCGCAGCGGGTGGGTGAGCCGGTGCAGCGTGCCGTTGCGGCGGACCAGCACGCCCGAGGTGAAGTAGCCGAGGTCCAGGATGCCGACGTCGAGCAGGGTGCCGAGCCGGGGGTAGCCGGTGTTGAGCACCTGGAAGCCACGGTCGAGCAGGTAGCCGTCGACGTTGTCGGTGGCCACCCGCCCGCCGAGCCGGTCGGTCGCCTCGACCAGGAGCCAGGGCACGCCGGAGCGGTGCAGCCGGCGGGCGGCGGCGAGACCGGCCAGGCCGCCGCCGACGATCACCACCTCGGTGTCAGCGGGCATGGCGGACACGCTGGTCGAGGCGGTGGTCGGGCCGGTCGGGTCCACCGGCGCCCAGCGACACGGCGCCCAGCAATACGGCGCCCAGCAACACGGCGACGGCGACGGCGACGGCGACGGCGACCAGTGTGCCGGCGGCCCGGTCCCGGATCCCCCGCATCGTCACCCCCGGCCCCCGCCGAATCGTCCTCGGATACGACGATGCCCGCCGGCGGGGCCGACGGGCTGGGTTGTGGGGAAAGCTCCCCCGTTTGGACTCGAACCAAAAACCTGCCGGTTAACAGCCGGCTGCTCTGCCAATTGAGCTACGGGGGATCGTTTGGTTGCCGGTTGAAGGATCTTCCAGCGCCCTTGCGACGGCATAAGAGTACAGGACTCCCCGGGGGTACGCGCTACGGGGTTATCGGCGAAACAGCCCACACGGTTGTGCAGGCAAAATGTCGTGCCTGCCACGGACAGGCATGACCTTCGAGGAGTATGGGTAGGTACATGAGCACAGACGACGCAGGCGCGACGCGGTTGCCCATCCGGGCCTCGGAGGGCGCAACGGCGCGTCAGGCACGAAAGGAGCCGCCATGCGCGGAAAGCTGTGGTTCATCGGCGGACTGGCCGCGGGTTTTGTCCTAGGCGCCCGCGCCGGCCGGGAGAAGTACGAGGAACTGGTCGTCCGTGGCCGCAAGGTGCTCGACCACCCGACGGTGCAGGAGGCGGCCGGCGTGGCCCAGGCGCAGGCCAACCGGCTCTACGCCGAGGGCAAGGACCGGCTGAGCCACACCCGGCTGGGCGAGAAGCTCGGTGCCGGTACGACGGCCAACGGCAACACCACCGAGCTGACCTCCACGGGTGCCGGGTCGACCTCGACCTCGACAACCCGTGGCACCACCCCACCCGGCACCGGCACCGCCTCCTTCTGACCGAGGGTAAGGAAGGGCCCCTTGTTAACGGATACGGATAGGAAGGGCCCCTTCCAAACGCCCTCCGGCGCTTGGCTGACGCGCTCCGGCGCCTGAGTTACGGCACGGTCGCCCATGCGCTCGCGCGCGTGCGGTACGGCACGGGCCGGTCGCCACCGGGCGACCGGCCCGCCGCCGTGTCCTCGTCGCGGAACGGTACGGGTCACTCCCTGCTGGCTAAGCGGGCCGAGTCCGCGCCGGCCCGAGGCGGCTCAGTCCTTGCTGGCTAAACGGGGTGAGTCCGCGCCGGCCAGGGCGGGTCAGTCCTTGCTGGCGAAGGCGGCGTCGAACGCGGCGGCCGGTGCGTCGAAGGCGAGCCGGCGGACGAACTGGAGCGCCTCCGGGGCGCCGACGAGGCGGTCCATGCCGGCGTCCTCCCACTCGATCGAGATCGGGCCGTCGTAGCCGATCGCGTTCAGCGCGCGGAAGCAGTCCTCCCAGGGCACGTCGCCGTGGCCGGTGGAGACGAAGTCCCAGCCCCGGCGCATGTCGGCCCAGGGCAGGTGGGAGGCGAGCCGGCCACGCCGGCCGTCGCCGGTGCGTACCTTGGCGTCCTTGCAGTCGACGTGGTAGATCCGGTCGGCGAAGTCGAAGATGAAGTTCACCGGGTCGAGTTCCTGCCAGACGAAGTGCGACGGGTCCCAGTTGAGCCCGAACGCCGGCCGGTTGCCGATCGCCTCGAGGGTCTTCTTGGTGGTCCAGTAGTCGTACGCGATCTCGCTCGGGTGGACCTCGTGCGCGAACCGTACGCCGACCTCGTCGAAGACGTCGAGGATCGGGTTGAAGCGGTTGGCGAAGTCCTCGTACCCCTTCTCGATCATCGACGGCGGGACCGGCGGGAACATGGCCAGGGTGTGCCAGATGGACGAGCCGGTGAAGCCGACGACCGTGTTGACCCCGAGCTTCGCGGCCGCGCGGGCGGTGTCCTTGAGCTCCTCGGCGGCCCGCTGCCGGACCCCCTCGGGCTCGCCGTCGCCCCAGATCCGGGCGGGCAGGATGCCCTGGTGCCGCTCGTCGATCGGGTGGTCGCAGACCGCCTGGCTGAGCAGGTGGTTGGAGATGGTGAAGACCTGGAGGTTGTACTTGGCCAGGGTCTCCTTCTTCCGCTCGACGTACGACTCGTCGGCGATGGCCTTGTCGACCTCGAAGTGATCGCCCCAGCAGGCGATCTCCAGGCCGTCGTAGCCCCATTCGGAGGCGAGCCGGCAGACCTCCTCGAACGGTAGGTCGGCCCACTGGCCGGTGAAGAGCGTGATGGGTCGCGCCATTTCTTCTCCCTGTTGGCTAACTGGGATCCCCGACGGGCACCGCGGCGGCGGTGTTCGTTGACAGGCGCGAGGGAGGCCGGTCCGGCCGTACGGCAGACCGGAGGAGGCGGGACCGGCGCATGCGTACGCACCCGGGCGAGCGGGTTGCGCCTCCCGCTGCTCACCGGTGGTCTCCAGGGTTGCCAAGACCCACTCTAGGCCCCGCCCCCACAGGCAAGGAAGGGCCCCTTGTTAACGCTATGCGTTAACAAGGGGCCCTTCCTTGCACCAGGGGGCGTTTAGGCGGGCAGGGTCCAGCGTTGGTTGGCCGCGCCGAGGCAGTCCCACAGGTGTACGTCCTGGCCGTCGGCCGAGCTGTTGTTCGACACGTCCAGGCACTTGCCGGAGGTGGCGTTGCGCAGCGAGCTGTCGGCGGCGTTCAGGGTCCAGTTCTGCGCCCCGGTGCCGTTGCAGGTCCAGAGCTGGATCTTGGTGCCGTTGACGGTGCCGCTGCCCGAGACGTCCAGGCACTTGCCCAGCGCCCGCAGGGTCTGACCCTGCCGGGTCCAGCTCTGCCTCGGCGTACCGTTGCAGGTGTTGATCTGGATCTGGGTGCCGTCGGCGGTGCCGCCGCCGTCGACCTCGAGGCACTTGTTGGCCAGGCCGACGACCGGGCCGGTGCCCGGGGTCGGGCCGGGGCCGCCACCGCCTCGGACCAGGGTGAGGTCGTCGACGTCGAACAGGCCGGTGCCGCTGCCGGTGAAGGTCAGGTACAGGTTCTGGTTGCCGCTCGGCACGTTGGCCAGGTTGGTGGTGACGTCGGCGAAGGTGTTCCAGCCGCCGGTGTTCGGCACCGTGACCGTGCCGAGGACCGGGCCGGTGGTGGAACCGGTACGAACCTGGATGGCACCGCCGGCACCGCCGGAGACGACCCGGGAGCGGAACGAGGTGACCCCGGTCAGGTCCAGCCCGTTGTACGCGGCCCAGTCGCCGTTGTCGATGTAGCCGATGGTCGAGCCGCCGTTGGCGCCGGTCTTGCCGACCACCTGCACGCCGCCGGTGGAGTTGAACGCCTCGGCCTGGACGGTGGTGTTGCCGGTCGGCGGCTGGGTGCCGAGTTCCTTGATCCGCACGTTGCGGAACGACACGTCGTCGCCGGTCCCGTGGTTCTGCAGGCCGATGTAGCCGGCGAGCGACCGGACCGGGTTGGTGTTGGTGAAGTCGTTGATCTGTACGCCGTTGAGGTAGATCCGCAGCCGCTCACCCTCGACCAGCAGCTCGTAGTTGTTCCACTCCCCCGGCGGGTTGAGCGCCGCGTCCCGGGCCGCGATGTCGGCCGACTTGAAGGTGTAGACCGCGCCGGTGGTCCGGTCGGCCGCGTCGGTGGCGTCGATCTGGATCTCGTAGCCGTTGTCCACCGCCGACCAGGGGTCGGTCGAGGACGGGAAGCCGATGAAGATGCCGGAGTTGTCGTCGCCGTCCATCTTCCAGTCCAGCTTCAACGAGTACGACGAGAACTGCTTCGCGCTGTACCAGTACAGTCCCATGCCGCCGACCGAGGTGAGGGTGGCGTCGGTGTTGGTGAAGTTGCCCGGACCCGCCTGCGACCAGCCGGTGGTGGAGCCGTTGTAGAGGGTGGTGTAGCCGGTCTCGGGGCGGCAGTCGGCCTTGGTCCGGCCGGCCGCGTACCGGATGCCGCCGAGCAGGTGCGCCCGGAACGCCGGCTCCGCGTACGTCGACTGGGTGTGCCCGGCGCCGGTGTAGAACGACCGTCCGCCCTCGTACGCCTTGCACCAGGAGTGCGGGTGGTCGGCGCCCATCCCGCCGCCGGAGTAGGACGACTCGTCGAGCGTGGCCAGCACCCGGGCGGTGGAGCGGACGTTGGTCCGGTAGTTGTACCACTCGTCGGTGCGGGTCCAGGTCTGCGGCAGGGTGGCGGTGGCGGCCGTGGCCCGGTTCTCCACCTTGACGTTGGCCTGCTGGATCGCCGGGTGCGAGGCGAACCAGGCGCCGACCAGGTTGCCGTAGAACGGCCAGTCGTACTCGGTGTCGGCGGCGGCGTGCACGCCGACGTACCCCTTGCCGCTGCGGATGTAGGACTCGAAGGCGGTCTGCTGGGCGGCGTTGAGCGCGTCGCCGGTGGTGTTGAGGAAGACCACCACCTCGTACTGGGCCAGGTTCGCGGTGGTGAAGGCGTTGGCGTCCTCGGTGGCGGTGACGGTGAAGCTGTTCGCCGCGCCGAGGTCGCGGATCGCCTGGGTGCCGACCGCGATCGAGTCGTGCCGGAAGCCGGCCGTCTTGGAGAAGACCAGGACGTCGTACGGGGCGTCGGCGGCGCTGGCCGGGGTGGCGGGGGTGGTACAGGCGATGACGGCGAGTGCCGCCAAAGCCGTACCGAGGACGGGACGCAGCAGTCTGCGCATGGGTGCTCTCCCTAGGGCGAGTTAGGAAGGGCCCCTTCCTATACAGAAAGCGATAAGAAGGGGCCCTTCCTTACATTGGGGGGTGCGGTTACGGGAGGGTCCACTTCTGGTTGGCGGCGGTGGTGATGCAGTCCCAGAGGTGTACGTCCTGGCCGTCGGCGGAGCTGTTGTTCGACACGTCCAGGCACTTGCCCGTGGTGGGGTTGCGCAGGGTGCTGTCGGCCTGCGGGACCCAGTTCTGCGCCCCGGTGGCGTTGCAGGTCCAGAGCTGGATCTTCGTGCCGTTGGTGGCGGCGCCACCGGAGATGTCCAGGCACTTGCCGAGCGCCCGCAGGGTCTGGCCGTTCACGGTCCAGGTCTGGCGGGGCGTACCGGCGCAGGTGTTGATCTGGATCTGGGTGCCGTCGGCGGTCCCGCCGCCGTCGACCTCCAGGCACTTGCCGGCCAGGCCCCTGATCGGGCCGGTGCCGCCGCCACCACCGCCGGTGCCGGTGGTGAAGGTGAAGGCGTCCAGGTCGTAGAGCGCCCCGGTGCCGGTGCCGGCGAAGGTCAGGTAGAGCGTGGTGGTGCCGGCCGGCGGGTTGCTGATGGTCCCGGTGACGTTGGTGAAGGTCTCCCAGCCGCCGGTGACCGGTACGGTCGCCGAGCCGAGCACGGTGCCGGTGGCCGATCCGGCCCGGACCTGGAGGGTGCCACCGCTGCCGGCCGAGGAGACCCGGGCGGTGAACGAGGTGGCGTTCGCCAGCCGGTACGGCTCGAACGCGATCCAGTCGCCGTTGTTGATGTCACCGACGGTCCGGCCACCCTCGGCCGGGGTCTTGGTGAAGGTGTTGACCCCGGAGGAGGTCTTGAAGTGCTCCGCCTGCCGGCGCTTGGGCTGGAGGATGTGCTGGGTGTGGGTGGTCAGCCCGCCGTTGTCGGTGTACTCGGCGTCGAAGATCGGGAAGATGTTCGCCGCCTCGTCGTGCTCACCGTCGGTCGGGATGGTGATGGTGCCGGTGCAGCCGTTGGCCGAGGTGATCTGGTGGCCGTGGGTGTCGTGGCCGAGCACGTACGTCATCTTGACCCGCGAGCAGTCGATCGTCCCGTCCTCCGGGTCGGTCACCGTGATCTGGAACGGGACCGCGTCGCCGAAGGAGACCAGTTGCCCGTTGGCCGGGGCGCTGATGGTCACCGTCGGGGCGGTGTTGCCGACGCTGATGATCACGCTCGCGCTGCCGGTGGCGCCGGCCGGGTCCCGTACGGTCAGGGTCGCGGTGTAGGTGCCGTTGGCGGTGTACGTCTTGGTCGGGTTGGCCGCCGTGGAGGTGGTGCCGTCGCCGAACGCCCAGGAGTACGTCAACGCGCTCCCCTCGGGGTCGGACGAGCCGGCCGAGGAGAACGTGACCGCGAGCGGGGCCGCGCCGGAGGTGCGGTTGGCCGAGGCGACCGCGGTCGGTGCCCGGTTGCCGCCGGCGATGTAGTCGAACCGGTAGAGCGCCGAGTTGGCGTCGCCGTTGAAGTAGCCGGTGCCGTAGTCGAGCACGTAGAGCGCGCCGTCCGGGCCGAAGGCCATGTCCATGACCTGCTTGCCGACCCAGGGGAAGGTGTCGATCGTGCCGACCGAGCCGTCGGTGTTGACGTGGATCGGCTTGATCCAGCCCCGGCCCAGCTCACCGGCGAAGAACTGCCCCTCGAAGGACTGCGGGAACTTGGTGGTGGAGGGGTTGGACGCGCTGTAGCGGTAGACCGGGCCGCCCATCGGCGACTCGGAGCCGCCGCCGAACTCCGGCGGGGTGCCGGCGTCACCGGCGTACCGGATCCAGGCCGGGCGGGCCGGCGGCAGGGTGGTCTGGCCGGTGTTGCGGAAGGAGTTGTTGGTCGGGCCGCCGGTGCAGTTGTACTTGGCGTTGCCGGGCCCGTCCGGGAAGGTCCACTCGTTGTACGTCTCGCTGGTGGTGTTCGTGCCGGTGCAGTACGGCCAGCCGTAGTTGCCGGGCGAGGTGACCCGGTTGAACTCGACCTGGCCGCTCGGTCCCCGGTTGGCGTTGGTGGAGCCGGCGTCCGGCCCGTAGTCGCCGACGTAGACGTGGCCGGTGGTCTTGTCGACGCTCATCCGGAACGGGTTGCGGAAGCCCATCGCGTAGATCTCGGGCCGGGTGTTCGCGGTGCCCGGGGCGAAGAGGTTGCCGGCCGGGATGGAGTACGTCCCGTTCGCGTTCACCTTGATCCGCAGGATCTTGCCGCGCAGGTCGTTGGTGTTGCCGGCGGAGCGCTGGGCGTCGTACACCGGGTTGCGGTTGGTCCGCTCGTCGATCGGCGAGTAGCCGGCGGAGTCGAACGGGTTGGAGTCGTCACCGGTGGAGAGGTAGAGGTTGCCTGCGGCGTCGAAGTCGATGTCGCCGCCGACGTGGCAGCACATGCCCCGGTCGGCCGCGACGTCGAGCACGTTGACCTGGCTCGCCATGTTCAGCGTCCAGTTCGCGTTGACGGTGAACCGGGACAGCCGGTTGACGCCCTGCCAGGCGGTCCAGCTCGTGCCGGTGGCGGGGGCGTCGCCGGCCGGGGTGGAGAGCGGCGGGGCGTAGTAGAGGTAGATGAACCGGTTGGTGGCGAAGCCCGGGTCGACCCCGACGCCCTGGAGCCCCTCCTCGTCGTGGGTGTAGACCGGCAGGGTGCCGACCACGGCGGTGGTGCCGTTGGCGTCCGTACGTCGCAGCGTGCCGTTACGCGCGGTGTGCAGGACCGAGCGGTCCGGCAGCACGGCGATGGTCATCGGCTCGCCGACCTCGGCCTCGCCCCGGGCCAGGGTGACCTGCTGGAAGTCGGCCGCGCTGATCGGGTGGGCCTGTGCCGGGGCGGCGGTGGTCGCGGTGGTGGTGACCACGGTGGTGAGGGTCGCGGCGACGAGCAGCAGGGCTGAGCCCGCTGACTGCCAGCGCCCGGGTCGGATTCTTGCTGTGTCCGATATGGACATAGGGGTGACTTCCCTTCCTGAGCAGTTGACTGCCAGGCAGGGCGCGCGCCGTCGCGCCGGATGCCGTAGCCGGTTGAACCCGACCCGGAGGGATGCCACTCCCGCCGGGTGGTGACCCGTTCGGCGCCATGCGCCTGACGGTCCACCGGTCGATGGGCTAACCGCGCCGCCGGTTACATCGACGTAACAACCTCGTGTTCAGGGTGACACTAATTTCTATGTGTAGATGTGTCCATAGCTTCTTGGTTCCGGAACCAAACTTTTGCTCAGTTGAAGAAAAGTTCGCGTCAGCGTCGCCGGCCGATCGCCGTGAGTGCCGACGCCGCGACAACGCCGCCGTCCGACACCCACCCCGGCGGCTCAGTGCCGGCGGTCGGTCGCCTCGGCGGCCAGCGCCGCCAGTTGCGCCTTCGCCTGCGGTGCCACCGGCGCGTCCACCAGGGCCGCGAGCGCCGCGTCCGTACGCACCCTGATCATCTGCTCGATCCGGTCCAGGGTGCCGGTGTCGAGGATGATGCCGCGCAGCTCGGCCGCCCCGTCCGGATCCAGGTCCGGGTTGCCGAACAGCTCCTTCAGCCGCAGCGCCTGCTCCCGGTCCGCACTGCCCCGGGCCAACGCCATCATCACCGTCGGCTTGCCCTCCCGCAAATCGTCCAGCACCGACTTGCCGGTCACCGCCGGGTCGCCGAAGACCCCGAGCACGTCGTCGCGGAGCTGGAACGCGTCGCCGAGCGGGTCACCGAAGGCGGCGAACGCGGCCAGCAGCTCCGGACCGGCACCGGCCAGCGCCGCGCCGATCTGCAACGGCCGGGTCACCGTGTAGCGGGCGCCCTTCATCCGGATCACCGTCAGCGCGCTCGCCACCGACCCGTCCCCGACCCCGGAGACCAGGTCCAGGTACTGCCCGGCGATCACCTCGGTACGCATGTTCGCGAACACGCCGTAGCCCTGGTGCACCTGGTCGGCGCTGAGCCCGCACTCGTGGAACATCTGGTCCGCCCAGGCGGCGCAGAGGTCACCGCAGAGCAGCGCGGTGCTGCGCCCGTACGAGGCCGGGTCGCCGCGCCAGGACGAGCGGGTGTGCAGGTCGGCGAAGAGCCGGTGCACCGACGGCTCACCCCGGCGCCGGTCACTGCCGTCCATGATGTCGTCGTGGATCAGCGCGAACGCGTGGAACAGCTCCAGCGCCGCCGAGGCGACCACGATCGGGGTGTCGTCCAGCCCGCCCGCCCCGCGCCAGCCCCAGTAGCAGAACATCGGCCGCAGCCGCTTCCCGCCGGCCAGCACGAACCGGTGCAGGGTGGTGAAGACGCCGCGCGGCGCCCCGTCCGGCCAGTCCGGGTCCTGCCGCTCCAGGAACGCCGAGAGTTGGGCGTCGAACCGCTTCCGCAACTCCGCCGCGTCGGTCAGCGGCGCGGTCGCGGTCACGACCGCTCCCGCGAGCCGATGCCGGCGAGTTCCAGCAACAGCCCCTTGACCTCGGTCGCGGCCACCTTGTCCCGGGCGGCGTCCGAGGCGGAGCAGAGCAGCACCGGGCCGTCGGCGGGGTCGGCCGGCAACCGGCCGTGCGAGCCGCGTACCGCCCGCGCCCCGGCGTCCAGCCCGACCACGCTCATCAGGTATCGCATGCCCATCTTCTTGCGCGCCAGCGCCACCCCCGCCCGCCGCTTCGCCGCGCCCGGCGCCTCCGGGTCGAAGAAGAGTTCGGCCGGGTCGTAACCGGGCTTGCGGTGGATCTCCACCAACCGGGCGAAGTCCGGCGCCGCCGCGTCGTCCAGCCAGTAGTAGTACGTGAACCAGGCGTCCGGCTCGGCCACCAGCACCAACTCACCCGCCCGCTCGTGGTCGAGCCCGTACCGGGCCTTGCCCTCGGCGTCGAGCACCTCGGCCACCCCGGGCAGGGCGGCGCAGAGCTTGGCCACCTCGGCCACGTCGGCCGGGTCCTTCACGTACACGTGGGCGATCTGGTGGTCGGCGACCGCGAACGCCCGCGACGTCCACGGGTCGAGGTACTCCATCCCGTCCTGGGTGTATACCCGGAGCAGCCCCTCGCGGCGGAGCAGCCGGTTCACGTCCACCGGACGGTTCGCGTCGGTGATGCCGTACTCCGAGAGCACCACCACCGTGGCGTTGCGCGCCCGCGCCGCGTCGAGCAGCGGGCCGAGCACCCCGTCCAGCTTCGCCGCGGCGGCCACCGCCTCGGCCGAACCCGGCCCGAACCGTTGCAGGTCGTAGTCCAGGTGCGGCACGTAGACCAGGGTCAGGTCCGGGTCGTGGGTCGCCATCACCTGCTGCGCCGCCTGGCAGATCCAGCGCGACGAGGGCAGCCCGGCACCCGGCCCCCAGTAGGTGAAGAGCGGGAAGCCGCCGAGCTTCGAGGTGAGTTCGTCGTGCAGCTCCGGCGGGTCGGTGTAGCAGTCCGGCTCCTTGCGCCCGTCCGCGTAGTAGATCGGCCGGGGCGTGACCGTCCAGTTGACGTCCGCGCCCATCGCGTACCACCAGCAGATGTTCGCCACGGTGTAGTCCGGCCGCTCCTTCCGGGCCGCCTGCCACACCTTCTCCCCACCCATCAGCGCGTGGTGCTGGCGCCAGAGGAACACCTCGCCCAGGTCGCGGAAGTACCAGCCGTTGCCGACGATGCCGTGCTCGCTCGGCGGCGCACCGGTGAGGAAGGTGGCCTGCGCCGAGCAGGTGACCGCGGGCAGCACCGTGCCCAGCTCCGCCTCGAACCCGGTCTCGGCCACGGCGCGCAGCCGGGGCATGTGGGCGAGCAGTCGGGGGGTCAACCCGACCACGTTGATCACTACCAGCGGTGCCATGTTCTCTCCTGCCATGAGCCCGGTCACGCCGTCACCGGGGCGGAAACGGGGGTCAGGCCGAGGTCGACCAGCTCGTCACGGGCGAACGCCAGTTCGGCCGCGATCCCGCCGACCAGCTCGGCGTCCGAGTTCGGCCGCCGGGTCGCCGGCAGAACCCCCCAGGTGTACGTCTCGACGTCGAAGTGGTCACAGCCGGCGCGCTCGCCACCGAGCAGTTCGCCCAGGGCGCCCCGGAGCACCGGGGTGGTGGCCCGCAGCGGCGGCTCCGGGTCGGCGTGCAGCGGCACGTGGTAGTGCACCCGCCAGGCGCCGGGCAGCTCACCGGTGAGCGCCTCGTCGAGGTCGTCGGTGGCGTGTGCCGGATCGGCCGGATCGGCCGCTCCGGCGCAGCCGCTGCCCCGGGTCTGGTGCAGGAAGCGCGGCTCGACGTACCCGCCGAGCTGCTCGGCGGCGGCCACCGGGTCGTCCGCCTGGAGCGCGGCCGACACCTGCACCTTCACCACCGGCAGTCCGGCCCGGCGCAGCTTCGCCAGCGCCTCGGCCGGCTCCTCCCAGGCGCAGGCGAGGTGGGCCAGGTCCAGGCAGACACCGAGCCGGTCGGTGTCCACCCGGGAGAGCTGCTCGACGGCCTGCGCGGTGCTCTCCACCACGCAACCGGGCTCCGGCTCGAACCCGACCCGGACCGCCCGGCCGGTCTGCCAGGCGATCGAGGCCAGGCCGGCGGCGAGCTGTTCCAACGTACGGGCGGCGGCACCGGCCTGGGCCGGGGTCCACGGCGTACGCCAGGCCAGCGGCAGGGTGGAGATGGAACCCCGGGCGGCGTCGTCGGGAAGCAGGTCGACCAGCACCCGGGCCAGGTCGAGGGTGTACTCCAGCCGCTCCGGCGCGGTCCAGTCCGGGTGGTAGACGCCCAGCTTCACCACCGGCGCCTGGAACGACCGGTACGGGAAGCCGTTGAGCGTCACCACCTCCAGCCCGCGCGCGTCCAGTTCGGTACGCAGCCGGCGGCGCAGTGCCGGATCGGCGGCGAGTCCGGCGGCGACCGGTGCGGCCAGCCAGAGCCCCAGGCCGAGTACGTCGGCGTCGAGCCGGCGCCGGATCGGCTCGGCGAAGGTGTCGAGCTGGCTGATCACCCCGGCCAGGTCCTCGGCCGGGTGCACGTTCGTGCAGTAGCTCAGGTGGACGGTCTGCCCGTCCGGATGTCGCAACCGCATCAGCTACCTCCCCGCAGGATCGAGTTGCCCTCGAAGGTCGGCTCCGGTCCGGCCACCTCGCCCTCCAGCTCGGCCAGGTCGAGCCGGCCGGACTGGCCGAAGAACTCGATCGGGTTGCGCCAGAGCACCTGGTCGACGTCGTCCGGAGCGAAACCGGCGGCGAGCATCGCGTCACCGGTGACCCGGGTCAGCAGCGGGTCGGACCGGCCCCAGTCGGCGGCCGAGTTCACCAGCATCCGCTCGGTGCCGTACCTGCGCAGGATCTCGACCATCCGGGGCGGCGACATCTTGGTGTCCGGGTAGATGGAGAAGCCGGCCCAGCAGCCGGAGTCGCGGACCGCCTCGACGGTGACCTCGTTCAGGTGGTCGATCACCACCCGACCGGGTGCGATGCCCGACTCGGCGATCACCGCGAGGCTCCGCTGGGTGCCGCGCGCCTTGTCCCGGTGCGGGGTGTGCACCATCGCCGGCAGGTCGTACGCGACCGCCAGGGCGAGTTGGGCCGCGAAGACCTCGTCCTCCTCCGGCGTGGTCGAGTCGTACCCGATCTCGCCGACCGCGACCACGTTGTCCTTGTCCAGGTAGCGCGGCAGCAGGTCCAGCACCTCCCGGCAGCGCGGGTCGTTCGCCTCCTTCGGGTTGAGCGCGATGGTGGCGTAGTGCCGGATGCCGAACTGGCTGGCCCGGAACGGCTCCCAGCCGACCAGCGAGTCGAAGTAGTCCGCGAACGAACCCGCGCCGGTACGCGGCTGGCCCAGCCAGAACGCCGGCTCGACCAGGGCCCGGACCCCGGCGGCGGCCATCCGCTCGTAGTCGTCGGTGGTGCGTGAGGTCATGTGGATGTGCGGGTCGAAGATGCGCATGTCACGCCTCCTTCGTGGTCGGTCGGGGCGACGACGCCGGGTCGCGGAGCCGGGCCAGCAGGGCGGAGGCGTCGGCGGGGATGGTGCGACCGGCGGCGCGGCGCTCCTCGTCCAGACCGGCGAGCATGATCTCCAGTTCGCCGTCGGCCCGTTCGTCGAGCCGGTCCACCACGGCCAGCGGCACCTCCATGAAGACGCACTTCAGCACCGCCTGGCGCCAGCTCGCCGGGTCGAGGTGGGCGGCGTACGGGCCGAGCGCGGCGGCGACCAGCCGGGTGTCGTTGGTCCGGATCGCGTCGTGCAGCAGCGGCACGGCGCTCGCCCCGACCGGCAGCCACGGCAGGGCGCGCAGGACGGCGCGTTTCTCCGCCGCGTCGCCGTACCGGTAGAGGGTTTCGACCTGGCCGACCACCCGGTCGGCCGGTAGCGCGGTCAGCAGCAGCACCCGGGCCGCGTCGTCGGCGGTCCAGCCGGGTGCCCGGGTCAGCGGCGCCCGGCCGCAGCGGCGACCGGCGGCGGCGAAGAGTCGCCCGAGCGCGTCCGGTTCGGTCCGGACCCGCTCCAGCGCCTGGTCCAGCCAGTCCGGGTCGGGTAGGGCGGCCAGCGCGGCCCGTAGTTCGTCCGGTTCCATTACGCCTCCCCTTCTGCGCCGACCGGGCGGGCCACGGTGGTGACCGTTCCGGCCGGCTCGCTGGTAACGCCGCCGGCCGGGATACCGGTCGCGACGACGGCCGGTGGAACCCCACCGGCACCGTCGGATCCGCCGCCGAGCCGACCCGTCCGGGTCACGGCCACCCCGGCCTGCTTGGCCGAGGCGTGCAGGAAGTCGACCGAGCGGGCGGCGACGGCCGGCGCGGCGTGCGAGTCGCGGGGCAACTCGACCGCGACCAGCCCGGCGTATCCGGCGTCGGCCAGGGCCCGCAGCACCGGCGGGAAGTCGATCTCGCCGGTGCCGAACTCCAGGTGCTCGTGCACCCCCCGCCGCATGTCGTCGATCTGTACGTTGACCAGGTGCTCGGCCACCTCGACCACGCACTCCGGCACGGGCTGCGGTTCGAGGCACCGGCAGTGTCCGATGTCGAGGGTGATGCCGAAGCCGGGCGGCGCGCCGAGCGCGCCGCGCAGTCGCCACCAGGCGGCGATGTCCGGCACCAGCATGCCCGGCTCCGGTTCGAACCCGAGCGTGACGCCGGCCGCGTCGGCGACGTCGACCACCTCGGCGCAGCCGGCGACCAGTCGGTCCCACGCGCTGGTCTGGTCGACCCGGGTCGGGCGGACCCCGGACCAGAACGAGACCGCCTCGGCACCCAGGTCGGCGCCGATCGCCACGGCCCGGCGGAGGAACTCGATCCGCACCGCCGGGTCGTCGTCGAGCAGGGTCGGCGCGTGCTTGCGCCACGGGTCGAGCAGGTAGCGTGCGCCGGTCTCGATCACCAGGCCGAGGTCCAGTTCGGCGAGCCGGTTGCCGAGCGCGCTCACCCGACCGGCCAGGCCGGGGGCGAACGGGTCCAGGTGGTCGTGGTCGAGGGTGAGCGCGACCCCCTGGTAGCCGAGGTCGGCGATGACCCGCAGGGCGTCGTCCAGCCGGTGGTTGGCGAACCCGTTGGTGCCGTACCCGAACCGGAGGCCGGGCGCCGTCGGTGCTCCGGTCGGCACCGCATCCCCGCCGCTCATGTCGGAGACAGCTTCCGGGCCAGCAGCCGGCCGATCGGCGCCGCCGCCGCGACCGCGAGACCGAGCAGGCCGGCACCGGTCCGGGCGACCAGCGCGCCCTGCAACGCGGGCAGGCCCATGATGCCGGCCCCGACCGCCGCCCGTACCTGGGGAGCGGCCGGGTCGGTGGCGACCCGGGCCTGGGCGGTGCCGTACTGGCCGACGTACCAGGCGGTCAGCGCGGCGGGCACCCAGGCCCGCCAGCCGGTGCGGCGGGGGCCGACCACCGCCGAGGCGGCCACCGCGGCGGTGCCGGCCATGGTCACCCGGGGCAGGGTACGGTCGGCGCCGCTGACCTCGCGGCGGGAGAGTTCGGTCACGGTGTACGTGTGCGCGGCCACCGTCACCGCCGCCGGCACCGCCCGCAGTGCCCGGCCACCGCTCGCGCCGAGCAGCACGTCCAGCCCCCGGCAGGCGGCCATCACGGCGGGACCGGCGGCGGTGTTCTTGGCCTTCACGTCGTACGCCCAGATCGCGCCGGCCAGCGGCACCGCGACGGCGAGCGCCCGCCGGCCACCGGTGAGCCCGGCGACGGCCAGCCCGGCGGCGGTCAGCCCGGCCGAGATGCCGAGCGCGGTGTTCGGGCTGACCCGGCCGCTCGGGATCGGCCGCTCCGGCCGTTCCACCGCGTCGAGGTCGCGGTCGGCCCAGTCGTTGGCCGCCATCCCGGCCCAGTAGAGCAGCACCGAGGCACCGGCCAGGGCCGGCACCCGACGGTCCAGGGCATTCGCGGCGGCGGCACCGGCCACCACGTCACCGGGTACGGAGAGCGCCGCCGGCGCCCGGACCAGCTCGGCGAGATCAGCCAGCGAGGGGGGCATGTCGGCGCACCTCAGCCCTGTTCCGCGGCGGACTGTCCGACACCGTCGGCGGGTCGGCCGTCCGGGTCGTGCCCGACACCGTCCGGGTCACCCCCGACGGCGGCCCGGTCCCGCCCGACGCCGGCCGCGTCGGCGTCGAGCCGGCGGACGAAGGCGCAGAGGGTGGCCCACTGCTCCGGCAGCGAGTGCGGTCCTTCACCGAGCGGGTCCTTGAAGAAGAACGCCAGCTCGCCGAGGGGGCCGCTGCGTCCGGTGTGGTGCGCGGTGGCGGTCAGCCGGGCCAGGTCGAGCACCAGCGGCGCGGCGAGCGCCGAGTCACAGCCGTGCCAGGTGAACTCCATCCGCATCGCGGTGCCGAGGAACCCGGAGAAGGTGATCAGGTCCCAGGCTGTCTTGAAGTCGCCGATGTCGTCGACGTACTCGATCCGGGTGTTGCCCTGGGGCACGTAACCCAGCGTCTCGCCGAGCACCCGCTGCTTGCTCGCCGCCTTCGCGGCGTTCGCGGCCGGTTCGGCCAGGTTGGCGCCGTCGCCGCCGCCGAGCAGGTTCACCCCGGACCAGGTACGCACCTTCAGGTTGCGCAGCGCGAACATCGGCGCCAGCACCGACTTGACCAGGGTCTCCCCGGTCTTGCCATCGTGCCCGGCGTAGGGCAACCGCTCCCGCTCGGCCAGTTCGGCCAGGGCCGGCAGCCGGGCACCGGTGGACGGGGTGAAGTCGACAAAGGAGCAGCCGGCGGTGAACGCCGCGTACGCGTACGCGGAGCTGTGCGGCAGCACCACCGCCTCGGTGGCGAGCGCCCGCTCCAGCGCGGCCAGGTCGGCGTGCCCGGGGTGCGGTTCCGGTGCCGGTTCGGTGGCCGAGACGTTCACCACCACCACCCGGTCCAGCCGGTGCCGCTCGCGGAAGTTGTTGAGGTCGGTGACGAGTGCGGCGATCACGTCGGCCTGCCGCTGCGCCGCCGGCACCGGACGGATCTCGTCCTCGACCGAGGCCAGTTCGTCGGGGAGTGCGGCCACCAGTCGGGCCGGCAGCACACCGGCGGCGGCGAGCGACTCCGCTTTCTTGAGGATGGGGGTGGGGGCGATGTCGTGACCGCCGAAGACCAGGTCGGCGTAGCCGGGCAGGGCCGGGCTGCGCAACGCGGGTAGTTCGGTGACGCAGCCGGTCGGCTCGACGAGCCCGGCACGTAGGGCGAGTGCCCCGACCACGCTGGTGACGGCGACCGAGCCGCGTGCGCCCACCAGCCAGATTCCCGTACGCATGTTGTGCTCCTTCCTCGCGCGGGGAACTGCGCGACGGCACCTGCCCGGGGGGTCGGACAGATCCGCCGGTATAAATACTGGCGTGCTGGAAAGTCAACGGCGTGGTGGAAGAGCACCCCGCCCGCCCGACCTGCGCGGATGACGTCCCACGAACAGCGCCGGAGTCGGCGGCAACGGCGTTGTTCGTGGAACCCGACAGGTACGGGCGGACGGGGCTGGCAGGCAAGGTCGGTCGGCGTCGCGACCTTGCCTCCCCCGCGTCGTGCCGGCTGGTACGGCGGCGGTACCGCAGCGCCGCGCCAGCCGGAGTCCTTCCCTGATGTAGTTGTCGGATGCGGTCCGGGACGGGGGCCCCGGGCCGTACCCCGGGCTACGGCGTAGCCCTCTGCGAAGGTGTCCGGACCGTGTTGGGGTCCGGATCGGATGACCGGCCCTGGGGGTCAGGGTCCGGGTGGAACCGTGGAACGGGCGGCCCCGGGGGTTGGGGCCGGTCGGGTGCCCCGAGGGGGTCGGGGTGGCCGTGCTGCTCGGGCGTCCGGTACGACCGGGGAATCCCGGTCCGGCCGTACCGGACGACCGCGTTACCTCCGTACGTCCGGCACGGTCCGGCTGGACTCGCGAGACGTACGCCCTCCGGGTCGACCCTGCTCCGGGCGCGGGGCGCAACCGCGACCGGACCCTCGCTGATCGGCCCGGAAAGCCGCTCGGGTGGGGTTGTTGGCACGCAACCCCACGGGATGGACGTACTGGAACCGGTGGGCGGACCTACCGGTGCGCCGGGCGGCGCGACCGGTCGGTGCCGCGGTGGTGCCGGGTCAGGCGGCGACCGTGACGAGCGTGGGCTCGACCTCGGTCCACGACGAGCCCAGCTCCGCCGAGCGCACCACCGCGTCCAGCACGAGCTGGACCTGGAGGGCGTCGGCGAACGACGGGGTGGGGTCGGTCCCGGTGGCGATCGCCTCCAGGAAGTCACGCATCTCGTGGGTGAACGAGTGCTCGTAGCCGATGATGTGTCCCGGCGGCCACCACGCGGACATGTACGGGTGGTCGCCCTCGGTCACCAGGATCCGGTTGAAGCCCTGCTCGGCCGTGGGGCCGCTGGCCTCGTAGAACTCCAGCTCGTTGAGGCGTTCGAGGTCGAACACGACCGAGCCGAGCGATCCGTTTATCTCGACCCGCAGCGCGTTCTTGCGCCCGGTCGCGAACCGGCTCGCCTCGTACGTGGCCAGGGCCCCGCCGTCGAGCCGCGCCACGAAGACGGCGGCGTCGTCGACGGTGACCTCACCGGTGGCGATCGCCTCGACGGAGCCGTTGCCGGTGGACGCGGCGAGTCCGCTGGACTCCGCCGGCAACGGGCGCTCCTTGACGAACGTCTCGGTGATCGCGCTGACCCCCGTGATCCGCTGTCCGGTCACGTACTGGGTCAGATCGATGATGTGCGCGCCGATGTCGCCCAGCGCACCGGAACCCGCCCTGTCCCGCTGCAACCGCCAGACCAGCGGGAACTGCGGGTCGACAATCCAGTCCTGCAGGTAGACCGCACGCACGTGCCGGATCACGCCGAGCCGGCCGGATTCGACCAGCTTGCGCATGAGGGTGACCGCGGGGACCCGGCGGTAGTTGAACCCGCACATGGACCGCACGCCAGCCGCCTGCGCCTTGGTCGCCGCGGCGACCATGGCCCGAGCCTCCTCCACGGTGTTGGCCAGCGGCTTCTCGCACAGTACGTGCTTGCCCGCCGCCAACGCCGCGATGGTGATCTCGGCGTGGCTGTCGCCGGGGGTGCAGACGTCGACCACGTCGATGTCGTCCCGGTTGATCAGGTCACGCCAGTCGGTGGTGTGCCCGTCCCAGCCGAGCCGGTTGGCGGCCGTGGCCACCTTCGACTCGTCCCGGCCGCAGATCAGGGCCATCCGGGCTCGTGTCGGCAGGTCGAACACGCGGTTCACGGTGCGCCACGCCTGTGAGTGCGCGGCGCCCATGAACGCGTAGCCGACCATGCCGACCCGCAGCTCGCTTTCTACAGTGGACAAGGTGGGCCTCCCCCTAGATCAGAACCCGAGCTTGCTGTAAGTGCTCGCGTTCTCCTTGGTGATGGTCTCCGAAGTGAGAGTGATCTCCTTCGGGACCTGCAGCTCGACCAGGTCGGACATGCCCTTGCCCTGACCGATCAGGCGAGCCAGCGTGATCGCCGAGGATGCCATCGAGGGGCTGTACGTGACCGTCGCCTTCAGCACGCTGTTGTCGGCCCCGATCGCGTCGATCGCGGCCTTCGAGCCGGCGCCGCCGACCATGATGAACTCGCTCCGGTTCGCCTGGGTGATCGCGGCCAGCACGCCGATGCCCTGGTCGTCGTCGTGGTTCCAGACCGCGTCGATCTTCGGCAGCGCCTGGAGGAGCTGCGACGCCGCCACCCGGCCGGTGTCGGCGGTGAACTCCGCCGGGATCCGCCGGGCCACGGTGAAGCCGAAGGTGGCCAGCTCGGCCTTGAAGCCGGCCGAGCGCTCCGAGGTCAGCTCCAGCGAGTCGATGCCCGGGATCTCACCGATGATCGGGTTGGCGATCCCCTTGGCCTTCATCTGCTCGCCGATGTACTTGCCGGCGGAGACGCCCATGCCGTAGTTGTCGCCCTTGATCTGGAGCCGGTAGGCGAGCGCGTCCGGGAACGCGCGGTCCAGGTTGACCACCGGGATGCCGGCCTTCATGGCCTCCAGGCCGAACGCGTTCAGCTCCTTGCCGTCGTGCGGCAGCAGGACGATGACGTCCGGCTTCTGCGCGATCAGCGTACGGAGCGCGGCGAGCTGGGCGGGGGCGTCGGCACCGGCCTCGACCGTCTTGAAGGTGACGTCCGAGTAGAGCCCGGCCTGCGCCTTGGCGTTGGTGGTGATGGCCGCGAGCCAGCCGTGGTCGGCGGCCGGGGCGGAGAAACCGATGGTGACCGGCTTGCCCGGGGCGGCGGCGGAGGCGTCGGCGACCTTGGTCTGGCCCTCCGGCGCGGAAGCTTCGTTACTGGTGCAGGCGGTGAGCAGGGCACCGGCGCCGAGCGCGGCCCCGCCGAACATCAGCCGGCGGCGCGACAGGTCGCGCGCTTGCTGGGTCATAACGACCTCCTGTTTTCCTTGAAGGGTGGGGGTGTGCGGATATGTTGGGTCCGGCGAGCGCCTGGCTGCGGCGTCACCTGGAGGGTTGCGGTGCCTCAGGTCGTGGTGACCTTGTTCCGCGCGAAGAACTGGGTGACCGACTTGAACCGGAATTGCTGGATCAGTACGGCGGCGACGATGATGCCGCCCTTGACCATGTTCTGGATCTCGACCGGAAGACCGTTGATCGCGAACAGGTTGGTGATCGTGGCAAAGATGATCACGCCGAGCACGGAGCCGATGATGGTTCCCCGGCCGCCGCTGAGCAGCGTCCCGCCGATGATCGCGGCGGCGATCGCGTCGAGTTCGTAGAGGTTGCCCATGGCCGCCTGGGCCGAGTTGGCCTGGGCGGTCAGCATGATCGCGGCGATCCCGCAGCAGAGCCCGGAGAGCGCGTAGAGCAGCAGGCTGTGCCACCTGACGTTGATGCCGGCGAGCCGGGCCGCCTCGGGGTTGCCGCCGACCGCGACCGTACGGCGACCGAAGGTGGTGCGGTTGAGCAGCACCCAGCCGACGATCACCACCCCGGCGAAGATGTAGACCAGGATCGGGATGCCGAGGAACTTGTTCGCCGCGATCCCGTTGATGAAGGTGTTGCTCGAGACCTGGGTCTGCTTGTTCGAGATCTGGGCCGCCAGCCCCCGGGCGGCGACCAGCATGGCCAGGGTGGCGATGAACGGCACCAACTTGCCGTACGAGATCAACACGCCGTTCACCAGACCGACGATCGTGCCGACGATGATGGCGGTGAAGATCATGCCGGCCGCGCCGTAGCTCTGGGTGGCGACGGTGGTGGCCCAGACCCCGGCGAGCGCGACGATCGCGCCGGCCGAGAGGTCGATGCCGCCACCGATGATCACGAACGTCATCCCGACGGTGACCACACCGACCACGGAGGCCAACTGGAGGATCGACAGGACGTTGTTCCAGACCCAGGTGGAGTCGCCGTACAGGTTCGGCTGGGTGACCGCACCGATGATGATCAGCAGCGCCAGTACGCCGACCAGACCCAGGTTACGGGTGATCGACTCGCCCAGGTCGCCACGAAACTTGCCACCCTTGGCCGGAGGCGTGGCGCCGCCGTGCTGCGGGGTCTCGGCCACCGCGGTCGCGGTCGCGTCACTCATGCTGGCGCACCTTCCATCAGCGACCCCGACATGACGAGGTCGAGCACCGTGTCTTCGTCAAGTTCGCCAGCCGGCGCCTCGCGTACCACCCGTCCCTCCCGCATGACCAGCACACGGTCGGCCAGGCCCAGCACCTCGGGCACCTCGCTGGAGACCAGCAGCACTCCCACACCACGTGCGGCAAGGTCGCGGATCACCTGGTAGAGCTCGGCGCGGGCGCCGACGTCGACGCCCCGGGTCGGCTCGTCGAGCAGCAGCAGCCGGGTGTCGCCGAGCAGCCAGCGACCGACCACCACCTTCTGCTGGTTGCCACCGGAGAGGGTGCGTACGGCCCGGCGCACGTCACGCGGACGCAGTTCCAGCGCGTCGGCGATACCCTCCGCCTCGGTCCGTTCCTTGCCGGCGTCGGTGAAGCCGAGCTTGGCGTACCGACTGAACGTGGCCAGCGTGACGTTGCGGTAGATCGGCTCACCGAGCAGCAACGCCTGGCTCTTGCGCTCCTCCGGGGCCATTCCCATGCCGGCCTTCACCGCCGCGCCCACGCTGCCCGGACGCAGGGTGCGCCCGTTCATGGTGACCGTGCCGGCCTGTGCCCGCCGGGCGCCGTAGATGCACTCCAGCACCTCCGACCGGCCGGAGCCGACCAGACCGGCGATGCCGACGATCTCACCCGCGCGGACGGTCAACGAGATGTCGGCGAACTCGCCGTCACGGCTGAGCCCGTCCACCCGGAGCAGTTCGGCGGAGTCGGCGTCGGTCGCCGCCGGCCGGTCCGGGAAGACGTACTCGATGTTGCGGCCGGTCATCCGGCTGACCAGATCCTTGGTCGGGGTGGTCCGGGCGGGCAGGTTCGCCGCCGTGGTCCGACCGTCCTTGAGTACGGTCACCCGGTCGCCGATCTCGCGGATCTCGTCCATCCGGTGCGAGATGTAGATGACCGCGATGCCCTGTGCGGTCAGCTCGCGGATGATCCGGAACAGGTTGCCGACCTCGTCGTGGGCGAGCACCGCGCTCGGCTCGTCCATGATGATCAGCCGAGCCTCGTGCGAGAGCGCGCGGGCCATGCTGACGATCTGCTTGCCGGCGGCCGGCAGCGACCGGACCATCGTGCTGGACGGGATCTCGCCGTGGCCGAGGCGGGCGAGGATGCCGTTGGCCTGGCGTTCCATCCGACCACGGTGGACGAAGCCGAGGCTGCGCGGCTCGTGGCCGAGGAAGGCGTTCTCCGCCACCGACAGGTCCTCGACCAGGTCGAGCTCCTGGTAGATGGTGGCGATCCCGGCCTTCATCGCGGCCTGCGGGTTGGCGAAGCTGACCGGCTCACCCAACCACTCGACCTGGCCGGAGTCCGGTTGGTGGGCGCCGGAGAGCACCTTGATCAGGGTGGACTTGCCGGCCCCGTTCTGCCCGAGCAGGCAGTGCACCTCGCCGGCCCGCACCTCGAGCTGCACGCCGTCGAGCGCGCGTACGCCGGGGAAGGTCTTCACCACGTCGGTGAGCCGCAGCACGACCGGCGACTCGACCTGGTTATCTGGTTGTTCGGTAATGGCTTGCTCGCTCACAATGCCTCCCCGAAGGCGACGTCGCTGGCGAGTACCGCGGCGCCGGTGACCCCCGCGCGGGGGCCGAGTTCGGAAAGCACCACCGGCAGGTTGCCGGTGGCCAGCGGCAGCGACCGCCGGTAGACCACGCTGCGTATTTCCGCGAGCAGGATGTGACCCAACTGGGCCAGCCCCCCTCCGATGACAATCATCGATGGATTGGCGAAGCTGACCAGGCCGGCGAGAACTCCGCCCACCCGCCGCCCGCCGTCACGAATGAGCCGGATGCAGGTCACGTCCCCCTCGACGGCGCCCTCGGCGACGTCCAGGGCGGTGACCGCACCGCTCGCCGCGAGCCGCTCGGCCAGCACCGGTGATGCGCCACTGCGAGCCGCGACCGTGGCGTCCTTGGCCATGGCTGCGCCGCTGAACAGCGCCTCCAGACAGCCGACGTTGCCACATGAACACATCGGACCGTGCGAGTCGACCTGGATGTGGCCGATGTCGCCGGCGCATCCGTCGGTGCCCCGGTAGACCTCACCGGTCAGGTAGATCCCGCACCCGATGCCGGTGCCGATCTTGACGAAGAGGAAGTCGTCCACCGAGTGGGCGACGCCCCCGTGCCGTTCACCGATCGCCATTATGTTGACGTCGTTGTCCACCACCGCGGGGCACTTGTGCTCGCGGGTGAGCAGCTCACGCACCGGGAACCGGTCCCAGCCCGGCATGATCGGCGGTGACACCGGCACCCCGTCGCGGAAGCTCACCGGACCGGGCACGCCGATGCCGACCGCGTCGAGCCGCTCGTACGCGCCCTCCACCTTGGCCTTGTGCAACAGCTCGTTGACCCGTTGCAGGATCACCTTCGGGCCGGAACGGATGTCGCTCGCCTCGGCGTACGCGATGACCGGCTCGAGGCGCCCGTTGACCACCTCGACGTCGATCGAGCTGGCACCGAGGTCTACCGCGGCGAACCGCAGGGCCGGGTTGAGCTCGACCAGTGTGGAGCGACGACCGCCACGGCTGGCGGCGAGTCCCGCCTCCGCGACGTATCCGGCGTTCACCAAACGGTCCAGTTCGGCGAGGAGCCGGGGTCGGGGCATCTCCAACCGGTCGGCGAGTTCGGCGCGGGAGACCGCGCCCTGGTCACGGAGGAGTCGCAGCAACCGGAGGTGGAGTGGTTCCGCCGTACGCACGTGGACTCACCTCCCGGTCGGGTCTGTTCACATCGACGCAACGTCGAGGTGTTGTGCCCGACACAGTAGGAGCCTTCCGGCGCGGCTGTCTAGAGCTTCAGGAGATCTGGAACGAACTTTTGTCTTCTTCAGCAAAAGCAGCGTCGCGATCAAGAAAACTCATTCGTTTGGCGGACGCGCCGACTTGCGCAGTGTGCGATCGTCCCGGAGCTCCAGGTACGGCTCTCGATCCGGCGGGTAACCCGCCGCGATCGCCCGTCCACGCTCGAGCTCGGCGTTGAGTTCGGCGCCGATCAGGATCGCCACGTTGGTCAGCCAGAGCCAGATCAGGAACACCACCACACCCGCCAACGTGCCGTACGTCTTGTTGTACGAACCGAAGTTGACCACGTAGAGCGCGAGCCCGGCGGAGGCGAGCAGCCACACCACGACCGCCACCACCCCGCCCGGGGTGATCCAGCGGAAGCCGCCCTGCCGGGCGTTCGGCGACGCCCAGTAGAGGATCGCGAACATCAGGCTGACCAGCAGCAACAGCACCGGCCACTTGGCGATGTCCCAGACCGTCACGGCGAGCGATCCGATCCCCAGCACGTCACCGGCGACCTCCGCCAGCCGCCCGGTGAAGACCACGATCAGGGCGCTGGCCAGCAGCATCACCCCGATCACGGCGGTGACGCCGAGCCGGATCGGCAGCGTCTTCCAGATCGGCCGCCCCTCGGGCACGTCGTAGATGGCGTTCGAGGCACGCATGAACGCGCCGACGTAACCCGAGGCGGACCAGAAAGCGGCCAGCAGACCGAGGGCCGCCGCGAGGCTGGCCGTGCCGGCACTTTCGCGTACCTGGGTGATCGCGGCGTCCAGGATGTCCTGGATGTCACCCGCCGGCACCACGTCCCGGACGGTCCCCTGCACGTCGTCGGTGGTCCGCTTGCCGAGCAGGCCCAGCAGCGACACCAGCACCAGCACGCCGGGAAAGATCGAGAGCACGCTGTAGTACGTCAGCGCCGCCGCCAGGTCGGTCAGGTTGTCCTTCTGGAACTCGGCGACCGTACGCCGCAGCGCCGCCCACCAGGAGGTGCCGGGGAGCCGGACCGGACTCGACGGCCCCTCGTCCGGCGCCGGTGGAGCGGCGGGCCGGTCCGGCGTCGGTCGGTCCGACGGTTGGTCCGAGGCCATCACGACCCTCCTCTTCGCACGGCGTGCCGGTCACCACCTGATGCCCTGTCGGCAGCCGGGATAACCCACCTGGTCAGGTCACTTGTACAGCAGGCGACCCATCCGGCGGGAGGCGACCAGCAGACCGAGCCCGGTGGCGGCGAGCAGGTAGAGCACGTCCACCAGCCGGACCAGGCCGCCGGTGCCGGTGGTGATGCCCCGGATCAGGTCGACCGCCCGGTAGAGCGGGGTCACCTCGACCAGCCAGCGCAGCACCACCGGGTAGCTCTGCGCCGGCACGAAGGTGCCGGAGAAGAGGAAGAGGGCGAACTGGGCCGAGCCCATCAGGTCGAAGTCCTGCCAACTGCGCATGAAGGTGGACAGCGCCATGCCGAGCGCGCCGAAGGCGAAGCCCACCAGCACCGCCGCCGGGAAGGCGGCGACGGCCCGGACCGCGCTGGTCAGCTCCATCGCGACCATGATGGCGAGGAACGCGGCCGAGTAGAGGGTGCCGCGCATCATCGCCCAGCCCAGCTCGCCGAGGGCGATCTCGAACGGCCGTACGGGGGTCGCGAGGATCCCGTCGTACAGCTTCATGTACTTCATCTTGCCGAAGAAGTTGAAGGTGGTCTCCGAGAGCGCCCCGCTCATCGCCGACGAGGCGAGCATCGCCGGGGCGACAAACGCCGCGTACGTCACCACCGCTCCCCCGGGCAGGGTGAGGTCGCCGATCAGCGCGCCCACCCCGACCCCGATCGAGAGCAGGTAGAGCAGCGGCTCGAAGAAGCCGGAGACCAGCACCACCCAGTAGGCGGACTTGAGCGCGGCGACGTTGCGTTCGGCCACCGAGACCGAACGGCGGGCGCCCTCAAGGTTGACCAACCGGGGCAGGAGCAGGCTGACCACGGGTATCCCTTCCTAGACCACGAGCCGGCGACGGAACGCGACCCGGGCCAGCAGCCAGCCACCGACCGCCCAGGCGCCGAGGTAGAGCAGATGACCGGCGACCGACCACTGCGGCGCGACGCCGAGCGTGGCGGCCCGGCACAGGTCGACGCCGTGCCAGAGCGGTGAGAGGTACGCCGCCCAGCGCAGCCCCACCGGGAGTGACTCGACCGGGAAGAAGACCCCGGCGAACAACGTCATCGGGATGATCGCGAAGCGGAACAGGATCGCCAGGTAGCTGTCGGTGCGCACCCAGGCGGAGTAGGCGAAGACCGGGGTGGCCAGGGCGAGCCCGATCAGCACCACCAGCGGCAGGGTGGCCAGCGCCCAGACCGAACGCAGCGTGCCGAAGGCCGCCGCCACCAGCAGGAACGCCACACTGCTGGTGAACACCCGGAAGGCGACGAAGGCCAGGTGGCCGCCGAGGATGTCGGTTATCCGCAACGGCGCGGCGACCTGCGCGAAGTAGCTCCGGACCCAGTTGAAACTGCTCAGCACCGGCCAGGTGGACTCACTGACGGCGACCTGGAGCGCGGTGGAGGCGATCAGTCCGGGCACCAGGAAGTCGAGGTAGTCGACCCCGTCGACACCCTGGGTGACGTAGGCACCGACGCCGAGCCCGAAGCCGACCATGGTCAGCAGCGGCAGCACGAACGACGACACCGCACTGGACCGCCAGGTCCGCCGGTAGTCGGCCAGGTGATATTCGAGTACGGCCAGCGTCGGTGCGAACCCGCCCGTCGGGCGCACGGGCGCACGCCTCGCTTCCGCCCCGCCGACCGTCACCACCGGGGCACCCCGCCCCGGCCGGTCGCGCGCTCGCACCGCGATGTTTCCGCCCACCGCATCAGCTCAGCCTCCGCACAGTCCCGCGGCACGACCCCTGGTGTCGTGCCGCGGGGTACTGTACGGCGCCCGGCCGACGTTTTCGCCGGATTATCCGCCGCCGCCTGGCCCGTAAGCCCTGCTCGTCGCTGTGCCGGTCCGGCTCAGGACCCCGGTGACGGCTCCGGCACGGTGGTGTAGAAGGCGGTCGTCGCGTCGGCGGCGGCCCGCGCCAGCGCCGGATCGGTGCCGGCGGCGATGCTCGCGTCGCACCAGCCCGCGCTGCTGCGCGCGACGAAGTCCCGGCCCTCGTCGGACAGCGACCACGCCTCGATCGCGGCCGGGTCCACCGTGGCGCCGGCACCGGCGAGGTGCAGAGCGAGGCCCATCAGCCCGAGTTCCCAGCCGACCCCGGTGGCGCCCGGCCCGTACTGCTCCCACAGCTCCTCGCTGACGTGGGCGACGTGTTCCAGTTCGAACCGGGTGCCGCCGGTCGGCTCGGCGGTCAGCCGGACCTCGATCCAGCTCACCGTGTCGGCGAACTCCCAGGTGGCGGCGAAGCTCTTCGGCGGGTCGCAGCGCTCGACCACGCCCCCGGCGTTGCCCTGGAGTTGGTAGCGACCGCCCAGCCGCAGCTCCCCGGTGACGGGCAGGAACCAGCGGGGAATCCGCTCGGCGTTGGTGCACGCGTCCCAGAGGTCCTCGGGCGTGGTGTCGTAGACCCGGCTGATGGTCTGGACCCGGGCCTCGCCCGCCTCCAGCACCCGGCTGCCGATGTGTCGCCGTACGGCGCTGATCTGCTCGTTGACGTCGATCATGTATCTCTCCTCGGCTGTTCTTCGCTGTCGGACCTGTCCGCTCGGGCGGTCCGGGCTGTTCCGGAGGTCCGGGCTGGCCCGGAGGTCGGGTTGGCCGCCTCGCGGAGACGACGGTCGCGCTTGCCCCGCGCGATCTCGGTCGCGAGCGCGTCCAGGTGCGGGGTCCAGAAGCGCCGGAAACGGTCGAGCCAGACGTCCACGTCCCGCAGTGGCTCGGAGTTCACCGCGTAGAGGCGGCGGGCACCCTGCGGCCGTACGGTCGCGAAGCCGCTCTCCCGGAGCACCCTGAGATGCTGCGAGACCGCCGGCTGGCTGATCCCGAACTCCTCCTGGATCACGGCGGTGACCGCGCCGGAGGTCAGCTCGCCCTCGGCGAGTAGTTCGAGGATCCGCCGTCGGACCGGATCCCCGAGTACGTCGAACGCGTGCACCCGACGAAGCTAACAGGGGCAGCTTATATAAGTCAAAACTTAGGGTCAGTCCAGCGGGGGCGTCTCGCCGGCCTGCGCGAACCAGCCGGAGCGCCGGCTCAGGTAGATGTCGACGGCGATGGCCGCGAGCAGCGCGAGGCAGGTCACCGACGCGACCCCGATCGGCGGCAGCACGAGCAGGACGGGGACCAGGCCGCCGAGCAGGAGCAGCCCGAGGATTCCCGGCCACGGCAGGCGGTGGAACACCACGATGTGGAACATGACCCGGCCGATGAGGAAGAGCGCCTTGCCGCCCACGATCAGCATCACCCACTCCGGGCGGGGCTCGGCGAGCGGACGGGTGATCAGCACCTCGTTCCCGACCGCGGTCAGCAGGGTGCCCGCCAGGACCACCGCGTGACAGAACGCGACCGAGACCGCCATCCGGGGCCGGTTCTGGTCGAGGATGGTGCCGATCCGCATCCCCCCGCTGGGGATCAGGTAACCGCGCCAGAGCAGCACCACGGTGAGGAAGGCGAGGCCGAAGGCGACGCCGGTCAGCAGGTCGATGTCCACGCTTATGAAGGCCAGCCCGCTCACCAGCACGACCTCACCCAGGGCGATGATGAACACCTGCTGGTACCGCTCGGAAAGGTGCTCGCCGACGGTGCGCAGGTTCTCCTCGGGCACCCGCCCGAGACCCGGCGTGGGCCAGCCGAGCCAGGCGATCCCGTAGTCGATCGCGAGCGCGATCAGCCAGAGCACGATCCGGGTGGACTCCGGCTGGAACGCGCCGACGATCCAGGGCACGCCGGAGACGGCGAACCAGATCGCGACCAGCAGCGTACGACGTTGCAGGGGGTGTCCCCGCAGCAACGGCAGCAGCAGGGCGGCTCGGCCGAGGTGCACGAAGACGTACGCTCCGGCGAAGAGGATCCCGTGTGCCCCGAAGGCGGCCGGGACCGCGGCCGACATCAACAGGCCCACGAACATGATGCCGAGGACGAGCCACCGGATCACCGGCTCGTTCGGGTTGTACCAGTCCGTCGACCAGGCCGTCGCGATCCAGATCCAGTAGATGCCCGCGAACAGGATCATCGTCTGGAGGAAATTGGTCCAGGAGAGGTCGTCGAAGAATCGCATCGACAGCAGGTTCAGCGCGAAGATGAAAGCCAGGTCGAAGAAGAGTTCGAGGGTCGACGCCTGGCGAGAGTGCTCGCGTTTGCGCAGTAGCCTGGTCCCCTGGTTTCCCGCCACCGATCCAGCCGCCTCACCTTTTCCGCCGCCGATATTCGTACCACGGCGAGGACCCGGGTCAGGCCGATATGACGGTTCAGTCGCCCCGCTCAGCCCAGGCACTGGCCGGAAACAGGGTCGCGACGACCGTACGCAACCGTGGCGGCTCCAGCCGGTCCGAAAGCGAATCCAACTCGGTTACCGCGACCCATGCGTAGGAGTCGAGATTGACCTGCTCGTCGGGGAGGAGACCGGCCCGGGTCAGGGCGGGTCGCTGCCCCGCGAGACGGGCCGGGAAGAAGTCCTCCGGGCCGACAAAGCGCCTGCCGTTCCACCGTACGTCCCGCTCGACCGGCACCGGGGCGTCGACGACGCCGGCCGGGTCGAACCCGGTCTCCTCGGCCAACTCCCGCCGGGCGGCGTCGAACGGGGTCTCGCCCGACTCCACCCCGCCACCTGGTGGTTCCCAGAGCAACGCCCCGTCGTACGGGTCCCGCCAACGCAACAGCAGCACCCGTTCGGCGGCGTCGAGGCAGATCACGCGTACGGCGGGTCGGTAGGTCGGCTCCACGCTCCCGACGCTAGTGCACGGGGCAGAGTGTACGGAACGGTGGCCGTCCGAGTCGGCTATCAATCCATTGTCGAGCATCCCGATCAGCGCAAATTGCTCCCCAGCATAGCTATATGCGTACCCTGTTGCGATCTTTGATCGTTTCCATGCTCCTCACGGCGGCGGCCGTCGCCCTGGTCGCGCCCGGCGCGGCAACCGCCAATCCGGTCAACATCTGTATCGGTCAACCGATCCCAGCGGGTCGGGTGGTCATCTCCCAGCAGACAAACTGGGTCTGCGGTGGCGCTTCGTTCAACCAATACAGAATCAGTCGCTGAGCTGACCGCTTCAGCCGGCCGTCGCGTCCTCGGTGAGCGACCCGGCGGCCGTCCACCGACAGCCGGCCCGTCGACTCCCCCGGGCCCCCTTCCGAGACCGGGGGCGGGGTGGGAGGTGGGCCGGGTAGCCTGCCGACGTGACCGGTAGCCGTAGTTATGGAGATCCGTCCGGTGTCGCCCGGAGTCTCGACGTGGTGGGTGAACGCTGGGCACTGCTGGTCGTACGTGACCTGCTGCCCGGGCCCAGGCAGTTCAGGCAACTGCTCGCCGGCCTGCCCGGGATCAGTCCGAACGTGCTGAGCAAACGGCTGCGCGAGTTGGTCGAGTACGGCGTGGTCGAGTATCGCGACCTGAGCGCGCCGGAGAGCGTACGGGTCTACGAGCTGAGCGAATGGGGCCGCGAACTGGAGCCGGTGCTGCGAAACCTGGAGCAGTGGGGCGCCCGCGCGCCCGCTTCGGCGGGATAGGGGGTCAGTCGACCAGGGTGCGGCCGGTCAGGTGGAGGAAGACGTCCTCCAGGCTGCTGCGGCGGACCAGGGAGCTGGCCGGGGCCAGGGCGCGGGCGTGCACCTCGGCCAGGGCGGCGTCACCGTTGTCGACGTAGAGCAGGATGCGGTCCGGCAGGATCTCCAGCCGCTCGGCGATGCCGTCGAGCTTGCCGGCGAACTCCTCCTGCGACTCGGTGGGAAAGCGCAGCTCGACCACCTCCCGGGTCGAGTAGCGCTCGATCAGGTCGCGGGGCGACCCCTCGGCGGCGATCCGGCCGCCGTCCATCACCACCAGACGGTCGCAGAGCTGCTCCGCCTCGTCCATGTAGTGGGTGGTCAGCACCAGCGTCACGCCCTGCTGCTTGAGCCGGAACAACCGCTCCCAGACCAGGTGCCGGGCCTGCGGGTCGAGCCCGGTGGTCGGCTCGTCCAACAGCACGATCTCCGGCTCGTTGACCAGCGCGCGGGCGATGGTCAACCGACGCTTCATGCCGCCGGAGAGCGGCTCGACCTTGCTGTTGGCCCGCTCGCTGAGCTGGACGAATTCGAGCAACTCGGTGGCCCGTTCCCGGGCCACCCGGCGTGGGATGCCGAAGTAGCGGGCGTACGTGGTGAGGTTCTCCCGCACGGTCAGCTCGGGGTCGAGGTTGTCGGTCTGCGGGCAGACGCCGAGCCGGGCCCGGATGGCCGGGCCGTCGGACATCGGGTCCATACCGAGAATGCGCAGCTCACCACCGGTGGGCGGGGAGACGCAGCCGACCATGCGCATGGTCGAACTCTTGCCCGCGCCGTTCGGCCCGAGAAAGCCGAACGCCTCCCCGGGGCGCACCTCGACATCGATTCCATCGACGGCGGTAAAATCTCCGAACCGCTTGACCAGTCCGCGAGCTTGGATCAGAGGTTGTTCCGTGGCCACGGCGACGACCCTAGCCGCCCGGTACGACACCCTCCCAGCGAGTTTCCGGCAGGTTACGATTTTCGTTTTCAGGAGCGCGACGTCGTTCCACTGGCGAGAGAAAGTTTCCCGTCGGATGACCCTTTCTTTTTGACCTTGGCGGCGGGTACGGTCCGCAACAGGAGATCGACCTGCCCGGAATCCCGACTCTCTTGGCACAGAGTCTCGGCTCTCTTGGCACAGAGCCCCGGGTCGGCTCCGCACTTCGGCGAATCGGCGCACGCCAGCACCACACCTGCCCACCGAGAGCTGAAAGGGACGTCAACTATGGGCTCACCAGACACCACCACCGGGCCGTGGAGCCGTCGAGGATTCCTCGGTCTCTCCGCCTGCGCGGCGGCCAGCGCGATCGCCGTCGCCGGCCCGTTCACCGGGATGGCCCAGGCCGCCGACGGCGGCGAGGTACGCGACAGCCAGGGTCACCGGCTGCCCGTCGGCAAGATCGGCATCCAGCTCTACTCCGTCCGTAGCGACCCGGCGCCCTTCGCCGACAAGCTGCCGAAGCTGGCCCAGCTCGGGTTCAAGGAAATCGAGTTCGCCGGGTACGGGACCAACCCGACCGACGCCGACATCCTGGCCATCCGCAAGCTGCTGGACGACAACGGCCTCAAGGCGGTCGGCTCGCACGTCGGCTTCGGTTCGTTCCAGAGCGACCTGACCCGGCAGCTCGACATCGCCCAGATGCTCGGCATGAAGTTCGTCGGCACGGCGAACGCGCCGACCGGCAGCCGGTACAAGTCGGACTGGCGGGCCGCCGCCGACGCGTACAACGCGGTCGGTGGTGCGGCCAAGGCGCGCGGGCTGAAGTTCTACCAGCACAACCACGACGGGGAGTACAACTTCCTGCTCGACACCGGGCCGCTGGACGCCAACGGTCGGCCGACCCGCTCCACCGGACAACGTGGACTGGAGTACTTCTTCGGTCTCACCGACCCGGAGCTGGTCTACTTCGAGATGGACATCTACTGGGCGTACCAGGCCCAGGTGCGGTTCAAGACGTACCTGGACGAGTTCGGCGTGACCCGGCGCAAGAACCTCGACCCGATCAAGACGATCAGCAAGCAGCAGGAGCGGTTCCCGCTGTTCCACGTCAAGGACGGCGTGCTCAACGCCGAGGGCACCAGCCTCTCGATGACCGAGTACGGCGTCCCCGGCGGTTACGTGCCGTTCGAGGACTTCTTCGCCAGCCTGAAGTCGCTCGACCAGCACCACTACATCTGGGAGCACGACAACGCCGGCTCGACCCCGCCCGAGCAGGGCGGCGTCTGGGGTGCGGCCGAGCGGAGCGTCAACAACATGAAGGCGACGCGCTTCTGATCCGTTGCCGGTACGTCGGCCGGGGAGCGACCTTCCCGGCCGGCGGACCGGTCAGGCGGTGGTTTCCGACTCGCCCGTGCCCCGGGCCGCCGCCACCAACGCGTCCGTCTGCTCCACCACGGCCTGGTCGTCGGTTGCCGTACCCGGGTCGTAGCGGACCGTCCAACGCAGGCCGTCGACCCCGCTGACCCGGCGCCCGACCACGCGTACCGCGCCGCCCGCCGGCAGCTTGTAGTGCGCGGTGTACGAGACCGAGCTGGTCACCCTGGCCCGCACCTGGTGCGGCACGTCCCCCGGTTCGAGCAGCAGGTACGTCTCCACCGGCAGGTCCGTGACGACCAGGTAACCGTCCCGTTCGACCACCGTCTCGGCCGGGGTGACCGCCAGCTCGCGCCCGGACCAGACCGCCTTGTTGATGTCGTGCCAGCCCAGCCGGTGTGCCCGGCCGGGCAACCAGAGCCCCCGGTTGCTCACCACCACCACGCCGTCGCCGTCGGCCACCGTCGCCCAGGCGAGCATCCGCTCGTCCCGGTCCAACGGTGGACGCCGGTCGGCCGGCAGCTTCGGCTTGCGGTTGAACAGTCCCATCTCACAACCCCCCAGCAGCCTGCTCACGCAGCGCCCGGGCGTGCTGCTCCAGCGAGAGCAGCTCACCGAAGAGCGCGAAGTACTCGTCCTTGTTGGCCACCGGGTTGACCCGCTGCACCTTCGACTTCAGGTCCCGGATCCGGGTGGTGACCGAACCCCACTCCAGCCGGGCGAGGGTGATCGAGACGTAACGCGGGTCCGGCTCGCCGTCGATCCGCAGCGGCTCCACCGCCAGCTCGCCGACCAGCGCCCTGCCCCCCAGGTCGGCGCAGGCGTCGCGGACCTGTTCGATCCAGACCGCACCGCCGGTCGCGCCCGCCGCGCCACCGGCCTCGGCGAGCGCCTCCCGGACCGCCCGGTGCACCGGGTGCAGGTAAACCTCGCCGCCCAGCGCGTCGAACATCGGCCCGGCCAGCACCGGCTCCTGGATGGCGAGCTTCAGCGCCTCCCGCTCCACCATCGTCTGCGGGTTGTCTACGGCGGGAGCGGCGGGGCGGGGCGGGGCGGCTGGCGTCGTACCGCCGGGGGTGGCCTTGGCGGGCGCGTTGCCGGCGGCGAGCACGGCGCGCTGCACCGGTTCGATCTCCATACCGAGGTCACCGGCGAGCTTGCGGACGTACTCCGGTCGCTTCTCCCGGTCCTTGAGCTTGGCCACCAGCGGCGCCGCCTGCCGCATCGCCTCCACCCGGCCGTCGACGGTGTCCAGGTCGTAGCGGTTGAGCACGTGCCGCAGCGCGAAGTCGACCAACGGCTCGCGGCGGGCGACCAGGTCGCGTACGGCCATGTCGCCCTTTGCCAGGCGCAGGTCGCACGGGTCCATGTTGTCCGGGCTGACCGCGATGAAGGTACGCCCGACGAACCGCTGGTCGTCCTCGAACGCCCGCAGCGCCGCCTTCTGCCCGGCGGCGTCCCCGTCGAAGGTGAAGATGATCTCGCCGGCCACCGCGTCGGTGTCCAGCAGCAGCCGGCGCAGTACGCCGATGTGGTCGGCCCCGAACGCGGTCCCGCAGGTCGCCACCGCCGTCGGTACGCCGGCCAGGTGGCAGGCCATCACGTCGGTGTAGCCCTCGACGATCACCGCCCGCCCCTGCTTGGCGATCTCCCGCTTGGCCTGGTCGATGCCGTAGAGCACGTGCGACTTCTTGTAGATCGGGGTCTCTGGGGTGTTCAGGTACTTCGGGCCGTCGTCGGAGTCGAAGAGCTTGCGCGCGCCGAACCCGATCACGTCGCCGGTCAGCTCCCTGATCGGCCAGAGCAGCCGGCGGCGGAACCGGTCGATCAGCGAGCCGGAGCGCGCCTCCCGGGCCAGCCCGGCGGTGACCAGCTCCTGGCCGGTGAAGCCGCGCTGTCGGAGGTGCTTGGTGAGCAGGTCCCAGCCGTCAGGGGCGAAGCCGCAGCCGTACCGCTCGGCGGCGGCCTTGTCGAAGCCGCGCTGGGCCAGGAACTCACGGGCCGGACGGGCCCCGGCGGTGCCGAGCTGCCCGGCGTAGAACTCGACCGCCGCGGCGTGCGCGGCGACCAGTCGCTGCTTCTGACCCTGCTGCTGCCGTGCCGGGGCGGGACCGGCCTCGATGTAGCGCAGTTGGATGCCGGCCCGGCCGGCGAGCCGCTCGACCGACTCCAGGAACGACAGGTGCTCGGCGTCCATCAGGAACTTGATCGCGTCGCCGCCGGCGCCGCAGCCGTGGCAGAAATAGACGTTCCGGGCCGGCGAGACGGTGAACGAGGGGGTCTTCTCGTCATGGAACGGGCAGAGGCCCTTGAGGTTGCCACCGCCCGCCGACTTGAGCGTGACCGTCTCGGAGATCACGTCGGCGATCGAGGTGCGCTCACGGACGAGTGTGATGTCCTCGTCCCGAATCCGCCCAGCCATTACCGCCACCCCCTCGGCGTACATCCTGCCCTGTCGGACCGATCCGGCCGGCTCCGGGTGGTCCTCGCTCCGGCTTTGGGTGGTCCGCCCACGGCACGGCCTCGATGAATCGCCTATAGCGTTACCAATCACATGGCATCGTCGTAACATGCGCATCCTGCTCACGGGCGCGACCGGCTACATCGGCTCCGCCGTACTGCCCGCCCTGCTCCTCGACGGCCACCAGGTGACCGCGATCGCCCGCAGCGAGGACGCGGTGGCCACCGTCACCGCGACCGGCGCCACCGCGCTGCCCGGCGACGTCACCGACACCGCCCTGCTCCGCCAGGCCGCCAGCGAGGCCGACGCGGTGATCCACCTGGTCACGCCGGGTGGGCAGATCACCGACGCGGTGGACAACGCCGTGGTCAACGGCGTGCTCGCCGGCATCGAGGGGAGCGGCAAGCCGTACATCCACAGCGCCGGCATCTGGACCCACGGCGAGGGGGTGATCGACGAGCAGTCCCCCTTCGACCCGCCGGAACTCACCGCCTGGCGGCCCGGGGTCGCCAGACGGATCCTGTCCGCCACGGGCATCCGCAACATCCTCATCTCCCCGGCGGTCGTCTACGGCCACGGCTCCGGGCTGGTCCGGATGATCCTCGACGGTCCGCAGGTCACCGACCCGGAACCGACCCTGCTCTTCCCCGGCAGCGGGGACCAGCACTGGACCAGCATCCACATCGACGACGTCGCCACCCTGTACGCCGCCGCACTGGTCCGGGCCGCGCCGGGCTCGTACTACATCGCGGCGAGCGGGCAGAACCCGACCATGCGCGAGATCGCCACGGCCGCCAGCCGCACCCTCGGCCTCGGCGGCCGGATCGCCCCGGAACCGCCGGAGGCGACCCGGCGACGGCTCGGCCCGTTGGAGAGCGCCTTCCGGATGGACCAGCAGGCCAGCGGCGAGAAGGCGCGCAGGGATCTCGGTTGGGAGCCGATCGGCCCGTCGTTGCTCGACGAGATCGAGACCGGTTCCTACGCCCGCCGGATCTGACCGGCGGCGGGCGTGACCTGGTGGCATCCGGAGAACGTCCGGCGCGGGGGAATCGGGTGGCTGCGGCTGCGGCTGCGCGAGTCCGAACTGCCACTGGACCAGAGTGAACGGCACGCCACCTGGCTGGAACTCTTCTTCGACCTGGTGTTCGTACTCGCCCTGGCGACGGTGCAGAACCGGCTGGACGTACCGACGCCGCACCTCGGCGACCTGGTCGCCACCTTCGGCCTCTACCTGGTGGTCTGGCTGGCCTGGGCCGGTCAGGCGTTCTACGACACCCGGTTCGACCCGGACGACGTGCCGCACCGGCTCGCCGTGCTGGTCGGGATGCTGGGCGCGGGGGCGATGGCGGTGGGCGTCTCCAGCGCCCCGCACACCCTGATCCTGCCGGTCGGCTACATCGTCGTACGCGCCATGCTGATCATGCTCTACCTGCGGGTACGTCACAGCTCCCCGGCCACCCACCGGCTCACCACGGTCTACCTGATCGGGTTCGGCCTCGGGGTGCTCTTCTGGGTCGGCTCGCTGGCGGCGCCGGTACACCTGCGGCCGATGCTCTGGACGATCGGGCTCGCGATCGAGTTCCTCACCCCGTGGCTGGGGCGGCCCTGGGTGTCCCGGATCCCGGTGGACACGTCCCACCTGCCCGAACGGATCGGGCAGTTCACCATCATCCTGCTCGGCACCACGCTCACCGATTTGCGCGACGCGATCTCTCCCCGCCCCGACGCGGAGGTCGTCGTCGCGGCGGCGATCGCACTGGTCGTGCCGGTGGCGGTCTGGTGGGTCTACACCACGTTCGTGACCACCGGGCTGGCCCTGCCCCGACTCAGCGCGGGACTCGCCTACTCGTACGTGCACGCGATCCTCGGCGCGGCCCTGCTGCTGCTCGGCTGGGCGCTCGGGGAGATCGTCGGGCAGGCGAGCCACCACGTCACGGAACTGCCACACCGCCTCCGCGTGCTGCTCGCCGTGGCGATCGGCACCTGGATGCTCTGCGGGTTGGGGTTGCAGTGGATCTCGCTGGGCTACGTGTCGCGCTACCGACTGGTCGTCGCCGCCTGCGGCATCGGCCCGGTCGTGCTCGTCGCGCTGCTGGTGGCCGAGCCGCTGACCCTGCTGTCGCTGGTCGCCGCCGTGCTGATCGGGTACGCGATCGCGATCAGCCGGCACATCGTCCAACTCGGCAACGCAGCCCGCACCCCCGGCCCCTGACCGGCTCGCGCCATCTGCGTCGGATCAGGCGAGCTCGCGGGCTTCCTGCTCCTCGATGCGGCGGTTCCAGTCGGCCTTGGCCGCGCGCCAGCTCTCGTCGTCGGCACCGAGCCGCCAGTAACCCGAGATGGAGAGCTGCTCCCGGGCCAGGCCGCGCTCGACCCGGAGCAGGTGCCGAAGTTCGCGTACGAAGGTCGCCTCGCCGTGGACGAACGCGTGCGGCGTACCGGTGGGGAGGTCCGCCCGCCGGACGGCGGCGACCAGGTTCGCTCCGACCGCGTCGGCGCCCCGGTGCAGCCAGACGATCTCGCAGTCGGCGTCGGTGGGCAGCTTCTGCTCCTCGTCCGGACCGGCCACCTCGACGAAGACCCGGGCGGTGGCGTCGACCGGCAGCCGCTCCAGGGTGGCACCGATGGCCGGCAACGCGCTCTCGTCCCCGACCAGCAGGTGCCAGTCGGCCTCCTGGTTGGGCGCGTAACCGCCACCGGGACCGAGGAACATCATCGGGTCACCGGGGCGGGCCTGCGCCGCCCACGGACCGGCCAGCCCCTCGTCGCCGTGGTGCACGAAGTCGATGCTCAACTCCAGCGCGGTCGGGTCCCAGGCCCGGACGGTGTAGGAGCGCAACCTCGGCCACTGCTCCTGCGGCAGGTCACGACGGATCGCCGCCAGGTCGAACGGCTCCGGGTACGTCACCTCCGGCCGAGGGAAGATCAGCTTGACGTAGTGGTCGGTGCAGGCGCCGATCTCCAGCCCGGCCAGCTCCGGACCGCCGAGCACGATCCGGATCATGTGCGGCGTGAGCTGTTCCTTGCGGCGCACGGTGGACCGGGTGACGCGGGCACGAGCCTGACGATCCGTCATGAGGTTAGGTTAACCTAACTGGCTGCCCCCGGCCGGTCGAGGCCCCGATCGCGACCCACGTCACACCGGTCCGGGCCGTCAGCGGGCCAGGCGCTTCGCCAGCCAGGACAGGGCCAGCGGGTAGCGGTAGTCGATCCCGCCGTGCCCCGCGTCGAACAGTTCGAAGCGCACCCGGTCCTCCGGCAGTCCGATCCGGGCGAGTTCGGCCCGGAACGCCTCGGCACCGAGGTCGAGGAACCACTCGTCCCGGGTGCCCGCGTCGATCCAGACCGCCCGCAGCGAACCGAGGGACTCTCGGTAACGCTCGACCATCCGGACCGGATCCCAGTCCAGCCAGCGCTGCCACACCTCCGGACGCAGCACCCCGGTCCGGGGGTCGAACGGCAACTCCGGGGTGCCGTCCGGCCCGGCCGAGAAGCAGGCGGTGCAGCCGAGCACCATCAGCAGGGTCTGGTCGGCCGGCTTGGTGAACGAGGGTCGGGACTGGAAGTCCGCCCACCAGCGGAAGATGTCCTGGTCGTACTCGCGCAGGTAGCGGACCGCCTTGCCGAACTCGGGCAGGTAGCACAGCTCGTAGAGGGTGTCCCCGGCGTGGGTGGCGAGCGCCCCGAACAGGTCCGGCCGGAGCATCGGAGTGATCATCGCGCCGAAGCCGCCGGACGACTTGCCGGCGATCGCCCGGGACTCCCGGTCGGCGATCGTCCGGTAGCGCGCGTCCACCCACGGCACCACCTCGTCGCAGAGGTACGAGTGGTAGGCGCCGGTGCCCGGCGAGTCGACGAACTGCGAGCCGCCGTAGGCGGTCCAGGCGTCGACGTACACGACCACGCAGCCGGGCGCCTCGCCGGAGGCGAAGACCTGGTCCGCCGTCTCGATGAACGGCTGCCGGTACGGGCTCCGGTTCTCCCACATCGACAGGTGACCGGTGTAGCCCTGGATCTGGTAGACCGTCGGGTAACGCCGTCCCGGGTCGTCGTCGTACCCCGGCGGCAGGTAGACCCAGAGCGGTCGCTCGTGCGGGTCACCCAGCGGGTTGCCCCGCAACAGCTCGGAGGAGACGACATGGCGGTCGAGCCGGCCGGCCAGCTCGGTGTCCCAGGGCAGCATCCAGCGAGTCAACCACGATCCATCCACTCCGATCACCCCCCGCCGCCGGCATAATCGCTCGGCCGGTCGGGGCGGGCCACGCCATACTGGGCGCGTGTCGACCTCTCCCCGCCACTCCACCCACCCCCGTGACGCCGAGCAGGTGACCCGCGCGATCGCCGACGGCGTACGGACGAAGTTCGTCTTCTTCTGGAAGCACCGCTCGGACGGTGTGGTCGACGCGGGGTGCCTGAGCCAGTGGGCGCCGTCACCGTTCACCGTGGACGGACTCAGCTTCGCCACCGCCGAGCACTACATGATGTGGCGCAAGGCGACCCTCTTCGGTGACCGGGACATCGCCGAGCGGATCCTCGCCGCCGGGCACCCACACCTGGTTCAGACGCTGGGCCGTCGGGTCGCCGGCTTCGACCAGCGGGTCTGGGAGGCCGCACGGTACGACATCGTGCGGGACGCCAGCGTGGCGAAGTTCGGCCAGCACGAGGCGCTGCGCGAGTTCCTGCTCGGCACCGGGGACCGGGTGCTGGTGGAGGCGAGTCCGCTCGACCGGATCTGGGGCATCGGGTTGGCCGGCACCGATCCGGACGCGCTCGACCCCCGGCGGTGGCGCGGGCTCAACCTGCTCGGCTTCGCCCTGATGGACGCCCGCGCCATGCTGTAAGGAAGGGCCCCTTGTTAACGCTATAGCGTTAACAAGGGGCCCTTCCTTACGCTCAGCCGGCGGAGAGGCGGTGGTGCCAGGCGACCGCCGCCGGGTCGGTGAGCGACGCGACCTGGTCGATCACCACACGCAGCCGGGCGGCGTCGGTGCCGGCGGTACGCCACAGCGGGGCGAAGACCGGATCGAGCGCGTCCGGTGCCCGTACGGTCAGCGCGTGCACCAGCTCGGTGATCACCTGACGCTGGCGGGCGTACCACCGGTCGGCGCCGGGGCGGCGCATCACGTACCGCAGGGCCATCCCCTTGAGCAGTGCGCACTGGGCCCGGACCAGTCGGGGCACCACGAGATCGGCGGCGTAGCGGCGCACCGGCTCGGGACCGTACCGCTCCTGGGTCGCCTCGACCGCGGCCGAGACGAACCGCCCGGTCAACGCGCTGGTCGTGCTCTTCAGCGCGACCTGCGCCCGGTGGCTGCCGTCGTAACCGGCCAGCGGCCGGAGCAGCGGGTCGGCCAGGAGGCCGACCAGCACCGGGGCGAGCGCGTCGGCGGACTCGGTGGAGTAGGTGTCCGCGACGTCGGCGCAGAGCGCGGCCCGTTCGTCCTGGTCGTCGAAGAGCTGCGGCAGCCGCAGGTGTCCCCGGTAGACGCCGTCCTCCACGTCGTGCACCGAGTAGGCCACGTCGTCGGCCCAGTCCATCACCTGTGCCTCCAGGCAACGTGCCCGCTCCGGGGCGCCCCGGCGCAGCCAGCCGAAGACCTCGGCGTCGTCCGCGTACACGCCGAACTTGCGCCCTCCGGGCTCCCGGAACCACGGATACTTGCCGGTCGCGTCGAGCGCGGCGCGGGTCAGGTTGAGGCCGACGGAGGCACCGTCGGGCCGCAGCACCTTGGCCTCCAACCGGGACAGTACGCGCAGCGTCTGCGCGTTGCCCTCGAAGCCGCCGCAGGACTGGGCCAGCGTGTTCAGCACCTCCTCGCCGTTGTGCCCGAACGGCGGGTGCCCGAGGTCGTGCGCGAGCCCGGCCACGTCGACCACGTCCGGGTCCGCGCCGAGCCGCTGCCCCATCTCCCGGGCGATCTGCGCGACCTCCAACGAGTGGGTCAGCCTGGTCCGCAGGGAGTCGTCGGTGCCGGCGGTGTGCACCTGGGTCTTGGCCGCCAACCGGCGGAAGGCGGCGGAGTGCAGCACCCGGGCCCGGTCCCGCTGGTACGGACTCCGCCCGTGACCGGTGTCCTTCGGCTGCTCGACAACCAGCCGCTCGGCGTCGCCGTCGCGGTTCACCGGCTCATCCTGTCACCCGGTCAGGACGGCGTGGAGGCCGCCCGCAACACGCAGAACTCGTTTCCCTCCGGGTCGGCCAGCACGATCCAGGAGTCGGTCTCCCGCTGTCCGACGTCGACGTGCCGGGCGCCCATGTTGACCAGTCGCTCCACCTCGGCCTCCTGGTCGGCCGGGCGCAGGTCGATGTGGAGCCGGTTCTTGGTCTCCTTGCCCTCCGGCACCGGTACGAAGACGAGGCCGGGCAGTTCGTCGCTCGACCGCCGGATCTCCACCTCGTCGGGCTTCTCGTAGGTGATCCGGTAGCCGAGTGCCTCGGCCCACCAGCGGGCGAGGCGCGCCGGGTCCTGGGCGTCGACCACCAGGTTCTCCCAGAGACTGCCCATGGCAGACACCTCCGTCGCGATCAGGTGACGAAATTCGAGTGACGCCCAGGTTACGCCCGCCCGTCCGGGCGGAGCGCGCCGCCGAGCGGTCGAAAGGAGAAATCCCGATCACCGATACCACAAAGGCAAACACTTCTCGCAGCCGTACGGTGATCCCTCACAACCACCGATCAGGTTAGAGTTGCTGTCCAATTGCCGACCGTCACGGGATCACATCTAGGGATGGCCAGGTGTAGCGTGCCGTAAACAGAAGGTCACAGCCGGCGGCGATACCGGCCCGGTCCGCGCAACTCGATCAGTCCGCGCAGTCCGACCAGCCCGATGTCCCACCCGCGAGCCCGCGCGACCATCCGCGTTGCCGGCCGGCGCCGAACCGACGGGACACACCAGGGGCGGGCCATCTCATCCCCACCCCGGACCGACCCGACGTTCCGCGCCCCCACAGGACAGTTTCCACCGTCAGCACAGTTAAGGAGAGTTTCCCGTGGACGCTGACGCCGCCATCCGGGCCGAGCTGTACCGGCTGCGCCGCCGGCTACCCGACCTCTCGGGCGCGGTGCTCGGCGGAGTGGACGGCCTGCTGGTCGCCTCCGACCTGACCGACGGCGACCCGCACCATCTCGCCGCGCTCTCCGCCGCGACGCTCGGCCTGGGTCACCGCTTCGCCCAGTCGGCGGGGCACGGCGCGCTGCACGAGTCGGTGGTACGCAGTGCCGGCGGTTGCGTGATCACGTACCCGGCCGGCGCATGGGGACTGCTGACCCTGGTGACCTATCCGGACAGTGACGTCGAAGGGATCCACCCCGAGGCGCGGGCGACCGCGCACCGGCTCGGCACGATGGTCGACTCGCTGCGCCTCGCGGTGACGATGGCCAGCACCTCGGCCGCGGACCCGCACGCCCCGCTCGACGTACGCACGCCGATGGCCACCCTGCCGGCCGATCTCTGGGCCGAGACCGGTGGTCTGCGCCCGCCGGGTCTGCGCTGACCCCGGTCACCGCCGCTCCGGTCTCACACCCGCTCCCGGGCCCACCCGCCTCCGGGCACCGACGTCCGCCGGAGGCCGCGCCGATCGCGCGGTCCCCGGTGGAGGTTCCGTTTTCGTGGCCGTCGGCCGCTGGTCCCAACTCTGATCCGGTCAGCGGCTGTCCGACCCGGTCGAGGAGATGGCCGCGCGACCCGCCTCCAGCCGCGCCACCGGCACCCGGAACGGCGAGCAGGAGACGTAGTCCAGACCGACCTCGTGGAAGAAGTGCACCGACTCGGGGTCGCCGCCGTGCTCGCCGCAGACCCCGAGCTTCAGCCCCGGACGGGCCGCCCGGCCCTCCTCGGTGGCGATCCGGACCAGCCGGCCCACGCCGTCCCGGTCGATCGACTCGAACGGGGAGATGCCGAAGATGCCCAACTCCAGGTAACGCCAGAAGAACGCGCCCTCCACGTCGTCCCGGGAGAAACCCCAGCCCATCTGGGTCAGGTCGTTGGTGCCGAAGGAGAAGAACTCGGCCGCCTCGGCGATCTGGCCGGCGGTCAGCGCCGCCCGGGGCACCTCGATCATCGTGCCGACCAGCACCTCGACCCCGCTGTCGCCGACCACCTCGGTGATGATCTTCTCTGCCTCGGCCCGGACGGTTTCCAACTCCTGCACCGCGCCGACCAGCGGGACCATGATCTCGGGTCGGGCCACCCGACCGTCGCGCGCACAGGCCACCGCCGCCTCGACGATCGCCCGTACCTGCATCGCGAACAGGCCGGGGATGACCAGGCCGAGCCGGACCCCGCGCAGCCCGAGCATCGGGTTCTGCTCGTGCATCCGGCGTACCGCCGCCAGCAGGGCCTCCTCCCTCGCCGCGTCCTGGCCACGCTCCTGGGCCACCGCGACGTTCACCGCCAACTCCTCCAGCGGCGGCAGGAACTCGTGCAGCGGCGGGTCGATCAGGCGTACGGTCACCGGCTGCCCGTCCATCTCGCGGAAGATCTCCACGAAGTCGTCCCGCTGCATCGGCAGCAGCGCCGCCAGCGCCTCCTGCCGATCCGCCTCGGTACGGGCCAGAATCAGCCGTTCGACCAGCTCGCGCCGGTCACCGAGGAACATGTGCTCGGTCCGGCACAGCCCGATCCCCTCGGCCCCGAACCGGCGGGCGCGGGCCGCGTCCTCGCCGGTGTCGGCATTGGTCCGGACCCGCAGCCGACGCCGCTCGTCGGCGTGCCCGATGATCCGGTGCACCGCCTGCACGAGCTGGTCGCCGGACTCGGCCGGGTCGAGACTGCCCTCGAAGTAACGCACCACCTCGGACGGCGAGACCGGCACCTCGCCCAGGTAGATCTTCCCGGTGGTGCCGTCGATCGAGACGACGTCGCCCTCGCGTACGGTCTGGCCGTCCACGGTGAACTGCCGGGAGCGTACGTTCACGTCCAGCGCGTCGGCACCGCAGACGCAGGTCTTGCCCATCCCCCGGGCCACCACGGCGGCGTGGCTGGTCTTGCCGCCGCGCGAGGTGAGGATGCCCTGGGCCGCGATCATGCCGGGCAGGTCGTCCGGGCTGGTCTCCCGCCGGACCAGGATGACCGACTCGCCCTGACCGGCCAACTCCACCGCGCGGGCCGCGTCGAAGACCACCTTGCCGACCGCGGCACCGGGCGAGGCGCCGATCCCGGCGGCCAGCGGCGCGACGTCGTGCTCCAGCCGGAACCTCGGGAACATGAGCTGGGCGAGCTGGGCGCCGTTGACCCGGTGCAACGCCTCGTCCAGGTCGATCAGCCCCTCGTCGACGAGTTGGCCGGCGATCACGAACGCCGCCGCCGCGGTCCGCTTGCCGACCCGGGTCTGGAGCATCCAGAGCTTGCCCCGCTCGATGGTGAACTCGATGTCGCAGAGGTCGAGGTAGTGCTCCTCCAGCCGGGCCATGATGCCGAGCAGTTCGCCGTACGACCGGGTGTCCAGCTTTTCCAGCTCCTGGAGCGGGACGGTGCTGCGGATTCCGGCGACCACGTCCTCACCCTGGGCGTTGGCCAGGTAGTCGCCGTAGATGCCCTGCGCCCCGCTGGCCGGGTCCCGGGTGAAGGCGACCCCGGTGCCGGAATCCGGCCCGAGGTTGCCGAAGACCATCGCCACCACGTTGACGGCGGTGCCGAGGTCGGCCGGGATCCGCTCCTGCCGGCGGTAGAGCACCGCGCGCTCGGCGTTCCACGAGCCGAAGACCGCGAAGATCGCCAGGTCGAGCTGCTCGCGCGGGGCCTGCGGGAAGTCGCGCCCGGTGTGCTTGCGGAAAATCGTCTTGTACGTGTCGACCAGCCGCCGCAGGTCGGTTGCGTCGAGGTCCAGGTCGTCGGTGCTGCCCTTGGCCCGCTTGGCCTCGTCCAACGCGTGCTCGAACTCCTCCCCGGGCACCTCGCAGACGGTCTTGCCGAACATCTGGATCAGCCGCCGGTAAGAATCCCAGGCGAACCGCTCGTTGCCGCCGGCCTGGGCGGCGAGCCCGGCCACGCTGGCGTCGTTGAGCCCGACGTTGAGGACGGTCTCCATCATGCCCGGCATGGAGAACTTCGCCCCGGAGCGGACCGAGACCAGCAGCGGGTCCGCCGGGTCGCCGAGCCGCTTGCCCATCTCCCGCTCCAGTGCGGCCAGGTGGGCGTCGATCTGCTCGGCCAGGTCGGCGGGGGCGGCGCCGGTGGCCAGGTATGCCTGGCACGCCTCGGTGGTGATGGTGAAACCGGGCGGCACCGGCAGACCGAGATTGGTCATCTCGGCCAGGTTGGCGCCCTTGCCGCCGAGCAGGTCCTTGAGCCCCATGTTGCCCTCGGCGAAGTCGTACACCCACTTGTGTCCGACCGCTGCCCGTGCTGCCGTCTCGTCTGCCGCTGTTTCCCTCGATGCCACCAGAAGCCTCCCACGTACGACGCTGAACGAAGGTTTAGTTGGTTTGCATACCCCGGGGACGGAGTTCCGTACCGGGAAGAACCAATGGCCATTGGTCCGCGAAGGTTAAGCCACCCTACGGCGACCCGTCAGTAATGGGTGACAATCGGCACAGGCGTCGTCCCTGTACGTGTTCAGGCCCGTTTGTGGGAGCGTTTCCACGTGCACGAGCACGCACCGCGCCCCGGCGCTAACCTGGGTACGGCACCCGAACGGCACCCCCATCCCCCCGGATCGCGGCAAGGAAGCGAATCGACGATGAGCAGTGGCCCCCAGGAGCACGGCCCCCAGGAGCACGCCCCCGCGCACCCGGCACCGCCGCACCCGGCACCGCCGCGCCCGGCACCGCCGCGCCCGCGTACGCCGGAACCGGACGGGGTCGCTGCCGACCGCGAGCGGGCGACCGCCGCGCGGCTGGCCTCGGTGCTCCCCGCGCCCACGAGCGTGCGGCCCGCGCCCGGCGAGCGTTACCAACTCACCGCCGACACGGCCGTCCGGACCGGCGGCGGACCGGCGGCCGACACGGTCGGCAACTACCTCGCCGAACTGCTCCGCCCGGCCACCGGCTACCCGCTGCCGGTGAGCGCGCTCGACGGCGACACTCCCCCACCCGACACCATCACCCTGCTCCTCGAACCAACCGCGAACCCGGACGAGGCGCAGGCGGGGCGGCCAGCCGGCACGCGGTCGGACGAGGAGGGCTACCGACTCGACGTGACCGGGGACGGGGTGGTCGTCCGGGCCCGGACCCGGGCCGGTCTCCTGCACGGCGTACAGACGCTCCGGCAGCTCCTGCCGGTGGAAGTCGAGAGCGACGAGGTCCGGCCCGGCCCCTGGCTGGTGCCGGGCGGGCAGATCGTCGACGCGCCCCGGTTCGCCTACCGGGGTGCCATGCTCGACGTCGCCCGGCACTTCTTCGGCGTCCCGGACGTGCTCCGCCTGGTCGACCAGTTGGCCCGGTACAAGCTCAACCACCTGCACCTGCACCTCACCGACGACCAGGGCTGGCGGATCGCCATCGACTCCTGGCCGAAGCTGGCCGAGATCGGCGGCGCGACCGAGGTCGACGGCGGGGCCGGGGGCCACTACACCCAGGACGACTACCGGACGATCGTCGCGTACGCGCAGGACCGCGGGGTCACCGTGGTGCCGGAGATCGACCTACCCGGCCACACCAACGCCGCGCTCAGCGCCTACGGCGAACTCGCGCCGGACGGGATCGCGCCGCCGCCGTACACCGGCACCGAGGTCGGGTTCAGCTACGTGGCGGTGCACAGCGAGCGGACGTACGACTTCGTCGACGACGTGCTGGGCGAGCTGGCCGCGCTGACGCCCGGCGCGTACCTGCACGTGGGCGGGGACGAGGCGTACAAGGTCAACCCGGAGGACTACAACACGGTGATGAGCCGGGTGCAGCGGATCGCCGCCGGCAAGGGCAAGACGGTGGTCGGCTGGCACCAGCTCGCACCGGTGGAGCACCTGCCCGGACGGGTGCTCCAGTACTGGGGCACGGCCGCCGCCGACGAGAAGGTGTCGGAGGCGGTGGCCCGGGGTGCCCGCGTGATCATGTCGCCGGGCAACCGCACCTACCTGGACATGAAGTACGACGACGCGACCCCGCTCGGCCTGGACTGGGCCGGGCTGATCGAGGTACGCACGGCGTACGACTGGGATCCGGGCAGCTCCCTCGACGGAGTACCCGAGGAGGCGGTGCTCGGCATCGAGGCGCCACTGTGGACGGAGACGATCCGTACCGTGGCCGAGGTGGAGTACATGACCTTTCCGCGCCTGGTCGCCGTCGCGGAGCTGGGCTGGTCCACCGAGGCCGCCCGGGACTGGGAGTCGTTCCGACTCCGGCTGGCCGCACACGCCCCGCGCTGGGACCTCGCCGGGATCGCCTACCACCCGTCCCCCGAGGTCCCGTGGCCCAGCACCGCCGCCGGCCACCCCACCGTCCCGGCACCCCGCCGCGAGCTGGCACCGGCCGACACCCCGACCACCGGCATCCCGATCGGGGACGCTCCGACGGTGACGTCCCAACCCGGGACGCCCTGACCACCGACGACCTGACCACCGACGACCTGACCACCGACACCCCGACCGCCGACGCCCAGACCGCCGACGGCGGCGCTCAGCCGCCGGAGTCCTCCATCTCCGCACCCGCCGGCACGTCGTCGCTGTCCCGGTCGGACAACCACCCGTCCGGCAGGTAGACCTTGCCCGGCGCGTTCGTCCGGCCACGCGGCTGCCCGAGAGTGTGGGTCGGGAAGGGCTCGGCCGGGTCGAGCTTGCCGAGCAGGTCGTCCAGCTCGGCCAAGCTGTTGATCATCGCCAGCGCCCGGCGCAGCTCACCGCCGACCGGGAAGCCCTTCAGGTACCACGCCACGTGCTTGCGGAAGTCGGTGCAGCCGTCCCGCTCGGTGCCCAGCCACTCGGTGAGCAGTTCGGCGTGCCGGCGCATGGTCGCGGCCACCCGGCCCAGGTCGGGCAGGACCCGGTCGTCGCGATCCTCGAACGCCGCCGCCAGGTCCGCGAAGAGCCACGGCCGCCCCAGGCAGCCCCGGCCGACCACCACCCCGTCCGCCCCGGTCTGCTCGAGCATCCGGAGCGCGTCGTCCGCCTCCCAGATGTCACCGTTACCCAGCACCGGCACGTCCAGCGCCTGCTTGAGGGTGGCGATCGCGTCCCAGTCGGCACTGCCGGAATAGCGCTGCTCAGCCGTACGCGCGTGCAGCGCCACCGCCGCGACCCCGGCCTCCTGCGCGGCGAGACCGGCCTCGACGTACGTCAGGTGGTCGTCGTCGATGCCCTTGCGCATCTTCACCGTGACCGGCACCCCGGCCGGTGCCGCCGCCTCCACCGCCGCCCGGACCAGCCGGGCGAAGAGCCGCCGTCGCCACGGCAGCGCGGCACCGCCGCCCTTGCGGGTGACCTTCGGCACCGGGCAGCCGAAGTTGAGGTCGATGTGGTCGGCCAGGTCCTCCTCGACCACCATCCGCACCGCCGCCGCCGTGGTCTGCGGGTCCACGCCGTAAAGCTGGAGGCTGCGCGGGGACTCGTCGCCCCCGAAGGCGACCATGCGCAGGGTCTTCGGGTTCCGCTCCACCAGCGCCCGGGTGGTGACCATCTCACAGACGTAGAGCCCGCCGCCCTGTTCCCGACAGAGCCGGCGAAACGCGACATTGGTGATACCGGCCATCGGCGCGAGCACCACCGGCGGCCAGACCCGGTGCCCGCCGAGGGCCAGCGAACCCGGCACCCCCGAACCAACACCGGTAGACATCATCCTCCAAGCATCCCACCTGCACGCCTGGGGTAAGGAAGGGCCCCTTGTTATCGCTTTTGGTAGAGGAAGGGCCCCCTATTAACGAGGGCGATAGCACAGACCGCCGCCGGCCGGGACGTTGTCCACAGCCGGCTCGGTTGTCCACAGTTCGGCGACCGCAACCACCTAAGTGGTCACAACCGCTCCAGGCTGGGCGAATGACCGGAGCGATGAACCCGGAATCGACCCTGGAATCAACCCCAAGGCCGACGATTGGGATAAAGAGCACATCTGGAACAAGGATCGCGGCCAAAGCGGGGACCATCGCCAGCACGGGGACCGCGCCCCGCGCGGAGACCATGGCCAGTGCGGAGGTTGGACTGGAGGTTGGACCCGAGACGGCAGCCGTTCCGGGAAATGGTGACGGTGCCGGTTTCGGCACCATTGAGGCAATCTTCGACCTGGAGTCGACCGCGGTACGTCAGCAGCAGATCGTGTCGCGGGCGCAGCTACTGCTCGCAGGCATCGAGGATATGCAAATGTATCGACGCGTCCGGCAGGGCCGCTGGCAACGTCCACTGCCCGGTGTCTATTCACTTGTCACCGGCACCCTGACCGATGAACAGCGCCGGATCGCGGCCGTGCTCTACACCGGGCGGAACGGACAGGTCACCGGTCTGGCCGCATTGCACTGGTACGGCTTCCGGTACGCCCCCAAGACCGATCGGGTCCAGTTGGTCGTGCCGCACCACAACCGCCGAAAATCCACCGGTCACGTGCACGTCGCCCGTGCGCTGACGCTCGACGCGCATGCTCGTGACAACGGTTTGTACCAGGTATGTTCGCCCGCGCGGGCGGTTGTCGACGCCGGCAGGGAGCTACTCGAACTGCGTACCGTCCGGGCGATCCTCGCGGAGGCGATCCAGCGCGACTTCACCGACCTGCCGACGCTCGACGAAGAGATCCGGCGAGCCCGCCGCAGCCGGACGGCGCTGATCCGGAAGGCCTTCGCCGAGGTGATCGACGGCGTACGTTCGTCGCCCGAGGCCGAGCTGCGGGAGTGCCTGGCCGGCAGTCGGGTGTTGCCGGAGATTCGGTGGAACCCGCGGCTCGGCGATAGTACCGGTGCCCATTTGCCGAGTCCGGACGGGTGGATCGACGACGCCGCCATCGCGCTCGAAGTCGACTCGCGCGAGTTTCACTTCACGCCGACCGACTGGGCCAAGACGTTGCGCAGGCACAACGAACTCGCGCGACACGGCGCCCTGGTGCTGCATTTCACGCCGGCTCAAATTCGCCAGGACCCAAATCTGGTACGCCGTACGGTCGAGGACGCCTACCGCTCCCGCCGTGGAGCCCGCCCCCGATGCACCGCATTCCTGCTCGACATCGCCAGCGGCGCAACGGCACCCCCGCCCCGCACCACCACCACGCCCGGCCCACCGCCGCCGATCTCCCGCGAGTAGACCGGGTTAGGAAGGGCCCCTTCCTATACAAAAAACGATAGGAAGGGGCCCTTCCTTACGTGTCAGCAGCCGGGGAGGCGCTCGATCAGGTAGGACTCGACCTGGTCGAGGGAGATGCGCTCCTGGGCCATGGTGTCCCGGTTCCGTACGGTGACCGCGTTGTCGTTCAGCGTCTCGAAGTCGACGGTCACGCAGAACGGGGTGCCGATCTCGTCCTGCCGGCGGTAACGCCGACCGATCGCCTGCGAGTCGTCGAACTCGACCACCCAGCGCTTGCGCAGGGCGGCGCTCAGGTCCCGCGCCTTCGGGGAGAGTTCCGGGTTGCGCGACAACGGCAGCACGGCCACCTTCACCGGCGAGAGCCGGGGGTCGAAGCGGAGCACGGTCCGCTTGTCCACCCCGCCCTTGGTGTTCGGCGCCTCGTCCTCGTCGTACGCCTCGAGCAGGAAGGCCAGCACCGCCCGGGTGAGGCCGGCGGCCGGCTCGATCACGTACGGCATCCAGCGCTCGCCCCGCTCCTGGTCGAAGTAGGAGAGGTCGACGCCGGAGTGCTTGCTGTGCGTGGTGAGGTCGAAGTCGGTCCGGTTGGCGATGCCCTCCAACTCGGAGAACTCGGTCCCGCCGAACATGAACTTGTACTCGATGTCCACGGTTCGCTTCGAGTAGTGCGAGAGCTTCTCCCGAGGGTGCTCGAACAGGCGCAGGTTCGCCTCACTGAGCCCGAGGTCGCGGTACCAGTTCCAGCGCTCCTGGAGCCAGTACTCGTGCCACTGCTCGTCCTGGCCCGGCTCGACGAAGAACTCCATCTCCATCTGCTCGAACTCCCGCGTACGGAAGATGAAGTTGCCCGGGGTGATCTCGTTTCGGAATGACTTGCCGACCTGGGCGATGCCGAACGGCGGCTTCTTCCGCGCCGAGGTCATCACGTTGGCAAAATTGACGAAGATGCCCTGGGCCGTCTCGGGGCGCAGGTAGTGCAGGCCCTCGTCGCTCTCCACCGGGCCGAGGTAGGTCTTCATCAGGCCGTTGAACATCCTCGGCTCGGTGAAGGTGCCCTTGTTGCCGCAGTTCGAGCAGTTGATCTCGGCCAGCGAGGTCGGCGGGCGGCCGTTGCGGGCCTCGAACGCCTCCTCCAGGTGGTCTGCGCGGAACCGCTTGTGGCAGGACTGGCACTCGGTCAGCGGGTCGACGAACGCCTCGATGTGCCCGGATGCCGTCCAGACGTCCCGGGAGAGAATCACGGCGGAGTCGAGGCCGACAATGTCGTCGCGCTGCTGGACCATGGTGCGCCACCACTGGCGCCGGACGTTCTCCTTCAGCTCGACGCCGAGCGGACCGTAGTCCCACGCCGACCGGGTGCCCCCGTAGATCTCACTCGAGGGAAAGACGAAGCCTCGACGCTTGGCGAGACTGACCACGGCATCGATACGGTCGGCAGGCATTTCTCTCCTCCTACGCCGACTGGCGGTCGGCGGGGACGTGTTCGGCGGAGACGTATCCGGCGGAGACGTGTCCGGAACGGGACGACGGCGGGACAACGGTACGGGCACCGATGGTTCGAGCCCAGCAGATTACTCCGCCGGTCCGCCGACCCGACCGGCGCCTCCGACCGCTCGTCCAATCCCGGTCTTCCGACACCGGCCCTCCGAGCCAGGCGTCCGACCCCAGCCTTCCGAGCCCGATGTTCCGCCCCCGGCGTCCGGAGCCGCCTGGTCAACTGATGCCGCAGACCTCGAGCTGACCGGTCCGGCCGTCCTGTGCCAGGCGTACCCGCAGGTCGTCGGAGTTGCCGCTGGCGTAGGTCACGCCCACCGGGACGACCAGGTCGACGGTGGTGCTCACCTCGCCGATCCGGTACGAATCGATCTCTGGCTCCTCGGCCACCCGCTCCTCGAACTCGCGCGGCGACTCGCGTCGCTGGGCGGCGTCGCAGAGCACGTCGTACGCCTTGCCGTACTCCTTGTCGGCGATCGCCTCGAAGTAGTCCCCGGCCACCACCCGGGCCTGCTCGTTGATCGCCTGCCCGCCGGCCACCCCCAGACCGACCACGGCCACCGCGCCGCCGCCGCAGCAGAGCAGCACCGCCAGCCCGGCCGCGCCCAGGCCGAGCCACATCCGGATGGTCCGGCCCTCGGTCGGCGGTGCGGCGAACGGGGGCGTCACCCCCGGTCCCGGCGGCGGCGCCGGCACCGCGCCGGGCAGCAGGGCCGGAGCGGGCGCTGGCAAGGGCACCGGGGTGCCCTCCGATCCGGGCGTCACCGGGTACGGCAGCGGCGGGCCGGCCGGCCCCGGAGTGGTCATGGACGCAAGGGTAGTGCCCGCGATCTCATCGTCGCGGATCAGTGGCCCGGTCACTCGCCGTGATCTCGACCTGGCCGCCCGGTTCGGCGCTGGCCAACGCCTCGTACGCCGACGGCTCGTCCAGCGACTCGGCTAGCAGCGGGGTCGCGTACACCTTCACGTCGAACGCGCCGAGCGCCCGGCGGTAGGTCCCGACGGACTCCCACTCGGTGACCAGCGACCAGTGCCGGGGGTCGTCCAGCGCCCGGAGGAGTTGCCCGCGCAGGTAGCCCGGCCGGGCGGCCAGCGCCACCAGCGCGGCGTGCGCCCGTTCGGTGAAGGACCCGGCGGCGTCCTCGTCGACCACGAACCGGTTTGTCACCAGCACCCGGTGCCTCCTCGTAGAGTCTGTGGGATGCAGCGTACGCAGAGCGTTGTGCTGACCCGACTGGCCCGGGTGAACCCGATTGTGGTGTTGCTCGCCACGGTGGCCGTGACACTGGTGGGACTTCTCGCGCCGGGGATCGTCGGCGGGGCGGTGCTGCTGGCGCTCGCCGCCGGGCTGGTCTGGCTGCTCCGGCTCACCTGGCCGGTGCAGCCCGCAGCGACCCGGCTGTTCCGGCTGTTGATGCTGGTCCTGCTGGTGACCGTAGCCCTGGTCAAGATCCTCTGACCGGCCCCACCGCCTCGAAGGGGCACGGCGAGCGCCGTCCGGCGGGGCGTGGGCAGCCGTCTTGCTCACATGCAAGCATGCGTTTTTGACAATCATTCTCATTCGCGCGGAGAGTAGACGGCATGGTGATCCGCTCCGCCGCCCGTACCCTGGCCGTCACGTCGACCGCTCTCCTGGCCGTCGGCCTCACCGCCGCCTGCGGCGCCGACTCCGGCGGAGGCGGCGGTGCGGACGGGAAGCTGGACGTGGTCGCGGCCTTCTACCCGTTGCAGTACGTCGCCGAGCGAATCGGCGGGGACGCCGTCCGGGTGACCAACCTGGCCAAGCCCGGCGCCGAGCCGCACGACCTGGAGCTGAACCCGGGTCAGGTCGGCCGGATCAGCGAGGCCGACGTGATCGTCTACCTGAACGGCTTCCAGCCGGCCGTGGACGAGGCGGTCGAGCAGTCCGGCGGTGACCGGGCCTTCGACGTGGCCGGGGTGGAGCCGCTGCGCGACGCCGCCGCCGACGCGCACGCACACGAGGGCGAGGAGGCGGCGGCAGAGGAGTCGTCCGGTAAGGACCCGCATGTCTGGCTGGACCCCACCCGGCTCGCCACCATCGCGGACAAGGTCGCCGAGCGGTTCGGCAAGGCCGACCCGGAGCGGGGCGACGACTACACCGCCCGCGCCCAGGCGCTGCGGACCGAGCTGACCACGCTCGACCAGGAGTACGCCCAGGGGCTGGCCACCTGCCAGCGCCGGGAACTGGTGACCGCGCACTCCGCCTTCGGCTACCTGGCCGCCCGCTACCAGCTCGAGCAGGTGGGCATCGCCGGCATCACCCCGGAGGACGAGCCCTCGCCCAAGCGGCTCGCCGAGGTGGCCGACGAGGCGCGGGAGCACGGCGCCACCACGATCTTCTTCGAGACCCTGGTCAGCCCCAAGGTCGCCGAGACGATCGCCCGCGAGGTGGGGGCGAAGACGGCGGTCCTCGACCCGATCGAGGGGCTGCCCGAGGGCGGGGGCGGGGACTACCTTTCGGTGATGCGTACCAACCTCACCGCCCTGAAGGCCGCGTTGAGCTGCTCATGAGCGAACATCTACTGGTGAGCGGAGCAGAACGTCCGACGCTGGTCGGGACGGACCGCCAGACGTCGACCGATGAGGGCCGTGCCGACACCGGCACGGCCCCTCGGGCGTCGGCCGAACAGGCATCGACGACCGAGCAGGCGTCGGCCGGCGACCGGTCCGACCGGGTGGTGGTCGGGGTCGACCAGGTGAAGGTCAACTACGGGGACCGGCCGGTGCTGCGGGGAGTTTCGCTGCGGGTGCGCGCCGGTGAGGTGGTCGCCGTACTCGGGGCGAACGGTTCGGGCAAGTCGACACTGATCCGGGCCGTACTCGGGCTGGTTCCGCTCAGTGGCGGATCGGTCGAGCTCTTCGGCACCCCGCAACGCCGGTTCCGGCAGTGGGCCCGGCTCGGTTACGTGCCGCAGCGGCTCGGAGCCGGCAGCGGCGTACCGGCCACCGTGGCCGAGGTGGTCGCCGCCGGCAGGTTGGCCCGGCGGGGCTTCCTGCGTCCGGCGCGGGCGGCCGACCGTACGGCGGTGGCGAACGCGCTGCGCGCGGTCGGGCTGAGCGACCGTGCCGGCGACCCGGTCGCCACCCTCTCCGGCGGGCAGCAGCAGCGGACCCTGATCGCCCGCGCCCTGGCCGGTCAGCCGGAGCTGCTGATCCTGGACGAGCCGACGGCGGGCGTCGACGCGGCCAGCCAGGAGGCGTTCGCCGGGGCGCTGCGCGATTTTGTCGCCGACGGCGGCACGGTGCTGCTGGTCGCCCACGAACTCGGCCCGCTGGCGCCGCTGATCAGCCGGGCCGTGGTGGTGGCGGAGGGCGGGATCGTGCACGACGGCGCGGTGCCGGAGCCGGCGGGGCACCACGCCGACGACGACCACGACCACGTCCATCCGCACGGTCCCGAGGAGCTACCGGGTTTGTGTATCAAATGAGCCTCTTCCAGTACGATTTCATGCTCCGCGCGCTGGCCGGCGCGCTGGTGATCGGGCTCTCCGCCCCGGCTCTCGGCATCTACCTGGTGCAGCGGCGGATGTCGCTGATCGGTGACGGGGTCGGGCACGTCGCCTTGACCGGGGTCGGGATCGGCCTGCTGCTGAACACCTCACCCGTGCTCACCGCCGTGATCGTCTCGGCGGTCGGCGCGGTCGCCATCGAACTAGTCCGGGAACGGGGCCGCACCTCCGGCGACCTGGCGCTGGCACTGCTGTTCTACGGCGGCATCGCCGGTGGGGTGATGCTGGTCGGCCTCTCCTCGAACCGGGGCAACGCGAACCTGACCTCGTACCTCTTCGGCGCGCTGACCACGACGGCGCCGGAGGACCTGGTGGTGATCGTGGTGATCGCGGCGGTGGTGCTGGTCGCCATGCTCGGCCTGCGCCCGGCGCTCTTCGCGATCTGTCATGACGAGGAGTACGCCCGCGTCTCCGGTCTGCCGGTCCGCGCGCTCAACCTGCTGCTCGCCGCGACCACCGCGATGACGGTCACCATCGCCATGCGTACGGTCGGACTCCTGTTGATCAGCGCGCTGATGGTGATTCCGGTCGCCACCGCCCAGCAGGTCACCCGGGGCTTCCGGAGCACCATGGCGGCGGCCATGGCGCTGGGCGTGCTCGCCGCGGCGGTCGGGGTCTGGCTGGCCGGAACGGCCGACACCGCCCCCGGTGCGACGATCGTGGTGGTCTCGATCGCCGGCTTCCTGCTCGTCGCCCTCGGCGGCGCCGGGTGGCGGGGGTTCCGGCGCCGGTCCGCCTCCGCCACGGCCGCGGAGTCGTCCGGGTCACCCCTGGAACACGTCGCCCCGTTGGTCGAACCCCGGCGATAGTGGTTACCGTTACGGGGTGACGAGCGGAAGCGGGTACGAGGTCTACGAGAGTGCCGGTGAACTCCTGCGGGCGCTCTCCGCTCCGATCCGGGTCGCCATCGTCACCGAGCTGGCCGACGGCGAGCGCTGCGTGCACGAGCTGGTCGAGAAGCTCGGCGCGGCGCAGCCGCTGGTCTCCCAGCACCTGCGGGTGCTGCGGGGCGCGGGAGTGGTCCGGGGCTCCCGCCGTGGCCGCGAGATCGCGTACGCGCTGGTTGACGAGCACATCGCGCACATCGTCGCGGACGCGGTCAGCCACGCGGGCGAGGCGGCCCCGGCCCGGCTCAACGCGAGCTGACCGGCGAGGAGGCGAGATGACCAACGCGGAGACGGAGAGCGGCGGCGCCGTACGCCACACCCGGCAGCGCGGCGCGGTCAGCGCCCTGCTGGCCGAGGTGGCCGGCTTCCACAGCGCCCAGGATCTGCACGGCATGTTGCGTGACCGGGGCGAACGGGTCGGGCTGACCACGGTCTACCGGACCCTCCAGGCGCTCGCCGACGCGGGCGAGATCGACGTGATGCGCCCGGCCGGCGGCGAGCACCTCTACCGCCGGTGCAGCGACGGGCACCACCACCACCTGGTCTGCCGGGGCTGCGGCCGTACGGTGGAGATCGAGGGGCCGGCGGTGGAGAGCTGGGCCGACCGGGTCGCGGCCAAGCACGGCTACGCCGACGTCAGCCACACCCTGGAGATCTTCGGCACCTGCCCCGACTGCGCCCGCTGAACGGGCGACGGTTCGAAGATCTCACGGGTCCTGACGGGCCTCGTGCGCTCGGCCCGGACGTGCAACCCTGTCCGGCGTGAGAATTTACGCCGACCGTTTTCCGAGAGCCGCCCGACAGGTTCTCACCGACCTACTCGTCGTCGCCTGGGTGTACCTGTCGATCCGGTTCTCGATGTGGCTCCACGACCTGATCGAGAAACTCGCCGTACCGGGGCAGAAACTGGAGGGCGCGGGGAACGATCTCGCCCGGAACTTCGCCGAGACGAGCGACAAGATCGGGCGTACGCCGCTGGTCGGTGACGAGCTGACCGCTCCGTTCGACCGGGCCGCCGACGCCGCCCGGTCGCTTGCCGAGGCGGGCCAGAACCAGCAGGAGCAGGTCGGTGACCTGGCCCTCGCGCTGGCCCTGCTGGCGCTGGTCCTCCCGCTGGGCCTGGTGCTGGTCGGGTGGCTGCCGCTGCGGCTGCGCTGGATCCGTCGGGCCAGCGCGGCGCGGGCGATGCGGGCCGCCCCGGCCGGGCGTGACCTGCTCGCCCTGCGGGCGCTGGCGAACCAGCCGCTGCGCCAGCTCGACCGGATCGGCCCGGACGTGGCCCAGGCGTGGCGGCGCGGCGACGATTCCACCGTGGACGCCCTGGCCGCGCTGGAGTTACGGCGCCTGGGACTGCGCGTGAGTCGATAGAGTCGCCACTGTGCGTATCCTGCTGGGCCTACTGAGCGTCCTCCTGCTCCTCTACGCGGCCTTCCTGCTCTGGGCGGCCCAGCGGGGTCGGGGCATCCCCCGGCCGGCGTACCTGCTGCTGATCCCGCTCAACCTGGCCGTGCTCATCCTGGTCATCCTGGTCGTCTGGTAGCCGCCGGTCCGCGTTCTCCGTCCCGCGCTGGGGATCGGGCGGGATCCGGCGGCGTACGTCCGGCACGGTCGCCGGACCCGGTTCCCAGGCGGCCACCCACTCCTGCTCACCGGCCGGGGTGAGCACGCCCTCCTCGACAAACGCGTACCGTCCGGCCAGGATTCGCCGGGCTGCGGTCACGTCGATCGGGTCGGTGTTCTCCCAGAGCGCCTGGAACAGCGCCTCGACCCGGTTGCGGGACTGCCGGCAGAACAGGTCGGCCAACTCCACCCCCTCGGGGCGGCCGTCCCGCTCGGCCTGGGCCCGGACCGAGACCGCCGCCATCGCGAAGAGTTCCGCACCGATGTCCACGATCCGGCCGAGAAACGCCTGCTTGCGTTCGAGTTTGCCCTGCCAGCGGGACATCGCGTAGAAGGTCGAGCGGGCGAGCTTGCGGGAGGAGCGCTCCACGTAGCGCAGGTGCTGGGCCAACGGGCCGAACTCGCCGTACGCCCCGGGTTGTTGTCCCCGACCGACGGCGAGCGTCGGCAGCCACTTGGCGTAGAAGGCGCTCGCCGCGGCGGCGGCGCGGGCCTTGCGACTCAGGCGCACGTCGGGGTCGACGATGTCACCGGCGACGGAGAGGTGGGCGTCGACCGCCTCCCGGGCGATCAGCAGGTGCATGATCTCGGTGGAACCCTCGAAGATCCGGTTGATCCGCAGGTCGCGCAGGAGCTGTTCGACGGCGGCCGGGCGTTCGCCCCGGGCGGCGAGCGAGTCGGCGGTCTCGTAGCCGCGCCCACCCCTGATCTGTACCAGTTCGTCGGCGACCTTCCAGGCCATCTCGCTGGCGTAGAGCTTGACCAGCGCGGCCTCGATCCGGATATCGTTGCGGTCGTCGTCGGCGAGCAGGCAGCAGAGTTCGAGCATGGTCTCCATGCCGTACGTGGTCGCGGCGATGAACGAGAGCTTGGTCGCCACCGCCTCGTGCTCGCCGACCGGCCGCCCCCACTGGACCCGCTCGGCGGACCATTCGCGGGCCACGTTCAGCGACCACTTGGCCGCGCCGACGCACATCGCGGGCAGCGAGAGCCGACCGGTGTTCAGCGTGCTCAGGGCGATCTTCAGTCCCTTGCCCTCGCCCCCGATCACGTTCTCCGCCGGCACCACCACGTCGTGGAACCGGGTGACGCTGTTCTCCAGCCCGCGCAGGCCGAGGAAGGCGTTGCGCCGCTCCACCGTGATCCCGGGCGAGTCGCCCTCCACCACGAACGCGGTGATCCCACCGCGCCGCCCGTCGCCGGCCGGCACCCGGGCCATCACCACCAGCAGGGTGGCCACGGTGCCGTTGGTGGCCCAGAGCTTGATCCCGTTGAGCCGGTAGCCGGTGCCGTCCTCGGTCGGCTCGGCGCTGGTCGCGAGCCGGGCCGGGTCGGAGCCGACGTCCGGCTCGGTGAGCAGGAACGCGGAGACCTCACCGGCGGCGAGCCGGGGCAGGAACCGCTGCTTCTGCTCGTCGGTGCCGAACATCTTCAGCGGTTGTGGCACGCCGATCGACTGGTGCGCGGAGAGCAGCGCGCCGATCGCCGGGCTGGCCGAACCGGCGAGCATCAGCGCCCGGCAGTAGTGCAGATTCGACAGGCCGAGGCCGCCGTACTTCCGGTCGATCTTCATGCCGAAGGCGCCGAGCCGGGCCAGGCCGTGGAACACCTCGTCCGGGATCCGCGCGTCACGTTCGATCAGTGCCCCGTCGACCTCGGTTCGGAGGTAGGTGTCGAGCCGGCCGAGCCACTCCCCCGCCCTGCTCGCCGCGACCGGGTCGGTGCGCGGCCACGGGTCGATCAGGTCGAGCCGGAGCCGGCCGAGGAAAAGTTCCTTGCCGAAGCTCGGTTTGCCCCAGCTCGTCTCCCGGGCGGCCTCGGCAACCTGGCGCGCCTCCCGCTCGGAGACCTGACCGGCCTCCATCGGCAGCGGCCCGATGCCCTCGGTGGAGGTGGTGGGCCCGGGTCCGTCGGCGTCGTCCGCCCCGGGCCGGTCATTCTGCGTCGTGGTCACGGCAACCCCCTGGACGAGGTACGGCGAAAGTCCGCGATGCCCTGCCCGGACAACGCTACTGCGCCCTGTTACCCAGCGGTAGCCTCGACCACGCCCGATCCCGCGTCAACTTCCCGACCAGCCACTCCTTCCGATCGGCCTCTCCGACCGGCCGCCCTCCGTCCCCGCCTCAGCTACCCGGGATCACCGGTGGCACGCCGTCCTCGGCGGCGTCCGTCTCCACGTCCTCGTCGTCGTCGTCCTCGCCCCACTTGCGACGCAGGTACGGCAGCCCGGCCCAGAAGGTCAGGAACCAGACCGCCGTCAGCCCGCTGAGGACAAACGCGATCGGGCGTGGCAGCACGAAGTCGGTGATCAGGAGCACCGAGCTGACCATCGCGATCAGCATGAAAGCGAGCCCGCCGGTGGCCATGCTGTGTGCGAAGAGCACCAACTCGGGCTTGCGGCCCTGGCGGAACAGCGCCCGGTGGAACGCGACCGGCGAGATGATCAGCGCGGTCGCGGCGGCGGCGGCGAGCAGCGCCACCACGTACACGTCCTTTTGGAACTGGCTGGTGTCCGGGAAGCCGTTGCTGAACGGGAGCGTGAGCAGGAACGCGAAGAGGATCTGTACACCGGTCTGCGCGACCCGCAGCTCCTGGAGCAGATCGGCGAAGTTGCGTTGCCAGCGCTGCTTCTCGGTCTCCTTGGACACCACCGGGCCACCTTTCCTTCACGTTTGGTCCGGCCAGCTTTGCCCAGCGCGGGCGTGGACCAAACGTGAGTCAGGTTCACCGGGGTGTGGTGCCGCCCCCTGGATCGTGCCACCGCCAACCGAGTCCAGGGCCGGCGTTCCACAACCACGCCAGGGTCCGGCCGCCCACCCCCACAACCACGCCAGGGTCCGGCCGCCCGCCCCCACAACCACGCCAGGGTCCGGCCGCCCACCTCCACAACCCACCACATTCCCGGTCAACCACCGGCCAGTCAGCCCGCCACACAAACACCGATTCATTAGGGTCGGGCTCCTCCACAAACAATCACAGGAGGCAATGTCATGACCGGTACCCCGATGATGGACCTGATCCGATTCCAGGTACGCCGCCTGCGGACCGCCGCCGGATTGAACCAGGAGGACTTCGGCAAGAAGATCAATTATTCCGGATCACTGGTCAGCTCGGTGGAGGTGGTTCCGCCCCTGGCGGGAGGCCGAGCAGGAGGCAAAACTCTTCCGGACGTTCGAGCCGAGCCTGGTGCCCGGCCTGCTCCAGACCGAGGCGTACGCCCGTGCCGTCATCCTCTCCGGCCGCCGGCTGAGCCCGGAGGAGGTGGACCGCCGGGTTGCCGAGCGGCTGGACCGGCAGTCCATACTCACCCGCGAGGAGCCCGCGCAGCTCATCGCCGTGCTGGACGAGGCGACCCTGCGCCGACGGGTCGGCAGCGCGGCCGTGATGGTCGAGCAACTCGAACACCTGGTCGCGCTCGCCGAGCTGCCGCACGTCGACATCCACGTGGTGCCGTTCGAGGTCGGCGTACACGTCGGCTTGAACGGCCCCTTCGTGCTCGCCGGATTCGACGGCGGCGGCTGGGTGGCCTACCTGGACAACCAGCTTCGTGGTCAGGTCGTCAGCCACCACGGGGACATTGCGACTCTGCAGGAGACATGGGAGCGTATTCGGAGTGAGGCGTTGCCCCACCGGCAGTCCATCGACCTGATCAAGGAAGTGGCGCAGACATGGAGCTGACCGGCGCGATCTGGCGCAAGTCCACCCGCTCGTCCAACGGCGGGGACACCTGCGTCGAGGTGGCCGACAACGTCTCCGGCATCGTCGGCGTACGCGACAGCAAGGACCGCCAGGGTCCGGTCCTGACCTTCGCGCCCCGGGCGTGGCAGACGTTCGTCGCCACCGTCAAGACCCGCTGACCGCTCTCCGCCGCCGGATTGAGCAGCCGGTCAGCCGGATTCCTGGCCGATGTTGACCATCCACGCGACACCGAAGCTGTCCTTGCAGGCGCCGTACTCGTCGCCCCACATCTGCTTCTCCAGTGGCACCGACACGGTGCCACTGGCGGAGAGCTGCTCCCAGTAGCCGTGCAGTTCGGCGGAGTCGTCGCCACTCAGGCTCACCACGATGTTGTCGCCCAGGTTGTGGGCCATCCCCGGCGGGGTGTCGGCGCCCATGATGGTGTAACCGCTGGGCGTCTCCAACTGGCCGTGCATGATCTTGTCGGCGTACTCGGGCGGGGCCGCGTCGAACTGTCCGAAGGTGGTCAGGTTCAACTCGCCGCCGAAGACGCTCTGGTAGAACTCCATCGCCTGCCGCGCGTTGCCGTCGAAGCTGATGTACGGGTTGAGACGGGAGACCATCGACTCCTCCTCGGGCCGTGACCTGGACTTACACCCGCAGGCTAACCCGCCTCCACTCCTCCGGCGCCCGGACACGCAAGGCCACACTCAGGTAAGGAAGGGCCCCTTGTTAACGCATAGCGTTAACAAGGGGCCCTTCCTTACACCAACGGCGGTGCGCGGCGGACGGCTGGGATTCATATGCTGCCGGCATGTCCCATGCCACTCGCTCGCGCGATCACGCCGTCGTCTCCACCGCCCTGGCCCTGCACAGTGACCGGCAACTCGGCCGGCTGGTGGAGACCGCGCCGCCGATCGCCACCGGCATCGGGGGCTCGGCGGTCTCGCTGGAGATCGAGGGCGTACGCGTCTTCGCCAAGCGGGTGCCCCTGACCGACCTGGAACGCCGCCCGGAGAACGTACGGTCGACGGCGAACCTGTTCCAGCTCCCGACCGAGTGTCAGTACGGCGTCGGCGGTCCGGGCTTCGGGGCGTGGCGGGAGCTGGCCGCGAACGTGATGACCACCAACTGGGTGCTGAGCGGGCGCAACGAGAGCTTCCCGCTGATGTACCACTGGCGGGTGCTGCCGGGGGTGTTGCCGACACCGGAGGAGCACGCGGACGTGGAAAGCGCGGTCGCGTACTGGGACGGTTCGCCGGCCGTACGGGAACGGCTCAGGGCGGTCGCCCGGTCGACCGCCACCGTCGTGCTCTTCCTCGAACACCTGCCGCAGACGCTCGACGTCTGGCTGACCGAACGGGTGTCGGCCGGTCCCGAGGCGGTCGAGGCGGCGTGTGCGATGGTGGAGCGGAGCATCACCACCGACGTCGCCTTCATGAACGCGAACGGGCTGCTGCACTTCGACGCGCACTTCCGGAACATCCTCACCGACGGTCGCCGGCTCTACTACGCGGATCTGGGCCTGGCGACCTCGCCCCGGTTCGACCTGTCGCCGGTCGAGCGGGACTTTCTGCGGACGAACCGGAGCCACGACCCGTGTTACGCGGTGACACTGCTGGTCAACTGGCTGGTGGCCAATCTGGCCTCCCGGGTGCCGTTGCGCCCCCGGGAGCGCAACGAGTACATCCGCCGCTGCGCGAAGGGCGAGGAGCCGGTCAACGTACCGCCGGCCGTCGCGTCGGTCATCATGCGGTACGCGCCGGTCGCGGCCGTGCTCAACGACTTCTACTGGAGCATGCACGGGGAGAGCCGGACCACGCCGTACCCGGCCGACGAAATCGAGCGGGTCGGCGCTGAGGCCGGGTTCAAGCCGTGGAAGCTCGACTGACCGACCCGCAGCACCAACCCGCCGCGGCACCCCTCGCCTGCCTCCGCCTTACTCCGCGAACACGACACGCAATCTCTGCCGGCCGACGTCGTCGACCCAGGGCTCCACACCCACGACAGCGGCCTCGTCGGGCGTCGACACCACCGCCGTGTAGATGTCGCCTCCATAGATCATCGCGGTGTAACTCTCGATCTTCACCATGTTCGAGACATCCTCGTATCCGCCCAACAGGAGGGAAGGAGTGAGGACCACATTCTCGCGAGGAGACAGGCGGCCGAATTTGTCGACGCAGGCCACCGCCACCGGGTGCGATGGACTTAGCGCATTCTGCACGATCTCTTGGTCCAAGAAGCGTTCGAATGAATCGAAGATGGGCCGCACACTCAGGAGGTTCACGTCGAGAAGGTAGACAGTGTCCTCGTAGGAACCTCCAGTCCAACGCAGCGCGTACTGATCTCCGAACGCGGTCTCGCCGAACATGAGAAAGGAGGGATCCGCCTTTCCGTTCCAGGCGAATCGCCATCCTTCCTCCTCGTTCCAGGACCGGAGATCCATGTGTCGGTCCTCCCGAATCCCGAAGACGCGGTTCATGCCACTGTGAACCGTGAACCCGTTTGCGATGCGGAGAGCTGCTGCGTAAGCACTCGGCAGCTCTCCCAGGAGCTTCTCCGTTCGATCAGACTCGTCCAGAGCCTGTCCCACGTCTGCGAGATCCAACTCACGCAGACGCCGGAGATCGTTTCCGCTCATCGCATCCCTCTCACCACATCACGTAATGTATACGCCGTCGACGAGGAAGCCTCGAATGGTCTTCCCGATCCGAGAACTGAGGCCGCCGCCAGCGATGCTATTTGCCCTCGACGGGGAGGGCAACCACGACGGCGGATTCGCCATACCGGTCACACCCGTGTCCGGCATGTGGCCCGGCACCCATCCCGCCGGATACTTCCCAGGGTTGGCCCTCCGCTCCGCCTCGATGGCAGCGCGCATATCCGCCTGGAGCAACCTGGTCGACTGCACGACCTGCGGGCCGTTCGCCTCCAACCACGCATTCGAACCTCGCGCGTAGTCGTGCAGGTTCTGGACCTCGTCCGACGTCAAGGCGGGCTTTCCCTTTTTCTGTGCCGTGCTCATGTTGTAGTACTCACCGCGGGTCGACACCGGGCAGGACGGCCCACTCACGCCCACGTCGATGAGCCCTGGCACGGACGGCAGGCCGCCGACGTTGTGCACCAGGACCGACGTGTCGCCCGCGACCACGTAGTACGTGTGGATGCCGTCGACGGTCAGGTTGTAGGTGACCTGGTCTGCCTGGTAATGCCGGACCGCACCGACCTGCGCGTAGGTGCCGGCGGAGGTACGCAGGAGATCCCCGGGTTGGAGATCTCCGGCCTCCACCCAGCGGCCCTGGTTCACCGACCAGAACGGATGGTGGTCGGTGGTGGTGAGCGCCTGCCCCTTGCCGTCCTCGCCCTTGACGGTGACCTCGACGTACGCCTTGTCGTCGTCGGTACGGATGGTGTGGGTCACCTGCCGCGCCTCGGTTCGGCCGGTCCCCGGGTCGGTGGCGAGCACGGTGTCGCCAGGCCGCACCCGCTCGATCGGCACGCGGCTGCCGTCGGCGAGCACGACGGGTGTGCCGGCGAGGAAGCTGTCCTTGCAGTCCGGCTTTTTCTTCGTCGCGGCCTTGGCCTTCGCCGCCGCTGCTTTTGCCTTGGCCGCTGCGGCTGCGGCGGCTCGTCTGGCTGCCGTCTCAGCGGCAGCCTTGGCCGCTGCCGCCTTCGCCGCAGCCTCTGCCGCCGCCCTCGCCGCAGCCGCTTTTGCGGCCTGAGCCGCCTGCTCCGCGCCCTGAAGAATGGCGCGGGCCCACTTGAGTTCCTGGAAGAAGGTGACGACGGCCTTGCCGGCCCGGAAGATGGCTTCGGCGATCTTCTTCGCCTTGAAGATCTTGCCCCAGGGCAACGCGCCGATCACCATCGATACGCAGGCGCCCAGGTCACCCTTGATGCAGTTGAGAATGTCGTTGATCCCGAGGAACTCCATCAGGATCTGGCCACCGGCCTCCAGGACGATGTCCAACACACTCTTGCTCTGCAACTGCTGGGCCTTGGCCACTTCCTCTGGACTCGGGCCGGCCTCTCCCGCCGCGGTGGCCGCCGCTTCCGGCGTCGCCCCGGTCGGGTCGGCGTACGAGGTCGGGTTGTTGTCCCCGTACGTGTAGGCCGAGGTGGCCGCCCCGCCCTGGGGCATCGGGTCGGTCGAGGTGAACCTGCCGGTCTCCGGGTTGTAGTTCCTGGCCCGCAGGTAGTAGTTGCCGTTTCCGGAACTGGAGTCCTGGTAGCCCCCGGCGAACTGCATCGGGTTCTCCGGGGCGCTCGCCCTGGTTCCCGGCCCCTGCCCACCCCAGCCGCTGGGCGAGTGCTCCTGACCGCCCTGTCCGGCCAGGGTCGGGCCGGCGCGCGGGTTGCCGAACGGGTCGTAGTCGTAGCCGACCAGCGACGTTCCGGTCGGCGAGAGCATGTTCGCCACACCACCGAGCCAGTCGTGGGTGTAGGAATGCGCCCCGGTCGCCCCGTCCAGCAGTGCCAGCGGTTCGTCATCCGGGCCGTACGTGAAACCACGCTTTTCCACCGTCTGCCCGGTTGCATTGGTCACCGTGTCAACGGCGATCTGCGGCAGCGTGCCGTTGACGTCCCACGACCAGCGCTGCGTCTGTGCCTGCTCGCCGGGGTCGGTGCTGGCGGTCAGCCTCAACCCGGTCGCGTCGTACGCGAATGTCGCCACCCGACCGCTGACCGTCGCCTTGGCCAACGAGTTGTCGAGGTTGTACTCGAACTTGTCGGTGCCGGAACGGATCTGGTTGCCGTTCAGGTCGTAGTCGTACTCGGTGGTGGTGACGTGCTTCGGCTCCCGGATCACCCGCTTGGTGAGCTGGTCCGCGTCGTCGTACTGGTAGGTGGTGGTGTCGTCGCCGGCGTTGCCGGTCCGCTTCTGGCTGGTCCGGTTGCCGACCAGGTCGTACTCGTAGTCGATCCGCCCGACCGGCTTGGTCTTGCCGCCGCAGGACTCCACCGCGTAGCAGGCCGAGGTGAGCCGGTCGACCTTGTCGTAGGCGTAGGCGACGGTCTCCGAGACCCCGCCCCGGGTGGTCACCACCTTCGTCGGGTTGCCCACCTGGTCCAGGTCGAGTTGGTAGGCCGAGATCGGGTCCTGGGGCAGCGCCACCGGCACCACCGGGGCCGAGGCGACGGACGGCGCACCGGCGCCGTACCGGTCGTGGGCCGTGACGGTGAAGGTGTACGCGACACCCGCGTCCAGCCCGTTGACGATCGCGGTGCTGGCGGTCGGGCCCACCGTGACCGACTTCCCACCGGGTTGGGCGGTGACCGTGTAGCCGGCCACGTCGTCGTGCCCGTGCTCCTTCGACGGTTTCCACGAGACCACCGCCAGTCCGGCGCCCGGCTGCGCGGTGACGTCGGTCGGTGGCTTCGGCCGGTCGACACCGGCGACGGCACCGGTCGATTCGGCGACGGGCAGCGTGAACTGCTCGGGGGCCGGGGCGCGGGTGGTGCCGATACTGGTCAGGCGGCCGGCGTCGTCGTACCCGCGTTGCTCGATCAGCCCGGTCGGCGTCGGCAGTGTGGTGCTGGTCCGGCGGCCGGCGACGTCGTAGCCGAACCGCCAGGTGGAGTCGACCGCGCCGGCCGAGCCACCGGAGGCGGTCAACGCGGTGATCCGGCTGTCCCCGTCGTAGTCGGCGGTGATCCGGGTGCCGTCCGGGTAGGCGCGCAGGGTGATGTTGCCCCGCGCGTCGTAGTCGTAGTCGAACTCCTCCACCAGGTTGGTGGCGGGTTCGTTACGGGTCACCTTGTCGATCTGGTCCTCGTCGTCGTAGACGACGGTGCGTACGCCGGTCGGGTCGCCGTACGAGGTGATCCGGTCCTTGGCGTCGTAACCCCAGGTGTACCTGGGGCCTTCGCTGCCGAGCGTCCGCGCCTCCCGGCGGCCGACGATGTCGTAGGTGTCCACCGAGGTCCGACGGGCCCGCTCCGGCGGAGACAGGCGCTCACGCTCGCCGAGGGTGATGGTGGAGACCGGGTTGCCCTCGGCGTCGTAACTGACCTCGGTGACCCGGCCGAGCGGGTCCGTGCTGCGGGTCGCCCGTCCGGCCTCGTCGTACTCCACGGTGGTCCGGTTGCCGTTCGGGTCCCGCACGGACGAGGGGAGGCCGTCCTCGTAGTAGTCGTAGACGGTGGAGCGGTCGGCGGGCTCGCGCGGGTCGTACGGGCTGTCCGGGGTGTGCACCGTACGGGGAAGGTCGTCCTCCCGGTACGTGTAGTGCGTGGTGCGGTCCTTCGCGTCGGTGACCGAGACCAGCCGGTTGATCGCGTCGTAGCGGTAGGACGTGACGTGGTCCAGCGGGTCGATGCTCTTGATCCGGTTACCGGCCAGGTCGTACTCGTGGTGGCTGGTGAACCGCTCCTTGTCCGCACCCTCCACGTTGCCGCGCGGTTCGGTGGCGGCGACGAGCAGACCGTCGCCGTCGTACTCCCAGGTGCTGATTCCGCCCGTGGCGGCGATCTGCTTGACCTTGTTGCCGGCCTCGTCGTACTCGAACCGGGAGGTGTTCGTGGCGGCGTCCTGGATCGAGGTCTGGCGCCCGTTCCGGTCGTACGCCATCCGGGCGGTCCGGCCCAGGTTGTCGCTGACGGCGGTGACGTTGCCGGTGTTGTCCCGGTCGAAGTGCGAGGTCTTGTTGTGCTCGTCGGTTTTGGACCTGGTCCGGTCCAACTCATCGACGCTGATGTCCCGACTGACCGTACGGCCCCCAGGGTACGGACGCTCGATCCGAAGCGGGTTGTCGTTGGCGTCGTAGTGGTAGGTCATGGTGAAATCCGCCGGGTTCGCCCCGGGTACGTTGCCGCGCGGCGAGGTGACCTTGTTCAGCAGCCCCTTCGCGTTGTACGCGTACGTGGTGACCAGGTCCGGCTCATGCTTCATCTCCACCCGGGCCGAAGCGCGTCGCCCCGCGTCGGTGTAGGTGTACGAGGTGGTACGCCGAGAGTCGCTGACCGAACGGAGCAGTCCGTTGTCGAAGTAGCGGTATTCCACGCGCGCGTCGAGCTGGGTCGTCTGCGCCTTGGTCCGGCCCACCTCGTCGTAACTGGTCCGCGTCGCGCCGCGCTTGCCCGGCTGGTGCACGGCGGTGGGACGGTCCTGGGCGTCGAACTCGTACCGGGTGGTGTAGTCGTCCCGGTCGACGTGCCGTACCGTGCCACGCGGGTCGACAAACGACGTGCCCCGGCCGGTCCGGTCGTAGCCGACCTCGGAGCGGCGTCCCTCCGGCGAGACGATCGCCTTGAGCAGACCAGAGTTGTGGTCACCGACCGGCAGGTTCTCGTACCGGGTCACCTTGCCGCGCTGGTCGGTCTTGCTGACCAGCAGACCCCGCTCGTCGTACGCGTAGGTGATCTTGTTCTTCTCGGCGTCGACGCTCTCGACCAGCTCGTCGAACTCGTTGTAGGTGTCGGTCCAGACGTTGCCGTTGGCGTCGGTGTGCTCGGTCGGGTTGTTCCGGGCGTCGTACTTCGTCTTCGTGCCGAAGTTGAGCGATCTCGGCGCGGTCTGCGAGATCCGGTTGCCGGCGTCGTCGTAGGTCGCCTCGTGCTGACTGTGCTTGCCGTTGACCACGAGCGGCCGGTTGAGCGAGCCGTCGTAGCGGTGGTTCTCGGTGTCACCGTTGCCGCGCTGGGTGTGGACCAGCACGTTGCCCCGGTAACCGTCGTAGACCCTCACCCCGTCCGGGTCGACGGTCAGCGACTCCTGCTCGGCCGCCTTCCACTCGAAGGTGGTCGCCTTGCCGAGCGCGTCGGTCTGGCGCGCCATCCGGTTGTCGGCGCCGTACTCGTTGCGCAGCTCGACGATCCGCTGCGGGTTGGTCACCTCGGTCAGCAGACCGTTGGCCCCGTAGGTGTACTTCCAGTGGAAGCCGCGGGCGTCCTTGGCCGAGGTCAGCACCGTACCGGTGTAGTAGTAGTGCGTGTGGCGGCCGTCCGGCAGCTTGATCTCCCGGATCAGGCCGGCGTCCACCTTGACCCTCACCTCGCGCCCGGAGGCGTCCGTGACGGTCACCCCGGTCGCGGTGTACGCGAGCCGCGTCCCCATGCCGCGCGCGTTCGCGATCGAAACCAGCCGACCCTGCGCGTCGAAACGGTGGGTGATCTGCGAGGGCGTGACCAGTTCCCAGCCGTCGGCGACCCGGCGCAGATTCGACCGGACACCCGGCGGGCGCCGGTAGCTCTCGCCGTCGAGCCGGTAGAGCGCCTCGGCGCCGTCCTCGGCCCGGACCACCACACCGTCGACCGACTCGGTGACAGTCATCCCGTAGGACCAGGCCCAGCCCGGCCCGAACGGACCGCCGGCCGGGCTCGCCGAGGAATAGGTGCGGGAAGAGGCGAACGGTACGCCGAACGAGGTCATGGCCAGGTCCTGCTCGACCCGGACGAAGGCGCCGGTGGCGGTGTTCACGCCGATGCCGCGTACCGCCTGGCCGGCAGCGGTCAGGCCGAGCGCGTTGCCGCAGCCGCAGCCGGCGGCCTGACCGGCCGGGATGGCCGGCGGCTCGATGACGGTACGCGGCCTCGCGTTGTCCGAGGGGCCGGAGACGATCTCCCGGCCGTCGTCGAAGATCGCGCTGGCGGTGACGAAGTAGTCCTTGGTCGGGTCGAGCACCCAGCCTTCCCGATCCCCGAACGACCGGCAGTACTGGCGCTGGCCGGTGCACCGCGCCCGCTCCAGTTCGTCCCTGCCGAGCGTGGTCGACGCCTGCTCGGTACGGGTGGCGGCGTCGTAGAGCGTCGCCTTCCAGGAGGTCCAGGACTCTTCCTCGCCGCGTACGTCGAAGTAGGCGACGACCGAGGTCTCGCCGATCGCGAAGCCGGACCGGAGCAGCAGGTTGCCGAAGATCTCGTCCTCGGCGGCCGGGCGGGCGGTCCCGGGCTTGGGCACCCGGTCCCACTCGGCGGCGGAAAGTGTTACCGGTCCGCCCTCTGCCCGTACGCCCGGCGGCACCACCGGCGGGCGCTTGTCCGGCGGGAACTCCTTGTCCGGGCGGACCGAGTCGGGCAGCGGCCGGTCGACCGGACCGGGTCCGGGGGTGGCCGACGGGACGGGTGCCGCCTCGGCCCGGGCCACCTTGGCCGGCGGCGCGAGCGTGACGACCAGGGTCAGGACACAGAGGAGTGCCAACCAACGGGCACGCGGAATCCACAGCAGGGTACGACTGAACACGATCGGAGCCTCCCCGTGAAAGCCATGCCCGATGGTTCAGATCACCGGGCATTTACCCGACCGATAATAGGTGCTGATCGATATTTAGGTGGGGTCGCCTAGGTGACAGCAAACTCAGTCGACAAGACCGTAGATATCGATCTTTTGCTATTGGTATCGTCCCCGCCGAATTCCTGACTATCGAATTCATGATCGATGCGCCGCCAGCCGTGGTCACGGGTGTCGTGACCACGGCTGGCGGCGCGTGGATCAAACAGTCACTGCTGGCGTGGTTGACTCACTTCTGGCCGGCGAAGCCGCCCTTCGGCGCGATCAGTTCCAGGTTCGCCCCGTCCGGGTCGTTGAAGTACGCGACCTCGGTGCCGACCGCGTCCGGCGGGGTCACCTCGTCGGCGGCGAAGGTGTACGGCTCACCCAGGAACTCGTACCCGGCCTCGCGCATCCGCTGATGGACCGAGTGGAGATCGTCCACCTGGAAGCAGAGATGGATGGATCCGGGGCGGTTCGCGGCGGACTGCCCCGGGTCCCCCACCGGATCCTCGAACTCGATCAGGTCGATGCCGAGGTTGCGGAGCTGGAAGGTGGCATAGCGGAGCTTCGTCCGGGGCAGCCCCTGCGAGTAGGCGAACCCCCGGCCGTGGATGCTCTCGTTGTCGACCACCGGCTCCAGCCCGGTCAGCGCGCGGTAGAACGCCACCGAACGATCGAGATCGGAAACGGAGATTCCGACGTGTGCGGCGGTATCCAGGCCGAACGTCGAGTCTGGGGTGGTTGTCATCGTTCCGTCCTCCAACGGTTGCCGGCTCCCGTACGCCCGCCGCGCCTCTCGGCACGCCGACCGGCCACACTCGCTGCGCCGATGCCACCGCAGTGCCCGCTGACGGAGAACCTAACCGTGTTCCGGTTAGGAAGGGCCCCCTGTACAACGAAATCCGATAACTAGGGGCCCTTCCTTACGCTCCTCGGCGGATGCGGCCGGCGTAGTGGGCCTCCAGGGCGTGGTTGTGCTCGTCGCCGGCCGGGATGTTCGCCGACAGGTAGACCGGTGGGGTACGGCCGGCGTCGAGCAGCCGGCGGACCACCTCGACCACGATCTGCTGGGCGAGCAGTGCCGCCGTGATCGAGGAGACCGCCCCCACCGCTCCCCCGTCCGGCAACGGCAGGGCGGCGTCGCCGTACGGGGCACCGTTGTCGAGCACCACGTCGGCGAGGTCGGCGAGCTTGCGCCCGGAGGGGTGGCGGGAGTCGACCCGGTCCGAGTGCTCTCGTGAGGTGATCGCGATCAGCGGGTGCCCGCGCTCCTTCACCAGCGTGGCGAACTCCACCATGGCGCCGTTCACCCCGGAGTTGGAGGCGAGCACGAAGATGTCGGCGGGGTGCACCGGGACCAGTTCGTAGAGGCGGTGCGCCACCTCCGGGTCCCGCTCCAGCATCGGGCCGAGCACGCTGGCCGGCTCACCGCCGCGCAGCACCACGTCCCGCAGCGAGATCCGGTTCGTCGGCACCAGGCCGCCGGCCCGGCCGGCTATCTCCATGGCCAGGGCCTCCGAGTGCCCGGTGCCGAAGGCGTGCACCACCCCGTCGTCGACCAGCGCGGCGGCGATCAGGTCGGCCGACCGACGTACGTTGTCGCGCTCACCCTCCGCCACCCGGGCCATGGTCTCGGTCACCAGGGCCAGGTAGTTCTCCGCGCTCAGGGTCATCGTCGTCGTCCCTCTCCCCCGTCGTCGCCCCGGACGGACGGGGTCGGTGCCGACGGGCTCACTCGTACGGTTGCTTCGGTGCCTGGACCTGGCGCCACGACTCCACGTCGAGGTACGGGATCTCCTCGTCGTTGACCGGGTCGGTGCCGATCCGGTCGGAGTAGCGGCCCACTACCTCGACCCAGGTGTCCGGGGCCAGCCCGGTCGGCGCCTCGCCGGTCAGGCCGAGTTTGATCGGGCGACCGTCGGCCGCGCAGCAGGAGAGAATCATCCGGGCCAGGATCGGCGCGCCGTCCGATCCGGTGGCGACAAAGCCGGTGAGCTGCACCCGACGGTCACCGAGTGACTCGCCCTTGTCGAAGATGGCCCGGGAGGCGTAGTCGAGCACCGGAAGCTTCACCGGGTCGCCGTCCGGCAACGGCGGGTAGTCCGACAGCGGTTGACTGCCGAGCGCGGTGCCGGCCTGGTCCGCCGCGTACGAGCCGAGGGCCGGCGGGGCGACCAGCAGCAGGCCGAGCACGGGCAGGATGAGCAGCCAGCCGACCCGGGGCTCGTGGTGGCCCTTGCCGCCGTGGTCATGTCCGTGGTCGTCCTCCGCCGCGCCGTGGTCATGCCCGTGGTCGGCGTACTCCGCCGCGCCGTGGTCGGCGTGCCCTGTCGCGCCGTGGTCGGCGTGCCCTGTCGCGCCGTGGTCGGCGTGCCCTGTCGCGCCGTGGTCGGCGTGCGGCTCGCGGGCGCCGGAGCGGCGGGCGGCCGGGCGGAGGTCGTGCAGGAGCGTCATCACCGCGGCGACGATCAGCAGGACGGCGGAGGCGATCAGGAACGGCCGCAGCCCCTCCTTGACGTAGCGCAGGTACATGTCGGTGAAGCTGGCCTTGAGCACCGCCCCACCGAGCAGCAGCAACACCACGCCCTGTGCCTGTCGGTTCATCAGAACACCACCGCTCCCACTCCCACCGCCACCAGGATGGCGATCGCGAACGTCGCCGGGGCGAACCGGAACGCGAACCGGCGCCCGAAGACACCGGCCTGCATCGAGATCAGTTTCAGGTCGACCATCGGCCCGACGACCAGAAACGCCAGTCGGGAGGTGAGCGAGAACTGGGACAGCGACGCGGCCACGAACGCGTCCGCCTCCGAACAGATCGACAGCAGTACGGCGAGCACCGCCAGGGCCAGCACCGACAGGATCGGGTTGTCCGCCAGGGTCTGCAACCACCGCTCCGGCACCAGTACGTTGATGCAGGCCGCGGCCATCGCACCGAGCACCAGGAAGCCACCGGCGTGCACCACGTCGTGCCGTACGGCGGACCAGAACGCCCGGCTCCTGGAGACTCCTTCGAGGTCGGGGCGGTGCGGCAGCCGGATCCAGTCCGCCCGGCCGAGCCGCAGCCAGAGCCAACCCATCACCATCGCGACGATCAGGCTGGCGACGCCGCGACCCACCACCATCTCCGGGTTGTTCGGGAAGGCGACGGCGGTGGCGGTGAGCACGATCGGGTTGATCGCCGGGGCGGCGAGCAGGAACGCGAGCGCGGCGGCGGGGGTGACGCCCCGGCGGATCAGCGACCCGGCGATCGGCACCGCGCCGCATTCGCAGCCGGGCAGGACCACCCCGGCGCAGCTCGCCACCGGCACCGCCAGCGCGGGATGTTTCGGCAACGCCTTCGCCCAGAAGGAGCGGGGCACGAAGACCGCGATCACCGCGCTGAGCACCACCCCGAAGACGAGGAACGGCACCGCCTGCACCATGACCGAGACAAAGACCGTGGTCCAGGTCTGCAACCGTGGGCTGGAGATCGCCTCGGCCACCGGGTTACGGAAGACGACCAGCAGGATCAAGAGCCCCGCGAGCACTTCGACCGAGCCGATCCGGTCGCCGAACAGGCGGGGCCGGGGTCGGTCGAGGTCGGCTTCGGGCGTACCCGGGGGTGGGGGTGGGGTGGGTCCACGGCCGGGACCGGCGGTCGGGCCGGCGCGGTCCGGGCTCGCCGGACGACCCTCGGTGCTGTCGCCGGCGGACGGGATCGTCCAGTCGATCCCGTCACCCGTCTCGGCGCGACGATCGGTCGCGCGGTCGGGGGCGGTCACGGTGGTCTGCTCTCCTCGCTCGGCCGGGATGTGGCAGCTCACCCTAACCCGAGCACCGGTGTCCGCCACCACACTCGATCGATACGGCGCTGTCCCGGGCGGCCGGTCGGTGCTAGCGTCGCCGAAACAACTTCACATCCGACAGGGGAGCGCACAGCGCTGAGAGTGCGGGATGACATCCGCAGACCCTCGAACCTGATCTGGGTAATGCCAGCGCAGGGAGTTCGGTCATGCTCCGGCCACGCCGGAGTCCGGCATCGCGCCGGCCGAGGCGTGCGACTTCTCCTGGTTCGTTCCGAGGACTGGGAGGCACCACATGAAAGGCTCCACCGGCAACCGCTGGCGCACACTCGACATCGTCGTCGCGTCCACCCTCAGCGTCGCGTTCGGCGTCATCTTCTGGGCCTGGGGCCTGCTCTGGAACGGCCCGGCCGACGCGATCCCGCTGCCGGGCCGCGCGTTCCTCTACGGCGTCTGGCTGGTGCCGGCGGTCCTGGGCGCGTTGGTGATCCGCAAGCCGGGGGCCGCCTTCTACACCCTGACCCTGGCCGCACTGGTCTCGGTGGCGCTCGGCACCAGTTGGGGCTGGACCCTGGTGGTCCAGGGTCCGGTCGAGGCACTGGCGGCGGAGCTGGCCTTCGCGGCGTTCGCCTACCGGGTGTACCGCCTGCCCGTCTCCCTGCTCGCCGCGATCCTGGCCGGGCTGGCGGCGGCGATCTACGACGTCTTCGTCTGGTACCCGGACACCGCCTGGGGCAGCTTCCGCCTCCCCTACGTGCTGATCACCGCCGCCAGTTCGCTGGTGGTGGCCGGACTCGGCAGTGTCGCCCTGACCCGCTCGCTGGCCCAGACCGGCGTGCTGGACCGCTTCCCCGCCGGCCGCGAACGCGCCACCGTCTAGCCCGGCGGCCTGTGCGGAGGGCCTGCTACGGGGGAGAGCGGAAGAGGTGGTGGGTGTGGGGACCGGGGTGGTGTTGCGGGGGTTCGGCTGGCGGCACGCCGGGCGGAAGCGGTGGGCCGTACGCGACCTCGACCTGCGGATCGAACGCGGAGAGCGGGTGCTGTTGCTCGGTGCGTCGGGGGCGGGCAAGAGCACCCTGCTCGCCGCGCTCGCCGGCCTGCTCGCCGAGGACTCCGGTGAGCAGCAGGGGACGATCGAGGTCGACGGGGACGACCCACGTACGGCGCGGGACCGGGTCGGCATCCTGTTCCAGGACCCGGAGAGCCAGCTCGTGATGGTCCGGGCCGGTGACGACGTCGCCTTCGGACTGGAGAACCGGGGCGTACCGGCCGGCGAGATCTGGTCCCGGGTCGACCAGGCCCTGCACCGGGTCGGCTTCCCGTACGGGCGGGACCGCTCCACCGCCTCGCTCTCCGGCGGCGAGCAGCAGCGGCTGGCGTTGGCCGGCGTACTCGCCCTCCGGCCCGGCCTGCTCCTGCTCGACGAGCCCACCGCCAACCTCGACCCGGCCGGCGCCGCCCTGGTCCGGGCGGCCATCGGCGCGGCGGTCGACCCGGGCACCACCCTGATCCTGGTCGAACACCGGGTGGCCGAGGCGCTGCCGCTGGTCGACCGGGTGGTCGTGCTCGAACCGGGCGGCGGCGTCCGCGCCGACGGCACCCCCTCGGCGGTCTTCGCCGCACACGGCGACGCGCTCGCCGACGCCGGGGTGTGGGTGCCCGGCCGCCCGGTGCCCGCCCGCCCGTCCGCCACCGCCGCCGGTGACCTGCTCCTCACCGCCGACCGGCTCGGCCAGCCACCCCGGCTGGCCCCGACGGACCTGACCGTACGGGCCGGTGAGGCGGTCGCCGTGCTCGGGCGCAACGGGGCTGGCAAGACCACCATGGCGCTGCACCTCGGCGGGCTGCGCAAGCCCGGCACCGGTCGGCTGACCGCCAGTCCCGCCCTGGCCGGAGCGGATGCCGGGACACCTCCGCACCGGTGGCGGGCCGCCGCGCTCACCCGCCGGATCGGCTCGGTCTTCCAGGACCCGGAACACCAGTTCCTCAGCCGTACGGTCTTCGACGAACTCGCCCTCGGCCCGCGTCGGACCGGGCAACCGGAGGGTGCCGTACGGGCCACGGTGGAGCGACTGCTCGCCCGGCTGCGGCTGGACCGGCTGGCGGGCGCGAACCCGTACACCCTCTCCGGCGGCGAGGCACGGCGGCTGAGCGTGGCCACGGCCCTGGCCACCGCACCCCGGCTGCTCGTACTCGACGAACCGACCTTCGGCCAGGACCGGCGTACCTGGATCGAGATGGTCGACCTCCTCGCCGACCTGCGCGACGCCGGACACGGCATCGTCACGGTCACCCACGACCCGGACTTCGTCGACGCGCTCGCCGACCGGACGGTCACCCTGGCCGGCGGCGACCACGAGGGTACGGGCGTCCGCACCGCGCCCGGAGTCGCCTCGTGATCGTCACCGGACCGGTCGGTACGTCGACCGCACCGCTGGCCCGGCGCAACCCGGTCGCCAAACTCGCCGCCGCCCTGGTCTTCTCGTTCGCCCTGGTCGCCACGATCGACCCGGTCGCACCGGCGGTCGCCATCGCGATCGAACTCGCCGTGCTGCCGCTGTTCGGCATCGGCTACGCCACCCTGCTCCGGCGGATCTGGCCGCTGCTGCTCAGCGCGTTCGGTGTGGTCCTCACCATGGTCCTGTTCGCCGCCGACCGGGACGGTGCGGTGCTGCTCGACGCCGGGCCGCTCACCGTCACCACCGGTGTGCTGCACACCGCGCTCGGGCTGGCGCTGCGACTGGTCGCGGTGGCGCTGCCCGGACTGCTGGTCTTCGCCACCACCGATCCCACCGACCTGGCCGACGCGCTGGTCCAGAACGCCAAGGCGCCGCCGAGGTTCGCGCTCGGCGCGCTCGCCGCGTTCCGGATGCTGCCGCTGCTCGCCACCGAGTGGCAACTGCTCGGCATGGCCCGACGGGCCCGGGGTGTGGACGCCGGACGCAACCCGGTCGCCCGGCTGCGACTCTTCGCCGCCACCGCGTTCGCCCTGCTCGTCGGGGCGATCCGGCGCGGCACCCGACTCGCCACCGCGATGGACGCCCGGGGCTTCGACAGCGGTTCGCCACGTACGTCCGCCCGGCGGCAACGGTTCACCGCCGCCGACGCCGCACTGGTCGCGGGTGCCGCCGTACTGGCCGGGGTGGCGTTGGGCGTCAGCGTCCTGCTCGGTACGTTCCGACCCCTGATCGGTTGAGCCCGCCCGGCCGCCCTTTCCCAACGACGGCCACCTGCACGTCCGGCACCCGGACCGGGCACCGGGACCGGTCACCCCGGTTCGGCGGTGACCTTGCTGGCGGTGACCGTACCGCCGGTGTTGGGGCCGGTGGCGGTGACGCTGTCCCCGGCCTTCAGGGTGGCGAGCGAACCGGCACGGGCGATCGTCACGGCGGTGTCGGCGCCGGTCCGTACCGTGACCACGGTGCCGTCCGGGGTCTCCAGGTAGACGGTGCCGCCGTCCACCAGCTTCACCGTGCCGGTGGTGGTCTGTGCCGCGCCGGAGCCGGCAGCACCCTCGCCCGTGGCGGAACCGGGAGTGGGAGCGCCGTCTGCCGTACCGGCGTCACCGGGCCGGTTCGCGAGCCGGCCACCCGAGTAGCCGGCGAATCCACCCGCACCGCGCTCGCCACCCCGGCCGGTCGCGCCCGGACCGACACCGGACGGGTCGCCGTACGACTTCTGCGCCTGGACCCCGCCGACAAAGCCGCCGACCAGCAGCACCAGCGCGGCGAGGTAGACGGTGGCCCGGTTCCACCACCGCCGCCCCGCCACCACGGCCAACTCGTCCGCCAGATCGCCACCCCCGGACGCGCCACCAACCGACCCGTTTGGAGCCGGCGGGGCATCCGGAGACAGTGGGACATCCGACGGCGGTGGGAGGTTCGTCGTGGTGTCCCGGACCACGCCGTGGGCACCCGGCGACCGGCGGCCCCAGCGCTGCGCTCTTGTCATGACTGCATCCCCGAGGTCACTCGTAGCGGAGGGCGTCGATCGGGCGGAGACCGGCCGCCCGGCTGGCCGGCACGCAGCCGAAGAAGAGTCCGATCGCGACCGAGACACCGAGCGCCAGCGCGATCGAGCTGGGTACCACGACCGGGGTGACACCGACGATGGTGAAGCGGCTGCCGACCAGGGCGGCGGCCACCCCGAGCCCGCCACCGACCACGCTGAGCATGGTCGCCTCGGCCAGGAACTGGGTGAGGATCACCCGACGGGGTGCGCCGAGCGCCTTGCGGATGCCGATCTCCCGGGTCCGCTCGGTCACCGTGACCAGCATGATGTTGGTGATGCCGATCCCGCCGACGAGCAGGCTGATCCCGGCGACCGCGCCGAGCAGCACGGTGAAGGTGTCCGCCGTCTCGGTCTGGGTCCGCAACAGTTGGGCGGCGTTCTGGATCCGGTACGGCGCACTCCTGTTCGCCGCCCGTGCACCGGCCGCCGCGGTGACCCCGAGTCGCTGGTCGAGGATCGTGGCGATCTGCGCCTCGGCCTCGTCCACCCGGTCCGCCCCGCTCGCCTCGACGACCACCGAGCCCACCGGGCCGTACCCGGTCAGCGTCTGCTGCACCGCGGTCAGCGGGGCCAACGCCACGTCGTTGGCATCCTGGAAGCCGGTCGCCGAGCTCTTCTCGGCGAGCACCCCGACCACCGTGTAGAGGGCACCGGCGACGGTCACCTGCGCGCCGACCGGGTCCACGCCGGGGAAGAGTTCGGTCGCGACGGTCTGGCCGATCAGCACCACCCGCCGACCCTCCGCCAGGTCCGAGTCGCTGAACGCGGATCCGCTCGCGACCCGGGTGTTCGACGCGCCGAGATAACCCGGGTAGGTGCCGACGAACTGCGGCACCTGGTGGTCGGCACCCTGATAGGTGATCGCGGCCGGGGCGGTCACCACCGGTGCGACCGTACGGACGTCCGGCGCCAGGACGGGATCCCGCAGCGCCAGGGCGATCGGTACGGTGAGCGCGTCACCGCCGCCGCCACGCGCGGTGCTCTGCACGGTGAGCGTGTTGCTGCCCAGCGCGGCGATCCGGTCGCTGATCTGCTTCGCCGAGCCGTTGCCGACCGCGACCAGCAGGATCACCGCACCAACCCCGATCAGTACGCCGAGCATGGTCAGCGCCGAGCGGAGCTTGTTGACGGTGATCGCGCGTACGGCGGAGCGCAGGATCTCGAAGAGGCTCACCGGACCGGCTCCGACCGCTGGTCGCTGACGATCTCGCCGTCGAGGAGCCGGACCAGTCGCTTCGCCCGGTCCCCCACCTCCGGCTCGTGAGTGATCATGACGATGGTGCGGCCGGTACGGTTCAACCGCTCGAAAATGGCCAGCACCTCCTCGGTCGACCGGCTGTCCAGGTTGCCGGTCGGCTCGTCGGCCAGGATCAGCGCCGGTTCGGTGACCAGTGCCCGGGCGACCGCCACCCGCTGCTGCTGGCCGCCGGAGAGCTGGTTCGGCTCGTGCCCGGCCCGGTCGGCGAGGCCGACCAGGTCCAGCGCCTCCAGTGCCCGGCGCCGCCGCTGCGCGGGCCTGACCCCGGCGTACGCCAGCGGCAGCTCCACGTTGGCCACCGCGCTGGTGCGGGCGATCAGGTTGAACGCCTGGAAGACAAAGCCGATCCGGCGGTTGCGGACCAGGGCGAGTTGCCGGTCGTCGAGCCGGCTGACATCCACCCCGTCCAGCAGGTACTGCCCGCCGCTCGGTACGTCCAGACAGCCGAGGATGTTCATCAGCGTCGACTTGCCCGAGCCGGACGATCCCATGATCGCCAGGTAGTCACCGGCGGCGACGGCGAGCGACACCCCACGCAACGCGTGTACGGTCGCCTCGCCCTGACCGTACCGTTTGGTCAGCCGGCGTACGTCGAGCACCGGCCGGTCCGACCCGGTCACCGGCCACCCCCGGCGCCCCTCGGGAATCCCCCGCCGCCGGTGAACCCGCCGCCACCCGGTCGTCCGCCGCCGGTGGACCCGCCCGGGAAGCCGCTGGTGCCACCACCGCCCGTTCCGGTGGCGCGCAGTACCACCAGCTCACCGACCTGCAGGCCGGAGGTGATCTGCACGCTCAGGTCACCGGTGAGACCGACCTCGACCGACCTGGTCACCTGCCGCCCGTCCACCAGCACGGTCACCGTGTGCCGGTTGCCGACCGTGGTCAGCGCCGCCGGGTTGACGTAGATCGCGTCCGCCACCTGTCCGACCGTCACCGACGCCTCGACGGTCTGCCCGGGACGTGCCCCCGGCGGCAGCTTGTCCACGGTGAACACCACCCCGTACGTCACGACGTTGCTGCTGGTGGTGGCGTTCGGGTCGATCGACGCCAGCTTGCCGGTGGCGGTCGCGCCGGTCAGCGCGTTCCAGGCGATGGTCACCGGCTGCCCGATTTTCAGCCTGGTCGCGTCCGCCTCGGCCACCGACGCCGAGACCTCCAGCCGGCTCAGGTCCGCGAGTTGGACAAAGCCGTTCGACGAGCCGCCGGACGAGCCGCCGCTTCCCGTACCGCCGCTTCCCGTACCGCCGCTTCCCGTACCGCCGCTTCCCGCACTGCCTTGCTGGTTGCCGCCGGAGGTGCCGGGCGCACCACCCGACGATCCGTTGGCCGATCCACCGCTGGAGCCGTTGGAGCCGGACGCACCGCTCGCGCCCGACGTACCGCCGGTCGAACCGCCGATGTTGCCGTTGACGGCCACCACCGTCCCGGCCATCGGCGCCTTGAGCACCGTGCCGTCCACCGCGTCCTGGGCCGCGTCCACCGCGAGTTGAGCCGTCGTGACCTGGGACTCGGCGTCGGTGGGGTCGACACCGGCCGTCTCGGCGCGGTCCCGGGCCGCCTCGGCCGCCGCCAGGTTGGCCCGCGCCGCGGCGAGTTGCCGGTTCGCGGCGGTCGGGTCGACCTTGGCCAGCACGGCGTCCTTGGTCACCAGGTCGCCGACCCTGACCCGGATCTCGCTGACCGTACCGGCGGTGCCGAAGTTGGCGCTCGCCGTGGCGGCACTGCGCAGGGTCCCGGCGGCCGAGACGGTGGCGGTGACGGTCCCCTGCCCGACCGGGACGGTCCGGGTCGTGTCGCCGGTCGCCGCCGAACTCGGATCGGGCCGGACAAAGGAGGTGTAGACCCAGAGCCCACCGCCGACAACCGCCAACCCGAGTACGGCGTTGACGAGCATCGACGGTCGGCGCAGGGTGACCAGACGTCGCACCGGCATGCGCGCCAGCCTGGACCGTCCAACTCGGAACGGCCCCGGCGTCAGCTCGGAGGAGCCTGGGAGGACGCGTCGTCCGAACCGTCCGGGACGAGCGGCAGCAGGACCCGGAAGGCGGCTCCCCGGCCGACCTCGGTGAACAGGTCGACCCGACCACCGTGGCCCTGCACGATCGCGGCGACGATCGCCAGCCCCAACCCCGAGCCGACCCCCGGGCTGCGGGTACGGCTCGGGTCGACCCGGTAGAGCCGTTCGAAGATCCGACCGGCGTGCTCCGGCGCGACCCCCGGGCCGGTGTCGGCAACCTCGAACAGCGCCCACTCCTGCGCCGGGCCGCCCATCGCTTGGCCACCCATCGCTTGGCCACCCATCGGCTGGCCGCCCATCGCCGGGTCGGTCGCCGTGGGCGCGCACGACCGGCCGAGCCGGATCACGATCTCGGCGCCGGGCGGCGTGTGTTGCAACGCGTTCGTGACCAGGTTTGTCGCCACCTGCCGGAGCTGGTGTTCGTCGCCGAGCACGGTGACCGCTTCCAGCCCGGTCCCCTCGGGGCCGTACGGCACCAGCAGCACCGGACGGTCGGGCCGACGGGCGTGGGCGTCCCGGACCGTGTCGGCGGCGATCGCCAGCAGGTCGACCGGGTCCCGGCGCATCGGCCGGTGCTGGTCGAGCCGGGCCAGTTGCAACAGTTCCTCGACGAGCAGGCCCATCCGGGCCGCCTCGCCCTCGATCCGACCCATCGTCTCGTCCAACGCCGGTCCTGGCGGCGCGCCGCCGCGTCGGTAGAGTTCGGCGAACCCGCGGATCGAGGTGAGCGGGGTGCGCAGTTCGTGCGAGGCGTCCGCGACAAACTGCCGCAACCGTTGCTCCGAGGCGGTACGGGCGGACATCTCGGCGCCGATCCGGTCGAGCATCACGTTCAGCGCGATACCCAGGCGGCCCGGCTCGGTGTGCGGGTCGGCGTCCTCCACCCGACGGGCCAGGTCGCCCGCCGTGATCTCGGCCGAGATCCGTTCCATCCGGGTCAACGGACGCAGCCCGATCCGTACCACCAGGGCCGCGACCAGCCCGAGCACGAGCAGGACGAGCAGCGTCACCGCCCCGTCGATCAGCAGCAGTCCGTCGGCGGTGGCGTCGACGTCGCGCAGCGAGAACGCCACCACGGCCAACCCGCCGGTCGCCGTCGGGGCGACCAGCACCCGCCAGCCGCTGCCGGAGTCGAGCGCGTCGACGGTGAACGGCTCGCCGCTGGCGGCCCGCCGGGCCAGCTCGGCGTAGCTGGCCAGCCGAGGTGGCGACAGATCCTCGTGGGAGAGGACCGCGGTCAGCACGTTCTGGTCCGCCTGGTAGATGACCACCGCCTGCCCCGGGCCGGGTGGCAGCGGGCGCCCGGCCCGGCCCGGCGGCGGGCCGTGTTCCGGCAGCAACCCCGCCACGTACGGGCGAATCGCCCGGGCGAGCTGCTCGTCGACCCGATCGGTGAGGTACGAGCGCAACAGCACCAGTCCGGCCGCGTTCGCCACGATCAGCGCGATCCCGGTCAGTACGGCGATCACCACCACCAGCCGTGCCCGCAGCGTCCAGTGACTCCAGCGGCGTACCCGGGCCAGTCGCCGCCGCCACCGCCCAACCGGGGGTGCCGCCGACCAGGCGGGCGGTGGCAGGGGCGGCCGACCGGACACGTCGGCGACCGAGGGCGGCACCCACCCACCCGGCGGAACGGACGGGTGGGGCGGACCGACGCCAGCGGGAGGCGTACTCATTCGCCGGCCGCTCTGGGCGTCCGGAGCGCGTACCCGACGCCCCGGACGGTGTGGATCAGCGGAGGATCCCAACGATCGATCTTCTTGCGCAGGTAGTAGACGTACGACTCGACGATCCGGCCGTCGCCACCGAAGTCGTAGCTCCAGACCCGGTCCAGGATCTGAGCCTTGCTCACCACCCGACCGGCGTTCACCATCAGGTAGCGCAACAGGTTGAACTCGGTCGGCGAGAGGTCCACCAGCCGTCCGGCGCGACGCACCTCGTGCGCGTCCTCGTTCAACTCCAGGTCGGCGTAGCTGAGCACACCGGTTTCCGGCTCGACCCGGCTGCGGCGGAGGATGGCCCGGATCCGGAGCACCACCTCCTCCAGGCTGAACGGCTTGCTGACGTAGTCGTCCGCACCGACGGTGAGCCCGGAGATCCGGTCCTCCACCGCGTCGCGGGCGGTGAGGAAGAGCACCGGTACGCCCCGGCCGTCGCCGGTCGTGCGCAACTTCCGGGCCACCTGGAAACCGTCCAGGTCCGGCATCATCACGTCGAGCACCACAAGATCCGGCTCGAACTCGGCGGCGACGGCGAGCGCCTCGTGTCCCCCGTACGCGATCCGCACCTCGAAGTCGATCAACCGTAGGGTCGCCGAGAGCAGCGCACAGATGTTCGGCTCGTCGTCCACCACCAGCACCCTGGTCGATCGCCGGGCCTGTTCTCCTGCCGATGGGCGCACCGCCGGCCCTCCTCCCCCTGACACGTCGGCTCATCTCTAGCCGAGCCCGCTGGGAGAGAGCTGGGAATCGGATCAGGTTCGGCTGGGTGCCGGCCGCTCCGGGCGGGGTCACCGGTCGAGCAGCACTTCCTCGCCCTCGTCGAGGCCGCCAACGATCTCGACGTACCGGTCACCCCGTACGCCGAAGGTCACCTGGCGGGGCTCGGTGCCGCCGCCCGGGGTACGGACCCGCACCTGACCGTCGGACGGCCCGGTGGCGCCTTCGGCACCTTGCCCGCTGGTCGAGGCGGCCGGCAGGTGCACCGCCGTCACCGGGACCCGCAGCACACCGGCCACCGACCGCACCGTGACGCGGGCGTTCGCGCTCTGTCCGACCAGCGCGTCGGCGGGTACGCGGTCGAAGCCGAGCAGCGCACCGTAACGGACGAGCGCGCCGTCGGCGGTGCCGACCGGGTCGACCTGGGTCACCCTGGCGGTGAACTCCTCCCCCGGCCGACTGGCGAGGGTGATTGTCGCGGCCAACCCGACCGCCAGCCGACCGGCGTCCGCCTCGGGCCAGCTCGCCGCGACCTCCATCCCGGCGACGTCGCCGAGGGTGACAAAGGTGGCACCGCCGCCCACCTTCGTCCCCACCCCGCCGGACACGGAGAGCACCCTGCCGGCGATCGGCGCGGTGATGCTGGCCCCGGTGAGCACGTCGGTCGCCTCGGCCAGGTCCAGCTCGGCACCGGTCACCCGCTGCTGCGCCCGGAGTACGGGATCCGTACCGCCGGCCGCGCCGGACGCCCCCGCGCCGGAGCAGGTACGGCCGCCCCCGGTGCTCTGAGCACTCCCGTCCGGCGTGCCGGCACCGGGCCGCCCCGCCGAGGCGGTCGGTGAGCCGGAAGCCGAGGCAGTCGGTGAGCCGGAAGCCGAGGCGGAGGGGGAACCTGAACGCCCCGGCTGGACGGTGCCACCCGTGCTACCGCCGCTCCCGCCAGCGGTGCCGCCGGTGCCGACCCCGCCGTCACATCCGGTGGTCGGCGGTCTGGACTGGCGCTGCCGCGCGGCGTCGAGCGCGGTCCGGGCCTCGGTGAGCGCGTCCCGCGCCGAGTCGACCCGCCGCTGGGCGTCGGCCGGGTCGATCCGGGCCAGGAGCTGACCGGCACTCACCTGGTCGCCGGCCCGGACCCTGACCTCGCTGACCGTGCCGCCACCGGCGAAGCCGAGGCTGCGGGTCTGTGCCGGGCGCAGGTTGCCGGTGGTGGCGATCTCCAGGGTCACGTCGCCCCGGTCCACCCGAGCGGTCGCCGCCGGGCTGGGCGGTTCGGCCCGGTCGCCGGTCAACGCGTACGCCGTCACCGAGCCGGAGAGCACGAGCACGACGGCGACGCCACCGGACAACCACCACATCCGCCGGCCGCGTGCAGCACGCCCCGACGCACCCAGGCCGATCCCCATGACCGGCGAGTGTCGTCGACCCGGCTCCCAGTTGACTCGGCCGTACCTCGGAGTTGCCTGAAAGTGCCGGCGCCCGGCGCGAACGCCGATCCCCGGCCGGCACCGATCCCCGGCCGGTGTCGATCCCCGGCCGGTGTCGATTCCCAGCCGGCGTCGAGGCCGGTCCGATCTGGTCCGGAGGTGGCGCCGGTTGTCTGGGTGCGCGTCCCGGGACCCTCTCACCCCTCCACACCGGGACGCCAACCCCGAGGGAGGTTCCGGTGGCGGTGTCGAGCTGGCGGACACGCTGGATGTTGGCCGTGGCACTCGGATCGGCGGCCCTGATCCTCATGTCCGGCTGCGGCGGCGGCGACGCCAGTGATCAGGACGCGGCGAACCCGGCGCCGGGCGGTCGAGCCGACGCCTTCGCCGCGTACGCCGACTGCCTGCGTCAACAGGGCATCGACGTTCCTGACGACCTGCCCACGGTGCGGCCGTCGGCTCGGCCCCGGCCCGACGGATCCGGTCGACCGTCGGGCTGGCCGTCCGGACGGCCGTCCCGGTTCCCCTCCGGGAGGCCGTCCGGCCAGCCGTCGCCGGGTGCGTCCGGCTGGCCGGGCGGTGGTCGGGGCTCCGGCTTCGCCGGCCCGCGCCCGTCCGGCGTGGACGAGGCAACCTGGCAGAAGGCCCGGCAGTCGTGCGCCGCCACGCTGCCCAGCGGCGGACCGGGTCGGGGCTACCCCGGTCGGCCCGGCAACGCGGCGGGGCCCGGTACGGCGTACGCCAACTGCCTCGGCGACCACGGCGTCACGCCGGGACCGGGGCTGGACGGCTCCGATCCGAAGGCCGGCGCGGCGTTGGAAGCCTGCAAGGTGCTCAGCCCGAGCCCGGCGCCCACCGCGAGCTGATCCCGTAGCCCCTCTCCCGCCACGAGCCGATCCCGTAGCCCCTCTCCCGCCGTGGGCTGATCGCGTGACCAGCGACTGCTGGTCCGGCGGCGGTCAGGATGTCAGCACCGGTGGCACCGGCACGTCGAGGGCCTGTAACAGCCGGCCGAGCTTGTGGTCGAGGTCGATCCCGACCGAGGTGATCCCGGGTCGCCGGTAGGAGCCGAGGGTACGGCTCGGCTGGTCGATCGAAAAAACGGTGCCGTCACCGTCGTCGGCGATCGCGAGGTGCAGCGGAACGTACGCCAGCACGGTCGGGTCGTGCCGGAACATCCGCTCGGCGATGGTGTGGTTGCCCATCAGGTACTCGACGCAGGAGGCGTCAGGGCCGGCGAGGCTCATCAGCGGCTGTGCGTCGAGCGACCAGAAGCGGAAGAAGTCGTACGGCCCCTGCCGGCTCGCCGACTCGATCACCTCCGACCAGCTTGCCCGCCGCTGGACCATGGCGGCGATCCCCTCGATGTCCAGCACCGGTACGGCGGCCTCGTACCGCCGACGGAATTCGTCGAAGGGCGCGTCCACCGGGATGGTCAGACGTCGTGCCTGATAGTCGGTCTGTCGAACCTCTCGGGCGACCACCCGCCCACCTCCGGTTGCTCCGCGCCCGGCGACGACCCGGACCTCCGCGTCTCCCCGGCACGGTACGCCGGGTCCACCTCCACTCGGCCCGGAATGCCGGTTTCGCACGCCGACGCGCCGGTCGGGTCCGCAGGCCGCGCCGACTGACCACACCGCACCACGTCGCACCGCACCGTGTCGCACCGCAGCGCGTCGCGTGCCCGGCTATACCCACGGTCACCCGCCGGAACACCAGGTCACCGACCAGCCCATCCACACATTGTCGCAGTCGCATGTTCGTATCCCTGCCGCGACCGCGACACCCGTCGTTTCCCGGGCTTCGCCAGATTGACGCCACATACCTGCCCGAAACGGAGTCACCCATGGGTCACGACCACTCGCACCACGGTCACGAGCACGGTCACAGTCACGATCACAGCCACGGTGACAGCGCGGAGCTGTCGCCCGCGCTCGACCTGGCCGTACCGGATGCCGAACTGTCCCCTTCGGACCTGTCCCGGCGCGGTTTCCTGCGTAACGCGGGCCTGCTCGGTGCCGGCGCGGCTGCCGCGTCCGTGCTGGTCACGCCCGAGCTGGCGCACGCGCACGGGTCGGAGCCGAAGGACGACCGGGAGCGCACGGGCGGCTTCCAGTGGCTCGCCGGAGACCACCACATCCACACCCAGTACAGCTCGGACGCCCAGTACCGGGTCATCGACCAGGCACGGCACGCGCAGGCGTACGGCCTGGACTGGATGGTCATCACCGACCACGGCAGCGTGGCCCACGCCAAGATCGGCGTTGACAAGGTCAACCCGGAGATCGTCGCGGCCCGCGAGCAGCTCAAGGACCTGCTGGTCTTCCAGGGCATGGAGTGGAACATCCCGGCGGCCGAGCACGGCACCGTCTTCGTCCACCCCGGACGCAACGAGGTCGCGGTCCTCAAGGAGTTCGAGAACGCCTTCGACGGCTCGGTGACCGGCACCTCCGGCCCGGGTGCGGCAAACGAGGCGCTCGCCGTCGCGGGCGTGAAGTGGCTCGCCGAGGCCGTACGTCGGCGTCGGGTCGACGCCGCCCTCTTCCTCGCCAACCACCCGGCCCGCCGGGGCGTCGACTCGCCGCACGAGATCCGGGCCTGGCGGGACGCCGACCCGACGGTGGCGATCGGCATGGAGGGTGCCCCCGGCCACCAGGCCGCCGGCATCCCGGGTGGCACCGGCCGTGGCCGTGGCTACTACGAGAGCAGCCCGGGTGCCGAGTCGTTCCCCGGCTACCCGCTGGAGAGCTACCGCACCTGGGGCGGCTTCGACTGGATGACCTCCACCGTCGGCGGCCTCTGGGACAGCCTGCTCGCCGAGGGCAAGCCCTGGTGGATCAGCGCGAACTCGGACTCGCACGTGAACTACCTGGACACCTCGCAGCGCGGCCCGAACAGCAACTTCGACGTCGACGGCAAGCACGCCGACCCGGTACGCGGTCCGCTGCTCACCGCCGCTGGCGACTACTGGCCGGGCTTCTACAGCCGGACCCACGTCGGCGCCAGCACCGACAGCTACCGCGCGGTCATGGACGGCCTGCGCGCCGGCCGGGTCTGGGTCGACCACGGCGGCCTGATCCGGGGTCTGGACGTACGGGCCCGGGTGGCCGGCGACCGGCACCGCGACTCCGGCACCCCGCTCGGCGGCGTGCTGCGGGTCCGCCGGGGCGAGCAGGTCGAGGTGACCATCGACATCAACCTGGCGACCGGTCCGAACTGGTCGCAGTTCGTGCCGAAGCTGGCCCGGGTGGACGTCATCACCGGCGCCGTCACCGGACCGGTACGCGACGGCGACACCTTCACCGCCCCGCGTACCCGGGTGGCGAAGTCGTTCGAGGTCAGCGCGAAGAACAACGGCCGGGTGTCGTTCAGCTACCACTTCGGCAAGGTGAACGAGCCGTTCTACCTGCGGATCCGGGGCACCGACGGCAACCGGACCGCGCCCGGTCTGATGGGTGCGTCGGTGGACCCGTTCGGTCCGGCGATGGACGTGGTCGGCGACGCCGACCCGTGGGCCGACCTCTGGTTCTACGCCAACCCGATCTGGGTGCTGCCGAAGTGACCTACCTGGGCGTCAGCCTCGGTCACCGGGGGTTCAGCCTCGGTCACCGCGACGACCACGAGGCGGAGCGGTGGCTGCGCGACGTCGTGCTGCCGCTCAGTCTGCCCGACCTGACCGCGTGTACGCACCTCGTGCGGGAGCCGTACCCGCACGTGGCGTTGAGCTTCAGCGGTCTTGGGCTGGAGTCGGCGATCCTGCCGGAGGTGCCGGTGGAACTGCGGGACGCCGCCACCGCGGCGGCGGCCGAACACGCCACCCGGCGATCCGGGCGGGCGGTCTACTTCACCGGGGTCGAGCGGCTGGTCGGCACCGTCACGGTGGGCGAGTTGCTGGCCTGGAGCGCGATCGACCGGGTGGCCGTGCTCGGTGGGTCGCCGGCCGAGCAGGAGACCCGGATCCAGACCCGGGACTTCGTGCGTCCGCAGTGGCAGCACGGTGAACTCGTGCTCACCACCCAGCCCGCCCGGGGCGGCGTGCTGGTCCCGTTCGAGATGCCCGACCCGACCCCCTGCTGCGCGGACCACTGAGCGGAGCAGCGGATCGAGGCGCGCCCAGCCGTACGCCGGTGCACCGGCCCGGCTGGGCGCGCCGCTTTGTCGTCGGACCTAACTGCGACGGAAGGCGTACTGGCGGGCCGAGCGGTTGCCCTGGCCCCGGCCGACGCCACCGGTACGGCTGCCCCGGACCGGCGGACCGGCCTTCGGCGCCGTCACCGCGACCGGGCTGACCGTCACCGGTGGGACCGGACCGGCCGGCGTCGGCACCTCGACCGCGTCGGAGAGCCGGGTCAGGTCCACCTTCGGCGGACGCGCCGGTACGGCGAACGTGCTGTCGACCTTCGGTCGCTGATCGGGTCGCTTGTTCCGCTTACCAGGCACTTGGGCCTCCTCTGGGAGATCTCGCCCCGCGCGGGGGCGGTCGGACGGTGAGAAGAGTGCCCGGAGTTCCGCCACGGCCGGGTCGACCAGGCGGTCGACCTGCCGAACGGCTGGAGCTGACCTGTTGCCGCACGGTCACCACCGGGGCTCACGCCGGTCGTCCGGCGGAACGGGTGGCGGGGCCGGCGCGGGAAGCGCGGTCGCCCGGGCACGGGGCCCACGGCGGAAGGCGGTGGGCCGGCACGGTGCACGAAGGCGTCAGTAGCGCATGGACCACACGTTAGACCCACGCCGCGTCGTACGCATCTGATTTATCTCGCCCGGCTCGGTCGCCCTGGTTCCGCTCGGCCGGCGGTGCGACGATCGACGGCATGCTGATCGCGTTTTCGGTGAGTCCGCTCGGTGGCGGGGAGTCCGTGGGTGACGCCGTGGCCGAGGCCGTACGGGTGGTCCGGGAGTCCGGCCTGCCCAACCAGACCAACGCCATGTTCACCCTGGTCGAGGGCGAGTGGGACGAGGTGATGGCGGTGGTGAAACGCGCCGTCGACGTGCTCGCCGAGCAGGCACCCCGGGTGAGCCTGGTGCTGAAGGCGGACATCCGGGCCGGGGTCACCGACGCGATGACGGCGAAGGTCGCGCACATCGAGGCCCGGCTGGGCGAGGGGTGAGCGCCCTTCCCGCCGCCGACCGGGACACGCCCGACCCGGCCGGCACCGGGCGGACCGGCGCGGCGCCGACACCGGCTCCCCGGCTGTTGATGTGGGACATCGACGGAACCCTGGTACATACCGGCGGGGTGGCCAAACTCGCATACGCCGAGGCGTTCACCGGCCTGACCGGGGTGGCCTGGCAACGGATGCCGCACTCGGCGGGGCGGACCGACCTGGATCTGGCCGCCGAGGCGTTCACCACGCACGGGGTCGCCGACTACGAGCCGTACCTGGAAGAGTTCTTCGTCCGGTACGCCGCCGCGCTCACCGCCCGCCGGCACCTGATCACCGAGCAGGGGCTGGTCCTACCCGGCGTCGCCGGGGTGCTGGCCGGGCTGGTGGGCCACGCACACGTCGTCCAGACCCTGGTCACCGGCAACATCGCCACGGTCGCGACGGACAAGCTGGCCGCCCTGGGGCTCGGTGCCGGTCTGGACCTGGAGATCGGCGGCTACGGGCGGCACGACACCGTACGCGCCGCCCTCGTCCGCCGGTGCCGCGAGCGCGCCGAAGCCAAGTACGGCCACGCCTTCGCGCCCGCCGACATCCTGGTCATCGGCGACACCGTGCACGACGTGGCCGGAGCGCTCGCCAACGGCGTGACTGCCGTCGGCGTCGCCACCGGGGGCACCTCCGCCGCCGACCTCGCCGCCGCCGGGGCGCACATCGTCCTCACCAACCTCGCCGACGTCGCCCCGGTGGTCCAGATCCTCGCCAACGCCCCCACCCGCTGATCCGACCGGGTCCGCTCGCCGTCCGGGCGGCACGGGGCCGGGTCGGACGGGCGCGACCGGTTCGGGTCAGACGGGCGCGACCGGGTTCGGCAGGGCGCCGCCGAACCGGCGGTCCCGCTGCGCGTACAGCTCGCAGGCGTACCAGAGGTGCCGGCGGTCGAAGTCGGGCCAGAGCACGTCAAGGTAGATCAGCTCGGCGTACGCGCTCTGCCAGAGCAGGAAGTTCGAGGTCCGCTGCTCGCCGGAGGGACGCAGGAAGAGGTCGACCTCGGGCACCTCGGGGTGGTAGAGGTAGCGCGCCACCATCTTCTCGTTGACCTTCGCCGGGTCGACCTTGCCGGCGGCCACGTCCCGGGCGATGGCGGCGGCCGCGTCGGCGATCTCGGCCTGGCCACCGTAGTTGACGCAGAACTGGAGGGTGAGCTTGGTGTTGCCCCGGGACATCTCCTCGGCGGTCTGCAACTCGGAGATCACGCTCTTCCAGAGCCGTCCGGCCCGGCCCGACCAGACCACCCGGACACCGAGGTCGACCAACTGCTCCCGGCGGCGCCGGATCACGTCCCGGTTGAAGCCCATCAGGAAGCGCACCTCGTCCGGCGAGCGCCGCCAGTTCTCGGTGGAGAAGGCGTACGCGGAGAGGTAGGGAATGCCCATCTCGATCGCGCCCTCGATGGTGTCGAAGAGCGAGAACTCGCCGGCCTCGTGCCCCTTCGTGCGGGGCAGGCCGCGCTCCTTGGCCCATCGTCCGTTACCGTCCATGACCACCGCGACGTGCTTGGGCAGGGCGTCCGCGGGCAGGGCCGGTGGGCGGGCCCCGGACGGGTGCGGCGTCGGCTCGACGGCGGGCCGACGGGCCGCGCGGGACATGGAACGGATCACTGTGCTCTTCCCCCTTGTTCCGACCCGTACCCCGATGTCCTGACCGGGTCGGTCTGGTGGGTCGGCTCGCCACGGTCGGGTCGATCGTCTCGATCAACCAACGGCAGCGAGCGTAGCGCGCGTTCCAGATGCCACTGCAGGTGAGCCGCGACCAGGCCGCTGCACTCCCGTCGGTGGCCGATCTCGGCCGCGTCCGCCACCCGCCAGTCCCCGGAGCTGAGCGCGGACATCAGGTCGATGGTGGCCGGCGCCGGATGGGCCGCGCCGGGTGGCCGGCAGTCCGGGCAGACACAACCCCCCGCCGGTACGGAGAACGCCCGGTGTTGTCCGGGTGTGCCGCAGACCGCGCAGGCGACCAGGGCCGGCGCCCAGCCGGCCAGCGCCATCCCCCGCAGCAGGTACGCGTCGAGCACCAGGCTGCTGGCGTGACTCCCCTCGGCGAGCGCGCGGAGCGCGCCCAGGGTGAGCTGGAACAGCCGCAGCGACGGCTCGCGCTCCACCGGGGTGAGCCGTTCGGCGGTTTCGGCGATCGCGCTGGCGGTGGTGTAGCGGGGGTAGTCCTCGAGGAAGCGGCGGCCGTACAGGTCTATCCCCTCGACCTGACTGACCGTGTGCAGGGAGCTGCCGAGGTTGCCCTCCGGGTCGCCGGCGAGCTGGAGGTCGACGTGGCCGAAGGGCTCCAGCCGGGCGCCGAACCGGGACGTGGTCCGGCGTACGCCCCGGGCCACCGCCCGCAGCCGGCCGTGCCGCCGGGTCAGCAGGGTGATGATCCGGTCGGACTCGCCGAGCTTCTGTACGCGCAGCACCACCGCGTCGTCGCGGTAGAGCTGTCTGCGGTAGCCGGCCATCCGCCCATTCTCCCCGTACCCGACCCTGAGGCGGTCTCAGGGTTCTTCTCCGGGACGGATGCGTGCCCCGTCCCTGATGTCCACCGAGCGGTCCGCTTCTAACGTGATGGGCATGACCACGTTCCGGATCGTCACCGCCGTCACGGCGGGCACGCTCACGCTGGGCCTCCTGGCCGGCTGCGACGGCGTCAGTCTCGGGCAGCGGCGACTCGACTTCGACCGGACCGAGCAGACCAGGATCACCAAGATCGTGGTGTCACCCGGGGCCGGTGACGTCACGGTGTCGACGGCGACGGTCGACACCGTACGGATCAAGCGGGTGGTGCGTTACCGGGGCGGCCAGCCCGGTGACACGTACCAGCTCGACGGGACCGAGCTGCGCATCGACACCGACTGCGGGTCGATGTGCAACGTCTCGTACGAGATCGTCGCCCCCACCGGGGTCTCGATCAGCGGGGAGAACGGCTCCGGCGACTTCACCCTGTCGAACCTGGCCGACGTCGACGTGAAGGTGGGTTCCGGCGACATCACGCTGACCGGCGCCACCGGCACGGTACGGGCGCAGACCGGGTCCGGCGACATCGAGCTGAACCGGGTCGAGTCGACCAGCACCCTGCGTACCGGCTCGGGCTCGGTTCACGGGGACGGCCTCGGGGGTCGGGTCGACGCCACCACCGGCTCCGGTGACATCACCCTGCTGCTGGTGGCGCCCGGTTCGGTGAACGCGCGCGCGTCGAGCGGCACGATCGAACTGACCGTGCCCGAGGGGTCGTACCAGCTACGGATGCAATCCTCCTCCGGGCGGGCGGAGTCGGGCGTGCGGACCGACCCGGCCGCCGTACACCGGCTCGACCTGGAGACCGGTAGCGGTGACATCCGGATCAGCTCGCGCCCGGTCGTCCCGCGCTGACCTCGTCCGGCGCCCGGCCCGCCGGGGGCCGGGCGCGTTGGGTCGGGATGTGCGGGCGGGCCGGCGAACGCGGCTCGACCGGACCGCCGGGGAGCAGGGCCGTCGGGCGGCGCGCGGCGAGGTCCTCCATCCAGCCGAAGAGGCCGGTGGCGAGCGCGACCAGGGCGGCGACCACCAGGAGCCGCAGCGTCGTGCCGGCAAGATCGCCGGTACGCCAACCGGCCCGGACCATCAACGCGGTCAGGCCGATCACGATCGGCATGTGCCAGAGGTAGATGGTCAGCGCCCGCCGGTTGAGCACCGTCACGATCCGGCCGAAGATCTCGTTCCGGTCGACCCAGGCGGCACCGGCCGGGGCGAGTCCGAGCAGCAGCAGGGTGAAACCGGCCGACCAGAGGGCGTTGCCGAGCCGGATGTCGTTCAGGTCGAAGCCGCGCGGCCCGGGATGGGTGAGGACCCAGGCCGCGCCGAGCGCCGCGAGCGTGCCGGCGACCGGGACGAGTACGCGTCGGGACGCGCGCCGGAGCATTCCGTCGTGGTGGGCGAAGCCGATCAGCCACGCTCCGAAGTAGAGCCCGAAGTCGCGTACCACGATGGGGGCGGTCGGGAAGCCGAACTCCACCACGACCAGCAGCACGTACGGCGCGGCCAGGGTGGGTAGCGGGTAACGCCGGAACAGCCAGAGCGCGATCGGCGAGGCGAGTACGAACCAGAGGTAGTCGCGCAGGTACCAGATCGCGCTCAACGCCAGCGCGCCCCAACCGTTGCTCGGCGGGTCGGCCACCGGCGCGATCCAGAACAGCAGCCGCCAACTCACGGGCAGCCCGGTGAGCAGCATCGCCGGCACGAAGAAGACGGCGAGCAGCCAGAGTGACGGGAGCAGGCGACGCAGCCGCCGTCCGACCGCTCCGGTGCCGGAACGGTCCAGGGAGGCGGCCATCAGCGATCCGGCGAGCGCGAACATCACCGACATCGCCGGGAACGCGATGGTCAGGAACGCCCAGCCGGTGGTGTGGTAGACGACAACTCGGATGATTGCCAGGAAACGGAGCAGATCCACGTATCTGTTTCGCATCAGCCTGCATCTAAACCGGGGCAACAGGGGTCGTACGTATACCTACCCTGCCGGTCCACCGAACGAACGATGCAGTGGGTGACCTATAGGTGAACAATCCCATAGGTTCGGGCTATCCCCGAACGAAACAACGATGAGGTAGTGGAGTGCTCCGCTCCCACCCGACTCAGAAGCCGAGCTTGCGCAACTGCCTCGGGTCCCGTTGCCAGTCCTTCGCGACCCGTACGTGCAGGTCGAGGTAGACCCGGCTGCCGAGCAGTTCCTCGATCTGCTGCCGGGCCCGGGTGCCGACGTCCTTCAGCCGGCTGGCCTGGTGGCCGATCACGATCGCCTTCTGGCTGGGCCGCTCCACGTACACGTCGGCGTAGATCCGGATGAGCTGGTCCTCCGGGATCATCTCCTCGACCACCACCGCGATCGAGTGCGGCAGCTCGTCCCGCACCCCCTCCAGCGCCGCCTCCCGGATCAGCTCGGCGACCAGCACCTGCTCGGGCTCGTCGGTGAGCATGTCGTCGGGATAGAGCTGCGGCGACGGCGGCAGGTAGCCGGTCATCACGTCGACCAGCGTGTCGACCTGGTGCCCGGAAACCGCGCTGACCGGCACCACGGCGGCGAACTCGCCCAGCTCGTTGACCGCGAGCAACTGCTCGGCCAACCGCTTCTTGTCGACCAGGTCGGTCTTGGTCACCACGGCGACCACCTTGGCCTTCAGCTCGGCCAGCTCACCGGTGATGAACCTGTCCCCCCGGCCGACCGGCTCGTTCGCCGGCACGCAGAGGCCGATCACGTCGACCTCGCTCCAGGTGGAGCGGACCAGGTCGTTCAGGCGCTCGCCGAGCAGCGTACGGGGACGGTGCAGCCCGGGGGTGTCGACCAGCACGAGTTGGGCCTCCGGCCGGTGCAGTACGGCCCGGATCACGTGCCGGGTGGTCTGCGGCTTGCTGGAGGTGATGGCGATCTTCTGCCCGACGATCGCGTTGGTCAGGGTCGACTTGCCCGCGTTGGGCCGCCCGACGAAGCAGGCGAACCCGGCCCGGTACGGGTCCGTCTCCGGAGCGCCCGCCCGCAGGCCCCGTGGGGACGAGGTCCGGTTGCTCATTCGACCACCGTGCCGAGCAGCGAGCCGTCCGGGGCGGCCAGGTGGATCGGCGCCTCGGCGGAGAGGTCGCGTACGGCGGCGTGCCCGGCCCCGTCCAGGGTGGACGCCTCGGTGACCACCGCTGCCGCCTCCAGCCGACTGGCGCCGGCAGCCGCCGCCGAGGCGACCGCGAGTTGCAACGCGGTGACGGTCAGCGAGGGCAGGGCGACGGTGGCCGCCGCGTACGTCCGGCCGTCCTGGTCCCGGACCGCCGCCCCCTCCACCGCGCCGATCCGGGCGCGGGCGCCCCGGGCCAGGACGACCAGTTTGGTGTCCTCGGCGCTCAACTCGGCGGCCGAGCCGATCGGCCCGGCCACTGCGGGGGCGGATACGGCGGACGACTCAGGCATCAGCGGGTTGCCTCTCCTCGGATCGCTCTTGCTTCTGGCTGTCGGACTTGCGGCGCGGGTCGGACTTCTTGCGGTCGTCGGTCTTCTTGCGGTCGTCGGTCTCCGGGACCGGCTCGCCGCTCGCGGACCGGCCCGCCCCGTCGCCCTTGGTGCCGATGGCGACCCGGCTGACCAGCACCGAGTCGATCCGGTTGCGGCGCCCGGTGGTGCCCTCGGCGATCAGCCGGAGACCGCCCAGCTCGGCGGCGGCGCCCGGGATCGGCACCCGACCCAGTGCCTGGGCGAGCAGGCCGCCGACCGTCTCCACCTCGTCGGCGGGAAGCTCCACGTCGAAGATCTCGCCGAGATCCTCGACCGGCAGCCGGGCGGTCACCCGTACGTCGCCGTCGTCGAGGCGTTCCACCGGCGGGCGCTCGACGTCGTACTCGTCGGTTATCTCACCGACGATCTCCTCGAGGATGTCCTCGATGGTGACCAGTCCACCGGTGCCACCGTACTCGTCGACCACGATCACCAGGTGGCTGCGGGCCGCCTGCATCTCCGAGAGCAGGTCGTCCACCGGCTTCGACTCCGGTACGAAGGTCGCCTCGCGCATCAGCTCGGAGACCGCCAGCTCGTCGGTGGCCGGGTCGCCACCCTGGGTCCGCCGGATCAGGTCCTTGAGGTAGAGCACGCCGAGCACGTCGTCCACGCTCTCCCCGATCACCGGGATCCGGGAGAAGCCGGAGCGGAGGAAGAGCAGCAGCGCCTGGGACGGCTTCTTGTGCGCCTCGATCCACACCATCTCGGTCCGCGGCACCATCACCTCGCGGGCGATCGTGTCGCCGAGCGCGAAGACCGAGTGGATCATCTGACGCTCGCCGTGCTCGACCACGCCCCGCTGCTCGGCCAGGTCGACCAGCTCACGCAGCTCGACCTGGGTGGCGAACGGCCCCTCCCGGAAACCGCGACCGGGGGTGACCGCGTTGCCGATCAGGATCAGCAGCGAGGCGAGCGGGTTCAGCGCCCGGCCCAGCCAGCGGACCAGCGGCGCGCTCGCCCGACCCACCGCGTAGGCGTGCTGCCGGCCGAGCGTACGCGGCGCGACGCCGACCACCACGAAGCTGACCACGGTCATCGCGCCGGCGGTGACCAGCGCCGCCCGCCAGCCGGCGCCGAAGGTGTCCACCGCGACCAGGGCGACCAGGGTGGTCGCGGTCAGCTCGCAGAGCAGCCGCAGCAACAGCAGGAGGTTGAGGTGCCGGACCGCGTCGGAGGCGACGATCTGGAGCGTACGGGCGCCCCGGGCACCGTCGCGGGCCAGTTCGCCGGCACGGGCCGGCGAGACGGCGGCGAGCGCCGCCTCGGTCATCGCGAACAGCCCGGCGAGCACCACCAGGGCGGCACCGAAGAAGAGCAGTTGCAGGTCGGGAAGGCCGGCGGCGGTGACACCGGCGGCGGCTAAGTGGCCGGGCATCACTGGGCCCGCGCTGCTCGCCAACCGGCGAGGAGCTTGGCCTGTAGCGCGAACATCTCCCGCTCCTCCTCCGGCTCCGCGTGGTCGTAACCGAGCAGGTGCAGCACCCCGTGCACGGTGAGCAGGTGCAGCTCGTCCGCGGCGGAGTGTCCGGCGGTGGCCGCCTGCTTGGCCGCCACCTCGGGGCAGAGCACGATGTCGCCGAGCAGCGCCGGCTCACCGCCGCTGACCTCACCCGGGCCGTGGTCGACACTGCCCTCGTCCATCGGGAATGCGAGTACGTCGGTCGGGCCGTCCCCACCCATCCAACGGTGGTTCAGCTCGGCCATGTACTCGATGTCGACGAGCAGCACCGACAGCTCGGCGAGGGGGTTGACCCCCATCTCGTCCAGGGCGTAACGGGCGACGGCGAGCACCGCGTCGGTATCGACCTCGGCGCCCGACTCGTTGGCGATCTCGATGGACAACTGTTTCCCCTGCTGCTCTCTTTTACTGGTGCTCTAGCGGCGCCGGCTGGCGCGGCCACCGTGCGCGGTACGGCCGGGTACGGCGTGCACGCCCTGGCCCTGCTGCGCCTCCCGCTCGGCGTCCCACCTGGCGTAGGCGTCGACGATCTCGCTGACCAGGCGGTGGCGGACCACGTCCGAGCTGGCGAGCTGGGCGAAGTGCACGTCCTCCACGCCCTCCAGGATGTCGCGGACCACCCGCAGGCCGCTGGTGGTCCCGCCGGGCAGGTCCACCTGGGTGATGTCACCGGTCACCACGATCCGTGAGCCGAAGCCGAGCCGGGTGAGGAACATCTTCATCTGCTCAGGCGTGGTGTTCTGCGCCTCGTCCAGGATGATGAAGGCGTCGTTGAGGGTACGCCCCCGCATGTACGCCAGCGGCGCGACCTCGATCGTCCCGGCCTGCATCAGCTTCGGGATCGACTCCGGGTCGAGCATGTCGTGCAGCGCGTCGTAGAGCGGGCGCAGATAGGGGTCGATCTTCTCGTAGAGGGTCCCGGGCAGGAAGCCGAGCCGCTCCCCCGCCTCGACCGCCGGCCGGGTCAGGATGATCCGGTTGACCTGTTTGGCCTGGAGCGCCTGGACGGCCTTTGCCATCGCCAGGTAGGTCTTGCCGGTGCCGGCCGGGCCGATGCCGAAGACGATGGTGTGCCCGTCGATCGAGTCGACGTACCGCTTCTGGCCGAGGGTCTTCGGGCGGATCGTGCGTCCGCGCCGGGAGAGGATGTTGAGCGTCAGGACCTCTGCGGGGCGCTCGGTGCTGCCCTGTTCGAGCATGCCCACCGTACGCCGGACGGCGTCGACGGTCAGCGTCTCACCCTTGTCGATCAGCTCCAGCAGCTCGGTGAAGAGCCGCTCGGCGAGCGCGTTGTCGGCCGGGGCGCCGGTGATCGTGATCTCGTTGCCCCGGACGTGTACGTCGCTGTTGATCGAGCGCTCGACCAGGCGGAGAACCTCGTCTCCCGGCCCGAGCAGGTTAACCATGATCTGCGAGTCGGGGACGGTGATCCTGGTCTGCACCCGGGCCTGCCCGGGAGGTGGGGTAGCGGTCATAGGTCGGGCCCGGCGGGCCCCACGCCACCTGCTCTCGATCTCATGGCCACGCCCTGGTGGCGCAGCGTACGGACGACTTTCCCATCGTATCCGCTCAACGCCGCGAGGGCGCCGTCCATTTCCTTACCCCCGGAAGTCGAAGCCGTCGAAGGTCTCCTGGGTGCGGGTGAACCGGTACGTCGCCCAGTGCATCCGGACCACCACGCCCCGCTCGTCCCGGGTCAGCCGGAGCAGCTCGCCGACCTCCCGACCGGAGACCGTACGGAACACGTCCGGCTGGTCGGGCAGCGGCTCGAAGACCGCCGGCGGCCGACCCGCCGGGGCGTCCGCCCCCCGGGCCCGGAGCGCGCCGTCGTGCCAGCCGAAGACGTACTCGTAGCCCTCGCCCCACCAGCGGCCGAGCAGGCCCCGGTAGCGCTCCGGCGCCGGTCCGGCGGGCGACCAGGCGACGATGTCGGCCGGGTCGTCGGCGACCGAGGCTTCGAGCAGCCGGTGCGGCAGGTCGAGGATCGCGCTGGCGCTGCCGGAGGAGGCGAGCACGGCCGCGCCGAAGGCGCCCGGCGTACCCGGGCCGCCCCGGCGGCCGTAGACGGCGGCGAGGAACCCGGGCATGGCACCGTCGTGCCCCACGTGCACCACCCGACGGGCGTCGCCGGTCAGCGGGTCGGGCTGCGGCACCAGGATCAGTCCGAGTCCGAAGCCGACGCCCCAGAGGGTCTCGTCGGTGACCGTGAGCGGCCACCGCATCTCGTCCAGGGTCCCCGGCCGCAGGACCGCGCCGGCCGGGTCGACCGTCGCCGGGTCGGCCAGGAAGGCGGCCCAGCGGGCCATGTCCGGCGCGCTGCTCCAGAGCTGCGCGGCCGGCCCGACCGCCGCGAAGTCGGTGGCTGGCTCCGGACGGGCGTGGTCGGAGTAGGCGTCGACCAGGAAACCGGTCGCGGCCTCCGGCCCCGGGACGGAGCCGGTCGCGGTCAGCCCGAGCGGTCCCAGCACCCGGTCGGCGAGCACCTCGGCCCAGGTGCCGCCGCGCAGCCGGGCGACCGCCTGGCCGAGCAGGGCGAAGCCGAGGTTGGAGTAGTGGTAACGGCGGGCCGGCGGCAGCACCCGCTCGGCCCGGCCCAGTTCGGTCAGGAGGTCGTCGACGCCGGGCGGGCGCAGGGTGTCCCAGACGTCGCCGTACGGCTCGCGTTGCAGCCCGGAGGTGTGCGAGAGAAGCCGGCGTACGGGCAACTCGCCGTGCGCCGGCAGGTCGAGGTGCGCGCCGATCGGGTCGTCCAGGTCGAGCAGGCCCTCGTCGCGGGCCTGCAACACGAGTACGGCGGTGAAGGTCTTGGTGACCGAGCCGATCCGGAACCGGGTCCGCGGTCCGAGCGGGTTGTCGTTCCCGGTGCCGCCGACGGCGAGTGACCAGAGCGGGCGGTCGGCGCGGTGCAGCGCCACCGAGAGCGCGGGCACCCGCGCCTCCGCCTGCACCTGTCGGGTCATCCGCGCCAGCCGGCTACCTGCCTCGGTCATGAGCACCGCCCTCCACCCGTCCCGTCAAGATCACCTGGATCGTACCGGCGCTGGACCCGGCCCGCGATCACGGATTTTGCGCTACCAGGAGTAGCCTTGGAGCCGCGCACAATCACTCACGGTGAATTTTCCCGCATCGTCGAACTTCCCGTACCGCTCCCGCATCCCGCCCGGGGAAATGCTGTCCGACTAGAGGAGCGAGGTGTGGTTTCGACCATGGTGCCCGATTCCGAGCTGGTGTTGGCCGCCCGGTCCGGCGACCCGACCGCCCTGGGCGTGCTGGTCTCCCGGCACGAGGCCGGGATGCGGGCGGTGGCGCTGAGCCTGCTCGGCCACGGCCCCGACACCGAGGACGTGGTCCAGGACGCGGTGCTGACCGCGCTGAGCCGGATCGACGACCTGCGCGACCCGGACGCCGCCGGCCCGTGGCTGCGCGCGATCGTACGCAACAACGCCCGGATGCGCCTGCGCGCCTCCCGTACGGTGCCGATGGCCGACCTGGAGGCTCTCTCCCTGCCCTCGGCCGACCCGACCCCGGACGAACTGCTCGACCGCCGGTCGATGCGGGACTGGGTGTGGCACGCCCTGGGCGAGTTGTCCGAGCCGGTGCGGTTGGTCACCCTGCTCCGCTATTTCAGCGGCGTGACCTCGTACGAGCAGATCGCCGCCCTCTGCGGCATCCCGGTCGGCACCGTACGGAGCCGGCTGAGCCAGGCCAGGAGCAAGCTGACCGAGGCGCTGCGGGAGACGGCGGAGCTGGCGCACGACGACGCCGCCGCGCTCTCCGCCGCCCGCCGGGCGGAGGCGGAGCAGGGGCTGGCGACGGCCCAGCGGGGCGAGTGGTCCGACTTCGTCCGCGAGACCTGGCTTCCCGACGCCCAGTTCATCCTCCCCGACGGGCAGCTCGGCGGAGGTCCGGGCCTCGCGGTCTGGGGCATGAACCGGGACCTGACGGCCGGCGTACGGCAACGCCTCACCAACGTCACCGCCAGCGGAAACGTGCTGATCTGGGAGACCGACCTGATCAGCCCGCCGGACGACCCGGAGCACTGCCCGCCGTCCGCGGTCTGGCTGCACACCCTGCGCGACGGACGGACCGCCCGGATGCGGCTGTTCCACCCCGAGCCGGGGCTCAATGTGACGCCACTCTCACCGCCGCCCGGAGCGACGACCGAATTTTCCTGACCGCACGGCATCTCGTAGGCGTCAGCTCAGGCTCGCCTCGTCAGGCCACGGTTCCAGGAGAGACAACCCGATGAGTTCCGCCACCCTCACCACCGGCACCCACACCATCGAGCTCGACGGCGTACGGCAGGTCTTCCACGTCCACGGCACCGGACCGGTCTGCGTCGCGCACTCCGGCGGCCCCGGGGTCGAGTGGTCCTACCTGCGCATGCCGGCCCTCGAGAAACACCTGACCATGGTCTACCTGGAGCCGATCGGGACCGGGGCCTCCGGCCGGCTCGCCGATCCGCGCGACTACCGGCTGGACACCTGGGTACGGTTCCTGCACGCGGTGGTCGAACACCTCGCGCAGGCGAAGGTGTTCCTGGTCGGGCACTCGCACGGCGGCTTCGTGATCCAGCGCTACGCGCTCGACCACCCGGACCGGGTCGCCGGCCTGGTCCTGTACGACACCACGCCGGTCACCGGACCCGAGTTCTGGGCCGACGCGATGGCAAACGTGGAGGGTTTCGTCCGGCGGCACCCCGACCGCCCGGAGGCGGCCGACGTGGCCACCGCGTTCCAGGAGACGCCGGCCGAGCCGGACGACAACTGGGTCACCGGGAAGCTCCGGCGCATCCTGCCGATCTACTTCGCCGACTACTGGGGTCGCGAGGACGAGTTCGGACCGCTGCGCGCCGCCGTACGTGGCTTCCTGGCACCGCAACTCGGTGAGGAGCCGACCCCGTTCGACCTGCGCGACCGGCTCGGGTCGCTGAGCGTACCGGCGCTGGTCGTCGTCGGCGCACACGACTTCATCTGCGGCACCCGCTGGGCCGCCGTGCTGCACGCGGGCATCCCCGGCGTCCGCCTCGTCACGCTGGAGCGGAGCGGGCACTTCGGTCACGTCGAGCAGCCCGAGGAGTTCTACCGCGCGGTCGTCGAGTTCGTCTCCTGACGCCGCGTCCCGGCGGACGGGTCAGTGGTCAGGTCAGCGGGCGAGCATCGGGCCGAGCGGGGCGCCGCCGAGCAGGTGCGCGTGCGCGTGGAAGACCTCCTGCCCACCCCACGGTCCGGTGTTGAAGATCAGCCGGAAGCCGTCCACGGTCAGCCCCTCGTGCTCGGCCACCGTCGCGGCCGTCTCCAGCAGCGCGCCCGCCGTCGCCGGGTCGGCCTGCGCGAGCGTGGCCACGTCCGCGAAGTGCTCCTTCGGGATCACCAGGATGTGCGTCGGCGCCTTCGGTGAGATGTCGCGGAAGGCGAGCGTCGTCTCGGTCTCCCGGACCACCGTCGCCGGGATCTCGCCGGCCACGATCCGGCAGAACAAGCAGTCAGTCTCCACCCCGGAATGCTATGCCCCGGGTGGATGATGATGCGCGTGACAGGACGAGCGGTGTTGGTGACCGGGGCATCCCGAGGGGTCGGCCGGGCGGTGGCGACCGCGTTCGCGGCGGGCGGGGACCGGGTGGCGGTGCACCACCGGGAGTCCGCCGAGCTGGCCGAACAGCTCGTCGCCGGGCTGCCCGGCGACGGCCACGTGGTGGTCCAGGCCGACCTCGGCGACCCCGAGGCCGTACGCCGGATGGTGGACGAGGCGGCCGAACGGCTCGGTGGGCTCGACGTGCTGGTCAACAACGCGGGCCGGGCCACCCCGCACTCGATCACCGAGACCGGCTACGAGCAGTGGCAGCGGGTCTGGCGCCAGACCGTCGACGTGAACCTGGTCGGCCCCGCCAACGTCACCTGGTGCGCCGTACGGCACCTGCGTGCCCGGCCGGGCGGGCGGATCGTCAACGTCTCCTCCCGGGGCGCGTTCCGGGGCGAGCCGACCCAACCCGCGTACGGCGCCAGCAAGGCGGGGCTGAACTCGCTGGGCCAGTCGCTGGCGGTGGCACTCGCCCCGTACGGCATCGCGGTCGCCACCGTCGCGCCCGGCTTTGTCGAACCGGACCTGACCAACGAGCACATCAAGATGCCCCGGGACGAGGCGATGCGGGCGCAGAGCCCGTTCCACCGGGTGGCCCGACCGGAGGAGATCGCCGCCGCCGTGCACTGGCTCGCCTCGCCCGAGGCGGAGTGGGCCTCCGGCACCATCGTCGACCTCAACGGCGCCTCATACCTGCGAAGCTGACCCGTCCGGGGGCCGTAACTTGATGAGGTCGTACATGGAAAAGCATGTGAGTACATGTTTTTCCATGTACGACCTCGACGAGTCATTGACTCGCCACGAGCGCCGCCGCAGGATCGAGCGGGATCGACCTGATCGAGCGGGATCGACCTGAGGGGCGGCGCGATGACGGTGGCGGCGACAACATCAGCGACCGAGGCGGCGGTCGAGCGGGCGTTGGCCGCGCTCGACCTGGAGAGCAAGGTGCGCCTCCTGTCCGGCCAGAACTGGTGGACCCTGCCGGCGCTGCCGCAGATCGGGCTGGCCTCGCTGGTGATGTCCGACGGGCCGATCGGCGTACGCGGCATCGGCTGGCGGCCGGACGACCCGTCGGTGGCCCTGCCGAGCCCGACCGCGCTCGCCGCCACCTGGGACCCGGAACTGGCCCGGACCGCCGGTCGGCTGCTCGGACAGGAGGCGCGGCGCAAGGGCGTACACGTGCTGCTGGCGCCCACGGTCAACCTGCACCGCAGCCCGCTCGGCGGCCGGCACTTCGAGTGCTACTCGGAGGATCCGCTGCTCACCGGCGAGATCGGCGCGGGTTACGTGACCGGGGTGCAGGAGCAGGGCGTCGGCACCACGGTCAAGCACTTCGTCGCGAACGACTCCGAGACCGACCGTTTCACGGTCGACGTACGGGTCGACGAGCGGAGCCTGCACGAGTTGTACCTGGCCCCGTTCGAGCGGATCGTCGCCGCCGGTGCCTGGGGCGTGATGGCCGCGTACAACGGGGTCAACGGCTCCACCATGACCGAACACGTCGAGCTGCAACACGGCCTGCTCAAGCGGGGCTGGGGCTTCGACGGGATGATCGTCTCGGACTGGACCGCCGCCCGGTCCGTGGTCGGCACCGCCAACGGCGGGCTCGACGTGGTCATGCCCGCCCACGGTGACCCGTGGGGACCCGAGCTGGTCGCCGCCGTACGCGCCGGCCGGGTCGCCGAGGAGCTGGTCGACGACAAGGTACGCCGGGTGCTGCGACTCGCCGCCCGGGTGGGACTGCTGGACGGCGTACCCCCGGCGGTCCTGCCCGCCGACCGGCCGGCGCCGCTGCACGGACCGGAGGTGGCGCGCGAGGTCGCGGCCCGCTCGTTCGTGCTCGCCCGCAACGCCGACGACCTGCTGCCGCTGGACCGGTCCGCACTGCGCCGGGTGGTGGTCTGCGGCGCGCTCGCCGCCGACGCCCGGATCCAGGGTGGCGGCAGCGCCCAGGTGAACCCGGCCCGGGTGGTCTCCCCGCTCGACGGGCTGACCGCCGCGCTGCCCGACACCGAGGTCACGTACGTGATCGGCGCCGACCCCCGGCCCAAGCTCGCGGCGGCCACCGGCGGAGAGTGGTCCCCGATCACTGCGGTTCTGCGCGACGCCGACGGGGAGGCGCTCTACCGGGCCGAACTCGGCGCCGCCACGGTCCGCTGGATGGGCGACCTGCCCGCCGGCATCGACCCGGCCGTGCTCGCCACGGTCGAGCTGACCGCCCGTTGCACCCCGCGCCTCGGCGGCGAGCACCAGCTCGCGATCAACGGCTTCGGCATGTTCAGCCTGACCGTCGACGGCACCGAGATCTTCGAGGGCCCGGTCTTCGACGAGGACCAGGATTTCACGGTCGCGTTCCTCTCCCCGACCGAGCGACGCTTTCCGATGACGCTGCGCGCGGGCGAGCCGGTCGAGGTGGTGCTCACCCAGCGGGTCCCCGACGGAATGGCGGGTTACGTCGGCTTCGGCCTCGGCCACGCCGAACCGACCGCCGGACCGGACGCGCTGCTCGACGCGGCGGCCCGCGCCGCCGCCGACGCGGACGTGGCGGTCGTGGTCGTCGGGACCACCGAGGAGGTCGAGTCCGAGGGCTTCGACCGAACCACCCTGGCCCTACCCGGCCGGCAGGACGAACTGGTGGCCCGGGTCGTGGCGGCCAATCCGCGTACGGTCGTCGTGGTCAACTCCGGCTCGCCGGTGCTGATGCCCTGGGCCGACCGGGTGTCGGCGATCCTGCTCACCTGGTTCCCCGGTCAGGAGGCCGGCACCGCGCTGGCCGACGTCCTGCTCGGTCTGGCCGAGCCCGGCGGACGGCTGCCCACCACCTGGCCCCGCCGCGCGCAGGACGCGCCCGTGCTCGACACCACCCCGACCGACGGCACGCTCCGCTACGACGAGGGGGTGTTCATCGGCTACCGGGGCTGGCGCGAGGCTCCGCTCTTCCCGTTCGGGCACGGCCTCGGCTACACCACCTGGGAGTACGAGTCGCTGCGGGTCGAGCCGGCGGAGGCGGCCGGCGCCCCGGTGGCGGTGGTGACCGTACGCAACAGCGGCAGCCGTCCGGGCCGCGAGGTGGTGCAGCTCTACGTCGGACCGACCGATCCCGACCCGGACCGGCCGACCCGCCAGCTCGCCGGCTTCGGCACGGTCACCGCCGCCCCCGGCGAGACGGTCACCGTACGGGTCCCGCTGGCCGCCTCGGCGACCCGGATCTGGGCCGGTCGGTGGCGTACCGTGCCCGGTCGCTACACGGTCGAGGCGGCCCGGGGCGTCGCCGACGTACGCCTGACCGCCTCGTTCGACGTGCCCACCGAGGCGTAGGTTAGGAAGGGCCCCTAGTACCACCAAAAGCGATAACAAGGGGCCCTTCCTTACCCTGCTGCTACCAGCGGTGGAGGCGGGCGGAGAGGACTGCCAGCGCCGCCACCCCGGCGGTCGACGTACGCAGCACCGCCGGGCCGAGCCGTACCGCCCGCGCCCCGGCGGCCTCGAACGTCGTCACCTCGTCCGGGGTGATGCCGCCCTCCGGCCCCACCACCAGCACGATCTCACCGTCCAGCGGAAGCTCCACGGTGGAGAGCCCGACGGTCGCCTCCTCGTGCAGCACGAACCCGGCCGCCGCCCCGGAGATCCGCTTCGCCACCCGCGCCGTGGACTCGTCCGGCGCCCCGGCCACCACCGGCAGCCACGGTCGGCGGGCCTGCTTGGCCGCCTCCCGGGCGGTCGCCACCCACTTCTCCCGGGCCCGACCGCCCCGCTCGCCCCGCCACTGCACCACCGAGCGGGCCGCCGACCAGGGCACGATCTCGTCCACCCCGACCTCGGTCATCGCCTGTACGGCCAACTCGCCCCGGTCGCCCTTGGCGATCCCCTGGACCACGACCAGGCGCGGATCCGACGCGTCGTCGTACTCGAGGCTCGCTATCCGCAACTCGAGCGTGCCCCGGCCAACGGCGGTGACCACCGCCGTCGCCGTGCCGCCCCGCCCGTCGGCGAGCAGCAGTTCCTCACCCACCCGCAGCCGCTGCACGGTGGCGGCGTGGTGGCCCTCCGGCCCGTCGAGGGTGAACACGTCACCCGTGGGCAGGGCTTCGACCAGGAACAACGGCACGGACACGAGCAACAGGCTAGTCGGTCGCCGAACCGGCTGGATCGGGTCGGCTACCGTCACCCGATGCCGCCGCCCACCCCGCTCGCCGAACTGCTCTCCCTGCCGCAGTCCGCGCTCGTCGACCGGCTCTGCGCCCTCACCGCCGAGGAACGGGAGACACTGCGGCGGTCGGCCCGCCGCGCCCGAAACGCCAACGACGCCCACATGTACGGGGACACCGGAGGTCGCTACAGCCCGTCGGCCGCCACCAGGCTGGGCCTGATCCTGCTGGCCACCGAACCCGCCGCCGACCAGCACTGGCCACACCGGGAGGGAAACTCCACCTTCGACGCCGAATGGCGGATCGTGGTCAGCCGGGGACAGCGGTTCCTCGACGCGCTCGCCCGCGCGCAACTGCGCTGGATGGCGGAGACCATGGCCGGGGTGGCCGAGTTCGAGCTGATCCGCGACCACCAGCGCGCCGGCACCGTGACGCTGACCGTCGACGACACCTACGTACTCGCGATGATCAGCGGACTCACCGGGCGGTTCCAGGGCCGCCAGAGTAAGGCCAACCTGCTCCGGGCGGATCCGGAGCTGCTCGACCGGGCGTTCTGGCGGATCTTCGAGGTCGAGGGGAACCGGGAGGTGAGCCTGACCAACGTCGACCGGTTCCAGGGAGCCGAGACCCAGTCCTGGCAGGAGGCGGTGCTGGAGCTCGCCGCCGACGGCACGATCGACCGGCAACGGGTGCTCGACCGTACCCTCGCCGCCCTCGCCGCCGGCTTTCCGCAGTACCGGGCCGGCTGGTTCAGCCGCCTCCACGACGCGCTGCACCCCACCGTCGACGAGATCGCCACCCGGCAGGCCGCGTACGCCGGACTGCTGCGCAGCCCACTCGGCCCCACCGTCACGCTGGCGCTCGGCGCGCTCACCACGCTGGAGAACGCGTCCCGGCTCGACGCCACGCTCGCCGCCGCCGGGCTGGCCGCCGCCGTCCACGTGCCGGCCCGCACCACCGCGACCAGGGCGGTACGGCTCGCCGGCCGGATCATGCGACGCGACACCACCGCCGGGCTCGGTACGCTCGCCGCCGCCCTGCGGCACCCGCACGCCGACGTACAGTCCGCCGCCCTGGCCGAACTGCGCCGCCACGGCGATCCGGCCGCCCGCGCCGAGGTCGAACGTCGACTCGACCAACTCGCCCCGAGCCCGGCCGCCACCGCCCGGCAGTGGCTGAGCCAGACCGGCGGCCCCACGCCGGGCAGCACCACGGCGGGTCCGGCCCACCCTCGTCCCGCACCCGCCGTAGCCGTACCCGCCGAGCCGGCCTCCATCGAACCGATGCCCGTCGAACCGATCACGGAGCCGGCGGAACTGGCCGAGGCGCTCGCCGTCCTGCTGGCCCATCCCGACGACGCCGAACTGGGCGAACGATGCCTCGGTGCGGCGGCCCGCCTCGGTGCCGATCCGGCGGTCTACGCCCCGCTGAGCAAACGGGCCCACCGGCTCCACCGCGACGCCGTCAACGGCCTGTTCCACGGCAACACCCTCAGTGTCAGCACCCTGGTCCTGGCCTGCGCGGGCGAGCGACCGGTCGGCCACCGGCGTCCCAAACACCACGACTCCGTCATCGCCGGCCGGTTCGACGAGGTCATCCACCTGCTGCGGGCCGGCGAGCGCCGCCAACTCCTGGCCGAGCCGACCCACCACGGCGGCTGGGTCGAGCCGAGCGTCCTGGTCCACCGGCTGAGCACGGCACCCACCGGGACGCCACCGCCGGGTGTCGTGCCCCACGAGGTGCTGCCGCTCGACACCGTCGCCGCGCTGCTGCGGCTCGGTCCACCGACCGCCGACCGGACCGCACCGCTGACCGGGATCACCACCGGCACCATCGCGCTTCCGGAACGGCTCCGCGGTCCGCTGACGTACGCGCTCGGCGGTCCACCGCCGGCCCAGCCGGTCACCGACGACCACCCGCTCTGGATCGCGGCGGCCCGCGCCCGTGCCCCGTACGACGACGACCCGTGGCTGCGCGCGCTGCCCACCGGCGCCGACGAGCCCCCGCTCGACGTCGGCGGTGCCGGTCAGGTCCCCCGTTGGGAGGTCGAGGTGATCCAACCCCGGCGCGGCGGCCAACCCAGCCGCTTCTGGACCCTCGAAGTGAAGCCCAACAGCGACGCTCCGGCCCCGGCACGGGCCGACGACCCGACCCGGCCGACGGTGTCGCTGGCCCAACTGCACGTCAGGCCCTGGACGTACGACGGGCCGCCGGTGGAGCCCGCCCCCCGGTGGGGCTGGGCCAGCCTGGTCTGGCCGGGCAACATCGACCCGGTGCTCGCGCTCGGGCTCGACGCGCTCTGGAACGCCGTGCACGACATCGCCGAACCGGACGCGACGGCGGCGCTGGAACTGCTCGCCACTTCCCCCGCCGCCCCCGGCACGCTCGGCCGCCACCTGCTCGCCACCGGATTCGCCTCGGCCTCCGTGGCCGAACGGACCGCCGCCGTCGACGCCGCCGCCGTTCTGCTCCCGCACCGGGTCGGAGTGGTCGAACTGGCCGCCGCGATGCTCCAGGTCGCGCCGGCCGTACCGGTGAACCGCTGGACCGCCGCGCTGACCGAGCTTGCCACGGCCGGGCACGGCGACCAGGTCCTGGCCCTGCTCACGGCCTTGCTGCCCGGACTGGACCGGTCCACCCGTGGCCTGCACGGGCTGGTCGAGCTGCTCCGCGACGAACACCTGCGGGCCAACATCCCGGTCACCGACCCACCCCTGCGCACCTGGCTCACCGCCGTCGCAAAGGGCAACTCCAAAACCGCCAAAGCCGCCACCACGCTAACCCCCTAACCCCACCCTCCCCGCCCCCCGCTCCCCCGCCCCGCGATCTAGGGCATATCCACGCCCACGGAGATCCACCAACGACGATCCACCCTAGATCGACGAAACGGGGGGGGAGGAGGGGGTGGGGGGTGGGCTAGTGGCCGTTGAAGGCGTCGCGCATGCGGGAGAAGAAGCCGCCCTGCTTGCTCAGCTCGGCGACCTCCTCGCCCCGGGTCTTGGCGAAGTCGCGCAGCATCCGCTCCTGGTCGGCGTCGAGCTTGGTCGGGGTCCGTACGTCCAGGTGGACGAAGAGGTCGCCCCGGCCGGTCCCGCGCAGGTGCGGTACGCCCCGGGCGCGCAGCCGGATGGTACTGCCCGGCTGGGTGCCGGCCTTGACGTCGACCGGCTCGTCGCTGTCGAGAGTCTTGATGGTGAGCCGGGTGCCGAGGGCGGCGGCGGTCATCGGGACGGTGACCCGGCAGTGCAGGTCGTCGCCCTTGCGGGAGTAGACGTCGTGGGTCCGCTCGGAGATCTCGACGTAGAGGTCACCGGCGGTGCCACCGCCCGGGCCGACCTCGCCCTGCTGGGCCAGGCGGATCCGCATGCCGTCCTCGACCCCGGCCGGGATCTTGACGGTGAGCGAGCGGCGGGTACGAACCCGGCCGTCCCCGGCGCAGGTGGGGCAGGGGTGCGGGATGACGGTGCCGTACCCCTGGCAGACCGTGCACGGCCGGGAGGAGACCACCTGGCCGAGGAAGGTGCGCTGAACCGACTGCACCTCGCCCCGCCCGCCACAGGCCTCGCAGGTGGCGAGGTGGGTGCCGGCGGCGGTGCCCGCCCCGGCGCAGGTGGTGCAGAGCACGGCGGTGTCGACGGTGATCGGCGCCTCCACCCCGAAGGCGGTCTCGTTCAGGTCGAGTTCGAGACGGAGGATGGCGTCGGCGCCCGGCCGGGTACGCGGGCGCGGTCCCCGGCTCGCACCGGCGGCGCCGAAGAAGGCGTCCATGATGTCCTGGAAGCCGACGAACGGGCCGGCGCCACCGGGTCCGGCACCGCCGCCACCGCCGGGCGCCAGCGGGTCCCCGCCGAGGTCGACGATCTGTCGCTTCTGCGTGTCGGAGAGGACCTCGTAGGCGGCGTTGATGTCCTTGAACTTCTCGTGCGCCTCCGGGTCCGGGTTGACGTCCGGGTGGAACTGCCGCGCCAGCTTGCGGTAGGCGCGCTTGATCTCGTCGTCGGAGGCCTCTCGGTTGACGCCGAGAATCCCGTAGTAGTCCTTGGCCACTGTGTTCCGTGTCCCCATGTCAGTCGTACCGTCCGCCGGTCGTCAGGTCAGCTTGTCGATCAGGTCCGCGCCGTGCTCCCGCCAGCCCGGCGTCTTCGGTAACGCTCCGGTGCCTCCCGCTGCCCCGGTGCCATCAGTTCTGCGCCAGCAGGTCGCCCACGTACCTGGCCACGGCGCGTACGGTCGCGATGGTGCCGGGGTAGTCCATCCGCGTCGGACCGAGCACGCCGAGCCCGCCGAGGATGGTGTTGCCGGTGCCGTACCCGGTGCTCACGACCGAGGCGGCCCGCAGATTGTCGATCTCGTTCTCGTCGCCGATCCGAATCCGCAGCGTACTGGGTTCGACCTCACCGAAGAGCTTGAGCAGGATGACCTCCTCCTCCAGCGCCTCCAGGATCGGACGCAGCGAACCCTGGAAGTCGAGCAGCCCGCCCCTGGTCAGGTTGGCGGTGCCGGCCAGCGCGATCCGCTCCTCGTGCCGTTCGACGAGGGTCTCCAGCAGCACCGACGCGAGCGTCGCCATGGCCGGGCGCAGTTCGGGCGCGATCTCGTCGACCAGCGCCTGGACCAGCGGCGGGGTGTCGGAGAGGCGGCAGCCGACGAGCTTCTCGTTGACCATCCGGCGCAGGTCGGTGACGTCGTCGGCGAGCAGCGGCGCGGGCATCTCGACCAGGCGCTGTTCGACCCGTCCGGTGTCGGCGATCATGACGAACATGAGCCGGGTGGTGGAGATCGGCACCAGTTCGAGGTGACGCACGGAGGAGCGGGCCAGGCTCGGGTACTGCACCACCGCGACCTGCCGGGTGAGCTGGGCGAGCAGCCGGACCGTACGGTGCACCACGTCGTCGAGGTCGACGGCACCGACCAGGAAGCGCTCGATCGCCCGGCGCTCGGCCGGGGTGAGCGGCTTGACCCGGGACAGCCGGTCGACGAAGAGACGGTAGCCACGGTCGGTGGGCACCCGGCCCGCACTGGTGTGCGGCTGCCGGATGTAGCCCTCCTCCTCGAGCACGGCCATGTCGTTGCGGACGGTGGCCGGCGAGACGCCGAGCTGGTGCCGTTCGACCAGGGCTTTGCTGCCGACCGGCTCCTGGGTGGAGACGTAGTCCTCCACGATCGCGCGCAACACGTCGAGCTTGCGGTCGTCGAGACCCATTCTCACCTCCCTGCGACCGGGTCGGAGCGAGCACCCGGCCCACCAGTCTGGCACTCGACTGTAACGAGTGCCAGTCTACGACGTGGGCCCGGCCGATCGCGATGATCAACCGTGCGCCCCGGCCGGAGATCTTGGGGTAATTGCTGGACGGTAGCCGACCCGCTGTCGGCATAACAGCTTCAGTCGTCAATTGTCCAGAGAAAGTCACTGGTGATAAGTGGCGTCACTTGATCGGTGCCCCTACCGTGACCCACATGACTGAACCGCCTCGCCCGCCCGGGGACAACGGCCCCGGCGGCAACCCGCCGGAACCACCGACCACGCCGTTCACCTCCCCCGGCTCGTACTCGAGCCCCGGCGAGAGTCCGCCTCCGGGCTACGGCCCGCCACCGCCGTACCAGGCGTCCCCGCCCACCTCCGGTGGCGGCTACCCGCCCCCCGGCGCCTATCCACCCCCGGGCGCCTACCCGCCTCCGGCCGAGGGCGGCTACCCGCCGGCCGGCGGCTACCCCCCGCCGGGTGGTTACCCCCCGCCCGGGGGCTACCCCCCGCCCGGTGCCTACTACGGCGGCGGGGCCCCGGGCGGCTTCGCCAACGGCGAGGAGAAGACCTGGGCCATGGTCGCCCACTTCGGCGGCGCGGCCGGCGCCTTTGTCAGCGGCGGCGTGGCGGGCTGGATCGCCCCGCTGGTCGCGTACCTGGTCAAGGGGAACACCTCGCCGACCGTACGGGCGCACTCCACCGCCGCGCTGAACTTCCAGCTACTCTGGTCGATCATCGGTGTGGCGGGTTACATCCTGCTCTGCATCGGGATCGGGATCGTCGGCGTGATCGCCGCGTGGGCCCTCGGCACCATCTTCGGGATCATCGCCGGGGCCAAGGCGGTCAACGGCGAGTACTACAAGTACCCGATGTCGCCGAGTTGGATCAAGTAGCGGTCGGCCTTCGGAACGGGGCCGGGTAACGTCCCGGCCCCGTTCCGGCACCGGCACGGACTCCGGCACCGGAACCGGCTGCGGCACGGACTCCGGCACCGGCTACGGCAGCAGGTCCCGGACCACCGCGTCGGCGAGCAGCCGGCCGCGCAGGGTCAGCACCGCCCGGCCGGACTCGTACTCCGGGCGGCTGAGCAGGCCGTCGGTGAGCGCCCGCTCGGCGCCGGCCCGACCCACCCCGTCCAGCCCGGCCAGCGGCAGGCCGGACGCCAGCCGCAGCCGCAGCATCACGTCCTCCACGTGCTGGTCGTCGCCGCTGAGCAGCTCCCGGGCGTGTCCCGGGGACTCACCGGCGGCCAGCCGGGCCGCGTACGCGGTGGGGTGTTTGACGTTCCACCAGCGCACGCCGCCGACGTGGCTGTGCGCCCCCGGCCCGAGGCCCCACCAGTCGCCGCCGGTCCAGTACAGCAGGTTGTGCCGGCACGCGGCGTCCGGCGTGCGGGCCCAGTTGGAGACCTCGTACCAGGAGAAACCGGCCGCGCCGAGGGCCTGCTCGGCGGCCAGGTAGCGGTCCGCCGCCACGTCGTCGCTCGGGTACGGCAGCTCCCCGCGCCGCATCCGCGCGGCCAGCCGGGTGCCGTCCTCGACGATCAGGGCGTACGCGCTGACGTGGTCGACGCCCGCCTGCGTCACCGCGTCGAGCGAGGCGGCGAAGTCCTCGGCGCTCTCCCCCGGCGTGCCGTAGATCAGGTCCAGGTTCACGTGGTCGAACCCGGCGTCACGGGCCTCCAGCGCCGCCTGGACCGCCCGTCCGGGGGTGTGCCGACGGTCGAGCAGGGCGAGCACCCCGGGCGCGGCGGACTGCATCCCCAGCGAGATCCGGGTGTATCCGGCGGCGCGCAGCGCCTTGAGCGAATCCGGCGTCACCGACTCCGGGTTCGCCTCGGTGGTGATCTCCGCGTCGGCGGCCAGCCCCCAGGTGCGGTCGATCCCGTCCAGGATCCGGGCCAGGTCGTCGGCGGGCAGCAGGGTCGGGGTGCCACCGCCGACAAAGACGGTGTCCACCCGGCCCGGCGGGGCGTCGCCGAGCACCCGTCCGGCCAGCGCCAACTCGGCCAGCACCTGGTCGGCGTACTCGTCCCGGGCGCCCCCGCCCCCGAGTTCCGTCGCGGTGTACGTGTTGAAGTCGCAGTAACCGCACCGACTGGCGCAGAACGGCACGTGCGCGTACACCCCGAAGCCCCGGGCGCCGACGGCGGTCAGGGCGGAACGGGGCAGCGAACCGTCGGCCGGGACGGGTTCGCCTTCGGGAAGGATGCCGGGCATGCGACTAGTGTGCCGGCATGACCTCCGCCCCTGACACGCTCGTCCGGGTGTCGACGGCGTCCGGGGTGACCACGCTCACCCTGGACAGCCCGCACAACCGCAACGCGCTCTCCACCCCGCTGATGACCCAGCTCCTCGCCGCGCTCGCCGAGGCTGTGACGGACGACACGGTACGGGCGGTGGTGCTGAGCCACACCGGGCCGGTCTTCTGCTCCGGCGCCGACCTGAAGGAGACCGCGGAGGCGTACGCGACCGGCTCCGTACCCGCCGGCCGGCTCGGTGACGTGCTCGCCGCCGTACGGGAGTGCCCGAAGCCGGTCGTCGCGCGGGTCGCCGGCCCGGCGCGCGCGGGCGGCCTGGGTCTGATCGCCGCGGCCGACCTGGCGGTCTGCGCCCGGGACGCCACCTTCGCCTTCACCGAGGTACGGATCGGGGTGATCCCGGCGGTGATCTCGGCGACCGTTCTGCCCCGGTTGCAGCCCCGGGCCGCCGCCGAGCTCTATCTGACCGGTGAGACCTTCGACGGGGACCGGGCCGAACGGATCGGGCTGGTCAACCGGGCGGTGCCGGCGCAGGAGCTGGACCCGACCGTGGCCGCGTACTGCGCCGCGCTGGTGAAGGGGGCGCCGGGTGCCCTGGCCGGCACGAAGGAGCTGCTGCGCCGCCCGGTCGGCCCGGACCTGCGGGCCGAACTCGCCGAGTTGGGCGCGCTGTCGACCGGCTACTTCCTCTCCGAGGAGGGGCGGGAGGGAATCTCCGCGTTCCGCGAGAAACGGCCGGCTCGTTGGGTACCCGGGGCATGAGCGGCGTGAACGCGCGCCAGGCATCGATGTGAATCCGATGAAGTATCGGTGAGCACAGGTTTACCGGGAATACAAGGCTGGTCGGAGGTACGGCGTCGGCACGTACGCTAGGCGCTGTCCCACCGGCCGTCCCCGCCCCCGAAACGGGCGGACATCGGTATGGACGGATCAGGCCGACCGGACGAGCAGGGGGTGCGGGTGCGGACTCGAGCGATGGTGGCCGCTGGCGTGGCGCTGGCGGCGGTTGCCGCCTTCGGGGTCTACCTCGGCTCACGCGAGATCGTCGGGAAGCTGCCGCTGCCGACCGCGATCCAGGGCTGCACGGTCGAGGCGGAGGGTCGGGTCAACCTGAACCCGGAGCAGATGGCGAACGCTGCGACCATCGCCGCGATCGGCGTGAAGCGCAAGATGCCCGAACAGGCGGTCGTGGTCGCCCTCGCGACGGCGTTCCAGGAGTCCAGGTTGGAGAACCTGGCCGGCGGCGACCGCGACTCGATCGGGCTGTTCCAGCAGCGCCCCAGCCAGGGTTGGGGCAAACCGGAGGAGATCCGCGACCCGCGTTACGCGGCGAACAAGTTCTACGCCGCGCTGAAGAAGGTCAAGGGCTGGGAGACGATGCGGGTCACCGACGCCGCCCAGAAGGTGCAGCGTTCGGCGTTCCCGGAGGCGTACGAGAAGTGGGCCGACGAGTCTGCCGTGCTCACCCGGGCACTGCTCGGCAACGCGACCGGCGCGGTCGCCTGTACCGTGGGCGCCGAGCCGCTGGTGCGGGGTGCCGCCGCGGCAGCCGCCCTGGTCGACGGCCTGAACCTGGACTGGGGCAAGCTCCAGACGACCGTACCGGCCGAACTCACCGGGCTGGCGGTGCCGGCGGCGAACCTCCAGACCGGTTGGCGTTACGCCCACTGGCTCGTCTCGCACGCGGGCGACAACGGCGTCAAGCGGGTCACCTTCGAGAATCTCGAATGGACCGCGGACGAGGGCACCTGGACCGCGCTCAAGAAGGGCGAGGCGAACTCCGCCCTCGTGGTCGCCGAGGTCTACGCCGAGGGGTGACCCGGGGCGTTCATCGCGGCGCCCCGGCGGTCCGGGCGTTCATCGCGGCGCCCCGGCGGTCCGACGGATCACCCGTTCCCGGATGTGCTCGGGAAGCTCCGGCACGTCGAGCAGACGCGGCAGCAGTTCCGGGGTGATGTTGAGGGCCCGAAAGGTCTCCCCGATGGTGACGCCGTGCGCCGGCCGGTGCACCACCGTCACCTCGTCGCCCGCGCCCACCTCACCCTCGCGGAGAACCCGCAGGTACGCCCCGGGTGTGGCGCGGGCGGTGAACCGCTTGATCAGGTCCCGTACGCCCCAGAAGCCGGCGAAGGTGCGGCAGGGCGTACGCGGCTGGCTCACCTCCAGCAGCGCCGTACCGACCTGCCACCGTTCTCCGATCACCGCACCGGTCAGGTCGATCCCCTCGGTGGAGAGGTTCTCGCCGAACCCGCCGGGCGGGATCTCCCGACCCAACTCCCGCGACCACCAGGCCGCGTCCTCCCGGGCGTACGAGTAGACGGCCTTGTCCGGCCCGCCGTGGACCGCGGTCTCGCCGACGAAGTCACCGGCCACGCCTCCGGCGCGCAACAGGATCCGGCCCGGGTTGGGCCGCTTGTCGATGCCGCTGCGTCCGCTCGGGTCACCGGCCCACGGGGCCGTGGTCACGATGGCCAAATTTACCGAGGTGAGTCTGCCCGTCATGGATGCAGCCTACGGCCGCCGCCGGCGCCCCGGCGGACCACGTCGGGGGCGAGCACCGCGAGGATCGCGGTGAGGTCGCCGGCCCGGGCCGCGGTCAGGAACGCGGTGCGCACGGCAGGGGCGCCGGACCGGATCGGTCGGGCGCCCCTGGCCGTGCAAACGTGTTACGGGGAGGTGGTACGGGGATCAGTAGCGGCTGACGCTACGGCGACCGCCGACACCGGCCACGATGGCCACCGCGATCGCCGCGACGACCACCTGGACCAGCAGCTCCCGCCAGTCGATGCCGGCGGTCTCGGTGGCGATGCCCGCGGCCCGCGCGATCACCGTACCGAGCAGTGCGGCGCCCACGCCGATCAGCATGTGCAGCCACATCGGCATGTTCTGCCGTCCGGGCACGACCAGGCGGCCGAGCGCACCGACGATGAGGCCAACAATGAGGGCGGTGATGATACCGAGAACAGTCATCGGTCGTCTCCTACTCGGATCGGTCACACCTTGTCGTGTGGTGACCGCATAGTGCCCGACCGCCGGAGATTCCAAACCGACTCAGATCATGAGTTGTCGCGCCGCCGCCCGAACGGCCGCATCCATCGTCTCGAAGGCCAAAGTGGGCGGATCCGCCAGGGGGAACCAGGTCATCTCGGACGACTCCGTCGGATCGATCCTGATCTCGGCACCGACTGGAAGAGTCGCCAGGTAGAAGATGTCGAGCACCGGAAGGGTCTCGCGCTGGTAGTCGTAACTGCCGACGTACATGCCGACGAAGTCGCCGAGGATCACCTCGACGCCGAGTTCCTCCCGCCCCTCGCGGATCGCCGCCGCCTCCGGGTGTTCCCACCCGTCGCAGAAGCCGCCCGGGGTCTCCCAGAGCCCGGACCTGGGCTCGGACGCCCGGCGCAGCGCCAGGAACCGGGGCGCGACCGGGTCACCGTCGAGCAGGACGAGGCTGGCGGTCGGGCGGGCGTTGACAAAGAGCGCGTAGCCGCACGCGCCGCAGGCCGTCGGCGGGGCAGAGGGCAGCGGCGCGGCGCAGCGCGGGCAGAAGGCGGCGTCCGGCCCGTACGTTCGCGGCGTCACTTCTTGCCGGCCGCCTTGCCGCCCTTGCCGTCGCCACCGGAGTCGTCCGAGGAGAGCGCGGCGATGAACGCCTCCTGCGGCACCTCGACCCGGCCGACCATCTTCATCCGCTTCTTGCCTTCCTTCTGCTTCTCCAGCAGCTTGCGCTTACGGGTGATGTCACCGCCGTAGCACTTGGCGAGCACGTCCTTGCGGATCGCCCGGATGGTCTCGCGGGCGATCACCCGGTTGCCGATCGCGGCCTGGATCGGCACCTCGAACTGCTGCCGGGGAATCAGCTTCTGCAGCTTGGACGCGATGCTGACGCCGTAGTTGTACGCCTTGTCCTTGTGCACGATCGCGCTGAACGCGTCGACCGGCTCGCCGTGCAGCAGGATGTCCACCTTGACCAGGTCGGACTGCTGCTCGCCGGAGGGCTCGTAGTCGAGCGAGGCGTAGCCCTTGGTACGGCTCTTGAGCTGGTCGAAGAAGTCGAAGATGATCTCTGCTAGGGGCAGCGTGTAGCGCAGCTCCACCCGGTCGGCGGAGAGGTAGTCCATGCCGAGCAGGGTGCCCCGCCGGCCCTGGCAGAGCTCCATCACCGCGCCGACGTAGTCGTTCGGGGTGAGTACGGTCGCCCGCACCACCGGCTCGTACACCTCGGCGACCTTGCCGCTCGGGTACTCGCTGGGGTTAGTGACGGTGATCTCGTTGCCGTCTTCCAGCTTCGCCCGGTAGACCACGTTCGGCGCGGTGGAGATCAGGTCCAGGTTGTACTCCCGCTCCAGCCGCTCCCGGATGATCTCCAGGTGCAGCAGGCCGAGGAAGCCGCAGCGGAAGCCGAAACCGAGCGCACCCGAGGTCTCCGGCTCGTAGTCGAGCGCGGCGTCGTTGAGCTTGAGCTTGTCCAGCGCGTCGCGCAGGTTGGGGTAGTCGGACCCGTCGATCGGGTAGAGGCCGGAGTAGACCATCGGCTTCGGGTCCTTGTAACCGCCGAGCGGCTCGCTCGCCGGCCGCGTGTTGAGGGTGACCGTGTCACCGACCCGCGACTGGCGTACGTCCTTCACACCCGTGATCAGGTAGCCCACCTCGCCGACGCCGAGCGCGCCGTGCTTCTCCATCTCGGGTGAGATGACGCCGATCTCCAGCAGCTCGTGCACCGCGCCGGTGGACATCATCTTGATCCGCTCGCGGGCCTCGATCCGGCCGTCGATGACCCGGACGTAGGTGACCACGCCCCGGTAGACGTCGTAGACCGAGTCGAAGATCATCGCGCGGGCCGGCGCGTCGGCGTTGCCGACCGGCGGCTTGAACTGACGGACGATCTCGTCGAGCAGGTACGGCACGCCCTCGCCGGTCTTGCCGGAGACCTTGATGCAGTCGCTCGGCTCGCATCCGATCAGGTGCGCCAGTTCCTCGGCGTACTTCTCCGGCTGGGCGGCCGGCAGGTCGATCTTGTTCAGCACCGGGATGATGGTGAGGTTGTTCTCCATCGCCAGGTAGAGGTTCGCCAGCGTCTGCGCCTCGATCCCCTGCGCCGCGTCGACCAGCAGCACCGCGCCCTCACAGGCGGCCAGCGACCGGGACACCTCGTAGGTGAAGTCCACGTGGCCCGGGGTGTCGATCATGTTGAGCACGGCCTGCTCGCCCTGCTGCTCACCCTCGCGCACGGTCCAGGGCATCCGGACCGCCTGGCTCTTGATGGTGATGCCACGCTCGCGCTCGATGTCCATCCGGTCCAGGTACTGCGCCCGCATCTGCCGCGGGTCGACCACGCCGGTGAGCTGCAACATCCGGTCGGCCAGGGTCGACTTCCCGTGGTCGATGTGGGCGATGATGCCGAAGTTCCTGATCCGGCCGGGGTCGGTGGCACCAGGAGTGTTCGCGCCGGGGTCGGGCGTCGGTGGCACGGCGGTCCGTTCTAGTCGGGCTGGCAAGCGGGTCGGGCTGGCAAGCTGCGCTGGTCGGGCTGGTCGGCGGTACGCGACGGCCGCTCGGGCCGGACCGGTACGCGACGGTCGGCACGGCGCCGACCACTCTCTATGATCCCATGCCCGCCGGAAGCCCCGGAGCAGCCGGTCGGGTCACGCCGAGCGGAACGCCCAGCCGGCCGGCGGGGTCTCGACCGGCGGGACCGGGAACATCCGGGCCAGTCGGGGGAATCGGGCGACCACCTCGGCCGGATCGCGCGGGTTCCAGCGCTCGTCGGACGGCTCCGGCGTGAGTTGCACGTCGTGACCGTGCCGCTCCAGCACCACGTCCAGCTCCTCGGACCCGTCGGTGATCCGCTCGTACGCCTCGTCCGCCACGTAGTCGAGCTCCTCCCAACTCGGCCACTCGTCTTCGGCCCAGTCGCGCAACGCCCGCCCGGCCAGCCGCTGAACCGCGGGCAGCTCGGCCAGTTCGTCCGGGTCGCGTACCACCCGTTCGAACCCGTCCCGCCCGAGTCCGACCAGCCACGCCTGGAAGTAGTGGAACCCGTCGTCGGAGCAGAGACCACCACAAATCCGGTACGCCGCACCCCACAGCAGGTGGCTGTCGGCCCGGCGGCGCAGCTCGTCCAGCCGGAGCGTGAAGTCCATGATCTCGGCGGCCGGCAGCTCGGCGAGCCGGTCGGTGAGCCACCGCAGCCGGTCGTCGGGCGTGTCGGCCCGCAACGCCGAGCGCTCGATCAACTCCCAGAACCCGTCGGTGTCCATTCGGCGCAGGCGCCGGTCACTCGGCGGGCGGCTCGACGAAGAGCGCCGCGAGCCGGGGCAACTGTTGGCGGGCCGAGTCCTCGTCGTCGAAGTCCCAGAACTCGCCCAGCTCCGGGTAGGTCGCGTGCGGTTGGGCCGGCATCTCGGCGGCGGTCGCCTTCAGGTGGGCGTTCCGGGCGAGGTGCAGCACCTCCTCGGCCTCGAACTCCTGACCGGTCACCGCCGCCTGCCGCACCGCCGGCAGCGCGGCCAGTGAGTCCGGGTCCTTGACCGCCTGGGCGAAGGTCGCCCGCCCCTGGAGGAGGAGCCAGCAGCGGAAGTACTCGAAGCCGTCGTCGGAGCAGCCACCGTTGATCAGGTAGGCCGCGCCCCAGAGGTCCGCCCGGTAGGAGGCCGCCAACACCCGCCAGAGGTGCTGGTCGAAGCCGACGATCTCGACCACGTCCCGCTCCGCCAGCAGGGCCACCGCCCGCGCGATGATCGCCTCGGTCTCGCCGTCGGCACCCGTGCGGGCCTCGTCGATCAACGCCCAGAACTCGTCGGTCCTCATGTCCCGGCAGTCTGGCAGACCACTGTGACAACCGGGTCGCACCGTCGCCGGTACGGCGTCCGGACGGCCGGCTGAGGCAGGATGGAGGCATGTCCGCGAGCCCGTTGCCGCTGGTGCCGTACGGTGCGACCGCCGTCCGACCGGACTGGGCCGACCTGCCGGCGGAACTGCGGGCGGCGATCGCCGCCCGGTTGGGCGCCAGGGTGAGCTGGGCCACCACCGCCGGTGGCGGGTTCACCAACGGTTTTGCCGGGGTGCTCGGCACCACCGCCGGGGACCGGGTCTTCGTCAAGGCCGCGTCGCTCGCCGACCAACGGCATCTGAGCGACTGGTACGCCCGGGAGACCGCGATCGTCGCCGCCCTCCCGCCCGGACTGCCGGTGGCCCGCCCGCGCTGGACCCTCACCACCGCCGGTCACTTCGTCATCTGCCTGGACGCCATCGACGGCCGGACGCCGGCCCTGCCCTGGCACCCGGCCGAGCTGAGCGCGACCCTGGACGCGTACGCGCGGGTGGCGCGGGCGCTGCGTGAGCCGCCGGAGGCACTCGTCGCGCTCGGTCCGCCGCAGCTCGCCGACCTGCTCCGGGCCGACCTGTCCTGGTGGCGGGAGATCGTCGACGGGTACGAGCCGGTGCCGGCCGGGGTGCCGGCGAGCCTGCGGGGACGGTTGCCCGAGCTGGCCTCGCTGGAGGGTCTGCTGCCCGGCTACGCGCACGGCACCGGGTTGATCCACTGCGACCTGCGGCTGGACAACGTACTGATCGACCGGTCCGGCGCCGCCTGGATCTGCGACTGGAACTGGCTCTGCTTCGGCCCCGCCTGGTTCGACCTGGCCGGCCTGCTCGTCACCGCGTACGCCAGCGGGCTCGACGCCGACCGCGCCTTCGCCACCCACCCGGCCACCCGGGACGCACCGGCCGACGGGCTGGACGCCGCACTGGCCGCGCTCGCCGGATACTGGTTGGTACGGGCCACCACCGAACCCGCCGCGGAGTCTCCGCACCTGCGGGCGCACCAGCGCTGGAGCGGTGAGACGGCGCTGGCCTGGCTGGCCTCGCGGCGCGGGTGGCGCTGAGCCGGTTTTGGCCCCACCCGGGGGACCTGGTAACCTGACTTTTCGCATGTGGCGATGTGACCGTGTGTTGGCGCCCCAGAGGCTCCCGCAGATCGTCGCCCCTGCATCAAGCTGACCAACCCGAGCTATCAAGACGAGGCTGTCGCGTGGCGAACATTAAGTCCCAGATCAAGCGCAACCGGCAGAACGAGAAGCGCCGGCTGCGTAACAAGTCGGTCAAGTCGTCGCTGAAGACCGCCATCCGCAAGTTCAACGAGGCGACCGTTGCCGGTGACACCGAGCAGGCCACCGCGTTGATGCGGGACGCCTCGCGGAAGCTGGACAAGGCGGTCAGCAAGGGCGTCATCCACCAGAACCAGGCGGCGAACCGCAAGTCGGCGATCGCGAAGCGGCTGCAGTCGCTCTCCGCTGCCTGAGCGGGTCCGACCCCAGACTTCACCAGTACGCCCCGAGCCTTTCCGGCTCGGGGCGTAGCTGTCGTCTGGTCCTGACCCGTCGGCCCTCTTCCTCGTGACCGGCTCTGCCTACCCCCGTAGGGCTCTGCCTACTCGTAGTGCCGGCTGCCCGACTGACTGGCCCGCTGCTGCGGGCTGTCCGACCGCTCGGACCAGTGACCACCCTGCTGGCCGGGCCACTGTTCGGTACGCTCACCCGCCGCCGGCTGACCGTTCGTCGGCCGGTCAATCGCGGTACGACGCGTGCCGGCCTGGCCGGAGTTGGCCCGGATCCGACTCGCCGCAGCCCGTCCCAGCACCAGCCGCGCCGCCGCGGGCAGGGCCTCGGCCGAGCCGGCGACCGGCTCCGGCCTCGTGCCGGCGGGCAGTGACCGGTTGGCGCCGCCCGCGCGAGGTCGAGCGTGCCCCACCGGTCGCGCCGAAGCGGCCGCGTCGGGTCGGGAATCCGGACTGATCTTCCACTCGTCCGGCACCCGGGCCCGGCCGACCGCCGGCAGCATCTCCCGCCGGAACCGCTCCTGTTCGAGGTCCGGCACCCTGGCCGCGGCGCGGACCACCGCCGCCGCCACCAGGTCGTTGACCTTGACCATGACGGCGACGGTCATCGGCAGGACCAGCACGCCCCACCAGTTGACCAACTCGGCGAGTGCGAGCAGCAGGCCGAGGGCGACCGTGCCCTCGAAGAAGAGGAAGCAGAGCAGGCCGCCGGGGTCGACATGGTGCAGTCGGAGCACCCGCGAGTAGAGCGGTTGGACCCGCTCGTCGTCGACCGTCGGGCTCTCGTGGACCGGTTCGAGCAGCCGGGGGTAGACCCGTACCGTGGGGTGTTCGGCCCGCGCGGCCCCGTCGAGGTCGGCGCAGACCTCGGCGACCAGGCCGGGATAGCTCGCAGCGACGTCCCCGGCCATCACCGGCCCGGCATCGTCGAGCGACTCGGACAGGTCGGGGTAACCGAGGTCCCCGGTGGCGCCGGCTCGCCGGATGGCCCGGAGCTGTCCCGGTAACCGGAGGTGAGGCGGTCCGCTCATCGTGTGCCACCTCCCGAGCGGGCGGCGGCGACCGCGAAGACCGCGCGTTCCAACGCGTACCCCCGGTCGTCGGCGCCGCCCTTGACGGCGGCGTTGCAGTCGGCCGCGGCCCGCATCGCGTCCACCAGCCCTTCGGGCGTCCAACCACGACCCTGACGCTGGGCCCGCTCGATCTTCCACGCGGGCATGCCGAGCGTGCTCGCGAGTTGGTAGGCGCTGCCCCGTCCGGCGGAGCTCACCCGGGCGACGGTCCGTACGCCGTCGGCGAGCGCGTCGGCGATCGGCACCGGGTCGACGCCGACGTGCAGTGCCCAGCGCAACGCCTCCAGCGCGGCCGGGACGTCACCGACCATCGCCGCGTCCGCGACGGTGAAGCCGCTCACCTCGGCCCGGCCCCGGTAGTAGCGGGCGACCGTGTCGGCCCCGATCCGCCCGTCGGTGTCGGCGATCAACTGCGCGCAGGCGGAGGCGAGTTCGCGCAGGTCGTTGCCGACCGCTGCGACCAGGGCGGCGGCGGCGTCCTCACTGGCCTTGCCGCCTCCCCGCCGGAACTCGTCCTTGACGAAGGCGATCCGCTCCCGGTCCCCCTTGAGCTTGGCCGCCGAGACCACGATCGCCCCGGCCGCGCGCAGCCCGTCGGCGAACGCCTTGCCCTTGGCGCCTCCGGCGTGCGCCACCACCAGGTGCACGTCGGGGTCGGGATTCTTCGCGTACGTCAGCAGCGTGGCGACCAGATCCTTGCGGGCGTCCTGGCCGGCGCGGAGCAGGATCACCCGGCGACCGCCGAACAGGGACGGACTGAGCATCTCGGCAACCTCGCCGGGGTTGACCGAACCGGCCTCGTACTCGCGGACGTCGGAGTCGGGATCAACTGCCCGAGCCGACTCGGCGGCCCCGGTCAGTGCTCGGTTGACCAGCAGTTCCTCGTCGCCGAGGACGAGCGTTACCGGGGGGAGGCTAACAGGGGTCACGTGGTCATCGTCGCACGTCGGGTGGACGCGTCGGGCCTGGTCACCCGGGTACCCGTAGTTGACCCCGCACTTAGCGCAAATCAAGACATTTATCTTAATCCTGGCGTTCGGCGCACGCCTCAGCCTCCTCCACTCCTTCACCCCGGTCACCTCGATGGTCCGACTTCATTCGCACCCTTGGTGATGATGCCAATACTTTTGGTTACTCCGGTCGGTCGTCCGTCGGACCGAGGCCGCGTACGGCAACCGCCAGCCGGCCGTCCCGGACCACCGCCGCCAGATCACCGTCGGTGTCGGTACGCCACACCCGGGCCCCGTTACGGGTCAGCCGGCCGAGCACCGCCGGACTCGGGTGGCCGTAGTCGTTACCGGCCCCGACCGGGACCAGCGCCACCGCCGGGTCGACCGTGTCCAGGAACCCGGCATCCTGGTACGCGCTACCGTGGTGCGCCACCTTGAGCAGTTCCGCCCGCAGGTCGGCACCGGGCAGGGTGTCGACCAGCGCCCGCTGCTCCTCCTCCTCGGCATCACCGGCGAGCATGATCCGGACGCCGCCCACCCGGGCGAGCAGCACCAGGGAGTTGTTGTTCGGGTCCGACCTGGTGCCCCGCATCGGGTACGGCGGGCCGAGCAGGCGCAACTCCACCGGGCCGGCGACGTACCGCCAACCGGGGCCGACCGGGAGCACCGGGACCCGGGCGGCGGCGGCCGAGCGTTCGACCGCCGTACGCCCACCGGCCGGCTCGGGCCACTGTGGAACCGCCACCTCCCCGACCCGCCGACCGCGCAGCACCCCGTCCAGTCCGCCCACGTGGTCGGCGTGGAAGTGGCTGACCACGAGCAGCGGCACCGCCCGTACGCCGAGCCGGCGCAGGCAGCGGTCGGCCGACGACGGGTCCGGCCCCGCGTCGACCACCACCGCCCGCCCGTCCCCGACCCGCAGCACGGCGGTGTCCCCCTGCCCGACCGCGCAGACCGCGAAGACCCAGCCCTCGGGTGGCCAACCGGAGGCGACCAGGCGCACCGGCAGCGCTCCGACGACCACGGCCGCCACGACCACCGCGACCAGCCGGCGGACCAGTGGATGCCGGGCGGCGACCAGCAGCGCCACGGTCAGCGCGGCGAGCAGCAGTCCACCCGCGACCCCGTCGAGCCACGGCAGGGTGCCGGCCGGGAGCCGGGCGCCGTAGCGGGCCACCAGCACCAGCCACCAGGCCGGCCAGCTCCCGAGCCAGGCGGCGAACTCCGCACCCGCCGGCCAGAACGGCGAAAGCGTGGCCGCCGCCACGCCGAGCACGGTGGCCGGCGCGATCGCCGGGACCGCCAACAGGTTCGCCGGTACGGCAACCAAACTGACCGTGCCGGACAACCCGGCCACGACCGGGGAGCAGGCCAGTTGGGCCGCCGCCGGGATGGACAGCGCCTCGGCCAGCCCGGCCGGCACACCCCGTTCCCGCAACCGGTCCCGCCACCTCGGCGCGACCAGCAGCAGCCCGCCGGTGGCCAGTACGGAGAGCGCGAACCCGGCGTCGCCGGCCAACTCCGGGTCGACCACCACCAGCACGGTGATCGCGGCACCGAGCGCGGGCAGTGCCGCCCGGGGACGGCCGACAGCGAGGGCCAGCAGGCCGACCGCTCCCATGGTGGCGGCCCGGACGACGCTCGGCGACGGCCGGGCCAGGATGACGAAGCCGACCAGGGCGACGGCGCAGACGATCGCGGTGAGCCACGGACCGGCACGGGACCAGCGACAACAGAGCAGCACCAGGCCGACCACGATGGCCACGTTGGCACCGGAGACGGCATTGAGGTGGGTCATCCCGGTGGTGCGGAAATCCTCCTCGACGGCGGGCAGCAGCCGACTGGTGTCACCCACCACCAGCCCCGGCAGCAGTCCGCCCGGCTCGTCGGCCAACGGCTGACAGGCCCGTTGCAGCCCGGCGCGAAGTTTGCCGGCTGCCCGTTGGGTCCACGACGGCGTACCGAGTCGGACCGGCGCGCCGCCGGCCGACAGTACGGCCGCCGTCAGGTCGCCGCCACGGGCCCGGGTCAACCGGCCGGACGCGCTCAGCCGCTGCCCCGGCAGCAGGTCACGCCAGCCCGGGTCGGTGGCGAGGACGAGGATCCGGGCGGGAAGCTCGATCCGCCGCTGGTCCGGCCCGCGCAGCCGGGACAGCTCGGCCGAGAGCAGCAGCATCGCCGGCCGACCGGGCGCACCCGCCACGGCGCGCGGGTCGTCACGTACCACCAGTTCGACCGTGACCGGGGCCCGGGTGCGGGCCAGTTCGGCCAGCGACGGCGCGTCGCGTACGCCGAGCCGGGCCGCGGTCGCGGCACTGCCGCAGACCACGCCGAGCAGGGCCGCGACGACGATCCAGCCGTACCGGGCGCCCGCAGGTTCGGCACCTGGTCGCGCCAGCGGGACGCGACGCCTCCGGCCGAGCTGGGCGGCGCCGGCCAGGGCACCGATGCCGGCCACGGTCGCGATGAGAACACCGATCCGGACCGAGAGGTGGAGTACGCCGAGGGCGGAGAGCCAGGTGGCCACCGCCATCCCGGCGAGCCGCAGGTCCGGTGCTGCCTCCCCGCCCACCCGCAGCCGCCCGGGTTCGGCCGACCGCTTACCGGAGCCGACCGGCTGCCCGCCGGGTCCGGTCGACCGCTCGTCGGCTGCGACCGGCGTGAGCGTGTCGGTGCGATCCACCGCCCCACCCCGGCGGCGGACCGGCGCGCTCATACCGTCACCAGTTCCTTGAGCTGCTCGTACCGGGCGTCGCCGATGCCGCTGACCTGCCGCAGGTCCCCTACCGAGCGGAACCCGCCGCGCTGGTCGCGGTGGTCGAGAATGCGCTGGGCGAGCACCGGCCCGACCCCGGGCAGCGTGTCGAGTTGGGCCAGGGTGGCGGTGTTCAGGTTGACCTTGCCGCCACCGGCGGCCGGCTCGCCGGGCTGCCCCGGGACACCGCCCGCAGCGGCCATCCCGGGTGGGGCGCTCACCCCGACCAGGATCAGCTCCCCGTCGGTGACCTTGCGGGCCAGGTTGAGCAACGCGACGTCGACGCCGGGCAGGACGCCCCCGGCGGCGGCGAGCGCGTCGGCGACCCTGGCCCCCGCCGGGAGCCGGACCAGCCCCGGTTTTTGTACCTTGCCGGCGACGGCGACCACCACCTCGGCGCCCGTAGCCGCGACCGGGCTCGGGTCGGTCCCGATGCTCGCCGGCCGGTCTGCCGAACCGGTTCCCTCCATCGTCGGCGCCGACGAGGCGACCGGCACCGGCTCGGCCCTCGGGCGGGCCTGCCAGGCCCAGCCGGCCGCCCCGAGCACCACCACGACCGCCACCGCCGCCAGCGCGCGCACCCCACGCCGGCCGGGGTCGAAGGCCCCGGGTCCGCCCAGCCGGTGCCCGACGGCCGGCGCCGGCTCGTCCGCCACCGGATCGGTCCCCACCGGTACGGCGACCGGGCTCGCCCCGCCGCCCGCCAGCCGGGCCAGCCGCTCCCGCACCCTCGTCTCGTCGTCAGACACCCGCCGGACGGTAGGCGGAATCCGCACGCCGTACCGCCACGTCGCACTCTCCTGTGGACGGCCGACCCACCTGTGGAGAACGCCCTGATCTTGCTCCTCTCTGCTACGCCCCCGTCAAGCCAACCGGTGACCGGCGAACATGGTGAAGAGTTCGGCCGGCTCTGGCGAGCCGAACTCTTCGTGATCACGAAGCGTCCGGGCCAGGCGGCCGGCGGCGGCGGTGTTGGTACGTTGACCGACATGCGGCGGGAGCGGGTGCTGGACGTCCTCCAGGGCGAGACGGAGCAACTCGCCGGGGCGATGAGCGGGCTGCCCGAACCCGACTGGGACCGACCGACCGCCTGCACCCCGTGGCGCGTACGTGACCTGCTGGCGCACGTCCGGGTGGTGCTCGCCTGGCTGCCGGAGATGCTGGCGGCCGAGGCTCCGGAGCACGCCGAGGTCTCGGCGACGGCGTACTACCGGCCGGACGACCGATTCGCCCCGGAGACCAACGCCAGGCGGATCAAGCTGGCGCAGGATCACGCGGCGGCACGGGTGAGCGGGGACGCGCTGGTCGAGGACTTCACCGCGACCTGGCAACGGGTGGACCAACTCTGCCGGGCCGAGCCGCCGGACCGGGTCGTACGCACCCGGCACGGGGATTTGATGTTGCTGACGGAGTTCCTGCGTACCCGGGTGGTCGAGGTCGCGGTGCACGGCCTGGACCTGGCCTCGGCCCTCGACCGCCGGCCGTGGCTGACCGGACCGGCCGCCGAACTGGTGACGGAGCTGCTGGTCGGGCCGAATGGCCTCGCGCCGCTAGGGGACCTCGGCTGGGACCGGGTGACGTTCCTGCGCAAGGCCACCGGACGGGCGCCGATCGACGACGCCGAGTCCGAACGGATCAACCGCCTCGGCCTGCGCTGGTTGACGCTGCGCTGACCGGACGCTGGTTGACGCCGCGCTGGTTGACCCTGCGCTGGTTGACGCTGCGCTGACCGGGCCCGGCCGGACCTGGCCCACCCCGGCCGGGTCAGGGGCGGCGGTGCACCACCACGCAGGCGAGTCCCGGTCCGGCGTGTGCGCCGACCGCCGCGCCGGCCTCGGTGACGTGCCGGTCGCACAACCGGTCGCCGAGGCGTACGGCAAGGGCCTCGGCCAGCGCCTGGGCCCGCTGTGGTGCGGCCAGATGGTGTACGGCGACGTCCACCCTCGACTCGCCCGCCGCGCCCAGCGCCAGGTCGACCAGCCGGGCCAGCCCGCGACTGGCGGTACGGACCTTCTCCCGTACCGCGATGGTGCCGTCGCGTACGTGCAGGATCGGCTTGACCGAGAGGGCGGTACCGAGCAGCGCCTCGGCGGCGTTGATCCGGCCGCCCCGGCGCAGGAATTCGAGGGTGTCGACGTAGAAGAAGGTGGACGTACGCCCGATCGCGTCCCGGGTGGCCCGCCCGACCTCGGCCAACTCGGCCCCGTCGGCGGCGGCCCGCACCGCGGCGAGTGCCGGGAACCCGAGGCCCATGCCGGTGGACCGGGAGTCGATCACGGTCACCCGGTCGCCGAACCCGGCCGAGGCGATCTCGGCGGCCTCGACCGTGCCGGAGAGTTCGGCGGAGAGGTGCACCGACACGATGCCGGTCGCGCCCTGGTCGAGCAGCCGGCGGTACGTCGCCGCGAACTGCTCCGGTGCCGGCCGGGAGGTGCTCACCGGCACCCGATGGCCGGTCATCGCCCGGGTCACGTCGGCCGGCGACACCTCGATCCCCTCCAGCCCCTGCACCCCACCGACGACCACGATCAGCGGCACGACGGTGAGCTGCGGGCAGCCGGTGAAGCTCGGGTCGGAGTCGGACCGGACCACACCCGCCGGACGCGGGTCGGAGTCGGACCGGACCACACCCGACGAGCGCGGGTCGGGGCCGGTGGTGACGACCGGGTCGACGGCGTCGTCCGGCAGGTAGGCGGTGGAGTCGGTGACAACCGCGACGGGCATCCCGGCACGTTAGCCGATCTGCCTGGTGGGCGCCGATGCCGGAATGCGCGCCAATCGGGTAAACAGCCGCGAATGGGTCCGGAGCCGAACCGAACGGCCCGGCGGAGCCGGCCGGTGACTCAGATCGCGGCGGGAATCGGGTCCTTGGCCGCCGGGCCGACGTTGTGCGCGCGCAACTGCCAGCCGCGTACGTCGTCGTGGCGCAGCTCGGTCCAGTGGCAGTTCTGCAACGAACCGAGTTGACGCAGCACCGACGGCGACCAACCGAGCAGGTGGCCGCAGCCCTGGCGGGCACCACCGCCGTGGGTGGCGATCACGGTGGTCCCACCGGGGGTGGCATCCGCCGCCGCCCGGAGCGCGTCGCCGACCCGGCTGCCCAGGTCGCCGAGGGCCTCCACGTCGCAGCCGGGGCTCTGGTCGCCGGCCCGCCAGCGGGCGTGTTCGGCCGGGAAGCGGGTCTTCACCTCGGACATGGTGAGCCCCTGCCACTTGCCGTAGTGACGCTCGCGCAGGCGCGGGTCGGTCCGCACCGGCAGGCCGGTCAGCGCGGCCAGGGCCTGCGCGGTGCGCGCCGCGCGTTGCAGGTCACTGGAGACGATGGCATCCGGCTTCAGGGCGGCCAGCAGTACGGCGGCGGCCTCGGCCTGCTCGACGCCGAGTGCGTTGAGCACGGTGTCGGTCTGCCCCTGCACCCGGTTGCCCGCGTTCCAGTCGGTGTTGCCGTGCCGCCAGACGATCAGTCGGGTCATTCAGCGCGGCCGGCGTCGGCGTCCACGAGGTCGCGGTCGACGAACGGAATGACCGGGCAGTCCTTCCACAACCGGTCGAGAGCGTAGAACTCCCGCTCCTCGGTGTGCTGGATGTGCACCACGATGTCGACGTAGTCGAGCAGCACCCAGCGTCCGGCCCGCTCGCCCTCGCGCCGCACCGGCTTCGCCTTCTCCGGGAGGGTGAGCAGCCGCTCCTCGATCGCGTCGACGATCGCCTGCACCTGACGTTCACTCGGCGCGGACGCGACCAGGAAGACGTCGGTGATGGCCAACTGGTCGCCCACGTCGATCAGGACGATGTCCTCGGCCTTCTTGTCAGCGGCCGCCTGCGCGGCGGCCAATGCCAGCTCGAGAGCGCGATCGGAAGCTGTCACCGTACTCCTTTGGGTCGACCATGAGACCTGTCTAGCCTCTCACACGTGGCCGAGTTACGACTTGGCAGTTAACGAACAACGGGTCGCAAACAGCCCAAACCACTACTGATAGAGCCGGCGTTTGGCAATGTACTGGACCACACCGTCGGGCACGAGGTACCAGACCGGCTCCCCGGCGGCCACCCGGGCGCGGCAGTCGGTGGACGAGATCGCCATCGCCGGCACCTGCACCAGGCTCACCGAGTCGGCCGGCAGGTGCCCGGCGGAGAGTTCGAAGCCCGGCCGGGTCACCCCGATGAAGTGCGCCAGCTCGAACACCTGGTCGGCGTCCTTCCAGGAGAGGATCTTCTCCAGGGCGTCCGCGCCGGTGATGAAGAAGAGCTGCGCCTTCGGACCGTACTGCTCGTGCAGGTCGCGGAGGGTGTCGACGGTGTAGGTCGGGCCGTTCCGGTCGATGTCGACCCGGCTGACCTGGAAACGCGGGTTGGAGGCGGTGGCGATCACGGTCATCAGGTAGCGGTCCTCCGGCGAGGAGACCGGCTCGTCGGCCTTCTGCCACGGGTGGCCGGTGGGCACGAAGATGACCTCGTCGAGCCCGAACCGGTCGGCGACCTCACTCGCCGCGACCAGGTGACCGTGATGAATCGGATCGAAGGTGCCACCCATGATCCCGATTCGTCGGGTATCTTCCTCCACCTCTTGATCGTAAGCCGGGGCGGCCGTCCAGCCGCCCCGGCATGACGCAGATCGCACCCGGTCGATCCGCCACCCGACACCGCCCAGGCGGCATCGGGTGGCGGTGCCGCCGCCCGGCCAAACCCCGGTCGGTCGGTCGGGCGGGCGAGCGAGCGGGCGGTCAGGCGAGCGCGCCGGACCTCGCCACCCGCGCCCGGCGCAGGTCGTCGTCGGCGTCGGTGACCACCCGGCGCAGTCCCGGCGTCAGGTCGTCGCGGGCCAGCAGCGCCCCGGCCAGATCCCGGGTCCGCTGCTCCACGGCGTACTGGGGGAAGGCCAGCTTGGCCACCTGGTCGGCGGTCCAGGCGGTACGTCTACGCGCCGCCGCCGGCATCTCGTCGAAGTAGCGCTCCACATAGGGTGCGGTCAGTTCGGCCTGCTCCGGCTGCCAGAAGCCGGCCGCGTTCGCCTCGACCAGCCGGTTGGAGAGCGAGGTGTCGTTGATCACGATCTGCCACGCCCGCTCCTTCGCGGCCGGGTCGGGCAGGGCGGCCCGGCAGCGGGCAGCCCGCTCCGCACCGGTGGCGCTGGGGTCCGAGGCCAACTCGGCGGCGATCTCCGGCTCGCCGGCCGCGCCGAGCACGACCAGGCGCCCGACCAGCGCCCAGCGCAGGTCGGTGTCGACGGCGAGGCCGTCCGGCACCGCCTCGCCGGCCAGCCAGCCGGCCAACCGGGCGGCGTCGACGCTCGCCCCGATCAACCCCCGGGCGGCGGCGAGCTGCACCGATCCGCCGGCCGGTGCGCCGGCGAGGAGCCGGTCGCACGCCTGGGCGACGTGTCCGAGGGCGGTCAGGCGACGCTCCGGGTCCAGGTAACGGTCGATCAGCGTACGGCTCAGTTTCAGCACGTCCTCGACGACGATGACCTCGGTCTCGGCGGGCAGCGCGGCGAGGATCAGCGCCACCAGGTCGGCAACCGGCCGTTCCCCGTCGGTCACCGCGTCGATGGTCGCGGTCCAGAGCACCGCACGTGCCAGCGGGTCGACCAGAGCGGGCAGCACCCGGGGTACGGCAGCCGCCGAGGCGTCGTCGAGGCGCACCTTGGCGAAGGTGAGGTCACTGTGGTTGAGCAGCAGCACCTCGGCGGCCGGCTCGCCGGCCAGCGCGGTGAGCACGGTCCGTCCCTTGTCGACGGCCGGGTCGAGGTCGACCTCGATCCGGTCCCGCAGTGCCGCCACCGGCCGGTCGACGCCGGCCGAGTCGTCGAGGTCGTAGCGCCCCACCCCGATCCGGTGCGGACGCAGCACCGGGTGCTCCGGTGCCGCGGTCTGCACCACCGCCACCTCGTCGTACGTGCCGTCGTCGGCCACGCTCACCTCGGCCCGCAGGGTGTTCACCTGCGGGCGCCGCAGCCACAGCTCCGCCCACTCGGACAGGTCCCGCCCGCTGGCCGTGCTCATCGCGGCGAGCAGGTCGGCGAGGGTGGCGTTGCCGTACCGGTGCGCCACGAAGTGCGCGTTGAGCCCGGCCAGGAAGGCGTCGTCGCCGAGCCAGGCGACGAGTTGCCGCAGCACCGAGGCGCCCTTGGCGTACGAGATGCCGTCGAAGTTGAGCAGACCGGCCGCGGCGTCCACCACCTCGGCCGGGGCGACCGGGTGGGTCGACGGGCGCTGGTCGGCCGCGTACCCCCAGCCCTTGCGCCGCAGGCCGAAGGTGGTCCACGCGCCGGTGAAGCGGGTCGCGTCGGCGGTCACCCGGGTGCCCAGGTACTCGGCGAAGGACTCGTTCAGCCAGAGGTCGTCCCACCAGCGCATGGTGACCAGGTCGCCGAACCACATGTGCGCCATCTCGTGGGCGATGGTGGTGGCGCGCAGTTCCCGCTCGCTGTCGGTGACGGCGGACCGGAAGACGTAGTCGTCGCGGATCGTCACCAGGCCGGGGTTCTCCATCGCCCCGGCGTTGAACTCCGGCACGAACGCCTGGTCGTACTTGCCGAACGGGTAGCGGATCTCGAACAGCTCGTGGAACCGGTCCAGGCACTGCCTGGTGACCGTGAAGATCTCCTCGGCGTCCTGGTCGAGGTACTCGGCCATCGAGCGGCGGCAGTAGATGCCGAGCGGCACGCCGTCGTGTTCGTCGTACCGGGCGTGGTAGGGACCGGCGATCAACGAGGTGTAGTAGGTGGCCAGTGGCACGGTCGGGGCGAACTCCCACCGGCCGCCGACCGGCGCCCCGACCGGCGCGGCGTTCGCGGCGACCAGCCACTGCTCGGGCGCGGTCACGGTGAGCGTGACCGGCGCCTTGAGGTCGGGCTGGTCGAAACTGGCGTAGATGGCGGGGCCCTGGTCGAGAAAGGCCATGGCGTAGAGGTACGTCTCACCGTCGGCCGGGTCGACGAAGCGGTGCAGCCCCTCGCCGGTGTTCGAGTACGCCATCTCCGCCTCGACGGTGAGCGTGTTCTCGGCGCGCAGACCGGTCAACGGAAGACGACCGTCGGCGAGCGTCGCCGGATCGATGGTCGTGTCGTTGAGCCGTACGCTGGTCAGTCGGGCCGGCTTGACGTCGACGAAGGTGGTGGCGCCGGGGGTGGCCCGGAAGCGAATCAGGGTGACGGACCGGAACCGGTCGTCACCGACGGTCAGGTCAAGATCAATGTGGTACGACTCGACGGTCAGCAGCGCGGCGCGCTCGGCCGCCTCGACCCGGGTAAGGCTCGGCATCCGCATATCCTGCAACATTGACAGTGGAAAGGCTTTCCCATGACGGATCGCGCAGTGGAGGAACCGACGATGGCGCAGCATCCGAAGGGCGATTTCGACCTGTCCCGCGCGGTGTGGCAGCGCGCCGAGGGCGACACGTCCGAGGCGGCGGTCGAGGTCGCGTTCGTGGACGACCTGATCGGCATGCGTAACTCGGCCGAGCCGGACGGCCCGGTCCTGGTGTTCACCCAGGCCGAGTGGGACGCGTTCGTGGCCGGTGCCCAGGACGGCGAGTTCGACCTCGACTAGTCCGACCGGGGGTCATCCGGCGAGCCACCCGCTGGGCTGGCCGGATGACCCCCGGTCACGCCGCCGGGGCGTCATCCGGGCCTGCCCTCGTACGGACCTGGGCGTCAACCGGATCGGCACGTCAACCGGACCCCGGTGTCATCGCGCGGGCGATGACGGTCAGGTCGTCGTCGCCGAACCCTCGGTCGAGCGCCCGCTGCCACTGCGCGACGAGGCAGCCCGCGACGGTGAACTGGGCCGGGTCGACGGCGTCGAGCGCCAGTCGGATGTCCTTGAGCGCCAGGGCGAGCGGAAACTCCGGGGAATAGTCGTCCCGTGCCATCCGGTGCAGCTTGGCCTCACCCCACGGCGGCAGGATCGGGTTACCGACCAGCGCGGTCAGCAACGTCTCCGTCCCGATCCCGAGCGCCCGGGCCAGCGCGACCGACTCGGCGACCCCCTCGGCGAGGAAGGCGAGCAGGACGTTGTTGGCGAGTTTCAGCCGGGAGCCCTGACCCGCCGGGCCGACCCAGATGGTCCGCTGACCGATCGCGTCGAACAGGGGCCGCACCCGCTCCCGCGCGGTGGTCGGCCCGGACGCGTAGATCGCCAACTGCCCGGCCTGCGCCGGCCCCCGACTGCCCGCCACCGGGGCGTCGAGGAAGACGACGTCCGGCCGCTCCCGCTCGACCGTGGCGGCGAGCCGCTCGGTGCCGGCCAGGCCGATCGTGCTCATCTGCGCCCAGATCGCACCGGGTGGCAACGCGGCGAGCATGCCCTGGTCGAGCGCTACCGCGCTGACCGCGTCGGCGTCGGAGACCATCGTCACCGCGATCGCCGCCTGCGCCGCCGCCTCGGCCACGCTGCCGGCGACCCGTACGCCGAGATCGGCCAACGCCTCGGCGACCCCGGGCGTACGGTTCCACACCACCGTCGGCAGGCCGGCGCGTACCGCGTTGGTGGCCATGCCACGGCCCATGCCGCCGAGGCCGAGAAAGGCCACCGTCTCCCGCCCGGCGGTCATGGATTCCCCCTCACCGGCCCGGATCGCCGTCGGTGGCGGTGGGCCACCATCCAGGCTGCGGGGCGGCGCGGTCCGGCGGGCGGCGGTGCACCGGAACTGATCGATCATCGACCGGACCTGCCCGGACGGCCGACCCCGCCCGGTCGAACCGGTCCCGGGCAGGCGGCTAGCGCAGGGGCAGGTCGGTCGCCGAGCCGTCGGCCGGCACCTGCACCCGCTTCAGGTGGGCGCTGAGGCAGAGCAACCACACCTCGAGGTCGATCAGTTGCAGCGCCGCGTTCCGGGTGCCACCCCGCTCCGCCAGGACCCGCAACCGGGCGATCAGGTCGTCGGTCGACGCCGGTACGGGAACCCGGTGCTTCAGCTCTCCCCGGGTCAACTGCCCGGCGACGTCGCCGTACGCGGACCGCAGCCGGTGCGCGTAGTCGGCCAGGGAGCCGCTCACCTCCCGCGCCATCAGCGGGTACGGCGCCGGGCGGAACTCCCGCCGGTACTGGCCGCCCCGCACCATCCGGTGTCCGGCGACCAGCACCTCGCTCCAGTCGACCCCCTCGTTGCGCCGGACCGGCTTCTCCGACTGGTACTGGATCAACGACGCCTCGGCGAGCACCATCGCCCGACGTGCCCGTACCAGCGCGCCCTCGTCCGGTCTCCGCCCGGTGACCAGGTCGACCGTCTCCTCGGTCGAGGCCGCCGCCGCGTCGAGATAGTCGGCCAGCGACCGGCGCACCTCGCCGCCGCCACCGTGCGGCCAGAGCAGCAGACCCGCCAGCACACCGACCACGGCGCCGACCACCACGTCCAGGAACCGCGCCTGGACGATGTGCAGGTCCGCCGGACCGATCTGGGCGAACAGGACGGTGAGCAGCAGGGTGATGAAACCCTGCCCCCAGGCGAGCCCCAGGATCGGGCCGACCGCGAACGCCAGCACCATGGCGATCGGCAGCAGCGCCTCGTAGATCTCCGGCCGGTCGACGACCATCAGCAGCCCGGCCCCGACGGCGGCACCGAGGACCGTGCCGACCACCGCCGGCCGCAGCGTGGTCCGGGTGTCGGCGGCGGAGGTACGCAACAGGGTCAGCGTGGCCAGCAGCACCCAGAACCCGTGTTCGAGGTTCAGGTAGCCGGCCACCACCCGGGCGGCGGCCAGGGCCAGGGCGATCCGGGCCGCTCCCTGGAAATGCACCGACCTGGGGGTGAGGTGCACCCGCAGCCGCTGCCAGTAGAGCTTGAGCGCCGGTTGGTACGCGTAGTCGAAGGGTTGGTGCCGTAGTCCCGACCGCCGTGCCGCCGGGGCGCCGATGGGCAGGTGTACGGCGATCCGGGCGGCCGTACCCATGACAAGTCCCTGCTCCGCCACCCGCAGCACGAGGGAGTCCAGCCACAACGGCTTCAGACCCGGTCCCCTGGCACGCTCGTCCCCGGCGCGCTCACGCACCCCCTCGATCATCGTACGGAGCCGACCGAGCTGCTCGAGCTCGACCGGCGGGCCCTGCCGGGTGACGGTCACGCCGACCGCCCGGGCCACGTCGGCGGACTGTCGCAGTAGCTGGTCCAGTCCGGCCTCGGGTCGGCCCGGCCCGCCGGGCGGCATGGGCGAGCCGGTCGACGCCTCCGCCCCGGGCAGGGCGGTGTCGACGGCCAACCGCTCGGCGTAGTCCAACGCCTCGCGCAACGCCACCGCGATGTCGCGCATCGCCCGGTCCCGGGCATTCGCCGACGTCGGCCGTTCCGTCGCCGGCAGGCGCTCGAAGGCCAGCCGGTCGACCGTCTCGTTCAGCTCGGCCTGTCGGCGGGCCGTCTCCGACAGCGGGGCGACCGTGCCGGCGAGCGCGTCGGCGAGCAGGTCCAGATAGCTCGCCACCGCACCGGCCGCCTCGGCGAGCCGCTGCGGGTAGCGGACCAGCGTGACCCGGTCCGGCCAGAGCAGGAAGTCCGCCAGGATCAGCAGTACCGTGCTCACGGTCACCCCGGCCAGGCGCTCCTCCAGGGTGCCGGGCGCGTACGGGCCGAAGGAGGCGAGGATGTAGAAGAGTTGCAGTCCGGCCCCGACCCCGGCCAACCGTGGCCCGCTCACCCCGATGAAGGCCACCCCGAAGCCGATCACCACCATGCCTCCGGCCGCCATCCAGGTCATGCCGGCCAGCACGGAGCCGAAGGCGACCAGCAGCCAGGTGACCGGCAACGCGGCGAGCAGCACACGGGCCCGTTCGCGCGGGGTGACCGGCAGCCGGGCCAGCACGCCGACGGCAAAGACGGTGAACACCGAGTAGACCGCCATGGTGGTGCTGTGCAGCAGGTAGATGCTGCCGTAGAAAACGGTGACGCCGACCAGCGCCAGCCGCAGGGCACTGCGGATGATCTGGTAGCCCGGGTCACGCCGGGCCAGCCAGACCACGGCGCCGCGGCTGCTCACGCATCCCTCCGATGCTCGCCGACCCCGATCAGCTCCTCGCCACCTCGAAAAACGATCACCAGTACGGTCGCGTTACGGTCCTGCTCCCGGGTCACCCGCCCAGACGGGGCGAGCGATTCGCCTCCGCGCGGCGGTGGGTTAAGCTGTCCGGGTGCGGATGACCACGAACGGTTGGCGGGCCCCCTAACGGGCGGCCACGCATCCGCGCACCCCGAGACTGCAGAAACGGCCGCCCGACCCGGGCGGCCGTTTTCTTTCGCGCTTCCGGGACGGGCGGTCCGCGTACGGCGAAGGAGCCACCGATGACCGCGACCCCGACCCTCACCCGGACCCTCCCGAAACGCCGGCTCACCGGCCTCAAACCCACCGGTCACCTGCACCTGGGCAACCTGCTGGGTGCGATCCGCCCGGTGGTCGACGCCCAGTACCAGGCCGAGACGATCGTCTTCCTGGCCGACCTGCACGCGCTGACCGTCGCCCACGAGCCGGCCCGGGTACGCGAACTCACCCTGGAACAGGCGACCATGCTGCTGGCCGCCGGGCTCGACCCGGACCGGGCCATGCTCTACGTGCAGTCCCAGTTGCCCGAGCACACCGAGCTGCACTTCCTGCTCGAGTGCGCGACCGGCGTGGGCGAGGCCCAGCGCATGATCCAGTTCCGCGAGCAGTCGACCGCGCAGCAGCACGTACGGCTCAGCCTGCTGACGTACCCGGTGCTGATGACGGCCGACATCCTGCTGCACGACGCCGAGGAGGTGCCGGTCGGCGAGGACCAGAGTCAGCACCTCGAACTCGCCCGCGACGTGGCGACCCGGTTCAACGCCCGGTACGGCGAGACGTTCACCGTGCCACGCGCGGTGCATCCCGAGGTCGCCACCCGGGTGATGGAGCTGAGCGACCCGACCTCGAAGATGGGCAAGACCACCAGCTCCGACGCGGGCACCATCTTCCTGCTCGACCCGCCCGACGTGATCCGGCGCAAGGTGATGCGCGCGGTCACCGACTCCGGCCGTACCGTCGTCTACGACCCGCAGACCCGCCCCGGTCCGGCGAACCTGCTGGAGATCCTCTCCGCCTGCGTGGACGCCCCGCCGGAGGTGCTCGCCGCCGAATACTCCTCGTACAGCAAACTCAAGCGCGCGGTGGCCGAGGCGGTCGAAGGGCTGTTGCGTCCGATCCAGCTCCGGCACGCGGAGCTGACCCGTGATCCTGGCTTCGTCCGGCGGGTGCTGGCCGAGGGTGCCGAACGAGCCCGCGACAACGCGACCGACACGGTTCACCGGGCCAAACGCGCCATCGGCCTGCTCACCTGAAGAGCCCGCTCATCCGAAGATCCCGCTCACCCGAAGAGAAGGACCGGCAGCGGTGTGCGGGGACCGGCGGCCCGCCTGTTCCCACACACCACGCCGGAACCCGGCCCGCTGGCGGGACAGAATGCCGGCCGGCGGGACCGGGCTGGGTTCAGGCCGAAACTAAGATCCGTTTGCCGAAGCAGGCGCTGTGCGGATTGCCGACGTACTCGCCGTAGGCGGGGATGTCGGTGTAATCGGCCGAGCGGTATAGCGCGATCGCCGACGGCAGGTAGGTGCGGGTCTCCAGCCGCAACACGGAGTGACCGGCCACATAGGCCAGTTCCTCCAGCGCATCGAGCAACTGGCGTCCGATCCCGCGCCTGCGGTACGCCGGTCGGACGTACATCCGGGTGATCTCGGCCGTCGCCCGATCGATGGTCCGGAGTGCGCCACACGCGACCACCCGCCCGCTGAGCACGCCAACCAGGTAGCGGACGTCGTCCTGGGTCGGGAACGAGCCGCCCACCGAGCCGACCGGCTGGTTCGCCTCCCGTAGCTCCCGCTGCTGGGCGGTAACCAGGGCGGCGAGCTCCGGGTCGGAGCATGGACGAGACTCGATCAGCATCCACTCAGGGTAATCAAACGCCATTTCGCCCAGGTTTCTCAAAAGTGGCGCGAATAGAGAGGGATGCCGTCCAATCGGCTGCGCCACTTCGTCACCGGTGACCTATTCGGCGCCGCCGTCCCGACCGCCGATGATCGCCACCACCTCGCCGGACTCGGTCGCCTCGACCGACGGTTCCAACTCGTCGGCCGGACGCTGGCGCCGGGCCTTACGGGCGGCGAGCCGCTGTGCCGCCGACGGACGCGTCGAACGCTCTTCGAGCCGTACGTCGGTCCCCCGGTTACCGGGGGTGAACTCCACCCCGGCGTAGAGGGTCGGCTGCCAGTCGAACTCGCGTACGCCGATCCGGACCAGGCTGCCCGGCTCGGCTCCCGCCTTGGCGAGCTTCTCCTCCACACCCAACCGGGCCAGCCGGTCGGCGAGGAAGCCGACCGCCTCGTCGTTGTCGAAGTTCGTCTGCCGGACCCAGCGCTCCGGTCGCGGGCCGCGCACCACAAACGCGCCGTCGTCGGCCACCTCGATGGTGAAGCCGGCGTCGTCGACCGCGGTCGGGCGGATCACGATCCGGGTCGGCTCCAGGATCGGGGTGGCGGCCCGGTGCCGCTCGACCAGCTCGGCCATCGCGAAGGTCAGCTCACGCAGCCCGGCCCGGGTAGCCGCGGACACCTCGAACACCGGCAGCCCACGGGCCTCGATGTCGGCCCGGGTGATGTCGGCGAGGTCCTGCCCGTCGGGCACGTCGACCTTGTTCAGGACGACGATCCGGGGCTTGTTGGCCAGTCCCCCGTACTCGGCCAGCTCGGCCTCGATGGCGTCGATGTCGGCGAGCGGGTCCCGCCCCGGTTCCAGGGTCGCGGTGTCCACCACGTGCGCCAGCACCGAGCAGCGCTCGATGTGCCGCAGGAACTCCAGCCCGAGCCCCTTGCCGCTGGCCGCCCCGGGAATCAGACCCGGTACGTCGGCGACGGTGAAGGTGTGGTTCTCCACCCGTACCACGCCGAGGTTCGGCACCAGGGTGGTGAACGGGTAGTCGGCGATCTTCGGCTTGGCGGCCGAGATCACCGAGATCAGTGACGACTTGCCGGCCGACGGGAAGCCGACCAGGCCGACGTCGGCCACGCTCTTGAGCTCCAGTACGACGTCCATCTCGTCGCCCGGTTCACCCAGCTCGGCGAAGCCCGGAGCCTTGCGCCGGGCGCTCGCCAGCGACGCGTTGCCCCGCCCGCCACGCCCGCCACGGGCCACGTCGAAGGTGGTGCCGGCGCCGGTCAGGTCGGCCAGCACCTCGCCGTCGGTGCTGAGCACCACGGTGCCGGCGGGCACCTTGAGCACCAGGTTCCCACCGTTGGCGCCGTCCCGGTTGGAGCCGGCGCCCCCCTTGCCGTTCTCGGCCTTGATGTGCGGCCGGAAGTGGAAGTCGAGCAGGGTGTGCACCTGCGGGTCGACGACCAGCGAGACGCTGCCGCCGTGACCGCCGTTGCCGCCGTCGGGGCCGCCGAACGGCTTGAACTTCTCCCGGTGGATCGAGACGCAGCCGTGCCCGCCGTCGCCGGCCCGCAGGTGCAGGACGACCCGGTCAACGAAGGTAATCACGACGCCAATCCTCTCCGCGAGGTCCATCCCCGCGTCAACAAGCCTGCCACGCAAACGGCGAAGCGGGCCGGGACACTCAGGTCCGCGGCCCGCTTCGCCGAATGGAGAAGCTAACTACTGCGCCACCGGCACGATGCTGATGACCTTGCGGCCACGCTTGGTGCCGAACTGGACCGCACCCGGGGCCAGCGCGAAGAGCGTGTCGTCACCGCCACGCCCGACCAGGTCCCCCGGGTGGAACTTGGTGCCACGCTGCCGGATCAGGATCTCGCCGGCGCCGACGACCTGGCCGCCGAACCGCTTGACGCCGAGCCGCTGCGCCGCGGAGTCGCGACCGTTCCGCGAGCTGGACGCACCCTTTTTGTGAGCCATCTGAGGACGACCTTACTTTCCGCTGGGTTCTTACCGCCGAACTTACTTACCGCTGGAGATTCCGGTCACCTTGACCTGGGTCAGCGGCTGACGGTGCCCCTGACGCTTGTGGTAGCCGGTCTTGTTCTTGAACTTGTGGATCCGGATCTTCGGGCCCTTGGTGTGGGCGGCGATCTCGCCGGACACCGCGACGTTGGCGAGCTGGGCCGCGTCGGTCACCAGGTCGGTACCGTCGACGAGAAGCACGGCGGAGAGCGTCACCGAGTCGCCAGGCTCACCGACGAGCTTCTCGACCTCGATCACGTCGCCCTCGGCGACCTTGTACTGCTTGCCGCCGGTCTTGACGATCGCGTACATCGGAGGCGGACTCCCTGTCGTTGAGGCTACTGGGATGCTGTTCACGGCTGCCCGCCACAACCGCACAGGGTGCGGGGGCAGGCACGCGACAGCTTGGCGCCAAATGTGCGCCGCAGGCAAGCGTACGCCATGCCCGGTCCAGCACCCAAACCGGGCCGCCGGATCAGACCGAGCAGAGCTTCTCGATCCGCTGGTTCAGATCCTCCAGCTTGATCTCGTTGATCGAGTTCAGCTCGGGTTTCATGGTCGCCACCTGGCCGGCGAGTTCGCCGAGGACGGCCTTCAGCGCCGGGTCGGTCGCCGTGGACGAGTGCTCGCGCAGCGCGCTGGCCCAGTTCGCCACGCTCTTCTCGGCCCTGGTCCGGGCTGCCGTGGCGGCGGCGGTGTTCCCCTCACCGGTGGCCTGCAACATCGCCGTCAGGTCGGTCACGAACGCCGTACCCGAGTCGGTGTTGGTCTTCAGCGCCGACTCGCAGACCTGCTTGGCGTTGCCGCCGGCCGGACCGGTGACCGAGGGCAGCGGCTGACCTGGCGCACCGCCCGGCGCGGGCGTCCCGCCCGGTGCCGGTGTCGCACCCCCGGGTACGCCGGACGCCCCCGGCTGACCCGGAACGGACGCGCTCGGCTCGGCGGAGGAGGTGGCGGACGGCGCCTGCCCCTCCGTACGGGGACGGTCGGCGGCACAACCGGCGCCGACCAGCAGGACGGCGGTGAACAGGGCGGCGGTGACGACGGCGGCCGGCAGCGGGCGTCGCATCTGATCTCCTCGTGGGGGTACGGATGGTGAGAGAGCCCCTTCCGGCGCGGTACGCGACAAGGTCGCGGTACGCGGAAGGGGCCCGGCCCAACGCTCGGCCCCCAGTGCACCGCACCGGCGCGCGACGCGCAACCGGTGCGGGGCACAAGATCGATCGAATTCGCCGGCCCTCCGGCGCCCCGCCGTGGCTCAGGGGCGGGTACGCCGACGGGTGCCGCCCCGGCGGGAGCGACGCCGTCCACCGACGCCACCCTCCTGGTCGCCCTCGCCGTCCAGGTCACCCTCGTCGGTCAGCGCGTCCGGGTCGTCCGCCCCGGCCAACCGGCCGGATCCGACCGGCGGGTTCTCGGCCGGCTCGGCCGTGTCGGCCGTGTCGACCTCGTACCGGGACAGGTCGTAGCCCATGGTGTCGTCGAGGTCGACCTCGGCCACGGCCCGCTCCGGTGCGGCGCTCTTCCGGGTCCGGCTGCGCCGGCTGACCGTCGGGGTCTCCGCCGTGGCCGTGGTCGGCGCGCCGCTGGTCGGGGCGGAGGCCGAGGCGACCGCCTTGACCCGGTCGGCGGCACCCGAGGCGTTCGCGTTGGCCGCCGCGCGCTTCTCCGGCACCGGCTCGGTGTGGATGATCACGCCCCGGCCCTTGCAGCAGTCGCAGGTCTCGCTGAACGCCTCCAGCAGCCCGGCGCCGATCCGCTTGCGGGTCATCTGCACCAGACCGAGCGAGGTGATCTCGGTGACCTGGTGCTTGGTCCGGTCCCGGCCGAGGCACTCGGTGAGCCGGCGCAACACCAGCTCACGGTTGGACTCCAGCACCATGTCGATGAAGTCGATCACCACAATGCCACCGAGGTCCCGGAGCCGGAGCTGCCGGACGATCTCCTCGGCCGCCTCCAGGTTGTTCCGGGTGACGGTCTCCTCCAGGTTGCCGCCGGCACCGGTGTACTTACCGGTGTTGACGTCGACCACGGTCATCGCCTCGGTCCGGTCGATCACCAGGTGACCCCCGGAGGGCAGGTAGACCTTCCGGTCCAGGCCCTTGAGGATCTGCTCGTCGATCCGCTGCTCGACGAAGACGTCCGAGGCCCCGGTGTGCCGGTGCAGTCGGGACACCAGGTCGGGCGAGACGTGCGTGAGGTAGGACTCGACCATCCCGTACGCCTCGTCGCCCTGCACGACCAGCTCGCGGAAGTCCTCGTTGAACAGGTCCCGAACCACCCGGATGACCAGGTCGGGCTCCTCGTAGAGCAGCGCCGGGGCGTTGCCCTCGGCGGCCCGTGCCTGGATGTCCTCCCACTGCGCCTGCAGTCGCTTGACGTCCCGGGCCAGTTCGTCCTCGCTGGCCCCCTCGGCGGCGGTCCGGACGATCACGCCCGCGCCGTCCGGCACCAGCTTCTTGAGTACGTCGCGCAGCCGCTTGCGCTCGGTGTCCGGCAGCTTGCGGCTGATCCCGGACGCGTTGCCGTGCGGCACGTACACCAGGTGCCGGCCGGAGAGGGCGATGTGGCTGGTCAGCCTCGCCCCCTTGTGCCCGATCGGGTCCTTGGTGACCTGGACCAGGACGGAGTCGCCGGAGCGCAGCGCGTGCTCGATCGAGCGGGCGCGCCCCTCCAGGCCGCTCATGTCCCAGTTGACCTCACCGGCGTAGAGCACGGCGTTACGGCCCCGGCCGACATCGACGAACGCCGCCTCCATGCTCGGCAGGACGTTCTGCACCTTGCCCAGGTAGACGTTGCCGGCCATGGTGCCGGAGGTGGCCCGGGTGACGTAGTGCTCGACCAGCACCCCGTCCTCGAGCACCGCGATCTGGGTACGGTCACCGCGCTCGCGGACCACCATCACCCGGTCGACCGCCTCGCGGCGGGCCAGGAACTCCGACTCGCTCAGGATCGGCGGGCGGGTACGCCGCTGCTCCCGCCCGTCCCGGCGGCGCTGCCGCTTGGCCTCCAGCCGGGTCGACCCGGAAACGCCCTGCACCTCGTCGGCGGTACGGCGCGGTTCGCGGATCTTGACAACGGTGTGTACGCCGTCGTCCGCGCCCCCCTCGGCGCCGTCCCCGGAGCCCTTGCGCCGACGGCGGCGACGCCGACGGGTCAGCCCGTCGCCCCCCTCGGCCTCGTCTTCCTCGTCCTCTTCCGCCTCGGCCTCGGCCTGCGCCGGCTCCTCGGCGTCCTCCTCGTCGAGTTCGTCGGTCGGGCCCTTGCCCCGACCCCGACCCCGACGCCCCCGGCGGCGACGACGACGGCCACCGGCCTCGTCGTCCTCCTCGTCGTCCTCGTCCTCCAGCTCGACCGGTTCCGGTTCGGCGGTGACGGCGTCGGTCATGGTCTCGACCGGCTCGGCCAGTTCGGCCGCTTCGGCGGTACGGCGACCACGGCGCCTGCGCCGGGCCGGCTCGGCCGGCTCGGTGTCGACCTCGTCCGCCTCGGCGTCGGACTCCACCGGAACGGGCTCGACCAGCGCCGCGGCTGGCGGACTGGTCGGCCGGGCCGGCGGGATCTCCGGTTCGGGGGCCATGAAGAGCACGGTCGGGGCGGAGAGGGCGGCCCGGCGGCGCCGGCTGCGGGGAGCCTCCTCGGTCGGTTCGACCTCGTCCGGAGCGCTCGGTGCGGTTCCGGAGGTCGGCGGCGCGGCAACGCCCGGCGACACGGAGTCACCGGTCAGCGCGGCGCTCGCCGTACCGGGCTGGTCGGATTCCTCGGCCGCCGCCGCGGCGGGTTCGACGGCCGCGAGGCTCTCCGGCTCGGCCTCGGCGGCCGGTGGCACCGCCTTGCGGCGCCGGGTCCGGGTGACCTTGACCGGCGGGGCCGGCTCGGCCTGCTCGTCCGGCCCGGGTTCCATCGGCGCGGCGCCGGTGACCTGGGTGGAGTCGCCGCCGGAGGCGGTCAGTTCGGGGTCGGCCGTTCCGGTCGTCCCGATTTCACCGACCGGTGTGGCTGCTTCGTCCCGTTTGTCGGCCGTGGTGGCCTTGCGCCTGCGTCGGGTGACCTTCGGCGCCGGCTCGGTGTCACCGGCGACCGGGGCCAGGACCTCGGCCTGCGGCGCCTCGTCGGCACCGGTCCGCGCGTCCGCCGGAGCCTCTACCGGGGCCCCGGTCTCGGCCGGTTCGGCGGTGGCCGCCGGGGTCCGCCGCCGGGTGGAACGGGTACGCCGGGCGGGCGTGCTGTCAGTGGTCTCGGCGGTGTCGCCGGCCGGCTGCGCGCCGGCCCGTTCGCCGCCCTCGGGCTCGTTGTCGAGCATTGGACGTTCTCCAGTTCTGGCTGCCCCGGGCGCGGGTGAGCGCTGCCACGCAGGGTTGCCGCAAAGGTGTTTCCGGTAACGCGTCCGGATGCACGGGCTACCGAAGTCTGGCTGACTGAGCGCTTGCCGGAAGCCGGCCCGCGTTCACCGATGGTTCGCTCCGTCGCGGTCCGCCTCCAACGGATCCGCGATCGCCCCCTGCGCGGTCAACGTGCCCTGCGCCAGCCGGGTCGCCCTTGGCGGCACCGGCGGCTCCAGGTCGGCCACCACGCGGAGGCCGGAAAGGACGTCATCGGGTCGTACGGACGGAGTGACCTGCCGTATGACTAGGTCGAGTATCGCACACGGTACGCCCGCGACCTCGGAAGGTGCCCCAGTCTGGTCGATCACATCGACCCGACTGACTGCTTCCCGGGCGTCGAAGGTACGCCGACCCTGCTTGGTCAACCGCTCGACCAGCACCTCCGGAGCGGCCCGGAACTTCTCCACCGCCTGCTGGGCCAGGTCCGGGTCGACACCGGGCAGTTCGACCCGCCAGTGCGAGGCGTCGATCCGGTCGGCGAGACTCCCGCCCCGGGCGACCACCACCTCCAGCACGTCGAGACCGGGCGACAGGGCCGCGTCCAACGCGACCCGGAGCAGGTCCGGGTCCACCTCGGCCTGGAGCCCGACCTCCAGGTACTCCGCCTCGCTCGCCGTACCGGTCGGTGCCGCGCTGGCATAGGAGATCTTGGGGTGCGGGGTGAAACCCTGGGAGAAGGCCACCGGTACGCCGGACCGCCGCAGGGCCCGCTCGAAGGCACGGGCGAAGTCGCGGTGCGAGGTGAACCGGAGCGGTCCCCGCTTGGCGTACCTGATCCTGATTCGCTGTACGACCGGCGCCTGACCGCCCTCGGGTTGGTTTTTCTTGCTGATCGTGGTGCTCCTCGGTGTGCGGCCGGAGGCACTGTCAACCGGCCGGTGCGGATGGGTACGGCCGGACGGCGGCCGGCGGCGGCCGGGTCAGGCGCCGGTCGGCACCCGCAGCCCGGTGTTGACCGGGGTGAGCGGCAGCAACTTCTTGCCGGTCGGCCCGATCTGGATCTCCGTGTCCATGGAGGGGCAGACGCCGCAGTCGAAACACGGGGTCCACCGGCAGTCATCCTGCTCGAACTCGGACATCGAGTCCTGCCAGTCCTGCCAGAGCCAGTCCTTGTCCAGGCCGGAGTCGAGGTGGTCCCACGGGAGAACCTCCTGCTCCTCCCGCTCCCGGGTGGTGTACCAGTCGAGGTCGACGCCGAAGGTCGGCAGCACCTCGGCCGCCGCGGTGACCCAGCGCTGGTAGGAGAAGTGCTCGCTCCAGCCGTCGAACCGGCCACCGTCCTCCCAGACCCGGCGGATCACCGCGCCGACCCGACGGTCACCCCGGGAGAGCAGCCCTTCGATCAGCGACGGCTCGCCGTCGTGGTAGCGGTAGCCGATCGCGCGACCGAGCGACCGGTCGGAGTTGATCGCCTGCTTGAGCAGCCGGAGCCGGTTGTCGATCACCTCCGGCGTCTCCATCTTCGCCCACTGGAACGGGGTGTGCGGCTTCGGCACAAAACCGCCGATGGAGACGGTGCAGCGGATGTCCTTCGACCCGGTGGCCGCCCGCCCGGCCTTGATCACCTCGTGCGCGAGGCGGGCGATCTGGAGCACGTCCTCGTCGGTCTCGGTGGGCAGGCCACACATGAAGTAGAGCTTCACCTGCCGCCAGCCGTTGCTGTAGGCGGTGACCACCGTACGGATGAGGTCCTCCTCGGACACCATCTTGTTGATCACCTTGCGGATCCGCTCCGAGCCACCCTCGGGCGCGAAGGTCAGACCGGTCCGCCGGCCGTTGCGGGACAACTCCTGGGCCAGGTCGATGTTGAACGCGTCGACCCGGGTGGACGGCAGGGAGAGCGAGACGTTGGTGCCGGCGTACTGCTCGGCCAGGCCGGAGCACATGTCGCCGATCTCGGAGTGGTCGGCCGAGGAGAGCGAGAGCAGGCCGACCTCGTGGAAGCCGGAGAACTCCAGCCCCTCCTTGACCATCTGGCCCACGGTGGTGATCGACCGCTCCCGGACCGGTCGGGTGATCATGCCGGCCTGGCAGAACCGGCACCCCCGGGTGCAACCCCGGAAGATCTCCACCGCGTACCGCTCGTGCACCGTCTCGGCGAGCGGGACCAGCGGCTTCTTCGGGTACGGCCAGGCGTCGAGGTCCATCGTCGTGCGCTTGTGCACCCGGAACGGCACGTCCGCCCGGTTCGGCACGACCCGCTGGATCCGGCCGTCCGGCAGGTAGTCGACGTCGTAGAACCGGGGTACGTAGACGCTCTCCGTACGCGCCAGGCGCAGCAGCAGCTCGTTACGCCCACCGGGCGAGCCCTCGTTCTTCCACTGCCGGACGATCGCGGTGATCTCGAGTACGGCTTCCTCGCCGTCACCGAGCACCGCGGCGTCGATGAAGTCGGCGATCGGCTCCGGGTTGAACGCGGCGTGCCCACCGGCCACGATCACCGGGTCGGCGTCGGTCCGGTCGGCCGCGAGCATCGGCATGCCGGCCAGGTCGATCGCGGTGAGCAGGTTGGTGTAACCAAGCTCGGTGCTGAACGAGATGCCGAACAGGTCGAAACTGCCGACCGGGCGGTGCGCCTCGACGGTGAACTGCGGCACCCGGTGCTCGCGCATCAGCCGTTCCAGGTCCGGCCAGACCGCGTAGGTCCGCTCGGCGAGCACGTCGGGCTGCTCGTTGAGCACCTCGTACAAAATCTGTACGCCCTGGTTGGGCAGGCCCACCTCGTACGCGTCCGGGTACATCAACGCCCAGCGGACCGTGGCCGACTCCCACTCCTTGACCACCGCGCCCAGCTCTCCGCCCACGTACTGGATGGGCTTGCTGACCTGGGGCAGCAGCGGTTCGAGCTGCGGCCAGATGCTGTTGCCGTGGCCGGTGACGGTGGTCGGGTCGCTCATGACCGCCAAGGGTACGCGGCGCACCTGGGCCGCCGGTCGCGTGTCGGGCCGCCAGCCACCGCACGCCGTCCCACCGGTACGCCTGTGACCATCGGTGCCGTAGTGGCAAGCCGGTACTAACCTCGTACGGGCGTGTGAGAGGAGAACGCCCTGATGCCGGAGCCGCAGCCGGAACCCACCCCACCGGCGGGCCAGTCCCGACCCGCAGAACCGGAACAGGCGAGCGCCACGACGCCGCACCCGAAGCCCGAGGCGGAACAGGCCGACCGGACCGGTACCGGACCGACCGCGGAGCGCGCCGGACCGGACCACGCCGGACGCGACCAGGCCGGACCGGATCAGGCCGGACGCGACCAGGACCACCGATCGGACCACGACACGCCGGTCGACCCGTGGGCCGCCGCAGACCCGGAGCCATGGGCGGCGCACGTGGCCTCGATCGCGTCCCCCGAGCCCTACCAGCCGGTGTCGCCCGCACCGCCGTACCAGCCCGTGTCACCGGCGCCGCCGTACCAGCCGGATTCGCCTGCCGGGCCGTACCGGTCGGGGTCGCCGCATCCGCCGGTGCGGGCGTACCCGACGACCCGCCCGCTCCCGGCGGACCCGGCGTCGGCGCGACGGGCCGCCTCCGGGTCTCCTCCGCCGGCCGCCCCTCCGTCGGCCCCGACGGTGAAGGTGCCGGAGCCGGACCGGCGCGGACGCCGGGACAGGGTGGACCCGGGGCGCGGTCCCACCGCGGCCCCACCGGCCGGCTGGCGGCCACCGCCCGGTTATGTGGCGGTGACGAACCGGCGACGGCGTCGCTGGCCCCGGGTGATGCTGGTGCTCTCCCTGCTGACCGTCGTCTGCTGCTGCGGCGGCCCGGCCTGGTTCGCCAAGCCGATGTGGGAGCAGTACCCGGTGACCGCGACCCTGCCGACCGAACTGATCGACCTGCGCAAGCGGGAGGACCGGGCGAGCGAGCAGGTCACCGACCAACTCCGGCAGAAGATGGTCACCAACAGCGTGCTTGGCGACACCTTCGCCGGGGTCTACACCGACCCGAGCGGCAAGGTGGTCACCATTTTTGGCACCACCGGCTTCCGCTGGAATCCGGAGCAGGATCTCGACGCCGAGATGGCCCGGCTCGGCGACGAGTACGCGCTGGGCGAGATCGTGCCGATCGACACCGGGGTGCGGGGCGAGTTCCAGCGTTGTGCGATCGGCGAGACGCGCGGTACGAACGTCGTGCTCTGCTCCTGGGCCGACCACGGCAGCCTCGGCACCGCCCTGTTCACCCGACTCTCCGTCGAGGACAGCGCAAACCTGCTGAGCCGGCTACGCTCCGAGATCATCACCAAGACCTGACCATACTTTATGTGACCGGAGACACAGTCGACTCATGGTTCAGATACGGGATGAAGTAGTCAGACGGCGCACAATCGGGTGATGCGGCGGCGCTGGCTCTTCGCTGATCAACTCGGGCCGCACTTCCTCGACGATCCTCACCAGCAACTCCTCCTGGTCGAGTCGAAAGCGGTCTTCCGTCGTCGTGCCTTCCACCGGCAGAAGGCCCACCTGGTCCTCTCCGCACTTCGCCACCGGGTCGCCGAACTCGGCGACCGGGCCCTACACCTACGGACCGAGACCTACCGGGAGGGGTTGGACCAGGTCCGCGAGCCGATCGAGGTCATCCACCCGACCTCGCGGCGTGCCCGTGACCTGGTCCGCTCACTGGGCCAGGTCACCGTGCTGCCACCGCGAGGTTTTGTCACCAGCCCGGAGGACTTCACCGGCTGGGCGGACGACCGGCGCGGTGCGATGCGAATGGACGACTTCTACCGGTACGCGCGCCGCCACCACCGGGTACTGCTCGACGGGAACGAGCCGGCCGGTGGCCGGTGGAGTCTGGACGTCGACAACCGGCAGCCTCCACCGAAGGAGTCGCCACGGCTCGACGTACCGCCTCCGCCGGTGCCCCAGGAGGACGAGATCGACGCCGAGGTCCGGCGCGATCTGGACCGCTGGGAGGCGGAGGGAATCCGGTTCGTCGGCCGTGACGGTCCTCGGCTGTTCCCGGCCACCCGGGCCGAGGCGGTCACCCGACTGGAGCACTTCCTCCGCCACCGGCTGCCGACGTTCGGGCCGTACGAGGACGCGATGCTCGCGGGCGATCCACTGATGGCGCACAGCCTGCTCTCCTCCTCGTTCAACCTCGGGCTGCTGGACCCGATGGAGGCGATCCGGGGTGCCGAGGCGACGTACCGCGACGGCAGCGCACCGTTGTCCAGCGTGGAGGGATTCGTCCGGCAACTGCTTGGTTGGCGGGACTTCGTCTGGCACCTCTACTGGTACTTCGACGCCGGCTACCGCCGCTCCGACCGGCTCGGCGCCCGCAAGTCGGTGCCCGCCTGGTTCGCCAACCTGGACGCGGACGCGGTGCAGGCGCGCTGCCTCGCCGACGTGCTGGCCGGGGTACGGGACCGAGGCTGGGTGCACCACATCCCCCGACTGATGGTGCTCGGCAACTACGCGCTGCAACGCGGCTGGCGCCCGTCGGAGCTGGTCGACTGGTTCCACCGCTCCTTTGTCGACGGCTACGAGTGGGTGATGGCAGCCAACGTGGTCGGCATGAGCCAGTTCGCCGACCCGGGCCAGTTGACCACCAAGCCGTACGCGGCCGCCGGTTCGTACGTCAACAAGATGAGCGACTACTGCGGCGGCTGCCGGTACGAGCCCAAACGTCGCCTCGGTGAGGACGCGTGCCCGTACACCGCCGGTTACTGGGTCTGGCTGGACCGCACCCGGGAACGCCTGCCCGTCAACGCTCGGCTCAGCCGCAGCCTGCGGCAACTCGACCAGCTCGACGACCTGCCGGAGGTCCGGGCCCAGGAGCGGCAGCGCGGCTCCCAGGCCCCGTAGTCACGAGCGGGGCCCACGTTCACGATCGGCCCCGTAGTCGCGGGGCAGGCCGGTAATCGCGGGGCGGGCCGGTAATCGCGGGGCGGGCCGGTAATCGCGGGGCGGGCCGGTAGTCGCGGGGCTACTCCGCGGTGGGGTCGGCGGTGGGGCTGGTCCGCGCCGGGGAGTAGCGCGGCACGTACTCCTGGCCGGTGAGCCGCTGGATCTCCACCATCACCTCGTCGGTGATCTCGCGGAGCGAGCTACGGTCGTCGCCTCGGCCGCTGACGTCGATCGGCTTGCCGAAACGCACCACCACGCCGCGCACGTGCGGACGCGGGATCCGGACGCCGATCGGCTGCACCCTGTCGGTGCCGATCATCCCGACCGGGATGATCGGCACACCGGCCGCCATCGCCAACCGGGCCGCACCCGTACGCCCCCGGTAGAGCCGCCCGTCGGGCGACCTGGTCCCCTCCGGGTAGACCGCGACCAGCTCACCGGCGCGCAGCACCGGGATCGCCCCGTCGAACGCGGAGAGCGCGGCCCGACCGCCGCCACGCTCGACCCGGATCGCGCCCAGCCCACCGATCACCGACCGGCTCAACCAGCCCCGGAACCCCGTCCCGGTGAAGTACTCCGCCTTGGCCCAGAACGAGATGTGCCGGGGCACCACCGAACCGAGGAAGAGCTCGTCGGCGACCGAGAGATGATTGCCGGCGATGATCGCACCGCCAGTCGTGGGTACGTTCTCCAGCCCCTCGACGGTGGGCCGCCAGACCACGTTCATCGCCGTGCCGACGGTGATTTTGCCGACGGTGTAGAGCAGCGGCACGCGGCCTCCCCTGGTCAGCGCCGGGGCGGCCCACCGGTCGCGGCGGCCCTCGCCGCCGCACCGATGGTAGGCCAGACCCGCCCCGACTTCAGCATCGCCAGCGCTCCATCTCACCCAGCGGCAGACAAACGTGTCCCCTCTATCTCCTCCGGGCGCCGCCGCTAGCGCTCGCGAGTAAGGAAGGGCCCCTTATTAACGCTATGCGTTAATAAGGGGCCCTTCCTTACACCTCAGCGGCGGGCGACGGTGACGGCCACCGCGATGCCGTCGCCGACCTCGCCGGTGAACACGTCGGCCGGGAGTCCGTCGACGGCCGGCAGCTCGTCGGCGGTCGCGGTCAGCGTGATCGTGTCGGCCAGCACCTCGGCCGCGACGAAGTCCCGGTACGCCTCGACCGCGGCCACCACCGCCGGTACGGCGTGGAGCGTGACCGTGATCCGGTCGGCGACGTCGAGGTCGGCGGCGCGGCGTGCCTGCTGCACCACCCGTACGACGTCACGGGCCAGCCCCTCGGCGGCGAGTTCGGCGGTGACGCTGGTGTCCAGCACCACCACCCCCTCGCCGCCGGGCAGCGGGGCCGAGTGTTCCACGTCGGCGGCGACCAGGCGCAGTTCGTACTCGCCCTCCTGGAGGGCGACCCCGGCGGCGACCGGTACGCCGTCGACCAGCGACCAGTCTCCCGCCTTGACCGCCTTGATCACGGTCTGCACCTGACCCCCGAGGCGCGGGCCGAGCGCCCGGGGCACCACCGTGAGCACCTGCTCGCAGTAGCCGGCCAGTTCGGTGGTGAAGAGCACCGTCTTGACGTTGACCTCGTCGGCGATCAGGTCGGCGAACGGCTCCAGGTCGGCCGCGTTCGAGCTGGCCACGGTGAGCGACGACAGCGGCAGCCGGACCCGCAGCCCCTTCGCCTTGCGCAGCGACAGCGCCACCGAGCAGACCGTACGGGCGTTGTCCATCGCCGCGACCAGGTGGTGGTCGGCCGGGAACTCGGCCGCTACCGGCCAGTCGGTCAGGTGCACCGAACGCTCACCGGTCAGCCCGCGCCAGATCTCCTCCGCGGTCAGCGGCGCGAGCGGCGCGACCACCCGGCAGAGTGTCTCCAGCACGGTGTAGAGGGTGTCGAACGCCTGCCGGTCACCGGACCAGAAGCGATCCCGGGACCGGCGGACGTACCAGTTGGTGAGCGCGTCGAGGAACGACCGTACGGTGGCGCAGGCGCCCGAGATGTCGTACTCGTCGAGCTGGGTCTGCACCGTGCTGACCAGTTCGCCGGTTTTGGCCAGTACGTACCGGTCGAGCAGTCCGCCGGCCCCGGTCCCGGCCGACTCCGCCTCCACCCGCCGCGCCTCGTAGCCGTCGGCGTTGGCGTAGAGGGAGAAGAAGTACCAGACGTTCCAGAGCGGGAGCAGCACCTGACGTACCGCGTCCCGGATGCCCACCTCGGTGACCGGCATGTCGCCGCCGCGCAGCACCGGCGACGACATCAGCATCCAGCGCATCGCGTCCGACCCGTACGAGTCGAAGACGCCGTACACGTCGGGGTAGTTGTTCAGGCTCTTGGACATCTTGCGCCCGTCGCCGCCCTGGAGGATGCCGTGGGCCAGGCAGTTACGGAACGCGGGCCGGTCGAACAGCGCCGTGGCGAGCACGTGCATGGTGTAGAACCAGCCCCGGGTCTGCCCGATGTACTCGACGATGAAGTCGCCCGGGTAGTGGTCCTCGAACCAGTCCCGGTTCTCGAACGGGTAGTGCACCTGGGCGAACGGCATCGAACCGGACTCGAACCAGCAGTCCAGCACCTCCGGCACCCGGCGCATCACGGACCGGCCAGTCGGGTCGTCCGGGTTCGGCCGGACCAGGTCGTCCACCACCGGCCGGTGCAGGTCGGCCGGGCGTACGCCGAAGTCGCGCTCGATCTCGTCGAGCGAGCCGTACACGTCGACCCGGGGGTAGTTCGGGTCGTCGGACTTCCAGACCGGGATCGGCGAGCCCCAGAACCGGTTCCGGCTGATCGACCAGTCCCGGGCGTTCGCCAGCCACTTGCCGAACGAACCGTCCCGTACGTGCCCCGGCGTCCAGTTGATCTCCTGGTTCAGTTCGACCATCCGGTCCCGGAACCGGGTCACCTCGACGAACCAGGACGACACCGCCTTGTAGATCAGCGGGGTGTCACAGCGCCAGCAGTGCGGGTAGGAGTGGGTGTAGGTATCCTGCCGCAGCACCACCCCCCGCTCCTTCAGCTCGCGGATCACCGGCTTGTTCACGTCGAAGACCTGCTCGCCCTGGTAACGCGGAACGAGCGCGGTGAACCGGGCGTGGTCGTCGACCGTCACCACGGTCGGGATGCCGGCCGCGTTGCAGGTGTTCTGGTCGTCCTCGCCGAACGCGGGCGCGAGGTGCACCACGCCGGTGCCGTCCTCGGTGGTGACGAAGTCCGCGCCGAGCACCTGGAAGGCGTTCGGCCCGCCGGCCTCGGCCAGGAAGTCGTAGAGCGGGGTGTAGCGACGTCCGACCAGGTCCCGGCCGTACACCGTGCCGACCCGGGTGAACCCCTCCAACTCCTTGGCGTACGCGCCCAGCCGGGCGGCGCCGAGGATGAACCGCTCGCCGTCCCGCTCCAGCACCGCGTACTCGATGTCCGGGCCGACCGCGAGGGCCAGGTTCGACGGCAGCGTCCACGGGGTGGTGGTCCAGACACCGATCTTCTCGCCCGGCTGCCCGTCCTCGGTCGGGTCGAGCTGGAACCAGACGGTCAGCGTCGGGTCGTGACGGTCCCGGTAGACGTCGTCCATCCGGGTCTCGGTGTTCGACAGCGGCGTCTCGCAGCGCATGCAGTACGCCAGCACCCGGAAACCCTCGTAGATCAGGCCCTTCTTGTGCAGGGTCTGGAAGGCCCACATGACGCTTTCCATGTAGTCCAGGTCGAGGGTCTTGTAGTCGTTGTTGAAGTCGACCCAGCGTGCCTGCCGGTTGACGTACCGTTCCCAGTCCTGGGTGTACTGGAGCACCGACGTACGGCAGGCGTCGTTGAACTTCGCCACGCCGAGGTCGAGGATCTCCGCCTTGGTGGTGATGCCGAGTTGCCGTTCGGCGACCACCTCGGCGGGCAGGCCGTGGGTGTCCCAGCCGAACCGCCGTTCGACCCGGCGCCCGCGCATGGTCTGGTAACGCGGCACCACGTCCTTGACGTAGCCGGTGAACAGGTGGCCGTAGTGGGGCAGGCCGTTGGCGAATGGCGGGCCGTCGTAGAAGACGTACTCGTTGGAGCCGTTCTCGCCGGCCGGCCGCTGCTCGACGCTCGCCTCGAACGTCTTGTCGGCGGTCCAGTGCTCCAGCACCCGGCGCTCGACCGAGGGCAGGTCGGGGCTCGCCGGTACGCCCGTGCCGTCGGGGGCGTGCTTGGGATACGCCATCGGGGGTCGCTCTCCTCGTGCAGCTCACTGTCAGTGGACTGCGAGGACGAGCCGGCGACACACCGGCCAGCCGGCGCGCCGCGTGACCCGCGGTACCACCCCGCTTGACGGTCAGGATCGACCGCCCGCTCGTTGGCCGGCTGTGACGGGCCGGACCCGTCCGGTTCTACTCCGCCGGTCGCCCGTCTCCGGGTCGGCCGGCGTTTCTTCCGGAGGCTCACCGGTGATAGCCGGGTCGTCGCCTGTCCCGACCAAGCTTACGCGACCCGCCACCCCGCCCGCCGCCGAGTAAATCCCCGGCTGCAAGGAAGGGCCCCTTGTTATCGTTTTCTGAGGTATAGGGGGCCCTTCCTAACGCCTTGGGCGGGGCGCGGTACGTCGGGCGCGGCGCTCGACTGGCTAACCTGGTGGGCGTGATCCGGATCGAGCTTGACGAACCGACGCTGGCGCGTACCCGGATCGCGATCAGCCCGCTCTGGGAGCTGACCTGCAGCCTCTACCTGCTCCAGCGGAATCCGGGCGAGGTGCCGTGGCCGTACACCGACTGGGCCAGGCGGGCCAGGCGGGTGCTGGCGGAGGTGCCCGAGACGGCGCCGGTGAGCCTGTTCATGGTTCGCGGGTCGCGGGCACCGGACTTCCTCTCCCCGATCCCGCCGAGCCCCTGCCCCTCCCTGGAGGAGGAGTTGGAAGTGCTCCGCGCCACCCCGCGCGAGTTGATCGAGGAGCAGATCCCCCGCTACTTCACCGGCGACCTGCCGGCGTGGCTGCGCCCCTTCCGCGACGACCCGGCCGGCGCCTGCAACCGGCTCGCCGACGGCATCGAGGCGTACTGGTCGGCGGCGATCGCCCCGTACTGGCCGGCGATGCGGGCGGCGCTGGACGAGGAGGTGCTGCACCGGGCGCGGGCCCTGGCCGCCGACGGGCCGGACGCGCTCCTGGCCGACCTGCACGAGCGGGTGCGCTGGGAACGGCCCGTACTCACCCTGGTCAAGCCGCTGGAGCAGAGCTTCAGCGCGGTCGACCAGCGGCTGCTGCTGATCCCGTTGATCTTCTCGCGCGGGGCGCTGACCTGTAGCAGCGACCATCCGGAGGTGGTCGCGGTCTCCTACCAGGCCCGGGGCGCGGCGGTCCTGGCCGACCAGCCGGCCGCCCCGCCCGGCCCGTCGGTGACCGGCGGCGGGACCGACCGGCTGGCCATCCTGGTCGGCCGGGGCCGGGCCACCGTGTTGCGCGGGCTGAGTCGCCCGGCCAGCACGGCCGGGCTGGCCGCCTCGTTGGGGCTGGCCCCGAGCACGGTCTCCGAGCACCTGGCCGCGCTGCACAGCGCCGGGGTGGTGAACCGCCGCCGGGCCGGACGGCGGGTGCTGTACGCGCTGGAGCCGGCCGGACTGGCGTTGGTCAGCCTGCTCGCCCCGGAACAGACCGGCACCGCCACCTCGGCCTAGCCGGCACCACCGACGCACCCTGCCACCCTGCCAACCTGCCAACCTGCCAATCGGGCAACCGGGCAACCGGGCAACCGGCGAACATTCGGCACCCACCGAATTCGTTTCCCCGATCCCGGTACGGCTCCTACCGTTTGCGCCCATGAACGAGTACGCGATCGAGGCGGTCGGGCTGCGCCGTACCTACCGCAGCCGTACCGGCTGGCTGCGCCCACAACGCCGAGAGGTGGAGGCGGTCCGGGGAGTGGATCTCACCGTCCGTCCCGGCGAGCTGTTCGGCCTGCTCGGCCCGAACGGCGCGGGCAAGACCACCACCATCAAGCTGCTGAACACGCTGCTGATCCCGACCGCCGGGGTGGCCCGGATCTGCGGCTACGACGTGGTACGTCACACCCGCGAGGTACGCCGCCGGATCGGTTACGTCTTCGGCGGCGACCGGGGACTCTACGACCGGCTCTCCGCCCGGGACAACCTGCGCTACTTCGCCGAACTGTACGCCGTACCCGGGCGGGACCAGCGGCGTCGCATCGCCGAACTGATCGACCTGGTCGGCCTCACCGGACGGGAGGGTGAGCGGGTCGAGGGCTACTCGCGCGGCATGCGCCAGCGGTTGCACATCGCCCGTGGCCTGCTGCACTCGCCCGAGGTGCTCTTCCTCGACGAGCCCTCCATCGGGGTCGACCCGGTCGCCGCCCGCGAGCTTCGGCAGACCGTGGCGGATCTCGCCTCGGCCGGCACGACCGTCCTGCTGACCACGCACTACATGGCCGAGGCGGACGAGCTCTGCGACCGGATCGCGGTGATCGCGGCGGGCCGGATTCAGGCGCTCGGCACCCCCGCCGAGCTCAAGCACCACGCCGACGGGCGCCGGGTGCTGGAACTGGAGGCGTACGGGGTGGACGACGCCCGGCTCGCCGAGATCCACCGCCTGCCCGGCGTACGGCAGGCCAGCCTGGCGGTGGTCGGCGCGGCGCAGGTGCTCACGGTGCAGTCGGACGCGTCGAACGACGTGCAGGCCGAGGTGTTGCGCGTGCTGGAGGGGGTACGGCTCGGCCGGGTGACCGCACGGCAGCCCACCCTGGAGGACGCGTACGTCACGATCGTCAACCGTGCCGCCGTCGCCGACGAGCCGGCCGAGAGTTCGGCGGTGCCGGTGTGAGCACCCTCCGGATGATCGCGGTCGGCTCGTTGCTGCACGCGAAACACCTCAGCCGCTCCTCGCTGGAGATCACCATCGCGATGCTGGTGCCGCTGGTGCAGGCGACGCTCGCCGTCTACCTCTTCCGGGCCGGCGGCGAACCGCACCGGTTGCTGGAGGCGGCGGTCGGCGCGGGCCTGATGGGGGTCTGGTCGTCGGTGCTGTTCGGCTCCGGCGGCGCGATCCAGAACCAGCGCTGGCAGGGCACCCTCGAAATGATCATGCTCGCGCCCCGTCCGCCCGCGCTGGTCATCCTGCCGATCACCCTCGCCACCGCGCTCACCGGCACGTACGCCATGGTCGCCACCCTGCTCTGGGGCCGTCTGCTGTACGGCATCCCGCTGGACTTCGCCCACCCACTGGCGTTCGCGGTCGCGGTCCCCGGCTGCATCCTCTCGCTGGGCATGTTCGGGCTGCTGCTGGCCGCCACGTTCGTGCTGATGCGCAACGCCAACGCGCTCGCCAACACGCTCGAATACCCGATCTGGCTGCTCTCCGGCATGCTCGTGCCGATCACCGTGCTGCCCGGCTGGACCACACCGCTGGCCGCCGTCCTGCCGACCACCTGGGGTGCGAGGGCGGTACGCGAGGCGGCCACCGGCAGCGGTCCGGTCTGGCCCGCGCTCGCCATCTGCCTGGCGATCAGTACCGTCTGCCTGCTCCTGGGCGCCGTCGCGATGACCCACGTGGAGCGCCGGGCCCGTACCGCCGCCACCCTGGCCCTGGCCTGAGGTGACCGATGACCGTACCGAGGAGAATCCCGTGACCGCACTGTTCCGCCTCGTCGGCGTCGGCGGCGTCATCTCCTACCGGGCGCTGTTCAACTGGACCACACCGCCGATGTTCATCGGCACCCTGCTGGTCGGCCCGCTGTTCCAACTGCTCTTCTTCGCCTACCTCGGGCGCCAGTTGGGGGTCGCCGACGACCGGTTCTACCTGGTCGGCAACGCCGTCCTGGCCGCCTCGCTCGCCTGCGTCTTCGGCGGCACCATGGCGGTGGCCAACGAACGGCGCTTCGGCACGCTCGGCCACGTACTGCTCTCGCCACGCAGCCGGACCGCGGTCTGGCTCGGCCGGGTGCTGCCGTACGCGGCCAACGGTCTGCTGATCGCGGCGTTCACGCTGACCGGCGGCGCGGTGCTGCTCGGCCTGCGGGTGCCGCCGGCGGCGCTGCCCGGCCTGCTCCTGGCCCTCGCCGCCGGCTCGCTGGCCTGCGGCTTCTTCGGGCTGACCCTGGGCGCGATCGGTCTGCGCTTCCGCGACGTGTGGCTGGTGTCGAACGTGTCGGTGGCGTTGCTGCTCCTGCTCACCGGGGTGAACGTGCCCCGCGACGAGCTGCCGGTGGCGATGCGACTGGTCGGCGACGCGCTGCCGATCACCCACGCCGCCGAGGCGGCCCGCCGGCTGCTCGCCGGCGAGGGGTTGGGCGCCGCCGCCGGCCCACTCGCCGCCGAGCTCACCGTTGGCCTCGGGTACGCCCTGCTCGCCGCCGCGCTGCTCAAATTCTTCGAATCCGAAAGCCGCCACCACGCCTCCCTAGACACCCTCTAACCCCCACCCCCTCCCCCCACCTCGCCGATCTAGGGCAAATCAGCGCTAGTTAATCTCCAATCACGCGGATTTGCCCTAGATCAACGGGGGCGGGGGGCGGGGAGAGGGCGGGGCGGAGAGGGGCGGGGAGGGGGCGGGTTACCCGGGGGTAGTGGGGGGTTAGTGGGGGGCGGGGAGGGTGGTGGACCAGAGGGAGTGGCCGTCGCGGTCGCGGAGGTGGACGGTCAGGGCGCCGGAGTGGCCGTCGATGGCGACCTCGCCGAAGTGCTGGAAACCCTCGGCGGGTGAGGTGTTGGCGGCCGGTGGGGCGTTGACGAAGACCGCCTTCGGGCCGAACGTCCCGTCCAGGGCGTTGGGGCCGAACGCGCCCGCGTGCGCCGGGCCGGAGACGAACTCCCAGAACGGGGTGAAGTCCCGTACGGCGGCCCGGGCCGGGTCGTAGTGGTGAGCGGCGGTGTAGTGCACGTCGGCGGTGACGAAGACGATGCCCCGTACGCCGCCGGTGTGCGCGGCCCGCAACACCTCGGCGAACTCCAGTTCCCGCCCGGCGGGCAGGCCGTGGTCGCCCTGCGCCACCCCCTCCTGCGCGGTCGCGCCGTCCGGCACCACCAGCCCGATCGGCAGGTCGTTGGCGATCACCTTCCAGGTCGCCCGGGATCGCTTCAGCTCCCGGATCAGCCACTCCCGCTGTTCCCGGCCGAGCAGTCCACGGTTCGGGTCGGCGTACGTGTTGCCGTCGTTGGTGTCCTTGTACGTCCGCATGTCCAGCACGAACACGTCCAGCAGCGGCCCGTACGACAGTCGCCGGTAGAGCCGCCCGTCGCCCGGCGTCGGCAGCCACTCGTGGAACGCCTGCCGGGCCCGGCCGGCGAGCACGTCGACCCGCTTCTCGGTGTAGCGGTCGTCGGCGAGGATCTCGCCCGGGTACCAGTTGTTGGTCACCTCGTGGTCGTCCCACTGGTTGATCTGCGGCACCTCCGCCGCGAACGCCCGCAGGTGCTCGTCGAGCAGGTTGTACGCGAACTGTCCCCGGTACTCGGCCAGCGTCTCGGCGACCTTGCTCTTCTCCGGGGTGACCAGGTTGCGCCAGATCCGCCCGTCCGGCAGCGTCACCGTCTCGGTCAACGGGCCGTCGGAGTAGACGGTGTCACCGCTGCACAGGTAGAAGTCCGGCCGCACCTTCCGCATCGACTCGAAGATCTTCAGCCCGCCGAAGTCGGGCGAGATGCCCCAGCCCTGGCCGACGATGTCGCCGGTCCAGACGAACCGCAGGTCCGAGTGCGAATCGTGCCCGTGGCCGGACCGGCGGTCGGCACCGGGAGCGGTACTCAGCGACCCGACCAGCGGCTCGCTGAACAGGCCCGGCCGGTCCGGACTCTCCACCCGGACCCGGTAGTGCAGCCGCTCCCCGGCGGGCAGGTCACGCAGACGTACCTTGCCGGTGAAGTCCCCCGACGGACTCAGCAGCGGCCCCCGGACCTGGCGCGCACCCCGGAAGTCGGGCCGGCGGCTGACCTCGACGTGCAACCGACCGGCCCGGTCCGCCCGGGTCCAGACCACGGCCGAGTCGGCGGTGGCGTCGCCGCTCTGCACACCGTGGGTGAGCACCGGCCGCCCGCTGGGCCGCCACGCCGGTGCGGCGAATCCGGCGGCGTTCGCGCCGGCCGCGCCGAGCAGCGCGCCGCCGGCGACGCCAGCGCCACTGACCAGTCCGGCGCGCAACAGGGTACGTCGATCGAGCGGGGTCATCCGTTCCTCCACGGGTCGAATCGGGTGTGTGACCCGGTTTGTCTATCGATCCGACGTGGCCCGGCCACCGGGTTCAGGTGACCGGGCCCGGAACTGGACGCGAACGACGGGATGACCGGCGTGACCTCCTGGACGGGGACGACGAGACGACCGGGGCCACCTCCTGGACGGGGACGGGACGACCGGTGCCACCTCCTGGACGACGTGAACGACGGGGCGACCGTGTTCGCCTGCACGGCCCCGCTTTTGCGCTACCCGCCGAGCACTCGGTCCAGCCGGCGCGCCTCGGTCACCAGCCGGCCGCTGCCGCCCCGCGCGGAGACCTCGGCCAGGGCCTCCAGCAACGCGGCCCGCTCACCCGCGACCTCGGACCCCGCCTCCGACCGGGTGGCGGACGAGTCCGCGGTCGCCGTGCGGGCGCCGAGGGCGAGCAGGTCCGGCCCGCCCCGGGGCGCGGCGGCCAGCACCGCCGGCAGCGCCGCCTCGATCGTGGCCCAGACGCTCGCCCGCGCACCGGCCCGGTCCGCCTCGGCCAAGCCGGTCACCACCCGGGTCAGCTTGACAATGCCGGCGGCGGCCAGGTCGCCGATCTCCCGACCGAGCGCCGCGCTGTCGAGATCCCCGGTGCCGGCCAGGGCGAGGAACGTGTCCAGCCCGGCAACCCGGTCCGCCTCGTGCCGCGCGGCAAGGGTGTACGCGAGCGCCAGGGTCATCGCCGGTCCGACCGGTCCGGCGGTCTCGGTGAGCAGTGGCAACAGTTCGGCCCCGCGCTGGTCGGAGTCGGCCAGACCGGCGAGGGCGGGCAACGCCCAGGCGGCGACCACCTCCCGGTGGTTCGGCAGCACCGCCGGCCAGAGCTTGTGTTCCGAGTCGCTCTGCTCCAGCACCGGCCGGTCCGGCGGGTCGATCTCGAACAGCTCCTGGCCGAGGGTGTCGTACGTCGCGGCCCCGGGCCGGAGCCCGACCACCACCCGACGCTCGGGCAGCCGGTTCAGCTCCCACCGGGCGAGCCGGTTGCGAGCCGGCCGCCGCTGCTCCTCGCGTACCGAGACCGGGTGCGGGGCACCACCGTCGGCGAGCCACCGGGCCAGCCGTACGCCGGCCGGCGAACGCAACGCGGCGGCCCGGGTCAGCGCGTCACCGTCGACCTCGCGCGGCACCCGCAGCAACGCCTGCTCCAGGTCGAACCGCCACGGCTGCCAACCCGCCCGCTCGGCCTCGGCGAGCCGCTCGACCAGCACCGTCGCCTCGAGTTGACCGTTCACCCGGGTGGGCGTCGCGACCAGCGCCGGCACCGGCTGGAACCGGGTGTAGACCGCCATCTCCGCCACCCGCAGGGCCAGCACCCGCTGCGGTCCCGGGCCGTACCCGATGGTCGGCAGCGGGGCCGGCGAGCCGCCGAGGGCCGCCCGGACCATCGCCACGCCGCGTTCCCAGCCGGACGTCCTGGTACCGACCCGGACGGCGGCCCGGATCGCCTCGCCGAGCAGTTGGCGCAGCCGGGGCTGGTCGTAGACGTACCCGGTCGAGAACGCGATGTCGTACCGCTCCAGCACCGGGACGAGGGCGTCGCGCAACGACGCCGGATCGCGTCCGTGGCAGGTAACCAGCCCGGCGAGGACCCGCTCCCAACCGATCATCGAACCGTGGTCGTGCACCAGCGCGCTGATCTCCTCGGCCAGCTCGGCGATGTCGGTCAGCGGCAGTGGCATGGACGCCGCCGGCTGCACCGGCAGCAGCGGCGCCAGCGCCGGTAGCTCCACCGGCACGGGCACCACCGGTACGCCGAGCGCGGCGGCGGCCCGGGCCGGCAGGTCACCGGCGAGACCGGTGGCGAGTTCGGCGAGCCGGCCCCGGGTCGGCGGGTCGAGCCGACGGGCGTGCCGCAGGACGATCGTCAGTGCCCGCTCCTGCACGTCGAGCGCGTCGTGGCCGAACGCGACGGCAACACTCTCCAGCACCTCCCCGGCCCGGTCCCGCTCCCGCTTCGCGACCCGGTCGAGCCAGCCGAGCTGTGCTTTGACCAGCATTTTCTCCGGCCGGGCCAGGAGCTGGGAGCTGCCGTGCAGCAGGGTGTCCAGCTCCAACCCGCCGGCCTCGTCCAGCCGGCGCAGGGCCGCCTGGGCGAGCCCGGCGATGGTCGAGTGCGCGTCCGGCAGCAACCGGACGTAGCGGCCGACCCGCTCGGTCAGCTCCGCCTCGGTCGGCGCCAACTCGTCGTGCAGCACCGCGTACGCGCGCAGCGCCGCCAACCGGTCCCCCCGCAGGAACCGCCCGAGTACGCCGTCGAGCAGCACCGCCCGGTCGACCCGCCCCTCGGCGGCGAGCGCCACCAGCGCGAGCGGGACCCCCGGACGCTCGCTCCAGCGGCGCTCCTGCCGGTCCCAGTCCCGGCGGGCCAGCTCGACGCCGAGCCCGTCCACCTCGAACAGTCTCGGCAACAGGGCGTCGAGGTAGGGGTCGTCGCGCAGCCGGTCGAGCAGCGGCGGGCGCCCGTCGTCGCGGCGCCACCCCTGCCGGTGGGCCAGCCACCCCCGGACGAACGCGTCGTCGGCGGGCGGGTCGACCCCGGCCTCGGCGAGCAGGCCGGCGACCAGCTCCCACTCACCCGCGTCGCCGTCCTGGCGGAGCTTGCCGGCGAGCCGTCGGGCCAGGTCACCCAGCCAGGGCAGTTCCCGGGCGCGGGCCATCTCGGTCAGCTCGTCGACCGGGATCGCACCCCACCAACCTCGGACCTCCCGTCGACCGAGCAGCGCGGCGGTCCGGGCCGCGGAGGGCAGGCAACCGAGCGCGGCGACCGCCAGCGCCACAACCGGCTGCCAGGTCCAGCCGCGTTCGGCGGGTCGGCCCTTGACGTACGCCTCCAGTTGCGGGCCGAACGGCAGGCGCTGCTCCTCGGTACCGCCCCGGAGCAGCTTGCCGACCACGTCGGCCTTGCCCAGTTGGATCGCGTGGAGCAGGTCGGGCCAGTTCAGCTCCGGTTCGCGGTGGATGGCGCTCATGCCGACGTCCCGAGGGGCTCGGACTGCCCGTGCCCGGCGTCGGCCGGCTGATGGCTCGCCGGGTCACGATCGGCCGGGTCACGGCCGGTCACCAGCCGCACCGCCAGTACGTGCTTGCACGGCCCCCGCCCGCCCCGGTACTTCGCCCACCAGGGACAGGTGCAGGAGGCGGCGTCCCCGCTCCGGCGCACCTGGTAGCTCTCCTCGCCGCTGCGTACGGTCGCCAGGTCGCCGTCGACGCGGACCGCGCCACCCTCGGCCAGCGCCCGCGCCCCGACCAACCGAGGATTCATCCGCTCGGCAGCCGCCGCGTCGTACGGCAGCACCCGGTGGAAGTAACCCGCCTCGGCCACGTCGTAACCGACCCGTCCGGCGGTGCCGAGTTGCACCAGCGCGGCCCGCACCCGGTCGGCGGGCAGCCCGGCGTCGTCGGCCAGCGCGCCGACGTCGATCGTCGGGTCCCAGGAGAGCAGCGCGCTGACCAGGTCCGCGTCGTCGCAGACCTCGTCGCCGACGAGCGCGGCGAGCACCGCACCCTCGCCGGAGAAACCCCGGTGCGGTTCGGGTGACAGGGTCAGCGACAGCCGCAGCGACGGCGTGCTCAGCTCCCAGGTGCTGGCCACCGGCCCGCTGCCCGGACGGACCGGCGGCCCGTACGCCCGCAGCGCGGTGGCGAAGCGCAGGAACGGCCGCAACGCGACCAACCGGCCGGCACCCGGCAGGCAGACCGCGCCCGGCACCGGTCGTGAGGTCAGCCGCAGCGAACGTCCGGCGGGCACCGCCCAGAGCACGGAACGGTCCGAGCCACTCGGCAGCCGTCGCAGGAATGCCGTCGCCTCGGTCCCGGTGACCTGGATCCGGGGCTCGAACGGGGCGGTGATGACCTGGGCCTCGGCGAAGCCGCGCAGCCAGCGTCCGGGCAGCGGCACCTTCCGTTCGACCAGCGGACCGTCGTCGACCGTGGTGACGGTCAGGTCGTCCGGCCCCACCGCCACGTGCATCGGGTCGGTGTCACCGATGCCGGCCAGCGCCTGGCGCAACGGCGGGTTGACGTCCACGTTCGTGGTCCCGTGCGCGGTGATCTCACCGTCCAGCCCGTCCGGGAGCACGTCGAGGCGGGCGTAGACGCCGCAGCAGCCGGAGAACGACTCGAACCGCAGCCGGTCCAGCCCGCCGGTGACCACCGGGTCGAGGCTGGCCGGGCTGACCGGCTGGTAGTAACGGGTCCGGGCCACCTCGGCGACCGCGAGCAACCCGACCGCCGCCGCCTCGGGCGCGGTGAGGAAACCGGTGAAGAACCTCGGGTGGGCCGTCGGCCCACCCGAGGTCTGCAGTGTCAGTCGCCGGTCCTCGGGGGTCAGTCCGGACGGGCGCAGATATGAGTACGTCGCCAGCGTGGCCATGGCGGAGAAGCTAGCCGTCCGGTATGACAACCGGAGGTGTCCGCCACGCCGATTGTCCGACCGACCGGCTCGGTACGCGGATCAGCCCAGTTCGGGGAACCAGAGCCCGATTTCGCGCTTGGCGCTGTCCACCGAGTCCGAGGCGTGCACCAGGTTCTCCCGGTTCGACAGGGAGAGGTCGCCACGGATCGTGCCGGCCACCGCCCGCCGGCCGTCGGTCGCCCCGACCAGCCCCCGGACCACCTCGATCACCTGGTCGCCGGAGAGCACCAGCGCGACCAGCGGGCCACCGGTCATGAAGTCCTTGAGCGGCGGGTAGAACGGCTTCTCGACGTGCTCGGCGTAGTGCTGGTCGGCGAACTCGCCGTCGATCGTGCGCAGCTCCAGCGCGTCGATGCCGAGTCCCTTGCGCTCGAACCGCGAGACGATCTCGCCGACCAGGCGGCGGCGGACCGCATCGGGCTTGATCAGGACGAGCGTACGCTCCTCCTGGCTGCTGGTGGACACGCTGTTTCCTCCTGGCGGGGTGGGTACGGCTGGGCAGGATCAGCCTAGCGAGCCGGCCCACGACCCCCGACGCCACCCATGTCTGGCGGCTGCGCTCTTTCCATTCCTGGCGGATCGGGCCTAGCCTGGCCTTAACCAGGGAGGTCCACTGTGGCAGACGGCATCCGTCGATCGGTCGCACCCGTGCGCAAACTCGTCGCGGGGGTGCTGGGCACCTTCGCCACCTTTGTCATCCTGTTCGGCTGCGGCATGCCCAGTTGGGCGATCGTCGCGCTCGGGGTGGCACTGCTGGTGCTCTCCATCGGGCTCGGGCTGGTCACCACCGTACGCAGTGGCGCCCGTGCCTGGGTCGCCGGCATCGCCCACGTACACAGCGTTTCCGAGCCCCCCGCCTCGTCGGTCTTCGGCCGGTGCGAGCTGCAGATCGTGCTGGACGCGCCGGGCCTGCCACCCCGGTCGATCCGGGTACGCGACCCGAGGGTGCCGGTGACCAAGTGGCCGTCCCCCGGCACCGCGCTGCCGATCATGGTGGCGATCGACGACCCCCGGCACGTACGGATCCTCTGGGACGAGGTGCCCACCCACGCCGAGGCCGCCGAGCGCGGCGACCTGCCGCCCGAGTTCGACGAGGAGCTCGACCGGCTCCGCGACGACGTGCTGATCGAGGAGGACGTGCCACCGTGGGTGCGCCGGGGCTCGGACGAGGGCTACCGGACCCCGTCCCCGGCCGAACCGGTCACCGCGGACCTCGACGACGACCTGCGCGGCCTGCGCGAGGAACCCGTGGTGGTACACCACACCCCGGGCGGGACGGTGGTGCTCGAAGGCACCCTGGTCGAACCGCCGACCACGGTTCCACTGCCGCGCCGGGCCAAGCCGTCTCCCGGGCCGACCCGGGGCGCGCGGGTGCCGGCCGCCGGTGACCCGTACCCGGACGCCCCGCCGCTGCGGACCGACACCGACCGCCCCGACCCGGACCGCTACGACACCGACCGGGTCGATGACCGGATCGATGACCGGATCGAAGATCGGAACGGCGACCGCGTCGAGGACCAGGTCACCGACCGGACCGAAGACCGGACCGACCGGACCGACCGGTTTGACGACCGGGTGCCGGACCCGGTCGAGGACCGGCTCGACGAACCCGCCCCCTCCCCGGGCCCCATCGACCTCCTGATCGACTTCGACGAACCGGCGGCCGACCGCGACCGCGCCACGGGCGACAACCGACCGGCGACGACCGATCCGGTGTCCGGCCGACCGGACGAGGACGACGAGGACCTGATCGCCGGGCTCGTCACCACCCCGCCGAGCGCCGAGGTCGGCGGCTCGGGCCCGATCCACGGCGTCGGTATCACCCTGCTCGTCACCAACCTCGACCGCTCGGTGACGTTCTACCGGGACATGCTCGGCTTCTTCGAAATCGACGGCGGGGACGGCAACGCCGTACTGGCCTCCGGCGCCACCCGGATCGTGCTGCGGGCCATCGCCGACGTCGCGCCGATCAACCGCCGTCTGGTCCACCTCAATCTCGAGGTCGGCGACGTCGAGGCGGTCTACGAGGAGCTGCGCGGCAAGGGCGTCCGCTTCACCTACGCTCCGAGGGCGGTGAACCGGGGCTCCAAGCTGGAACTCTGGGCGGCGGCGTTCCGCGACCCGGACGGGCACGGCATCGCACTCACCCAGTGGCGTCCCCGCACGGCCGGCTGATCCGCCGGCCGCCGGGCCGACCTCAACCCAGGATCGCCCGGCGTACGTGCAACACGTAGGCCCAGACGAGCGCGAAGATGACCCCGAGCACGCCGAGCGACCAGTGCAGGAAGCTGGCGAGCAGGAGCAGCCCCTGCAGTGCCGTCGCGGCGTGCCAGGCCCAGGGCCGCGACAGCAGGCCGCAGAGCAGGAGTGCGAGCACCGCCAGCGCGACGATGACGCCGATCGCGCCGCCGCTCAGGTCCCCGCCGATCAGCCGGATCGGTTGGATCGCCAGGAGCAGCACCAACATCTCGATGACCAGGGTGCCGGCGCCGAGACCGCGTACCGCCCGGACCGGGTCGCGCAGTCCCGACGGACGTCCCGCCGACGGGTCCGGTCCCTGCTCGGCTGTCATCGCTTCAGCAACCGTTCCGGTGTCATCGCTTCAGCAACCGGCGGGCGTCCGCGACGGTCACCACCGAGCCGGTGACCAGGACGCCGACCCCGCTCAGCTCCGCGTCGCTGTCCGACTCGGCGAGCGCCACCGCAGCCTCGATCGCGTCGGGCATGTCCTCCGCCGTCTCGACCCGCTCCGGGCCGAAGAACTCCTCGGCCAGCGCCGCCAGCTCCGCGACCGGCATCGCCCGGGGAGAGGTGTTCCTGGTGACCACCACCTGGTCGACCACCGGCTCCAGCAGCTCCAGCAGCCCCGCCACGTCCTTGTCCCCGAGTACGGCGACCACCGCGACCAGCCGGCTGAACGCGAACTCCTCCTGGAGCGCGTTGACCGTGGCGGCCATGCCGTGCGGGTTGTGCGCGCCGTCGAGCAGGATGGTCGGTGCCGAACGGACCCGCTCCAGCCGGCCGGGCGAACTCGCGCCGGCAAAGCCCTCACGGACCGCCTCGATGTCGAGCTGCCGGTTGGCCCCGGCGCCGAGGAACGCCTCGACGGCGGCGAGCGCGACCGCCGCGTTCTGCGCCTGGTGGGCGCCGTGCAACGGAATGAAAATCTCGTCGTAGATCCCGCCGAGCCCCTGGATGGTCAACACCTGCCCACCCACCGCGACGGCCCGCCGCACCACACCGAACTCGCTGCCCTCCCGGGCGATGGTCGCGCCGACCTCGGCCACCCGCTCCAGCAACGGCCGGGCGGCCTCCTCGGTCTGGGCCGCCGAGATCACCGTGGCGCCCTTGTGGATGATCCCGGACTTGGCCAGTGCGATGTCCTCGATCGTGTCACCGAGGAACTCGGTGTGGTCGAGCCCGATCGGGGTGATCACCGCGACGCCGGCACCGAGCACGTTGGTGGAGTCGTCCGCGCCACCGAGGCCGACCTCGATCACCGCCACGTCCACCGGGGCGTCGGCGAAGGTCGCGAACGCCAGCGCCGTCGTCACGTCGAAGTACGTCAACGGTTCGGCCGCCCGCTGGTCGACCAACTCCGCCAACGGCTGCACCTCGCGGTACGTGGCGACGAAGCGCGCCTCGCTGACCGGTTCGCCGTCCAGGCTGATCCGCTCCCGCACCGTCTCCAGGTGCGGGCTGGTGTAACGGCCGGTGTGCAGCCCGAACGCCCGCAGCACCGAATCGATCATGCGCGCGGTGGAGGTCTTGCCGTTGGTCCCGGTCAAATGGATCGACGGGTACGCCCGCTGCGGGCTGCCCAGCAGGTCGAGCAACTGCTCGATCCGCCCCAGGTCAAACACCATCCGGGTGAAGCCGCGCGCGTTGAGCTCCGCGTCGACCTGGGCGAACTCCTCACGGTCGGTCACGCGAGTGCCTCCAGCGCGGCGGCGATCCGGGCCAGGTCCGCCTCGGCGACCGCCAGCCGATCCTTGATTTTGTTGACCACCGGTTCCGGTGCCTTGTCGACGAAGGCCGGATTGCCGAGCTTCGCCCGGGCCTGGGCGGCCTCCTTCTCCGCCGCCGCCCGGTCCTTCTCCAACCGCGCGCGTTCCGCCGCGACGTCGATCGAACCCCGGGTGTCCAGGGCCACGTTCACCCCACCGGCGACGGCCAGGGTCGCGGTGGCGGAGAAGTCCGCACCCCCGTCCTCCAGCCGGACCAGCGAACGGATCAGCGGCTCGTGCCCGGCGATACCGGCACCGTCCAGCCCGTCGAGCCGGGCCGCGACCCGCTGCGCCGGCCGGAGTCCCTGGTCGGAGCGGAACCGGCGGATCTCGGTCACCACCCGCTGCAACATGGCCAGTTCGGCCTCGGCACCGTCGTCCACCAGGCCCGCGTCGGCCACCGGCCAGCTCGCCGTCTGCACCGTCTCCCGCCCGGTCAACGCGCTCCACAGCTCGTCGGTGACAAACGGCGCGATCGGGTGCAACAGGCGCAACACCTGGTCGAGAACGTGCCCGAGCACCCGACGGGTGGTCTCGGCCGGCTCGCCACCGGCGGCGAGCACCGGCTTCGCCAGCTCCACGTACCAGTCGCAGACGTCGTCCCAGGCGAAGTGGTACAGCGTGTCACAGACCTTGGCGAACTCGTACGTCTCGAACTGCTCGTCGACCTCGGCCACCACGTGCTGGAGCCGGGACAGGATCCAGCGGTCCACCGGCGACAGCCGGGCCGGCTCGGGCAGCGGTCCGGTCACGTTCGCGCCGTTGATCAGCGCGAACCGGGTGGCGTTCCAAAGCTTGTTGCAGAAGTTGCGGGAGCCCTGGCACCAGTCCTCGCTGACCGGCACGTCGGCACCGGGATTCGCGCCCCGGGCCAGGGTGAACCGGGTCGCGTCGGCGCCGAACCGCTCGATCCAGTCGAGCGGGTCGATCACGTTCCCGAACGACTTGGACATCTTCTTGCCGTACTGGTCCCGGACCATGCCGTGCAGCGCGATCACGTCGAACGGCGGGCGGCCGTCCATCACGTACAGGCCGAACATCATCATCCGGGCGACCCAGAAGAAGAGGATGTCGTACCCGGTCACCAGGACACTGGTCGGATAGAACTTCTCCAGGTCGGCGGTCCGCTCCGGCCAGCCCAGGGTGGAGAACGGCCACTGGCCGCTGGAGAACCAGGTGTCGAGGACGTCCTCGTCCTGTCGCCAACCCGGCCCGGTCGGGGGCTGCTCGTCCGGGCCGACGCAGACGACCTCGCCGTCCGGGCCGTACCAGACCGGGATCCGGTGGCCCCACCAGAGCTGCCGGGAGATGCACCAGTCGTGCATGTTGTCGACCCAGGCGAAGTAACGCTTGGCCAACTCGGCCGGCTCGATCCGGACCCGCCCGTCCCGCACCGCGTCTCCGGCGGCCTGGGCCAGCGGGGCGGTGTTGACGAACCACTGCAAGGAGAGCCGGGGCTCCACCGTCGTACGGCACCGCGAGCAGTGACCCACCGCGTGCACGTACGGCCGCTTCTCCGCCACGATCCGGCCGCCCTCGCGGAGCGCGGCGACGATCGCCGGACGGGCCTCGAACCGGTCCAGCCCCTCGAACGGCCCCGGCGCGGTGATCACGCCGCGCTCGTCCATGATCGTCAAGGAGGGCAGGTTGTGCCGCTGGCCGATCTCGAAGTCGTTCGGGTCGTGTGCCGGGGTCACCTTGACCATCCCGGTGCCGAACGTCGGGTCGACGTGCTCGTCCCCCACGATCGGAATCAGGCGGCCGGTGAGCGGCACCTCCACCTCGGTCCCGATCAGGTGCCGGTAGCGCTCGTCGTCCGGGTGCACCGCAACGGCGGTGTCACCGAGCATCGTCTCGGCCCGGGTGGTGGCGACCACCACGTCGTCGCTGTACCGGATCGAGACCAGCTCGCCGTCGTCGTCGGTGTGCTCGACCTCGATGTCCGAAAGGGCGGTGAGGCAGCGCGGACACCAGTTGATGATGCGCTCGGCCCGGTAGATCAGGCCGTCGTCGTAGAGCCGCTTGAACATGGTCTGTACGGCCCGGGAGAGCCCCTCGTCCATGGTGAAGCGCTCACGGTCCCAGTCGACCGAGTCACCGAGCCGGCGCATCTGGCCGAGAATCGCCCCGCCCGACTCGGCCTTCCACTGCCAGACCCGCTCGACGAACTTCTCCCGACCGAGGTCGTGCCGGGACAACCCCTGGGCGGCAAGCTGCCGCTCCACCACGTTCTGGGTGGCGATGCCGGCATGGTCCATACCGGGCAGCCAGAGCGCCTCGAAGCCCTGCATCCGCTTCCGCCGGATCAGGGCGTCCTGCACCGTGTGGTCGAGCGCGTGCCCCATGTGCAGCGAACCGGTGACGTTCGGCGGCGGGATGACGATCGTGAACGGCGGCTTGTCACTCTCCGCCGAGGCCCTGAAGTGGCCGGCGGCTACCCACTGCTCGTACCGCCGCTGCTCTACCTCACCCGGCTGATACTGCGCGGGCAGGGACGGGACGGCCGTACGTTGGGTATCCAGTGTCTCGGTCACCCTGAAAGTCTACGGAGCCCCCCAGCGGGCCCGGCGTGCAGCACCACCGGTTGGACTACGGTGACGGTCATGTCCGACGCGAACCTCTCCGATCGCCCCTCGGTCGCCGATCCGGCACCGGTCGACGTCACACCGGCACCGGTCGACATCACCCCGGAACCGGTGGACATCACCCCGGGATTCCGTTTCGAGGACGACTCCGAAGGACGTCCGTCCGGTCCGCCGTCGCGTCGGCGGCTGGTCGTGCTGGGGGCGGCGCTTCTTGTCGGCCTCGCCGGAGCCGCCGTGCTGGGCACCTTCGGTTGGCGGATCGCCGAGCAGAAGGACACCACCCTCGCCACACCGCCGAAGGTCGCCGGCCTCACCCTGGACGAGAGTGCCCGGGCCAGGGAAACGGCGGACTACTTGCGCAGCGGCCTCGCCGCCGACATCCAGCTCGAACAGAGCCTCGGGGCGGTGTACGCCGACCCGGCCCAGCCCGAACGGTCCGTCCTGCTCTTCGGCGGCACGACCCTGATCTGGCAACCGGAGCAGGACCTGGACCGGCTGTTCAAGCTTGTCGCCGACGATTCCGGCCAGCTTGCCGGCCTACGCGAGCAGCCTGCGGGCGACCTGGGCGGGGTGCTCAAGTGCGGCACCAGCCAGCAGGACGACGCGTTGACGGTCTGCGGCTGGGCCGATCACGGCAGCGTCGCCATGGCGATGTTTCCCGGTCGAGGGGTCGACGAGGCGGCGCCGCTGATGCTGTCGATCCGAAACGAGATGCAGACCCGCGACTGATCCGCTCACTCGGGTGCGCCGAGTCGTGACCGGCGCACCCGAGTGAGCCGACGGCCTTTCCGATCGGGTAAAACAAATGTGGGCCACCCCTTTTGGGGTGGCCCACATCAGAAAGTTGTCCGGCGGCGTCCTACTCTCCCACACCCTCCCGAGTGCAGTACCAT
>NZ_JBJDPS010000011.1:0-210358 GCF_044901685.1 Micromonospora sp. NPDC050397
GTCATCGCCGGCCCCAAACACCTCACCACCACCACCGACCGCCTCACCGGCCTCCGCCACGCCGCCCGCGACCACGGCCACAAACTCCCCACCCGACACATCACCTACGCCAACTTCGACCGCGACAGCGGCGCCACCGCCACCGCCACCCTCCTCGACACCCAACCCCACCTCACCGCCATCGCCGCCCTCAACGACACCATGGCCATCGGCGCCCTCGCCCTCCTGCGCTCCCGAGGCATCAAAGTCCCCCAACAGATCAGCGTCACCGGCTTCGACGACATGCCCATCGCCCGCGACGTCACCCCCACCCTCACCACCGTCCGCCTCCCCCTCGCCGACATGGGCGCCCGCGCCATGACCCTCGCCCTCGGGGAACCCGGTCCGCACCAGGTCGAACAGGTGCCGGCGGAGCTGATACGGCGGGACAGCTCCGCGCCGCCACCCGGTCGGAGTTGACCCGACGCGCCTCGCGGTCGAGGTGCCGATCGACGGGTCAGCGTCCCTCGGCGAGGTCCATCGCCCGGTAGATGCGTTGCTCCGACACCGGGTACGGGGTGCCGAGCGCCTGGGCGAAGACGTTTACCCGCAACTCCTCGATCAGCCACCGGATCTGCCGTACCGCGTCGTCGCCGCGTCGTGCCGGGGGCAGGGCGGCGAGCATCTGGTCGTACTCCTGCTGCACCTGGACGATCCGGGCGAGCTGGTTCCGGTCCCGGGTCGGATCCTGCGGCAGCCGGTCCAGCCGCCGCTCGATCGCGGTGAGATAGCGCGGCAGGTCGGCCAGGCGGGCGTACCCGGTCTCGGTGACAAAACCCCGGTGCACCAGGGCGGAGAGCTGCGCGCGGATGTCGGCCAGCGCCGCCACCAGGGTCAGGCTGGTGGTACGCCCCAGCCGCTGCTCGACCGCGTACGCCGCGCTGAGCACCCGCTGCACCCTGGCCACCACCTCGACCACCGTGTCGACCAGGTTCGCCCGGACGTGGTCGCGCAGTGCGGCAAAGCCCTCGGCGTCCCAGGCCGGTCCGCCCGCGTCAACGATCAGCTTGTCGATCGCGGCCCCCGCCGCGTCGTCGAGCAGGTCGATCACGTTGCGGTGCGGGTTGCGGCTGAGCGCCAGCTTCGCCTCGTTGCTCAGCCGGCCCTGGAGGAACTTCACCGGGGAGGCGACGGTGAGCCGCAGCAGCCGACGGGTGCCCGCCCACATCGCCTGCTGCTGCTCGGACTCGGAGTCGAAGACCCGTACGCCGACACTCTCACCCTCGTCGACCAGGGCCGGATAGGCGGTGACCCGGTAGCTGCCCCGGATCCGTTCGAGCGTGCGCGGCAGCGTGCCGATGCTCCACTCCCGCAGCCCGTGGTGTTCGAGTTCGGGTGCGGCGGCGGCGACGGTCTGGCGTACCTCGGTCTTGAGCTGGCGTTGCAGCGCGGCCAGGTCGCGGCCCTGCCCGACCGGCTTGTTCTCGTCGTCCAGCACCCGGAAGTTGACCCGCAGGTGGGCCGGCAGCTTCTCCGGGTCCCACGCCTCGCGTGGCACGGTCACCCCGGTCATCCGGCGCAGCTCCCGGGTGAGCGCGTCGACCAGCGACTCCGGCCCGGGCCGGACGTTGGCCAGCACCGCCCGCGCATAGTCGGGCACCGGGACGAAGTTGCGGCGCAGTGCCTTCGGCAGGGACCGGATCAGCGAGATCACCACCTCCTCGCGGAGGCCGGGCACCTGCCACTCGAAGCTCTCCGCCGGCACCTGGTTGAGCATCGGCAGCGGGATGTCGACGGTCACCCCGTCGGTGTTCGTGCCCGGCTCGAACCGGTACGTCAGCGGCAGCGCCAACCCCTCGGAGTGCCAGGCGTCCGGGTAGTCCGTCTCCCGTACGCCGTCGCGACCCGCGTTGACCAGCATCTGCCGGTCGAAGGTGAGCAGGTCGGGCTGTTCCCGTCGGGTCCGCTTCCACCAGGTGTCGAAGTGCCTGCCGGAGACCACCTCGGCCGGGATGCGCTGCTGGTAGAAGTCGAACAGGGTCTCGTCGTCGACCAGGATGTCGCGTCGCCGGACCCGGTGCTCCAACTCCTCGACCTGGTCGAGCAGTTCGCGGTTGGCGTGGAAGAATTTGTGCGGGGTCTGCCAGTCGCCCTCGACCAGGGCGTGTCGGATGAAGAGCTCCCGGGACAGCTCCGGGTCGATCCGGCCGAAGTTGACCTTACGGTTGGTGACCAGCGGGATGCCGTACAGGGTGACCTTCTCCTGGGCCACCACCGACGCCTGCCGCTTCTCCCAGTGCGGTTCGCTGTAGCTCCGCTTGACCAGGTGCTGGGCCAACGCCTCGACCCACTCCGGCTCGACCTTGGCCACCACCCGGCCCCAGAGCCGGGACGTCTCGACCAGTTCGGCGGCCATCACCCAGAGCGGGGGACGGCGGGAGAGCGCGGAGCCGGGGAAGACGGCGAACTTGGCCCCCCGGGCGCCGAGGTACTCCGACCGGCTGCCCCGCTCCGGTGTGCCCGAGCCCTTGCCGGCGGCCTGGAGGTCCTTCACGCCGACGTGGGACAGGAGGCCGGCGAGCAGCGACTGGTGGATCCGCCGGGGATCGACCGCCGGTTCGCTCTCGGCGGCGACCTCGGTCGCCTCCGCCGGCTCCGGCTCGGCCACCGGCCGGGCGGGGGAGGGACGCTCCGGGCGACCACGGCCCGGTCGCTGGCCGCGCGGGTTGCCGCCGTCGAGCGTACGGGCCACCTGGCGGAGCTGGCTGAAGATGTCCTGCCACTCGCGTACCCGGAGGTAGTTGAGGTATTCGGCCTTGCACATCCGGCGGAACGCGCTCGACGAGAGCGCGGTCTGCTGTTCGCGCAGGTACCGCCAGAGGTTGAGCAGGGTGACGAAGTCCGACTCCGGGTCGGCGAAGCGGGCGTGCGCCTGGTCGGCCTGGGCCTGCTTGTCGACCGGCCGCTCGCGCGGGTCCTGGATGGAGAGCGCGGCGGCGATCACCATGACCTCGGTGGCGCAGCCGTTGGTCTCGCCCTCCAGCACCATCCTGGCCAGCCTCGGGTCCACCGGGAGCTGGGCCAGCTTGCGGCCGAGCGGGGTGAGCCGCCGGTTCAGGTCGGTCTGGCTCGGGTCCAGCGCGCCGAGTTCGTGCAGCAGGTTGACCCCGTCGGTGATGTTGCGCCGGTCCGGTGGGTCGACAAACGGGAACGCGGCGATGTCGCCGAGCCCGATCGCGGTCATCTGGAGGATGACCGAGGCGAGGTTGGTCCGGAGGATCTCCGGCTCGGTGAACTCGGGCCGGCTCAGGAAGTCCGACTCGTCGTAGAGCCGGATGCAGATTCCGTCCGAGGTACGCCCGCAGCGGCCCTTGCGCTGGTTGGCCGACGCCTGGGAGACCGCCTCGATCGGCAGCCGCTGCACCTTGAGCCGGTGGCTGTAGCGGGAGATCCTGGCCGTACCGGGGTCGATGACGTACTTGATGCCGGGCACGGTGAGCGACGTCTCGGCCACGTTGGTGGCGAGCACCACCCGCCGGTTGGCGTGCGACTGGAACACCCGGTGCTGCTCGGCGGTGGAGAGCCGGGCGTAGAGCGGCAGGATCTCGGTCCCGCGCAGCCTCGGCTTCTGTTGGACCAGCCGGCCCAACGCGTCGGCGGTGTCCCGGATCTCCCGCTCGCCGCTGAGGAAGACGAGGATGTCGCCCGGCCCCTCGGCGGCCAACTCCTCGACCGCGTCACCGATCGCCTGGACCTGGTCACGTACGTTGTCGCCGTCGTCGGTCTCCTCGCCGACCTCGACCAGCGGCCGGTAGCGGACCTCGACCGGGTAGGTACGCCCGGAGACCTCCACCACCGGCGGCAGGCCCTCCCCAGTGGCCGCCGGCCCGGCATCCGCCGTGCCTTCCGGTAGGGCGTCGGTGGGGGCGGTGGTGAGGCCGGCGAAGTGTCGGGCGAAGCGGTGCGGGTCGATGGTGGCCGAGGTGATGATCACCTTCAGGTCGGGGCGCCGGGGCAGTAGCTGCCGCAGGTAACCGAGGATGAAGTCGATGTTGAGGCTGCGCTCGTGCGCCTCGTCGATGATCAGCGTGTCGTACTGGTGCAGCATCCGGTCCTGCTGGAGTTCCGCCAGCAGGATGCCGTCGGTCATCAGCTTGACCAGGGTCCGGTCACCGACCTGGTCGGTGAAGCGCACCTTGTAACCCACCGCGCCACCGAGCTCGGTGCCGAGTTCCTCGGCGATCCGGTCGGCCACCGTACGGGCGGCGAGCCGGCGGGGCTGGGTGTGCCCGATCAGCCCGCGTACGCCCCGACCGAGCTCCAGGCAGATCTTCGGCAACTGGGTGGTCTTGCCCGAGCCGGTCTCGCCGGCCACGATCACCACCTGGTGGTCCCGGATCGCCGCCGCGATGTCGTCCCGCTTCTCGCTCACCGGCAGGCCGGCCGGGTACGTGATCACCGGCACGGCGGCCCGACGCTTGACCAGGCGCTCCTCGGCGCCGGCCAGGTCAGTGGCGATCTCCTCGGCGGCGAGTTCGCGTTTGTGCGGGTCGCGGATGCGGCGTACGCCGTCGAGCCGGCGCTGGAGCCGGCGCCGGTCACGGAAGATCAGTTCGGGCAGGCGGGCCTGCGCCTCGCGGATCGGATCGGGCAGCGCGCGGGCGGATGGTGTTTGCATGTCGTCGCCAAGGATAGGCAGCGCCGCCGCCGGGCGCCCGTGGTTATCCCCCCACCGGTCCCCGCCGGGCGTTCAGTCGAGCCGCCCGCCGGCCGTCTGTCCACCGGCCCAACCCTTCGGCAACGCGTACCTGCCGCTTGCCCGCCAGTCGGGCGGGGCGGTGACCAGGTCGGCCAGGGGGCGCCCGTCGAGCAGGTGTTCCAGTGCCCACCGGTTGCCCTGGTGGGCGACCAGCAGCACCCTGTGGCCGTCCCAGGCGGCGACCAGGTCGTGCAGGAAGCCCCGCATCTGGTCGACGACCTGCCGGTAGCTCTGCCCGTTCGGAAACGGCTGGTCGAGGTGGTCGGCCTGCCGTGCGGCCACCTCGGCCGCCGGTGCGCCGTTGAGGTCGCCGAAGTCACACTCGCGCAGCCGGGTGTCCCGGTGGATCGGGATCCGGTAGCCGCCGAACGCCTGTTGCACGGTGGCCACCGCTCGGTACAGGTCGGAGCAGAAGACCGCCGACAGCCCCTCGCCCCGGCGCCGCTCGCCGAGGGCCCGCGCGTACCGCAGCCCGTCCATGGAGAGCTTGCCGGGAAGCCAGCCGGTCGCCCGTCCGGCCTCGTCGTCGGTGGTGGTCGCGTGCGGCTCGTAGATGATGTCCACCCCCATGACGCCAGCCTGCCGCAACGGAGGCGACGCCACCCGCCGCTCCGCCGGACCCGCGTTCCGCTCGCTCGGGTCGTCGGGCTGCCGGGTACCGGCCGGGCCACGTGCGCCGGCCCGGCCGGTGGCGTCGCGTGGAGCGGGCCGATCAGCAGGGGGACTCGGAGAAGGTCAGGTAGCCGGAGCGTCGTCCCCACATCGAACGGGTGCCGTCGCAGCTCTCGGAGAGCGCGCCGACCAGGGTGGTGTGGGACGAGTCGGAGTAGAAAGCGGTGTAGCAGTCGTGGTCGGCCTTGCAGGCGCGCGCCTGCGCGGGCGTGCCTGGCACGACGACGAGCGCGGCGACGGCGATGGCTGCGGCGAGGAGTACGCGACGGATCATCGGTGGTCCTTCCTTGTCCCGGAGCGACCTGGCTCCGGCCCGCACGGGTTCCGGTCGAAACCCATGATCCAGATCATCCGCCGGCATCGGCATGAATACAAGAGTCGCTCACGTTCGATCAAAATCCCTTGTATGACAGGGGTTCCTTGCGACTACACAGTGGACCCCGATGCGGATCGCGGCGATGCCCGTCGATTCGTCGGGTCACCGGGGGCCGGGATCGAGCAGGGTCGGCGGCAGTGCCACGCCGTGGAACCGGACATTGCCCTCCGGTACGGCCCAGGTCAGCACCTCGACCGTGAGCAGGCCGGCACTCACCGCCGGGTCGTTGTCGTACAGCCGCTCGGCGACCTCCGGTGCGACCACGAACACGCAGAGTTCGCCCGCGTCCGGGTCGTCCGCCCCGGCCAGCGGTCCGGCCGCGATCACGTGCCCCTGCTCCACCAGGCCGTCCCGATGCGCCCGGTGGGCCTGCCACAACCGGGTCCCGGCCGCCGGGGGCAGCTCCGGTGGCCGAGCCGCGCGGCGTACCAGGACGACCGTGTGGTGCTCGAAGCGCATGTCTCCAGGCTAGGGCGCGCGGGGCGGCCGACGGTGAGATCGGTCATCTCTTGTTAGGTCCACCGAGGGTCAACTCCTAAGGTAAGGCGATCCTAAGCGGGAAAGCGGGGAGGTGAGAGCTGGTGCACGACGTCGTGACACCACCGAGGGCGGTGGTCGACCCATCCCGACGGTCCGGGCTGCCCCGGGTCCCGGTGGTGGTCGGTGCGCTGGTGCTGCTCGGCCTGCTGGTGGTGGCGAGCCTGGCGCTCGGCAGCAAGCCACTGGCGCCCGCCCAGGTGTGGCACGCGCTGGTCGCCCCGGACGGGGGCGAGGCCAGCACCATCGTGCGTGACCTGCGGCTGCCGCGTACCACCCTCGGGCTCGCCGTCGGCGCGGCGCTCGCCGTCGCGGGCGTACTGCTCCAGGCCCTCACCCGCAACCCGCTCGCCGAGCCTCGGATCCTCGGCATCAGCGCCGGAGCCTCGCTCGGCGTGGTCACCGCCATCGCCGCGTTCGGCGTCACCACCCTGACCGGGTACGTCTGGTTCGGCATCATCGGCGCACTCCTCTCCGGGCTGCTCGTCTTCGGCATCGCGACCCGTACCCGCGACGGTGCCAGCCCGGTCACCCTCGCCCTGGTCGGCGCGGCACTCGACGCCAGCCTCGGCGCGGTCACCATCGGGCTCCTCTCGGCCAGCGCGTACACCTTCGAGGAGTACCGGTTCTGGGTGGTCGGCGGCCTGGTCGGCCGGGACGCCTCGATCGCCGTCCAGGTCGCCCCCTTCGTCCTCGCCGGCCTGCTGCTCGCCGCCATGGTGGCGCGGGGCCTGGACGCGCTCGCCCTCGGCGACGACGTGGCCCGGGGCCTGGGCAACCGGGTCGGCCTGATCCGGATCGGTGGCGGGGCGGCGGCCGTGCTGCTCACCGGTGCCGGGGTCGCCGCCGCCGGGCCGATCGCCTTCGTCGGGCTCGCCGTGCCGCACCTGGCCCGCGCCCTGGTCGGCGTCGACCAGCGCTGGACCCTCGCGGTCTCGGTGTTGCTCGGCCCGTCGCTGCTGCTCGGCGCGGACATCGTCGGGCGTCTGATCACCCCCGGCGAGGTGCCGGCCGGGATCATCACCGCGCTGCTCGGCGCGCCGCTGTTGGCCGTCCTGGTCCGCCGTGCCCGGGTGGTGACCGCGTGACCGCCCCCACCGCGGCGCCGGCTCCGGGCGGCGGACCGGCGACCGTCTCCACCGACCCCGCGCCGCGCCCGGTCGGGGTCCGGCCGACCGACGCCAACCTGCTGCCCGGACGTTCGCCGCTGCGGGTCGGTCCGGTCCGCCTGCTCGTCCGTCGTCGCAGCATCCTGGTCGCGGCGCTGCTGCTGGTCCTGCTCGCCGGTGCGATGGTGCTGAGCCTCTCGCTCGGTACGCCCTACGTCGCCCCGGCGGACGTGCTGCGCTCGCTGTTCGCCGACACCCCGTACGACGTGGTGGTGGAGAAGCTCAGGTTGCCCCGTACGGTGCTCGCGGTGGCCGCCGGAGCGGCGTTCGGTGTCGCCGGCACACTGATCCAGAGCGTGGCCCGTAACCCGCTGGCCAGCCCCGACGTCATCGGCATCACCCAGGGCGCCGGTCTGGTCGCCACCGTCGCGCTGACCACCGGAGCCTCCGCCGCGATCATCGCCCCGACCGCGCTCGCCGGTGGGCTGCTCGCGGCGGCGGCCGTGTTCGCCCTCGGTGCCCGGCACGGCCTGGCCGCACAGCGCTTCGTCCTGGCCGGGGTCGCGGTGGCGGTCGGGCTGCGCGCCCTGACCGAGGTGGTCATGCTCTCCGCCGACCCGATCGACGGACAGCGGGCGCAGATCTGGCTGATCGGTACCCTCGCCGGCAAGGGCTGGGCCGAGGCGAGCTGGATCGCGCTCACCCTGCTGCTGCTCCTGCCGGTGCTGCTCTGGGCCGGTTGGGCGCTGCACACCAGCGCCCTCGACGACGACACCGCCCGGGGGCTCGGGCTGCGCCCGACGGCCCGCCGGGTCGGCCTGGCCAGCATCGGTGTCGTGGTCGCCGCCATGGTGACCGCGCAGGTCGGCGCGGTGGACTTCGTCGCGCTGGTCGCCCCCCAGGTGGCCCGCCGGCTGGTCCGCACCGAACGGCCGCCGCTGCTCTCCGCCGCCCTGGTCGGGGCGCTGCTGGTGGTCCTGGCCGACCTGGCCGGTCGGCGCCTGTTCGCACCCACCCAACTGCCGGCGGGCGTGCTCACCGCCGCGATCGGTGGGCCCTACCTGCTCTTCCTGCTCGTCCGTGGTCGCCGGAAGGATTCGTGATGTTGTCCACCCGTGAACTCGTCGCCGGGTACGACGAGCGGACCGTGCTCGACCGACTCGACCTCGACCTGCCGACAAACGCCTTCACCGTCATCGTCGGGCCGAACGCCTGCGGCAAGTCCACCCTGCTGCGCACCATGGCCCGGCTGCTCACGCCGCGCGCCGGCACGGTGCTGCTGGACGGTACGGCCATCCGTGAGCTGCCCACCCGCGAGGTCGCCCGGCGACTCGGCGTGCTGCCGCAGAGCCCACTGGTGCCGGAGGGGCTGACCGTCGCCGACCTGGTCGGTCGCGGGCGGCAGCCGCACCAGAGCTGGTGGCGCCAGTGGTCGCCGCAGGACGCCGAGGCGGTCCGGGAGGCGATGACGCTGGCCGCGGTCGACGCCCTGGCCGACCGCCCGGTGGACACCCTCTCCGGTGGCCAGCGGCAGCGGGTGTGGATCGCGATGACCCTGGCCCAGCAGACCGAGGCGCTCCTGCTCGACGAGCCGACCACCTTTCTCGACCTGGCCCACCAGGTGGAGATCCTGGACCTGCTGCACAAGCTCCGGGCCGAGCGGGGCCGGACCGTGGTCGCGGTCCTGCACGACCTGAACCAGGCCGCCCGGTACGCCGACCACCTGGTCGCCATGCGCGACGGCGCGGTGGTGGCCGCCGGCCCGCCCCGGGAGATCCTCACCGCGGACCTGGTTCGTGACGTCTTCGGGCTCGACTGTGTGGTCGTGCCCTGCCCGGTGAGCGGCGCCCCGCTGGTGGTGCCCGCGCTCACCACACCCTCCCCGGCCGGTGTGACCAGCGCCGTTCCGGCGTGACCGGGCGAGACCCGTCGGACTTCGTACCCCTGTGATCGAATCGAAAGGAACACCCATGCGCCGTACCGCCGCCACCTTCGCCGCGGTCGTCGCCCTCGGTGTCGGCCTCACCGGATGCGCCAAGAGCGACCCGGTGGCCGGCGCGACCGAGGAGCAGACGCACCCCGTTGTCCACGCGATGGGCACCACCCAGGTCCCGGTCCACCCCCAGCGGGTCGTGGTCCTGGACAGCGACAAGATCGACAGTGCGTTGTCGCTCGGCATCGTGCCGGTCGGCGCCACCACCGCAGCCGAGTCGGAGGGACTGCCGACCTACCTCGGTGACAAGGTCGCCTCGATCAAGACGGTCGGTCTGATCAACGAGCCCGACCTCGAGGCGATCACCGCGCTCAAGCCCGACCTGATCATGGGCAGCAAGTTCCGTCAGGAGAAGTTCTACGACGAGCTGAGCACCATCGCCCCGACCGTCTTCACCGACAAGGTCGGCATCACCTGGAAGGAGAACTTCCTCCTCGACGGTCAGGCGCTCGGCAAGGAGCAGGAAGCCAAGGACCTGATGGCCGGCTACGAGAAGCGGGCCAAGGAGGTCGGCACCAAGATCGGCGACCCGGCCGCGAAGAAGATCTCCATCGTCCGGTTCCGGGCCACCGAGATCCGGGTGTACGGCCCGGACTCCTTCTCCGGCATCGTGCTCGGTGACGTCGGCCTCGGCCGTACCGAACGGCAGCTCCTGAAGGACAAGGACGACAAGCGGTTCGACAAGGTCAGCCCGGAGCGGATCAGCGAGGTCGACGGCGACATCATCTTCGTCACCGCGTTCGGCGAGAAGGCGGTCGCCCAGCAGACCCAGATCACCGGCGGCAACCTGTGGCGCAACCTCTCCGCGGTCAAGGCCGGGAAGACGTACACCGTCTCGGACGAGACCTGGATGACCGGCATCGGGGTCACCGCCGCCGGCAAGATCCTCGACGACATCGAGAAGTACGTCACCGCCGCCTGAACCACCGTCGCCTGGACCACCGTCGCGGCACCACCGGCCGGCACCGAGCCATCGCTCGGTGCCGGCCGGTTCGTGTTCCCGCCTGCCCGGTCACCGCGTCGCAGGTGTGGTCCGGGCGCGAGGCCGGTCACTCCGTCGCGAGGCGTAGCCCCAGTGCGATCAGGACGGCGCCGGAGACCTGGGTCAGCCGGCGCCGGACCGCCGACCGGGCGAAGAGGCCCTTCGCCCGGTCGACGAACCAGATGACCCCGGTGAACCAGATCGCGTCCATCACCGCCCAGAGCACCGCCAGCCCCACCACGGTCGGCAGGGTGGGCAGCCCCCGGGGCGCGAACTGCGGCAGGAACGACATGGCGAAGACGGCGGCCTTGGGGTTGGTCAGGTTGGCGACCAGGCCGGCGCGGTAGGAGCGCCACCCGGTCGAGCGGACCGCAAAAGACCCCTCGGGTACGCCCAGCGCCGGTTGCCCCCGCCGGACCGACAGGAACGCCTGTACGCCGAGGAAGATCAGTACGCCCGCGCCGACGATCCGCATCGTGTCGTACGCGACCTGCGAGGCGGTGATCAGCGCGGTCAGCCCGAGGGCGGCGGCAACTCCCCAGACCACCAGGGCCGTCTCGTTGCCGAGCATGGTCATGAGGGCGGATCGGCGGCCCTCCCCGACGGCCTGCCGGAGAATCACCACCGCGCCCTGACCGGGCACCATGGCGAGCAGCAGGCAGGTCCCGAGGAAGACCGCCAGGGTATTGATCATGTAGCCACTGTAGGAACCCGCCGTCATCCCACGACAGCGGCCGTCCGGATCCGGACGGCCGCTGTTCTGGTCGTGTTTTGGCGGGAGCGGTCAGGCGGCGGTGGACCAGATGGCGCTGAAGGCGGCGGCCTCACCGGCGAGCCAGCGTTCGACCTGGTCGGCGCGGACGGCCGGGTCCGGCCGGTGGGTGATGCCCCGGCGCAGGTCGACCAGGACCGGCTCGGCATGCGGTAGGACCTGGTCCATGTGCCGGGCCATCAGGTGCAGGGTGGCGAGCACCAGTTCGCCGCTCGGCGGCGCCTCGTCGAAGTGCAGCCGGACCGCCTCGGCGCGGCCGTCGGCGTAACGCAGGCCGAACTGCGGGTTGATCTTCACCGGTAGTCCGCCGAGCAGCGCGAGCGCGTCGTGGGTCTGGGCCAGTTCGATCGAGCGTGGGTCGCCGAGCGAGGCGAGGTAGGTCAGCGCGCCCGGGACCAGCGCCTGGTAGAGCGGGCGCCAGCGGGGCTTGACCAGGTCGGGCACCTGGTTGAGGTGGGTGCCGCCGGTGTGGAACGCCAGGTCGGCCTTGAGGGCCTTGACGAACTGACCGTGCGGGTTGAAGCCGGAGCGGCTGGCCCGTTGCTTGCGCAGGCCGCCGACGAAGGTCGCCTTCGCCGGTCCGGTCCGGTCCACGTAACGGGAGAAGGCGAGCAGGGTGGCGTACGGCAGGACGGGGGCGGCGGGCTGGGCGGCGGCGGGCACGGTGGTGGCGAGCGGCGCACTGGAGGCGGGCGCAGTCACGGCTGTCCTCCCAGGTCAGGAGCCGGATTAGTACACCCATTCTAATCGACTGGCACCGCTGCGCCCAGCCGAAAACGGCCGTACCGGACAGCGAATATCGCTTCCCGTACGGCCGATTTTTCGGTGGTCTAGAGCTGGCCGACCTCGGTGATCCGGACGACCGCCGCGCCGGCCTCGTCCGAGGCGGCCAGGTCGATCTCGGCGCTGATGCCCCAGTCGTGGTCGCCGTTCGGGTCGTCGAAGATCTGCCGGACCGTCCACCGGTCCCGCTGCTGGTCGAGCAGGAGCAGGGCGGGGCCACGGGCGGCCGGGCCGGTGCCGATCTCGTCGTACGTCTCGAAGTACGGCTCCAGCGCGTCGGCCCAGTCGTCGGCGCTCCAGCCGCCCTCGGCGTCCAGCTCGCCCAGCTCGTCGAAGCGGCGCAGGGCGGCCAGCTCCACCCGGCGGAACATGGCGTTGCGGACCAGCACCCGGAACGCGCGCAGGTTGCCGGTGACCGCCGGTGGGCGCAGGTCGACCACCGTCTCGACGCCCTCCTCGGCCGGGTTGCGCAGCCGCTCCCACTCGTCGATCAGGCTGGAGTCGACCTGGCGGACCAACTCGCCGAGCCACTCGATCAGGTCCACCAGCTCCTCGGTCTTCGCGTCCTCCGGCACGGTCTGCTTGACCGCCTTGTACGCGTCGGCGAGGTAGCGCAGCACCAGCCCCTCGGACCGGGACAGCCCGTAGAAGGAGACGTACTCGACGAAGGTCATCGCGCGCTCGTACATGTCGCGGACCACGGACTTCGGCGCGAGCTGGTGGTCGGCGACCCACGGGTGCCCCTGCCGGTACATCTCGTACGCGGCGTCGAGCAGTTCGGCCAGCGGCTTCGGGTGGGTGACCTCGTTGAGCAGCTCCATCCGGGCCTCGTACTCGATGCCGTCGGCCTTCATCTGCGCGACCGCCTCGCCACGCGCCTTGAACTGCTGGGCCGAGAGGATCTGGCGCGGATCGTCCAGGGTCGACTCGATGACCGAGAGCGCGTCCAGCGGGTACGTCGGCGCGGCCGTGTCCAGCAGCTCGATCGCGGCCAGCGCGAACGGGGAGAGCGGCTGGTTGAGTGCGAAGTCGAACTGGAGGTCGACGGTGAGCCGGACCCGCCGGCCGGAGGCGTCCGGCTCGTCGAGCTGTTCCACCACACCACCGGCCAGCAGCGCCCGGTAGATCGCGATCGCCCGGTGGATGTGCCTGCGCTGGGCCGCCCGGTCCTCGTGGTTGTCGGTGAGCAGGTGCCGCATCGCGGCGAACGCGTCACCCGGCCGGCTGATCACGTTGAGCAGCATCGAGTGGCTGACCATGAAGCTGGAGGTCAGCGTCTCCGGCTCGGCCTCGATCAACCGCTCGTACGTCGGCTGCCCCCAGCCGATCGAGCCCTCCGGCGGCTTCTTGCGCACCACCTTGCGCCGCTTCTTCGGGTCGTCGCCCGCCTTGGCGAGGGCCTTCTCGTTCTCGATCACGTGCTCGGGGGCCTGCACCACCACCCGGCCGATGGTGTCGAAGCCGGCCCGCCCGGCTCGCCCGGCGATCTGGTGGAACTCGCGCGCCTTGAGCAGGCGGGTCTTCACCCCGTCGTACTTCGACAGGGCGGTGAAGAGCACCGTCCGGATCGGCACGTTGATGCCGACGCCGAGGGTGTCCGTACCGCAGATGACCTTCAGCAGACCGGCCTGGGCCAGCGTCTCCACCAGTCGGCGGTACTTCGGCAGCATGCCGGCGTGGTGGACGCCGATGCCGTGCCGGACCAGCCGGGACAGGGTACGGCCGAAGCCGGCGGTGAACCGGAAGTTGCCGATCGCGGCGGCGATCGCGTCCTTCTCGGCCCGGGTCGAGACGTTGATGCTCATCAGCGCCTGCGCCCGTTCCAGGGCCGCCGCCTGGGTGAAGTGCACGACGTAGACCGGCGCCTGGTGGGTGGTGAGCAGCTCTTCGAGCGTCTCGTGCAGCGGCGTGGTGACGTACGAGAAGAGCAGCGGGACCGGCCGCTCGGCGTTCTTCACGACGGCGGTCGACCGCCCGGTACGCCGGGTCAGGTCATCGGTGAACCGGCTGACATCGCCCAGCGTGGCCGACATCAGCACGAACTGCGCCTGGGGCAGCTCGATCAGCGGCACCTGCCAGGCCCAGCCCCGGTCCGGCTCGGCGTAGAAATGGAACTCGTCCATGATCACCAGGCCGACGTCGGCCTCTTCGCCGTCGCGCAGCGCGATGTTCGCCAGGATCTCGGCGGTGCAGCAGATGATCGGCGCGTCCTCGTTGACGCTCGCGTCGCCGGTCAGCATCCCGACGTTCTCCGCGCCGAAGATGTCGCAGAGCGCGAAGAACTTCTCCGACACCAGGGCCTTGATCGGCGCGGTGTAGAAGCTGACCCGGTCGTCGGCGAGCGCGGCGAAGTGGGCGCCGGTGGCGACCAGGCTCTTGCCCGAGCCGGTCGGTGTGCTCAGGATGACGTTGGCGCCCGAGACGATCTCGATCAGCGCCTCTTCCTGGTGCGGGTAGAGGGTGAGCCCCTGATCCTTGGCCCAGTTGGCGAAGGCGTCGAAGAGCAGGTCTGGGTCGGCGCTGCCCGGCAGCTGATCGGTGAGCGTCATGGCCGGTCAATGGTGCCTGGATCACCCCGCCAACGCCAATCCGACCGGCGCCGCCCGATCAGCGGTGCCGGAAGAGCCGTTTCCGGCGGCAGAGGGCCCGCTCTCAGCGGCGGTGGAAGATCAGGTCGAAGACGGGACGGCCGGCGGCGACGGCGCGCCGCTCGAACTTGGTCACCGGCCGGTGCGCGGGTCGGGGAGCGTACCCGTCGAACGCGTTGACCAGCCCCGGGTCGTCGGTCAGCGTCTGCCGCATCTGCTGGGCGTACTCCGACCAGTCGGTGGCGCAGTGCAGGGTGCCGCCCGACGCCAGGCGAGAGCGGAGCAGTTCCACGTGGCTGGGCTGGATCAGACGACGCTTGTGGTGCCGGGCCTTCGGCCACGGGTCCGGGAAGAAGACGTGTACGGCGTCCAGCGCCGCCTCGGGCAGGCAGTGGAGCAGCTCGACCGCGTCGCCCCGGGCCACTCGTACGTTGGTCAGCGCCCGCCGCTCGGTGACCGCGAGCAGGTTGGCGATTCCGGGCGTGTGCACTTCGACCGCGAGATAGTCTCGGCCAGAGTCGGCGGCGGCCATCGCCACGGTGGCGTCGCCCATTCCGAAGCCGATCTCCAGCACCACCGGGGCCCGGCGACCGAACAGGGTGGACAGGTCCACCGGTGCCTCGATCGGGTCCGGGACCATCAGCCCGTAGTCGGACCAGAGGCGGTCCAGCGCGTCGAGGTGCCGCCCGCTGAGCCGGCCCCGGCGCGGGTGGAAGGTGCGGATCCCGGCCGGGTGCCGTTCGGACCCGGCATCGGTACGGGATTGGTCGGTGGAGGTCACAGGAACGTGAGCCTACGCGATCGGCGAGATCGGACGCGTGTGCTCGCCATCACCGAATGAGAGAATTCCTTTCGTACGGCAGGCCAGGTGACGCCCGCCCGGTGCTGCCCCGACGGGTGCCGGGAGGGATCGTGAGATTCTCGTTTCGACGCGCTGGCGTACGGCGCCGACGCCCGCCGCCGGCAGTCGTCCTCGTTCCCGCCTTCGTGCTCGCCCTCTCCGGTGTGCTGCTCACTCCCGCGCCGGCCCTGGCCGGGGATGTCTACGTCCAGGTCACCCCGACCACCGTCGAGGCCGGTCACATGATCGGCATCCGGGCCAGTTGCAGCGACAACACCGAGCCCGCGACGGTCGAGTCGCCGGCCTTCGGCACGGTCACCGCCCAGCCGCAGGACGGGCTGTTGACCGCAGCTGCGCTGGTGCCCGAGGGCACCCAGGCCGACCGGTTCCGGGTCAGGCTCAACTGCCCGGACGGCCGTAACGCCTCGACCAACCTGAACGTGGTGGCGGGTGGCTGGCCCAAGCGCGGTCCGGCGACCGGGTTCGGTGGCTCCGCCGGCCCGGACACCGGTGACCTGCTGCTGGGCGGGGGGATAGCGGTCACGCTGCTCGGTGCCGTACTCGGGATGGTCGCCCTGCGCCGCCGCAACGGTCCGTCGCCGGCCGGCGGCCGGCACGCGTCCTGACCCGGTACGCCGATGGCCCGTCCGAGTCCCAGCGGCCGACCCGAGCCCACGCCCCGGCCGACGCCCGGTCCCCGGGTCGGCGGCCGCCCCGCGCCGCCCACCTCGTCCGCCCCGGCAACCGCCCGGCCGGTCTCCGGTCCGCCGGGCCCGCCCGGCTGGCGGGGCGGCGACCGTGGCGGGACCCGCTCGGCTGGCGCGTCTCGTTCGACCGGCACGTCCCGCCCGGCGGCCGGCGCCCGGTCCACCGTCGGGGCCCGCCCGGCGACGGACGGGCCGAGCAGCCGGGCGCGGCGTGACCGTGACCACAGACCCGCCCGCTGGTTCTGGCCCGAGCCCCGGCGCTACCAGCCGGCCCCCACGCCCCGCGCGGGTCGCCCGGCGGTACGTGACCGTCGCCGCTGGGTCGGACCGCTCGCGATCGTCCTGGTGCTGGTCGGGGTCTTCGCCACCGGGGCCGGACTCGGCCGCTCCGGCGGCAGCCTCTGGCCCACCCTGGCCAGCGGCGAGGACCGGCCACCACCGCACGACTTCCCGGTGATGGAGCCGAGTCCACCGATCCGGTTGAAGATCGACTCGATCGACGTACTGGCCCCGGTGCACCGGGTCGGGCTCGCCGACGACGGGTCGATCGCGGTGCCCGCGTTGGAGAAACACAACGAGACCGGCTGGTACGACCGGGGCCCGACGCCGGGACAGTTCGGACCCTCGATCATCGTCGGGCACGCCGACACCAGGGACGGTCCGTCGGTCTTCCACGACCTGGCAAAACTCCGTCCCGGCGCCCGGATCGAGGTGACCCGCCAGGACCGCTCGGTGGCCGTCTTCGAGGTCAACTCGGTCGAGCACTTCGACAAGTCCGAGCTGCCGCAGGAGCGGATCTACGGCTCGTACGAGCGCCCGGCGCTGCGCCTGATCACCTGCGGGGGCGAATGGGTCGGCGGCAGCACCGGCTACGCCGACAACATCGTCGCCTTCGCCTCCCTGACCGACACCCGCGACCCCTGACCCCTCCCTCGTCGATCTAGGGCAGATCCACCCGTTCGAAGATCATCGAGGGGGATTTTCCCTAGATCGACGCAGTGGTGGGGGGCTCAGGGGAGGGGGACGACCTCGAACTCCAGGAGGTTGGCGCCGGTCGATACCGGCTTGGGGCGGTCGGCGGAGGGGGTGTTGGCCTGGGCGTGCGCCTCGCGGGCGGGGCCGCTGGCCCACGCCTGGTACGCCTCCTCGCTCTCCCACTTCGTGTAGACGAAGTAGCGGGTCTCCCCGCCGACCGGGCGGAGCAGCTCGAAACCGAGGAAGCCGGGCTGGTTGTCCACCGCGCCCTTGCGGGCGGCGAAGCGCCGCTCCAGTTCCTCGCCCGCGCCCGGCGGAACCTCGATAGCGTTGATCTTCACGACTGCCATGACACCAAGCCTATGCGCTCCGACCCGGACACCCCGCGCCCCGGGCGGTGTGCGTCCGGTGAACCCGAACCCGCCTTTCCGCGTCGGCCCTGTCAAAGGACGATCTCAACTGGTGAGTCGGAGGACGCATGAGTCGCTCGGATGCGGAACGCGAACGCCGTAGGCGCGCCCAGGCGATCTACGCGGAGGTGGTCCGGGATGTTGCCCTCGAAAGCAACGCGGAGCAGTACGAGGTCCTGCGCCAGGGGCGAGAGAATCTCCGGCAATTGAGCCAGGACCGAGTTTTGGCCGAGCAACTGCTGGAGGAGGACCGCCAGCAGCTCGTCGAGGAGGACAAGGAACTCGCGAGGACCGTGGTCAACCAGTTGCGAACCGGACAGTTCGTGCAGTTTCGAGCGGTGGTCGAACGGATCACTGCTGCGGACATCGCTGCGAAGGAGGTGGCTCGACACGTCGACGTAGCGGGCTTGAAGACGATCCGGCGTGGGGTCGATGCCCTTGATCCGGGCGGTCCGTTCGTGCGGGCACTCGATCAGGAGGGCGCGAAGTGCGACCAGCGGACGTTCGAGTACCTGAGCGCGGCGCTTCGACAGAAGGAGAACGATCCGCGAATAAACGCCGACCCCCAGATCACACAAGCGATTTCTCTCATCTACAACGGGCACGGCTTGGCGAGCTATCTGGCAGCGGCCCATCCGAATGCCCTCCACCAGTTTAATCGCGAGGCCGCTCGGCTTGCGCCCGACAGCGCGTTCGCGATTTCGCTCGGCCGCCTCGCCCAACTGCGGCCAGCCCAGCCCCTCGGCACACCCGACGCGACCACGGTGACCCCTGACCATGGACCAGGCGGGCGAGCCCAGCCGACCGCCTCACCGGTCGCGGGACAGCCGTCGGCACCGTACGGAGCTCCAGGTCTTGCCCGCGTCGCCGCCCTGTCGTCCACTGCCGTCGCCGATCATGGATCGACGCCGTCGACTACTCGCCGCCGCCCGGGAGGGGCCCGTCCCGTACCCGGTCCCCGGGTCACAAACCCTCAGGGTCGGACGCCCGGCGGGCCTGCCCACTGATCGTGCCGGTCTTCGCCGGGGCGGTGTCGACCACGATCGGCGCGTGGTCGGAGGGGCCGGTGCCCTTGCGGGCCTCCCGGTCCACGTACGCCGAGGTGACGCTCTCGGCGAAGTCGGCGGTCGCGTACACCAGGTCAATCCGCATGCCCTTGTTCTGGTGGAACATGCCGGCCCGGTAGTCCCAGTAGGTGTACGGGTGTGGCCCCTTCATCGGGGTCGGCACCACGTCGGTCAGGCCGAGTGCGCGCAACTCGGCCAGGGCCTGCCGCTCGGCCGGGGTGACGTGGGTCGAGTCGACGAAGAGCGCCGGGTCCCAGACGTCCGCGTCGGTCGGGGCCACGTTGTAGTCGCCGCAGACGGTCAGCGGCCGGTCCGGGCGCACCTCGGCGGCGAGGGCGTCCCGGAGTGCCGCCAGCCAGGCAAGCTTGTACGTGTAGTGCGGCGAGTCCGGGGTGCGCCCGTTCGGTACGTAGATCGACCAGACCCGGACGCCGGCACAGGTCGCGCCGAGCGCGCGCGCCTCCGGCTCGGGGAAGCCGGGCTCACCGGGGAAGCCGACCACCACGTCGTCGAGCCCGACCCGGGACAGGATCGCCACGCCGTTCCAGCGGCCGTCGCTGTGGCTCGCGGCCGTGTAGCCGAGTTCGCCGACCTCGGCCACCGGGAAGGCGCCGTCGGGGCACTTCGTCTCCTGGAGGCAGACCACGTCCGGGGCGGTGTCGGCCAGCCAGGCAAGCAGCCGGGGGAGTCGGGCCTTGACCGAGTTGACGTTCCAGGTAGCCAGCCGCATGTGCACAGCCTGCCGCATCCGGCGGCCGGAGGTGCATCTTGCCGCGCCTGCGGACGGTGGGTCGCGGCGTCCGGTGCCTCCCGGCCGGCGGTGTGGGCCGTCACCGGCCGGGAGGTAACGGGTCGGTTCAGGCGCCGGGGGTGTCCCCGGGGCGGCCCTGCTGTTCGGCCAGGAAGCGTTCCAGTTCCGCGCCGAGTTCGTCGGCGGTGGGCAGTGCCCCGGGCTGGCCGCCGAGCAGGCTGGGAGCGCCGCGACCACGGGCGAAGGCGTCGTACTGCTCCTCCAGGGCGTGCACCAGCGCGCCGGCCTCGTCGGTCTGGGCGACCTGGCGGTCGATGTCGGTACGGACCAGCTCGGCGGCGGTCCGCAGCCCCTCGGTCGGCAGCAGTAGCCCGGTGGCCCGGGAGATCGAGCTGAGCAGCAGTTCGGCGGCGGCCGGGTACTCCGACTGGGCGACGTAGTGCGGCACGTGTACGGCGAACCCGACCGCGTCGCGGCCGACCTGGCCGAGCCGGAATTCGAGCAGGTGTCCCGCGCCACCGGGCACCTGCACCCGCTGGAGCCAGGGCTCGTGCCCGCTGATCAGCTCGGGGCGGGTGGCGTGCGCGGTGACCCCGGTCGGCCGGGTGTGCGGCACGGCCATCGGGATCGAGTTCAGGCCGACCGTCAGACGTACGCCGAGCTGGCTGGTGAGGGCGATCACCGCACTGGTGAACCGTTCCCACTGCAGGTCCGGTTCGGGGCCGGTGAGCAGCAGGAAGGGCGTCTCGGCATCGTCGCGCAGCAGGTGCAGTTCGAGTTTCGGTTCCTCGTACGACTCCCAGTGGTCCTCGACAAAGATCATCGTGGGCCGGCGTGAGCGGTAGTCGAGTAGCTGGTCGATGTCGAAGGTGGCGATCGGCCGACCTTCCAGCGTCGACAGGAGCTGCTCCCGGGCGAGCCGGGTCGCGTTGCCGGCGTCGACGAAGCCGGTCAGCGCCTGGATCAACACCGGCTGACCCAGCTCGGGCAGGTCGTCGGTGAGCTGGTAGAGCTCGTGCGGATCGAGCACCGGTCAGGACCTCCTCAACGGGATGCGCCTACGACAGACGTCACCTCGGTGTACGCAACGCTCCCGCCATCTTGGTGCATTCCGTCGGCCGACTCCGTCACCCCCCTCGAGCATGCCTCGGGATCGGGTGTTCTAGCCGGGCGCGCGGGGCGTCGAACCGCCCTCGCCAGGCCGATCGGGGCGGCTCCGGCCGGTCTCGCCGCCCCTTCGTCGCCGCCTGCGGCCAGGGAATCTGCCCTATCGTCCGATGCTCTGAAAGCCGATCGGCCGAGCCGTGTTAGCCCGAACGGTCCAGAAGATGATCAGCCGCCGGAACCGGTGACCACGATCCGGTCCAGGTCCGCCACCCGCTCCCGCCGGTCGCCGAGCTCGATGCTGTTCGCGCCGGCCCGCAGCGAGAGTGTGATCGACACCGCACCGACCGGCCCGTCGTTGGAGCCGGTGTCGGCGAACGACACCGTGCTCCGCCCGCCGTTCACGGTGAGGGTGCCGGACCGGTCCCGGTCGCTGACGTAGTACAGGGTCACCGTGTACCGGCCGGCGGCCGGCACCTCGATCCGGGAGAACCGGATCGTGTTGCCGGACCCGTCGCCGATTCCGGTCACCACCGTGCCGCCGGAGGCGCCCGCGACCGAGCGGGTCCTGGCCCGGCCCCGGCGTTCCGCCGCCGGCCCCTCGGCCTCCACGGACGTGCCGAACACCGACGGTGGAGCCGCGGGCGGGAGCGCGTTCGGCTGATTCGGTTGCTTCGACGGTGGCGGTGCGGCCGACGTACCGGGTGCGCCGGTGGTCGCGGCCGGACCACCGCCGGGGCTGGTCGTCGTGGTCGTGGAGCGGGAGCCGCCCCGGCTCGCTGCCGCGCTGCTGCCGGCGGTGGTCGACCCGTCGACCGCCGCCGTGGCCGCCGGGTCCGCCGCCGGGTCCGCCGAGCCACCAAATCGGGGCGGTGCCGGCTGGGCCTGCCGGTCGGGGTCGGCCGGGTCCGCGTTCCCGCCGGCCAGCAGTGGTACGCCGACAGCGGTCGCCACGGTCGCCACCGCCACGAGTGCGGTGACCCGCCACCGCCGGCTGTCGCGTCGCCGCGCCCGCCCGGCACGGGACCCGTCGGACTCGGTCCCCGCTCCCGTGGGTTCGGGATCCGTCCTCCTGATCACGGGAAGCAGGGCCGTCGCCGCCGCCTCCTCCGGTCGTGCGGGCCGCCCGCTGGGCGGAAGCCAGCCGCCGATCCGCAGCGGTACGGGCTCCTCGTCGCCTGACCCGGTCAAAGCTGTCCTCCAGTACGCGTTGCGCGACCGTTCACGACCGGAAGACGCTACCGCAGCCGGCTTCGCGGCAGACCGCCCGTACGGCCCAGGGCATCGGCCGAGCTGAATGACCGCGCTGACCACTGTGGACGGGCTTCGGACCGATTCCGGTGTGCGGGTCGACCGGGGTGGGTACAACTGAGAGACGACGAGAGGGGTACACGATGTCATCACTGGTGCGACGGGTCCGAGCCTTCCTCCAGTCACCCAGGGGGCGGCAGTTGGTCGACCGGGGCCGCCGTGAGCTGGCCAAGCCGGGCAACCAGCAGCGGTTGCGACGGCTGCTCGGCCGGTTCAACGGTCGCCGCTGATTTTCCCCGACTCCCACCGAGCCCCCGGAGTTTGCCGTGACCGACCCTGACCAGCCCGGCGGCCAGCCCGTCGGCACCGACCAGCCTGGCGCGCAGGAGCCGACCGCGGCACCGCCGGCCGGCCTCTGGGACCGGATGCGCGACGATCCGCAGTACGCGCCGGAGCACCTGGCCCTGGAGGCGGTCCGCCGGCTCGGCCCCGAGGCTCGGGCCTGGGCCGAGTCCACCCGGGCCAGCCAACCCGGGCTCGACCGGGACGCGCTGGCCCAACTCGCGACCAGGAAGTTCGTCGCCCGGGCCCGGCTCTCCGGAGCGGTCTCCGGTGCCGCCGGGCTGCCCGGCGCGGTGATCGACGTCGGGGTGTTGGCCTGGACCCAGGCCCGGATGGTGCTGCACATCGCCGCCGCGTACGGTCTCGACCCGCAACACCCGGACCGGGCCACCGACCTGCTGGTCCTGCAGAAGGTGCACAAGGTGGCCGAGACCGCGCGACTGGCGCTCGGTGTGGCGGCCGGCCGGGAACGGGCCGGATCGCTGTTCCGGGGGTCCCGGACCCCGCTGCGCCAGGCGGTGCTGCGGCTGAGCGTACGGCTGGCCAAGATGGCCGGGGTGCGGGCCGCGAAACGGGTCTTCGCCAAGGTGATCCCGGGTGCCGCGATCATCCTGGGGACCTGGGCGAACTCGTCCGCCACCAGCGACCTGGCCCGCCGCACCGTCGCCCTGTACGCCCCGCGGGCGATCGCCGCACCGCCGCAGCGCCAGCCCTAGTCACCGCCGCCGTCCGCCGGCCGACGGGTGAAGACCGACGGTCAACCGGTGAAACCGGAGGAGCCCCAGGTCACCTCGGCGAGTTTGGCCTGGCCGTCCACGTCCGGGTGGAAGTAGTCCAACCGGTTGAGCATGTCCAGGCTGAACCGCACCCGGTGCACCGCGCCGCCGTCGTGCCGGCAACGGGAGCCGTACGCCCGGCAGGCGGCGGTGAGTTCCTTGTTGTACGCGTCGATCCGGGCCCGGAAGGCCGAGCGGCGGCTCGCGTCGGCGGCGGCGGTCGACGTGGGGTTGGCCAGCAGGGCGGGGCAGACGCCCCGGTTCCAGGCCCGGACCACCTGCGACTCGGAGTGCCCGATCTCCCAGAGCCGGTACAGGTCGGGGATGCTCACCACCAGCACCCGGGCCTTCGGGCGACCCTGCTTCAGCACGGTCAGCGCCCGGTCGACCTCGGCCCGGAAGTCGCTCACCTCGGTCATCTCCTCGATCCGACCCCGGCAGGCGTCGTTCGCCCCGATCAGCACGGTCACGTAGTCCGCCCCGGCCGCCACCGCCGCGCTGGCCTGGTCCGCCAGTTGGCGGACCCGCGCGCCGGCCGCCGCGTGGTTGTGCCCGTTGCCCCGGATGGCCGGGTTGGCCTCCAGCAGTCGGCGGTAGTGGCTCTCCACGCGCAGGCCGTCCCCGGACGACCAGGAGTTGCGCTGGCAGTTGGCGAGCACCAGACAGGTGCCGAAACCGCTGCTGATCGAGTCGCCGAGCGCCGCCATCGACGCGGGCAGGTCCGGCCGGGCCGTGGCGGACGGCCGTGGCGGTCCGGCGCTGGGCTGCCCGATCCCGCCACCGCCGCCACCGCTCTCGCAGGCGAGGGCGGCGAGGGCGAGCACGACGACAACCGCGGTGGTGGTCCAGCGACGAGGCACTGCTTCCCCCGTTTCTTTGGCGGAAAGCACGGGTGTGGTCACTCTACGCTGATGCCGGTACGGCCGGGAACATCCGTACCGTGCCATTCCCGGCCCACCGGGCTCGGGGATCAGGGGGTGCGGTAGGTGATCGAGCCGCCGACCACGGCCACGAACCCGGTCGGCCGGATGGTCACCACGACCCGGGCGGGCGCGTCCACGATCTCGGAGACGTGACCGTACCGATCCTGGAGGAAGCGGTAGAAGGAAGCCTCTTCGTCGTCGGGCTCGATGCTCTCCACCACGCCCCGGATCTCCAGCGAGCGGTACGCGTCCTCGGGGTCGGCGACGGAGAGACCGACCCGGGGCTCGTGGCGCAGGTTGCGGTACTTCTGCCGGCCGCTGGTGTGGGTCATCCGGATCCGCCGGCCGTCCCAGGCGAACCACATCACGCTGCTCTGTGCCGAGCCGTCCGGGCGGACCGTCGCGAGGTGCGTGAAGAGCGGGCGCTCGAGCAGGTCGGCGTGACTCTCGGGGACCGTGGGATCACTCGTCATGATCTCGTTCTACCCCGCCGTGGTGAGACGGACAAGCGGAACGGGCGGCGTCGGAGCGGGTCGGCAGGTTAGTCGCCGGAGCGACGGGGTAGTTCGACCAGATGGCCGGAAAATCGCAGCCCTCCGGGGCGAAGGGGACGGTCGGGCACCCGTACAGCGCGCTCAACCTCCGGCTGGTGCTGGCCTCGTTCGGGCTGGTGGTCTCGGCCGGGCTGGGGGTGCTGGTGGCGCTCACCGGGCACTGGGTGCCGGCGGTGATCCTCTTCGCGCTCGCCGCCGTGGCCGTCGTCGACCTGGTGATCATCATGCGCCGGCGGGCCCAGCGCCGCCGCGAGGAACCGCCGGGCACGAACCACTCGCTCTTCGAGTAACAAGGGGTACGAGATGTCGATCGCCACCATCAACCCGGCTACCGGACAGACGCTCAAGACCTACGACCCGATGTCGCCGGAACAGGTCGACGAGGCGATCGGCCGGGCCGACGAGGCGTTCCGTACGCTGCGCGCCACCACCTTCGCCGACCGCGCCCGGTGGTTGAACGCCGCCGCCGACCTGTTGCTGGGCGAGTGCGACGAACTGGCCCGACTGATGACCGTCGAAATGGGCAAGACCTTCGTCTCGGCCCGCGCCGAGGTGGCCAAGTGCGCCGCCGCCTGCCGTTTCTACGCCGCCAACGCCGAGCGCCTGCTCGCCGACGAGCCGGCCGACGCGGCGGCGGTCGGCGCCACCCGGGCGTTCACCCGCTACCAGCCGCTCGGGCCGGTGCTGGCGGTGATGCCGTGGAACTTCCCGCTCTGGCAGGTGATGCGCTTCGCCGCGCCGGCCCTGATGGCGGGCAACGTCGGACTGCTCAAACACGCGTCCAACGTGCCGCAGAGCGCGCTCTACCTGGGCGACCTGTTCGGTCGCGCCGGCTTCCCGGCCGGGGCGTTCCAGTCGCTCCTGGTCGGCGCCGAGGCGGTCGGGCAGGTGCTGGCCGATCCGCGGGTCCGGGCGGCCACGTTGACCGGCAGCGAACGGGCCGGTCGGGCGGTGGCCCGGACCGCCGGGCAGGAAATCAAGAAGACCGTGCTGGAGTTGGGCGGCAGCGACCCGTTCGTGGTGATGCCATCGGCCGACATCGAGCTGGCCGCCGAGGCCGCCACCACCGCCCGCTGCCAGAACAACGGGCAGTCCTGCATCGCCGCGAAACGGTTCATCGTGCACACCGACGTCTTCGACTCCTTCGCGCGGGCGTTCGCCTCCCGGATGGACGCGTTGACCGTCGGCGACCCGATGGATCCCGACACCGACGTCGGCCCGCTCGCCACCGAACAGGGTCGGCTCGACGTCGAGGAACAGGTGGACGACGCGGTACGCAAGGGGGCGCGGGTGCTCTGCGGTGGTCAGCGGCCGGACGGCGACGGCTGGTACTACCCGCCGACCGTGGTGACCGACCTGAACCCGACCATGCGGATGTGGACGGAGGAGGTGTTCGGCCCGGTCGCCGGCCTGTTCCGGGCGGAGTCGTACGAGCAGGCGATCGAGTTGGCCAACGGGACCAACTTCGGGTTGGGCTCCAACGCCTGGACCCGCGACCCGGCCGAGCAGGAGCGGTTCGCGACCGACCTGGACGCGGGCAGCGTCTTCATCAACGGAATGACAACCTCGTTTCCCGAGCTGCCGTTCGGCGGGGTGAAGAACTCGGGCTACGGCCGGGAACTCTCGGCGCACGGCATCCGGGAGTTCTGCAACACCAAGACGGTCTGGGTGGGCGAGGGAGTGGCCTCCGGTGGAGCCGGATCGCACAGCGAGTAGTCGTTCCCGTACGGGGTGTCGGGTTCGGTGTAACGGGTCGGACGTACGCCCGGTGTGATGATCAGTGCGCCCGCGGTGAACCCCTACGCTGTGCCGCATGGAGCCACTCTTCGAGGTCGTCCTGTTCCTGGCGATCGCGACCCTGGGCGCCGCCCTGGCCCGCCGATTCGGTCTGCTCGCACCGATCGTGCTGCTCGTGCTCGGGGTGGCGCTCTCCTTCGTGCCCGGCTTCCCGCTGGTACGCCTCGATCCCGAACTCGTGCTGGTCGGCATTCTGCCCCCACTGCTGTACGTCGCCGCGATCCAGACCTCCGTGCCGGCGTTCCGGTACAACCTGCGGCCGATCCTGCTGCTCGCCGTCGGCCTGGTGCTCTTCACCGCGGTTGTGGTCGGCTTCGCGGTGCACGCGGTGCTGCCGGACGTACCGCTGGCGATCTGCCTGGCCTTCGGCGCGGTGGTCGCGCCGCCGGACGCGGTCGCGGCCACGGCGGTGGCGCGCCGGATCGGCCTGCCGCACCGGGTGGTGACCATTCTCGAGGGCGAGAGTCTGATCAACGACGCCACCGCCCTGGTGCTGCTGCGGGTGGCCACCCTCGCGGCGGTCGGCAGTGGGTTGGACGCCTGGGGCGTCGCCGGGCAGGTGCTGGTCACGGCGGGTGGCGGGTTGGTGATCGGGGTGATCGGCGCGGTGGTCGTCGGTTATCTGCACAAGCGGATCAAAGACCCGCTGATCGACAACACACTTTCCCTGCTCACCCCGTTCGTCGTGGTCTTCGCCGCCGAGGAGGTGCACGCCTCCGGGGTGGTCGCGGTGGTGGTGGTCGGGCTGGCACTGGGGCACAAGCTGCCGGTGCTGCTCTCGGCCGGCTCCCGGCTGCAGACGATGGCGTTCTGGCGGCTGGTGACCTTCCTGTTGGAGGGGTTGGTCTTCCTGCTCGTCGGGCTCCAGTTGCGGGACCTGCTGAGCAGGCTGGACACCGAGATCGGCACGATGGTGCTGGTGACCGTGGTGGTGCTGGTCGCCGTCTTTGTCACCCGGTTCCTCTGGATCCTCCCGGCCAGCATGCTGGTCGGGCTGGTGCCCGGGGTGCGTCGGCGCGGCACGGCGTTGCCGGCCCGGGTCTCGACGATCCTGTCCTGGGCCGGGATGCGTGGTGTGGTCACCCTGGGTGCGGCGCTGGCGCTGCCGCTGCCCGGTGACGGCCTGGACTACCCTCGTGATCTCTTTGTCTGGCTGGCGTTCGCGGTGATCGTGGTGACCCTGGGGTTGCAGGGCGCGACGCTGCCGATGGTCGCCCGGGGGCTGCGGCTGCCCCCCGACGACCCGGCGAAGGACGCGTTGGCCGAGGCGGCGGTGCAGCAGCAGGCCGGTCGGGCCGCCCGGGAACGGCTGGAGGCGGCGGCCGAGGGTGCCCCGCCCTCGGTGGTCGAGCGACTCCGTCTGGTGGTCGACGAGCGCAGCAACAGCGCCTGGGAGCGGCTGGGGGGCGCCGAGCGGGAAACCCCGTCGCAGGCGTACGGTCGTCTCCGGCAGGAAATGATCGACGCGGAGCGCGAGGTGTTCCGGGTCGCCCGCGACGAGGGACGGATCACCGAGGAGGTGCTCGTCCGGGCGTACCGCGATCTTGATCTGGAAGAGTCGTTGTTGCGACGCGAGGGAGAGCGATGAGCTGCGCACACCTGGCCGAGGCCGGTCAGCCGGAGCCGCAGAGCACCGACGGTTGCCAGGACTGTCTGGAGGGCGGCCACAGCGACTGGGTGCACCTCCGGCTCTGCCTGACCTGCGGGCGGGTGAGCTGCTGCGACTCGTCGCCGCGCCGGCACGCCACGGCCCACTTCCACAGCACCGGCCACCCGGTGATCCAGTCGTTCCAGCCGGGCGAGTCCTGGCGCTGGTGCTACCCGGACGAGCAGGTCGGCTGACCCGCCACCACCGGTCCGGCCGGGGTCACGGCTCCGGCTGGTCGCCGAGCGGGCGCAGCCGCAGCATCTCGTCGTCGACGGTCACCAGGTGGAACAGGGAGTCGCCCCGCCCCGCCGGACCGGTCAGCCGTAACCGGTCGTCGGCGTCCGTACGCCACTGTCCCGGCGCTCGGCTCGTCGCGTCGGTCGGCCCCGGCAGGTAGTCGACAAAGGTGCCGTCCGGGCGGAACTCGATCCCGTCCCGTCCCCGGGCCGGTGGGACGGGACGGTCGGCGGGACGGTAGACGCGTACGTCGGCGTCGTCCTCCTCGCGCACGTGCACCCAACGTCGGAACAGCGCCTCGGGCGGTTGCCCGGGTGGTGGCTGCGTCATCCCGTCAGTCTGGCACCCACGGCCAGGCTGGACCGGGGTCCGGCCAGGGTGGTCGCCATCCGGGCGACCTGCCCGGCGGTGAACATGACCATCGCGGCGTCGTCGGTGTAGTCCATGAAGTTCATGAACATGTCCCCGTCCGGCCCGTTGTCGCAGGTCACCCTCGGCCAGGTGGGGCGGCCGTAGTTCGGACCGGCCTGGTTGGGCGTGTCGGCGACAAGGTCGTCACCGCCGCAGCCGTCCCCGTCGTCACCCCAGATGTGCCGCAGGTTGAGCCAGTGCCCGACCTCGTGGGTGCAGGTCCGGCCCCCGTCGAATGGGGCGACCGCGGTGCCGGTGGTGCCGAACGCGGAGTGCAGCAGCACCACCCCGTCGGTTGCCGCCGGCCCGCCCGGGAACTGGGCGTAGCCGAGCACCCCACCGGCGAGCTGGCAGACCCACATGTTCAGGTAACGCTGCGCCGGCCACGGGTCGGCGCCGCCGGTGGCCGCCGCCTTGACCGCGTCGTCCTCCGGCGTGAAGGCGGTGACCGTGGTACGGGTGCGGGTGATGCCCGTCGTCGGCGCGCCGGCCGGATCGGTCGAGGCCAGGAAGAACTCCACCCCGGCGTCCGCAGCCATCGGCCGCCACACCTCGGGTACGCCGGCCACGTCCTCGTTGTGACACCGGAAGTCGGCGTTGAGTACGGCGAGCTGGCTGCGTACCTGCTCGTCGCCGATGTTCTCGGTCTCCTCGCGCCAGACCACGTGCGCCACCACCGGGATCCGTACCACCTGGTCGAGCCGGGACCGGCCGCGCCGGCACTGGTGGAACGTGAAGTTCTCGATCTCGGCGGCGGCGGTGGCGTAACCCTCCCGGGTGTCCAGCAGCCGGCGGTGCACCGGCATGGTTGCGCACCTGGTGCGTAGCACCGGCTCGTCCCTCGACACCGTCATGCCCCGAGTGTGGACCCGAACCGGTCGTCCGTCTCGTTTTTGGTTTCGGCCGCCGGCCGGCCGGAGGTGTGTGAGTTCTCGACGTTCTACATGTTTTTCGATGTAGCCACATCGAAAAACATGTAGAACTTTGTCGAGTTACCACTTTCGGTCCGCGACACGCCCGACCGTGATCCGAGCCCGCCGCCGGCTGGGTTCGTCCGCTCAGGTGCAGGCCACCCCGTTGACCGTGAACAGGCCGGGCGACGGGTTGGCGCCGCCGGTGGCTGTGGTGGCGTTCAGGCCGAAGGTGGCACTGCCGCCCGGGGCGATCCGTCCGTTGTAGGTCTCGTTCCTGGCGGTGACCGTCGCGCCGGACTGGGTCGCCCGCGCCATCCACGCCTCGCGTAGCCGCTGGTCGCCGGTGAAGGCGAAGTGGGTCGTCCAGCCGTTGATCGGGGTGGTGCCGGTGTTGGTGATGGTGACCTGGGCGGTGAAGCCGCCACCGCCGTGCCAGGCGCCGTAGTTGACGTACGTGACCCGGCAGGTGGCGGCCGGTGGTGCGGCGGCGGCACCCTGGTCGGCGAGCCACGAGGCGATCCAGGCCAGTGCCGAGTTCCAGTTGATCGCCACCTCGTTGGTCGCGTACGAGGCGATGTCGTCCACGTAGCAGAACATCGGGGCGCAGCCGCGCAGCAGCCCCGCCGCGAACGGGTCCTCCAGGCTGGCGTTGGCGCCACCGGCGATCGAACCGGCCGGCGGGTTCGGCAGGGTCGGGTCGTACTGGTTGCCGAAGATCCGGCTGTGCTGGTTGCGGGACGCCTTCTCGCCCCAGCCGGTCACGTACGACTGGTTGAGCGCGTTGCGGCCGAAGATGTAGTCCATCCCCTGCACCGCGCCGTCGCGGTAGCGGATGTCCCGGGTCAGGTCGTACGCCGTGGCGAGCACCACCGCGTTGTTGATGATGTTGCTGTTGCCGCCCCAGAAGTAGCTGCCCGGCCCACCCGGCAGCGGCAGCCCGTACGCCTGGCCGGCGAGGGTGGTCAGATAGGCGTCGGCGGCGGTGACCACCGAGGCCCGGATCCGGTCCCGCTCCTGCGGGGCCAGCCCGTTCGGCACGGTGGCCAGGTCGAGCCGGCCCAGCGCGGCGGTGCTGCCCCAGCCGAACCCGTTCGGGTCGAACACGTTGCCGGTGTGGTGCGGCGAGCCGGTCAAATCGGCCAGGTAGTTCGCCGCGCCGGTGGTCAGGTACAGCTCGGCCGCGGCCCAGTAGAACTCGTCGCTGACGTCGGCGTCGCTGTAAGCGCCACCGCCGTTGCCGTCGGTCGGGCTGGCGTACACCGCCGGGTTGGCCTTGGCCGCCGCGTACGCGGTTCGGGCCGCGGTGCCGCAGCGGGTGGCGAAGGCCCGGTCGTACGGGGCGTAGAGCCGGGCACACTGGGCGGCGGTCGCGGCCAGGTTGAGGGTCGCGGCGGTCGACGGCGGGTGCAGTTCGCGTAGCTGCGGATCGGCCTCGGGGGCGAGCGGCAGCCCGGTCCAGTTCTGGTCGTGCAGCTTGTGGTGGGCCATGCCGGCCTTCGGTTTGCCGGCCGGCACCTGCATCCGGAGCAGGAACTCCAGCTCCCAGCGGGCCTCGTCGAGGATGTCCGGCACCCCGTTGTCGCGCTCGGGCACCCGCAGCGTGCCGTCGGCGAGGCCGGCACCGGCACCGCCGGTGGGCGCCGTCTTGGTCCGTTCGAACGTGTTCAGGAGCTGGTACGTGGCAATGCCGCCGTTCACCACGTACTTGCCGTGGTCACCGGCGTCGTACCAGCCGCCCCGGCCGTCCAGCCGGTAGTCGCAGACGCCGGGCTGGCACGGCACGTCGGTGTCCCCCCGGTTCGGGGCGACGCCGAGGTGGCCGGCGGGCCGGGCGTACTCCGCGCCGACCAGTTCGCCGTCGATCGCGATCCCGCTGCGCTGGACGTAGAAGAACTGGAGCGAGTCGGAGCGCAGCCGCTGGTAGAGGTTACTCGAGATGTCGAACGGGTGACTTGTCTCGCCGTCCGCGACCAGGGTGTAGCCGGTGCCGGCGGTCCGGTACCCGGAGAAGTCGACGCTCTGCGTCCGCTGGCCGGAGGCGGCGTCCAGGCCGCGCGGGGTGGCGAGCCCCTGGGCGACCACCGTGCCCGCGCCGGACTTGAGCTGCCAGGGCAGGGGTTCGGTCGCCTCGCTGACCACGGTGGCGTTCTTCGGGCCGCCGGGCAGGTAGCCGACCTGGTTCACCCGTACCCGGGGCCCGGTGTCCGGCACGTACGGCGGCTCCTCCTCGCCGCCGCGCAGCGAGACGTTGTCCAGGCAGAGGGTGTAGCCGGTCGCGTTGCCGCCGACCTGGAAGGCGACCTGGCCGAAGTCGGTGTCGGCGGTGGCGGTGAAGGTCCGCGTGATCCGCTGCGGCTCCGTGGTCAGTGGCACGTCCGCGGCGAAGAACGAGGTGTACGGCTCCGTGCCGAGCTGCACCGCCACCCGCACCGTGGCGCCGGGAGTGGCCGAGGCGTCGAAGGCGAGCGTGTACTCCGACCCGGCGACCAGTGGTACGTCGTTCTGCCCCACGCCGCCGTCCCACGGGTTGACCAGCCCGCCGGGGACGACCGAGCAGAGCCGCCCGTCCTGCACCCCGCTGCTGGTGGTCCCGTACGTGTACCAGCCGTCGCTGCCGTTGGCGAAGTCGCCGTTGGTGAGCTGCTCCGGCCCGGCCGGATCGTCCGGCGGGTCGCCGCTGTCGTCGCTGGTCAGCGATACGTCGTCGAGGCAGAACGTGAACGGCTCGGCGCTGCCGCCGAGTTGGAGGGTGAGGGTCCCGTTGGTCGAGTCGAGGGTGCCGGTGAAGTCGTACCCGAAGCTCTGGCCGCCCGGGGTGAGCGCCAGGTCCCGGGCCAGCACCGTGGTGTACGGCGCCTCGTTGAGCTGGACGTTGGCCTTCACCGTGACCGGCGCGCTGGCACTGGCGCGCAGCGCGAGCGCGTAGGCGGCGCCGTCGGCCAGCGGGATCTCGTTGTGTCCGAGGCTGGCGTCCCACGGATTGGCCAGTCCACCCGGGACCTGGGCGCAGAGCTGGCCGTCGACCACCGAGAGGGTGATGTTCTCCGTCGCCCACCAGGGCGCGGTGCCGCTGTCGAAGGTGCCGTTGACGATGTGTTCGGTGGGTGCGGCCACGGCCGGAGCGGCGGGGGTCAGGACGGGGACGGTGAGGGCGACGGCGCTCGCGGCGAGGAGCGCGACGGCCCGCCGGTGGCGTCGGGGTCGGGTCACGGGGCTTCCTTCCGGTGGGGTGCGTGCCCGCGGTGACGCCGACTCGGCCGGTCCCGCGGCGAGAGTGTCGAGGGCGCTCCGGTTGGCGGCGGCACCGGGCCGCCGGACCTGGGAGCGCTCCCAGTACAGCAGCGATGTTGCCAGTCCGTTTCCGGCCTGTCAATCGGCGATCCTGGATGGATCGGTATCGTGCCGGGCGTGGCGTGCCCCGGTCACCATCGACGACAGGATCGGTTAGCCGACAGGTGGCGCGCGGCGCGACGGCTGTCCGGACCATCGCCGATGAGCCAAGATGGATAGTTCCGGCCGCGCAGATCGGGGGGACAGGGTGACCGAGCAGGAAACCGGTCAGCGCCGTGCGTCGGTGGCCCGAGGCGTACGGCTGGTGGCGGTGCTGCTGAGCATCGTGGTGGCGGTGGCCGCCATCATCACCACGGTGGTGCTGACCGGCCCGCCGTCGCAGCGGGACCTGCTGCGCGACGCCGGGATCATCGGCAAGCAGGAACTGCTCGTCGGGGTGAAGGACGACCAGCCCGGCATCGCCCAACTCGATCCGAAGACCGGTGTCTTCTCCGGGTTCGACATCGACGTCGCCTGGATGATCGCGGCGGACCTCGGGTTCCGGCAGGACGCCGTACGGTTCCTCGCCATCGAGAGCGAGGACCGGGCCAAGATGCAGGCGCGTACGGACGACGGCAGGTTCGTCACCGTCGACCTGGTGATCGCCTCCTACAGCATCACCGAGGAGCGGGAACGCCTCACCGGGGTCAGCTTCTCCGCGCCGTACCTGACCACCGAGCAGTCGGTGATCACCCGATGGGACCACGAGGGTCCGGTGGACACCCTCGACGACCTGCGCGACAAGCCGGTGTGCAGTCTCTCCACCGCCACCAGCGAGTCGGCCGCCTCCCGGGCGGGGGTGCGACTGGTCAGCAAGAAGCGGATCAGCGAGTGTGTCGACGTGCTGCTCGCGGGTCAGGTGGAGGCGGTCACCACCGACGCCGCGATCCTGGCCGGGTTTGTCGCGAAGTATCCGCAGCAACTGCGGCACCACGACATCGGCCTGGACCCGACGGAGAAGTACGGCGTCAACACCGGCGAGAACGAGGCCCTCCGGGATCTGGTCAACCTCTCGCTCCACGACTCGCTGACCGACCCGGCCGACCGCCGGTGGGAGGACGCGTTCGAGAGGCACCTGCGTCCGGAACAGCCGGTCAACCTGCCCCAACAGGTCGCGGTCGCCCAGCAGCCGAACGTGGAAGAGGTGGAGGTGCGGCGGTGGCCCTGGGAGACGGCGGCGATCCGGCCGTGGACGGTGTCGGCGACCGATCGCTGAGCGCCCGCCAGGCCCAGCACTGGCTGCTCACCGTGGTACCGGCGTTCCCACTGCTCCTGCTGGTGCTGCGGCTCTGGCACCTGAGCCGGCAGGACCTCTCCACCATGCTGCTCCTGGTCCAGTACGTCAGCCCGCTCGGCCTGCTGAGTGCCCTGCTGATCACACTGGTCTGGGTGCTGCCGCTGGTGGTGCTGGTGGTGGCGACGCTCGGCACGCTGCTCTGGGTCAGCGCGCCGGAGCGGTTCGACCCGGAGCGCTCGCTGCTGGCCCGGACGACCGTACGGATCCCCGGCTGGGTGCTCGTGATGGCGGTGCTGCTGGCCCTGCTCACCTGGCAGTTCCGGTTCCTGCCCAGTCTGCTGATGCTGGGGCTGGCCGTCCTCGGGCTGCGCACCCGGCGCCGGCACCCCGACGACCGGTTGCGTACGCGCCTGGTCTGCGTCGTCCTGCCGCTCTTCGCGGCACTGCTCGCGGAGATCTGGCTGGCCCCGGCGCTGCTCGCCGCGGCGCGGGCCGGCGAGACGGTGACGTTGGCGCTGTTGGCGCTGCCGCCGCTGCTGGCCGTCTTCCTGACCGGCCCGATCCCACGTCGGGTCGCCCCACCGCTGACCCGCTGGGTGCTGGTCGCGGCGGCGATCACCGCGCCGTTCCTGCTCGGGGCGATCTTCCTGCGGGCACCGATCCTGCCGGTCGTCGCGGTCGAGATCCTCCCGCCGACCGATCCGGCCACGCCGACCACGCCGGCCGATCCGGCCACGCCGGGCGGCGTCGGGGAGGTGCCCGGGACGACGGTGCTGATCGGTCGGATCATCAGCGTGGACGACCGGAACACCACGCTGCTCGACGAGCGGGGTGTGGTCCGGTTCGTCCGCAACGACCGGGCCTGGTCGCAGACGCTCTGTCCGGAGCTCGAGCGGGCGCCGTACAGCGTGGTGCGGGTGCGCGGCTGGCACGTGGAGGAGACGGCGTTGGAGTGGGCGATCCCGCGCCGGCAGCCGGTGGAGGCGGATCCTCGCTGTGCCGGTCGGACGATCAGAGGCGGTGTCGCCGACACGTACGAGTGATGCATCGATTACGCAAAGTTAATTCACGGCTTTTGTGAGCTGGCTCGGGTGATCTACTAGAGACATTGTGGCCCCCTTCCTGGCAGGCTGCGTGCCATGACCCTCAAGCTGCGTGCCGCGGCGCTGACCGATCGTGGACTGATCCGGAGCGGGAACCAGGATTCCGTGCACACCGGCGCCTGGCTCGTCGCCGTCGCGGACGGCATGGGCGGCATGGCCGCCGGTGACCTGGCCAGCCGTATCGCGATCGAGACGATCGCCCCGGTGGACCGGCCGACCGGGGACGGGGAACTGTTGGCGGCGCTGAGTGAGGCGATCGGCGAGGCCAGCGTACGGATCCGCGCCGCGGTCGAGGTCGAACCGACCCGGCAGGGCATGGGCACCACCCTCACCGCCCTGCTCTTCTCCGCCACCGGCACCAGCCTCGGCCTGGCCCACATCGGGGACTCGCGGGCCTACCTGCTGCGGGCGGGAACGCTCACCCAGGTCACCCGGGACGACACGTTCGTGCAACTGCTGGTCGACGAGGGCATGATCACCGCGGAGCAGGCACGCAGTCACCCGCGCCGGGCCGTGGTCACCCAGGCGTTGCAGGGCGAGCCGGCGAACCCCGCGTACTCGACGTCGCGGCCGGAGGCGGGTGACCGGTGGCTGCTCTGCTCGGACGGGCTGTCCAACGTGGTCCGCGCCGACTCGCTGGCCGAGGCCCTGACGACGTACCCGGATCGGGACGGCTGCGCGAAGCGACTGGTCGACCTGGCACTGCGGGCCGGCGGCCCGGACAACATCACCGTGGTGATCGCCGACGTCGTCGACGAGCCGGAGGAGTGACGAACCAATCGAGTGACAGGACCGGACGAGTGACAGGACCGGACGAGTGACGGCGGCTCAGGTGCCCCGTGGTTTGACCCGTCCGCTCGGCTTGGCCCGACGCGGGTCGTCCGGCCACGGGTGACGGGGATAGCGGCCACGCAGCTCGCTGCGTACCCGGGGATAGCCGGTCTCCCAGAACGAGGCCAGATCGCTGGTGACCGCGACCGGTCGCCCGGCGGGGGAGAGCAGGCTCAGCCGCACCGGCACCCGCCCGTCGGCCAGCCGGGGTACGTCCGGCCAGCCGAAGGTCTCCTGCAACTTCACCGCCAGCACCGGCGCTCCCGGGTCGGTGTAGTCGACCCGGATCCGCGACCCGCTCGGCACGGTGATCCGCTCCGGCGCCAGCTCGTCCAGCCGGGCCGCCTCCGCCCACGGCACCAGCCGACGCAGCGCCGAGGCCAGGTTGACCCGGCGCAGGTCGGCCCGTCGGCGCGCCCCGGCCAACTCCGGCGCGAGCCACTGCGGCACGGCGGCCACCAGCGCCTCGTTCTCCACCACCGGCCACGGGTCGCCGAACGCGTGCCGGCAGAAAGCCAGCCGCAGCCGGGTCGACTCGGCCTCGTCGGTCCAGTCGAGCAGGCCGAGTCCGACCTTCCGGAGTCCTTCCAGCAGCGCCGCCGTGACCAGTTCCTGATCCGGTTCGAGCAGCGGGCGTTCGGCCAGGACCAGTGCTCCCAACCGCTCCACGTCCCGGGCCAGCACGTCGTTGCCGGACCAGGCCACCTCCTGGTCGTGCCGGAGCAGTGGCTCGCCCGCCTCCCGGGCGGTCGCCTCGTCGATCACCGCGGCGAGGCGGATCTGGGCGCCCCGCCGACCCGGCGCGCGGTCCGCGACCGCGACCGCCAGCCAGGTCGAGCCGGTCACGGTCGAGCCGGCGGCCAGGTCCGCGGCGGTCCCGCCGGCCATCAGGTACGTTGTGCCGCCCCGTTGCCGTACCCGGGCCAGCCGTTCCGGGTAGGCGAGTCCGACCAGCAGCCCGGCGGCGAGGTCGTCGGTGAGTCGTCGGCTCCCGGTGTCGCCGTCCCGCCCGGACCGGGCGTCGCCGGTCTCCGGGGAATCGGCGGCGGAGCGCAGCCGCTTCACCTCGGCCCGCCAGCGGGCGGTCGTGCCGGGGTCGGCGCCGCCGCGCAGCCGCCGCCAAACCGCCGCCAGGTCGTCGTCGCGCCCCACCACGGAGTCCTCGGAGAGCAGCGCCACCACCTCGGCGGCCCGTTGGGCGCCGAGCGTGTCCGCCCCGTCCAGCAGCGCGCGGGCCAGGCGGGGGTGGGCACCGACCGCCGCGATGGAACGTCCCCGGGTGGTGACCCGGCCGTCCGCGTCGACCGCGCCCAACGCGGTGAGCGTGCTCCGGGCGACCTGCATGGCGGCCTCCGGCGGTGGGTCGGGCAGGGTCAGGCCGGTGCCGTCCGGCCGACCCCAACAGGCGAGCTGGAGCGCGAACGAGGTCAGGTCGGCGGTTGCTATCTCCGGCTCCGGCTGCGCCGGCAACCGCTCGTGGACCGCCTCCGGCCAGCACCGGTAGACCCGGCCGGGTGCCTCCCGCCCGGCCCGTCCGGCCCGCTGGGTGGCCGCCGCGCGGGAGACCGGCACCGTGACCAGTGCACCCAGGCCGCGGGCCAGGTCGGTACGGGCCACCCGGCTCAGCCCGGCGTCCACCACCACCCGTACCCCGGGCACGGTGAGGCTGGTCTCGGCCACGGTGGTGGCGAGCACCACCCGTCGCCGGGTGCCCGGACGCAGCGCGGCGTCCTGCTCCGCGCCGGACTGGCGGCCGTGCAGCGGCACCAGGTCGACCTCGCCCCGCGACCCGGAGAGGCGGCTGGTGACACCGCCGATCTCGCCGGCACCGGGCAGGAAGACCAGTACGTCGCCGTCCACCTCGCGCAACGCCCGGCGAACCGTCGACGCCACGTGGTCCAGCAGGCGCGGATCGACCCGTAGCCCGTGCGGCGGGTCGACCGGCCGGGCCGGCACCGCCCACACCACGTCGACCGGGTGCAGGGCCGACGACGCCTCGACCACCGGTGCCGGACGGCCGGCGGTGGTGCCCAGTACGGCGGCCAGCCGCTCCGCCTCGGCCGTCGCCGACATCGCCAGCAGCCAGAGGTCGGGGCGGAGCGCGGCGCGTACCTCGACCGCGAAGGCGAGTGCCAGGTCGGAGTCGAGGTGGCGCTCGTGTGCCTCGTCGAGCAGCACCGCACCCACCCCGGCCAGCTCCGGGTCGTGCTGGAGGCGCTGCACCAGCAGGCCGGTGGTGACCACCTCGATCCGGGTCCGCGCGCCGACCCGCCGCTCTCCGCGTACGGCATAGCCGACGGTGCCCCCGACGGCCTCGCCCAGCATCGCGGCCATCCGCCGCGCGGCGGCGCGGGCGGCGATCCGGCGCGGTTGGGCGACCACGATCCGGCCGTCGACCTCGTCGGTCAGCGCCAGCGGCACCAGCGTGGTCTTGCCGGTGCCGGGCGGTGCCACCAGCACCGCCGTGCGGTTGTCGCGCAGCGCGGTGAGCAGCTCCGGCAGCACGTGGCGCACGGGCAGGTCGTCGGTGACGGACTCGGGTAGCACCGGGCCAGTGTCGCACCGGCGCCGGTGCCGCCCGAAGACGGTTCAGTTGGTTCAGTCGGCTCGGGTGAGGGAGCCGGTCCCGGCGCCCGCGACGAAGGCGGTCCAGCCGGCGGGACAGAAGAGCAGCACCGGTCCGGGCCGGTCTTTGGTGTCCCGGACCGCCACCGCGCCGTCGAGGATGGCCACTTCGACGCAGTTGCCGTTGCCGCTGCTGCGGCGGCTGGTACGCCAGTCGGCCCTAGCCAGGTCGAGTCCCGTCATTGGCACCCCTCGTCTCCCCCGATGACCCACCGGATTGATCACATATAGTTACGAGAAGCCTCCCGGATACGGGTCCGCGACTCCTCCGGAGTCAGCGCCATCCGGCACAGCTTCTCGTGCAGCAGGGTATACCCGAGCACATGATCGGCTTCCTCCAGAGCCAGCCCCATCGTGAGGTTTTCCAGGTAAACCACGGACCCGTCGGCGGCCTCGGCGAAGCCGAGGATGACGTACGGCGTGGTCATCGCGGGGTGCCCGCCGGCGGTGAACGGAAGTACCTGGAGAGTGACGTTCGGTAACTCACTCACGGTAATCATGTGGTCCAGTTGGCGGCTCATCACCGTCGGCCCGCCGACCCCCCGGAGCAGCACCGCCTCGTTCAGGACCACCGACAGCTCGACCGACGGATCGCGGTGCAGCAGCGCCTGGCGTTGCAGCCGGGCGGCCACCTTGCGGTCCACCCCGTTGTCCCCGGCGGTCAGCAGGTAGATCGCCCGCGCGTACTCCTCCGTCTGGAGCAGACCCGGCACCGCTTCGGCCTCGTACGTCCGCAACGAGGCGGCCTCGGCCTCCAGCCCGACATAGAACTCGAACCAGTCGGGCAGTACGTCGCTGTAGCTCTGCCACCAGCCGCGCTGCTGCGCACCCCGGGCGATCTCGATCAGTGCCTCGGCCTCCTCGCCGGTCACCTGGTAGAGCGCGAGGGCGGCCCGGACGTCCCGGGGTTTGATCCCGATCTGCGCGTTCTCGATCCGGGACAGGTTGCTCTTGGACATGTCCAGTCGGCGGGCGGCCTGGTCGAGGGTCATCCCTCCGGCCTCACGGAGCTGGCGGAGCTCGCGGGCGATACGGCGTCGACGCACGGTCGGGCTGGCGGTCACGGGGCCGAGTCTCGCACGTCGGCGCCGGTCGTCCGGGTGGCCCGTCGTGAAACCGATCGAATCCGGGAGTTGCATTGCATCCGCCGCCCGGTGCATTCTTTCTCCGGCGTCGATCAAAGACCCGTCCCTCCGATGTGGACCGTCCACAGGCGATCGATCAAAAAAGGGGAGAGTCGTGCTGCTCGCTGACGAGTTCTTCCTGATCGCGCACGACGACGCCAAGGGAAGGTCCCGGTTGCACCCGTCCGCGACCGGGTTGGGGCTGGCCGCCGGGCTGCTCGGCGAGCTGCTGCTGGCCCGCCAGATCGTGATCGACGCGGGCGTGGTCACCGTGGTGGACCGGCGACCGCCGCACGACGCGCTGGCCCACACCGTGCTCGACCAGCTCGTGGGGGAGCCGGAGCACCGGTCGGTGCGCACCTGGTTGCTCTTCCTGGGCAACAGCGCGGCCGAGTCGGTCGGCGAACGGCTCGCCCGCGCCGGCACCGTACGGCGGGAGGAGGCCAGGAGGCTGTTGCGTACCACCGTCGTCTACCGACCCGCCGACATGAACGCCGCCGCCTGGCCGGCCACCCGGCTGCGGGCGGCACTCGGGCGGGCCGAGCCGCCACCCCTGGCGGACGTGCTGCTGCTCGCACTGCTGGCCGCGACGAACCTGCTGCGCGAGGCCCTCTGGGGCATCGAACCCGGGGTTCGGCAGCGGCTCGACCAGCTCGTCGACGGGCTACCACCACCAATGCGCGAACTGGCCCGGCACACCGAGGCGGCTGTGGGGGCCGCCGTCCTCTCCGGTCGCCCCTGACCGGCGTACCCGATCGCCCCGGGCGAACCCGGTCCGGCCACCTTGTTCCCCTCACCCCCCGGAGCAGAACCGATGGCCCCTCCCTCCGCACCGCCCCGTCCGAGCAACGTCTCGTCCGCGCTGGCCAGTGGCCGGCTCGGTATCCCCTCCGTCGTCTTCTTCGTGCTCTCGGCGGCCGCGCCGCTGACCGTGGTGGCCGGTGTGGTCACCACCGGTTTCGCGGTGACCGGCGTGACCGGCATCCCGCTGGCCTTCCTGCTGATCGGGGCGGTGCTGGCGCTCTTCTCGGTCGGCTACGTCGCGATGGCCCGGCACACCGCCAACGCGGGGGCGTTCTACGCGTACGTCACCCGTGGGCTCGGGCGCCCGGCCGGGGTCGGCGCGGCCTGGGTCGCCCTGATCGCGTACAACGCGCTACAGGTCGGGCTCTACGGGGCGGTCGGCGCGGCGGCGGCCCCCGTGCTCGAACAGTTCTTCGGCTGGCAGAACCCGACCTGGTGGGTGATCGCCCTGGTCGCCTGGGCGGTGGTCGCCGGTCTGGGCGTACTGCGGGTGGACATCAACGGCTTGGTCCTGGCCGTACTGCTGCTCTCCGAGATCGCCATCATCCTCGCCTTCGACCTGGCCGACCTGCTCAGCCCGGCCGGCGGGCAGATCAGCCTGGAGACACTCGCCCCGGAGAACCTCTTTGTGCCCGGGGTCGGGGCGATCCTGGTGCTGGCCACGACCGGCTTCACGGGGTTCGAGTCGGCGGTGGTGTTCAGCGAGGAGAGCAAGGACCCGAAGCGGACCGTCCCGGTCGCGACCTACCTCTCGGTCGTGATCATCGCCGGCCTCTACGCCCTCAGCGCCTGGGCGATGACGGTCGCCACGGGCCCCGGCAACATCGTCGAGGCGTCCCAGACCGAGCAGGTCGGGCTGATCTTCGTGCTCGCCGACGGCAACCTCGGCGGCACCTTCGTCAGCATCGGCCAGGTGCTCTTCCTGACCTCGGTGCTGGCCGCGATGATCTCGTTCCACAACACCACCGCCCGGTACACGTTCGCGCTCGGTCGGGAGCGGGTGCTGCCGGCGGTCTTCGGCCGGACCGCGCCGCGTACCGGTGCGCCCCGGGCCGCCTCGATCGCGCAGAGCGTCCTCGGGCTGCTGGTCATCGCGACCTACGCGGTCGCCGGCTGGGACCCGCTGGTCCAGCTCTTCTACTGGGGCGGCACGGCCGGCGGGTTCGGCGTACTGCTCCTGATCACCACGACCTCGGTCGCCGTGATCGCCTTCTTCGCCCGCGACCCCTCCGGCGAGAGCGTGTGGCACCGGGTGCTCGCACCCGGGCTCGCCACCGTCGCCCTGGCCACTATCGTCATCATCGCGCTGGACAACTTCGCCATCCTGCTCGGCGTCGCCCCCGACTCGGTCCTGCGCTGGGCGCTACCGGCCGTCTACCCGGCCGCCGCGATCCTCGGTGTGATCTGGGCGGTGGTGTTGCGCGGTCGCCGTCCGGAGGTCTACCGGACGATCGGGCTCGGGCCGGAGAGCGCCACCGGCGGTCTGACCCCGGCCGCCGCCCAGGACCGTCTCCCGGTCGCCTCGGAGGTACGGCGATGAGCGCACCGGTAATCGAGCGGGCCGAGCCGGCCGAGGCGCGGGTGCTGGGTGAACTGGTCGCGGAGGCGTTCCAGCCGCTGGCCGCCTGTGCCTGGCTGGTGCCGGACGTGCGTGCCCGGCGCCGGATCCTGGCCGAGGACTTCCACATCCTGGTCGAGCACGCGCTCGAATGGGGTCTGGTCGAGACCACCGCCGACCGGCGGGCGGTCGCGGTCTGGCTGCCGGCCGTCGGTGAAACGCTGCCGCCCCCGACGGACTACGACAAGCGCCTGGTGGCCGCGTGTGGCGAGTGGTCCGACCGGTTCCGGCTGCTCGACGAGCTGTTCGAGGCCAACCATCCGCACCAGCCGCACCACCACCTCGCCTTCCTCGCCGTCGCGCCGGACCGGCAGCGCACCGGGCTCGGTTCGGCCCTGCTCCGGCACCGGCACACCTGGCTGGACGAGCGGGGAATGCCGGCGTACCTCGACGCGAGCAGCGCGGACAGCCGGGATCTGTACGCCCGCCACGGCTACCGGGCCGGTGAGCCGTTCCGGCTGCCGGACGGCACCCCGTTCTGGCCGATGTGGCGGCCGGCGGGGGGATGACGGCCGATCGGTCAGCCGGCGGATGACCGATCGGTACGACACCAGGGGGCCGGGCCGTCGCCGGCCCGGCCCCCTGACATCCGGCGGAACGCCGGAACCTCCCCCAAGGATCAGTACGTCTCGCTGAGCTGTCCGCGCAGTTTTGTCAGCGCGCGGGCGAGCAGTCGGGAGACGTGCATCTGGGACACGCCGATCTGTTCGGCGATCTGGGACTGGGTGAGGTTGCCGTAGAAGCGCAGGGTGAGGATCTTCTGCTCGCGCTCGTCCAGGGTGGCGAGGGCGGGGCCGAGGGTCGTGCGCAGCTCGGCGAGTTCGAAGTCGGGGTCCTCACCGCCGAGCATGTCACCGAGTTCGGTGGCGCGCTCGCCGTCCCCGGTCGGGGTGGACAGCGACACGGCGTTGTAGGCGCGGGCACCCTCGAGTCCTTCGAGGACCTCTTCCTCGGTCACCTTCAGGTGGGCCGCGATGTCGGCGACGGTCGGCGAGCGGCCGAGGGTCTGCAACAGGCTGCTGTTCGCCTCGGAGATGCTCAGCCGTAGTTCCTGGAGCCGTCGCGGCACCCGGATGTCCCAGGTGCGGTCGCGGAAGTGGCGCTTGAGCTCACCGATGATGGTGGGGATGGCGTAGCCGGCGAAGTCCACGCCGCGGCTGGGGTCGTACTTGTCGACGGCCTTGATGAGCCCGACGGCGGCCGTCTGGGCGAGGTCGTCAGTGGGTTCGCCGCGTCCGCCGTAGCGGTGGGCGAGGTGGTTGGCCAGCGGCAGCCAGGCTTCGATCGCCCGATCGCGCAACGCGGGTCGGGACGGGTGGTGTGCCGGTAGTGCGGCCATCGCCAGGAGCAGGTCGGTGGCCGAGTCGGTCAGCGCGTTCGGGTCGAGCTTCGGCGCCGGCCCGGCGGCTGCGGTGGTAGCGGTGTCCTGCGCTGTGGTGGTTGGCGCGGTCATGGTGGTCCTCCCTGCACCTCGTCCGCGGACAAGACAAGTGCTCTGCTCAATCGTTCGCTCGTGGTGCTCGGTTTTCGCTGTGTCGCTGTTCGCTGTTGTTCGCCGTGTTCAGGTGTTCGCTGTCAGCTTTTCGGTTTCGCCAAGAGCCGATCAGTGCAGCCACCATAACCTGTTTAGCTACCGACACGCTAGCCGAAAGTATGATGTATATAGTTCTCATATTTGACGTATCGGTAATAACGGACAGGTCTTTGGTGTCGAACTAGTCTGCGAAGCGTGGGATGTGAGCCGACACACGGGACCCGGCCGGTCGCCGCGCTGGTCCTCGCCGCCGGTGCCGGGCGGCGGTACGGCGGCCCCAAGGCGCTGGTCACACTCGACGGCCACCTGTTGCTCGACCGCGCGGTGGCGACGGCCCGTGGCGGCGGCTGCGGACCCGTACTCGCGGTGCTCGGTGCCGGTGCCGACGCCGTACGGGAGGCGGCCGACCTGACCGGCGTGGTGCCGGTGGAGAACCCGGACTGGGCCACCGGACTCGGCTCGTCGCTCCGCGCCGGCCTGCGCGCCCTGCGGGACAGCCCGGCCGTGGCCACGCTCGTACTCCTGGTCGACATGCCGGGCGTCACCGCCGAGGCCGTCCGTCGGCTGGTCGCCCTGGCCGCTCCGGAGACGCTCGCCGTCGCCGGGTACGCCGACCGGCGTAACCACCCGGTCCTGCTCGGCCGGGCGCACTGGGACGGGGTGGCCACGCTCGCCGACGGCGACGCCGGGGCGCGGCTCTACCTGCGCCGCAACGCCGAGCGGGTACGCGTGGTCCCCTGCGCGGACATCGCCGACGACACCGATCTCGACACCCCGGCCGACCTCGCACGTCATCGGCGTACCCCCGTCGTGCCGGCGCGGTCGCCCGATCCGAGCGTGGCGGCGAGCGGTGGCTGAGTCACACCAGCGCTCTGCGTCGGGCGGCGGTGGCATGCGAGAGGCGACGGTGCCGTGCGTGAGGTGATGGACGACCTGGTCCGCTGGTGGCGCGCGGACGCACCGGTAGCCCTGGCCACCGTCACCGCCACCTGGCGCAGCGCTCCCCGTCAGCCCGGCGCGACCATGCTGGTCGGCCCGGACGGCACCGCCGTCGGTAGCGTCTCCGGCGGCTGTGTCGAGGCCGCCGTCTACGACCTGTGCCAGGAGGTGATCGTCGGTGGCCCGCCCAGGTCACAGCGCTACGGCGTGGCCGACGACGACGCGTACGCCGTGGGGCTCACCTGCGGCGGCAGCATCGAGATCTTCGTGGAGCGGGTCGACCGGGACAGCTTCCCGGATCTCGCCGAGGTGGCGGCGGCGATCAGCGGCCGGACCCCGGTGGCCGTGCTCACCTGCGTGGCCGGGCCGCCCGGACGGCTCGGCCGGCGGATGGTGCTCTGGCCGGACCGGCGTACCGGCTCGCTCGGCTCCCGGCGGCTCGACGACGCGGCCAGCGACGACGGGCGCGGGCTGCTCGCCGCCGGCCGTACCGGGCTGCTGCACTACGGCACCGACGGGCAACGCCGGGGCAGTGGGCTGACCCTGCTGCTCAACGCGTACGCCCCGCCGGCCCGAATGATCGTCTTCGGGGCGATCGACTTCGCCGCGGCGGTGGCTCGGATCGGCACCTTCCTCGGCTACCGGGTGACGGTCTGCGACGCCCGGCCGGTCTTCGCCACCGCCCGCCGGTTTCCCGACGCCGACGAGGTGGTGGTCGACTGGCCGCACCGCTACCTGGCCGCCGAGGCCGGCGCCGGCCGGCTGGACGAGCGCACCGTGGTCTGCGTACTGACCCACGATTCCAAGTTCGACGTGCCGGTGCTGCGGGTGGCACTCGACCTGCCGGTGGCCTACGTGGGCGCGATGGGCTCCCGGCGTACCCACACCGATCGGCTGGCCCGGCTGCGCGAGGCGGGAGTGGGCGACGGGGCGCTGGCCCGGCTCGCCTCTCCGATCGGGCTCGACCTCGGTGCCCGTACGCCGGAGGAGACCGCGGTCAGCATCGCCGCCGAGATCGTGGCCACCCGCTGGGGCGGCAACGGCGACCGCCTCTCCCAAACCCACGGCCGCATCCACGCCCACCGGGGTAAGGAAGGGCCCCTTATTAACGCTATGCGTTAATAAGGGGCCCTTCCTTACCCCTCAGCGGGGGAGGCGGAGGGCGAGGAAGAAGTCGACCCGGTCCTCGAACCGGGACAGGTCCCGCCCGGTGAGCTGTTCGATCCGGCCGATCCGGTAGCGCAACGTGTTGACGTGCAGGTGCAGCAGGGCGGCACAGCGCGTCCACGATCCGCCGCAGGCGAGGAACGAGTCGAGGGTACGGAGCAGGTTGGCGTTGTGCGTACGGTCGTACGCCAGCAGCGGGGCGAGTAACCGCCGCTGGAACGCCCGGCGGGTGTCGGCCGGTACACCGGCGAGCAGTAGCAGGTGCGAGGCGAGTTCGTCGGCACCGACCACGCTGGTCCGCTCACCTCCGGCAAGGGCGGTACGCAACGCGTGCCGCGCCTCCTCGGCCGCGCCACCCAACGCGCCCGGTCCCGTCGCCGGTCCGCTCACTCCGACCGCCAGCCGTCCGTTGCCCAGCCCCGGGTCGTACCCGTCCACTCCGGCGCGGATCGTCTCGACGGCGGCTGATCCGCCCTCCGGCGGGACGGCCAGCACCGCGAGTACGGTGTCCGGCAGACCCGCGTCGGTCACCGCGAAGCGTTCCGCCGCCGCCCCGACCAGTTCGGCGCAGACCGTCACGAGCAGCTCCGGTGGCGTACGCGGGCCGGTCAGATTGACCGCCAGCACCAGGAAGGTCGCCTCCGGTGGCAGCCCACAGGAGAGCAGACGGCTCCGCAGGTCGACCTGTTCGCTCCCGGCCAGGGCGGCACCGAGTTGATCGGCCAGCCGCCGCTCGATCCGCAGCCCCTCGTCCACCCGGGCGCGCTCCAGCGCGACCAGACCGGCCAGCTCGGCCGCCGCGTCAGCCACCCCGCTCGCCTGCGCCGTGCTCGGCCAGCCGCCGTCGGTCTCGGCGCCGACCCGCGCGGGCTCGGTGAACAGGGGTTGGTCGGGCGGCGTGCGGGCGCCGGTCTCGGCCCGTGTGGGTGGGGCGAGCAGAGGTTGGTCGGGCGGCGTGCCGGCGCCGGTCTCGGCCCGTGTGGGTCTGGTGAACGGGGCGCGGTCGGACGGCGTGCCGGCATCGGCATCAGCCTCGGCCCGCGTGGGTCCGGCGAAACGGGCTCGGTCGGACGGCGTGCAGGCGAGCAGCCAGGCGGTGAGCGGGTGCTCCGGGCGACCAGGTACGCCGGAGACCAGCACGGGGCGACCGTCCACGGTGGTCCGGAGCGGCAGCCGGCCGGCGGCGAGGAACATCCGGGCCAGTGCGCCGCGGTCCGCCGGGGCCATGCCGGTGGTGCCGGCGACGAGCCGGCCGGTCGGGGTCAGCACCCAGCAGTCGACGCCCAGCTCGGCGGCGGCCGGCGGCAGCAGGTCGACCAGCCGGGCACCGGCGGCCATCGCCGCGACCAACCCCCGGTGCCGGCCGAGCACGGTGGCCAGACCGTTGGCCCGTTGCGCCCAGAGTGACGGGTTGACCTCGTCGACGATGTCCCGGAACGACACCTCGACCGGCACCTCGAACAGTGGCATCCGGTGCCGCCGACAGGCTTCGACCAAGTCGTCCGGGATGGACCCGGACACCACGTCAGCGGCGCCGATCGCGGTCACCGCCGCCTCGGCGCACGCCGCCACAAAGGTCTCCGAGTCGGTGGAATCGCGTCTCCAGACCAGCCCGGTCAGCACGATCTCGCCACCGGAGAGGTACCGCCGAGGGTCGGGCAGGTCGGTCACGCAGACCCGGCTGACCGGGCGTTCCAGCGCTTCCGCGCCGGTCAGCAGGGTGAGCCCGAGCCGTTGCCGGTGCAGCGCGTCGCGTAGCAGCATCGCCGGTTCCTTCCGATCGGGCCAAGGGGAGTTGGCTCGGGTTTGGAGGAAGCTACGGAAACGATACGGCTCGGTGATTTCGATTTGGGTGTCGCCGCCGGTTCATCTCTCGCTGACGGGCCGTTGTCCTTCTCGTCATCACCAAAAGCGGCGAAGTCAACGCCGCGAAGTCAACGCCGCGAAGCCGGCGAGGTGAGGTCGACGTGGCGTCAGCCGGCTGAGCGGGCGAGTACAAAATAGCCGAGTCCGAGCACGCCACGGTAGACGTCGACGTACTGGCGTAGCCGGTCGTCGAGTTGCTCGCGTACCTCGGGGGCACGTGGGTCGCCGGGATTCGCCAGCAGCCACTCCTGCCGTCCGGCCAGCCAGGTGGACTCGAAGTCGTCCCATTCTCGCTGGTCGGTGGTGCTGAAGTGGAGCACCCGCCAACCCGCTCCGCGGATCCGCTCGACGAGTCCGGACAGGTTCGACAGTTCGTCGCCGAAGATCTCCACGGCCGCCGGACCGGGCGGACGCTCCCAGAAGGCGTCCCCGAAGAGGAGACGCCCGCCCGGCCGGACCAGTTCGGTCAGCCGGTCGAGGGCGGCGGCGGTGCCGCCGAGCGCGTGGGCGGCACCGAGGCAGAGCACCCGGTCACCCGGTTCCCGCCAGGTGCCGGCCTCCTGTTCCACGAAGCTGACCCGCCCGTCGAGCAACCGTCGCTCCGCGAGGTCCCGACCACGGGCGAGAGCGGCGGCGTCCGTGTCGACGCCCACGCCGGTCGTGCGGCCCGTGTCGTCGGTGGCGACCGCGCGCAGCAGCAACTCTCCCCAGCCACAGCCCAGGTCGAGCACGTGCACACCGGGCCGGAGGCCGAGGCGTCGCAGGAGGAGCGCCGCGTGTTCCTCGGAGAGCGGGGTGTTCCAGCGCATCCGGGCGTACCGTGCGGCGGCAAGATCATCGATCGGGGGCATCCGCCGAGTGTGCCAAACGCCGATCGGCACCGCCGCCCACTTTCGGCCCGGAAAAGATTTTTGGAATTTCCTGTACGAGGATGTCGAGAAGGCGGCGCGTGCTTCTACCTGACCACGAGAGCGCCGACGATGGGCGCGGGTTCGAGGAGCAGAACGTGAAGTACATGTTGCTGATGCAGTTCAGTGTCGCCACCGCCGACTTCCCGTCGATCGACACCTGGACCCCGGAGGAGATCCAGGCGCACATCGGGTTCATGGGGGAGGCGAACGCCAAGCTCGCCGCCGACGGGGAGTTTGTCGACGGGCAGGGGCTGGCCGGGCCCGACCAGGCCAGGATCGTACGGGCCAGCGTCGGTGGCGCGCCGGTCGTGACCGAGGGCCCGTTCGCCGAGACAAAGGAGTTCCTCGCCGGCTACTGGATCGTCGACTGCGAGACCCCGGAGCGGGCGGTCGAGATCGCCGGGTACCTGTCCACCGCACCCGGCCCCGGCGGTCACCCGCTGAACATGCCGATCGAGGTACGTCCGATCATGTCGGCGCCGCCGCAGGAGATCTGACCGCTGACCGACGACCGACACGTCGAGGACCTGCTGCGCGAGCTGGCGCCGCAGGTCCTCGGCGTGCTCGCCCGCCGGTTCGGCGACTTCTCCACGGCCGAGGACGCGGTGCAGGAGGGACTGCTGGCCGCCGCGACCCAGTGGCCGAAGGAAGGTCTGCCGGACAACCCACGGGGCTGGCTGATCCAGGTCGCGTACCGCAGGATGATCGAGCTGGTACGCGCCGAGCAGGCGCGGCGTAACCGGGAGGACCTCGCGGCCCGGCGGGAGCCGGACGACCGGCAGTTGGCGCCGCCGGCCGACATCGAGGTCACGGCGGATCGTGACGACACGCTGATCCTGCTGTTCATGTGCTGCCACCCGGCCCTGTCGACGGCCTCGGCGATCGCCCTGACCCTGCGCGCGGTCGGTGGTCTGACCACGGCCGAGATCGCCCACGCCTTCATGGTGCCGGAGGCGACGATGGCGCAGCGGATCAGTCGGGCGAAGCAGCGGATCAGAACCTCCGGGATTCCGTTCCGGATGCCGGGCGACGACGACCGGTCCCGCCGGCTCGACGCCGTACTGCACGTTCTCTATCTGGTCTTCAACGAGGGACACACCAGCAGTGGCGGCTCCGACCTGCGGCGGGTCGAACTCTCCGGCGAGGCGATCCGACTGGCCCGAGCGGTGCACGCGATCCTGCCGGCCGACAGCGAGGTCACCGGGTTGCTCGCGCTGATGGTGCTCACCGAGGCGCGTAGCCCGGCCCGGACGGGGCCGTCGGGGGAGTTGGTCTCACTGGCCGACCAGGACCGCAGCCGTTGGGACGCGGCAGCCATCGCCGAGGGAGTTGCGTTGATCACCGCCGCGCTGCCCCGGGGGCCGGTGGGTCCGTACCAGATCCAGGCCGCCATCGCCGCGCTGCACGACGAGGCGCCGACCGCCGGGGAAACCGACTGGCCGCAGATCCTCGCCCTGTACGAGGTGCTGGAACGCCACCTCGCCAGCCCGGTGGTCAGCCTCAACCGGTCCGTGGCGACCGCGATGGTGCACGGCCCGGCCGCCGGGCTCGACGCGCTCACCGCGTTGGACGCCGACCCGAGAATGGCCGGACACCACCGCCTGTACGCGGCCAGGGCACACCTGTACGAGATGCTCGGTGACCGGCAGGCGGCCGTGCAGAACTACCGTGCGGCGGCCGGTCGGACAACCAGCCTGCCGGAGCAGCACTACCTCCGGCTCCGGGCCGCCCGACTGGCCGCCGCCGACGACTCGGGAGCGTGACCGGACGGTGCCCGGGTGCGGTGTCGGTAGCCGCCGACGACTCGGAACCGTGACCGGTCAGGAGCGTGACCCGGTCAGCGACCCCGACGAGGGTTTCCGCCCGGCCGGTCCCGGCCGGTCGCGGGACGGCGCTGACCGATCCGGGGAGGGCGTACCACGGCGGACGCGGCGGGTGCGCGGTGGTGCTCCCGGGCCGCGTTCGCCACCGTCTCGTCGGGATCGTCCTCCATGATCCGCCGGATGTGCGGCGGGACGAGGTCGGAGGTCGCCACCGCGAGCCGGACCTGCACCGAACGGTCGTCGACCAGTTCTCCCAGATTGGCCTCGTCGAGTTCGAGCGTCCGCACCAGGGTCGCCCGGATGTCGACCACCGGGTCCCGGGCCAGGACGGCACGTTGCTCGGCGTTGGTCCGCGAGTTGCGGGCAAGCCCCTTGCGTACGCGGGCGGTCCGGTCGGCCAGCAGGGCGGCGATCACGTCGGGGTCCTGGGTGTGCGCCGCGAGTCGTTCCCGCACCTCGGGGGAGACGTCGTCGATCAGCGCGGCGGCGAGTTCCGGCTCCAGCGTCCGGCTCTCCGCGAGCAGGCCCCGCAGTTCCTTGTCCGGCGCCTCCGCCATCGCCGCGCGCACCGACGCGTCGCAGGCCGGGTTGCCGGCGACCGCCCAGCGGACCCACCGGTCGGCGTCCTTGACCAGCCGCAGCAGGTTGCCGACGGAGGTCGAAGGGTTGCGGGCCACCGCCTCCCGGACGTGCCGGTCGTGGTCCCGGGCGAGCGGTCGCAGCGCCTGCGCGGGTGCGTCCGTCCGGCCCGCGACCGCCTTGCGAACCAACGGCGACGGGTCCGAGGCCAGTTCGTAGAGGGTCATCTGGGGCGTCGTGGGGTTGTTCGCCAGGGCGAGCCGCGCGTCGACGCTCCCACCGGTGGCACGGTGGGTGGTGGTGTCAGACCCGCTGTGCCGGTCGGATCCGTCGACGTCCTGCTGCTGTCCCATGGCGGCAATCATGTCACGGGCCGGTCGAGCCGCTCCGGGGCCGACCGCCCGCCCGAGGTGGTCAAACCGTGCCGGAGTGTGGCAGCGTGCTCAGACGTGGCAGACCAGGACGGGGTGACGCTGGCGCGGGCGGTACGGCTCCGGGAGCAGGGGACCCCGGCGGCGCGCGAGCTGCTGGTGGGGTTGACCGACCGGCACCCGCACGACGGGGCGCTCGCCTACCAGGCCGCGTGGGCACACGACAGCGCCGGCCTGGAGACCGAGGCGGTCCCGTTCTACCAGCGGGCGTTGCGGGGCTCGGGGCTGTCGGTGGAGGACCGGCACGGGGCGTACCTGGGACTCGGCAGTACCTACCGGGTGTTGGGCCGCTACCGGGAGTCGCTGGCGACGCTGCGGCGTGGCCTGGCCGAGTTCCCCGACGACGCGGCCCTGCGTACGTTTCTCGCGATGGCGCTGCACAACGTCGGCGAGTCCGGCGAGGCGGTCCGGACCCTGCTCGAGGTGGTCGCGGCGACCAGCGCGGACGAGCGGGTACGGGCGTACCGGCGGGCGATCGACCACTACGCCGACCACCTGGACGAGACAGGGTGACACGGCGGCGGGGCCCGAAACGGTCCGGGCCCCGCCGCCGTCCGGCTATTCGTTGCGGGCGGTCTCCGGACCGGTGATCCGGCCCAGCAGCGGCATGGTCGAGCCGATGATCGCCAACGACGCGACCAGTCCGGCGACCACGATCAGGTAGTACGTGACGCCGGGCGCCCGCAGCGAATAGTCCATCTGCGAGGTGAGGAACAGGTGGGCGGCGAGGAATCCCGTACCGGTCGCCAGGACGGCGACGACCAGGAGCGGGACCGTACTCTCCAGGGCCACCACCCGGCGCAGTACGCCGAGCTGTACCCCGGTCAGCCGCAGCATGCTGAACGGCCGCTTACGCTCGGTGAGGCCACCGACCACGGCGACCGCCAGGCTGCACCCGGCGATGCAGAGGCTGGCGACGACCACCACGTCCGCGAGTCGCTGCCACTGCACCAGGGTCCGGGTGAAGTCCGCCTCGAACTCGCCGGTGGTGGCCGGGAACCGGCCCTCCGGGACGGCGAGTTCGATCGCGGTCCGGGCCCGTTCGATCGCCGTGGCCGACCCGTCGGTCCGGGCCACCAGCGACACCGCCGGGAGCCCGGACAGGCTTTCGACGGCCACCTCCGCCGCCGGCCAGGTGGTCGGCTCGTCGGACGGTCCCCGCAGGCCGATCAGGTCCGGGTAGACCGAGGCCACCTCCGCGCCGGCCGGGCAACCGCCGAACACCGCCAGGCGGGTCAGTTCCGCGCACGAGATCACCCCCGGCAGGTAGCTCCCGGGCTCCTGGGACCGCCCGTCCTCCGGGTTCTGGTGGACCACGGTCACCCCCCGCACCCCGGGAATCGACCGCAGCTCGTCCAGGACCCCGTCCACCGACGGCTCGGGCTGGCCGGCGACCCGTTCCTCCGGCCAGAAGGTCTTGGACAGCGAGGCGGCGAAGACCGAGCCGTCGCGCGGGGCGCCACGCTCGGCGACGATCGTGGTGATCACGCCGGTGGCCACGCTGGTGACGAAGAGCGCGAGCATGAGCCCGCTGACCGCCCGGAAGCCGGCCTGCGGGTTGTCCGCGAGCCGCCTCCCGGCGATGAGCATGGCGGGGCGGGTCGCGTGTCGTGCCATCACCCGGGAGCCGAGTTTGGTCAGCCACGGTCCGGCGACGACCAGCCCGACCATGACCAGCAGGATTCCCGACAGGTACGCCGCACTCTGGCCGTTGGCGGTCTGCGGGCGCCGGCCGACGAAGTAGAGGAGTTCCCCGATCCCGAGCACGAGCGGGATCAGGCGCCAGGCCCGGGGCGGGCGGGGCGTGACCCGCCGGGTGACGCCGAGCGGCGAGATCCGTACCCGCCGCAACGCCAGCCACGACACCGTTACCGCCGCGACCGGGACACCGAGCGCCACCAGCGCGATTTCGACCGGTCCGAGCGACAGGTCGGCGCGGAAGAACCGCTCGCCGGTCAGGGGGACCTCGGCGAGCACCGGCCGGAGCAGCAGGAACACCCCGAACCCGAGTACGGTCCCGGCGAGCGCGGCGACCGCCGACTCGACCGCGGCGACCGCCGAGATCTGCCGGGGCGTCGCGCCGACCAGGCGCATCGCGGCGAAACGTTGCTCCCGGCGGGCCGCCGACAGCCGGGTCGCGGTGCCGATGAACATGAGCACCGGAAAGATCAGCCCGGCCGCCACCACCGAGAGCAGCAGCGTCATGCCCGCTCCGCGTACGCCCAGGTCGCAGTCGGCGCAGTCGGCGGAGACGATGGCGCCGACCTGTTCGGCGCCGGGATTCTTCGAAAGCGCGTCGGGCGTGCGGCCGACGACGGCGAGCAGCGAGTCCGGCGACGGCAACGCCTCCAGGCCGATCGTGCCGAGTTGCCGCCCGGCGAAGCGGTCGCCGAGTTCGGCGGCCGGGGTGGTACGCAGCAGCGCGTCGAGCGCGGGCGAGGCGTAGAACTCCCCGGGGCCGGGCAGCCGGGGTATTCCCGGTGGGACCGGTGCCCGGGGACCGGTGGCGGCGACGTCGACCCGACCGATGCTCGACCCGTGGAAGTAGTCCTGCCGGAGCAGCCACCAGAGCGGGTCGGCGGCGTCCGCGCCGGCCGGCTCGGTGTCGGCGGTGGTGCCCGCCGGCTGCGCGTCGGCGGTGGTGCTCAGCCAGGCGTACCGGGTGTTCTGGGCCTCGACCCCGTTGACGCCGGCCACGGTGGCGAGCAGCAGGCCGACGCCGAGCGCCACGGCGACCGTGATCACGGTGAGCCGTACGGCAGCCTCACGCCCGGTGGCCAGGGCGAGCCGCAGACCGAGGCGGATCACGACGACACCCGGTCCGGTACGAGCGACGTCACCCTGCCGTCGCGGACCAGCACGTGCCGGTCGGCGGAGGCGGCCACCCGGGCCTCGTGGGTGACGATGACGACGGTGGTGCCCTGCTCACGGGCGCCCGCGACGAGCAGGTCCATCACCTGTTCGCCGGTGAGCGTGTCCAGTGACCCGGTCGGTTCGTCGGCGAACAGGATCTTCGGCCGGGCGACCAGGCCACGGGCCAGCGCGACCCGTTGCGCCTGACCGCCGGAGAGTTCGCCGGACCTGCGCCGCTCCAGCCCGTCGAGGCCCAGCCGCCCGAACCAGGGCCGGGCCTCGCGCAACGCGCCCTCCCGTCGCGCGCCGGCCAGCAGCAGCGGCAGCGCCACGTTCTCCTCGGCGGTCAGCTCGGGCACGAGTTGACCGAACTGGAAGACAAAGCCGAAGCGGTCCCGGCGCAGGCTGCTGCGCTCGGTCTCGGTCATGGTGTCGACCCGGCGCCCGTCAAACCGGATCTCTCCCGAGTCGGGCACCAGGATCCCGGCCAGGCAGTGCAGCAGGGTCGACTTGCCCGACCCGCTCGGGCCCATGATGGCGACGATCTCCCCGGCCGCGACGCCGATGCTGGCCCCGCGCAGTGCCGGGGTCTGGCCGAACGACAGGACGACGTCCCGCGCCTCGATGACGTGGCGGTCGTCGCCGGATTCGCGGGTCACGACCGCACCGCCGAGGCGAGCGCGTCGAGCCGGGCGCTCGTGGTGTCGATCCAGCGCAGGTCGGCCTCCAGGTGGAACATGCCGTGGTCGGCCAGGAGCGCGTCGACCAGGCCGCCGGACCTCTTGATCTCGGTCAGCTCCCGCATCCGCCGCAGGTGGGCGTCGCGTTGCGTGTCGAGGTACGCCTCGGCGTCGCGCCCGAGCATGAGGGCCAGTACGACCTTCGAGAACAGCACGGTCTGCAGGTGCGGCTCGGCCTCGACCGGTTCGGCCAGCCACGCCTCGACCTCGGTCGCGCCCGTCTCCGTGATCACGTAGCGCTTGCGCTCACCACCGACCCCCGACTCGACCTCGCTGATCACGACCTTGCCGTCCCGGGCCAGCCGACTGAGGGTGGAGTAGACCTGGCCGAACGGCAGCGGCTTGCCCCGGCCGAAGTAGGTGTCGTAGTCACGCTTGAGGTCGTAGCCGTGGCTGGGCTCGCGTTCGAGCAGGCCAAGGAGGGTCATCGGTACGCTCATGGTGACACCATACACTCCGGATATACACCGGGTATATATCCCCGGGGACCACGACCCTTCCCCGGGCGCCGTCGGTCGGGCGCAGCCGTCGACCGGGGACCGAAAAACCGGTCGCCGGAACTCGTGTGGATGGTTAGCGTGCGATTGCCTGATGCCGTACCAGTGAGGGGGCGATCACCGTGATCCACGACTACGACGCCGAGCCGTCCTTTTGAGCCGACCAGCAAGCGCCGCAGGGGGTTCCCTCTAGCGAGTCGCAGGTCAAACGGGGGCACCGGGTCGTCGGTGTCGACAAGGAGCTGGTCGAGAAGCTGGGTGGCAAGGACCCCTGTCCGTGTGGCTCCGGGCGGCGGTTTCGGCCGCTGCTGCCGGGCCGGTGGGCGGTTCGACGACACGCTCGCCCACTACTACCGGCGGGACTGATCGCCCCGGGGGTGCCGTACGCGGCACCCCCGGTCGGCGTCCCGGCGGTGCCCGCGACGACCGTCCCGTGCGGTGTCCGTTCCGGTGAAGCCGGGTCAGAGCAGGTCACGGGGTTCTAGAGTCGGGTACGGCCGGCGCGATGAGGATCAACCCCCGCCGAGGGTCGCGCACCTCGTTCGAGCATAGGGACGGCGACCATGGGCACGATCACGACGCAGGACGGCACCGAGATCTACTACAAGGACTGGGGCACCGGCCCCGTCGTCACCTTCTCCCACGGTTGGCCGCTCAGCGCCGACGCCTGGGACGGCCAACTGCTCTTCCTGGTGCAGAACGGCTTCCGGGTGGTCGCGCACGACCGGCGTGGGCACGGACGGTCAAGCCAGTCCTCGGACGGCAACAACATGGACGGGTACGCCGACGACCTCGCGGCCGTCATCGAGGCACTCGACCTCAACGACGCCACGCTGGTCGGCCACTCCACCGGGGGTGGTGAGGTGGCCCGCTACATCGGTCGCCACGGCACCGGACGGGTGGCGAAGGCGGTCCTGATCTCCGCCGTACCGCCGCTGATGCTGCAGACCCCGGACAATCCCGAGGGGCTGCCCGTCTCCGTCTTCGACGAACTGCGCAGCGGTCTGGTCAACGACCGGTCGCAGTTCTACAAGGACCTGGCGCTGATGTTCTACGGCGCCAACCGCAAGGGCGCCAAGGTTTCGCAGGGCATCCTGGACCAGTTCTGGCTCTGGAGCATGCAGTCGGGTCTGAAGAACGCGTACGAGAGCATCAAGGCGTTCTCCGAGACCGACTTCACCGAGGACCTGAAGAAGTTCGACGTGCCGTCCCTGGTGATGCACGGGGAGGACGACCAGATCGTGCCGGTCAAGGACTCCGGGCCGAAGTCGGCCCGGCTCATCCCCGGCGCGCAGGAGATCTACTACCCGGGTGCGCCGCACGGGATGACCGCCACCCTCCAGGACAAAGTCAACAATGACCTGCTCGCCTTCCTGCGGAGCTGACCGGGGCGTCGCGGCGTCGACCGGCGTTCACGTGCGGGCCGGTTAGGGTGGTCGGGTGCGTTTGGTGATCATGGCGGATACCCACGTACCAAAACGGGCCCGCGACCTGCCGACCGAGCTGTGGCACCGGGTCGACGCCGCCGACCTGGTCTTCCACGCCGGTGACTGGGTCGACGTGGCACTACTGGACACGCTCGAAGCGCGCAGCGCCCGCCTGGTCGGGGTCTACGGCAACAACGACGGGCCGGAGCTGCGGGCCCGGCTGCCGGAGGTCGCCCGGGTCGACCTTGACGGGCTGCGGGTGGCGGTGGTGCACGAGACCGGCCCGGCGGCCGGGCGGGAACGGCGCTGCGCCGACCGGTACGCCGACGCCGACCTACTGATCTTCGGCCACTCGCACATCCCGTGGGACAGTCAGGCGCCCGGCGGTCCACGCCTGCTCAACCCCGGTTCGCCGACCGACCGTCGGCGCCAGCCGCACGCCACCTACCTCACCGCCGAGGTGACCGGGGGGCGACTGGGCGGCGTCGTGCTGCACCGCCTGCCGCCGCGCTGACCGGTGGGTGGACCATCGCCGGCGGTGGCGGGCACTCTGCCATGATGGTGCCCCGTGACTATCGCTGATCTCGCCACCCAGGTCGATGCCGTCGCCCGCCTGACCGGCCGGTTCGTGCTGCGTTCCGGTCGTGTCGCCGACGAGTACTTCGACAAGTACCGGTTCGAGGCCGATCCTCGGCTGCTCGACGCCCTCGCCGCCGAGATGGCCGCGCTCGTACCGGCCGGCACCGAGGTGCTGGCCGGACTGGAACTCGGTGGCATTCCGGTGGTGACCGCGCTGGGCCGGCACACCGGACTGCCCTGCGCCTTCGTCCGCAAGACCGCCAAGTCGTACGGCACCGCGAGGCTGGCCGAGGGTGCCGACGTCAGCGGGGCCCGGGTGCTGGTCGTCGAGGACGTGGTCACCTCCGGCGGTCAGGTCGCCATCTCCACCGGGCAACTCCGCGAACTCGGGGCCACGATCGAGCACGCGCTCTGCGTCATCGACCGTCAGGAGGGCGGGGCGGAGGCGCTGGCCCGCGACGGGATCGCGTTGCGCGCGCTGCTCACCCGCGCCGACCTGGACCGGGTCACCGCCGGCTGAGTCCGACCGACTGACCGACTGACTGACTGACCGACTGACTGACTGACCGCCCGTCGGACCGGTGTCGCACCGGTCCGACGGACCAGGCGGTACCGCTCCGACGGACCAGGCGGTCAGGCCGCGTACGGGGTGTGCTCGACCGGGACCATCTCGGCGGCGGGGACCGGTCCGGGCGGGGTGCCGTCGCCGAACGGCCGACCACCGAGCGCTTCCCGACCGTGCGGTTCGAGCCAGCCGCGCAGGTCCGGCCCGAGCGGGACGATGCCGGTCGGATTGATGTCGCGCTGCACCACGTAGTAGTGGCGCTTGATCTGGGCGAAGTCGACGGTGTCGCCGAAACCGGGGGTCTGGAACAGGTCCCGGGCGTACGCCCACAGCACCGGCATCTCGGTGAGCCGCTGCCGGTTGCACTTGAAGTGTCCGTGGTAGACGGGGTCGAACCGGACCAGGGTCGTGAAGAGCCGGACATCGGCCTCGGTGATGGTGTCGCCGACCAGGTAACGCTGACTGCCGAGCCGCGCCGACAGCCAGTCGAGCCGGTCGAACAGCCGCTCGTACGCCCGCTCGTACGCCTCCTGCGACCCGGCGAATCCGCACCGGTAGACGCCGTTGTTGACGTCGCGGAACACCACCCGGTTCACCTCGTCGATCTCCTCGCGAAGCTCCTCCGGGTAGAGCCGGGGAGCGCCGGGCCGGTGGTACGCGGTCCACTCGGTGGAGAGGTCGAGCGACATCTGGTTGTAGTCGTTGGTGACCACCTGCCCGGTCGGGACGTCGACGATCGCCGGGACGGTGATCCCGCGCTCGTAGCCGGGGAACCGGGCGAAGTACGCCTCCTGTAGACGCTCGATGCCCAGCACCGGGTCACGGCCGTCCGGGTCGAGGTCGAAGGTCCAGCTCCGGGCGTCGTGCGTCGGCCCGGCCAGCGCCATCGACAGCACGTCCTCCAGACCGAGCAGGCGCCGGACGACGACCATCCGGCTCGCCCACGGGCAGGCACGCGCGATCGCGAGCCGGTACCTGCCCGGCTCCACCGGATAGCCGTCCCGGCCGTCCGCGGTGATCCGGGTGGCGATGTAGCGCTGGTCGCGGGTGAACTCGCCGCCGGGGTTGACGTAGACGCCGCCTTCTTCGTTCGACATGCCGCCATCGTCGCGCATTTCCGGCCCGGGGTCGCGGATTTGTCGCCCGGCGGGAAGCGCACCGCCACGCACGAACGGCTACGGTGGGCTCCAGGATCCACTGCACCGGGTGACCCCCGGACGGAGGCTGCCAACCGTGCCGAACCACGAGTTCGACCACCGCCAACAACGCCGGGGACCGGGCTGATGGCCGACTTCACCGAGTTGCCCGATCTCGCCTCCCGGCTGCTCGGCGGATCGGTGGTGGACGCCAACGACGAGTTCTTCGCCGCCCGCGACAACCTGGTCAACACCGGGCCGCCGACATTCACCCCGCAGACCTTCGGTGCCAAGGGCCAGGTGTACGACGGCTGGGAGACCAGACGTCGCCGGGAACCCGGGTACGACCACGCGGTGGTCCGGCTCGGTGCGCCCGGCATCATCTCCGGGGTGGTGGTCGACACCGCCTTCTTCACCGGAAACTTCCCGCCCTTCGTCTCGGTGCAGGCGTGCGGCCTGGAGGGATATCCGGGACCGGAGGAGTTGACCGCCGCCGACTGGATCCCGATCGTGCCGAGATCGGCGGTGCGCGGTGACACCGTGAACTCCTTCCCGGTGCGCGATCCACATCGGTTCACCCATGTCCGGCTCGTCCTGCACCCGGACGGCGGGGTGGCCCGGCTGCGGGTGCACGGCAGCGTCGTACCCGATCCCCGGCTCTTTCCCGACGGTCACGTCGACCTCGCGGCGGCGGAGTACGGCGGCCAGGTCACCGACGCCAGCAACCGGTTCTACGGCTCGCCGCAGCAGCTCGTCGCGCCCGGCCTGGCCCGGGTGATGGGGGAGGGGTGGGAGACCGCCCGGCGCCGCGACGGCGGCAACGACTGGGTACGCGTACGGCTGGTCGCGCCCGGCCGGGTCCGTCTGGTCGAGTTGGACACCAGCCACTTCAAGGGCAACGCCCCGGCCGCCGCGTCGCTGCGCGGGGTCGACACCCGGGTGTCCGACCCGACCGACGAGCGGGCCTGGTTCGACCTGCTGCCCCGGGTACCGCTGCAACCCGACACCCGGCACCGGTTCCCGCTCACCGACGCCGGTACGGCGACCGAGGTCCGGCTGGACATCTTCCCGGACGGTGGCATGGCCCGGCTGCGGTTGCCCGGCCGGGTCGCCCCGGACGACCTGGTCGCGCTGCGGCGGCACTGGTGGGAGTCGTTGCCACCGGCACAGCGGCGACAGGTCGACTCCTTCGCCGGTCCGGGTGGCCGCCCCGGGCGCTCCCCGGAGACCCCCTGGCGCGGATCGCTTCCCCCGGCCGGTCCGGCCTGAACCGAGGGATCGATTCGCCGGCGGCCCCAGGTCACTTCAGTTGTGCTTCGCCGCCCGGGTAGGCAAACGACGACCGGGGCGAGTAGAAGCCCCAGGTGATTTCCAGCGGGTTCGCCGGGCGCAGCGCGTACGTGGCGTGCTCGGGCTCGAGGAACTCCAACGACTCGATCTCGAACGGGTCGACCGGCTCGGCCACGAACGGGTAGATGCCGCTGAACCGTTTACGGCCGACGTCGGTGATGTAACGGAGTTGACCACGGTTGATCGCGTCGCCGGTGCGGCCGACCCGGGCGGTGGTCCTGATCACCGGCACCCCGTCGGCCTCGGTGGTGGCGACCAGCCGTCGACCCTTGACCTCGATCGTGGTGCTGCCGACGCTCGCGGGTGCGCCCCGCCGCGCCGCGTACTCCCGGACGACCGGGCTGGAGTTGAGATAGTGGGTCCACCAGCGGCCCGGGGTGACCCCGTCGGGCGCGTCCAACCCGTCCAGATCCGGCCCCAGGTAGGTGAGCGAGTAGGCGCCGAATCCGGACGTCTGGCCGGCGTCGTCGACCACGTACTGGTTCATGAAGACCTGCCGGTTCGCGGCCGGCTTCAGCCCCTTCGGTACCAGTGCCGCCACCGCGTCCGGGTCGGCCGGCAACCAGCCGAAATAGATCATTCGGCTGTTGACGACGAGTTGGGGCGCGACGATCTCGGTCACCTTGGCCTCCGCTACCTCGGGACATACGGTAGTCGCGACGCTACGGCTCGTCCATAGTGGAGGCAACGACGGAAAGTCGACAGTTTGCCCGCTTCGTCGTCGGCATCCGGTTCGGAACAGGGATTGATCATCTGGCATTGATCATTATGATCTAGGGCCGGGGCGTTGGTCGCTACTAGAACGGGGAGATCGGCATGCTTCGTTTCCGTCGTCGGTTCAGATGGGGGGCCGGGTATGTCGTCGCAGCCCTCGGCCTCACCCTGGCCGGGGCCGCTCCTGTCCAGGCGGTGGCGGGTGGCGAACCCGCCGCCACGAACTCGTACGGGTTCGCCGCGAAACTGAGCAACTCGCTGGGAGCCTGCTCCGGCGTCCTGGTCGACCCACTGTGGATCGCCACGGCGAAGTCGTGCTTCGCCGGAGACGGAGAACCCGTTGTCGCCGGTCCGCCCCGCCAGCCGACCAATGTGTGGATCGGGCCACAGCTATCGGCGTCACCGCAGTGGACCATCACCGAACTCGCACCGCACCCGACCCGCGACCTCGTACTGGCGCGGCTCTCGGGACCGGAACGGACCGCCGATCCGGTCGTCCTGAGCACGACACCACCCAGCGTCGGCGAGACCCTCCAGGTGGCCGGATTTGGGCGGACCGACGCCGAGTGGATGCCGAAGCAACTGCACGTCGGGGCGTTCACCGTGCAGAGCCTCGATGCCTCAACCGCCCAGATGGCGGGACAGGATCCGGACCGTCCGAGCACCTGTAAGGGTGATGCGGGTGGACCCGCGCTGCGCCAGACCGACACCGGCGTCGAGTTGGTGGCGTTGCACAGCTCGTCGTGGCAGAGCGGCTGTTTGGGCGAGACGGAGACGCGGCAGGGCTCGGTCGAGACCCGGGTTGACGACCTGGGCGCCTGGATCCGTGCTGCGTTCGCCTCCGCCCCGAAGTGGTCGACCCTGCCGACGCAGATCATGAGCGGCTGGAACGGCGTCTGCCTCTCGGTGCCGAACGGCGCGGAGGGCGGCTCCGTGGGGAGTTCGGCCTGCGACGCCGCGGCGGCCGGTCAGCGCTGGACCCTGGTGCCCGCGGTGACGGGATACTTCCAGATCAGGAACAGCAACGGTTTGTGCGTGGCCATCCCGGGCTGGGCGGCCGGCAACGTCATCCAGTTCTCCTGCGGGGCGTTCAACGATCAGTACTTCCAGGTATCGACCAACTCGCTGACCAGCACCATCAAGCTGCACGACGGCCGGTGCCTGCTGGCCCCGGACTGGGCCGCCGGTGATGTGGTCGTCTTTGCCTGCGGCAACCAGGGTGACCAGCGGTGGATGCAGCTCACCGGCAGCGGCGGCACCGGCCAGATCCGTGGTGCCGCGGGCCTGTGCGCGCAGTTCCTGATTGTCGACCTCCCGCCGAGGCCGGGCGCCCCGGGAGGCCGGACGCCGATGGTAGCCCTTGACCCCTGCGAGGGATCGCCCTCGGGCCCCTTGCCCGCCCGGGTCGACTACTGGCGGACCTGGACGGTCAGCGGGCCGCAGATCCTCGTCAACCGTCAGTGCCTGGATGCCACGCTGAAGGATGGCTTATACGTATTGTCGGTGACGTCGGGTCAGCCGTGCGGCGATGACCTGAACGAGCGTTGGGTGCCGTTCCCTGACGGGACCGTACGCAACATCGGCACCGGTCGGTGCCTGGACACCGTCGGCGGCTCGGTGAACCCCGGCGTCCGGCTGACCGTTTCAGTCTGCCAGGCCAGTAGCGCGACGCAGCAGTGGGTTCTGCCGACCGCCTGACCGCAAGGCCGTTCCGTTTGGTGGTGTAAGCACCGCCTGTCGGTGCGGTTCTCGCAGCTCGCAGCGGGGCTGATCGTGGCTACGAAGCCATGGTCGGCCCCGTCTGTCGCGAATGGGGCTGTTTCGAACCGGACAGTCCGCGATCGGCGGCGCCGATCGGGCACGCCCTGCACACCTGGGCCGGTGGCGGAGGAGAACCGCGAAATTGGTCCCCCGGGCTGGTTTCCATGCCCTCGAATTGGCTAATCGGATGCCAGGTTGTCGCCTTTGCTGCCGTGGAGGGCCCCTTCCGGCATCCGGAGGGACAGCCGGCGGACCGACCGGGTCACCTGGTGACCCACGGCCGGACCGTCGCACGCCGGCGCGCCGTTGTCGCGACCGGCAGGACCCGGTGACCCCGGTACGCCGGCGTGCCCACACGCCCGTTTCGAGACAGGGACAGGGGAGGACAGCATGGCCAGCGAGGTTGTCGACAGCCCACCCGACCAGACCGAGCAGGCAGTCGAGGGTGAACGGGGAGCCCTGGTCGCGGTGTTGCTGATGGTGGTGCTCGGCGTAGCGGGGATCTTCGCCGTGTCCGCCTGACCACCGTGCCGCTGGCGCGCCCTACGGACGCCAGCGGTCGACCGGGCCGGACCTTCGCTGACCGGCCCGGTCGACGCATCGTTGAAACATCCGCCGTTACGGGCGCGGCGCCTGCCCGTCGGTGTGCGGCACCCGCGCGGCGGGGATGACGCCGAGCCGCCCAGCCTGGTAGTCCTCGAACGCCTTGACCAGTTCGTCGCGGGTGTTCATCACGAACGGACCGTACTGCGCCACCGGCTCCCGGATCGCCTGACCGCCCATGATGTACAGGTCGAGCGTGGGCGTGTGCGAGTCCTGCCGCTCGTCCGCGCCGAACCGCAGCGCCTCGCCCGGCCCGTGCACCGCGAGCTGACCGGTGTGCACCGGCCGGCGCTCGCTGCCCACCGTGCCCCGGCCGCCGAGCACGTACACCAGGGCGTTGAAGTCCGAGCGCCAGGGCAGGTCGACGCTCGCGCCCGGCTGGACCGTGACGTGGGTGATGGTGATCGGCGTGTGGGTCGAACCGGGTCCCTGGTGTCCCTCGATCTCACCGGCGATGACCCGCAGCAGGGCGCCGCCGTCGGGGCTGGTGAGCAGCGCCGACTCCTTGCCCCGGATGTCCTGGTAACGCGGCGGGTTCATCTTGGCCACCCGGGGCAGGTTGACCCAGAGTTGCAGGCCGTGGAAGAGGCCGCCGCTCATCACCAGGTGCTCCGGTGGCGCCTCGATGTGCAGCAGGCCGCTGCCCGCGGTCATCCACTGGGTGTCACCGTCGGTGATGGTGCCGCCGCCGCCGTTGGAGTCCTGGTGGTCGAAGATGCCGTCGATGATGTACGTGACCGTCTCGAACCCTCGGTGCGGGTGCCAGGGCGTACCCTTCGGCTCACCGGGCGCGTAGTCGACCTCGCCCATCTGGTCCATCATGATGAACGGGTCGAGTTCGGTCATCGGCACCCCGGCGAAGGCCCGGCGGACCGGGAAGCCCTCGCCCTCGAACCCGCTCGGTGCGGTGGTCACCCGGCGCACCTTCCGGAACTCGGTGGTCTGCTCGTCCAGTCGCGGCAGGCGCGGCAGGACCAGCACGTTCTCCACGGTGATCGCGGGCATCGTCGTACTCCCTAGCTGGTGATGGTGGTGGAGTCGGAGGCGGAAGGTCGGGTGGGGGCGAGCCGTTCGCCGAGCCGCTCGAAGACCCGGGTCAGGACGGCGGTCTCGGACTCGCTCAGGTCGTCCATCAGGTGCTGCCGGACCGCCTCCGCGTGCTGCGGTGCCGCCCGCTGGAGGGTCAGCAGGCCGGCGGCGGTGAGCACCGCCTCGCTGCCGCGTCGGTCGGCCGGGCACGGCTGTCGGGTGACCAGGCCGCGTTTCTCCATCGAGGAGATCTGGTACGTGAGCCGGCTCGGCGAGAAGACGAGTTGCCCGGCCAACTCGCCCATCCGCAGCCGCTGGCCGGGCGCCTCGGAGAGCAGGACGAGCACCTGGTAGTCGGCGAGGCTCAGCTCGTTCGTCGCGCGCAGCTCGTCCTCCAGCTTGTTGAACAACCGCTGGCTGGACTCGATGTACGCGCGCCAACAAGCGAGCTGCGCGCTGTTCAGACTCTGCGTCACGCCGGAAGAGTAGCACTCCTTCAAATTAGAAACAAACCTCCTGGTGGCGATTGGATCCATCTCCTCAACACGGGACATGGTGTCGTACGGGTTTGAAAGGAACCTCCGTCGGCGAGCGGCTGGACGGAAAGCCGGTACGCCCACCGGCCCCGGGGTGCGAGACTGCACGACCGTGGAACCCGTCGAGATATCCGTACCCGGCCTGCTGCTGCGCTCCTGGGAGCTCGCCGACGCGCCCGAGGTGCTCAACGCCATGCGCGAGCCGGCGATCTTCCGCTGGAACTCGGCACCGAGCGCGGCGGCCGGTCTCGAGGGCGCGCGCGAGTGGGTACGCCGCCGAGCCGACTGGTCGGGCGGCGACCACGCCTCGTTCGCTCTGGCCGAGCCGGCCACCCGGGCGCTGCTCGGCTCGGTCTCGCTGCACCGGATCTACGACGGCGACGCCGCCATCGGCTACTGGACCGTCGCCCCGGCCCGTGGACGCGGGCTCGCCGCGCTGGCCGTCGCCACCGTCACCGGGTGGGCCTTCCAACGACTGAACCTGCACCGGATCGAGCTCTGTCACGCCGTTGCCAACCCCGCCTCCTGTCGGGTCGCGGAGAAGACCGGCTACGCGCTGGAGGGCACCCTGCGCGAGTCGCACCGCTACGGCGACGGCCGGCGTTACGACGAACACATCCACGGTCGGCTGGCCACCGATCTCTGACCGCTTTTTCGGCCCGCGCGCGAGCTAGCGTGGGGCGGGTGGACGAACTTGATCTGAGCGACTGGCGTGAGAAGGTGGCCCGGCTCTACCTCTCGGACCTGGACCTGGCCGGTTTCCGGGCGGCCCGGGACGACCTCTTCGCCCGGCACCCGCAGTCCCCGATCCCGGCGGAGAGCCGCCCCGGCTTCACCGGCCTGAGCTACTTCCCGGAGAACCCGGAGGCGGTCGTCGAGGTGCCGGTCCGGCCGGCCGAGGGGACGCTGCGGATCGACACCGGCGGCCCGGACGGGGTGGTCCGGTACCGGCGGGTGGGCATCGCCGAGACCGGTTGGGGTCCGCTCACCCTCTGGTGGATCGAGGCGTACGGCGGCGGCCTGTTCCTGCCCTTCCGCGACGGCACCTGCGGCCCCAAGTCGTACGGTGGTGGCCGCTACCTCACCGACACCGTCAAGGGCACCTTCGGTCGCGGCCTCACCCTGCTCCCCGGCGACCGGGTCCGGCTCGACTTCAACTTCGGTTACAACCCGAGCTGTGCCTACGACGACCGCTGGGCGTGCCCGCTCGCGCCGCCGGAGAACCGGGTCGACGCCGAGATCAGGGCGGGGGAGCTGAGGTACAAGTAGCCGGCCACGGCCGGCAGGGGCGTTCGCGCCGTCGTACCCGTTTCACGGGGTTCACCGCCGGGCGGTACGGGTAGCTCCCACCATGACCAGCGCCTGGTACGTCTCCGACCGTCCACCGGACGGGCCGGAGCCCCGGGGCCGGAGTCTCGGCGAGCGGTCGGCCGCGACCCTGTGCCGACGACTGCGCGACGTACGGGACATCTCCCTGGTCGCCGTCCAGACCGGCTCGGCGGCAGGGCTGGCGTGGTTGTTCACCCACGACCTGATGGGCAACCCCGTTCCGGTCTTCGCGCCGATCACCGCGATCAGCACGCTGGCCGCCTCGATGAACGGGCGGATACGCCGTACGTTCGAGCTGCTCGTCGGCATCGCCATCGGCGTCGCCGTGGGAGACGTGCTGGTCCAGGTGATCGGTGTCGGCTTTGTCCAGATCGCCTTGGTGGTCGCGCTGGCCATCCTCTTCACCGCGATCCTGGGCGGGGGCGTCGCGGTGCTGACCCAGGCGGCCTCCACCGCGGTGCTGCTGGTCGCCTTCCAAGCGCAGATGACCGACCCGGTCATCCCCCGTTTCATGGAGGCGCTGATCGGCGGTGGAACCGGGCTGGTCGTGGGCACTCTGCTGATCCCGACCAACCCGATGCGGGCGGTGGACCGGGCGGCGCGATCGGTGTTCGAGGCGGTGACCGGGGAACTGCTCGAGTCCGCGGCGGCGATGGCCGACCGCGACCGGGAGCGTGCCAACCTCGCACTCGACCGGCTGTCCCGGATCAGGGGATACATGACCGACCTGGAGGACTCGCTGCGCACCGGGCGGGAGACCGTACGGTACGCGCCACTGCGGTGGCGTCAGCGCAGGGCGATCATGCGTTACGACAGGAGCCTGCCGTACATCGACAAGGCCGTGCACGACAGCGGCACCCTGGTACGGCGCGCGCTGAGCGTGGTCGAGCAGGGGGAGCGGCTGCCGGACGGGCTGCCGATGGCCGTACGGCAGCTCGGTGACGCGTTCGGGCTGCTCCGCGAGGAGCTCAGGGACGGCCTGAAACCGGAGGGTGCCGGTGAGCTGGCCTTGCTCGCGGTGACCGCCGCCAACGAGGCGTACGCCGACGGGGTCGACTTCTCCGGCAGCGTCATCGTGGCCCAGGTGGGAACCGCCGCCACCGACATCCTGCTGGCGGCCGGAACCGCCTCCGAAGACGAAGTCAGACACCTCATCCAGAACGCCGCCACCCAACCCCACCCCCCTGAGGTGTAAGGAAGGGCCCCTTATTAACGCTATGCGTTAATAAGGGGCCCTTCCTTACACCTCAGCGAGCGTTGGCGGGTTGCCAGTTCATTCGGCTGAGCAGGTTGCGGGCCTGGTCGGCCAGGTCGGCGTCGACCGTCACGGCGTACTCCCGGGCGCGCAGTGTCGCGGCCGAGGTGAAGTCGCGCCGGCCGCCGGTGCTGGCGTGCGCGATGGCACCGAAGATGGCACCCCAGGCGGCACCGATCAGCAGCCCGGCGACGATGACCGCCCACCAGTTGCCGACGGTGAAGATGCCGAACAACAGGCCGATGAAGAGTCCGAACCAGGCACCGGTGGCGGCACCGGCCAACGAGGCACGAGCCGTGGTCAACCGTCCCAACACCGTCTCCACCAGCGCCAGGTTGGTGCCGATGATCGCCGTACGCTCGACCGGGAACCTGTTGTCGGCGAGGAAGTCGACCGCCTGCTGGGCGCCGGAGTAGTCCGGGTACGACGCCATCGTCACGGTCGGACGCTCGGCGCCCGGTCCGCCGTCGCCCGGCATGGAGATGCCGCCGGCCGGACCGGGTGGCAGGGTGCTTCCACCGAACGGCAGGCCCGGCACCGCCGCCCGCCCGCCCGGGTTCATGGGTGTGGTCATCAGACTGCCTCCTTCGTCGGTACCACGAATTCCCGCCCCGATACGGGGCTAACCCGTGGTGCCCGCCCCGGACCGGGACACGGGCGGGCCCTGCCGTCCGGTTTCCCGTCGACAGGGCCCGTTCGTGCGCGCCTGCCGTCAGCCGGCGCAGGAGGCGCCGTTGAGCGCGTAGGCCGTCGGTGGGGGCAGCGTCCCGGTATGGGTGCCCTGGAAGCCGATGGTGGTCGTGCCGCCGGCCGGCAGGTTGCCGTTCCAGGCCACGTTCCGGACGGTGATCTGGGTGCCGGACTGGCTCCAGACCCCGTTCCACCCGTTGCTCAACCGTACGGTGGAGCCGACCGTGAAGGTGAGGGTCCAGCCGTTGACCGCCGCGCTCCCGTTGGTCAACCGTAGTTCGGCGGTGAACCCGCCGGTCCAGGCGTTGGGGGTGTAGGCGACCCGGCAGCCACCGGCCGGTGGGGTGGTCGGCGGCGGCGTGGTCGGCGGGGGAGTCGTCGGCGGCGGCGTGGTCGGGGGCGGGGTGGTGGGCGGAGGAGTGGTCGCGGGCGGGGTGGTCGGCGGTGGCCCGGCCGCGACGGCCAGGTCGTACGCCCGCTGCGGGACGAACTGTCCGGCTCCGGCGATGCAGCCGTCCGCCTCGCCGGGCAGCTTGACCCAGAGGAAGGCGTCGACCGCCGCGTCACCGGTGTTGGTGGTGCTGGCGGTGCCGATCGCCCGCCCCGGTGGGTCGCACCACTCGGCCCCCGCCGGTCCGTTGCCGTTCCGGCTGGTGTCGACGACGATCTTGAGCCGGGAGATTCCGGTCGCCGCGACCACGTTTTTGCCGTACGTGACCGACTCGGTCGTGGTCCGGTAGTTCGAGACGTTCAGCGAGATCCCGTCCGCGCTGTTGGCGATGTCGGCGGCCACCAGCCGGGAGGCCATCTCGGCCGGGGCGAGCCAGGCCGAGTGCGCCGCGTCGAAGTAGACCTTCGCCTGCGCCGAGCCGGCCTTGAGCCGCTTGCCGGCGTACGCCATCGAGGCCCTCGTCTCGGCCTGTTGCGCGGCGTTCTGGCAACTGCTCATCTGGGCCAGCACGTCCGGCTCCAGCACGATCGTGGCCGGGCGCCCGGCCAGACCGGCGGCGACCTCGTCGACCCACTGGAGGTAGGCGGTGTGGTTCGGGGCGCCGCCGCTGCTGGCGCCGCTACAGTCCCGGTTCGGGATGTTGTAGATCACCAGGATCGGGATCTTGCCCGCCGTGGCGGCGGCGCCGACAAAGGCGTTCACCTGGGCGCGTACGGCGGTGGGATTGTAGGTGGCGAACCAGCGACCCTGCGGCACGCTGGCGATCCGGTCCCGGATCACGGCGGCCCGGGAGTCGCCGGGGTTGGCGGCGGCCCAGACGGCGGCGTTGGTCCCCGGGTCGACGTAGAAGGCCGAGTCGGCGGCCTCGGCGGCGGTCGGCCGGAGCAGGTCGAAACCGACCACGGTGGCGACGGCGAGCGCCACGGCGGCGGTGGCGCTGGCGCCGGCCGCGGTGAGCGCTGATCGTCTGCGCATGTGACGTTCCTTTCCGGTGGTGGGTGGGATCGGATCCGGGGTGGGTGAGGCCGGATCCGGGCGACGATTAGATTGAGAGCCTTGGATGGAAGCGCTCCCATGGATATCGACCACCGTACCGGCGGTGTTGCCGTCGTGTGAAGACCCCGGGTCAGCGCAAAGTTACATTCGTGGATGTACTGCCTGGTCGTTCCAGGTCCGGGTTCCGTACGGCGGTCGACTTCTGTTGACAGTGGGGCTGACTTTTGGTCACAGGACGGAAACTTCTGGGCTATCGCAGTGAAAGACGCTAATGTCTGCTCCACTGCGGTGTCTCCTCCGGTCGGCGGGAGCGGCACCGAGATCCCCCTCGTACCGTGGAGGTCTCGTGTTACGCATTCCCCGCCGACCGTTCGTCGGCGCCATCGCCCTGTTCACAGTGCTCGGTCTGGGAGGCTGGACCGCCCCGGCCAACGCCGCCCCGATCTCCGAGACCGCGCCGATCTCCGGCGCCGCCCCGATCTCCGGCGCCGCCCCGATCCCCAACGCCGCCCCGATCTCCGAGGCCGTGCCGGTGGTCGCCGCCGCACCCCCGCCCACCGCCGGTTTCGAGAAGGTCAAGCTCGACGGTGGTCTGTCGATGGGGGAGCCGATCGAGTTGTCGGTGCTCCCCGACGGCAAGGTGCTCTACATCAACCGGGGCACCACCGCCGGTGGCGGTCAGGTACGGCTCTACAACCCGGCAACCCGGGTCACCACCGTGGCGCTGACCGTGCAACTCGACGCGCGCTTCGAGGACGGCCTGATCGGCATCACCCTGCACCCCAGCTTCGCCAGCAACCGGTGGGTCTACCTGTTCTACTCACCGAAGGTGACCCCGCTGGTCAACCGGATCTCCCGGTTCACCTTCAACACCAGCACGAACGCGCTCGACCCGGCCAGCGAGGACATGCTGATCGAGTGGCCGACCGAACGGAACCTCTGCTGCCACTCGGCCGGCTCGATGAGTTGGGACAGCGCGGGCAACCTCTACTTCGCCGTCGGCGACAACACCAACTCCGGTGGCGACAGCGCCGGCATGGCGCCGATCGACGAGCGTCCCTCCCGCGACCCCCAGTACGACGCGCAGCGTACCTCCGGCAACGCCAACGACCTGCGGGGGAAGATCAACCGGATTCACCCGGAGAACAACGGCACCTACACCGTGCCGAGCGGCAACCTCTTCCCCGCCGGCACGGCGGGCACCCGCCCCGAGGTGTACGTGATGGGCGTGCGCAACCCGTACCGGATCTGGGTCGACAAGCGGGCCGGCAACACCCTCTACTGGGGCGAGGTCGGCCCGGACGCCGGAGCGACGATCGCCAACCGGGGCCCGGCCGCGTACGACGAGTTCAACCGTGCCACCGGTCCGGGCAACTACGGCTGGCCGTACTGTGGCGGGCCGAACGTCGCGTACAACGACTGGGACTTCGCGGCGAACGCCCCCCGGGGCTGGTTCCCCTGCGGCGGCACCACCGGCCCGGTGAACAACTCGCCCCGCAACACCGGTGTCCAACAGTTGCCCCCGACCAAGCCCGCACTGGTCTGGGAGCAGCACGGCGGCAGTCGGGAGTGGCCGGCGCTGGACAACCCGGGCGGCTGCGGTTCGCCCAACCACACCGAGGTCTACCACTACGACCCGAACCTGGTCTCGGACGTCAAGTGGCCGCAGTACTACGACAACAAGCTGCTCATCTCCGAGTACTGCCGGAACTGGATCAAGGAGGTCCAGTTCAACAACGGCAACCCGGCCACCGGTACGCCGACGATCATCGAACCGGTGCTCGCCGGGATGAACCTGGTCCACCCGATCGACATGGAGTTCGGCCCGGACGGCTCGCTCTACCTGCTGGAGTACGGCAGCGGCTACTTCTCCGGTGCCGCCGACGCGGGCCTCTACAAAATCAACTACGTCCAGGGTGGCCGCTCGCCGATCGCCCAGGCGACGGTCAACCGCGACAACGGCCCGGCGCCACTCGCGGTGACCTTCTCCAGTGCGGGCAGCTCCGACCCGGACGGGGACCCGCTGACGTACGCCTGGGACTTCGACAACAACGGCAGCACCGACTCGACGGCGGCGAACCCGTCGTACACGTACACCACCAACGGTGACAAGCGGGCCCGGCTGACCGTCAGCGACGGCACCGGCCGCTCCGCCACCACGCTGGTCCCGATCGTGGTCGGCAACAGCCGCCCGAGCCTCACCATCTCGGCGATCCCGGCCGGCGGCATGTTCGACTGGGGCCAGGACTTCACCGTCACCGCCTCGGCCACCGACCCGCAGGAGGGGGCGATCGACTGCTCCCGGGTGATCGTCCGGGTCGCCCTCGGCCACCAGGACCACGCCCACGAGGAGGGTGAGGGCACCGGTTGCGGCGCCACCTTCAACACCGGCCCGGTGCACGCCGGACCGGACTCGGTGCTCTTCTTCGTGGTCCGGGCCACCTACACCGACCAGGGCGCGACCGGCTCGGTGCCGCTGACCGGCGAGCAGACCATCACGCTCTGGCCCAAGCAGTGGCAGGCCGAGCACTTCGTGCAGCTCGGTGGCCCGCAGGTGATCGACCAGGCCGCCGCTGAGGGCGGCAAGCGGCTCGGCGACATCCAGAACGGTGAGTGGGTCAAGCACCACGCGGTGAGCCTGAAGGGGATCAACTCGGTCAAGGCCCGGGTGAGCAGCGGCGGGGGTGGCGGCACGATCTCCTTCCGGTACAACTCGACCACCGGGCCGGAGGTGGCCCGGGTGACCGTGCCGAACACCGGCGGTTGGGACAACTACGTCGAGGTCACCGCCCCGGTCAACCGCCCCGACGACGGCACCCACGACCTGTTCCTGGTCTTCAACGGGGGCAGTGGGGCGTTCCTGGACATCGACAGTTACACCTTTGTCGGGCCGGGCATCGGCACCGGTGGTCCCGGCACGCCGAGGACTGGTGAGATCAGGGCCCTCAACCGCTGTGCCGAGGTCAACGCGGGTGCGACCGCCGACGGGACCCGGGTGCAGACCTGGGACTGCAACGGGGCGACCAACCAACGCTGGACGGTCGGCACCGACGGGACCATCCGGGCCCTCGGCAAGTGCATGGACGTACAGGCCAGTGGGTTGACCAACGGCACGAAGATCCATCTCTGGACCTGCAACGGCAGCGGTGCCCAGCAGTGGACGGTCCAGGCCGACGGCAGCCTGCGCAACCCGCAGTCCGGCCGCTGCCTGGACATCCCCGGCTCAAGTACGGCGAACGGGGTCCAACTCCAGATCTACGACTGCAACGGCACCGGCGCCCAACGCTGGACGCTGCCCTGACCCTCGGGCGCCCACGTCGACCCGCTCCCCGACCTGACCGTCGTGGAGCGGGTTGGCGCCCGACACCGCCGGGCCGGTGTCCGTACATCCACGGACACGGACACCGGCCCGGCACCACCGGGTCAGCCCGCCAGCAGTCAGCCCGTCGGCAGCTCAGCCCGTCGGCAGCTCAGCCCATCGGGGGTCAGGTCGACGGCAGCACCCGGGTCAGCCGCAGCGGCCGGTGTCGTAGATCCAGAGCTGGGCCGAGCCGGCGATCACGTACCGCTGGTACTCCACCGTCCGGACCAGCCGCCAACCGGCCCGGTGCTGCTCCGAGACGGCGACGACAAAGCAGGGGCGGCTGCCCGGGACCTGGTCGGCGTACCAGTTCGGCCGGTCGGTTCGCGGGGCCCGGTCGAACCCGTCCGCCGAGTGGTAACCGACCCACTCGAAGCCGGCGTCGATCTCCGTACGCGGCACGCCGGTCTCGGCGAGCGCCTCGCCCGCCTCCCAACGGGCGGTGTCCGACGCCGTCCCGTACGCGGTGGTGAGCAGGCCGAGCGCGGCGAGCAGCGCGACGGCCGGCACCGCGAACACCAGCCCGGCCCGGGACCAAGCCCGTCGGGGAGCCGGCGGCGGGGTCTGGTAGATCCGGGACAGCCAGGCCGGGCGCCGGGCCACCCGGACCGTGTCGGTGAGCACCACGCAGAGCAGCAGCGGGATCAGCACAACGAGGTCACGGCCCCACATCGGCTGGCCGGTCGTGCTGCCGACCAGCAGCCCGCCGACGGTCAGCACGCTGAACCAGCCGAGCAGCGGCGGCAACTGCCCGATCCGCCCGACCAGCACCCCGGCGAGCACCACACCGGAGAACGCGGCGAGCAACGCCGCCACTTCGAACAACGGGTCCGGCAACATCGACCGCTGGCCCAGCACCGCGCCCGGGTACGGCCCGAGTGGCGTCAGATAGTCGCTGAAGAGAAAGGCAGCCCGGCCGTGGTCGTGCCAGACGAGCGCAGCCACGATCGCGGTGGCCCCGGCGGCGAACCACGCCGTCCTCGTCCACCGCGACGGGCGGGCGAACAGGAGGATCACCGGCGAGGCGGCGAGCGCGAGCATGAAGTAGCCGGACACGGCCAGCCCCAGCACCGGGGGGATGATGTCCGCTCCGGCGGGGAAGACCGGTCCGTCGTCGGGCAGGCCGCGCCGCCAGTACTCGAATCCGAGCCAGGCCGCCGCGAAGGCGGCGCCGAATCCGAGCAGCGGCAACCAGCGCAGCCGTTCCCGGGACCGGGCGTTCCAGGCTCGCACCACCGCCCGCAGCAGCGCCACCGCCAGCAGCGCGGCCGGCGCGGCAAGGACGGATTCGCGTACGGTGGCACCCCAGAGCCCCACCACGAGCGCTGCCGCCAGCAGCAGCGGCGAGTCCTTGGCCAGCGCCCGGCGCCCGAGCGCGAGGCAGCCGAGCGCACCGGCGAGCGCCGGCACGTCGGTCATGAACGAGGTGGAGAGCAGACCCAGTTCCGGCCAGCAGGCGAGAACCAGCGTGGCGAGTCCGGCCCGTATCCGGCCGATCGTCGGGGTGAGCAGGTCGTAGCAGGCGAACAGGGCCACCGCGCCGAGCAGCGCGACGAGGACCTGCTGGGCGGCGATGGAACCGGCCAGCGGGCCGAGTACGACGATCTGCCCGATCAGCGAGGGCCGGTTCCAGCCGAGCAGGTCGAACCCGCCGCCCTCACCGAAGTGCTGGCCGATCCGGCTGTAGGACCAGGCATCGTGGTGTGGGATCGAGATGGCGCCGCTGACGATCGCGAGCAGCAGCGGTACGACCACGGCGAGCAACAGCCCGGCGGCGATCAGCGCCCTCGGGGCCTGGGCCCCGAACCGCGCCAACGTCCGCTCGACCGGCACGGGCTCCGTCGGGGACGCGGCCTTCTCGGCCGGCGAGGTCTGCGTGGGCGCTCCCGTCTCCTTGGCCGGTGCGGTCCCGGTCGCGGGCGCCGCCTCCTCGGCCGGGGGGTCGTCGTCCGCCGCCGCCAACTCCACAGCGGACAACGCCTCCGGGGTCACGGCCGCGTCCCCGGCCGAGGCGGGTTCACCGGTCGACGACGCGTCGCCCTCCGGCTCCGGGACGGACTCGCCGAGCGGGTTGTTCTCCCGTTCCGGGACGGACTCGCCGGGCGGGTTGTTCTCCTCTTCCGGGACCGACTCGTTGGGCGGGTCGTCCACCGGCGCGCTCGACGGGGTCAAGTCCGGCGCTGTCGCCATCTGTCCTGCTTCCCAAACGCGCGTCCCGACACGACAGCGGACAACATACCGGGTACGTCCCGTTCGGCGGCAGCGCCTCCGGTGCGTACCCTGGGCCGCCTCGTCCGCCTCCAACCCGTCCCAGGCCGCCGGTGCGCGGGCACGACCAGCACGGGGTGACAGACGGCTATCCGATCTCCGCGTGTCCGGGGCGGAGCACCGCGCGTATGGTGCCAACCGATGGCGCGGAGAACGGGGGGTGTGCCTTGAGCAGGTGTGACAACGGATGAGTACCGTGCCGCGCGCCGTGTCCCGGTCCGGTGCGCTTCGCCACGAGGCCCTGTTCTACCACGGTCCGGACGACTACCTCGCCGGCTTGCGCGCCTTTGTCGAGGACGGGGGGAGCCAGGCCGAACCGGTGCTGGTCGTGGTACCACAACCACGGCTCGACCTGCTGCGGGACGCGCTCACCGAGGCATCCGGCGAGGTCGGGGTACGGTTCCTCGACATGGCTGTCGCCGGGCGCAACCCGGCCTGGATCATTCCCGGAATCCTGTACGCGTTTGTCGCCGAGCACCCCGGCACCCGGGTACGGATCGTGGTCGAGCCGATCTGGCCGGAGCGCCCGGCCGTCGCGTACCCCCGGTGTGTGCAGCACGAGGCGCTGGTCAACCTGGCCCTGGCCGAGCAGGCGGTGAGCGTGCTCTGCCCGTACGACGCGGTCGGGCTGGACGCCGACGTGATCGCCGACGCGGCCAGCACCCACCCGGTGCTGATCCGGGCCGGGGTGCGACAGCCCAGTGCCGGTTACGGCAGTCCCGAGGCGGTCGTCGACGCGTTCAACCTGCCGCTGCCCGAGCCCGACCTGACCCCGTCCACCCTGCTCTTCGACCGGGCCGGGATGGCCGGCATGCGGGCTCTGGTCGCCGCGCTCGCCACCGAGGCGGGTCTGGATCCCGAGCGGGTCGACGACCTGCGCCTGGCCACGAACGAGATCGCCACCAATGCCGTGGTGTACGGCGCCGAACCGGCGGTGCTGCGGGTCTGGGCCGAACCGGCCGGCATGGTCAGCGAGGTGATCGGCGGCAGCGTGCTGACCGACCTGCTCGCCGGCCGGCTTCCCGCCTCGCCCACCAGCGAACAGGGGCGCGGGCTACTGCTGGTCAACCACCTCTGCGACCTGGTCCACGTGCACACCACCGACTCCACGACGACCGTACGCCTGCACGTGAACTGGTGAAGCGGTCGGGGCCGGAGGACCGGCCCGCGTTCACCCTCCGCTGGTCGGGTTGCCCGGTTCGGTGGCAGTGGTACCGCCCGCTATGGACGTCGCGTTCCGGATGATTGTCTTCAAGCGATTCTGTACGGACGCGAGATGCTCGCGGTTCTGCTGGATGGCCGCCGTCTGGTAGGCGGACTCGACGGTGAACCAGACCCCGATGAGATTGGTCTCGGACTTGCACTTCACGTCCGTCACCGCGGTTTTCCGTTCGACCTCACTCGGCGCTGGTCCGCCGAAACTGTCGATCGCTTCCATCGGCCCCGGATAGTCGTATCCCGCCCGCTTCATGCATTCCGACCATCTCTCGACCGCGTCGCTGACTCGCCTGTCGGAGTCCGACTCGGTACTCTGGTTGATGGCCTGGACGATTGCGTCGTCACCGTAGCCGCCGTCGTCGCCGGTGATTTCCCGAACCGCCTCGCCCTGGCAGCCGCCGGCCGGAATTTGCCTACCCGCCACCCGGCCGGCTGCCGGCGGTGTCGCTCCCGGTAGGACGTTCCCTCCCGGCCAGCCGGTGAGCACAAGCAGTTCCGTGGGGGTCTGCGCGTTGTTGTCGGCCAGCGCGCGACGCCGCTCACCCTGCGCCGGGTCCGGGCTGTGGTAGCCCCATTCCGCGGCGGTGGCGGCATCGGCTACCCCGTATCGTCGCTCGACAAGCGAGAACGTTCGCGACGGTGGGACGAGTCGGATGGAGTAGGTGAGACCGAAGCCCCGCATGCAACGTTCGATCAGCGTTTGTCGCGCGCGCAGCACGAGGGCGTTCTCGTCGCCGGTCAGCATGTATGCCTCGATCGGCAGAGCGAGGCCCTGGGTGGAACCGATCTCGGGGATGGTCCCGACCGGTGCGGGGGTCGTCACCACCACATCGCTCCGGCCAGCCTCGCTTGCTGCCTCCTTGCCGGAACAGCCGGACGACAGCAGCAGCGCCGTACTGACGCAGATGACAACGCGGATGTGCAGCCGACCCATGTATCGCTCCCCCGAGGCCGTGTGGAAGCGCCGTGACCGATCGCGAGACCATCGGTCACGGCGCGGTGATTCCCGAAGTGATGTGCCCGGGTCAGGGGCAGAAGATGTGACCGCGGTTGTTGTTCCGGGTCACGAACTCGTTGTTGCCGCTGCCGCTGTACTGGCCGAAGGTGTTGTAGCGGCCCCCGTAGTTCTTGTGCTCGTAGACGCGCAGTGCGCAGGCGCCATTGTTGTTGTAGTACGAGCCGGTCTGATTCCCGACAACAGCTCCCTTGCCGTCACCGGTGGTACGGAAGAGCACCGCCGGTGAGGCCAGGTAGTCCGGTACCAACTGGTCCGGGATGCCGACCATCGAGCCACCGTAGTTGATTCGGTAGTACAGACAGGCGTCCCCGTCCCCACAGTAGGTGTGCTGGGTAACCGCTTGGGCGGGTGCCGCGGTTACGGCCAAGCCGCCTCCGGCGACGACGACAGCCAATGCCCCGGCCACCAGGGCCCTGTGAAACCTCATGGTTCGACGACTCCCCTCAGTCACGACCCGCTGTGGATCATTGACCGCAAGTGTCCATGAGGGATCGGAGGTGTGCAACCCCGTCCAGGCCCATCGTCAGGTCTGTAATCACGTTTGCCCACGTCAATGCGTCAGACAGTTTTCGCATTTTCTCCTGACGCCCGTATTTCGGCCGACGTCGGCTCCCGTGCTTTGGTTTGTGCGGCGCGCCCGGCCTCCCACTCAGGCCAGCGCGGCGACCGGGGAGTCGGCCAGACCGGCCAGCAGGGCGGCCGGGTCGTCGAAGACCGCCGCCGCACCCGCCCCGGCGAGTTCGCTGCGGCCGGTGCCGCCGCAGGTCAGCCCGATGCACGGGAGGTCGAGGTCACCGGCGGCGGCGACGTCCCAGACCGAGTCGCCGACAAAGACCGTCCGGGCCCGGTCGAGGCCGGCGTTGTCGAGCGCCGTGGCCAGGGCGTCCGGGCCCCGCGTGGGGCCGTCGGCGACCGGGGTGACGCCGCCGATCACGTCGTCGGCGAGGAGCGCGGCGCGGATCGCGTCGAGCTCGCGCCCGTCCGCCGAGGTGGCCAGCACCACCCGCAGCCCGCGTGCGGCGCAGGCGCGCAGCAGGGCCGCCGCTCCGGGCAACGGACGCAGCCGGTCCCAGAACTCGGCGAACAGGCTGTCGTGCCCGTACCGGATCCGGTCGTCGGCGTCCCGGTCGCGTTCCGGGCCGAGCAGGTGCTCCAGTAGCCGCTGCGCCCCCATGCCGAGCGCCCGGTGGATGGCCGCCATCGGGATCTCCTGGTCGGCCTGACGCAGCGCCTCCCACCAGCTCACGGTGTGCAGGTACGCGGTGTCGACGAGTGTGCCGTCGACGTCGAACAGCACCCCGGCGGGTCTGTCGATCTCCATACCGCCCCCTAGCCGTACGTGTGCGGGCCACCCTCGGGAATCAGTATCTCGAACCACACGGTCGAACCACGTACGGTCGGGTCGGTGCCCCAGGCGTCGCTGAGCTGCTCGATCAGGCCGAGGCCCCGCCCCCGGCTGCTGAGCGTCTCGGTGCGGGCCCGGGTCACGGTGCCCCGGGTGCCCCGGTCGGCCACCGAGACGAGCAGCCGCTCCGGGCTGAGGTCGATCTCCACCCGGGCCGCGGTGCCGGCGTGCAGCAGCGCGTTGGTGGCCAGCTCGCTGACGCAGAGCACCGCCGCCCCGATCACCGACTCCGGCACCAGCCAGGCGGTGAGCTGCGCGGTCAACCACTGCCGTGCCCGTCCCGGTGCGGTCGGCTCGGCCGGCATCTCCAGCGACGCGGAACGGCTCGGCGACAGCGCGTGCTCCACCGCCAGTACGGCCACGTCGTCCTCGCTCGAGCCGGGCACCGCCGAGCCCGCCACGGCGCAGAGCGTACGCGGATCGCCGCCAGCGGCGGTCGCCACGGCCTTGGCCAGCGCGGTCAGCCCCGCGGAGAGGCTCTGCTGCCGGCGCTCGACCACCCCGTCGCTGAACAGCAGCAGCGTGTCGCCGGGGAGAAAGGGCAGGGTGCTGGCCGGGCGGTGGCCGCCGAGACCGAGCGGCACGCCCGGATGTACGTCGAGATAGTCGGCGGTGGCCGGACCGGTGGCCGGCGCCCGGCGCAGCAACGGGGCGGGGTGCCCGGCGCTGGCCAACGTCATCGACTCGTTGCCCGGGTCGATCAGGCCGTAGACGACCGTGACAAAGAGTTCGTCCCGGTGCGCGTCCGTGCCGAGGCTGTCCACCAGCAGGTCGAGACCGGACAGGACGGCGGCGGGGTTCGGGTTGCTCAGCGCCAGCGCGCGCAGCGCGGCCCGGACCTGGCCCATCAGCGCGGCGGCGTGCACGTCGTGCCCGGCCACGTCGCCGAGAACCACGGCGAGCCGGTCGCCGTCGAGCCGGAAGGCGTCGTAGAAGTCGCCACCGGCGGCGTTGCCGTCGACCCCGGCGTCGTACCGGGCGGCGAGCCGGAGTCGGGGCAGGTCGGGCAACTGTTCCGGGAGCATGCTGCGTTGCAGCAACTGGGCGGTGCCGTGCTGGTTCTCGAACCGGCGGGCCCGCTCGGCGGCCTGCGCCACAAGTTCCGTGGCGGCGGTGAGCAGGGCCCGCTCGGCCGGCGACCACGGGTGCGGTTCGCGGTAACCGACCGCCAGCGCGCCCCCGAGCGAGGGCGTACGCAGCGGCAGCACGGCCAGCGCCCGGATCTTCTCGTCGTGCCGGTCGATCGCGGTCGCCAGCAGCGGCTGCCCGTCCGGCCAGTAGTGCGCGGTGCCGGTGGAGGCGGCGACCACCAGCGGCGCCGGTGAGTCGGCGGCGAGGCTGCGCCACAGCGGGGGGAGCCGCTCGTCGGCCTCGTCGAGCAGTTCGCCACGGAGCCGCCGTACGCCGCGCCAGTCGGCACCGTCGTCCACGCCGAGCCCGACCTGGTCGGCGTCGAACGACTCGAGGGCGTAGCGCAGCGCGGACCGGGCCACGTCGTCCAGGGTGAGCGTGCCGGAGAGCGCGACCGCCAGTTGGCTCAGGCTCTCCAACCGCCGGGTGACCTGGGTGGCTTCGACGACCACCATCAGCAGGCCGATGATCTGGCCGTGATCGTCGCGTACGGGCGAGTAGCCCCGGGTCAGCACCACCTGGTCCGCCTCGCTGCCCCGCCCGAGCGGCAGCAGACCCTCCTTCTCCAGGTACGGCACGCCGGTGCGGTACGCCTGCTCGATCTCCTCGCCCACCCCGTCCAACTCCCACACCTGGGCGAAGACCTCGGCCGCCGGGCGGCCGAACGCCGACGGGTGCAGATCGCCGATCAACTCGGCGTAACCGTCGTTGTAGACGAGTGCCAACTCCTCACCGAAGGCGAGAGCCATCGGCACCGGGGAGGAGAGGACGAGTTCGACCACCGCCCGCAGCGACGGTGCCCAGCGCTCGGCCGGTCCGAGGGGGGTGTCCGCCCAGCGTCGTCCGGTGTCGAGCCCAGCGGTGGCGCCCGGTGCCGGGGACGGACCGGGCCACCGGGAGGGGGGAGCGGGAACCCGCCCGACCGAGCCTGGCATGTCAGCAGCCTAACCGCCGTGGACGAACCCTCCGACGATCGACAGGTCGACCGAGTCGAACGCGGCGTTTCCGGTACGGGTCCCGCGCCGCCGACGGACACGGGTGCCCGCTGGCGACACGGGGTGCGCGTGAGCACGGAATGAACCAGGTCCAGCCGGGTACGCGGGCGGCGGTAGTCCAGGTGACAGGAGGGACGCCATGCCCGCGATCGTCGCGGTACGGCGGGTCGACGTCGGGTCCGAGCTGTCCGAGACGTGGAACGCGTTACTGATCTTCGTGCCGCGCCTGATCGGCTGCCTGGGCATCCTCGTGCTCGGCTGGCTGCTGGCCCGGTTCGTGCTCCGGACGGCGCTCCGGTTGCTGGACCGGTTCGGCTTCGACCAGGTGGTGCAGCGCGGCGGACTCGGGCGCCTGGTCGCCCGGACCCGTTACCGCCCCGCCGCCGTCCTGGCCCGGCTCGCGTACTACCTGATCCTGCTCTTCACCGTGCAACTCGGGTTCGCGATCTGGGGCCCGAACCCGGTGCACGACATCGCCAGCGCGGTGGTGGCCTGGCTGCCCCGGGCATTCGTGGCGCTGGTCGTGGTCGCGGTGTCGGTGGTGATCGCGAACGCGGTGCACGACCTGGTCAGCGACTCGGTCGGGGCGGTCTCGTACGGTCGCCCGCTGGCCGACGTGGTCTCGCTCCTGGTGGTCGGGCTCGGGGTGGTCGCCGCGTTCGTCCAGACCGGGGTGGCCACCTCGGTCACCGGACCGGTGCTGGTCGCGCTGCTCGCCACGGTCGCCGGCATCCTGGTCGTCGGGATCGGCGGGGGACTGGTCAAGCCGATGCAGGTGCGCTGGGAGCGCTGGCTGGGCCGGTTGGCGAGCGAGTCTCGGCTGCGCCGGGCGAACCGGGAGACGTACGGTCGGGGGTCGCCCTTTGCCGTGCCGTACGCCGAGTCGGCCGGTCGGGCCCCGGTCCCGCCGACGTCCGAGTCGCTGCTGACCGGGTCGACGTTCCCCGAGACGTCGTTCCCCGAGACGTCACTGTCGCAGGCGTCGTTCCCGGAGCCGTCACTGTTACAGGCGACCATCCCGGACACCACGTTGACGCAGATGCCCACCTCACCGGCCCCGGAGAGCCTGGCCGGCTACGAGCCGGTGACCGGTGCCGGGCCGACCGGTTACCAGCCGGTCCTGGACGGCGGGCTCGCCGGTTACGAGCCGGCCCTGGACAGTGGGCTCACGGGTTACGACGCCGTCCCGGACGGACTGGCCGGTCATTCATCCGACCTGTTGACACCGGCCCGGGAGGAATCCGCCACCGGCGAGGACGACGGCCCTCGGTTCCGCCCGCAGGACGCCTGACTACTCGGCCGGGCTGGCCTCGGCCGGGCGGCGCCGCATCGCGTCGTCGGCCAGGATGGTCGTCGCCACCATCACCGCGACGACGATGCTGAACAGCCAGGACGCGTCGGGGAGCAGTTGGGCGGCGACGGGGGCCTGGAGCGCGGTCAGCAGGAAGCCGAACCAGGCCAAGCGGCGCTGACGGGCGGAGAGAAAACCGGAGCCCTGATGCATCTGACAGATTCTGCCCGGCCGGTCTGCCTCCGCCGTCACCCGATCGGTCGATTCTGGCTGAGCTGTCCGGTTTAGAGATCTACTGGGGCTGGAGTCCCGGGAAGCGGCAAAGCTCCGGTTACCTCATTGTCACAGCCTGGCCGATCCGGAAGGATCACGGATCGTGTCGAACAGCCCTCGCCCCGCCCTGCTCATCCTGGCCTACCTCGCGTTTGTCAGCCTCGGCCTGCCGGATGGCCTGCTCGGCGTCGGCTGGCCGTCGATCAGCTCGACGTTCGACGTACCAACCGAGGCGGTCGGACTCCTGCTCGCCGCCGGCACCGTCGGGTACCTGACGTCCAGTGTCGCGGCCGGTTTCACGCTCGCCCGGGTCGGCGTCGGTTGGCTGCTCGCCGGCAGCACCGCCCTGGCCAGCCTCGGGCTCACCGGCTACGCCCTGTCGCCGGTGCTCGCCCTGATGGTCGGTTGCGCGCTGGTGCTCGGACTCGGCTCCGGCGCCGTCGACTCCGGGCTGAACGCATACGCGGCGAGTGCCTTCGGCCCCCGGCACATGAACTGGCTGCACGCCTTCTTCGGCCTCGGCGTCGCCATCGGCCCACTGATCATGACCACGGTGATCGGTGCCGGACTCTCCTGGCGCTGGGGTTACGGCATCGTCGCCTCGGCCCAGGCCCTGCTCGCCCTCGCCTTCGTGCTCACCGTACGGGCCTGGGACGACCGCCGTACGGCGCGGACCGGCACCGACCCGTCCGGGGCGGAGCAGGAGAGCACCCCCGTACGGATTCCGGTCGCCGCCACCCTCAGGCTGCCGGCGGTCTGGACCGGCGCGGTGGCGTTCGCCGTCTACGTCGGCGTCGAGGTGGGCGCCGGGCTCTGGGCCTTCCTGCTGCTGACCGAGGGGCGGGGACTCAGCGAGGCCGCCGCCGGTGTCTGCGTGTCGATCTACTGGGGCAGCCTGTTCGTCGGCCGGGTGGTTCAGGGGGTGGTCGCCGAGCGGCTCGGCAGCGGGCTGGTGCTGCGGGCCAGCCTGGTGGGCATGGCGGTGGGGGCCGCGCTGGTCGCGATCCCCGCCCCGGCCGCGCTCGCGGTCGTCGGACTGGCGATCATCGGGTTCGCCGCCGCGCCGGTCTTCCCGCTGCTCACCCTGACCACCGCCGAGCGGGTCGGACCGGCACACGCCGACCGGGCGATCGGCCTCCAGATCGGGGCCGCCGGTCTCGGCGGCGCCGTGTTGCCGGCCGGCATCGGGCTGCTGCTGAGCCGGGTCACGATCGAGGCGCTCGGGTCGGCCCTGCTGGTGCTCTCGCTGGTCCTGCTCGGCCTCTATCTCGCCTCCGCCCGGCGCCCCGTCGCCACCGGGGCCGGCTGATCCGACCTGGGCCGGGTCAGTGCGGGCCGTTGCGGCCGGTGGTGGAGGGGCGGTACGCCCGCTCCGGGTCGGTCATCTCGCCCCGGTCCGCCTCCGACGTCGGGTGACCGTCGGCCGCCTCGGCGCCGTGACCGTACGCCGACTCCGCGCCCGCCTCGTTGCCGGTCGTGTCGTCCACCTGGCCGTCAGGGGTCGACGCACCCATCGCGCGCTCCAACTCGGGCAGCGGAATCTTCTCCTCGTCGCGCCAGACGGAACTGTCGTTGTCGGTCATAGTCTGGCCGTACCCCGGGGTCTCGGCGGCAAACCGGCGGCGCCCGCCGGGGGATCCCCGACGGGCGCCGACAGTTCGTCCGGCTGTCGCCGTTCGGTCACGGCTGTGGCCGGTCCACCTGGCCACGCCAGGCACCGGTCTCGACGCCGCCGCGTGCCTCGATGAAGTTCTTGAACCGCTCCAGGTCGCCCCTGATCCGGCGGTCCACCATGCCCAGCTTGTCACCGGCCTTCTCGGTCATCCCCTGCGGCTCGAAGTCGAGTTGGAGGGTGACCCGGGTGTGTCCCTCGTCGATCCGGTGGAAGGTGACCACGCCGGCCTGGTTGGTGCCGTTGGTCGAGGTCCACGCGACCCGCTCGTCGGGCAACTGCTCGGTGATCCGGGCGTCGAACTCACGCTCGACGCCGCTGATGCCGACCTTCCAGTGGGTCATCGTGTCGGAGATCTGGCGGACCTCCTCGACCCCTTCCATGAAGCGGGGGAAATCCTCGAACTGGGTCCACTGGTCGTACGCGGTCCGCACGGGGACGGCCACGTCCACGGATTCGGTCACCGCACTCATCTGACTGTCCTTCCTGTCTGCTGGTCCCGCTCACCGCCTTCGGCGGGAGTCACCAGCGCTGCGTCTCGTTCGGATTGCCGAGCACCGCCCACACCTCGGAGACCGTGCGGAACTCGGTGTCCGGCGGCAGCCGGTCGAGTTGGGCCAGAACCTCGTCCGGTGCCTCGTTCTCCTCGGCGTTGCGGCGCAGGGTCGCCCGGTCGCCGGGCAGCGCCGACAGGCTGATGAAACGGCCGAGCCGGCTGCGCTGCTCGACCTCGACCGAGGTCATGCCCTGCGGTGCGCCCGAGCGCGTGTCGGCGGTCGGCGCCCTGGTCGATCCCGGCTGGTCCTCGCCGGCCGGCTCCGGCTCACGCCACTCCTCGGCTCGGGAGCCGGCGGCGTTGTTCACCGTGCTGGCTACCTCCCGACTCATCTCGTCGTCTAGCCGCGGTCCGTGTTTGCTGTTGCCCCGGTCCATGTCCTATGCGCTACCCGAGCCCCCCGGCGGTAAACCGATCCGCCGACGGAACGCCCCTGGCCCCGCCGATCGCGTTTGGCGGCAGCGGCGACGGGAAGAGTGAGGGTTGGCCTCCGAACCGGGGTGGGTTCTCGATCCGCGCCGGGCCGGTACCCGAAAGCGAGGAGGATGACCATGCCGGGACGTGAAGTGCTTCCCAGTACGTTGCGCCGCTCGTCGGACAAGGCACAGGACACCTGGGCCAAAACGCACGATTCGGCGGTGGAGACGTACGGCGAGGGTGAACGCGCGCACCGGACCGCGTACGCGGCGGTCAAGCACTCGTTCGAGAAGGTCGGCGACCACTGGGAGCAGAAGGGGCGCAAGGGGCCCAGCGACGAGCAGGCGGCCGGGGGTGGTCCGGCCCGCCGGGCAGCGACGGCCGGCGGCGTCGACGCGAACGCCTCCAAGGAGCACCTGATGGAGGTGGCCAAGAAGCTGGACGTCCGGGGTCGTTCCCGGATGAACAAGTCCGAGCTGGTCGGGGCGATCCAGAAGGCGAACAACCGACAGACCGCCCGGGCCAGGAACAGGTAACCGGGCAGCCGGCACGCGTGGACGGTCGCCGGGCGGGCCGAGCGGATCAGCGACGCCGAGTCGGCCCGCCCGCCTGACCGGCGTCCGGTCGGCTCGCCTGTGGTCACCGGCGTCGTCGGGTCTGCTGTCGTCGGGTCTGCTCCCGGGTCACCAGGTCCCGGTCGGTCCCCCCGGTGCGGTGATGTGCACGACCTTTGTCGCGGTCAGTTCGTCGAGCAGTTCGGGGCCGTAGCCGAAGCCCTGGCCGCTGCCCCGACGGGGGTGTGCGGCGCCGCCGGGCGCGCCGCCGAAGACATTGTTGATTTTGACTGTGCCGACCGGCAGTTCGCGCCAGGCCTGCTGGGCGTGGCCCATCGAGCCGGTCAGCACGGTCGCGGAGAGTCCGTACGGCGAGTGCGCCGCCCGGGACAGCGCCTCGTCGAAGGAGTCGACGACCAGCACCGGCGCGACCGGCCCGAAGGTCTCCTCGCGCATCACCGACATCTCGTCCGAGCAGTCGGCCAGCACGGTGGGCGGGTAGAACGCCCCCGGCCCGTCCGGCACCCGGCCGCCGGTCAGCACCCGGGCGCCGTCCGCGACCGCCGCCCGTACCTGGGTGTCGACCAGGAGGCGATGCCGGCGGTCGACCAGTGGCCCGATCTCGGTCCGCTCGTCCCGTCCCGGCCCGACCCGCAGCGACTCGGCCCGCCTGACCAGCGCGGAGAGGAATTCGTCCGCCACGGCGCGGAGTACGTAGATCCGCTCGACGGCGACGCAGAGCTGGCCCGAGTTGGTGAAGGCACCCAGGGCTGCCTGCTCGGCGGCCCAGACCGGATCGACCCCGTCGTCGACGACCAGCGGGTCGCTGCCCCCGTTCTCCAGCAGCGGCTTCGCGCCGGTCGCCACGCAGGCAGCGGCGATCGAGCGGCCGGTGGCGGTGGAACCGACGTGCGCGACCACGTCCACCTCGGCGGCGGCCAGCATCGCACCGACCCGAGCGCCCCCGGTGAGCAGGGACAACACGCCCGGCGGCAGGTGCGCGGCAAAGAGCCGGGCGAGCAGCCAGCCGCTGACCGGGCTCCGCTCGCTGGGCTTGAAGATCACCGTGTTGCCGGTGACGAGAGCGGCACCGAGCAGCCCGCAGCAGACCGCGACCGGGTCGTTCCACGGCGTCAGTGCCGCCACCACGCCACGTGGTTGGACCGCCATCAGGTCGATCGCCTCGGGGCTGCCCGACAGCGCCCGACCCCGGTGGACGGGGCCGAGTTCGGCGTACTGCCGCAGCGTGCCGACCCCGGCCTCGACGCCGCCCCGGGCCAGGCCGATCGGACGGCCCATCTCGGCGGTCTGTGCCTCGGCGAGCTGTTCGGCCGAGGATTCCAGCAGGTCCGCGACCCGGTGCAGGGCGGCACCGCGCGCGGCGGCCGGAGTGCTCGCCCAGCCGCCAGCCGCGACCCGACTCGCCTTCACCGCCGCCGCGACCTGTGCCTCGGTCGCCTCCGGCAGCCGGGTCACCTCGGCGTTGTCGGCCGGGTCGAGCACCAGGAGGTCATCGGCGTCCGGGCCGGCGCCCCAGACCCCGTCGATGAGCTGCTGTACCGCGTACATGGCGCTGGATGCCCCGGTCTGACCGTGACAAACGCTGTTTCGCCTGGTTGCCGCCGGGTCTCCGCGGGGCGCGACGGTCGTGTCACCGTACGCGCCCGCCGCGCTGTCCGGTCGGGTCGGCCGGGACGGTTCGGGCCGGAACTACGCCCGAATGTTGCGGTGCCGGGTACGCAGCCGGAACGGCATCAGCGCACTCTCGATCTTGGTTGCCGTGGTCATCTTCGACAGGCCCTCGCGGCGCTCCTCGAACCGGATCGGCACCTCGACGATGGTCTGCCCGAACTTGGTGGCCAGGTAGTGCATCTCGACCTGGAAGCTGTAGCCGTTCGACTGCACCCGGTCGAGCCCGATCTCCCGCAGCGCGTCCGCCCGCCAGATCTTGAAGCCGGCGGTCAGGTCACGGATGCGCACCTGGAGCAGAGTGTGCACGTACAGGTTCGCCCACCCGCTCAGCGCCCGCCGGTAGAGCGGCCACGCCTCGTCCAACTGGCCGCCGGGCACGTAACGTGACCCGATCACCACGCCGGCCTGGGTCGACAGCAGGGTGCCGAGCATGCCGGGCAGCGCCTCCGGCGGGTGCGACAGGTCCGCGTCCATCTGGGCCACAAAATCCGCGCCGCTGTCGAGCGCGCGGCTGATCCCGTCGACGTACGCCCGCCCCAGCCCTTCCTTGCCCGCCCGGTGGACCACCTGGATCCGGTCGGGTTGCTCGGCGGCGAGCTTGTCCGCCACGTCGCCGGTCCCGTCCGGGGAGTTGTCGTCCACAACCAGGATGCTCAGCCCCGGCAGCGGCAGAGCTAGCAGCCGCTCCACCAGGACAGGCAGATTGCCCGCCTCGTTGTAGGTGGGGACGACGATGGTCAGTCGCTCATCCCGCCACGGGGATGGCAACTGCACGGGCTCGATCATTACGGACATCCTCGTTCTGCCGACAGCGGTAAGGGAGAGGGTAATCACCTCGGTACTCTGGTGCGACCACCGGGCCGACAGCGCACGTCCTGTTTACCACCGTTCTCCGGTGTGACCACCGTCGGAGACGCGCCATCCTCCCGATGTTCAGGTCAGTCACTTTTGTCGATGCCGCAGGTGGACCGGTCGCCCCCGGACGGACGGCGGAGTCGGCCGCGTCCATCGGCCTCCCACCATGTCCAACGCGCGGGTCGCCGGATCGCTCCGGGCCCGCCCAGCCCTCGTGGCCCGGGCCCGCCCAGCCCTCGTGGCCCGGGCCCGCCCAGCCCTCGTGGCCCGGGCCCGCCCAGCCCTCGTGGCCCGGGCCCGCCCAGCCCTCCTGGCCCGGGGAAGTCGGCGGCGCTGACGACGATTCAGGGCGGCTTCCGGTTAGTGGCGCCTTCGTGCGGGTACCGGTGCGGAGCGCGTAGTGGGCCTGGATCGGGGCGCGCGCAGTGGCCGCAGCAGCCGTCGTCGGGCGGGCTGGGCGGTCCGGTGGACGGGCGAAAGTGAGGTTTACTCCTCCTACCCGAGGGAACCCGCCCCCCGTGCGAAACGATCAGGTCGACCCGCATAAGCGCAGGTCAGGCGGCACGATCGCCGGCCCCGCGCACGGGCGTCCTGAACCGGAGCAGCGCACCGGAGAGCGAGACTCGCGGAGCGGGCCGGCACTGTTCGAAGCGGTACTTCTCGACCGGGACGGTACGTTGGTCCACGACGTGCCCTACAACGGGGACCCGGCGCTCGTACGTCCGGTCGCCGGCGCCCGCGAGGCGCTCGACCGGCTGCGCGCGGCCGGACTTCGACTCGGCGTGGTGACCAACCAGTCCGGGCTGGCCCGGGGCCGGTTCAGCCGTGCCGACCTGGACCGGGTCAACGCCCGGGTGGAGGAGCTGCTCGGGCCGTTCGACACCTGGCAGATCTGTCCGCACGCCGAGGCGGGACCGGGCATGGCAGGTTGTCGGTGTCGCAAGCCCTCGCCCGGCATGGTCTCCGACGCCGCCCGCGCGCTCGGCACCACCCCTGATCGTTGCGTCCTGGTAGGAGACATCGGCGCGGACATGATCGCGGCCGGTGCGGCGGGCGCCGCCGGCATCCTGGTCCCCACGTCGCAGACCCGCCCCGAGGAGGTCGCGGCGGCGCCGGCCGTCGCGGGTGACCTGCCCGGGGCCGTCGACCTGATCCTGCGCCGGTTGCGACTCGTCACCGGCGGCCAGGGCGACGATCGGGCGGCGCTCACGGCCGGCGACGATCGTGCGGCGCTCACGGCCGACGGTGACCGGGAGACCGTCACGGCCGACGGTGACCGGGAGACCGTCACGGCCGGCGGTGACCAGATGACCGGGTCGGTCGGCGCCGACCACCGCAGGGCCGCGACGGCGGGCGCCTCGACGCCCCGTCGTCCCCGGCGGGTGCTGGTGGTCCGGCCGGACTCGGCTGGGGACGTACTGGTGACCGGGCCGGCGATCAGGGCGGTGGCCGCCGGCGCCGACCGGGTGGTGATGCTCTGCGGTCCCCGGGGACGAGCCGCCGCCGAGCTGCTGCCCGGTGTGGACGAACTTGTCGAGTGGTCGCTGCCGTGGATCGACCCGCGTCCGAAGCCGCTGGACCGAACCGAGGTGGAGCGGCTGACCGACCGTCTCGCCCGGGTGGGCGCGGACGAGGCGGTCCTGTTCACCTCCTTCCACCAGTCGGCGCTGCCGCTGGCCCTGGTCCTGCGGATGGCCGGGGTCGAGCGGATCTCGGCGATCAGCGACGACTATCCGGGCTCGCTGTTGGACGTACGGCACCGGGTGCCGCTGGGCATTCCGGAGGCCGAACGGGCGTTGTCGCTCGCCGCCGCGGCCGGGTTCCCGCTGCCCGCCGGGGACGACCCGGCGTTGCGACTGCGGACGGAGTGCCTGGAACCGGGGCCGAGCGAGGGCGTGCTCGCCGAGCCCGGTTACCTGGTCGTGCATCCCGGCTCGTCGGTGGCCGCCCGTGCCTGCCCACCCGAACTCTGTGCCCGAATCGTGACCGCGCTGGTCGAGGCCGGACACCGGGTCGTGGTCACGGGCGGACCGGGTGAGGGGGCGCTGACCTCCCGGGTCGCCGGCCGGTCCGGCATCAACCTCGGCGGCCAGACCTCGCTCACCGGCCTCGCCGCGATCATCGCCCGCGCCGGGTGCCTGGTGGTCGGCAACACCGGGCCCGCGCACCTCGCCGCCGCCCTGGGTACGCCCGTGATCAGCCTCTTCGCTCCCACCGTCTCGTTCGGACAGTGGGGTCCCTACCGGGTGCCCACCGTGCGTCTGGGTGACGCCAGCGCCGGTTGCCGGCACACCCGGGCGACCTCCTGCCCGCTGCCCGGCCACCCCTGCCTGTCCGAGGTCGAGCCGGAGAGCGTGGTCGAGGCGGTCCGGCTGCTCGGCCTCGACCGCGAGTCGCCCCGTTCCTCAACCCATTCCCCGGCCCGTTCCTCGGAGCGGGTCACGGTCCCCGACTCGATCCCCGTACCCGAGTCGGTCCGGGTCCTCGGTGGCGCCGTATGAACATTTTGCTCTGGCACGTGCACGGCTCCTGGACCACGTCCTTCGTGCACGGCAAGCATCGTTACCTCGTGCCGGTGACCCCGGACCGGGGCCCGTACGGGCTGGGCCGGGCGCGGACGTACCCGTGGCCCGACACGGTCGAGGAGGTCACCCCGGACGAACTCGCCGACGCCGACGTGGACCTGGTGATTCTGCAACGCCCCGAGGAGTTCGAGCTGGCCGGCACCTGGCTCGGGCGACGGATCGGGCGCGACGTACCGGCGATCTTCGTCGAGCACAACACGCCCAAGGAGGGCGCGGTGCCGAACAGTCGGCATCCGATGGCCGACCGGGACGATCTGCTCGTCGCCCACGTCACCCACTTCAACTCGCTGTTCTGGGACACCGGCGGCACCCGTACCACGGTGATCGAGCACGGCATCGTCGAGCCCGTCGCCGGCTACACCGGCGAACTCGACCGACTCGCCGTGGTGATCAACGAGCCGGTACGCCGGGGCCGGGTCACCGGCACCGACCTGCTGCCCCGCTTCGCCGAGATCGCCCCGCTCGACGTCTTCGGCATGGGCGTGGCCGGGCTCGCCGACCATCTGGGACTGCCGGCGGACCGGCTCACCTCGCACGACGACCTGCCGCAGAGCCGGATGCAGGCCGAGCTTGGCCGGCGCCGGGCCTACCTGCACCTGTGCCGGTGGACCTCGCTCGGGCTGAGCCTGATCGAGGCGATGGCGATCGGCATGCCGGTGGTCGTGCTCGCCGCCACCGAGGCGGTGGCGGCGGTGCCGCCGGAGGCGGGCGTGCTCTCCACCCGGGTCGACACCCTGCTCGCGGCGGCGGCCCGGCTCATCGACGAGCCCGCGACGGCACGGCAACTCGGCGCCCGCGCCCGGGAGACCGCCCGGACCCGGTACGGCCTGGACCGCTTCCTCACCGACTGGGACCGGCTGCTGGAGGAGGAGCTATGCGGATCGCGATGATCTCTGAGCACGCCAGTCCACTCGCCACGCTCGGCGGGGAGGACGCCGGTGGGCAGAACACGCACGTCGCCGAGCTCTCCGCGGCCCTGGCCGACGCCGGACACGACGTACGCGTCTACACCCGTCGGGACAGCGCCGACCTGCCCGAACTGGTGCCGATGCGGGACGGGGTGGCGGTGGTGCACGTACCGGCCGGGCCGCCCGAGCCGATCGTGAAGGACGCGCTGCTGCCGTACATGAAGGAGTTCAGCCGCTGGTTGGTCGGACAGTGGCGGCGCGACGACTGGGTGCCCGAGGTCGCGCACGCGCATTTCTGGATGAGCGGCCTGGCGGCGATCACCGCCGGCCGGCAGACCGGGGTGCCGGTGGTGCAGACCTACCACGCGCTCGGCACGGTCAAGCGGCGGCACCAGGGCGCCGCCGACACCAGTCCGGCCCGCCGGATCGGCTACGAGCGGGCGCTCGGCCGGGCGATGGACCGGGTCATCGCGCAGAGCCAGGACGAGGTACGCGAACTCGTCCGGATGGGCGTACCGCAGGACCGGATGGTGGTCGTGCCCTCCGGTGTCAACGTGGAGAACTTCTCCCCGGTCGGCCCGATCGCCGAGCGGGAGACCGGGCGTCCCCGGGTGCTGACCGTCGGCCGGCTGGTCGAACGGAAGGGCTTCCAGGACGTGGTCCGGGCCATGCGCGCCGTCCCGGACGCCGAGTGCGTGATCGTCGGCGGGCCGCCGGAGGAGCAACTCGGCGAGGACCCGCAGGCCCGCAGGCTGCGCGCGCTGGCCCGCTCCTGCGGTCTCGCCGACCGGGTACGGCTGGTCGGGGCCGTCCCGCGCGAGGAGATGCCGCGCTGGTACCGGTCGGCCGACGTGCTCGTCGCCGCGCCCTGGTACGAGCCGTTCGGTCTCACTCCGCTGGAGGCGATGGCCTGCGGCGTACCGGTGATCGGCACCCGGGTCGGCGGGCTGATCGACACGGTGGTCGACGGTCGGACCGGTGACCTGGTGCCGCCCCGGGACCCGTCCGCGCTCGGCACCGCCATCGCCGACCTGCTCGCCGACCGGACCCGCCGCTTCGGCTACGCGAAGGCGGCGCTGGACCGGGCCCGCCAGCAGTATTCGTGGCGGCGTGCGGCGGCCGAACTCGGTGGGGTCTACGCGGCGGTCAGCGAGGTGCGGCGGCCGAGCGGGGTGGTGGCCTGATGCCGTACTCCGCAGAGGTGATCGACGCCCACCTCGCCGGACTCGCCTCGGCGCTGCTGCCGTACCGGCAGGTCGCGGGCGAGCTCGCCCGCTGGGGTGAGGAACTCGCCGACCGGCTCGCCCGGGGTGGGCGGCTGCTCGTCGCCGGCAACGGCGGCAGCGCGGCCGAGGCCCAGCACCTCGCCGCCGAGCTGGTCGGCAAGCTCCGGTCGGACCGGGCGCCGCTGTCGGCGATCGCGCTGAGCGCGGAGACCTCGTCGCTGACCGCGATCGGCAACGACTACGGCTTCGAGGAGGTCTTCGCCCGGCAGGTACGGGCACACGGCCGCCGCGACGACATCCTGCTGCTCCTGTCGACCAGTGGCCGCAGCGCGAACCTGATCCGGGCGGCCCGCGCCGGACGGGAGGCGGGACTGCGCTGCTGGGCGTTCACCGGTCCGGTGCCCAACCCGTTGGCCGAGGTCTGCGCCGAGGTGCTCGCCGTACCCTCGCCGGACCCGCAGGTGGTGCAGGAACTGCACCTCGTCTCCGCGCACGTGCTCTGCGAGTACGTCGAGCTGGCCCTGCCGACCGCCCTCGGCGTCCCGGCCGGCTACGCCGCCCTGCCCCTGGTCGACCCGACGTTAGGAAGGGCCCCTTCCTCTACCGAATCCGATAACAAGGGGCCCCTCCTTACCCCTGAGGTGGATACGCCGACGGTGGAGGCGGAGCCGGCGGGGGCGGTTGAGGCGGGGGCGGGGGCGGGAGAGTGGAAGCCGGGGGAGCACCGGCCGGTCCGGTCCAGGCGTACGCACAGCCGGGGCCCGAACGGTCGCGGAGCCGGACCATGACCGGGCGGTTGGTCGTCATCGGCGACACGCTGCTCGACCGGGACGTCGAGGGTGTGGTGAACCGGCTCTGCCCGGACTCCCCGGTGCCGGTGCTGGACGAGAGCAACCACCTCGACCGACCCGGCGGCGCCGGCCTCGCCGCCCTCTTCGCGGTCGGTCACGGCTTCGAGGTCGCCCTGGTCACCGCGCTCGCCGACGACGCCGGTGGGGCCAGACTGAGCAGTCTGCTCACCGCCGCCGGGGTGCAGGTGTACGCCCTGCCACTGCCCGGCGCCACGCCGGAGAAGATCCGGCTCCGGACCCGGGGTCGGGTGCTGTTGCGGCTCGACCGGGGCGGGGCCGCCGGCCCACCCGGCGAACCGAGTGACGCCATCCTGGACCTGCTGGCCGGCGCGGCCGGCATCCTGGTCAGCGACTACGGGCGCGGCGTGGCGGCCCAGCCGACGCTGCGTGCCGCGCTCGCCGCCGCCACCGCCCCGGTGGTCTGGGACCCGCACCCGCGTGGCCCGGCGGCCGTCCCGGGCATTCGCCTGACCTGCCCGAACGAGGTCGAGGTCCGCGAACTCACCGGGGGTACGCCCGGCGCCTCCCGCCTGATCACCGCCTCCCGCAGCGCCAACGGCCTGCGCGAGCGGTGGCGGGTCGGCGCGGTCGCGGTCACCCTGGGCGGGGACGGGGCGCTGCTCTGCCACGCCGGCTCGACGCCCCTGGTGGTGCCCTCACCGACCAGCGCCGACGGGGACACCTGCGGGGCCGGCGACCGGTTCGCCGCCACCGCCACGGTGGCGCTGGCCCGGGGCGCCCTGGTCTCCGAGGCGGTGCAGCAGGCGGTCGCCGAGGCGTCCGCGTACGTCGCCGACGGCGGTGTGGCGGTGGCCGTACCGGCGCCCGCGCCCGAGCCGGTCTCGGTCTCGGTGGCGGACCGGGAGCAGCGGATCGGGCCCGGTCCGGCCGGTGCGCTGGTGGCGCAGGTGCGCGCGGCCGGTGGCACGGTGGTCGCCACCGGTGGCTGTTTCGACCTGCTGCACGCCGGTCACGTGGCCACCCTGGAGGCGGCTCGTCGGCTCGGTGACTGCCTGGTCGTCTGCCTGAACTCCGACGACAGCGTGGCCCGGCTCAAGGGCCCGGACCGCCCGCTGGTGCCGCAGTACGACCGCAGCCGGCTGCTCGCCGCCCTCGGCTGCGTAGACGCCGTGGTGATCTTCGACGAGAGCACCCCGCACGCCGCGCTCTCGTGGTTGCGCCCGGACGTCTGGGTCAAGGGCGGCGACTACGGCACCGGCGGCGCGGACGGACCCGGGTTGCCCGAGGCCGAGATCGTGCACCGGTGGGGCGGGCACACCGTCGTGGTGCCGTACCTGGACGGCCGGTCGACCACCGCCATGATCGACGCCGCCCGGACCGCCGCCCGCCAGCCGACGGGAGGTGCCCGATGAGGGTGACCGTGACGGGAGGAACGCGATGACCGCCACCATGCCGGGCGCCGGCCCGGCCGTGCTCGTCACCGGAGGTTCCAGCGGGCTCGGCGCGGCGGTGGTGACCGCCGTCGCCAAGTCCGGCGGCCGACCGTACGTGCTGGACCGGCGGGCTCCCGGCGACGGGGTGCCGTGGGTCGAGTGCGACCTCGCCGACACCCGGGCCGCCGAGCAGGCCACCCGGCAACTCGCCGAGCAGGCCGGCGGGCTGGACGGGCTGGTCACGGCCGCCGGGATGGACGTACCGGGCCGGCTGGTCGACCTGCCCGCCGAGACCTGGGAACGGGTCGTCACCGTGGACCTGCTCGCCACCGCCGCCGTGGTACGGGCGGCGCTGCCGTACCTGGAGCGCAGTCACGGGACGGTGGTCACCGTCGCCTCGACGCTCGGCGTCAAGGCGGTCAGCGACGCGACCGCGTACTGCGCGGCGAAGTTCGGCGTGGTCGGCTTCACCCGGGCGCTCGCCGCCGAACTGGCCGGCTCCGTCGGGGTCACCCTGCTGGTGCCGGGCGGAATGCGTACGGCATTCTTCGACGAACGTACGGAGCAGTACCGGCCGGGCGCCGACGCCGTGCTCAACGACCCGGCGAGCGTTGCCGCCGCCGTGCTGTTCGCGCTCGGCCAACCGCCCGGCTGCGCGATCCGGGAGATGGTGGTCTGCGCCGAGCAGGAAACCTCGTACCCGTGATCCTGGTCCTTCGTGCCCTCGGGGTGGGTGACCTGGCCACCGCGGTCCCGGCGCTGCGGGGCCTGCGGGCCGCGTTCCCGGACCGGACCCTCGCGCTGGCCGCGCCGTCCTGGCTGGCGCCGCTGGTCGACCTGGTCGGCGGGGTCGACCGGCTGGTCCCGACGGACGGGCTGGACCAGGTCGACTGGCCGGGGGAGCCACCCCACCTCGCGGTCAACCTGCACGGGCGCGGGCCCCGTTCGCACCGTTTGCTCCAGGCGGCCGAGCCGGAACGCCTCTACGCCTTCCACTGCCCCGACGCCGGCCACACCGACGGCCCACCGTGGTCCGCCGACGAGCACGAGGTGGATCGGTGGTGCCGGCTGCTCGCCTGGTACGACATCGCCACCGACCCCACCGACCTGGCGTTGCGCCGGCCGAGCCCGCACCGGGTGCCGGTCGGGGTGACGGTGGTGCACCCCGGCGCCAAGATCGCGGCCAAGCGCTGGTCGCCGGGACGGTTCGCGGCCGTCGCCCACGAGTTGAGCCGAGCCGGTCACCGGGTGGTCGTCACCGGCTCGGTGGCCGAACGCGACCTGGCCGAGCAGGTCGCCCGCCGGGCCGGGCTGCCCGGCACCGCCGTGCTCGCCGGCCGCCTGGACCTGGCCGGTCTGGCCGCCGTGGTCGCGCACAGCCGGCTCGTGGTCAGCGCGGACACCGGCGTGGCGCACCTGGCCACCGGGTACGGGATTCCGTCGGTGGTGCTCTTCGGACCGGTTCGACCCGAGCACTGGGGGCCACCGGTCGACCGGCCCCGGCACCGCGCGCTCTGGGCGGCGACCCTGGCCGAGGAGGACTACGAGATCTCGGAGCTCGATCCGGAGCTGCCGGACTCGGTGCCGGCCGACGGAGGCGACCGGGACCGTTTCCAGGCGCACCCCACGCTCGCCGCGATCGGGATCGACCAGGTGCTGGCCGCCGTGGACGAGGTCGACCAGATCGACCAGGTGCTGGCCGCTGTGGGCGAGGTCGACCAGGCGGTGCCGACGAGCCATGCGGTTGCGACGTAGCGACCCGGCGACCCCCGGGTACGGTCGACGCCGCCGTGGTCGCGGCGTGAGCTTCCTCGACCTCGCCGGCCGCCCGATCCGCGACCGGGCGGAGCTGGACCGGCTGCGCGCTCTGGTGATCCCGCCCGCCTGGCGGGAGGTGTGGATCTCCCCGCACCCGGCCGGGCACATCCAGGCCACCGGGATCGACGCCGCCGGCCGCAAGCAGTATCTCTACCACCCGCTCTGGCGCACCCGGCGCGACGAGGAGAAGTTCGACCACGTGCTGGAGGTCGCCACCCGGCTGCCGGTGCTGCGGGAGCGGGTTGGCGCCGACCTCGCCGGCCGGGGACTCGGCCGGGAACGGGTGCTGGCCACCGTCACGAGCCTGCTCGACTCCGGCACCTTCCGGATCGGCGGCGACCAGTACGCGGCCGGCGACGACCCGACCTTCGGCGTCGCCACCCTGCGCCCCGAACACACCCGGGCCCAGCGCGGCTGTGTCGTCTTCGAGTTCCCGGCCAAGGGCGGCATCGCCCAGGTGCAGCGGATCGACGACCCCGGACTCTGCGCGGTGCTGCGGGACCTGCGCCGACGGCGGCGCGGCGCGGAGCGGCTCTTCGGCTATTGGGACGGGCACGGCTGGCGCGACGTACGCAGCGATGAGATCAACGAGTATCTGCGCGCGGCGAGCGGTGGTGAGATGACGGCGAAGGATTTCCGTACCTGGCACGCGACGGTGCGTACCTCCCTGGCTTTGGCCCGGCTCGGACCGGAACGGTCCGAGACCAGGCGCAAGCGGGCGGTTGCCGGGGTGATGCGGGAGGTTGCCGAACTTCTCGGCAACACTCCCGCAGTGGCCCGCGCCTCCTACGTCGACCCCCGCCTGGTCGACCGGTATCACGAGGGACGAACAATCGACGTTGATCCGGACGCCCCGTCGGAGACAGTCGAACGAGCGGTGGTCGACTTCCTTTCACGCTGACGAGTTCGGGCGTATGAGATTGACGAGGGCGAACTAGCTGGCGTTGATGATGAGATATATGTCGCCGCCATTGCCACCGTCGGCGTTCCCGGAAACGATGCCGTTGGTGGCGTTGAGGGAGGTATCCGTATTCCCGCTGCTTCCGCCGTGCCCGCTGCTTCCATTGCAGGTGGGCCCCGGGCGATTCGGGCCCGGCCGGACGTCGGAAGGTCTCACTCCCTGGTTGTTGTCCCTGGCGACCGCGTTTGCGCCCGGTCCGGTCTCGGTGCTGGTCTGAATCTGGTTGTTGCTGTCCACCGGGTTTGTCTGACCGGCGTACTCGCCCAAATCCTCTGCCTGGTCGGCGCCCTGTCCCTCGCCGCTCTCGCCTCCGTTGCCACCATCGCCGGCCTGTACGTTTGGACGGGCGGCGGGGGTGCGATCCGGATCGGTCGGCGTGATTGTGTCTGGCGAGAGGTCGGAGGCTTCCACCTCCGGCTGGTCGATGTCTTCCGCGGCATCCGCCGCGTCTTCCGAGGCTTCTTCTGCGTCTTCCTCGGCCTCAGTGCTGGTCTGGATCTGGTTGTTGCTGTTCGATGTGTTCGTCTGACCGGCGTACTCACCCAAGTCTTCTGCCTGGTCGGCGCCCTGTCCCGCACCGCTGCGGCCTCCGGTGCCGCCGTCGCCGGCCTGTAGGTGTAGTTGGGTGGGGAAGCTGTCCGGATCGGTCAACGTGACCGTCACGCTGCCGCCATTGCCGCCGTTGACGTTGCCGGACATGATGTTGTTCTGTGCCAAAACGGTGGTGTTCGTGTTCCCGCCACATGATGCCGTCGTAATTCCACCGTGGCCGGCACCCGCGCCGGCTCGGGTGGTGCCCTGGTCGATCCTCTCGATGACGTCCAGGCCCCTCGGGGTGGAAGCCTGGGCGACGCCATGGCCCGCAACGAGCAGAAAAGCTCCGGCGAACACCATGCCGAGGAATCTTTGCGACATACTTCGACCGCTCCTCTCGTTCCATACCGGTGACGCTTGATTCGTGCCTGATCCGTGCGCACTCAGGACGAGGTTCCGGTGGGGTTTCCCTATAGCGAGAAACCCGGACCCAGAGAGTAGCCGATCGGTTCCAGTGTCGTGTGGATAAATTTTCTTTGATAATCGGAACCATGATCGCGAGTGATGACTTCGTGTTCCGGAAGGGCGATCAGGGCGATTCGGGTGGGATGACCGGAAGGGTGGGGCATTTTAGAGTCGGCCGCCGAAAAAGCCGTAGCGGGAGTGCGGACCGACCGGTTCGCGTTTCCTCGGCGAGGTGCGAGAGCGGGGGATCGGTAAGGACGCCCACCGCTTTCCGGACGCTGGAAGGGTTTGTTTGGTGGATCAGTCGTTCGGCGGGGCCCTATGCGCCCTCTCGGGAGCCTGGTCGGTCCGCCGGGGCCCAGCACATGATGCGTTCGAAAATGCTCCGCACGTCCGGTGGTGGGCCGAGGGCGGCGTCGTAGACGTGCAGGTCGGAGATGGCGTCCACGAACTGTGTGGCGAGGTAGAGCATCAGCGCGACCCGCTGGTGCCGGAAGCTCACCGTGAGGTCGAGTCGGGCGTCGGCGCAGGGCCACGGCTGGGCACAGAGGCGGCAGCACCAGACCGGACGCAGCGGTAGATGAATCTGCCGGGTCGCGACCGGCTTCGGCTCGATCACCAGTCCAGTCCTTCCGGTACGGCCCGCTCCAGGTCGAGTAGGACGCCGCGTCGAATCAGGTATTCGGCCTCGGGCAACTCCGGCTTTCCCATCGGCTTCTCGATCCCGCGTACCGTGATCCATTCGGTGTCGTACGCCCCCGCGTCCGCCGGAGCGTGGGTCACCCGCAGGTGCAGGTCCCCCATGCTGTCCTCGTACGCGGGCACGACAGTCCGCCGATAGTCGCCCAGTTCGGCGTTGATCACGTCGCCCACGCTCACCGTGGCGCGCCCGGTCATCCCCGGTATCCGTTCCGCCGGGCGACGTCGTAGCCGAGCCGCTGGCCGAGCGTGATCACGTGCTGCCGGTGCATGGCTGTCGGCTCGTTGGCCCAGGGCGGGGTGGCTGGTGGCGGGGGTGCCGGGGGAGGCGATGGCGGACTCGGTGAAATCAGCCGCAGGACGAAGTCCCACCAGACCTGGACGACAAACATCGCTTTCTCCTCTGCGGTTGGACGGCGAAGGTGCCCGTGGACTTCCACCGGTTGATCCAGGGCCCCGGGGTGGCTGGAACCGAGCGGAAGTAACTGCCGTCCAGCCTGGACCGATGGCCGAGAGTGACGGAAGATGAACAACCAGCAGCAAGGTTGACGGACCCCACCATGCCCCGGGAAGGACTGGGAATGTCGATTCACAGCGGAGGACTTGGAAGAACCCTCAAGTTCGCCCGTTCCAGGTCTGGCATGACGCAGGATCAGCTTGCCGACCGGCTGAACGTCTCGACATCGCTCATCGCCAAGTTCGAGACCAACCGACTGATCCCGCAGTCCGACACGGCACGACAGCTTGACGTCGTGTTCGACTCCGGGGATCTGTTCCAGGAGTCCGCTGCCGAAGGGCGGGCGTCGGCTGGCGGCTCGGCATGGATCAGGTCATGGCTGGACTACGAGCAGCACGCCACGATGGTCCGAAGCTTTCAACTGGCGGTGGTCCCGGGGCTGCTCCAGACCGAGGCGTACGCCCGTGCCCTGCTCCGGGATGCCGGAACGCGCGTTCCGGACGTGGAGGACGCGGTCGCCACCCGGATCGCGCGGGCCGGGGTCCTGCGCCGGGACGAGCAGCCGTGCCGGCTGTTCGCGGTGCTCGACGAGGCCGTGCTGCGCCGATGCGTGGGCGGGCCGAAGGTGATGGCCGATCAACTCCACGCGATCGTGCAGGCGTGCTCCTGGCCCACCGTCAGCGTCGCCGTGATCCCGGCGTCGGCGGGTGCGTATTCCGGGCTCAACGGACCGCTGGCGCTCGCCACCGTCGACGGGCGGACCGTCGGATTCCTGGACGACCCGCTGGGCGGCCGGGTGGTCGAGGACCCGGACCGGGTGGCGGACCTGGAAGAGGTCTGGGAGACCGTCCGCCAGTACGCTCTACCCGGACGCCAGTCCCTCGAACTGATCATGGAGGCAGCAGAATCATGGAGCTGATCGACGCGCCACGCTGGCGGAAGTCCTCCCGCAGCAACGGGCAGGGCGGTGACTGCGTGGAGGTCGCCGACAACCTGGCCGGCGTCGTCCTCGTTCGGGACACGAAGAACCGCGACGGTGGCACGCTGACCTTCGCCCCCGACGCGTGGCGGGCGTTCGTAAGCTTGGCCAAGCGAAGCTAGGGCCCGTCCCAGCCGGCCGGTCGATCCTCGGTGAGAAGGGGTGTCCACGTCTGCCGCCCCGCCGCGCCGCCGGTCCGGCGCCCTCAACGATCGGTGGCTGCTCAAGCCTGTGACACGCCGGGTACGGCAGGGCTCAGTAGCCACGGATCGGGTAGCCGCTGACGCCGCCACGGCGGCTCAAGTGGTGCTGTGACCGGGCCGGACCGGCAGAGCGGTCCGTCTCAGTCACACTCGTCGTCGTCATCACCGCCACGTACGACAACGGGACCGGCTCCGGAACCGCTCTCGTGCGACCCGGTCCGTTTCCCCACCGGCCCGTTCCCGGGCACCTTCTGCACCGGCTGCCCGACCTGTCCAGGCTGCCCCGGCTGCCCGACCTGTCCGGGCTGTCCCGGCTGCCCAACCTGCCCAGCGGGAGCTTTCGGGACCGTGCGGTTGCCGCTCGACCCACCGCCGGTCGACTTCGATCCGGTCGATCCGCCACTGGACGACCGACCACCGCTCGATCCGCCGCCGGGCTTGGCGCACGCGTCGCTCCCGTCGCAGCCGACCAGGACGGCCGACGCGGTCACTGCTGCGGCGATCAGGACGACGACGCGGTACCTCATCTGCACGTATCCCCGCTCCGGTCCACCATCGACACTGTTGTCGATCTACGAAGCGACGGTAGCGCCCCCGCGCCATCACGAGCCCCGGTGTCGCACACGGCCCCCGCCGGTGTGTGGCGACCAGCGGTGTGGGAGTCGCTGCCGTTGTCGGAGGGGCGGTGCAGGCGGGATCCGCAGGGTGTTATCTCTACTGCTGTGCTTACCGATCACGCCGCGCCCGAAGACCTCATCGCACTCCGTGCGGCTTTCGACGTGGACGACGACGGGGAGTCGGCCCTCGGTTGGGAGGCCGTACGCGCCTTCGAGGCGGAGCAGGGCATCGTCCTGCCCGAGCCCTACCGCACCTTCGTCGCGGAGATCACGGACGGTTCGTACGCCGGACCACCCGAGTACGGCCTGGTCGGGCTGACGGAGCTGCCCGACGACTGGGGCGACGACCGACCGGAGCGGGTGCTGAGCCGTCCCTTCCCGTTGACCTCGGCCTGGCTGTGGGAGGACGACCCGAGGCCGACCGAGGAGACCAAGACGTTGCTGGAGCAGGTCTTCAACGACGGGTCGATCGTGCTGGGCACCGACGGGTGTGGCATGTACTGGCACCTGGTCGTCACGGGACCGCACCGGGGGCAGGTCTGGTTCATCAGCGGCGAGGGTGCTGTTCCCTTCGGTGCCAGCTTCGGGTCCACCACCGGCGATTGCGGGTTTGCCGGCTGGGTCGGGCACTGGGCGGCCGGCAAGCCGTGGTTCGACGCCTGATGACCGTCGTACCGTCGCTTTAGGATCGACCGGTGATCACGCCGTCGCTGCCGCCGGAAGCGCTCGATCGTCTGCCGGGGCTGGCCGCCCTCGGTCGCACCACCACCCGGCTCCACCCTCGTCGGGGCGAGGTCGGCGTCGACCAGAGTCACATCGGGGGACCGCTGCTGTGGCCGGCGGACGAACCCTGGCCGACCTGCGACCACCCGCACATGGTGCGGGAAGAGGTGCCGATCCCGACCGATCTGCTCGACCGGATGCGGGCGGCCGAAGCCCGGCGTACGTCCGCGCACGTGCTAGCCGACGGTGAGGCCGAGCTGCACCAGGAGATCGCCGACCTGGTCGGTCCCGGCTTCACCGGCTGGGGTGCGGTCGACGGCGGCCCGCCGGGCGGCTACCGGCACGGTCCCCGACCGCACTCGCGGCCGAATCCGATGGTGGCACTGGCCCAGTTGCGGGCCGACGACATCCCCGATCTGCCCCGACCCGGCGGCGCGGACCTGTTGCAGGTGCTCTGGTGCCCGTTCGAACATGAGCGGGAGAACGTCTGGGGGCCGACCGTGCGCCTGCGCTGGCGGCGGGAGTCCGAGGTGGTTGACCTGCTGGCCGAGCCCCCGAAGGGTGATGTCGGCGAGGAGGACTACCTTCCCCAGCCGTGTCGGCTCCATCCGGAGCGGGTGGTCGAATACCCCTTCCCGCAGGAGTTGCCGCCCGATGTCCGCGCCCGTTTGGACACGTGGCAGGGGGACGGTTCCGGCTACGTCGGCCTGTTCCTGGTGCCCGGCTGGAAGGTCGGCGGCTACGCCAACTGGAGCCTCACCGACCTCGGCGCCACGCCGTGCCCGGACTGCGCCGGGCCGACCGACCTGCTCCTGGTCATCGACTCGAAGGAGTACGACGGCGGCACGCGCGACCGGTGGCGCCCGATCGAGGAGCAGCACCTGGACTGGGGCGATCCCGGCCGGTTCGAGGCACAGGAGCCGACCGGTGTCCAGGTCGGCCGCTGGGGTGCACTGCGGATCTTCGCCTGCCTCCGCTGCCCGGACACCCCGTTCCTGCTCAACCAGCAGTAGGTGTGTCGAGTTAGCGATCGCTTACCGAGGGTATGCGCGGCAGTGTGATCGGTTCGAGCAGTCGCCGGGGAGTGTTGATCGCGCTGGACACGGCATCGGTGTCCGGCTCCGGCTCGAAACCTGGTCCGGGTCCGGTCCGAGTCTCCGGGACCGGGACGACCAGACCGCACTCCTGGCAGCGCCCCTCGTGGTCGAGCACGCCGCCGTCCTGATCGTGGCTGAGGGCGCGTCTCACGCCGGCCGGGGAGTAGAACGTGTCTCCCCAGCTCATCAGCGCGCGTACGGTCGGCCACAGCGCGATGCCCTTGTCGGTCAGCCGATATTCGACACCTGCTCCGGCACTGTCGTCGCGAGCGAACACCCCCTCTTGGACCAGGGACTTCAGTCGGCTGGTCAGGACCGCGCGGGGAATGCCGAGTTGGGTCGCGAAGTCCCCGAAGCGGCGTACCCCGTAGAACGCGTCGCGGATGATCAAAAGCGTCCACCGCTCGCCGACCACCTCCAGGGATCTTGCCAGCGAGCAGTTGCGGTCCGCGTACGTGCTGGGGAGGGCCATGCGACAACTCTACCGCGCCAGTTCGTTCAGTGAACTAAGCCGGTGTTACGGTGAGGCAGTTCGGTGACTGAACTGCCCTTGAGGAGGCCGTCAGATGTACCAGTTTCTTGTTTCCTTCACCGTCCAGCCGGACCACCGGGACGATTTTGTCCGGCTGGCCAAGAAGACCGGCCGTGACTCCGTCGCCAACGAACCCGGCTCCCACCGCTTCGAGGTCCTCGCGGACGAGCAGGACCCGAACGTCTTCTACCTGAACGAGGTCTACGCGAACGCCGACGCGTTCAACGCGCACGCCAACGGCCCCTACTTCGGCGCGTTCTTCGCCGAGGCGAGCACGTACGCCGAAGGCCCGAACTGGCTGATGAAGGGCAACCGCGTCGGCGACGAGATCACCGCCTGAACCGCGCCCGAGCCGGCTCCGGTCGAGCCCGGGGCGCCCTCCGGTCGAGCCCGGGGCGCTCAGTCCAGGGCGAGCCGGAACCAGCGCACCAGGAGTTTGAGCACCTGGCGCCGGCCGGCAAAGATCGCCAAATCATCCCGGGTGTCGTAGGACTCGACGCGCTCGGTGCCGCGCCGGGCCAGCTTGCCGATCATGCCCGGGGCGAGCCAGAAGTACTTCGCGGCGGCGCAGAGCAGCACCGCCCGGCGTACGGTCGCCGGGTCCACGGCCGCAGCGAGGCCGCGCTGGTAACCGGCGAGGACGGCGTCCGCCACCTGGTCGAGCAGGTCGACCCCGACCAGCCCGTCGAAGAACGTGTCCAAGATCAGGTTGGCGGCGTCCTCGCCGATCGGGCCCGGCCCGACAAAACTCCAGTCGAAGAGCACCGGGCCGGCGCGGTCGACGATCACGTTCATCGGCCACACGTCGTGGTGGCTCAGCGTCCGGGGCAGCTCGTCGGTGGCGGCGAGCACGTCGTACCGCCGCTCCCAGAGCGCCCGGAGCCCGTCGCGCAGCTCCACCGGCCAGGTCCGCGTCACCACCGGGTGATCCCACGCCAGGGCCTGCGGCGCCGGTCGCGAGATGGTGTACGCGCGCAGCCAGTCCCGGGACAGCCACTCCTGCTCGGGTGCCCGCCCGAGCCACCGGGCGTGCGCCACCCCGAGCCGGTGGCCCAGGTCGCCCAACTGCTCCGGTGAGCACCGCGTGCCGGGGTGGCCGTCGACGTCCTCCAGCCAGAGCGCCACCGAGCCGTCCGGGCGGTCGACCGAGTCGATCAGCTCCGGTGCGCGGATGCCGGCCGGGGCGTACGCCCGCGTGGCCAGCCCGGTCCGGTAGGCGAGCGGCTCGCGGCGCCAGTAGTTCCAGTGGGCCGGGTCGTCGCTGGTCGCCCAGTGCGGCGGGTGGGCGTCCCGGCGTACCGGGGTCGCGATCTTGAGAATCGCGGTGCCGGTGTCGCGCCGGACCCGCCAGATGCCCCCGGTGGCCGCGTTGAACGGATTGTGACCCAGCGGCTCCGCCGACCAGCCGGGCCGGATCAGGTCATCGACGGGCTCCGGCACCGGGCCAGCCTAGATCAGCTTGCGTCGCCGCAGGTGCCGGCGGGACCGGGCCCGGCCGACCCGGTCCGCCGAGACCGGGAGAACCGTTTTGCGCGCGGCTGCGTCCTAACCTTGCGTGATGGAAGCGAGCGATGAGGAGCTGCTGCGCCTCATCGGCGGCGGGGACCGGCGGGCGTTCGAGGCGTTCTACGCGCGCAACGCGCCCTGGCTGGTGTTGCGGCTGCGCCGCCGCTGCCGGGACCCGGAACTGGTCAGCGAGCTGTTGCAGGAGACATTCCTGACGGTCTGGCGGGCGGCGGCCGGTTACCGAGGCGACGGCGAGGTGGTCGGCTGGCTCTGGGCGGTCGCCTCCCGGCGGCTGATCGACGCCTCCCGCCGGGCACTGGCCCGTCCGCGTACGGTCGCCGAGCCGGACGAGGACCTGCTCACCTGGTCGCCCTCGGCCGAGGACGAGGCGATAGCGGGCGCGTACGACGAGCGGTTGGAACGGGCGCTGCGTCGGCTTTCCCCCGAACTGCGGGCGGTGCTCCAGGCGACCGTGCTGGACGGACTGACGGTACGGGAGGCGGCGCTGCTGCTCGGGGTTCCCGAGGGCACGGTCAAGACCCGGGCCATGCGGGCCCGCCGCGAACTGCGAGAGGCACTGTCATGAGCGACTTCCGCGCCGAGAGAGGCGCGTTGTCATGAGCGACTTCCACCTCGACGAGGTCGTGCTCCGGGCCTACCAGGCGGACCGGCTCGCCGACTCCGACGCCTGGTCGGTCGAGGCGCACCTCACCCGCTGCGTCGCCTGCCGGGACCGGCTCACCCTGGACGAACCGACCGGCGCGCTGGTCGCCGAGGTCGCGGCCAGCCTGCGGGGCGACCTGCCGGCCCGGGGGCGGGTCCGGGCGGGGACCCGGAGCCGCCGCCTGCTGGTGTTGGTCGGTGCCGGCCCGGCGGCCCGTACCGGCTGGCTGCTCTCGGTGGTGATCACCCTGGGGCTCACGCTCGCCCTGGCGGCGTACCCGCTGCTGGTCCGGCCGTGGCTGCTCCTGCTGATCGCACCGGTGCTGCCGGTGCTCGGCATCGCCGCCTCGTACGGCCCGTCGACCGATCCGCTGCACGAGCTGGTCGCGTCGAGCCCGTACGGCGGGCTGCGGATCATCCTCTGGCGGGCGCTGTCCGTGCTGACCGTGACGGTCCCGGTGGCGCTTGTCGCGGGCGCGGTCACCGGCATCGGCGTACCGGCGATGTGGCTGCTGCCCTGCCTCGGACTGACCGCGCTGACCCTCGGACTCGGCGCGCTGATGGAGACGGGGCGGGCGGCGCTGCTGGTGGCGGTCGCCTGGGTGGTGCTGGTGTTCGCACCCGTCAATCACGCGGCGCTGGTCGAGCCGGCTACCGGCCCCGGCTGGCTCCTGGTCACCGCCGTGGCCACCGCACTGCTGTTCGTACGTAGGGATCGGTTGGGAAGAGGGGTGCCACGATGACGGTCAGCGTCGACGGGCTACGGGTCAGTTTCGGCAGACGGGTCGTGCTCGACGGGCTGGATCTTGAGCTGGAGCGGGGCGTACACGGTCTGCTCGGACCGAACGGTGCCGGCAAGACCACGCTGATGCGGGTGCTGGCCACCGTCGTACGCCCGGACCAGGGCCGGGTACGACTGCTCGGCGAGGACAGCGCCGACCAGGTCGCGTTGCGCCGGATCCGTCGACAGTTGGGCTACCTGCCCCAGACGTTCGGCTACTACCCGCGTTTCACCGTACGGGAGTTCGTCGAGTACCTCGCCTGGCTCAAGGAGCTGCCACCGGCCACGGTCCCGCTCGCCGTGGACCGGGCGCTGGAGCGGGTCGGGCTGCTCGACCGGGCCGACGACCGGATGAAGAACCTCTCCGGCGGGATGCTGCGCCGCGCCGGCATCGCCCAGGCGATCGTCAACGACCCGCGGGTGCTGCTGCTGGACGAGCCGACCGCCGGGCTGGACCCGGAACAGCGGGTCGACTTCCGGGAACTCCTGCGCGAGCTGGGGGTGGACGCGTGCGTACTGGTCAGCACGCATCTGGTCGAGGACGTCGCCAGCGCCTGCACCCGGGTCAGCCTGGTCGACGCCGGCCGGTTGATCTTCACCGGCAGCCCGGACGAACTCGGCGCGGCCGGGGCCGACGGCGGCAGCGGCGACTCGCCGATCGAGCGGGGTTACACCGCCGTGCTGCGCGGTTCCCGGGCGGTGCGGTCGTGAGCCGGCCGCTGCGGGTGGAACTGCGCCGGGGTACGGCACCGGCCGCCGCCGTGGTCATGTTCGTCGCCGGGGTGTGGATGCTGGCGGTCCACCCGGACGACTGGGGCGGCCGGTGGGCCGGACTCGCCGCCTACCTGCGGGTGTCACTGCTGGTCCTGTGCGCGCTGATGGTGGCGGCCGGGGCCTGGCAGGTGGGCCGCGAGCGGCGACGCGGAATGGGCGAACTGCTCGGTTCGGTGCCCCGCCCCGGCTGGCAGCCACTGCTGGTCGCCTGGGTGGCGGTGTCACTCGCCGGCACCCTCGGGCTGCTGGTCGCGTTCGCCGCGGCGGCGGTGCTGGTCGGCCGGATCGCCACGTACGCCGGAGGCGGCTGGTGGTGGACCCTGGCCGTGGGTGTGCTGGCGCTCTGGACCGCGACCGCGTTCGGGGTGCTCGTCGGCCGTCTGGTCCCGCTGCGGGCCGCCGCTCCGGTCGCCGGTCTTGCCACCTACGTCGGACTCGCCGTCGTCACCTACTTCGAGCAGACCGGCGTGGCCTGGTTGTCCCCGCTCTACACCGGGTGGTCGACCTACCTGCTCGTGCCCGGGGTGCTGCACCTCTGGCAGGCACTCTGGCTGCTGGCGCTGACCGGCGCCCTGCTCGCCCTCGCGGCCCGACTGCGCCGGGCCGCACTGCTGGCCGGGGTGATCGCCGTCGCGGCGGCGGCCCCGATCGTGTTCGGTGCCGGTCCGCGCCTGCGGAACCTCCCGCCGGACCCGGCCGCGACCCGGGCGGTCTGCACCACCGACGGTCCGCAGGTCTGCGTGGCCCGGATCAACGGTTTCCTGCTCGACGACGCGGCGGCGGTGATCCAGCCGGTGCTGCGGCGGATCGAGGGGATTCCCGGCGCGCCGGTCCGGGCCTCGGACTACGCCATGAAAGCGCCGGAGCAGTCGTACGACCCGGCCGACGGCACACTCTGGCTCAACCTCGACTTCCAGGCCACCGCGACGGGCGGACTGTCCAATGTAGACCACCTGCGGGGCGACGCCCGGCAGGTGATCTACGAGCAGTGCGACGTTCGCGACCAGCAGGTGTACGCCAGCCGCGACCTCGCTCTCGCCTGGCTGCTCGACGACAAGCCGTTCTACGACGTGCCGGTGGACCGGTTGCGCGCGCTCCCGCCCGACCGGCAGCGGGCCTGGTTCGGCGCGTTCCTCGACGTCTCCCGGCGTTGCGACGCGGCGGGCATGACCCGACTGTTGGGTGAGCTGTGAGTGGGCGCCTGCTCCGGTTGCACCTGCGGGCCCGGGGTGGTCCGGCGTTCGTGTTCGGGGTCGGGGTCGTCGCGCTGCTCGCCTGGGCCGGCGCGTCGTGGCTGGCCAGCCGGCCGTACTTCGACGGACCCGCCGCCCGGGTGCCGGTCGTCGCGCTCGCCCCGCTGCTCGGCGCGCTGCTGCTCGGGTCGACGCTCGGCGGCGCCGACGAGGAACTGGAACGCACCACGCCACTGCCGTGGCGTACCTGGCGGGCCGGGCACGTGCTGGTCGCCGTACTGCTGATCGGCGGGACGCTCAGCCTGACCGGCCTGCACGCACCCGAGGTCTACGGGGCGTACGCCCTGGTCCGCAACACCCTCGCCGGGGTCGGGCTGGTCGCCGGGGCGGCCGTCCTGCTCGGCGCGCGCCTGGCCTGGTTGCCGGCGTTCGGCTGGGTCTGCGCCGTCTACGGCGCGACCCCGCGCGACTTCGGCGGGGCGACCGGGTGGTGGGCCTGGCCGGTCGCGCCCTCCACGGTGGTGACCTCCTGGCTCGCCGCCGCCGTCCTGTTCACCGTGGGCGTCGCCGTCTACCTGCGGCGGGGCGCCCGCGTCGGCCAGCCCGTCCGGTAGCCCGTCCTGCGTGATCCGGTTCCGCCAGCCGGGCTAGCTCCGACGGTCGCCGGCTGGCGGGAGTGTGGCCAGGAACGGGACCAGCGCGCCGGCGAGCTGTTCCGGCGCCTCCTCGGCCATGTGGTGTCCGCTCTCGATCGGCCCGCCGCGCGGGTCGCGCGCCCAGTCCCGCCAGACCGCGAGCACGTCGCCGTACAGGTGCTCCAGGTCGTCCCGGGTGGACCAGAGGACCAGGGTCGGGCAGTCGACCCGCCGGCCGGCGGCCCGGTCGGCGTCGTCGGCCGCGCGGTCGACCCCGAGGCCGGCACGGTAGTCCTCCAACATGGCCCGGACGGTGGTCGGGTCGTTGATCGCCGCCCGGTAGTCGGCGTGGTTCTCCGCCCCCATCCGATCCGGGTCGCCGCCGTACCAGGCGTCCGGGTCGGCCAGGATCGCCCGCTCCGGCTTCTCCGGCTGGGCGAAGAAGAACCAGTGCCACCAGGCGGACGCAAACCGCGCCCCGGCCCGGGCCAGGGCCTCGCCGATCGGTACGCAGTCGAGCGCGGCGAGCCCGGTCACCGCCTCGGGCGCGTCCAGCGCCAACCGGGTCGCGACGTAGCTGCCCCGGTCGTGCCCGACCACGGCGAACCGGTCGTGCCCCAGCCGGCGCATCAGCACCAGCACGTCGCCGGCCATCGCCCGCTTGGAATAGGGCGCGTGGTCGGCGGTGGTGGTCGGTTTCGAGGAACGGCCGTAGCCGCGCAGGTCGGGGCAGACCACCGTGTGCCCGGCCGCGACCAGCAGCGGCGCCACCCGGTGCCAGGTGGTGTGGGTACGCGGGTGGCCGTGCAACAGCACCACCGGCGGTCCGGAACCACCGACGCGTACCCGCAGCGTGACGCCGCCGACGTCGATGAAATGCTGGTCGAAGTCCTCGAACATCCCGGCACTGTTCCCCGCCCGGACCGCCGTCAACCCCGCTCCACGGCTGGTCCGGCTGGTCCGGCTGGTTTGGACGGTCGGCGGTCGAGACAATGGGCCATGGACTTTGTCGGGCCGGAGGAGACCGGCTGGGTGGGGGCGTTGCGTGAGGCCGCCGAGCGGCAACGGGCCGAGCTTGACCTGGCCCTGCCCGGCTGGCCGGTCTACGGGCTGGCCGACTCGGTGGAGTCCGGCTGGCTTGCCGGCTGGTCGCGGCGCGACGGCGAGGTGGTGTCGGTCCAGATCGGGTACGGCCTGCGTACCGACGAGACCTGGTCGCTGGTGGAGACCCAGGTGCGTACGGGAGAGTCGCCGCAGTCGCTGGACTGGCTGCTGGCGTCGATGTTCGCGGAGAACGGGCGGGACTATCCGGTGCCCGGGGTGCTGCCGGCGCCCCGGGCCGACGGGTTGCCCGACGCGCCGCGCGCCCGCCCGGTCGACGTCACCGTGGACACCGCACCGGTCTCCGCGCTGGTCCAGCGGGTGGACGAGTACGTCGCCTGGCGCCTCGTCCTGCCCGACGTGGTGGTCACGGTCACCGGGCGGGGAGTGGTGACCCTGCCCGGCCTGGTCCGTCTCACCGACCTCGGCTCGTACGCGGCCCGCCGGACACGGGTCGCTCTGGCGGCGATGCGCGGCACCGGTCGGCCGGGACCGGAGCCGTTGACCGGACCGGACCACGACCGACCGCTCTGGGCCCACCACGGCCTGCTGGAGATGACGATGGCGTGCCGGGCCGAGCACGCGGCGAGGATGGCCCAGAACCGTCCCACCGGCCCACTTCCCGCCGACTGGGGGGTGCGGTGGGAGGCGGCGATCCGCCGGCAGCGGCAGTTGCGGGACCAGGAGACCGCCGACGCCCGCGACGCCGTCACCGCGATGGTCGGTCAGGTCGGCGATCTCCAGGAGAGCGCGGCCTGGTGGGAGCGGGACGGGCTACGGAGACGGGCGATCGACGAGATCGTCTGGGTGACCGCGAGCGGCGAGCCGAACGTGTCCAGCGTGGACGCGCAGCGTGCCTGGGCCGACGACCGGCGGATCGGCCTGGACGCCTGGCAGCGCTGGGCGGACCGACACGACGGCGGCTGACCAGCCAGGCGGGCGAGCGCGATGGTCACCCGCGCGGGTGAGCGTCACGGTCACCACCCGCCGGTCACCTGCGCCGGGCACATCCCGCCCGGCGCTCACTCCTCGTCGTCGCCGTCCTCGTCTTCCTCGTCCTCCTCCTCGTCGCCTTCGTCCTCGTTGCCGTGGCTGTGCTTGTCGGGCCTCTTCGGCTCGGGCGGCGCGATTTTCTTCTGGTCGGGTGGGGAGACCCGTGCCGGTCCCGGGCCGGGTGCCGGCTTGCCCGGCGGGGACCCGGGTCGGCTGTCCTGCTTGCTGGTGCCCTGTTGCCCGGAGGTCCCGGTCCCGGTCCCGGTCCCGGTCCCGGTCGCGGCGACGGCCGGTGGCTTGCCGGCGACGCCGGAGACCTGGGCCGCGCAGACCGACTCGTCGAGGCGGAACTGGACCGGGAGGGGATTGGTGCCGGCGTACGTGCCACCGAGCCGGAGCGTGGCGGCGGCGCCGGGGGGCAGGTCGGTGCCACCGGGGGCGGGTCGCAGCACCACCCCGCGATCCCGCTGCTGCCAGGTCGCCGGGGCGGCGTTCGTGACGGTCTGGTCGGCGGGAAAGTCGAAGGCGAGCGCCCAGTCACGTACCGGCTGGTCACCGGTGTTCCGTACGGTCACGTCGGCCTCGAACGCGCGGCCGGTGTCGGCGCGCAGCACGTACCCGATCTCGCAGCCGGCCGTGGTCGGAGCCGCCGCCTCGGCGCGCAGCGGCCCGTCGGTCCCGCCGACCGGGGTGAGTGAGGTGGCGGCCCAGGCCAGCCCCGCCACGGCGACCAGGCCCAGACCGAGTGCCCGGCCGCCGGGACGGCGTCGCAGGGCGCGCCAGAGTCCCGCCCGGCCCCGCCGCCGGTCGCTGATCGCCGAGCCGGGCCCGTGCTCGGCGCCGGTGGAGCCACGCCGCCGGCCGGCGAACGGCCAACCGACCCGGCGACCGGCGGTACGGCGCGGCAGCGGCAACGCGTCGGTGTCGGGTGCCCACGGCAGGATGGTGGTGCCCGCGCCGGCCAGGTCGGCGGTCGAACCGGCACCGGCCGGTGCGGGGGAGACCGGCAGGGTCGACGCGATGCCGACCGCCTCGGCGAGGGTACGCGCCACCTCGGCGCTGTTCGGCCGCCGTCCCGGCACCTTCTCCAGACAGCGCGCACAGAGCTCGACCACCTCGTCGGGCAGGCCGAAGACCGGCGGCATCGGTGCCGGTGGGCGGTACACGTGCGCCCGGAGCATCTCGGTGCTGGTGCTCGCCCGCCACGGCAGCCGCCCGGTCAGGGCGCGGTAGAGCAGCAGGCCGACCGCGTAGACGTCGGTCGCGGGCGACACCTGCCCGCCTTCGAGTCGTTCCGGTGCGCAGTAGGCCGGGGTGCCGAGCAGCCGCCCGTCGGGGCCGGTGTCGTTCTCGCCGGTCAGGGCCGAGATGCCGAAGTCGACCACCTTGACACCCGAGTCGGTCAGCATCACGTTGCCCGGGGTCACGTCCCGGTGCACCACGCCCCGGGCGTGTGCGGCGGCGAGGGCGGCGGCGACCTCGGCGACCACGGTCACCGCCTGCCGCCAGGGCAGGCGCTGCTCACCCGCGAGGCGGCTGGCCAGTGAGTCGCCGTCGACGAGTTCCATCACCACGTACGGCACGGTGAGCCCGTCGGTGACCGATTCGCCGTAGTCGTAGACACCGGTGATGTGCGGGTGGACCAGACGAGCGGCGGCCTGCGCCTCCACCCGGATCTGGCGTCGGAAGGCGCGGTCGTCGGCCAGCCGGGAGGCGAGCACCTTCACCGCCACCTGGCGCCCGAGCACCTCGTCGTAGCCGCGCCAGACCACCGACATGCCGCCGGCACCGAGTCGCTCGACCAACCGGTACCGGCCGCCGAGCAACTCCGTGCCGTGCTTCTCCGCCCCACCCATGAGCGCCTTCTTTGCCCGATGGCGGGGCGGCCACACCTGGATGTGGGGAAAATTCGCGGATCAGTCGTTGAGCACCTCGGCCAACCGGTCCCGGAACCGGCGCTCGGCGGCGCTGACCGCCTCGCCGCCGAGGCCGAGGATGCCCCCGCTGGGCGCCGCCGAGACCACCTGGTCGGCGATCTCGACCAGCCAGTGCTCGTACGCGCCGACCTCGCCCTCGTGCACCCGACCCGCGAGCAGGCCCGCGGCGCTCCTGGCCCGGCGCAGCACGTCGTCGATCAACGCCTGCGGGTCCTCGGGCTCGATCACCGGCAACTCCTCGCCGGCCTCGGGGTCGCCGGTCCGGGCGATCACCTCTCCGGCCACCGCGGCGACCAGCGGGCTGGCGGACTCCCGGCCGGCGGAGATCGTCTCCAGCCCGGCGGCGTTCTCGTTCCGGGTGCGGCGGGCCCCGTTCGACTCGGCCGCGCTCGCCGCGGTGAGCACCGCCTGCGGCAGGCCGACGAGCAGACCCCATTCGTCGTCGGAGAACCCGAACTCGGTGAATACCGGTTGGTCCGTCACGGCATGCCCCTTTCGCGTACGTCGATCAGTATGTAAGCGTCCGGCGGGCGACATCGGTCGCGTACCGGACGGATTCGGATCAGGTGACAGGTTAGAACAGGTCGGGTCGGCCGGCTCGGAAGCGGCGTGCCCCGCCGAAGCGGCGTGCCCCGCCGAGTGATCGGGTCAGCGGCCACCCCGGCCGAACATCGAGCGGATCGCCGCGATCAGCAGCAGTGTGCCCAGTACGGCGCCGAGCAGCCGTACGCCGGGAACGTCGTACCAGCTCGTGTCTTCGGCGGCGAACGGAATCTGACCCATCCGAGCATTGTCGTACTACCGCCGGAACGGCGCATCCCGCTAATAGAAAGGTTTATTGACTATTTCCGGGGCCGGTGTGACCATGACAGCACGCGCCGCGACCGGACCGGCGTGTGTTCACTGTGGACATAGCGGGGGTACACGGCCTGATGAGCACAGCGACGGGCAGCCTGTCGATCCTGGCCTCGGCGGTTCTCCAGCCGGGTTTCGAGGGAAGCGAGGCCCCGCCGGACTGGGTGCGCCGCTGGCTCGGAGAAGGGCTCGGCGGCGTCGCGCTCTTCGCCCGTAACGTGCGCGACGCCGAACAGGTCTCGGCGCTGACCGCCGCGCTGCGCGCCGAGCGACCGGACGTGCTGGTGGCGATCGACGAGGAGGCCGGCGACGTCACCCGGTTCGAGTCGCGTACCGGCAGTTCCCGTCCGGGCAACCTCGCCCTCGGCGCGATCGACGACCCGGAGTTGACCGAGCGGGTGGCCCGGGACCTCGGCGCCGAACTCGCCGCCGCCGGCATCACCCTCAACTACGCGCCGGTCGCCGACGTCAACTCCAACCCGGACAACCCGGTCATCGGCGTACGCGCCTTCGGGGCCGAGTCCGACCTGGTGGCCCGCCAGACCGCCGCCTGGGTACGCGGCCTCCAGAGGGCCGGTGTCGCCGCCTGCGCCAAGCACTTCCCCGGACACGGCGACACCAGCGTCGACTCGCACGTCGACGTACCCCGGATCGACGCCAGTCGGGCCCGGCTCGAACTGGTCGAACTGCCGCCGTTCCGGGCCGCGATCGACGCCGGGGTGCAGGCGATCATGACCGGGCACCTGCTGGTCCCGGCGATCGACGAGGAGTGGCCGGCGACCCTGAGCCACCGGGTGCTCAACGGACTGCTCCGCGAGGAACTCGGCTTCCAGGGCGTGGTGATCACCGACGGGATCGAGATGCGCGCGGTCGCCGACCGGTACGGTCTGGAGGCGGTCGCCGTACGGGCACTGGCCAGCGGGGTGGACGCGATCTGTGTCGGCGGCGACCACGCCGACGAGGAGACCGCCCGCCGGCTGCGGGACGCCGTCGTCGCGGCGGTGATCAGCGGCGAACTGCCCGAGGAGCGGCTGGTCGAGGCCGCGAAGCGGGTGGCGCAGCTTGCCGCCTGGACCACCGCCACCCGGGCCGAGCAGCCGCCGTGGCCCGGGACCGGCCCGGACGGTTCGGCGGTCGGTTTGGCCGCCGCTCGGCGGGCGCTCAGGCTGACCACGACGCCGGATGCCGTACCGCTGCCCCTGGCCGGACCGGCGCACGTGGTGGAGTTCGCGCCGCCGCGCAACATCGCCATCGGGGCGGAGACGCCGTGGGGAATCGGCGAGCCGCTGACCGCGCTGCTACCCGGCACGACCACGGTCCGGTTGACCGCCGAGGAACTGTCCCCGGGCGACCCGGTGCCGCCGTCGCTGCTCGCCCCGGCGGCGGGCCGACCGCTGGTGCTGGTGGTCCGGGACCTGCACCGGCACGAGTGGATGGCGGCGACCGTGGCCGGCGTGCTCGCGGTACGCCCCGATGCCGTGGTGGTGGAACTGGGGGTGCCGGAGACGGTCACCGGCCGGGTCCACCTGGCCACCTTCGGTGCCACCCGGGCCGGCGCGCGGGCCGCCGCCGAACTGCTCGCGGGTCGTGCCGATGCGGCCGTCGGTCGTTCCTGAGAGGACGGACAGCCCTTCGGGCGATTGGTGTCGGTCCATAACGGAACTGATCCAATCCTCACGAAGGGTGCCCCCACCTTCACGTCGAGTCGCGGTATCCTCCGTCCGGTGACCCCCCGCTGGCAGCGGGCCGCGATGATGCCGTCCTGGATCCGCTGGCTCCCCTGCTCCTTTGTCTACCTGACCGTCGTCCCCGATCCGGTGCCGTTCCGCCGTTCGGCCTGGAACGGCCTCGTGCCCTGGGAGGACGCTCTCTGGTGCGATCCCGGTGACGTGGAGGACTGGGTCGAGCGGTCCCGGCACCGGCACCCGCGCCGGGAGGCCGTCCACGCCGAGTTGCACGCGCGCGAGCACTACGACTGGATGGTCGAGGTACGCGGCGCGCGGATCGAGCTGTTCGGCGAGATGTGCCGTCGTCGCGACCTGCCGGTGCCGCACACCGTCAGCGAACTGCTGGCCTGCCTGGCCGGGTTCGGCCTGTTCGACCTCGACCACCGGGACACCACCGACGACCCCTGGGTGCGCCCGCTGCTCGACCGGGACCCGATGGACGTGCTGCCGCTCTCGTTCGAGGAGCGGCAACTGGAGGCCCGCGCCCAGCGCGACGACCGGGCGGTCCTGGTCGCCATCGCGATCCGTCGGCTGGCCCTGCGCACCCGGCGCCGCTGGCGGCGCCGGGTGGTCGCCACCACGCTGGACGGACTGGCCGAGCTGACCAACCTGCCGGCGGAGCAGACCAGGGTGGCGCTCGCGGACCTGGGCGAGATCGCCGACCTCGGCCTGGACTGGCGGGACCGGGACCAACGGGTACGTCTCACCGTGCCCTGGCCCGACTTCCGGTTGCGATTTCCGTTCGACGAGCTACCCGCCCCGGAGCACGCCGTCTGACCCGGCCGTCTGTCGCGCCGCCCGGGTCCCGTCGTTCGAGTGCCGTCCGGCCCCGCTCAGCCGGCCCCGCTCAGCCGGCCCCGCTCAGCCGGCCCCGCTCAGCCGCGCGGGCTCAGCCGCTCCAACTCGCCGAGGAGCCGGTCCACCTCGTCCACCGTGTTGTAGTGGTAGACACTGGCCCGTACCGCGCCGCCGGTGTCGCGCAGACCCATCGCCTGGAAGTACTCGTAGGCGTAGTAGTCGCCGGAGGAGACGCAGATGTCGAGCGCCCCGAGGGCCGCCGCCGTCTCGGCGGGGGCCTGCCCGGCGACCCGGAACGAGACCGTGGGCCAACGGTGCCGGGGCGAGCCGTAGACGGTCACCGAGGGCAGCGCGGCCAACCCGGTCAGCAGCCGGTCGAAGACCGACTCCTCGTACGCCCGTACCGCCTCCAGGCTGGACCGTAGCCGGGCCCGGCGGTCGTCGGCGGGGGTGTCCGCCAGCCCGGCCAACCGGCCCAGGTCGGCCAGGTGGTCGACGGCGGCGCGTACGCCCGCCAGCCCGGCGAAGCTCGGGGTGCCGAACTCGAACCGCTCCGGCACGCCGTCCGGCGACGGGATCAGCTTCGCCGGTCGCAGCGGCTCCCAGACGCCCGGGGCGGCGACCACCGCGGCCAGGTGCGGGCCGGACCACTTGTAGGCGCTGGTCACGAAGAAGTCGGCGCCGAGTTCGGCCAGGTCGGTCGGGGCGTGCGGGGCCGCGTGCACACCGTCGACGTAGACCAGGGCGCCGGCCGCGTGGGCCAGCTTGGCGATCGCCGGCACGTCCGGGATGGTGCCGATCGCGTTGCTGCCGCCGGTGACCGCGACCAGCCGGGTCCGCTCGGTGACCAGGTCGGCGTACTGGTCGGTGGGGAGTTCGCCGCTGTCCGGGTCGAACCGGGCCCAGCGTACGGTCGCGCCCGCGCCCTCGGCAGCCTGCACCCACGGGCGGACGTTCGAGTCGTGGTCGAGCTGGGAGAGCACCACCTCGTCGCCGGGGCGCCAGCTCCGCGCCACCGCCCGGGTCACGGTGTACGTCAGCGCGGTCGCGCTCGGTCCGAACACCACCCCCTCGGGCACCCCGCCGACCAGGTCGGCGACGGCCTCCCGCGCCTCGGTCACCAGCCGGTACGCCCGCTGCCCGGGTACGAAGGCGGTGCTCCGGTTCGCCACCGCGGTGCGCATGGTCTCCGCCACCGCGTCGGCGACCCCGGCGGCGACCTGGCTGCCCCCGGCCCCGTCGAAGTGCAGGTATCCCTCGGCGAGGGCGGGGTAGGCGGCCCGGACCCGGGCGATGTCGTACGGCATGTCGGCACGATAACCGGTCGGCGATCAAGACGGGGAATGAGTTGGGTCGCACCGCGCCCGTACCCTTGGTGGGGTGAATAGCCCCCGCAGGTATCCCAGAATGACGAATGTCCGACGAATCGCCGGTCTCGCCGCTGGCCTGGCTCTCGGTGCCGCACTGCTCGCCGGCTGTAGCTCCGAGGGCGCCGAAACCGACTGTGGAATCGACCAGTGCACGGTCACCTTCGACCGGGGGGTCGAGGCGAGCGCCTCGATCTTCGGCGTCGACGCCAAGCTGGTCAAGGCCGAGGGCGACCAGGTGACCATCGACGTCGCCGGTGAGCAGCTCACCCTCACCACGGAGCAGCAGGCCGCCGAGGTCGGCGGGATGGCGGTGACCGTGCAGAGCATCACCGACAGCCAGGTCGTGGTGCGGATCGGCCGTAACTGACCCTCGACGGTCAGGGAGTCGCGGACGTACGGTGGCGGTCGGGTCGCGTCCCGGCCGCCACCGGCCCCGCGTCCCTGGCCCGGTTGCGACCGTCCGCCGTCCCCGAGCTGGTTGCGCGCGGTCTCGGTCGACGTTTGGGAATCATGTCGTCCGGTCAAAGACAGCGCATGTCGATGACCCGCGGTGCCGAAGCCACCGCCTCCCGAGCCGCGTCCCGCGCCGCGAACAGCCCCGCCCTGGCCGCCCTGGCCCGGGCCGGATTCGTCGGCTACGGCATTGTCCACCTCCTCTTCGCCTGGCTGGCGTTGCAGATCGCGTTCGGCCGACCGGCCGACGACGGTGACCAGTCCGGCGCCCTGCGCACCCTGGCCGAACAGCCACTGGGCACCTTCCTGGTGATCGCGATCGCGATCGGCCTGCTCGCCATGGCCATCTGGCAGGCGTTCGAGGCGGCGATCGGGCACACCGAGGACCGGGGCAGGGAGCGGACCCTCGAACGGCTCGCCTCCGCCGGCCGGACACTGGTCTACCTCTACTTCGCCTGGACCGCGTACCAGGTCTTCAACCACGCCAACTCCTCGAGTGCGGACAAGCAGCAGGCGCTGACCGAGGAGCTGATGGCCTCGTCCGGCGGGCGCTGGCTGGTCGGGCTGGCCGGGATCGCCCTCGCCGCGCTCGGCATCGGGCTGGTGGTCTACGGGGCGAAGAAGAAGTTCGAGAAGCACCTGATGACCGGGGAGATGAGCCCGGCGACCCGGACCCTGAGCCGTCGGCTCGGTGTCGCCGGCTACAGCGCCAAGGGCGTCGCGTACGGCATCGCCGGGCTGCTGCTGGTGACGGCCGCCGTCACGTACGACCCGGACCGGGCCCGTGGGCTGGACGCCGCGCTGCACACCCTGCGCGAGCAGTCCTACGGCACCCTGCTGCTCTCGCTGGTCGCGCTCGGCATCGCCGCGTTCGGCGCCTACTGCTTCTTGCAGGCCCGCTACCGCAAGGTTTAACCAGGGAGTAAATGGTTATTTTGGGCAATCTACTGCAAATGCTCAAAAGCTGAGGCTACCGCACCTGCTCGAAGGCTGAGGGCTCCCGATCCACCTGACCGGTGTTCCCCCGCTGGTCGGCGCGACGTCGCCGACCGGCCCGGGGCACCGGTCAGCGCTGCGTGGAGCCCACCGGTCGCCTGTACGCGAAGCCCGGCTCAGGCCCAGGGGAGAACGTTGTGCCGGAATACGCCGAGACGATCGCCGCCGCGCTGGGCGCCGCGGCCATCGCCCTGCTCGTGGCCGAGGTGCTCTACCGCACCCTGCACTGGCTGGGCCGGCGGTCACTACTGCTGATCGAACTGTCGGAGCACGGACACCGCCCGTTCCAGTTCGCCGGCACCGTCCTCGCCGTCCAACTCGCCGTCCGGGCCAGCACCGGGTACGCGAGACACTCGCAGTGGCGGGAGGTCCTGCTGCACGCGCTGGTGCTGGGCATCATCGCCAGCGCCGCCTGGCTGGTGGCCGCGCTCCTGCTGGCCGCCGAGGACACCGCGCTGGCCCGGTTCCGGACCGACGTACCGGACAACCGGCAGGCCCGGCGGATCAAGACCCAGGTGGTGATGCTGCGCCGGGTCACCATCGCGGTGATCGTGGTGCTCGCGGTCGGCGCCAGCCTGATGACGTTCCCGAACGTACGCGGTGTCGGCGCCAGTGTGCTCGCCTCCGCCGGAGTGATCGGTGTGGTCGCCGCGCTCGCTGCCCAGTCCGTGCTCGGCAACGTCTTCGCCGGCCTGCAACTCGCCTTCAGCGACGCGGTACGCCTCGACGACGTGGTGGTGGTCGAGGGGGAGTGGGGACGGATCGAGGAGCTGACCCTCAGCTACGTGGTGGTACAGATCTGGGACGACCGGCGGCTGATCCTGCCCACCTCGTACTTCACCAGCAAGCCGTTCCAGAACTGGACCCGTACCCGGGCGGCGGTGCTCGGCACGGCCGAGTTCGACGTCGACTGGTCGGTGCCGGTCCAGTCGATGCGCGAGGAGTTGCGCCGGCTGGTCGAGGGTACGGAGCTGTGGGACGGGCGGGTCTGCGTCCTCCAGGTCACCGACGCCGTCGGCGGTCTGGTCCGGGTACGCGCACTGGTCAGCGCCGCCGACGCGCCGAGCCTCTGGGACCTGCGCTGCCTGGTACGCGAACACCTGGTCGGCTGGATCAGGGACCAGCGGCCGATCGCCCTGCCGCGTACGCGGGCCGAGGTCGGCGACGCCAAGGGCGGCTTCGACTGGCAGCGGGTCCAGGTCGGCCGCCGGGGTGGCCCGGTGCCGGCGTCCGAGGCGCCGGACGACGCTCGGGTGTTCGGCGGCAGCGACGACGGCGACGCCCGCAGCAACACCTTCGTCGGCCCCGACGAGCCGGTAGACGCCGGCCGGATCAACGGCGTCGACATCAGCCCCCGCGACCGGTGACGCCCGCCCGGTCAAGCGTTAGGAAGGGCCCCTTCCTCTACCAAATCCGATAATAAGGGGCCCTTCCTTCACTCCTGGGGGCGGTGGGCGGGAAAGTTGGGGTGACGAGGATTGACCAGGGGTAAGTCGGGGCATACAGGTCGGGCACGCGGATAGGAGGACACCATGGCCGACCTGCGCGACGGCAAGGTAACCCGGCCGGTGGCCGAGCAGTCGATCGCCGAGCTGGTGCAACGCGCGACCGAGCAGGTGTCGAGGCTGGTCCGCGACGAGCTGGCGCTGGCCCGCGCCGAACTCACCCAGAAGGGCAAGCACGCCGGCATCGGTGTCGGCCTCTTCGGCGGCGGCGGGGCACTGGCCTTTTACGGCCTCGGCGCGCTGGTCGTCACCGCGATCCTGGCGCTTGACGTGGTCCTGCCGGCGTGGGCGGCGGCCCTGGTCATCGCCGGAGCCCTCTTCCTCATGGCCGGACTGCTCGCGCTCGTCGGTAAACGGCAGGTAACCCGGGCGGTGCCACCGGTACCCACCGCTGCGGTCAGGAGCGTGCGGGCCGATGTCGACACGGTCACCGCAGCGGTGAAGGACAGGGGACAACAATGACGCTGAGTAATGGGAGTGGTGACCACGAAGCGTTGCGGGACGGGATTAGACAGACCCGGGCGGAACTGGCCGAGACGGTCCAGGCACTCGCCAACAAGGCGGACGTGAAGGCGCGCATCAAGGGTTCCGCCAGTCAGGTCACCGGCCGGCTGCGCGGTCAGGCCGCGCACGTCACCGGCCAGGCCCGGGCGCAGGCGGGGGAGCGGGTCGGCGAGGTCCGGTCCACGGTCGCCGGGGCGAACCGGGCAGTCCGCCGCCGGCCGCTGCCGTGGGGCGCCGGAGCCCTGGCGGTGGCGGCGCTGGCGGCCGCGGTCGTGGTCCTGGTGATGCGGCGGGGACAGCGGTGAGCAGCGGGTTCGGTCGGGCCGCGTACAAGCCGGTCGGGCTGCTGCTCGGGATGGGCGCGGGCATACTGGCCGGCGCCCTGTTCCGGCAGGTTTGGAAGGTGACCGCGGGCGACGGCGAGGCGCCGGACGCGACCGACGAGGACCGGGGCTGGGGCGAGATCCTGGCCGCCGCCGCGTTGCAGGGGGCGATCTTCGCGGTGGTCCGGGCCGCGGTCGACCGGGGCGGGGCGATGGGCGTACGGAGGATGACCGGTAGCTGGCCCCGGTGACCCGCTACGCCGCCACGACTCTCCGTCGAACGTGGCACCGATCGCTGACGGTATCGGCCGTCTTTCGTAGTCGCCACCGCTGGTGACCGAAGGGCCAAGAACACCGTCGGTCATCGATGGCTTTCCGAAGAAGTCACGGCCGTTCAGGTCACATGTCGGAGAATTTCGTCGGGTAGGCTGTGCGAAGTTTTTGCGTACGTGGTTTGCTGTTCCCCGCTGTTAGAGCACAGCGGGGTTGAGAAGTCTCCCTTCGTGGGGGCCGCCTCAGGCGCCGCTGCTCGAAAACGGCCAACCGGCCGCACGGCGTGCTCGGCCGCCAGTTTAGAAGGAGATACACATGGCGCAGGGAACCGTGAAGTGGTTCAACGCAGACAAGGGCTTCGGCTTCATCACCGTCGACGGCGGGGGTGCTGACGTGTTCGTCCACTTCTCGGCGATCCAGTCCAGCGGCTACCGCACGCTGGAGGAGAACCAGCGGGTGGAGTTCGAGATCGCTCAGGGCCAGAAGGGCCCGCAGGCTGAGCAGGTCCGCCCCATCTGACTCAGTGACGGCCGGCCGCCGCCGGCCCAGTAATTGATCCATCACCGGATCGAACAGCGCGCCCCGCGACCGGGACCGGTCACGGGGCGCGCTGCTGCACCGGTCACCAGCGGTCGTGCACCTGCGGCCGGATCAACTCGTCGTAGACCACGTTGACGCCGGCCAGCGTCTCGGCGGACAGGGGCGCCAGCTCGGCCGCGGCGACGTTGCCCCGGGCCTGTCCCGGGTTGCGCGCGCCGGGGATGACCACGGTGACGCCGGCCTGGTCGAGCACCCAGCGGAGCGCGAACTGGGCCATCGTCGCGCCCTCGGGGACCAGCGGCAGCAGCCGCCGTACGGCGGTCAGCCCGACCTCGAAGTCCACTCCGGAGAAGGTCTCGCCGACGTCGAACGACTGTCCCTGTCGGTTGAAGTTGCGGTGGTCGTCGGCGGCGAACCGGGTGTGCTCGTCGTACTTGCCGGAGAGCAGGCCGCTGGCGAGCGGCACCCGGGCGATGATGGCGACCCCGGCCTCGGCGGCTGCCGGCAGCACCCGCTCCAGCGGCTTGAGCCGGAACGCGTTGAGGATGATCTGGACGCTGGTGGTGCCGGGCCGGGCGATCGCGGCCAGCGCCTCGTCGCAGGTCTCCACGCTGACGCCGTAGCTGCGGATCCGCTCCTCCTCGACCAGCGTGTCGAGGGCGTCGTAGACGGCGTCGGTGGAGAAGACCGGGGTGGGCGGGCAGTGCAACTGGACCAGGTCCAGCCGGTCCACGCCCAGGTTGGCCCGGGACCGGTCGGTCCAGGCCCGGAAGTTGTCCAGGGTGTACGCCTCGGGCGTCTGCGGGACCCGCCGGCCCATCTTGGTCGCCACGGTCAGTCCGGCGTTCGGCCGCTGTTGGAGGAACCGGCCGATGAGCTGCTCGCTGCGGCCGTCGCCGTAAACGTCGGCGGTGTCGAGGAAGGTGACCCCGCCGTCGACCGCCGTCGCGAGGATCTCCAGGGCCTCGTCCTCGCCGACCGTGCCCCAGTCGGCGCCGAGCTGCCAGGCGCCGAGCCCGACCACACCGACCTCACGCCCCAAACGGGGGAAGCTGCGCTTTTCCACGGCCCGAGCCTAGTCCCCCCGGGTTGAGGGACCAGCGGTGCGCCCCTATGCTCAAACAAAACGTACGTACGGTTTGGAGGTCGCGATGTGGGATCCGAGCAGCTACCTGCGTTACCGGGACGAGCGGGCCCGTCCGTTCCACGACCTGATCGCCCGGTTGCCGGTGGACTCGCCGGGCAAGGTGGTCGACCTGGGTTGCGGGCCGGGCAACCTGACGGTGGAACTGGCCCGGCGCTGGCCGGGGGCGAGGATCACCGGGCTCGACTCGTCGCCCGAGATGATCGACCGGGCGCGGGGTCTGGCGTCCGGGGTGGAGTTCACCGTCGGTGACGTACGCGACTGGGAACCCGAGCCCGGCGTGGACGTCGTCGTCTCCAACGCCGTACTCCAGTGGGTGCCCGGACACCAGGCGCTGCTGACCCGCTGGGCCACCCGCCTGGCCCCCGGGACGTGGCTCGCGGTCCAGGTACCGGGCAACTTCGACGCAGCCTCGCACCGGGCGCTGCGGGCCGTCGCCGAGGACCCGCGCTGGCGCGGCGGGCTCGAGGACCTGCTCCGTCCGGCGCCGGTCGCCGACCCGGTCGGTTACGCGGCGCTGCTGACCGACGCGGGGTGCGCGGTGGACGCCTGGGAGACTACCTACGTGCACCTGCTCCCGGCCCACGACGCCATCGACCATCCGGTGCTGACCTGGCTGGAGGGGACTGGGCTGCGTCCGGTCCGGGCGAGCCTGGGCGGCGACACGCCGGCCTGGGCCGAATTCCGGGCCGCGCTCGGCGCTCGGCTCCGCGATGCGTACCCGGTCCGGGACGGTCTGGTGTATTTCCCGTTCCGCCGCCACTTCTTCGTCGCCCGGACCGGCGCGCGGGCCGTGGCGGATCGACAACCCGCACCCAGGGAGAACCAGTGACCGATCTGTCGGCCTTCATCGCCGGACTTCCCAAGGTGGAACTGCACGTGCACCACGTCGGTTCCGCCTCGCCCCGGATCGTGGCCGAACTGGCGGCCAGGCACGAGGGGAACACCCCGGTGCCGGCCGACCCGGCGGCCCTCGCCGACTACTTCGCCTTCCGCGACTTCCGCCACTTCATCGAGGTCTACCTGAGCGTGGTCGACCTGATCCGGGACCCCGAGGACGTGCGGATCCTGACCTACGAGGTGGCTCGCGAGCTGGCCCGACAGGAGGTCCGGTACGCCGAGCTGACCGTCACGCCGTACTCGCACGTGCGTCGGGGCATCCCGGCGCCGGCGTTCTGCGAGGCGATCGAGGACGCCCGCAAGGCCGCCGCCGCCGAACTCGGCATCGAGCTGCGTTGGTGCTTCGACATCCCGGGCGAGGCCGGACTGCCGGCCGCCGAGCAGACGCTCCGGATCGCGCTCGACGAGCGCCCGGACGGGCTGGTCAGCTTCGGCCTCGGCGGGCCGGAGATCGGCGTGCCCCGGCCGCAGTTCAAGCCGTACTTCGACCAGGCGCGGGCGGCCGGGCTGCGGTCCGTACCGCACGCGGGGGAGACCACCGGCCCGGAGACCATCTGGGACGCGCTGCGTGAGCTGGGCGCCGAACGGATCGGGCACGGCATCTCCGCCGCCCGCGATCCCCGGCTGCTGGAACACCTGGCCGAGCGGCAGATCGCGCTGGAGGTCTGCCCGACCTCGAACGTACGCACCCGCGCGGTCCCGGCCATCGAGGAGCACCCGCTGCCCGCCCTGGTTGCCGCCGGGGTGCTGGTCACCATCAACTCCGACGACCCGCCGATGTTCGGCACCACCCTGGAGCAGGAGTACGCGGTCGCGGCGAACCTGCTCGACCTCGGCCCGGACGGGGTGGCGTCGCTGGCCCGCAACGCGGTCACCGCCTCGTTCCTGCCCGCCCCGGAGCAGGCCCGGATCATCGCCGAGATCGACGGCTACCTCGCCGCCACGGGCGGCTGACCCGCCGCAGGGTGGGGTGTGCCGGGGGGTCGGACGCCACGGTCGATGGCCGGGCGTGCCGGCCCCGGGCAAGAAGGGACCGGCCCGGCGCGGGGTGCTGCGGGCGGCCGCGCCGGGCCGGCGTACGCGGGCGACATCGCCTCGCCGGGCCGACGGGCGGGTCGGACCGGCGGACGGGGACCGTCGCCGACGTGATGCGTGCCGGTGGATCCGACATCGTCGGATCCACCGGTTGGCTGGCGCGCGCGACGGGACGGGGTGTGGGGGACCGCATCCCGCCGCGCGCACGACTTCCCGCCGGACCGGATGGGGAAACTGGTGGTAGTCCGGCGGAACTGGATGGGATCGGTGCTAATCCTGCCATCGGCGGGCAGCGCCAACGGTGGGGTTAATCCAGACCTAAGCTGAACTTGAAGATTTCTTGCTTGTTACGGGAATCGGCCGTCGCCCGACCGTCCACAGTGGTCTCCCGTCCACAGTGGTCCCTCGGGTACCGGGACGGCGGAGGGCGAAGAGGGGCCGAGGCCCGACCGGCGGCGCGGCAGAGACCCTTGTGGACGGCGGTACCGGAACTCTCCGGACAGCCGTTATGACACGAGCCCGGTGAGTCGGGACAGGCCCTGAGGGCCGGCTCAGGTCTCGGAGCCGCCGGTCCTGGCCTGGCGACGGCCCTTGCCGTCACGTTCCCGGGCCAGTCGCCCGACCAGCCCGAACCGGCTGACCTGACGGGGTACGGCCTCCGGATCGGCCAGCAGCATGACCACACTCGCCCCGCCGAGCCGAGCCCGGTCGATGCTGACCGAGCCGTTGGCCTGCAACGCCACCCGTCGCGCGATGTCCAGTCCGAGTCCGGTGGAGCCCCGGTCGCTCGCCCCCCGGCGCAGCGCCCGGTCGGGGTTGGCGATCCCCGGTCCGGCGTCGTCGACCCGGACCGCGATGTAGCCGTCCCGCCGCGAGACCGCCACCTCGAACGCGGTCCCCTGCGGGGTGTAGCGGAACACGTTGCCCAGCACCGCGTCGAGAGCCGCCGCCAGCTCGGCCCGGGGCACCGGTACGGGAATCCGCAACTGCGCGCCGCTGATCCGGTGCGGCCGGTTCTGGTCACCGGCGAGCGCCGCCCAGAAGACCATCCGGTCCCGGACCACCTCGCTGACGTCGCACATGCCCGGTGCGGCCTCCTGGGAAACCGTCTTGCGGGTGGTGTTGATCAGAACGTCGATCTCACCCTCGAGGGTGACGATCGCCTGCCGGATCCGCCGGATCGTGCGCCGTCGGTCGAGTTCCGCCTCGCTGAACGAGCCGACGCTGGTGTCGTCGGAGTCGAGCGCGTCGGCGTCGAGCCGCAGCACCGTCAGTGGCGTACGCAGCCGGTGCGACAGGTCGGCGACGAGTTCACGTTCGTCCGTACGCGAGGTGACCAGGCGGTCCGCCATCCGGTTGAACGCGTAACCGGCCTCGGCCAACTCCCTCGGGCCACTCGGCTCGATCCGTACCTCGAGGTCGCCGTCGCCGACCGCGAGCGCCGCCTGGACCAGCCCCCGGGCCGACGCGACCGCGCGCGCCGCCAGCCGGTCCACCACGATCACCGAGACCACGACCAGCCCGACCGCGATGGCGATCAGGGTGAGCCAGCGTCCGGCGGCCCCCGGTTGCAGCGCCGAGGAGGGCACGAAGACCTCCACCACCGCGACCCGGTCGCCGAGCCGCACCGGCTCCAGCCGGACCACGCCGCCGGGTACGTCGGCGATCACCACCTCGCCGCTGTCGCCGGCCCGCTGCACGTCCGCCTCGGCGGCGTGCGGCGCCCCGCCGGTCTCCAGCCCGTGCACCACCGGCCGGTCCGCCACGCTGTCGTCGAACTGGTCGATCACCTGGGTGAGCCGGGTCGGGTCAGCCCCGGCGGCCAGCGCCCCGGCCACCACGGCGGCCTGCCGGCCGGCGTCGGCGAGCGCGTGCTCCCGGGCCTCCTGTTGCAGGGCCAGGCCGAGCGGGATGAGAAAGGCGAGCGCGACGATCGAGGTCATGCCGGCCCCGAGGTAGGCCAGCGCCAACCTCAGTCCGGTACCACCAACCGGAACCCGACCCCCCGCACGGTGCGCAGGTAGCGCGGCTTCGCCGCGGACTCGCCCAGTTTGCGACGAAGCCAGTACAGATGTACGTCGATTGTCTGATCCTCGCCGACCGATGGCTGACGCCATACCTCCTCCAACAGCTCCCGGCGGGACACTACCCGTCCCGGCCGCGCCGCGAGATAGGCCAGCACGTCGAATTCCTTGCGGGTGAGCGCGAGCGGCACCCCGTCGAGCAGGGCACTGCGCTCGCCGACGTCGACCCGGAGCCCACCCACCTCGTGTACGGCGGGGGCCACCGTCCGGCTGGCCCGTCCGGCCCGGCGCAGCACGGTGGTGATCCGGGCGTCCAGGTGCGCGCCGGTGAACGGTTTGACCATGTAGTCGTCGGCGCCGGCCCGGAGCAGGCGGACCACCGACTGTTCGTCGTCCCGGGCGGTGGCGATGATGATCGGCACGTCGGTGATGCCCCGGAGCATCCGCAGCGCGTCCGCGCCGTCGAGGTCGGGCAGGCCGAGGTCGAGCACCACCAGGTCGGGTGTTTCGGCGGCGACCCGGCGCAGGGCGTCGAGAGCCGTGCCGACCGCGTGCACGGCGTGCCCACGGTCGGCCAGGGAGCGCAGCATCGCGCCGCGCACGACGTGGTCGTCCTCGACCAGGAGCACCGTGGCCACGTGAGCACCGTACTGCCCCTGGCAAGTGCGGCGTGTTGCGGCCACGTGCGTTTTGCCGGCATGCTCCTCGTACCATGTCCTTCGTACTTGTCGACGACGCGCGACTTGCCCTGGCTCGGGACAGTCTGACCGGTCTGTCCGCTCGCGAGCCGCTGCCCGCCTCCCCTTCCTTACAGCTCAGGGGAGGCGGAGGACCCAGCGGTAGGCCTGGACGAGGCCGGTGTCGAAGCCGGCGGCGGAGCCCCAGAGGAACAGCCGGAACCGGCGGTAGAGCGGTTCGCCCCAGTTGCGGACGATCTCGTCCCGGGCGCCGTCCAGCCGGTTGGCCCACTCCCGGCAGGTCAGGTAGTAGTTGTGCCGGTCGTCGGTGACGCTCAGCAGCTCGAACGGTGACCGGGCCACGTGCCGTAGGTACTGGTGCAGCAGCAGCGGGGCGGAGGCGCCGGGATAGATGTAGCGCTTCAGGAACGTCGAGGCCGCGTGCTTGCGCCGCATCGCCAGCGCGTCCAGGTAGACCCGGCCGCCCGGACGGAGCAGTTCGGCGTACTTGCGCAGGGTGGTGCGGTAGTCGGGCAGGTGCTCGGTGACGCCCATGTTGACGATCGCGTCGAAGCGCTGGTGCGGGGAGTAGTTGAAGATGTGTTCGCGAACCACCCGTACCGGCAGTTGTTCCCGGTTGAACAGGTCGATCAGGTAGCGCTCCGACTCCTTGGCCAGGGTGGTGGTGGTGACGTTGATCCCGCGTCGGGCGGCGTGTTCGGAGAACGCGCCCCAGCCGCCGCCGACCTCCAGCACGTGGTCGCCGGGGCCGACCCCGATCGCCTCCAGCGCCAGGTCCATCTTCCGGGTCATGGCGTCCTCGAGCGGCTCGTCGTCGGAGGCGAAGACGCCCTCGGTGTAACACCGGTGCCGGGTGTCGAGAAAGGTGAGGAAGAACTCGGAGTCCTCGTCGTAGTGGTGGGAGATGGAGCGGCGGTCGTCCTCCCGCCGACCCCGGACCAGGGCGGGCAGGAACCTGCCCATCCAGGCGATCGGGTGGAAGTCGGTGAAGAAGGCGCGCATCCGTAGCGCCGCCGCGAGGTCGCCCTCCACGTCGAGCCACCCCTGGAGGTACGCGACCCCGACGCCGAACTGGTCGAGCCCGGCCAGGGCCTTGGCGCCCCGGGGGTCGCTGATGGTGATGGTGAACTTCGGGTCACCGGAGCCGAATAGGTGTGCCGGCGCGCCGGCGTTCGCCACCGCAAACGGCATTGCCGGTTGGGAGGCGAAGAAAGTCTCGTACCTGCGCTGTAGGGCGCTGACCACGTCCGCGGGTGCCACGGCGCCAATCTAACGCCGCAGTCGCGTCGCTGGGAGGCGTAAAACCAGGACCGATAGCATCGGATAGCCGATCCAAGGGTCATGCCCGTTTTGTCTTAATTGAAGGAGCTCACCGTGTCCGCACCCCGTACCCCCGTCGTGGCTGACCCGGTCGTCGTCGCGGCCGGGACCACGGCGGCCGACGCGGTAGCCGCGGCGGGCCTGCCCGCAGCCGGCCCGAAGGCGATCGTGGTCGTCCGGGAGGTGGCCGCCGACGGCACCGCCGCACTGCGTGACCTCGACTGGATTCCCGAGGTCGACACCGAGGTCGAGCCGGTCAGCCTCGACTCGCCGGACGGGCTGAACGTGCTGCGTCACTCCACCGCGCACGTGCTGGCCCAGGCCGTCCAGGACATCTTCCCGGAGGCGAAGCTCGGCATCGGGCCGCCGATCGAGAACGGCTTCTACTACGACTTCGACGTGCCGAAGCCGTTCCAGCCGGAGGACCTGGAGAAGCTCGAGAAGCGGATGCAGGAGATCGTCAAGTCCGGACAGCGGTTCCGTCGCCGCCGCTTCGGCAGCCTGGACGAGGCCCGTACCGAGCTGGCCGACGAGCCGTACAAGCTGGAGCTGATCGAGGTGAAGGGGGCCGGCGACCCGGCCGGCGGGTCGGGGCTCGACGCGGGCGAGGTGATGGAGGTCGGCTCCGGTGACCTCACCATCTACGACAACCTGGACGTCAGCTCCGACAAGGTCTGCTGGTCCGATCTGTGCCGGGGGCCACACCTGCCCAACACCCGGCTGATCGGCGCCTTCAAGCTGATGCGTTCGGCCGCCGCGTACTGGCGCGGGTCGGAGAAGAACCCGCAGCTCCAGCGGGTGTACGGGACCGCCTGGCCGACCCGGGACGCGCTCAAGGCGTACCTGAAGCTGTTGGAGGAGGCGGCCCGGCGCGACCACCGCAAGCTCGGCTCGGACCTCGACCTGTTCAGCTTCCCCGACGAGATCGGCTCCGGCCTGGCGGTCTTCCACCCGAAGGGCGGGATCATCCGGCGTGAGCTGGAGAACTATTCCCGGCAGCGGCACGAGCGGGCCGGCTACGAGTTCGTGAACACCCCGCACATCACCAAGGGGCACCTGTTCGAGACCTCGGGCCACCTCCAGTGGTACGCCGACGGCATGTACCCGCCCATGTCGGTCGAGGGCGCCGACTACTACCTCAAGCCGATGAACTGCCCGTTCCACAACCTGATCTACCGGGCCCGGGGCCGCTCCTACCGCGAACTGCCGCTGCGGCTGTTCGAGTTCGGCTCGGTCTACCGGTTCGAGAAGTCCGGGGTGGTGCACGGGCTGACCCGGGTGCGCGGCATGACCCAGGACGACGCGCACATCTACTGCACCCAGGAGCAGATGGCCGGTGAGCTGAAGTCGCTGCTCCGCTTCGTGCTGGACCTGCTGCGTGACTACGGCCTGGACGACTTCTACCTGGAGCTGTCCACCCGTAACCCGGAGAAGTCGGTGGGCACCGACGAGAACTGGGAGCGGGCCACCGAGGCGCTGCGGTCGGCCGCCGAGGAGTCCGGGCTCGACCTGGTCCCGGACCCGGGCGGCGCGGCGTTCTACGGTCCCAAGATCTCGGTCCAGGCCAAGGACGCGATCGGTCGGACCTGGCAGATGTCCACCATCCAGGTCGACTTCAACCTGCCGGAGCGGTTCGGCCTGGAGTTCCAGGCGTCGGACGGCAGCCGCCAGCGGCCGGTCATGATCCACCGGGCCCTGTTCGGTTCGATCGAGCGCTTCTTCGGGGTGCTCACCGAGCACTACGCCGGGGCGTTCCCGGCCTGGCTGGCGCCGGTCCAGGTGGTCGGCATCCCGATCCGGGAGGAGCACACCGACTACCTCGCCGGGTTCGTCGAGGCGCTGCGCGCCGAGGGGATCCGGGCCGAGGTGGACTACTCCGACGACCGGATGCAGAAGAAGATCCGTACCGCCCAGCAGCAGAAGATCCCGTTCATGGCGATCGCCGGTGACGCGGACGTCGAGGCCGGCTCGGTCTCGTTCCGCTACCGCGACGGCTCGCAGCGCAACGGCATCCCGCTGGCCGAGGCGGTGGCCCACGTGGTCGAGGTGGTCCGTTCCCGCGCCAACTCCGGCCCCTCCGCCGACCCGGCAACCGAGCAACCCGCCGTCTGACGCCCCCAACTCGGCCAGCCCGCCCGCCCCGGATCAACGGCCCCGGGGTGGGGCGGGGTGGGGGTATTGACGGTAGTCGTTGGGGTTCGTAACCTGCCCTGATAAGGAAAGCCCTTTCCTGTCGGGGACGGTGGGCGTATGAGGCGTAGGAGTTTGCTCGCGGGCGGGCTCGCCGTCGGGGCGGGAGTGGTGGGCGCACCGCTCGGGCGCCGGGAGGCGCGGGCGTGGCCGGGACCGTACCTCACCGTTGCCGCGGACGGCAGCGGCGACGTCACCAGCGTGCAGGCGGCGGTGGACGCGGTGCCGGCCGGCAACCCGTCCACCTTCACCATAAAGATCAAACCCGGACGGTACGCCGGACAGGTGATCGTCCCCGCCGACAAGCCGCACCTGGTCTTCCGGGGACAGGGCGCCAACCCCGGCGAGGTGGTGATCGTCGACAACCGGGCCAACGGCACCCCCAGACCCGACGGCGGCACCTGGGGCACCTCCGGCAGCGCCTCCGTCACCATCTCCGGTGCCGACTTCACCGCCCGCAATCTCACCTTCGCCAACTCGTTCGACGAGGCGGCCAACCCCGGCACCAGCGGCGAGCAGGCGGTGGCCGTACTCACCCGGGCCGACCGGGTGGTCTTCGACAACTGCCGCTTCCTCGGCAACCAGGACACGCTCTACCTGAACAGCGTCGACGTGGCCACGGTCAACCGGGTCTACCTGCGCAAGTGCTACGTCGAGGGAGACGTCGACTTCGTCTTCGGCCGGGGCACGGCGGTGCTCGACCGGTGCGAGATCCACTCACTGGACCGGGGGTCGACGACCAACAACGGGTACGTCACCGCGGCCAGCACCGACAGCGCGAACCCGTACGGTTTCCTGATCGTCGACAGCAAGCTGACCGGCACCGCCGCCCCCGGTACGGTCTACCTCGGCCGTCCCTGGCACCCGAGCAACGACCCGCTCGCCATCGCCCAGACGGTGATCCGCGACTGCACCCTCGGCGCGCACGTCAACCCGGCCCCGTGGACCGACTTCGGCACCTGGTCCTGGCGCGACGCCCGCTACGCCGAGTACCGCAACCGGGGACCGGGCGCGGCCACCGGCGCCGACCGGCCACAACTCACCGCGGCCCAGGCCGCCCTGCTGACCCCGCGTGCCTACCTCGCCGGTCCGGACGGGTGGAATCCACTGCGCTGACCGTAGGATCACCGGTGTGACAGGGGCGGCGCAGCAGACGCAGACCGGTACGCCGGACGGGTTGGACCGGCTCTGGACCCCGCACCGGATGACGTACATCTCGGGGCAGGACGAGCCGGCCGAGGGCTACGAGAAACCATCCGGCTGCCCGTTCTGCCTGGCCCCGGGCAAGGAGGGCGACGAGAGCCTGGTGGTGGCCCGGGGCGAACGGGTCTACGTGGTGCTCAACCTGTATCCGTACAACCCCGGGCACCTGCTGGTCTGCCCGTACCGGCACGTGGCGGACTACAGCGAGCTGGACACCGCGGAGACCGTCGAACTGGCCGCGCAGACACAGACGGCGATGCGGGTGATCCGGCAGGTCAGCAGCGCGCACGGGTTCAACATCGGGATGAACCAGGGTGGGGTGGCCGGCGCCGGCATCGCCGCCCACCTGCACCAGCACGTGGTGCCGCGCTGGGGCGGCGACGCCAACTTCATGCCGGTGATCGGCCGGACCAAGGTGCTGCCCCAACTGCTCACCGACACCCGTGAGCTGCTAGCCGCCGCCTGGCACTGACGGTCGGTCCACCGTGACGTGGGCCAGCTCCACCGCGAACCGGTCCACCGCCTCGTGCAGCGGCGGCCACGGGAACTTCGGCAGGTACTGACGAAGCGTCACGGCCCCGTGCATCGCGGTCCACAGGGCGGTGGCGTCGGCGAACGGGTCGGCACTGGTCGACCGACCGGCCGCCACGCACGTGGCGATGGCGTCGACGAGGATCTGGAAGGCCTCGATCCTGGGTCCCCACCCCGGCGGTGCCCAGGACGAGATCGGTGCGGCCGGGTTCGGTCCGGCCGCGTTCAGCCAAGCCGGGTCCGGCGACGGCGGTACGTGTCCGGCCTCCGAATCCTGCCGCGCGTCGCCGAACGAGGGCCGCCCCCGGCTGAACAGCAGCCGGTAGGCGGCCGGTTCGTCCATGGCGAAGTCGACGTAGCCCCGGCAGCCGGCCAGCAGACGCCGGACCGGGTCGGTGGACCCGTCCACCGTGCCGACCCGATCGGTGAGCGTACGGTGCAGCCGTTCGAAACCGGCGTCGAGCACCGCGTCGAGCACCGCCTCGCGGTCGGCGAAGTGCGCGTAGATCGACGGTGCCGAGATGCCGGCCTCCCGCGCGATCGCCCGCAGCGTCAGCCCGTCGCTGCTGCCGTCCTGGTTGACCAGGCGTTCGGCGGCCGAGAGGATCTCGTCGCGCAGGAGGTCGCCTTCGCCTCGGCGGTTGCGGGCACGTCGGGTCGTCGGGCTCATGTCGAACATCATCCCGCGACGAGCAACTCGGGCTCGGCCGTGTCCACCGGCCGCGACCGGTGTGTCCGGTCGGCCCGGAGCCCGATCCCGACGGCGATTGCCGTCGCCAGCGCCACCCCGGCCGCGACGACCAGCCCTCGGCCCATGGCGACGGTGAACGCGTGGTCGGCCGTGGCCAGCAGCGCCTCGGCCGAGGGGCGCGGGGCGGCGGCGGCGACCGCGTGCGCCGAGGGCAGGTCGTGGCCGGCGACGGAGGGGGCGCCGGTCATGGCCGACCGGTAGTGGGCCGAGACGATGGAGCCGACCACGGCGATGCCGAGCACCCCGCCGAGTTCGCGGATCACGCTCTGGAGCGAGCTGGCCATCGAGGCGAAGGCGGCCGGCACCGAGGCGTTGATCACCAGGCTGGCCGGTGCCATGAGCAGCCCCATGCCGGCGCCGACGATCGCGGTGAAGCCGGCGACGACCGGGAAGACGGTCTCCGTGGTGGACGTGGAGAGCGCGCCGAGTCCGGCGGCGACCAGCAGCAGGCCGAGCGTGAGCGCGCGGGCGGTGCCGAGGCGGGCCGTGGTCAGCGCCGACGTCGCGGAGGTGGCCGACATGGCGAGGGCGAACGGTACGGCACCGAGCCCGGCCTTCAGCGGCGAGTAGCCGTGCACCAGTTGCAGGTACTGCGCCAGCTCGAACAGCGTGCCGAAGAGCGCGAAGAAGGTCACCGCCAGCGCCAGCGCGGCCAGGGCGAACCGGCGGTTGGTGAACAGGTCGAGGCGTACCAGTGGGTTGGCCACCCGCAGTTCCCAACCGACGAACGCGGCGGCCAGCAGGACCGCGACCCCGAACTCGGTGAGGGTCACCGGGTCGGTCCAGCCGCGCTGCGGCGCCTCGATGATCGCGTCCACCAGCGCGGCGATCGAGCCGGTCGAGAGCAGTGCGCCGAGGATGTCGAGCCGCCCGGTCGGCTGCCCGGCGATCCTCGGTACGACGGCGAGAATCCCGGCCAGGGTGAGCAGCACGATCGGCACGTTGATCCAGAACGCACTGCTCCACTCGAAGCGGAGCAGGAGCGCGCCGCCGGTCACCGGCCCGACGAGCACGCCGACCCCGGCGGCGGCGGACCAGATGCCGAACGCCTTCGCCCGCTCGGCGGGCGGGAACATCCGGGTGACGATCGCCAGCGTGGCCGGCATGACAAACGCGGCGCCGAGCCCCATCACCGCCCGCCAGGCGATGAGCTGGTCGGGTGTGTCGGAGAGGGCGGCGGCGACCGAGCCGGCGCCGAAGACGGCTAGCCCGCCGACCAGGGCCCGGCGGGCGCCGATCCGGGCGCCGAGGGCTCCGGCGAGGATCAGCGCGGTGGCGAAGACCAGCGTGTACGAGTCGACGATCCACTGCAGATCGGAGGTGGTGGCATTCATCGCGTGGGCGAGTGACGGCAGTGCGGTGTTCAGTACGGAGTTGTCCAGCGTCACGGCGACCAGGGTGAGGCTAAGTACGGCCAGCGCCGTCCAACGGCGGGGATGCCCCATCAGGTGGTCCTCGGCTACCACAGCCACGATCCGCTCCTTAAGTTAACGGGTGTAAGCCGATGTTAGCCAAACAGAAGTTAACTTACAAGCGTTAAGTGAAGCGTCCGGTGTTGATCGACTCGCCGAAAAATCGACCTGGATCAGCGGCCCGCCGGATGGGACGCTCGGCGGCATGACACAGAGCACACGGGTGTTGGGGCGCAGCGGGATCCGGGTCAGCGCGCTGGGCATGGGCTGCTGGGCCATCGGCGGACCCTGGTACGCCGGTGACCAGCCACTGGGCTGGGGCGAGGTGGACGACGACGAGTCGGTGCGGGCCGTACACCGGGCACTGGACCTCGGCGTGACCTTCTTCGACACCGCCGACACGTACGGCGCCGGGCACAGTGAGCGGGTGCTCGGCCGGGCCCTGTCCGGTCGCCGGGACGAGACGGTCGTCGCCACCAAGTTCGGCAACACCTTCGACGAGCGGACCAGGCAGTCGACCGCTCCGGACTGGTCACCCGCGCACCTGCGCCGGGCGGCCGAGGCGTCGCTGCGGCGGCTCGGCACCGACCGGATCGACCTCTACCAGCTCCACCTCAACGACCTGGCGATCGAGCTGGCCGAGCCGCTGCTCGGCACCCTCGAGGCACTCGTCGCCGAGGGCAAGGTCCGGGCGTACGGGTGGAGCACCGACTTCGCCGACCGGGCCGAGTCGTGGGCGCTCGGCGGCCCGCACACCACCGCGATCCAGCACTCCTTCTCGGTGCTCCAGGACTCGGCGCAGGTGCTCGCCGTCTGCGAGAAGCACGACCTGGCCAGCGTCAACCGGGGCCCGCTCGGGATGGGGCTGCTGACCGGCAAGTACACCGCCTCGACCGTGCTCGGCCCGGACGACGTACGCGGCATCGCGCCGCAGTGGCTGGACTGGTTCCGCGACGGACGGCCGGCGCCGGAGTGGCTCGACCGGGTCGCCTCGGTCCGGGAGTCGCTCACCGTCGGCGGGCGCACCCTGGCCCAGGGAGCGCTCGCCTACCTCTGGGCGCGCAGCGGTGCGACCGTGCCGATCCCCGGCTGCCGCACCGTGGCGCAGGTCGAGGAGAACGCGGGCGCGCTGGCCCACGGGCCACTCACCCCGGCCGAGCTGGCCGAGGTGGAACAACTCCTGTCCGACCTGGGTACGGCACCCGGGCCGGGCTGACGCCCCTCGGCCACGGTCGACGGCCCGGTGCGGCGACGGCGGGTTTCGGTCCGCCCGCCGGACCCGGGTCCGGGCCGTCGACTCAGGAGTGGCCGCCGGCCGAGCCGTGCTCCTTGCGTACCTGCTCGACCAGGTGCGCCGGCATCGGCTCGTATCGGGCGAACGAGCGGGTGAAGGTGCCCGAGCCGGAGGTCATCGAGCGCAGCTCGACCGCGTACCGGACCAGTTCGGTGGAGGGGACCTCGGCGCGTACCAGGGTCCGCTCCACCGCGTCCGGGTCCGCCTCGGTGCCGAGCACCCTGGCCCGCCGCCCGGACAGGTCGCTCATCACCGCGCCGACCGAGGGGTCCGGCACCCGGACGACCACCTCGTCGACCGGCTCCAGGAGGGTGAGCTGCCCCTTCTCGGCCGCGTCCCGCAGGGCCAGCCCGCCGGCGGTCTGGAACGCCGCGTCGGAGGAGTCGACGCTGTGCGCCTTGCCGTCGACCAGGGTGACCCGCAGGTCCACCACCGGGTAGCCGGCGAGGACGCCGCGTACCATCTGGGCCCGGACGCCCTTCTCCACCGACGGGACGAAGTTGTGCGGCACGGCGCCGCCGACCACCCGGTCGGCGAACTCGAAGCCGGCGCCGCGCGGCAGTGGCTCCACCTCGATGTCGCAGACCGCGTACTGGCCGTGGCCACCGGACTGTTTCACGTGCCGCCCGTGCCCGGTCCCGCCCGCGACGAAGGTCTCCCGCAGCGCCACCCGTACCGGTTCGGTCTCCAGCTCGACCCCGCCGGCCCGCAGCCGGTCGAGCACCACGTCGGCGTGTGCCTCACCCATGCACCAGAGCACGAGTTGGTGGGTCTCCGGGTTGCGTTCCAACCGCAGCGTCGGGTCGCCTGCGACCAGCCGGGACAGGTTCCTCGCCAGCGCGTCCTCGTCGCTGCGGGTCTTCGCCGCGATGGCCACCGGCAGCAGCGGTTCGGGCATCTCCCAGGGCTCGACCAGCAGCGGATCGTCCTTGGCCGAGATGGTGTCGCCGGTCTCGGCGCTGCCCGACTTGGTGATCACACAGAGGTCGCCGGCCACGGCGCTGGAGACCTCGCGCAGGCTCGCGCCCAGCGGGGTGTAGAGGTGCCCGACACGTTCGTCGGCGTCGTGGTCCGGGTGCCCCCGCTCGGCCAGCCCGTGGCCGCAGACGTGCACGGCCTGGTCCGGCCGGAGCGTGCCGGAGAAGACCCGGACCAGTGAGACCCGCCCCACGTGACGGTCGACGGTGGTCTTGACCACCTCGGCGACCAGCGGCCCGGCCGGGTCGCACCGCAACGGCGGGCGGGGTGTGCCGTCCACCCCGGTGACCACCGGCAGGTCGTGTTCCAGCGGCGAGGGGAAGCCGGCGGTCAGCACCTCGAGCAGCGCGTCGAGCCCGACCCCGGTCTCCGCGCAGACCGGCACCACCGGGTAGAAGTGGCCCCGCGCGACCGCCGTCTCCAGGTCGTCGACGAGCACCGCTACCTCGATCTCCTCGCCGTCGAGGTAGCGGTCCATCAGGGTCTCGTCCTCGCTCTCGGCGATGATCCCCTCGATCAGCTCGTCGCGGGACTCGTCGATCGCCGGCAGGTGCTGCGGGTCGGGTTCGCGTACGTCGGCCGGCAGGCCGCCGGTGTAGTCGAAGACCCGGCGGGTGATCAGCCCGAGCAGACCGGCCGTCGAGACCCCGTCGTCACCGAGCATCGGCAGGTAGAGCGGGACCACGTTGTCGCCGAAGAGGCGCTGGCAGAGCGCGACCGTCTCGTCGTAGTCGGCCCGGGGGTGGTCCAGTCGGGAGACGGCGACGGCCCGGGGCATGCCGACGGCGGCGCACTCCTCCCAGAGGTTGACGGTGGCCGCGTCCATCCCGCCCGCGGCGGAGACGACAAACAGGGCGGCGTCGGCGGCGCGCAGCCCGGCCCGGAGTTCACCGACGAAGTCCGCGTAGCCGGGGGTGTCGAGCAGGTTGACCTTGATCCCGTCGTGCAGCAGCGGGGCGCAGGCGAGGCTGACCGAGCGCTGTTGACGTACGGCGGCGGGGTCGTGGTCGCAGACGGTGTTGCCCTCGGTGACCGTGCCCGCCCGGCTGATCGTGCCGGTCGCCGCGAGCAGCGCCTCGACCAGCGTCGTCTTGCCCGCTGCGGAGTGACCGACGAGGACCACGTTGCGGATCCGGGCGGGGTCGTCGGCCATCGGCGCCAGGGCGCCCGTGCCCTTGTCCTGACTCTTCTGCGCCATCGGGCGCACCTCCCTCTGCCGGTGGTCGCTCGGGTGGCCTGCCGTGTGACGGGGACGCGCCTTCTGACAACGTGACCTAGGTCACTATCCCTCACCTGATCCCACACCCGCGCCGGACGGTACACAACCCCGCAGCGGGAAGTAGGCAGACCGGGCGTACCACGGTCGGCCGGTGGACCGTTATCGTGAGACCGCCATGGCGAAGATCTTCCAAGTGTCTGCCCGAGCGGGCCTGGCCCGCGTCATCGAACCGGTCGCCCGCGCGCTGCTGCGCCGCGGGGTGACCCCCAACGCGGTAACCGTGACCGGAACCGTCGGCGTGCTGGTCGGCGCGCTCGGCTTCGGCGCCCGTGGTGAGCTGGTCACCGGCGCCGTGATCGTCACCTTTTTCGCGCTCACCGACCTGCTCGACGGGACGATGGCCCGGATGTCGGGCGGCTCCACCAAGTTCGGCGCCTTCCTGGACTCCAGCATGGACCGGGTCGCCGACGGCGCGGTCTTCGGGGCGGTGGCCTACTGGCTCGCCACCCAGGGCGACCGTTGGGGTGTGGCCGGCGCGCTGGTCTGCCTGGTCGCCGGCGGCGTGGTCTCGTACGTGAAGGCGCGCGCCGAGGGGCTCGGGATGACCGCCAACGTCGGCATCGCCGAGCGCACCGAGCGGCTGATCATCGTCGGGGTGGGCGGCATCCTGGAGGGTGCCGGCGTACCGCACGCGCTGACCGTCGCGCTCTGGCTGCTGGCCGCCGTCTCCGTCTTCACGGTGGGGCAGCGGATGACCCACGTCTACCGTCAGGCCCAGCGGGTCGAGCCGGGCGTGGGCCGGTGAGCGGCACAGCCGACCCGGCCGATCCGGGCCAGGCCCCAGCGGACCCCGCCCCCGCAGCCGGGGTTCGTGGTCCTGCCGCCGGGAACGGTGTGGTCGGGTGAACCTGGTCGAGCTGGGCTACCTGGTCGGCTGGCGGATCACCCGCGCGGTGCCGAAGTCGCTGGCCGCCGCCGTGTTCCGGTTCGGCGCCGACCGGGCGTACCGCCGGGGCGGACCGGGGGTGCGCCGGCTCGCCACCAACCTGCGCCAGGTGGTCGGCCCGGAGCTGCCGCAGGCCGAGTTCGACCAACTCGTCCGGCGCGGGCTGCGGTCGTACGCGCGCTACTGGCTGGAGATGTTCCGGCTGCCGTCGCTGTCGCACACCCAGCGGCTGACCACGTTCGAGTTGATCGGCACCGAGGAGTTGGCCCGGGCGGTGGCGGCGGGTCGGGGTGCGGTGATCGCGCTGCCGCACGGGGGCAACTGGGACGCGGCCGGGGCCTGGGTGGCCGCGAAGGGCTGGCCGATCACCACGGTGGCCGAGCGGCTCAAGCCGGAGGCGGTCTACCACCGGTTCCTGGAGTTCCGGCAGCGGCTCGGCATGGAGATCATCCCGCTCACCGGTGGCGAGGCGCCGCCGTTCGACGTACTCGCCGAGCGGTTGGCCCGGGGACACGTGGTGCCACTGCTGGCCGACCGTGACCTGACCCGGCGGGGGATCGAGGTGCGTTTCTTCGGCGCCCGGACCAGGATGCCGGCCGGGCCGGCGCTGCTCGCGCTCCGGACCGGGGCGCCGCTCTACGTCGCCTCGATGTGGTACGAATCGGACCTCGCCCGCGCCGAGCTGATCGGCCCGCTGGAGGTGCCGGACCCGGCCAGCGGCACGCTGACCGAGCGGGTCCGGACGTTGACCCAGCGGGTTGCCGACCAACTGGCGACGGGTATCGCCCGACATCCGGAAGACTGGCACATGTTGCAGCGGATGTGGCTGGCCGAGGAGGATCGGACCACGACGGACCCAGTGGCACCAGCCGCCCCAGGGCCGGCCTGAGGGGGAGGGCGCAGTGCGGATCGGCATCGTGTGCCCGTACTCCTTCGACGTTCCGGGCGGGGTGCAGAACCACATCGTGGACCTGGCCGAGGCCCTGATCGGTCTCGGACACGAGGTGAGCGTGCTGGCACCGGCGGACGAGGACTCGCCGCTGCCGTCGTACGTGGTGCCGGCGGGACGTTCGGTGCCGTTCCCGTACAACGGGTCGGTGGCCCGGATCACCTTCGGCCCGGTCTCCACCGCGCGGGTACGCCGCTGGCTGGCCCGGGGCGACTTCGACGTACTGCACGTGCACGAGCCGTTCGCGCTGAGCCTGTCGCTGCTCGCCGTCCTCTCCGCGCGCGGGCCGGTGGTGGCGACCTTCCACACCGCGATGACCAGGTCCCGGGCGCTGGCCGCCGCCCAGGGCATGTTGCAGATCGTGATGGAGCGGATCACCGCGCGGATCGCGGTCAGCGCGCTGGCCCGCAAGGTGCAGGTGGAGCATCTCGACGGCGGTGCGGTGGAGATCCCCAACGGGGTGGCGGTGGCGAAGTTCGCCGACGCCGAGCCGCTGCCGGGCTGGCCGGGGCAGATCGGGCCGGGCAGCGGCGGCACGATCGGTTTTCTCGGCCGGTTCACCGAGCCGCGCAAGGGTTTTGCCGTGCTCCGGGAGGCGTTTGTCGCGCTCGCCGCCGAGCGCCCCGGCCTGCGCCTGCTGGTCGCCGGCCCGGGGGAGCCGGAGGAGTTGACGGAGGGGGTGCCGCCGGAGTTGCGGGACCGGATCACCTTTCTCGGCCTGGTCTCGGAAGCGGACAAAGCGCGCATGTTGCGCAGTGTCCACCTCTACGTCGCACCGAACATGGGGGGTGAGTCCTTCGGGATGATCCTCACCGAGGCGATGGCCGCCGGGGCCGCCATCGTCGCCAGCGATCTCGACGCGTTCCGCCGGGTGCTCGACGGCGGCCGGGCCGGGCAGCTCTTCCCCACCGGCGACGCCGACGCGCTGCGTCGTACGCTCGTCCAACTGCTGGACGACCCGGCTCGCCGGGCGGACCTGTCGGCCTGCGCGCGGGAGGTCGTGGCGTCATTCGACTGGCCCACGGTTGCCCGGCGGGTTCTGGAGGTATACGCAGCAGCGATCGAGGCCACCGACGGTCGGGTGATCGACCAGGAGTGGGTCGGACCGCGCTGACCCGGGTCCCGCGGTTGGCCCGCAAGGAGTGCCGGCGGCGTCTGGGGCGCCCCGGCCGGACGGGATGAGGAGCCGCACTACGATGCCGCACATGTGGTGGGTGGTGGGCGGGATCGTCGTGATCGCCCTGGTCACGATCTACCTGTCCTGGACGGCCGGCCGGGTCGACCGGCTGCACGTCCGGGTGGCCTCGGCCGCCCGGTCACTCGACGCGCACCTGCTGCGGCGGGCCGCCGCCGCCGCCGTACTGGCGGAGGAGAGCTACTCGGTCGAGCTGTACGCCGCCGCCCGGATCGCGCTCGACGCCGGTCCCCAGGAGCGGGAGGCGGCCGAGAACGACCTGACCCGCCAGCTCCGGAGCATCCCGCTGACCGAGGACGACGCCGCGACCTCGGCGGTGGTCGCGGCCAGCCGCCGGCTCGGCCTGGCCCGCCAGGTGCACACCGATCTCGTACGCGACGCGCTCGGTGCCCGCCGTCGTCCGGTCGTACGGCTGTTCCGGATGGCCCGCAAGCACGAGCGCCCGACCTACTTCGACGTGGACGACCCGACCCTGCACCCCCGACCGGAGCAGGCCGAGGCTCCCGCCCCGCCCAGGATCACCACGCTCTCCGGCAACGAGGGGCGCTCCGGCGCGGCCGGGAGCTGACGGGGCCGGGGCTGACCGGGCCGGCAGCCGGCGCGGCCGGGAGGTGACGCCGGCAGCCGCCGACCGAGGCGGTCGGCGTACCCGGGTGAGGCTGACCACAGGGCAGGCCACGGGTGGGTTGATTGGCTGTCGGAGGAGCCGCCGGGCGCGCGTAACATCGATTGCGGAACGTGAAACCTACCCCCTGACCAGCTCCGAGGAGTGACTACGCCGTGTCCGATTCCGCCCAGCAGCCCGAGTCCGCCAGCCCCGTCGTCGGCAGCGCCCGAGTCAAGCGCGGGATGGCCGAGATGCTCAAGGGCGGCGTGATCATGGACGTGGTCACCGCCGAGCAGGCGAAGATCGCCGAGGATGCCGGCGCGGTCGCGGTGATGGCGCTCGAGCGGGTGCCGGCCGACATCCGGGCCCAGGGCGGCGTCTCCCGGATGAGCGACCCGGACATGATCGACAGCATCATCAACGCGGTCTCCATCCCGGTCATGGCGAAGGCGCGCATCGGCCACTTCGTCGAGGCCCAGGTGCTCCAGGCGCTCGGTGTCGACTACGTCGACGAGTCCGAGGTGCTGACCCCCGCGGACTACGCCAACCACATCGACAAGTGGGCGTTCACCGTGCCGTTCGTCTGCGGCGCGACCAACCTGGGCGAGGCGCTGCGCCGGATCACCGAGGGCGCGGCGATGATCCGCTCCAAGGGCGAGGCCGGAACCGGCGACGTCTCGAACGCGACCACCCACATGCGCAAGATCCGGGGTGAGATCGCCCGGCTCACCTCGCTGCCCGCCGACGAGCTCTACGTCGCGGCGAAGGAGCTCCAGGCGCCGTACGAGCTGGTCCGCGAGGTGGCCGAGACCGGCAAGCTGCCGGTCGTACTCTTCACCGCCGGAGGCATCGCGACCCCGGCCGACGCCGCGATGATGATGCAGCTCGGCGCCGAGGGTGTGTTCGTCGGCTCGGGGATCTTCAAGTCCGGCAACCCGGAGCAGCGCGCCGCCGCGATCGTCAAGGCGACCACCTTCCACGACGACCCGGACGTGCTGGCCAAGGTCTCGCGCGGGCTGGGCGAGGCGATGGTCGGGATCAACGTCGACGACATCCCGGTGCCGCACCGCCTCGCCGAGCGTGGCTGGTGAACCCGGTAACCGGACGAGGTGCCCGATGACCACCATCGGCGTGCTCGCGTTGCAGGGTGACGTACGCGAACACCTGCTCGCCCTGGCCAGCACGGACGACGCGATCGCCCGGCCGGTCCGCCGCCCCGCCGAACTGGACGACGTCGACGCCCTGGTCATCCCGGGCGGCGAGTCCACCACCATGAGCAAGTTGGTCGGCGAGTTCGAGCTGTACGACCCGATCCGCAAGCGGATCGCCGACGGCATGCCGGTCTACGGCTCCTGCGCCGGCATGATCATGCTTGCCACCGAGGTGCTCGACGGCCGACCCGACCAGCGCGGTTTCGACGGCATCGAGATGACCGTCCGGCGCAACGCGTTCGGTCGGCAGGTCGACTCGTTCGAGGCCCCGGTGGAGATCGCCGGGGTGCCCGGTCCCCGGTTCGACGCCGTCTTCATCCGCGCCCCGTGGGTGGAACGGGTCGGCGACGGGGTGCGGGTGCTGGGGCGGGTCACCGAGGGGCCGGCGGCGGGCCGGATCGTGGCGGTACGGCAGGGCAACCTGCTCGCCACCGCGTTCCACCCGGAGCTGACCGGTGATCTGCGGGTGCACCAGTACTTCGTCGACCTGGTCCGGGAAGCCACCACCTGAGCCGGCCCGGGTGCGCGCCGGGGCGGGTGGAACGCCACTGCCTGGCGGGGTGTGACGGCCGACCGGTCCGCGCCGGTAGGATTGCCGGGTTCGGCCGGGGCAGAGCGCGTGGATCGCCTTCCGCCCCCTGTGCCGACGGCGGATCTTCACCCGGTCTGATTGTCGCGACATCGGCGAAAGCGCCGGCAGGACGAGCGGGCAGTCGACTGTTGACGCGTGGGTTAGCGACGGAGGTAACAGATGTCCGGCCACTCAAAGTGGGCGACGACCAAGCACAAGAAGGCGGTCATCGACGCCAAGCGCGGCAAGATGTTCGCCAAGCTGATCAAGAACGTCGAGGTCGCGGCGCGGACCGGCGGCGGTGACCCGACCGGTAACCCCACCCTCTACGACGCCATCCAGAAGGCGAAGAAGAGTTCGGTCCCGAACGACAACATCGACCGCGCGGTCAAGCGTGGCTCCGGCCTGGAGGCCGGCGGCGCCGACTGGCAGACGGTGATGTACGAGGGCTACGGCCCCAACGGTGTCGCGTTGCTGATCGAGTGCCTCACCGACAACCGGAACCGGGCCGCGACCGAGGTGCGTACCGCGCTCACCCGCAACGGCGGGTCGCTGGCCGACGCCGGCTCGGTGTCGTACATGTTCACCCGCAAGGGCGTGGTGATCGTGCCGAAGGCGGGCCTGACCGAGGACGACGTGCTGCTCGCGGTCCTCGACGCCGGCGCCGAGGAGGTCAACGACCTCGGCGAGGCGTTCGAGGTGATCTCCGAGCCGACCGACCTGATCGCGGTCCGCACCGCCCTCCAGGAGGCCGGCATGGAGTACGAGTCAGCCGAGTCCTCGCTGGTCCCGAGCGTCACCGTGCCGCTCGACGAGGAGGGCGCGCGGAAGATCTTCAAGCTGATCGACGCGCTGGAGGACTCCGACGACGTGCAGAACGTCTACGGCAACTTCGACGTCTCCGACGAGGTCATGGCGGCCGTCGACTAGTTCGGCGCCCCCGTGCCAGGTCGGGCCGGTGCGGTCCGACCTGGCGGCCCCCACGGGCACCCGGTGCTTCCGACGGGGCGCCAATCAGTTCGCGGTCGGCCAGGGCGGAAAGTCGCCCGGCAACCTCCGCCGGGAGTAACCAATCCGGACCGCGTACGGGATCGCGTCGTTGCTGGTCTTTCCGACGTGCTGCGCCGGCAGAAACGAGATTCGGCGCAGCACGTCCATCATTTGCTGGATATCCCGGTTCCGGTGAATTCTTCGCCGCTGAAACCCGTGACGTGCAAGATTTACGATCTGCGGTACGGCATTTAACGATGTCGAACCGGCTGCGACGATGACGAGTCTCTCTGCTGTGGGTGAGAGAACGCGGAGGGACGCTCGCCGATCCTTTCGGGGTCGGAAGGATCGGGACGCGCAGCCGGCGGGTGTCCAAACGGCGATGTCACGGCGGCGGCGGTAGCAAGTTCCGGTCCTGCCCCGGGAGCTGCGCCAGGAACATACGGAGTGACGGGGGGCGAGTGCCAGCCGGCCGGTGCGGGACGCGTTGCGGGGGCACGTCCCGGGCCGGGTGCGATGGGGGCTGGCGCGACCGGGGGGTGGTATGGACCTATCGGGGGCGAGTGTCGGGCAGTCGCCGGGCCGCTGGGTGGTGCGAAGCCGACCGGTGCGGGACGCGTTGCGGGCGCGGTTCCCCAGGTCGGGGCGGCGGGCACGGGCGCGGTTCCCCAGGTCGGGGCGGCGGGCACGGGCGCGGGTCTCCGAGCCGGGGCGGCGGGCACGGGCGGAGGTCCTAGTGGAGCCACCGAGGTGTAGGAAGTCGCGGCGGGGGCCTGCTGGCGAGCGGCTGCGTTGCTGACGCGCGCTTCCTTGCGCTGAGCCCTCCGACCGGCGGTAGCCCGTCGCTTCGCTTCCTCAAGCCCCAGTGCCTCCGCCTGCTCTAGCTTGGGAATGTACACCTCTATCAAAGTGTCATTGGTTATCGCGCGAGGAAACTGACTCATGCAGCCGTCCTCACGCATCATTTTGGCGATAATCCCGTGGTGCGACGTCTGCCCCGCAGCCCGGCGGTAATACTGCTGGAGTAGTCCAACTCTGTTCCAGATCTCGTCGTAACTGGTCGCTGGCATTCTTCGCCCTTCGCTCCGAGTGGCCGTTCATTCTTGCTACGGAAACGACCGGCCCGGCGTGGCGGTTCACGGCGCTTCGCCCCGCTGTCGCACCTCGGCGGCGCCGGGCGGGTGAGCCGCCCGGCCGCTCACTCGCCCGACACCGGCCCCTGGTCCAGGTCCAGGTCGTCGTCCCGATCCACGGCCGGGCCGGGGTCCGGGCGGTCATACCCCGGCCCACCGTGCCGGCGGTGGCGGATCCACTCCTCCAGCGCGCCGAGCCCGGCCACCACCAGGGTCAGCAGCGCGACCGCGACCAGTGCCGGCACCACTGCGGCCAGCGGCAGCAGGGCCAGGCAGAGGGCGCTCGCGCCGAGCCGCTGCCAAGTGATCTTCCGGTAGATCCGCCAGTCGGTGTAGACGCAGGTGATCAGGAAGAGGGCGCTGCCCGCGAAGAGGAAGCCCGCGACGCCGGTCTCCAGCGAGTCGAGGGGCGACGTCACCACGTCGCCCAGACCGTCGGCGACCGCGATGATCCCGAGGCTGAACGGGACGTGCCCGTAGACCAGCACGGCGCGTCGTACGCTCGCCTGGTCCTCGGCGTGCTCCAGGGCCCAGCGGAAGGTCCGCACCCCGTAGCCGAAGTACACCCACCAGAGCGCGCAGACCAGGCCGTACGCGGCGGCCAGGCTGGTCAGCCGGATGTTCGTCAGCGGTTCCTGGACGGCCACCGCCCCGAGCCGGATCACCGACTCGCCGATCACCAGCATGATCAGCAGTCCGTAGCGGTGGGTGTAGTGCCGGGGTTCCACCCGGACCTTGCGCACCGAGCCGCGAGCCAGCCAGGGGCTGAACACGTCGATGGCGGCGGCGACCGCCCAGAGCGCGATCCGGGGCGCTCCGTCCAGCAGGGCACCGGTGACCAGCAGCGGCGCGATCACCAGGACCACCCCGTGCGGGCCGTGGACGAAGGATCGCCAGAGCGGGCGACTGCGCAGCGTCACCAGGCCGAGCAGGATCCGGCCGGACAGGGCGGCGCAGACGAAGGAGAGCCCCCGATCGCCGTACGCCTCGGGGATGGTCATGGAGAGCACCAAGCTGTCGAAACCGAGCGCGAGGATCACCAGCCGGCCCGGTGCCATGGCGACGTTCTGCTGGTCGGTGTAGAGGACGACCCCGCCCCAGAGCCAGTAGACGATGACGAAGAGGATCAGGACCTTGCCGAGCCCGGCCCAGCTGTGTTCCTCGTGCAGCAGGTGGGAGAACTGGGTGAGCGCGAAGACGAAGGCCAGGTCGAAGAAGAGTTCTTCCCAGGTGACCCACTTCTCCGCGAGCTGGCGCCCCACCGGGACAGCGTACCGACGCTGTGACCAGGAAGGACCCGGTTCGGTACGGGCGAGCGGCCCGGCACCGCCGATGGTGGCGGTGCCGGGCCGCTGCCGGTGGTGGGTTACCCGCCGCCGGTTGGCCGCCGGTCGTTCGGCGGTCGTTCGGCGCGGGTCGTCAGGCGGTGGCGTTCATGAAGCGGGCCACCGGCAGGGCGTGGTCGACGATCCGTACGTCGCCGATCCAGCCGTAGAAGCCCTGCTCCACGACCCGGTCGTAGTGGTACGCGCCGAACAGCCACGACTCGCCCGAGGTGGCCAGGCCGACCGCCGGGGTGCTCGGGTTGCGCAGCAGCGGCGCCCCGTCGACGTAGAGCGTGGTGTGCTGGCCGTCGTTGACCACCGCAACGTGGAACCACTCACCGGCCCGCATCTCGTGACCCCAGTTGCTGGAGATGTCGTTCTGGTTGGTCGGGAAGACCGCCCACTGCAACGCCATCCCGTCCGAGAGTGAGAGCGTCGCCAGCGGCTCCGACGGGTCGCCACCGGTCTTGCCGCCGTCGCGTCCCGCACCGAACCGGCTGACCACGCTCATCCAGGCGTGGTTGGCCGCCCGTACGTCCTCGGGCAGCTTCACGAACGCCTCGATCGTGTAGCCGCCCGCGAAGGTCAGGTCGTTGATCGGCGCGGTGTCGACCGTACGCAGGTAGGCGCCCCGGGCCGGCTTCTTGCCGCCGTTGAACCGCATGCTGCCCCGGGTGGGCTGCGCCGGGTGGTGCTCGGTCGACCAGCGCAGCGCGGTGGAGTCGCTGCCGGCGAGGGTGACCCGGGTCAGGTGGTTGCCCTTGCCGGACAGGTCCTCGACCCGGTAACCCTCCGGGACCGCCGCACCGTCGGTGCTCGACTGGTCGAAACGCCAGTAGCCGACGGTCCCCTTGACCAGCATCTCCTTGACCGGGCGCGGGGCGATCGGCGGCACCGGGGCGAAGCCGGCGAACCGGGCCGGGAAGTCGATCTCAAGGCTGAACCGGTCGACCGCGCTGGTCAGCTCGATCTCGCCCTGCTCCAGCGGGTTTCGCCGGTCGGCCTGCTTGCCGATGATCCACGGCGAGAAGGTCTCCACGTCGACGGTGTTGCGGGCCAGGTCGAAGTGGTAGAGCCGGATCATCGCGCTGCCGCCGTAGTAGCGGTCCTGGTAGTCGGTGACGTGCACGTGCACGTCGTGCTCGGCGGCGTTGGTGAGCACGGTCCGCCCCGGCGGCCAGTAGTGGCCGTTGAGGGTCAGGAAGATCTGGTCGCTGTCGGAGATCAGGTTGTCCCAGAGCGACTGGCCGTAGCCGGAGAGCGTCGCCTTGCCGGCCGCGTCGGCGAACGCGACCTCGTGGGTGGTGAGGATCGCCGGCGTACGCGGGTGGGCGGCCAGGACCTGCTTCGCCCAGGCGATCGTGCCGGCCGACGCCCGCCAGTCCAGCGCGAAGATCAGCCACTCCCGACCGGCCGCGCGTACCAGGTGGTAGGTGTTGTAGCCGTCCGGTGTCGACCCGCCGAAGGTGGACAGCGGGGCGAACCGGGACGGCGGGAAGACGTCCAGGTAGGCGCTCGGCCCACGCTGGTCGTCCGTACGCGAGTCGATGTCGTGGTTGCCGGCGAGCACGCTGTACGGCATCTTGCGCTTGTCGAAGACCTCGAAGACCTTGCCAGCGGCGTCGAGTTCGGCGGCGGCGGCGTTCTCCACCACGTCGCCCAGGTGCGCGGCGAAGACGATGTTCTGCTCCTCGCGGTGGTCCACGATGTAGCGCAGCGAGGCGGTCAGCGGGGCCGGGTCGCCCCGGTCGCCGTCGAAGAGATACTGCGTGTCCGGGATGACGGCGATGGTGAAGCGCGGGCTCTCCGGGTCGATCTTGCCGTTGCCGGCGCCGGTCGCCTCGGCGGCGGAGGCGGACTGCGCGCCGGTGCCGAGCACCCCGGCCGCCGCCGCGCCGGCACCAACCAGCCCGGCACCGCGCAGGAAGGTACGGCGGTTCGCCGCGCCCGCCACCGGCGGGAGCGTGTTGTCGACGGGTTGCTGCATTGTCTGGGGCTCCTGATCTGCACGGAAAGGGATCCGGCACATTAGGAGCGACGGCCTCGAACGGTGATCACCAGCCTGGGCAACGCCAGCCGAACGCGGAGTGAAGGATCGCGGCTGCGGGGGGACCGTGATCCACGCGCTCCAGGCTGTCCTGGCCGAGTCCCGTTGGACAGATCGGAGCGCGTGGATCGTCAGCCGTGCTTGGCGAAGGGGTCAGTGGGCTGGGGTCAGGGTCAGTTCTTCGCCTGGCCGGAGGGTTACTTGGCGGGTCCAGGTGCCGGCGCGTACCTCGGTGCTGGTGCCGCCGACGCTGCGGACCGTGGCCCGCGAGACCTTTCCGTCGCGCCAGGTGAGATCGACCTCGAAGCCGCCCCGGGCTCCGACACCGGTGACCGAACCCTGCGCGGCCCAGGCGCGGGGCAGCGCCGGCAGCAGCTCGATCACGCCGGGGCGGGAGTAGAGCAGCATCTCCAGGGCCGCGGTGGCGCCGCCGAGGTTCGCGTCGATCTGGAAGATCGTGTAGCTGCCCTGGCTGTACATGTCGAAAAAGTTCGCCGAGGTGCCGTTGCCGTTGTTCATCGACGGGCGCATCACGGTCAGGTAGAGCTGGTACGCCCGCTCGGCGTCCTTGAGTCGGGCCCAGCACAACGAGCGCCACGCGCAGGCCCAGCCGAAGCTGTCCATGCCGCGCGCAAGGAGCAGATTGCGTACGCCGTCGAGCAGTTCCTTCGGGCTGGTGTCGAAGGCGATCCGGTCGGCGGGGTAGAACCCGATCAACGGGGAGAGGTGTCGGTGCGTGGTCTCACCGAGATTCTCCGGGCTCATCCACTCCTCCAGCCAGCCGGTCTTCGGGCTGACCCGGGGCAGGTAGAGCCGACCCTGTAGCTCCTTGAGCTCGGCCGCGAACTCGGCGTCCCGGCCGAGCCGCTCGCTCGCGACTTTGATCTGCTGGAACAGGTCCCAGGCCAGCTCCTGCGCGTACGTGATGCCCTTGGCGTCCGGGCCGTGCTCGGGTGACCAGGCGTTGTCGTCGACGAGCACGTCCCGGGAGGTGCCGTCCGGGTCGGTCACGGTCGTGGGGATCAGCCGGGCCTGCCAGAACTCCGCCGCGCCCCTGAGCACCGGGTAGATCTTCTCCAGGTACGCGCGGTCCTGGCTGTACTCGTAGTGCCGCCACAGCGAGTTGCACAGCCAGGCGTTGCCGGAGGGGTGCCACGCCCAGCCGCTGCCGCCGTGGATGTTGGTGGAGAACGCCACCGCCCAGCCGGCCAGCTTCCCGCTGCTGTTGCGGAAGCGGTTCTTCGGGTCGTTGTACAGCCGTCGGGTGACGTCGGTCCAGACCGGGAGCTGGGAGACGCAGTAGTCGGCCAACGCGTCCGCGCACTCGCCGAGCCCCGCCGGGTCGGCGAGCCAGTAGTTCATCTGGATGTTGATGTCGGTGTGGTAGTCGGCGTACCAGTCGGGGTTGTTGTTGTGGATCCACAGCCCCTGGAGGTTCATCGGCAGTCCGTCACGCGAACCGGTGATGGTCAGGTAGCGGCCGAACTGGAGATAGGTGGCCTCCAGCTCGGGGTCCACCGTGGTGGGGTCGGTGTACCGCACGGCAAGGCGGGACCACGAGTCGAGCGCGCGCTGCACCGACGACGACGGGCCGAGGTCGATCGTCATCCGGTCGTACAGCCGCCGGTAGTCGGCGACGTGGGTGGCCAGGAGCTTGGTCGCGCTGACCCCGGCGGCCTCGGCGACCTTGGTACGGGCGAGAGCCAGCGGGTCGGTCGACGGGTCGCGGAAGTCCTTTGCCGCGTCGGGGGAGTAGTCGGTGCCGGCGCAGATCACGATCAGCACCTCCCGGCACCCCTCGAAGATGACCTTGGCGCCGTCGGCGCGGACCCGGCCGCCACTGCCGAGTACGGTGACCGCCGCCGCGTACCGCAGGCCGTTGGCGAGCGACCCGGCGAAGCTGGCCCGCTCCCCGGTCGCCGTGGTGGTCTCGCCGTGGGTGCCGACGAGGGAGACCGCGCCGGTGTGGCTGCCGCCGCCGGACTGGGTGAGCCGGAGGACGACCACGTCGTCCGGATGGCTGGCGTAGACCTCGCGGCGGTACTGCGCCTTGCCGATCCGGTAGCCGGCCGAGACGATCCCGTTGCTGAGGTCGAGCTGCCGCCGGTAGTCCGTGTACTTCTCCGGGCCGTGCCCGGTCAGCGTGACGTGCACCTGGGCGAGTACGCCGAAGCTGCCGAACCCGGAGGCGTCGTACCCCAACTGGCCGTCGCTGGTCAGCGTGTCGTTGCGGCCACCGCTCCAGAACGAGCCGTCGGTCAGGTAGAGCGCGTCGTCGACGGGATTGCCACTGACCAGCGCACCGAGGCGGCCGTTCCCGATCGGCAGACCCTCCCGGATGATCTGGTCCTCCTTGGCCGGGGTCCGGTACCAGAGCGTGGTCGCCTTGGCGTCGGGGACCAGCGCGGCGTCGGCGGGGCGGGCCGGTGCGGCGTGCGCGGTGAACGGCCGGGCACCGCTGAGCGCGAGACCGGCCGCGGCGGCGCCGGTGAGGCCGAGAAAGCCACGGCGGGAAGATTCGAGCACTGCCTCTCCCTTCAATGATCGGACCTCTGGGCGAAGTGGAGGATCATCACCGATCGTGTCGGGTCTCGAAGTCCTCAATAGATCCGATGTTTCGCAACATACGGCGGATGTTTCGGGCATGTCAACAGATCGGGCGTCGGTACCACCGGCCCGATTCGAGGTGATCCGATCTATTTGGCGCGTGCGCGTTGCCGGGCGGCCTCGTAGAGCACGACGGTGCCGGCGGTGGCCGCGTTGAGGGAACTGGCGGCGCCGGTGATCGGGATGCGTACGGTCCGGTCGGCCACCTCCCGCCAGGCGGAACTCAGCCCATGGGTCTCGTTGCCGACCAGCACCAGCCTCGGGCCGGTGAGGTCGTAGTCGGCCACGTCCAGGTCGCCGTGCTCGTCGGTGCCGACGATCTCCACCGGTACGTCCCGCTCGCGCAACCCGGCCACCCAGTCGACCACCTCCCGGTGGCTGGCCGCGCGTACCACCGGGATGGCGAAGAGGGAACCGGTGCTGGCCCGGACCGCCTTCGGGTCGTACGGGTCGGCCGCGTGCCCGGTGATGATCACCCCGGCGGCGCCGAACGCGTCCGCCGAACGGACCAGGGTGCCGATGTTGCCCGGCGTGGTGGGTCGGTCGAAGACCACCACCAGGGCGTCCGGCCCCTCGGGCAGCCGGTCGAGCCGATCCGAGGGCAGCTCCACCACCGCGATCAGCTCCGGCGACTCCTCGTCCTTGCCGCCGAGTTCGGCCATCAGCTCGGGGGCCATCGCGACCCGGGTGCCGCCGGCCTGGTCGAGCAGGTCCCGCGCCCACCGGGACAACCCCTGCCCGTACGGGTGGAGCAGCGCGCGCACGGTCCAGCCGTGCTCCACCGCGAGGCTGATCGGCCGTACCCCCTGGACCAGGAACTCACCCGCCCGCTGGCGCTTGGTGCGGTTGGTCAGCAACGCCTGCCACTGCTGGAAGCTCGCGTTCCGGGTGGTGATCCTCAAGGTCTTCGCCACGTCGCGGATCAACCCTCCTGGTCAGGCGTCAAGGGACCGACCATACCGCCGACCCCGCACGCCTCGGACGGAGGTCGACCCGACAATTCCGATCTTGATTTTCCGGCACCCATTCGAATTCGAGGACCCGGGGTACGCGAACCTCAAGATTTCCTCAGGAGACGCGACGATCCGCTCTGACCACAATGGATGGCTGCGAGTATCTGCGGCAGAAGCGGTCGGGAATCCGCCTCCCCGTACCTCCGCCATTGTCGGGGGAGGTACGGCGATGATTGCTGGACCTGTCGAATTAATGGGGAGATTGCGTGTTGCGGTCGAATCGAAAGTCGCTCGGTCTGCTGTTGGGCGGGATGCTCGTGGCGAGCGTGCTGGTGGCGCCGAGCCCGGCCCTCGCCGCGCCCGACCCGTGCGGGGTGACCGTGGAGTACACGGCCTGGCGGGCGCTCACCGGCGCCGGGGCGAACCAACAGCGCCGGTGGTACTGGAGCTACTACAACTGTGGCACCAGCACCGTGAAGAAGAAGGCCATGGTGGATCTCGGCTCGGACAGCAAGTGTTTTTCGATCAAGGGACGCGGATACGCCACGTTCAACGGATACGAGACCTGGACGGTGGGTGTTCGCAGTAACCGGTACACGCACACCGTCAACTGCTGACAACAGCGAAACGAACGATATCGGTCGACCGTCAGATCGGACGGTATTCGACCTCGGGTCGGCCGGGAGCGCCGTAGCGGGGACTGCGGCTCACCCGGCCGGTCGCGGCCAGGTGTTCGAGGTAGCGGCGGGCGGTGACCCGGGAGGTGCCGGTCCGGGTCGACACCTCGGTGGCGGAGAGCCCCGGCTCGGCCCGAAGCGCAGCGAGCACCATGTCCAGGGTCTCCGTACCGAGCCCCTTCGGCAGGGTGTCGGCGTCGGAGCCGCGCAGGGTGGCGAACATCCGGTCCACCTCGTGCTGGGCCGCCACCACGCCGTCGGCGAGCGCCTGCCGCCGGTATTCCGCGTACCGCTCCAGCTTGTCGCGGAACGCGGCGAAGGTGAACGGCTTCAGCAGGTAGTGGGTCACCCCGAGGGCGACCGCGGCCCGGACCATGGTCAGGTCCCGGGCCGAGGTCACCGCGAGCACGTCGGTGGTGCTGCCGGCGGCCCGCATCGCCCGGCAGACGTCGAGGCCGTGCAGGTCCGGCAGGCGGAAGTCGAGCAGTACGAGATCAACACCCTCCCCGCCGTCGGCGCGCAGCGCCGCCATCGCGTCCCGGGCGGTGTGCACGACCCCGATCACACCGAAGCCGGGCACCCGTTCGGTGTAGGCGCGGTGCGCGTCGGCGAGCAGGGGCTCGTCCTCCACGACCAGCACCCGGATGGTGGTCACGTCGTGGACTCCCGGGGGACAGGTAGCCGGGCCGGGATCGGCAGCCGGACGCTGAACAGCGTGCCACCTGCGGCGGGACGGGTCACGTCGACCTTGCCGTCGTAACGTGAGACCACCTGACCGACCAGGGCCAGGCCGAGGCCCCGGCCGGCGCTCTTGGTCGACCAGCCGCGCCGGAACGCGTCGGTCACCTGGGCCGGATCCAGGCCGGGCCCGCTGTCGGTGACCCGGACGGTGACCTCCCGTTCGGTCGCGCCGACGAAGACCCGGACCTGGCGCGGCGGCTCGGTGCCGCCGACCGCCTCCAACGCGTTGTCGACCAGGTTGCCGACGACGGTGAGCAGGTCACCGATGGGCAGCGGATGCCCGTCGAGCCGGGAGTCGGGGTCGACCACGAGGTCGATGCCCCGCTCGCCGGCCTGGGCGGACTTGCCGAGCAGCAGGGCGGCCAGCGCCGGTTCGGTGACCGCGCCGACCACCCGGTCGGTGAGCTGCTGGGCGAGGGTCAGCTCGGCGGTGGCGAGCTGCACCGCCTCGTCCGTACGCCCCAGTTCGACCAGGGTCAGTACGGTGTGCAGCCGGTTCGCCGACTCGTGCGCCTGCGCCTGTAGCGCCTCGCTGAGCCCGCGTACCGAGTCGAGTTCACTGGCCAGGGTGCGCAGTTCGGTGTGGTCGCGCAGAGTGAGTACGGTGCCGACCGACCGGCCGCCGAAGGTGGTGGGCCGCTGGTTGGCGACCAGCACCCGGTCACCGGCGAGCATCGGCTCGTCGTGGGCGGGGCGCCCGGAGAGGATCAGGTCGGCGATGGCCGGCGGGAAGCCCAACTCGACGACCGGGCGGTCCTGGACCGGGTCGACCCCGGTCAGCCCGAGCAGGCGCCGCGCCTCGTCGTTGACCAGTGCCACCCGTCGGTCCGGGGTGAGCACGACCAGCCCTTCCCGGACCGAGTGCAGGACCGCGTCGTAGTACTCGTACATCCGGGTCATCTGGGCCGGTCCGAGGCCGTGGGTCTGGCGGCGCAGGCGGCGGCTGAGCAGCCAGGACCCGGCACCGGCCAGGGTCAGGGCGGCGAGCGTGGCGCCGAGCAGCGCGGGCGCCTGGGCGAGCAGCTTCTGGTTGATCGCCTCGGTGGTGATGCCGACCGAGACCAGCCCGATCACGGCGCCGCCCTCGCCGCGTACCGGCACCACCGCCCGGACCGACTCGCCCAGCGTGCCGATGTTGATCGTGGTGAACGCCCGTCCGGCGAGCGCCGGTTCGATCTCGCCGACAAACGGTTGGCCGATCAGTGCCGGGTTGGGGTGTGAGTAGCGGGTCCGGTCCGGTGCCATCACCACGATGAAGTTGGTGCCGGTGGCCCGGCGGGTGGATTCCGCGTACGGCTGGAGGGCGGCGGCCGGGTCGGCGGAGCGGAGCGCGGTCGCCACGTCGGGGGAGCGGGCGACCGCCTCGGCCACCGCGAGCACCTCCTCCTGCGCGGCGGTGCGTACGTCGGCGCGCGCGAGCAGCACCGCGCCGGTCATCCCGGCCACCACGAGCAGGGTGACGACCAGGACCTGCAGGGCGAAGAGCTGGCCCGCGATGCTCCACCGTCGTCTGGACATGCGCTCCAGTGTTCCCTGTACCCGGGCTGATCCGCTCGTTGACGCCGTGGATCAGCCCCTTGTTTCGACTTCGCGTCGGGCCGGTGAACACAATGAACGCAAGGCTGTGCTCAGGTGAGATCCAGGCCACTGTCTCGGCATGGACACCCCTACCGCCCGGCCACGACGGGACCGTACCCATTTCCTCTACCTCGCCGTCATCGTCGCCGTCGTCGCCGGCATCGTCCTCGGCTTCGCCGCCCCCGAGGTGGCCAAGGAGCTGAAGCCGATCGGCACCGGCTTCGTCGCGTTGATCAAGATGATGATCAGCCCGATCATCTTCTGCACCATCGTGCTCGGCGTCGGCTCGGTCCGGCAGGCCGCCAAGGTCGGCAAGGTCGGCGGGCTCGCGCTCGGCTACTTCCTGGTCATGTCGACCGTCGCGCTCGCCATCGGCCTGGTCGTCGGCAACATCGTGCACCCCGGCTCCGGCCTGCACCTCGGCGCGGCCCAGGCCGCCGCCGGGCAGGCCCAGGTCAGCGGCGAGAGCGAGGGTACGGTCGACTTCCTGCTCGGCATCATCCCGACCTCGCTGCTCTCCGCGCTGACCGAGGGTGAGGTGCTGCAGACCCTGCTGGTCGCGCTCCTGGTCGGTTTCGCCGTGCAGAGCATGGGCCGCCGGGGCGAGCCGGTGCTGCGCGCGATCGGCACGATCCAGCGGCTGATCTTCAAGATCCTGACCATGATCATGTGGCTGGCGCCGATCGGCGCGTTCGGCGCGATCGCCGCGGTGGTCGGCGCGACCGGCGTGGACGCGCTCAAGAGCCTGGCCCAGATCATGATCGGCTTCTACGCCACCTGCGTCATCTTCGTGATCGTCATCCTGGGCCTGCTGCTCCGCCTGGTCGCCCGCATCTCGATCTTCTCCCTGCTGCGTTACCTGGGCCGGGAGTTCCTGCTGATCCTCTCCACCTCATCCTCCGAGTCGGCGCTGCCCCGGCTGATCGCCAAGATGGAGCACTTCGGGGTGAGCAAGCCGGTGGTCGGCATCACCGTCCCGACCGGTTACTCGTTCAACCTCGACGGCACCGCGATCTACCTGACCATGGCCTCGCTCTTCGTGGCCGAGGCGCTGGGCAAGCCGCTCGCCGTCGGCGAGCAGATCTCCCTGCTGGTCTTCATGATCATCGCGTCCAAGGGGGCGGCCGGTATCACCGGCGCCGGGCTGGCCACCCTCGCCGGTGGCTTGCAGAGCCACCGTCCCGACCTGGTCGACGGCGTCGGCCTGATCGTCGGCATCGACCGTTTCATGTCCGAGGCCCGTGCGCTGACCAACTTCGCCGGCAACGCGGTGGCGACCGTACTGATCGGCACCTGGACCGGCGAGTTCGACCGGGACCAGGCGCGGGCGGTGCTGGCCGGCGAGCGTCCGTTCGACGAGGCGACCATGGTCGACGAGCACGGACCGGCGGACGACCTCGACGAGTCCGACGAGTCGGCGGCCCAGGACGCCGACTCCGACCGCCTCGCCTCGACGGCGGGCAACCGAGCCTGACCGTACGGCTTGACCGGCCTTCGGGTCGCTCACCGGCCTTCGGACCGCTTACCCGGCCTTCGGGTCGCTCACCGGTCTTCGGACCGCCCACCCGGTCTTCGGACCACCGGTCTTCGGACCACCGGTCTTCGGGCCGCTCACCCGGTGCCGGGGTGGGCGGCCCGAAATGCCTATTATGCGAATAACACGAGGATTCGTCGCTAAAGTGGCGCTGTGACGAGAGGGCAGAGAATCCTCGCCGGGTCGCTGGTGGCCCTGCTGGCCGCGCTCGGCGGCTGCACCGAACAGCGCCCGCCCCGGTCCGGCCCGCCCTCCGCCAGCTCCGGCACCCAGGCCGAGCCGGAGGCGACCCCGGGTCTGGAACTCATCGCGGGCATGCCGCCCTACACCTCCACCACCAACGTGTACGCCGCCGCTGGTCCCGACCAGCTCAGCGAGGCGGTACGCGGTGACAAACCACTGGTGTACGTGCCGAACACCGGCAGCGACGACGTCTGGGTGATCGACCCGGTCACGTACAAGGTGGTGGACAAGTTCCCCGGCGGCCCGGAACCGCAGCACGTCGTCCCCTCCTACGACCTGCGTACGCTCTACGTCGCGTCCAGCCGGGTGCCGTCGGGCGGCCTGTTGCCGATCGACCCGCGCACCGGTCGGCCGGGTCAGGCGATCGACGTCGAGGACGTCTACAACCTCTACTTCACCCCGGACGGCAAGCAGGGGATCGTGGTCGCCGAGTACTACCAGCGGCTCGACTTCTACGACGCCTCGACCTGGCGTCGGACCGCTTCGGTGACCTTTCCCGAGTGCGCCGGGATCAACCACATGGATTACTCGGTCGACGGCCGGACCCTGTTGGTGAGCTGCGAGTTCGGCAACCGGATGCTGGTCGTCGACGTGGCCGAGCGGCGCAAGCTGCGCCAGTTCGACCTGGACGTGGTCCCGGACGGGATGCCGCAGGACACCCGGCTCACCCCGGACGGTCGGCACTTCCTGGTCGCCGACATGATGGCCGGCGGGGTGTACGTCTTCGACGGCGCGGCCACCGAACGTACCGGCTTCATCCCGACCGGCAAGGGCGCGCACGGGATCTACTTCAGCCGGGACGGCACCCTGGCGTACGTCACCAACCGGGACGAGGGCAGCGTGAGCCTGATCGACCTGGCCACCCTCAGCGCCGCCGGGATCTGGCGGATTCCCGGCGGTGGCAGCCCGGACATGGGCGGACTCTCGGCCGACGGCCGGGTGCTCTGGCTCTCCGGCCGCTACCACGACGAGGTCTACGCGCTCAGCACCGCCGACGGCCGGCTGCTGGCCCGGATCCCGGTCGGCTCCGGTCCGCACGGTCTCACCGTCTGGCCCCAACCCGGCCGCTACTCCCTCGGCCACACCGCCAACATCCGTTAAGGAAGGGCCCCTTGTTAACGCTATGCGTTAACAAGGGGCCCTTCCTTAACGCGCAGGGCGGCGGAGGCCAGGAAGAACAGGGCCTCGGCGAGGAGCACGGCGCCGATGACGTCGCTGAACCGGTGCCAACCGGCGATCATGGTGGCCGAGGCGACCGCCGAGACGGCCACGGCCCCCGGCACGGCGAGCCACCAACGGGCCCGGTCGGGCAGCACCAGCACAAAGGCGAGCAGCAGGGCCATCGCGGCGGTCACGTGGCCGCTGGGGAAGCTGTTGTGCGCGGTCGAGCCCGGCAGGTCGAACTCCGGCCGGGAGATCACCGACTTCGCCGCCCCGGCCAGGCCCACCGAGCAGAGGACGAGCAGCACCGCGGCCACGCCCGCGTACAGCCGCCGACCGAGCGCGCCGACCAGCAGGAGTGCGGCGAGCAGGACGGCGAGCACGGTGGTGTCACCGAACAGGGCCAGCAGGTCCTTCGCGGGTCCGGTCAGCACGCTCTGCTGCTCGTAGCCGCCCCACTGTCCCGGCGGCAGGAGGAGACCGTCGAGTCGCTGACCACGGGGTGTCCAGACGAACACCCGGCAGGTCAGGCCGAACGCGAGCAGGCACGCGAGGGTGGCCGCGAGGTAACCGAGCGCTCCCTCGGGGAGCCGGCGAGCGGGCCCCGGACCGGAGCCGGGGCCCGCCGGCACCTTCCGCTTCGTGGTCGGACCCGGCGGCGAGGTGTACGGGGCCGAGGAGTACAGCGTTCCCGAGCGCATCCGTCGATGGTCGGACGTGGATATGAAGATCCTGTCCATCGCGCGTCATGGTTTCGTCACGGCCCCGCCGGGAGTCCTATCCTGCCCCCCATGGAACTGGTCGAGGCGCGGAGACTGTGGGACCCCGAGCCGGGTTGGCTCAACACCGCCAGCTACGGGCTGCCGCCACGACCCGCCTGGGACGCGCTACAGGTGGCGCTCGCGCAGTGGCGGGTCGGGCGTACCTCGTGGGAGGGGTGGGGCGAGCAGACCGACCGGTCCCGGCGGGCCTTCGCCGGGCTGCTCGGGGTGCCCGTCGGCGACGTCACCGTCGGCAGCACGGTCTCCCAACTGCTGGCGCCGATCGCGGCGGCGCTGCCGGCCGGGACGAACGTCCTGGTCCCGGCCGAGGAGTTCACCTCGAACCTCTTCCCCTGGCTGGCGCAGGGGGAGCGGGGCGTACGGGTGCGCACGGTGCCGGCGGACCGGCTGGCCGAGTCGGTCGACGCGAGTACGGATCTGGTCGCGTTCAGCCTGGTGCAGTCCGCCACCGGGGCGGTGGCCGAGTACGACGCGGTGGTGTCGTCGGCGCGTGAGCACGGTGCCCTGGTGGTGGTCGACGCCACCCAGGGGTGCGGCTGGTTGCCGTTCGACGCGCACCTGGCGGACGCGGTGGTGGTGGGCGCGTACAAGTGGTTGATGGCGCCCCGGGGCGCGGCCTTCGGTTATCTCGCCCCGACCCTGCGGGAGCGGCTCACCCCGCTGGCGGCAAACTGGTACGCGGGCGAGGACCCGCACTCGTCGTACTACGGACCGCCGTTGCGGTTGGCGGCCGACGCCCGCCGGTTCGACCTGTCGCCGGCCTGGTTCAGTTACGTCGGGGCCGCCCCGGCGCTGGAACTGCTCGCCGAGATCGGCCTGCCGGCGATCCGAAAGCACAACGTCGCCCTGGCCAACCGGTTCCTCGCCGGGCTGGGGGAGCCGCCCGGCCACAGCGCGATCGTCACCGTGGACGTGCCGGGCGCGGAGGAGAGGCTCGCCTCGGCCGGCGTACGGGCGGCGGTCCGGGCCGGGCGGGTACGGGCGTCGTTCCACCTCTACTCCACCGAGGACGACGTCGACCAGGCCCTCTCCGCCCTGCGCCGAGGGCCGGTACCCGGGCCGGGCTGACGGGCGGCCCGCGCGGGGCGGCGGAACGTGAGGCCGATCACTTTTCGATACGAGACGGTTTCGTATCGCAAACCCGAGGACTAGTTTCGTTTCGTTACGAGTCTGTTCCGTATCGATTCAAGGTACGGGGTATCGGGGGTAGAGGCGAACATGCAGAACCCACCACAACCATTCGAGAACACCGGGCATCCCCGGCGTTGGGCCATCCTCGGTGTGCTGGTCATCAGCCTGCTCGTGGTGGTCCTGGACAACACCATCCTGAACGTCGCCCTGCGTACGCTCTCCGACCCGGTGCACGGGCTCGGCGCCAGCCAGGGTGAGCTGGAATGGGCGATCAACTCCTACACCCTCGTCTTCGCCGGCCTGCTGTTCACCTTCGGGGTGCTCGGCGACCGGCTCGGCCGCAAGCGATTCCTGCTCTTCGGGCTCGCCATGTTCGGGCTCTCCTCGCTGCTCTCCGCGTACGCCCAGAGCCCCGGTCAGCTCATCGGCGCACGGGCGCTGATGGGCCTCGGCGGCGCCGCGATCATGCCGGCCACGCTCTCGATCATCTCCAACGTGTTCGACCCCCGCGAGCGGGCCCGCGCGATCGGCATCTGGGCCGGTGCGGTCGGGCTCGCCGTCGCGGTCGGCCCGATCCTGGGCGGACTGCTGCTGGAGAACTTCTGGTGGGGTTCGGTCTTCCTGATCAACGTGCCGGTGGTGCTGGTCGGCCTGGTGGCCGCCGGCATCATGGTGCCGGAGTCGCGCGATCCCCGACCCAACCGGATCGACGTGGTCGGCGTACTGCTCTCGGTGATCGGACTGGTCGCCCTCAGCTACGGCATCATCGACGGCGGCGAGCACGGCTTCGGTCGTCCGCTGGTCTGGGTGTCGATCATCGGCGGTCTGGCCGTCCTGGCCGCGTTCGTGCTCTGGGAGCGGCGGATCGAGTTCCCGTCGCTGGACGTCCGGCTGTTCAGGGTGCCCCGCTTCGCCGCCCCGGTCGCGGTGGTCGGACTGACCTTCTTCGCCGCCATGGGCGTCATGTTCTTCAGCTCGTTCTACCTGCAACTGGTCCGGGGTTACGAGCCGCTCCACACCGGCCTGCTGTTCCTGCCGTTCGCGGCGGCCCAGCTCATCTTCGCCCCGCGCAGCGCGGCCATGGTCCGGCGGTACGGTGCCAAGGCCGTCTCCGCGGTCGGCCTGACCCTGACTGCGCTGGCGCTCGCGGTGTTTGTCTTCATCGGGGCGGAGACACCGATCTGGGTGCTGCTGGTCTCCTTCTTCGTCCAGGGTGTCGGCATGGCGAACATCGTCGCCCCGGCCACCGAGTCGGTCATGTCGGCGCTGCCCCGGGAGAAGGCCGGCGTCGGCTCGGCGGTCAGCAACACCATCCGGCAGGTCGGCGGTGCCCTCGGCGTCGCGGTGCTCGGCTCGGTCCTCTCCGGGGTCTACCGGGACCAGATCGCCCCGGCCACCGGCTCGCTCCCCGGTCCCGCCCGGGACGCCGTGAACGAGTCCATCTCCGGTGCGTACGGTGCCGCCGCCCAGCTCGGCCCGGCCGGGCAGGGCGTGATCGGCGCGGCCAACGACGCGTTTGTCTCGGCCATGCACTGGGCCTCCGGACTCTCGGCGATCGTGATCGTGGTCGGCATCCTGGTGGTGCTGCGCTGGATGCCGGGCCGGGCCGCCGACCAGGCGCACGTCCAGCCGGAAACGGTGGATACGCCGGAACTGGCACCCGCGTCATAAGTCGGAAACAATGACCGACATGACCACCACCGCTGATGCTCCGCGGTCGCCCGGGCGACCGCGGAGCACCCGCGTCGACGAGGCGATCGTGGAAGCCACCCTGGACCTGCTGGCCGAGGGGAGCACGCTCGAGGCGCTGTCGATCGAGGCGATCGCCGCCCGGGCGGGCGTCGGCAAGGCGACCATCTACCGCCGTTGGTCCGGCAAGGAAGCCCTGATCGTCGACACGCTGCGGACCCTCAAGGGCCCGCCGCCCGTGCCGGACACCGGGAACGTCCGCGCGGACCTGGTGATCCTGCTCAGCGCGGTGGGTCGCACCCCGGACGCCCGGGCGGCGTCGATCTTCCCGTGCATGATGCCGATGCTCCAGCGCGACCCGGCGATGCACCGGCTCTACCAGGAACTGCTCGAACCGCGCCGGCAGGTGATGCGCGACGTGCTGCGCCGGGGCATCGAACGCGGCGAACTCCGTGCCGACCTGGACATCGAGCTGACCCTGGCCATGCTGACCGCCCCGGTGCTGCTCCAGCGACTGCTCCGGTGGCACCCGAAGCTCGACGAGGAGAGCCTGCCCGAGCGGGTGATCGACGCCCTGTTCGGCGGGATCGCCGCCGACTGACGCCCGCTCGCCGGCCCGTCGCGGTGCGCGGCGAGCCGTGCCGGGTCAGGCCGGCGTACGGAGCCGGTGCAGTCGGAGCGCGAGCTGGACCTCCAGTGCCCGTTCCGGCTTCTGCCAGTCCGGGCCGAGCAGTTGCCCGACCCGCTCCAGCCGCTGGGTCACCGTGTTCACGTGTACGTGCAACTGCTCCGCCGCCCGGGCCAGGCTGCCACCCACCCCGAAGTACGCCTCCAGCGTCTTCACCAGCGCGGTGCCCCGTCGGGCGTCGTAGTCGACCACCGGCCCGACCGTGTCGGTCAGGAACCTGGCCACGTCCCGGTCGCCGTCCTCGGTCACCGCCCCGAGCAGCAGCCCGACAAAGCCGAGTTCGGCCGTGCTCGCCCCCTCGCCGGCCCGGCCGAGCGCCCAGAGCGCGGTCAGGCAGCGGTCCGCCTCCCGGAACGCGTTGCCCAGCGACGCCGGTCCGGTGGACGGTCCGCTGGACCCGGCGGTCACCGGGCGACCGGTCACCCGGGACAGGTCCCGGACCACCGCCCGCGCCGCCGCTCCGGCATCCTGACCGGGCAGCATCAGCACCACCCGACCGTCCCGGGCGGCGGCCAGACCGCCCCGGGTGGAGGCGTACGTGATCGCCCAGGAGACCACCCGCTGCCGGGCCGAACCGGTCGCGGCGATGACGTCGTCGCCGACCGCCACCAGCACGTACGGAGCGTCCAGCTCCACCCCGAGCCGGCGGGCCCGGCTGCGCAGTGCCTCCGCGTCGCGTACCGGGCGGGCGATCAGGTCGTCGAGCAACTCGCCCCGGACCCGTCCCTCCGCCTCGGCGACGGTCCGGCGGAAGAGCAGCAGCAGCGCGGTCACCAGCGCGGCCCGCTCCAGGATCCGCTGGTCGGCGTTGACCAGTTCGTCGTCGGGATGCAGCACCAGCGCGCCGAGGTTCTCCGTACCGGCGACCACGGCGGCGTACCAGAGTGGTCCCCGGCGGACGCTGCGCCCCTCGGTCCGGGAGGCGACCACGGCCTCGACCAGCACCGCCCGCTCCGGCTCGCCGATGGTGCCGACCCGGGCCAGTGGCCGCCCGTCGGCGTCGAGGGCCAGCAGCGCCCCGCCCAGCACCTCGGTCACCGCCGCCGCCACGTCCTCCACGCCGCCGCCGCGCAGCACCAGCGCGGTCATCCGGTCGTGCGCGGCGGCGGCCCGCTCGACCGAGGCGCTGTGCGCCTGGATGGTGGCGTTGGCCGAGGAGAGTTCGGCGAGCGCGGCCTGCGTCTCGGCCAGCAGCCGGGCGGTGTCGATCGCCACCGCGACGTGCGCCGCGAGCGAGACCAGCAGCGCGACCTCCTCGCGGGCGAACGGGCGGGCGGAGCGGTTCGCCGCGTAGAGCACCCCGATCACGCTCGGGCCCAGCCGCAGCGGCACCCCCAGGATGGCGACCAGGCCCTCCTCGCCGACCCCGGCGTCGATCTCGCCGGTGTGGTGGAACCGGGCGTCCTCCGGATAGTTCGCGGTCGCGTACGGGGTGCCGGACTGCGCCACCAGGCCGCCGAGTCCGGCCCCCATCGGCAGCCGCAGCCGCTGGAACCGGGCCGAGACCGAGCCGTCGGTGACCCGCATGTACGTGTCGCCGTGCTCGTCGTCGTTGAGCGTCAGGTACGCCACGTCGGTGCCGAGCAGGTGCCGGGCCCGGTGCACGATCGCCCGCAGCACCGCGTCGAGATCGCGCAGCCCGGCCAGGTCGCTGGCGGTGTCGTACAGGCCGGAGAGTTCGACCTCGCGCTGACGCCGCCGCTCCAGCAGCGCGCGGACCCGGAGCGCGACCACCTTGGCCTGCTCCAGCTCGGCCAGCCGCTCGGCCGGCAGGCCCTCGGCGCGGGCGGCGACCAGCGGCCCCTCGAACTCCACCGCGGCGGCCTCGCGGGCCAGCAGCTCCAGGAATTCGATCGGCGACGACATGGGACCCATTGTGCGGGTGGGGATCTTCAGTTTGCCGTCCAGCCCCCGTCCACCGCGATCGCGGCCCCGGTGATGAACGAGGCGGCCGGGGAGCAGAGGTACGCCATCAGCTCGGCCACCTCCTCCGGCTCGATCAGTCGCTTGATCGCGGCCCGGGCCAGCATGATCTTCTCGATCACCTCGTCCTCGGCGATGCCGTGGCTCGCCGCCTGGGCCGCGATCTGCCCCTCGACCAGCGGGGTACGCACGTACGCCGGGTTGATGCAGTTGGCGGTCACCCCGTGCGCGGCCCCCTCCAGCGCGACCACCTTCGAGAGCCCCTCCAGGGCGTGCTTGGCCGAGACGTAGGCGGACTTGTACGCCGACGCGCGCAGCCCGTGCACCGAGGAGATGTTGATCACCCGGCCCCAGCCGCGCTCGTACATCCGGGGCAGCGCCCGCTGGATCAGCAGGAACGGCGCCTCGACCATCACCCGGTGGAGGTACGCGAACCGCTCGGCCGGGAACTCCTCCACCGGCGCGACGTGCTGGAGCCCGGCGTTGTTGACGACGATGTCCACCCGCGCGTCGATCGCCGAGATCGCCACCGGGTCGGCCAGGTCGACCGCGACGGCGTGCCCACCGATCTCGGCCGCCACCGCCTTCGCCGTCTCGGCGTTCCGGTCGACCACGGTCACCTCGGCGCCGGCCGCCGCGAGCCGTACCGCACAGGCCCGGCCGATGCCGCTCCCACCACCGGTGACCAGTGCGGTGCGCCCCGACAGGTCGAGCTGTACGACGTGGGGATCAGCCACGCTTTCTGCCGTCATGGCGCATGAAGCTACGACCCCCACGGGCGGTCGCACATGGGCACCACACACATAACGCCCGGCAGGGCTATGTGGACCCGACCGACCGGCCCGACCCGCCGCCAGCCCGCCGCAGGCGTGGTGCGACCGGTGGTCGGGCGTGTCGGCGTACGGGCGTTTCGGCGACGCCAGTAGGGTGTCGAACACGTGTACTGCCGGTGCGTAGGGGAGGGGGCGGCGTGCGGGTGCTCGGCGTCGACCCGGGACTGACCCGGTGCGGGGTCGGCGTGGTCGAGGGAGTTCCCGGCCGGCCCTGCACCCTGGTCGCGTACACGGTGGTGCGTACCGACCCGGCCGCCGACCTGTCGCTGCGACTGCTGCACCTGGACCGGGCGTTGACCGAACTGGTCGCCGAACACCAGCCGGAGAGCGTGGCGGTGGAGCGGGTGTTCAGCCAGTCCAACACCCGGACCGTGATGGGCACCGCGCAGGCGAGCGCGGTTGCCGTACTGGCCGGGGCGCGGGCCGGGCTGCCGGTGCAGACGTACACGCCGAGCGAGGTGAAGGCGGCGGTCACCGGCTCGGGCCGGGCGGACAAGGACCAGGTGACCGCCATGGTCACCCGGCTGCTGCGGTTGGCCGCGCCGCCGAAGCCGGCGGACGCGGCGGACGCCCTGGCACTGGCGATCTGTCATGTCTGGCGGGGCGGCACCCGGGCCCGGCTGGCCGCCGCCGAGGCCGCCGTCCGGCAGTCCGACAACCGGGCCACCGTGCTCCGGCGGGCCGGTGTGCCGGCCACTCGCACGCGCCGGGCCGGGGCGGCGGGGACCGGTGCGCAATCAGGGGCGGACGCGGGATCAGGGGCGGGCGCCGCCCGGGGTGGAGGAACGGGATGATCGCCAGCGTTCGGGGCGTGGTGGCCGGGCTGGGGCCCGACACCGCCGTGATCGAGGTGGGCGGGGTCGGACTGGCCGTGCACTGCGCGCCGGGCACCCTGGCCGGGCTGCGGCTCGGCAGCGAGGCCCGGTTGGCCACCACCCTGGTCGTCCGGGAGGACTCGCTGACCCTCTACGGCTTTGCCGCCGACGACGAGAAGCACCTCTTCGAGCTGCTCCAGACGGCGAGCGGGGTCGGCCCCCGGCTGGCCCAGGCGGTACTGGCGGTGCACACCCCGGACGCCGTACGCAAGGCGATCGCCAACGCCGACCTGGCCGCCCTGACCCGGGTGCCCGGGGTCGGCAAGAAGGGCGCCGAGCGACTGGTGCTGGAGTTGCGGGACAAGATCGGCCCGGTGGCGATCGGCCCGGACGGCGTGGGCGGCACGGTCGGTGGCGCGTGGCCGGAGCAGATCCGGCAGGCCCTGGTCGGGCTCGGCTGGACGGTGGCACAGGCCGACCAGGCGGTGGCCACCGTGGCGGAGACGATCGACGGCCCCACCCCACCGGTGCCGGTCCTGCTCAAGCAGGCCATCCGGCTGCTCGGTAAGACCCGATGACCGAACCCGGGGAGCTGGTCTCGGCGTACGCGGACGACGCCGAGCGGGACGCCGAGGTCAGCGTCCGACCGCGCCGGCTGTCCGACTTCATCGCCCAACACCGGGTACGCGACCAGCTCGACCTGCTGCTCAAGGGTGCGATGGGCCGGGGCGCCCCGCCCGACCACATCCTGCTCTCCGGCCCACCGGGACTGGGCAAGACCACCCTGGCCAACATCGTCGCGGCCGAGTTGGGCACCGGCATCCGGGTCACCAGCGGGCCGGCGATCGAGCGTTCCGGTGACCTGGCCGCGATCCTCACCAGCCTCGCCCCGGGCGACGTCTTCTTCATCGACGAGATCCACCGGATCGCCAAGCCGGCCGAGGAGTTGCTCTACAGCGCGATGGAGGACTTCCGGGTCGACGTTGTGGTGGGCAAGGGGCCGGGTGCGACCGCGATCCCGATCGACGTCGAGCCGTTCACGCTGGTCGGCGCGACCACCCGGTCCGGGCTGCTGACCGGCCCGATGCGGGACCGGTTCGGTTTCGTGGCGCACCTCGACTTCTACAGCGCGGCCGACCTGGAGTCGCTGCTGCACCGGTCGGCCCGCATTCTCGGCGTGCCGATCACCGAGGAGGGTGCGGTGGAGGTGGCCCGCCGCTCGCGCGGCACGCCCCGGATCGCCAACCGGCTGCTCCGCCGGGTGCGGGACTTCGCCGAGGTCCGGGCCGAGGGCGTGGTCACCCTGGAGACCGCCCAGGCGGCCCTGCGGGTGTACGACGTCGACCCGCTCGGGCTCGACCGGCTGGACCGGGCCGTGCTCAAAGCCCTGATCGACTCGTTCCGGGGCGGGCCGGTCGGCCTCTCCACCCTGGCCGTGGCGGTGGGGGAGCAGCCGGACACGGTGGAAGAGGTCTGCGAGCCCTTCCTGGTCCGGGCCGGACTGTTGGCCAGGACACCCCGGGGCCGGGTGGCGACCGAGGCCGCCTGGCACCATCTCGGGCGTACGCCACCAAATGGTACATTTGCGGGTAGTTCAGGTACAACGCCTGATCTGTTCAGTGCAGAGTCGTAACTGTCGTGATCTGTTTGTGATCCGTGCCGCATTCGGCGCACACAGACTCACCGACTAGACTTCGCCGCGATCTGTCTGTACAGACAGGAGATTTCGCTTTCGCCGTGACGTACCGCGTCACGACGGGGCCAATGGGAAGGTCATAACGTGCATTACGAAGCGGCAAGTAGCGGCGGTGGAGCCGGTAGCTTCATGCCGATCCTCATGATTGTCCTGCTGTTCGGTGTCATGTACTTCATGATGATCCGGCCGCAGCAGAAGCGGCGGCGTGAGGCTGAGCAGATGCAGTCCTCGATCGGCCCCGGCGACGAGGTGGTCACCATTGGTGGCCTCTACGGCACCGTCGCCTCGGTCGATGACGAGACGGTGACCCTCGAGGTGGCGCCCGGCGTGCACACCAAGTACGCCCGGCCGGCGGTCGCCCGGGTGGTCAATTCGGCGCCGAAGCTCGAGTCGATCCCGGACGAGGTCGAAGCGAAAGAGTGATCTCCGGCCCCGGTGACCGGGGCCGATCACCGATCGAAGATAGTTAATAGCTGTGCCGGCGTGTCACCGCGCCGGAGAGGTACGCATGTCGCCGGGCATGCCGGCGCCCCCACCGCCGCCCACCACCAGCGGCCGAACCGTGCAGGGAGACAGGACAGCCGTGGCACCACCTCAGGGACAGATGCACCCCGGGCGGCAACTTGCCGTACTCGGTGGCATGTTTGTCGTCCTCTACCTCTTAGTCTTCTTCGCCGGCGGTGCTAGCGGGAGCTTCCGCGACCGGTTGGAACCGAAGCTGGGTCTCGACCTGGTCGGTGGCACCCGGATGACGCTCGAGGCCACCAGCGTGAACAACGAGCCTCCGACCCAGGAGAACCTGGAAGAGGCCCGGCAGATCATCGAGAACCGGGTCAACGGCCTGGGCGTCGCCGAGGCCGAGGTGGTGACCGAGGGCAACCGCAACATCGTCATCTCGCTGCCCGGCCAGAGCCGGGACCTGAGTGAGGTCGGCGAGGCGGCCGAGCTGCGGTTCCGCAAGGTGCTCAAGACCGCCGACGGCGGGGCGCCGAGCGCGGCGACCCAGCCCACCCCGCCGCCGGCCGGCGCGACGCCGGACCCGTCGGGCGCGGCGAACCCGTCGACCAACCCGACGCCGAACACCTCGGCCGGTGCGTCCAGCGGCACGCCGTCCGCCGGTGGCCAGGGCGGAATGGCCCCGGCGCCGACGCCGAGCGGATCGGCCACCGGCGCGGCCACCCCGACGCCGAGCGCGTCGGCCTCCGCCGCCCCGGTGTCGCAGAACGTGGAGCAGCAGCGGGCCGCGGTCCAGCAGAAGGTGGGCCCGGAGGCATGGCAGGCGGCGAGCGCGCTCCAGGCGCCGGCCGACCTGACCACCGACCCGACTCTGCTCGACAAGCTCAAGCCGTTCGGCGAGCTGACCGGTCGCGAGGTCGCCGTGCTGCCGGCGGCGATGCAGTTCAACGTACCGACGATCACCTGCGAGCTGCTTGAGCAGCGCCCGCCGGCCTCGATCAGCGCCAAGGACCAGCAGGTCGTGGCCTGTGAGGGCCCGGTGAAGTACCTGCTCGACGTGGCCAAGGTGCAGGGCACCGACGTCGACGACGCCAGCGCCGTGCTGGACCAGAACAGCTCCTGGGTGGTGAGCCTGAACTTCACCGGCGACGGGCAGAAGAACTGGACCAACCTGACCCGCGAGGCGTTCAACAACGAGGGCGGCGCCTGCGACCAGAGCGCCGTCGGCCCGGACGGCAAGTGCCGGGTCGCCGTGGTGCTCGACAACACGGTCGTCTCCTCGCCGGAGATCCAGGGAGTGCTGACCGGTGACTCGCAGATCACCGGCAACTTCACCAGCAAGGACGCGAACAACCTCGCCAGCCAGCTCCGCTACGGCGCGCTGCCGGTGACGTTCGAGCCGCAGGAGCAGGAGAGCGTCTCCGCGACGCTCGGCTCCAGCCACCTGAAGGCCGGTCTGCTGGCCGCCGGTATCGGCATGCTGCTGGTCGCGCTCTACGCGTTCTTCTACTACCGCCTGCTCGGCACCGTGATCATCCTGAGCCTGGTGCTCTCGGCGGCGCTGGTCTTCGGCGCGCTGATCGTGCTCGGCCGGCAGATCGGCTTCACCCTCACCCTCGCCGGTATCGCCGGTTTCATCGTCTCGCTCGGTGTGGCCGCCGACTCGTTCGTGATCTACTTCGAACGACTCAAGGACGAGATCCGGGAGGGCCGAAGCCCGCGCAGCGCGGTTCCCCGCGCCTGGGCCCGGGCCCGGCGGACCATCATCTCCGCGAACGCGATCTCGATCCTGGCCGCGGTCGTGCTCTACATCGTCTCGGTCGGTACGGTCAAGGGCTTCGCCTTCGCGCTCGGCCTGGCGACCATTCTCGACCTGGTCGTGGTCTTCCTCTTCCGGCACCCGATCATGACCATGTTCGCCCGGACCCAGGCGTTCCTGTCCCCACGGGTCAGTGGCCTCGGACGGGTGTTGCACAAGGACGAGGCCGCGCCGACCGACCCGCGCAACCCGCGGGCCAAGGAGGCCTAGCATGAGCGAGCCAGTCATCCAGGGCAGCGTTCCGGCCTTCCGGGCCGGCGCCGAACAAAGCGAGGTAGCGGCATGAGCGGCCGTAAGGGTCTGGCCACCCGGCTCTACCAGGGCGAGGCCGGCCTCAACATCATCGGGCGCCGCCGGCTCTGGTTCGGCATCGCCGCCGGCCTGGTCCTGATCGCGATCCTGGGCATCTCGATCCCCGGCTTCAAGCTCGGCATCGAGTTCTCCGGTGGCAACTCCTTCCAGGTGCCGGCCAGCGTGGGCACGCTGACCGGGACCGAGGAGCAGGTCGACGCGGCGCTGGCCGAGGTCGAGGGCGGCACGTCGCACGTGGTGTCCAGCCAGTCGGTCAACGGCGTCGGTGGTTCGTTCTACGAGTTCCGCACCACCGAGCTGAACACCGCGCAGTCCAACGCGGTGCAGGCCGACCTGGCCGGCAAGTTCGGCATCGCCGAGGACCAGATCAGCATCAACCAGGTCAGCGCGGCCTGGGGCAGCCAGGTCACCGAGCGGGCCCTGCTCGGTCTGGTGGTCTTCGTCGTACTGGTGATGATCTACCTGATCCTGCGGTTCGAGTGGCGGATGGCGGTCTCCGCCGTCTCCTCGCTCTTCCTGAACCTGGTGCTGACCGCCGGCATCTACGCCCTGGTCGGCTTCGAGGTCACCCCGTCGACCATCGTCGGCTTCCTCACCATCCTCGGCTTCGCGCTCTACGACGTGGTGGTGGTCTTCGACAAGGTCCAGGAGAACACTCGGGGGATCACCGCGAGCAACACCCAGACCTACGGCGAGGCGGCCAACCTAGCCATCAACCAGACCCTGATGCGGTCGATCAACACCGGTCTGGTGGCGTTGCTGCCGGTCGGCGGTCTGCTCTTCATCGGTGCCGGCCTGCTCGGCGCGGGCACCCTGGAGGACCTGGGTCTGGTGCTGTTCGTCGGTATGGGGATCGCGGTCTACTCCTCGATCTTCTTCGCCACCCCGGTGCTCAGCCTGCTCAAGGACTACGAGCCGAGGATCCAGACGCACACCAAGCGGGTCCTGGCCCGGCGGTCGACCGTCGGTGCCCCCCGTCCGGCCGGCGGCAACCGTCGTCCGGCCGCCCAGGCCAGCGACGAGCCGGCCGGCGAGTCGGGTGACGAGGCGGCGGTGGACGAGGCGGCGGCGCTCTCCGGCGCGGCCCCGAAGGTCGGCGCGCGCCCGGCGGGCAAGCGCTCCTCGGGCGCCCGGGGCGGTCGACCGGGTGGTGGCGGCGGCAACCGGCCGAGTGGGGCCAAGCGCCGCTGACCCTGGCGGAAAAGGCGACAAGGGCGTCCGGCATGCTGAGTTCGACGGCATACCGGGCGCCCTTCGCGTGGGGCGCGACCGGTCGAGGACCGGTGGGAGGAGCAGCGTGACGGAGACCCAGATCGGGGTACGGGGCGACAGCGGCCCGGCCACGGCGGCCCTGGTGGCCAGCCGGGTGCTGGACGTACCGGACTTTCCGCAGCCCGGAGTGGTGTTCAAGGACCTGATGCCGCTCTTCGGCGACGGTGCGGTCTTCCGTGAGGTGATCGACGGGATCATCGAGCACCACGGGCGGGACTCGTTCGACGTGGTGGCCGGGATCGAGGCACGCGGCTTCGTGCTCGCCGCCGCGATCGCGTACGCCACGGGTGTGGGTGTGGTGCCGGTGCGCAAGGCCGGCAAGCTGCCCCGCGCGGCGTACGCCGCCTCCTATGCCCTGGAGTACGGCGAGGCCACCCTCGAGGTGCACCAGGACGCCTTCACCGCTGGTCACCGGGTGTTGGTGGTCGACGACGTGCTCGCCACCGGCGGGACCGCGGACGCGACGTTGGGGCTGGTCGAGCGGGCCGGTGGCACCGTGGCGGGCTTCACCGTACTGCTGGAGCTTTCCTTCCTCGGCGGGCGGGAACGGCTGGCGCCCCGTCCCGTTCATGCCCTTCTGACTGTTTGACGAGGCTTGTCCATCAGCGTCGATCCGGTGCGTGCGGGGGAGCGGCATCCGGCCGTCGGGACAGGTAGCATTGCCTTTCGCTGACCAGGTGGAGGCCGTTCTACCAGGCTGGCGTCGGACCTGGTCGACCGGTTACGGTCGGCTCGTCCCAAGCGAGGTGTGAGGAGGCCGGTGTCCCACGATGTCGCCCCTCCGGCGGAGGGCACGGTGCATTCGACCAGCGAGGCCGGCGCTGTCGCCACCCCGGCGACCGCGCCCGCAAGCGGGCCGGACCCGACGACCGCCGGTGCCAGCCCAGCCGCCGCCGACCAGCCGGACAAGGCTGAACCCGTAGCCGGATCGACCGCCGGCAACGGGGTATCCGCCGTCGGTGAGCCCGTATCCCACCCGAGCGCGGCCGTCGGTGAGCCCGTATCCCACCCGAGCGCGGCCCGAACGTCCGGCACCGGCGGCACCGCCCGCCAGGCCAGGGCCGGCGCCCCGGGCGGCACCGCCAGGACGACCGCCCCGGCCGGCGCCAGGACGACCGCCTCGGCCAAGCCGTCGGGCGCAGCCGCCACCAAGTCGACCAGTTCCACCTCGGGCAAGCCCGGCGCGAGCAATTCCGCCGCGAGCAAGCCCGGCACGGGCCGTTCCGGCGGTTCGGCCACGCCCGGCGCCGCGCGCCAGAGCAGGGCGGCCAACGGCTCCAACGGCGCGACGTCGGCCAGGGGCGGAACGGCGCACGGTCCGACCTCGGTGGGCGCGAACGCCACGGCGGCGGGCGCCCCGGCCCCGCCGCCGGTGGTGGCCGCCGGTGACGCTCCCGCCTCGGCCGTACCGATCGCGGTCGCCCCGGCCGGCGGACCGGCCGGCAACGTGGCCCTGCCCGGCCCGGCCGGCGGTGTCGTGGTCCCGGTCGGCGCGGCCGGGCGACTCGTCACCGCGGACGAACCCGGCTCGCCCACCTCGACCTTCGGCCTGGCCAGCGCGCCGACCGGGCGGCGGGTCCGGGCCCGGCTGGCCCGGTTCAACGCTCCCTGGCAGACACCGCAGGTGAGCGAGGTGCTCGAACCCCTGATCGCCACCCATCGGGCCGCGCACCCCAAGATGGACCCCCGGATGCTCCAGCGCGCCTTCGACATGGCCGCCCGCTGGCACTCCGGTCAGTACCGCAAGTCCGGGGACCCGTACATCACCCACCCGCTCGCGGTGGCCACGATCCTGGCGAATCTCGGCATGGACACCACGACCCTGGTGGCCGCGCTGCTGCACGACACGATCGAGGACACCAACTACGGCCTCGACCAGATGCGGATCGACTTCGGCGCCGAGGTCGCCCTGCTGGTCGACGGGGTCACCAAGCTCGACAAGGTCAAGCTGGGTGACGCGGCGAAGGCCGAGACGATCCGCAAGATGGTCGTCGCCATGGCCAAGGACCCCCGGGTCCTGGTGATCAAGCTCGCGGACCGGCTGCACAACATGCGTACGCTGACCTTCCTGCCCCGCGCGAAGCAGGAGCAGAAGGCGAAGGAGACGCTGGAGATCCTGGCGCCGCTGGCGCACCGCCTGGGTATGAACACGATCAAGTGGGAGCTGGAGGATCTCGCCTTCGGCACCCTGTTCCCCAAGCGCTTCGAGGAGATCAACCGGCTGATCGGCGAGCACCAGCCGCAGCGGGAGGCGCTGCTGCGCCAGGTGACGCAGAAGGTCCAGGTCGACCTCAAGGCCGCCAAGATCAAGGCGGAGACGACCGGGCGACCCAAGCACCTCTACTCGATCTACCAGAAGATGATCGTCCGGGGCCGGGACTTCAACGACATCTACGACCTGGTCGGGGTCCGCATCCTGGTCGAGACGGTGCGCGACTGCTACGCGGCACTCGGTGTGATCCACGCGAACTGGCAGCCCGTACCGGGCCGGTTCAAGGACTACATCGCGATGCCGAAGTTCAACATGTACCAGTCGCTGCACACCACCGTGATCGGCCCGAGCGGCAAGCCGGTGGAGATGCAGATCCGGACGTACGCGATGCACCGCACCGCGGAGTTCGGCATCGCCGCGCACTGGAAGTACAAGGAGCAGAAGGGCGCGACCGTGGTCGGCCCGCCGGCCAACATCGACGAGATGACCTGGCTGCGGCAGCTCCTGGACTGGCAGCGGGAGGCGAGCGACCCGAGCGAGTTCCTGGACGCGCTCCGCTTCGACCTCTCCAGCCAGGAGGTGTACGTCTTCACGCCGAAGGGCGACGTGATCCCGCTGCCGACCGGGTCGACCCCGGTCGACTTCGCCTACGCGGTGCACACCGAGGTCGGGCACAAGTGCATCGGCGCCCGGGTCAACGGCAAGCTGGTGCCGCTGGAGTCGACGCTCTCCAACGGCGACGTGATCGAGATCTTCACCTCGAAGTCCGACACCGCCGGCCCGACCCAGGACTGGCTCGGCTTCGTCAAGAGCCCCCGGGCCCGGACGAAGATCCGCCAGTACTTCAACAAGGAGCGGCGCGAGGAGGCGATCGAGGCCGGCAAGGACGCGATCGTCAAGCAGATGCGCAAGCAGGGCATGCCGTTGCAGCGGATGCTCAGCTCGGACAACCTGATGGCGATCGCCCGGGACCTGCACCTCGCCGACGTGGCCTCGCTCTACGCGGCGGTCGGCGACAGCCAGGTCTCCGCCCAGTCCGTCGTGCAGCGGCTGATGGCCGGTTACGGCGGCGAGGAGGGCGCGGCCGAGGACATCGCCGAGACGGCGGTCGCCACCCGACCCCCGCGCAGCCGTACCTCCAGCCACGACCCGGGCGTGGTGGTCCGTGGCGTCAGCGACGTCTGGATCAAACTCGCCCGGTGCTGCACCCCGGTCCCACCGGACTCGGTCTTCGGCTTCGTCACCCGCTCCGGCGGGGTCAGCGTGCACCGGGACGACTGCGCCAACGCCGAGGACCTGCGGGTCCAGGGCGAGCGGATCGTCGAGGTGAGCTGGAAGCTGACCAGTGCCTCGACCTTCCTGGTGGCGATCCAGGTCGAGGCGCTGGACCGGCACAAACTGCTAGCCGACGTGACCCGGGTGCTCTCCGAGGAGCGGGTCAACATCCTCTCCGCCACGGTGACCACCACCCGGGACCGGGTGGCGGTCAGCCGGTTCAGCTTCGAGATGGCCGACCCGAAGCACCTGGGCCACCTGCTGGCCGCGGTCCGCAAGGTCGACGGCGTCTTCGACGCGTACCGGGTCACCTCCGGCGCCTGACCGGGCGCCGGAGCGCCGGGAGACGATCGGCGTCAGACGGAAACGAGGAAGGGGCGGCCCGCCGTAGCGGGCCGCCCCTTCCGTCGGTGTGTCGAGCGCTCAGCTCGCCACGGCGCTCATCGTCAGGGACTTGATCAGAACTTCCTTCTTCGGGTGACCGCCGCCCGCCTGCTGGGCGAAGGCGCCGTCGTCACCGGCCGCCCCGACCTCCTTGACCAGGTCCATGCCGCTGGTCACGGTGCCGACGACGGTGTACGTCGCGTCGAGCTGGGAGTCGCCGTAGACGATGAAGAACTGGCTGCCGCTGGTGCCGGGCTGGCCGGAGTTGGCCATCGCGATGACCCCGGCCGGGTACGGCGGGCGCTGCTCGGTCGGCAGGTTCTCCTCGGCCATCCGATAGCTCGGGCCGCCGGTGCCGTCGGTCTCGCGCCAGCCCGCCCCGGTCGCGCTCGGGTCGCCGCACTGGAGCACCTGGAGGCCCTGGGTCACCAGCCGGTGGCACTTGGTGTTGTCGAAGAACTTCTTCTCCGCCAGGTGGGTGAAGCTCGCCGCGGTGCAGGGGACCTTGCTCAGGTCCAGCCGGGCGGTGATCGGCCCGAGCCCGGTGTCGATCGTCATCGTCTGCGAGCCGACGTTCGGTGCCGAGGCCGCCGGCAGCCCGACGTCCTTGGTCGTGGGCGAGCGCTGGTCGGCGGGGAGTTCGGTCCAGACGCACTGGGCGGTCCCGGGACCACCCGCCGTGGCCGTGTCGGTCGGCTGGTCGTCGTCGCCGAGGCTGACGACCAGCCAAACGGTGCCGGCGACGACGAGCAGCAGAGCCAGCCCGGCGCCGACGGTCGTCTGCAGCTGGCGGCGCTTGCGGGCGGAGGCGGCCCGCTGGGCCATCTCCCGTTCGAGCCGGGCCCGCGCCGCGGCCCGCTGCCGCTCTCTCGTGGACGTCACGGTGACTCCTCCTGGACTATCTTCGCTGCGGTGCTGCGTCCGCGGCTGGTCTCTGGGGCTCTGCTCAGGACTGCCCGGCCGCCGAGGGGCTGGCGGTCGGAGTCGCCGCCGTCGGTGCGGCGGCCGGCGCGTCAGGGGCGACCTCGCCGACGGTCAGGCTCTGGATCACCACGTCGGTCTTCGGCTTGACCTTCTGACCACTGCCATTGTCCACCAGCTCCATGCCACCGATCTTCTGCACCACGTCCAGACCGGTGCTGACCTTGCCGACGATCGGGTAGGTCGGCTCGGCCGGGCTGAAGTCCTTGAAGAAGATCAGGAACTGGCTGCCGTTGGCGCCGGGCGCGCTTCCCACCAGGGCGACCGTGCCGGCCGGGTAGAGCGCCGGGGTACCGGCCGCCGGAGTGGCCGCCGGGCTCGGTGCGGTCGGCTCGTTCTCGCTGGTGAAGGTGTACGTCGGGCCACCCGTCCCGGTCCCACTCGGGTCGCCACAGCGCAGCGCACCCTCGGCGGTGACCTCGTGGCAGTTGGTGTTGTCGTAGAACGACTTGCTGGCGAGGTGGGCGAAGCTGGCCCCGGAGCACGGCGCGTTGGTCAGGTCGAGATCGACCGTCACCGGGCTGCCCTGGTTGGTGGTGATCGTCATCGGGCGGGTGCCGGCCGTGGGCAGGCCGGTGGTGGCGGGCACGCCCACGTCCTTGAGGTTGGCGTTGCCGCTCGCCTCCTGCGGCGTCCAGGCGCAGATCTCCGGCGCGGCGGCCGGGCTCGGCTCGCGGTCGAACCCGCCGAGCGCCCATACCGAGCCGACCACGATCAGCGCCAACGCGAGCGCCGCGCCCACCCCGGCCTGGATCTGGCGACGGCGTCGGGCGGAGGCGGCCCGCCGAGCCATCTGCCGGTCGAGCTTGGCACGCGCCAACTTGCGCTGCCGGTCCCTGCTGGAAGCCACCCGCGCTCCTTTTCCCTCTACCCTGGTCGTGGCGGACGGCAAGATACCCGCCGCCGGGCGTCAAGTGCGCCACGCCACACGCCCGCCAGAGTGTACGGCTATCTGCTGAGAATGTGGTGTACGAGGTGGCCGCCGGGTGGATCCATGCCCCTGGACGGCGGCACGGCGACCATCCAGACCGGCTTGTCGGACATTTCCCTCACGCCGTTCACGCCGCCCAGAGCCGGCTGCCGGTTACGTCGTACGGTGTCCGAATCGCTGGTGCCGACCCTCGGCCGGATGGGACGGTACGTCTGGCGTACCCCTCGCCGAAGTGGGCGGATAGGCTGCGTGGGACGCCAACTGTCGACGGGAGGGGAGCGTACGTGTTCGTCGCCGGGTTTCCTGCGGTCTTCGGCACCAACTGCTACGTGGTCGCGCCCGCGCCCGGGGAGCAGTGTGTCGTGGTCGACCCGGGCATCGGGGCCGTCGACCAACTCGACGAGCTCCTCGCCGAGCACCGGTTGCACCCCGCCGCCGTCCTGCTGACCCACGGCCACCTGGACCACACCTTCTCGGTCGCGCCGGTCTGCGGCGCCCGGGGGATCACCGCGTACGTGCACCCGGGGGACCGGGAGCTGCTGGCCGATCCGTCCAAGGGGTTCACGAGCGACATCAACCAGTTCTTCAAGGGTCAGCTCTCCTACACCGAACCGGACGACGTGGCCGAGCTGACCGACGGCGCGACCATCTCCCTGGCCGGACTGGAGATCACCATCGACCACGCGCCGGGCCATACCGGCGGGTCGGTGCTCTTCCGCCTGCCGGCGGCCGGCTCCGTCTGGGACGCGGACCAGATCTGCCTCTCCGGAGACGTCCTCTTCGCCGGCTCGATCGGTCGCATCGACCTGCCGGGCGGCAGCATGCCAACCATGCTGACCAGCCTGCGGGAGAAGATCCTCCCGCTCGCCGACGACACCGTCGTCCTGCCCGGCCACGGCCCGCAGACCACCGTCGGCCGGGAGCGGACGAGCAACCCGTACCTGCGCCAGGCGGCCGAGCCCGACGAGGTCGGCCCCGCCGCCCCGCGTCGCGGCTGGTAACTCGCCCCGTTCGCGTCGCCCCGCGTCACCGAATCGTTTCCGCGCGCCGCGCGGATGTGCAAGGAGCATGATGAGCAAGCCGTCCCCGATCTCCGGCTTCCCCGAGTGGGCCCCGCCCCAGCGGATGATCGAGCAGTACGTGATCGGCCGGATCCAACAGACCTTCGAGCTCTACGGCTTCGCGCCCCTGGAGACCCGTTCGGTCGAGCCGCTGGACCAGTTGCTGCGCAAGGGGGAGACCTCCAAGGAGGTCTACCTGCTGCGCCGGTTGCAGGAGGACCCGGGCGGGTCCGGCGGCGACGACGCGCTGGGCCTGCACTTCGACCTGACCGTGCCGTTCGCCCGCTACGTGCTCGAGAACGCCGGCAAGTTGCAGTTCCCGTTCCGCCGCTACCAGATCCAGAAGGTGTGGCGTGGGGAGCGCCCGCAGGAGGGGCGCTACCGCGAGTTCGTCCAGGCCGACATCGACATCGTCGACCGGGACACCCTGCCGGCGCACTACGAGGCCGAGTTGCCGCTGGTCATCGGCGACGCCCTCGGCGGCCTGCCGATCCCGCCGATCGTGATCCAGGTCAACAACCGCAAGGTCAGCGAGGGCTTCTACCGGGGCATCGGGCTGACCGATCCGGACGCCGCGCTGCGCGCGGTGGACAAGCTCGACAAGATCGGTCCGGAGAAGGTCGCCACGCTGCTGGTGGAGACCGCCGGGGCCAACGAGTCGCAGGCCAAGGCGTGTCTGGCGCTGGCCGAGATCAGTGCGCCGGACGCCTCGTTCGCCGACGCGGTCCGGGCCCTCGGGGTGGAACACCCGTTGCTCGACGAGGGGCTAACCGAGTTGGTCACGGTGGTCGAGACGGCCGCCGCGCACTCGCCCGGCCTCTGCGTGGCCGACCTGCGCATCGCGCGCGGCCTGGACTACTACACCGGGACGGTCTACGAGACCCAGATGCGCGGCTACGAGCGGTTCGGCTCGATCTGCTCCGGCGGCCGGTACGACAACCTCGCCACCGCCGGCTCGACCACGTACCCCGGGGTCGGCATCTCGATCGGGGTGACCCGGCTGCTCGGCCTGCTCTTCGGCGCGGGCGAGCTCACCGTCTCCCGGTCGGTGCCGACCTGCGTACTGGTGGCGTTGGCCGACGAGGAGCACCGACCGGCCAGCGACCGGATCGCCTCGGCGCTGCGTCGGCGCGGCATCCCCACCGAGGTCTCCCCGTCGGCGGCCAAGTACGGCCGGCAGATCCGCTTCGCCGAGCGGCGCGGGATCCCGTACGTCTGGTTCCCCGGCGCCGAGGGGGCGGCGGACGAGGTGAAGGACATCCGCTCCGGCGAGCAGGTCCCGGCCACCGCCGACGACTGGGCGCCGCCCTCGGAGGACCTTCGTCCGCTGGTCAGCTAGGCCAGGGGCACCGCTCGGGCGGTGCCGGACTGGCGTTTGGCCCCGGCTTGACCTACGGTGGCGTAACTTACGCTACCGTAGGGAGAGCCTGTGACTTCCGCCATCGCCCGTCCGCTCAGCCAGACCGCGTTGCTGACCGAGTTGGACTCCGTCGTCGCCCAGAACCTCGACCGGCACCTCGCGGTCGCGAAGGAGTGGTTCCCGCACGAGTACGTGCCGTGGAGCGACGGGCGGACGTTCGACGGTTTGCTCGGCGGTGAGGCGTGGTCCCCCGAGGACAGCAACATCCCGGAGGTGGCCCGGACCGCGCTGGTGGTCAACCTGCTCACCGAGGACAACCTGCCCTCGTACCACCACGAGATCGCCAAGCTGTTCGGCCGCGACGGCGCCTGGGGGACCTGGGTGCACCGGTGGACCGCCGAGGAGGGGAGGCACGGGGTGGCGATCCGCGACTACCTGACCGTCACCCGGGCGGTCGACCCGGTGGCGTTGGAGCGGGCCCGGATGACGCACATGTCCACCGGGTACGAGAACGCCCACCCGGACGGGGTGCTGCACTCGCTGGCGTACGTCTCGTTCCAGGAACTCGCCACCCGGATCTCGCACCGCAACACCGGCAAGGCGACCGGCGACCCGCTCTGCGACCAGTTGCTGGCCCGGATCGCCGCCGACGAGAACCTGCACATGATCTTCTACCGCAACCTGCTCGCCGCCGCGTTCGAGCTGGCGCCGAGCCAGGCGATGCGGGCGGTGGCGGACGTCGCCGCCAACTTCCAGATGCCCGGCGCCGGGATCGACGGCTTCGCCCGCAAGTCCGTGGCGATCGCCCTGGCCGGCATCTACGACCTGCGCCAGCACCGGGACGAGGTGCTGGTCCCGGTGCTGCGCCAGTGGGACGTCTGGAACGTCACCGGCCTGGACGCCGACGGTGAGGCGGCCCGCGAGCAACTGGCCGCGCACCTGGACGAGGTGGACAAGGCGGCCACCCGGTTCGAGGAGAAGCGCGCCGCCCGCGCCGCCCGCCTCGCCCGCTGATTCAGTGAAAGGAAGGGCCCCTTGTTAACGCTATGCGTTAACAAGGGGCCCTTCCTTTCACTTCAGGGGCTATTCGGTACGCAGGCCGTCGGGTCGCATCAGGCGCCAGAGCGCCGGCAGGCTCAGTACGGTCACCAGCAGCACCACCCCGGCCGCGACCCCGGAGAGCTGGGCCAGGCTGTCCCAGTACAGCCGCACCGGCTGGCGTACCACCCGCTGCAACACGGCGCCCAGCGTCGTGCCGAGCACGGTGGCCAGGGCCAGCCCCAGCAGCACCGGCACCGCCGTCTGGAACAGCACCGACCAGGTCATGGTGCTGCGCCGGGTGCCGAACGCGACCAGCACGGCGAGCAGCCGGCGCCGTTCCCGTAGCTGTTCCACCGTGGTGACCAGCAGGCTCGCACCGAGCAGCAGCAGCACCGCCACCACCCCGATGAACAGGCCCCGGCGGATGTCGCGGAAGGTGTCGTCCTCGAACGACGCCCGCATCCGGTAGATCTGGATCTGCGGGCTGATCACCGCGAGGGTGTTGCGGGCGTGCTCCTCCGCCTCCGGCACGGCCGGGTCGAGTCCCAGGTAGAGGGTCATGGTCCAGTCCCGGGCGTCGGTCAGCTCGACCGCGCCGGGAGTGGCCAGCAGGCCGGGGAACTCGCTGCCGTCCGGCGCGGTACGCGCCGCCGCCGGGCGCAGCCCCGAGGGGACCGTCCACGACCGGTCGGGCCGGTCGTCGTACGGTGAACCGAGTTCCACCCGCTGCCCGGCCGAGGGGAGCGGGGCCGCGAGCTGTTCGGCGTGCTCGACCGCGAAGATGTCGCCGTCGGCGCAGTCGTCGAGGGTGGCCAACTCGGCCAGGGCGGCGCAGTCGCCGACCAGCAGCGGCCAGACCTGGGGGTAGCCGTCCGGTCCGATCGGCCCGTCGGTCCGCACCATGCTGGTCCGGACGTGCTGGGAAACCGAGGTGACGCCGGTGGTGGCGCGGAGCCGGTCGGTGATGGTCGTCGCCCCGGCGCCGCCGGTGCTCGCCAACGGGACGGCGCCGTACATGCTGGCGCGGGAGGGGTCCTGGCCGGTGCTGACCTGGTAGTCGGCGGCGACGCCGGAGAAGAGCATCTGGAGCGCGATCCCACCGGCGACCGCGACCGCCACGCCGTTGACCATGCGCGCCGAGGCGGTGCTGTCGAGCTGCAACCGTCGGGTGGCCAACTGCCAGGAGACGCCACCGCCGCGCAGCCGGCGTACGGCCGTCTCGACCAGCCAGGGCAGCACCGTGGTCACCCCGCCGAGCAGCAGTACCACCCCGATCGTGACCTGTGCCTGGTTGGCCGGTTGCCCGGTCTGGTCGACCCGCCCGAACAGCGGCAGCAGCAGCGCCGCCCCGACGACCGGCAGGATCAGCCGCCACCAGAGCCGTCGCCGGCTGCCCGAGGCGCTGCGGACCACCCCGAGCGGCTCGATGACGACCCGGCGCAGGGCGAGCAGCGCCACCCCCACGGCGGAGGCCGGGACACCGAGCAGGATCAGCACGGCCAGCGCCGGGTCCGGCCGTACGTCGGACGGGAAAACGCTGATCTCCCGTACCGAGAACTGGCCGACGAACTGGCGCCCGACCAGGAAGAAGATCGCCCCGGCGGCCAGCCCGAGCACGGCGCTGACCAGCGCCTCCCCGGCCGCGATCCGGGTGGCCATCCGTCGGTCCGCGCCGACCAGCCGCAACGCCGCCAGCCGGCGGTCGCGGTGTTCGCCGCCGAACCGTACGGCGGTGCCGATGAAGACGGCGATGGGCAGCAGCAGGACCACCAGGATGATCGCGATCAGCAGCAGCAGGACCGGGTCCAGCTCCGGGCTGTCGCCGGGGGCGCCGAACCGGTCGACCCGGGTGACCCGGGACTGGTCCCCGGTGAGCTGGTCGCTGCCGAGGTAGAAGGCGTACTCGCCGGGGCCGGTCAGTCCCCGGTCGCCGATCAGGCCGACGACCGGGTAGGCGAACCTGGGCCGGAGCAGGGCGCCCTCCGGGGCGGCGAGCAGTTCGGTCAGGGCCGGCGAGACGACGATCTCGCCCGGCGCGGGCAGTCGCCCCAGTCCGGGTGGCAGCGGCGCGTCCGGTCCCTCCGGTCGCAGTATCCGTCCCCAGATCGAATGCTTCCCGAAGCTGGTGTCGGCCGGGGCGACCAGCAGGGTGCCGCGCCCGGCCGCCAGCTCCACCCCGTACGACTGCTCCTCCCGGGCGTCGCCACGGCCGGACGTGGCGCCGAGCATGGTCGGGATCGAGACGGCGACCAGCAGCAGGGCCACCCCCAGGCCGACGCCGACGGCGGCGAGCGTGGTCCGCAGCAGCCCCTCCCGGCCGCCCGCGAAGACCAGCCGGGCGCCGAGGAACAGGTCGTCGCGCCAGCGCGCGAGCCCGGGGCGTCGGTCGGCGCGGTCGCGGCTCACCCCGCCACCAGCTCGAGATCCCGGGTACGTCCGTCGCGCACCACAACCTCACGATCGGAGTACGCGGCCACCCGTGGCTCGTGCGTGACCAGCAGTACGGCGGCCCCGGTCTCCTTGGCGGCCTGGGTGAGCAACCGCATCACCCGCTCCCCGTTGAGCGAGTCCAGGGCGCCGGTCGGCTCGTCGGCGAAGATCACCCGAGGGCTGGTGACCAGCGCCCGGCCGACCGCGACCCGCTGCCCCTGGCCGCCGGAGACCTCGCCCGGCCGCTTCCGCGCGACGTCGGTCACCTCCAGCCGTTCCAGCCACTCGCCGGCCCGCCGCTCGGCCTCCCGACGCCGGATCCCGTGCAGGCGCAGCGGCAGCGCCACGTTCTCCAGGCAGGTCAGCTCGGGCACCAGTTGGCCGAACTGGAAGACAAAGCCGAAGTCGGCGCGACGCAGCGCGCTGCGTTCGCCGTCGGACATCGCGGAAAGCTCCCGGTCCCGGTAGCGGATCTGGCCGGAGTCGGGCGTGACGATGCCGGCGAGGCAGTGCAGCAGGGTCGACTTGCCGGATCCGGAGGCGCCCATCACGGCCACCACCTCGCCGGACCGGATCGCGATCGACGCCCCGTCCAGGGCCGCCGTCGCCCCGTACGCCTTGCGCAGGTCGAGTCCGACGAGCAGCGCGTCGGCGGGCGGGCCGGTGGTCGCCCCGGCCGCCCTGCTCGTACGCGCGTCGTCGGCGCCCGCCGTCAGCGCCCCGTCCAGCGCAACGCGCTGCCCGGCCGGCTCGGCGTTCATCAGCGCGCCGTCGTCGGCGTTCATCAGCGCGCGGTCGTCGGCGTTCATCCGCGAACCGTCATGGCAAGCTGGTCGAGGCGGGCCGTGGTCAGCTCCAGCCAGCGCAGGTCCGCCTCCAGGTGGAACAGGGCGTGGTCGCAGATGAGCTGGTCCGCGAGATCGCCGTTGATCTTGCGTTGGGTGAGTTCACGCATCAGGCGCAGGTGTTCGGCCCGCTGGACGTCCAGGATCTCGGCCGCGTTCCGCTCGGTCATCAACGCGAGCAGGACCTTGGTGTAGAGGGTGTTCTGCAGGTAGAGGTCGGGTTTCTCCGGGTTGGCCAGCCAGCGCTGAACATCGGTCACCCCGGACGCGGTGACCGCGTAGCGCTTGCGCTCCGGACCCTCGCCGGGCTCGACGCTGTCGACCTCGACCAGCCCGCTCTTCAACAGCCGGGCGAGGGTCGAGTAGACCTGGCCGTAGTGCAGCGGACGACCGCGCCCGAACCGTTCGTCGTACGCCCGCTTGAGGTCGTAACCGTGGCGGGGGCGGGACTCGAGGAGCCCCAGGAAAGTCTGCCCGATTGACATGAGCGCTGACTCTACACGAGGTGTATACGCACGATGTATAGCACCTGAGCAGCAACTTTCCCCGCCACAAAGCGAAGGAAGGGCCCCTTGTTAACGCTATGCGTTAACAAGGGGCCCTTCCTTGCTCACCAGCCGAAGCCGGCGGCGTAGCTGACGTTGGCCAGGACCTGCTGGCCGGTGGCGTTCGGGTGGAAGTAGTCCCAGGTGGAGAGCTGGTTCAGGGCGAACGGGTAGTTGAAGACCGCGTTGTTGTCGAACCGGCAGTTCGGGCCGTACGCGACACACGCCTGGGCGAGCTGGCTGTTGTAGTCGACCACCCGCTGACGTACCCGGTTGCGCCGGTCGACGTCGGCCTGGGCGGTGGAGGTGGGGTTGGCCAGCATCGACTGGCAGATGCCAAAGAGCGACCAGGCCGTACGCGCGCTGCCGCTGCCCCGGCCGACCGACCAGAGCCGCTGGATGTCCGGCACGCTGATCACGAACACCTGGGCGTTCGGCAGGCCGGTCCGGAGCCGGTTCAGCCCGGCGTCGATGTTCGAGCGGAAGGTGCCGACCGCCGTCATGCTCGACTCGGAGCCGGTGCAGGCGTCGTTGGCGCCGATCAGCACGGTCACGTACTGCACGCCACGGGAGACCGCGGCGTTTGCCTGCCCGGTCAGGTCGAAGGAGTCGGCGCCGGTCTGCGAGTCGTTGTAGTTGCGCCCGTTGATCGCCGGGTTGGCGGCCCGGATGCGCAGGTAGTGGGCGTTGACCGAGGCGTTGTCGCCGGTGCTGAACGAGCGGGAGGTGCAGTCGACGTACCAGCCGCAGGCGTTGAAGCCGCGGGTGATCGAGTCGCCGAGGCTGGACATCGAGTTCGGCGGGGCCGGTGCGGCGGCAGCGGGGACGGCGCCGACGACGACCGAACCGACGGCGACGGTGAGGGTGGTGAGCAGGGGCAGGATGCGCCGGGTGACGGACATGGGGGCCTCCGGATCACGGGTGCCTGGTGGTGGAGGTTACGGTGCCGGGAATCATATAGACGTGCGTCGCTGCAAACAATGTGCCGGTGACACACCCGTACGCTCAGTCGAGCGGGCTCGCGGCGGCCGATCCGGGCGGCTCGGCAACGGCCTCGGCCCGGCCCGCGAGTGCGTACGGGGTGAGCCGGGCGCTGATCGCCACCACCAGTGGCCAGATCGACTCGGCCCCGGCGGCGAACCGCTCGGTCAGGCCGATCCACGGGCCCCGGCTGAACATCTCCACCCCGAACCAGGCGCAGAGCCCGATCGGGATCAGGCTGGCGAGGATCGCCGCCGGTCGGCGTACCGCCCAGGGGCGGGGCGCCCCCGGCGAGAGGGTGTCGGCCCAGGTGGGCCAGAACCGCTCGCGCAGCGTCAACGTGGAGGCGACCGGCCAGAGCGCGAGCGCGACAAACGCGGTCCCGGCGACAAACGCGTGCTCGTCCGAGCCGCCGTTCTCCGGCTGCGGGAAGAGGGCCACCAGGCCGGTGGCGATCCCGCCGAGCGCCAGCAGGACCCGGCCGAGCAGCCCGGCGACGGCCAGCCCGAACGCGGTGACCAGGTAGCAGGCGCCGGCGGCGGCCAGACCGAGTTGCATGATCCAGGCGTCGGTGGCGCCGGGTCCGGCCAACACGCTGATGGTGTCGAAGACCGGGTCGTAGTGGTCAGGCTGACGGGCCGCGCCGGCGGTCCAGCCACCGATCAGGAAGAACGGGGCACCGGTCGCGGAGAGGAGAGCCCACCACGGCACGGGTCGCATTCGGTCACCGTACTGCGGGGCATTGGTGCAGGTCCGGCGATTGCGACCGGCGGGTTCGCCACTGTCAGTGACGTGCTCCCAGCTCCAGCGCGGCCACGCCGGCAATCACCAGGACCAGCCCGCCGACCTGGATCCAGGTCAAACTGTCACCGAGGAACGCCGCGCCGATCACCGCCACCAGGGCCACCCCGATCGCCGACCAGACCCCGTACGCCACACCCACCGGCATGCCGCGCTTGAGCACCTCGGCCAGGAGTCCGAACGCGATCAGGTAACCGATCACGACGATCACCGACGGGACCAGCTTCGAGAACCCGTTGGAGATCCGCAGGGCGATCGTCGCGGTCACCTCGCTGAGGATCGCGCCGCCCAACAGAATCCAGACCATCCGTGTCCTCCTCGGTTCCCGCCCCGGCCCCCGCTCCCGAACGCGAACCTTATTGTGTCCCCGCCCCACCCGACCAACACCCCCAACCGCCCCCTCCTCACCCCGCCCCACCCGTTCGCCCCGTTGGACCGGCGGTCCGACGGGGCAGGGCGGGGTGGTCGGGGGCAGGGCGGGTGGGGCGGGCGGGGCCTTTTAGGGGATCGGATCGTGTACGGTCACCAGTTTTGTGCCGTCCGGGAAGGTCGCCTCGACCCGCACCTCGGGCAGCATCTCCGGCACGCCGTCGAGTACGTCCTCGCGGCCGAGCACCCGCCGGCCGGCGTCCATCAGGTCCGCGACGCTACGGCCGTCACGCGCGCCCTCCAGCAGGAACGACGTGATCACCGCCGTCGCCTCCGGGTGGTTCAGCCGCAATCCGCGCTCACGGCGACGCCACGCGACCTCGGCGGCGACGTGGATCAGCAACCGGTCCTGCTCGTGCCGGCTGAGGAACAAAATCAGTACCTCCGGTATGGCCAGGTCGCACCCGGCGGCTTCGTCAATGTACGCAGCGTGGCCGCGTACCGGGGAAGGAGACACGGGGATGGGGCGGCACTCGATTGTGGAGCGAAGGCGGCCCACGGTCGGGAACCGGCGAGGGGCGGTGGCCCGGACGGTTGGCGTGATCGTACTGGTACCGAACGCATCGGTGCTGCCCGTCCGTGGTGAGCCGAGGGCGGGAGCGACCTCCGCGCCCGCTCCCGCGTGGGGCCGTCGAGGCCGCCGCCACCCACACCGGCGCGGCCCCGCCCGGTACGGCGACCGCTGACACGATCGGGCCCGGTGCGGAGGCTCGTCGCCTCCACACCGGGCCCTGGTGCCCCCGGAGCGGGTGACTATCTCGCGGCGCAGGTCGGGGTCATGCCCCCGCCGTTACCGGTTCCCTGGAAACCGAACTCCGTCGACTGGCCTGCGGCGAGGGAGCCGTTGTAGGCGACGTTGGTGAACTGGACCGCGCCGGAGTTGCCACTACGGTTGCTGTTCCAGGCGTTGGTGATGCTGGCGCCCGAGGGCAGGGTCATCGAGACCGTCCAGCCGCTGATCGGCGAGGACCCGGCGGTCACCCGTACCGTGGCGACAAAACCACCCGTCCACTGGTTGATCGAGACCGTCACCGAGCAGCCGCCACCGACCGGTGGAGTGGTGGGCGGCCGAGTGGTCGGGGGAGTGGTGGTCGGCGGGGTCGTGGGCGTGGTGGTCGGTGGCGTGGTGGGCGGGGTGGTCGGGGTGCCCGGACCGTCGGAGAGGGTCGGCGTCTGCCAGTCCCGCCAGTCGGCCAGGTTGCCGGCCGCCCGGCTGGAGATCCTGATCGAGCCGGCGGCGTTACCCGTACCCAGCAGGAACTTCTGGATGTTCTGCTGGAGCGGCGTACGCCATTCGGAGCGGTTGGCGCAGTGGGTGCCGTCCTGGACGTCCGACCAGTACGTGATGTTCGCCCCCACCCCGAGCGCCTTGTAGACCTCGGCGCCGCCGAGTGCCGCCACGCTCGCCGACCGTGGCCCGAGGTTGGCGATGTGCGGGTTGTCCATGATGAACAGTCCGCGCGGCGCGACCATGGCCACCATCTGGTGTGTGTCCACCGGCAGCGTGTTCGGGCTGCTGGTGAAGGAGCCGAACGCGTCGCCCAACCACGGCTGCTCACCGTACGCGCTGCTCAGCGACTGGGCGCCCTCCCCGGGAATGCCACGGAAGATCGGTACCCCGGCACTGCCCGACTCGATCGGCATGGTCAGCGCGATGCGCTGGTCGAACGCGCCGACCACGAAGGCGCCCTTGCCGAACCGCGAGCATCCGGTGACACCGGTGGCGTCCGGCCGGAGGATGTTGCCCCCCGACTGCTCGATCACGTCGATGATCCGGCTGACCCCCCAGGACCAGGCCATCAGCAGTCCGGTGCTGCTCGACGAGCCGTAGATGCTGTAGAACGCGCCCTGCTTGTTGTTGCGCGGCGTGCCCTCGCGGCCCACCGAGTACGGGTCGTAGTTGATGGTGGCGGCACCGGCGGCCCGGATGGCGGCCGTGTCCGCGCCGAACCCACCGAGCACCACGACGGCGGGGAAGGGTCCGGTGCCGCTCGGCAGTTGCACGCTCGCCGAGAAACTGGAGCTCCTGCCGTTGTGGCTCACGTTCACGGTGATATTGCTGTTCGAGACCGTACCGGTGACACTGGTCGGCTTGGCCGGCTTGTCGCCGTAGACGTACCGTTCCGCCAGCTCCCTGGTCTCGGCCCGGCGGCACCGCCAGTCGGCCTTGGTGGTGATGCGCGTGCCGTCGAGCTTCCGGAAGGGGTCGGGAAGCCGGGAGTTGGAGGTCAACGACCCGGGCAGCGACACCGGGCAGTCCGCGCCCTCGTCCTCCACGGGCGAGACGGCGAGCAGTCTGTCGGCGGCCTCGGCGGTGGTGGTGCTCGCGACGACCGTCACCATTCCGGCGACCGCGAGCGCCGCTACCGCCAGCACGACGACCGTCGAGCGGATTCTAGAGCGGCCCGAGCTGATGATCACTGGGGCTCTCCTTCCGAGTACAGGGGATGGAAGCGACGAAAGCGATCGATGATCACGAATGTCGAGTTCCCCAAGTGTCGATCGGGATATCGGAAGGTGTCAATACTGTTTCGGAAAGTTCCGGTACTTCGCGTCGCTTGTTACGGGACGACGGTGACGCCGGAGTACCTGATCACGGCAAACTGGTCGATATCCCGGAGTGCTGTCGGGACGGCTCCGGCGGCTCGGCCGAGGTCGAAGCTCGGCACTAGATCCCGGAAACTTTCCGGCAGCGATGGCGCGAAGATGGGGCGTGACCTGTCGGCCGACGGTTACCGTCTGGCCTACGGGCGACCGCTACCTATCGTTGCGATGGCGCCGTGTCGGCAGGGCAGTCTGGGTAGTCGGGCGCGTTGGTGAACAGTGCCCAGAACGGTGCCTCGAACACGGTCCAGAACGAGTCCCCCTCAAGTTCGCAGATGCTCCTGCTTCGCAGGCTCGACTGCTCCAGGCGAGCGATCTGCCGGGGATCCTCGTACAGCAGCTCTCTTCGACAGGTTCCTCGGCTGGAGCCGTCGTTCCAACCCTGGCCCTGGTCTGCCGTTCTGATGACTCGGCAGGCTTGAACTATTCGGGCTTCATGCTTTTTGGCGGCCGTCGCCTTGCCCGGCATGGTCAACCGGGGCGAACGAGCTGAGGCGTCACACAGTTGATGGACGCGTACATCAAAGAACGTGTGACTACATGAAATTCCATGTACGAAATCAACGCATCACACAAACCATCCCGCTGCCCGAACGATCAAGGGGCGACACGCAACTGGCGCTCGCCGGCTTCGACGGGAAAGGGGAGGATGTTCTGCCGGGGCGGGAGCGGGCAGATGAAGGCGTCGGAGAAGGCGCACGGGGGCAGTTCGACCCGGTTGAAGTCCAGCGTCACCGGGCCGGGACCGGTCGGCAGCGGGACGAAGAGGAAGCGCGAGGCGGCGTACGACTGCTTGCCGCTGGTCGCGTCGCGGAAGGTGAGGTGCGCTTCGCCCACGTGGCCGGTGTCCAGCCCGACCATCTCCACCTCGTGCCCGTCGACCGCGAACGAGAACGTGCCGATGACCTGGTAGTCGACCTCGCGCCCCGAGTTGGTGTGCACGATGTGCTCGGTGGTGTCCACCTTCGCCGGCCGGAAGTCGGCGGTCACCACCCAGGCCGGGTCGGGGGCGAACGCGTCGATGCCGTCGAAGCTCCGCACCGCCTCCGAGTGCGGGTCGTAGGTGCGTACGGCGGTGTCGTCGCCCCGGCGGATGATGACCAGCGCCACCTCACCGACGGCGAGCCACTGCCCGTCCCGGATGACCGCCTCGGTGACCGGCTCGCCGTCGACGGTCAACCCCTCGGCGTCGCTGACCCGGACCACACCGTTTTCCACGCTCCAGCGTCCCGGCACGTCCTCGACGACGGTGCCGTCGGAGATCCAGTGGGTGCCGGTCAGGGTCAGGTCACCGCCGGGGGAGGAGACCGTGATCTGTCGCTGGTTGTGCCAGCGCCGCCACTCGTCGGCGAAGTTGTCGCTGCTCAGGGTGGCCTCGGCGGTCATGCGGTCTCCTCGGTTCGGATCGTCGGAAGTGCCGCCGCGTCCCCGAGGGGGACAGCCAGGTCGGCGGGTAGTCGCGGGATCGCGGCCAGCAGCGCGCGGGTGTAGTCCTGCGTCGGGCGCTCCAGCACGGTGGCGGTCGGACCGGACTCGACCACCCGGCCGTGCCGCATCACCGTCACCCGTTGGCAGAGCTGGCTGACGATGGCCAGGTCGTGCGAGACCAGCACCAGGGTCAGGCCGAGGGTGTCGACCAGCCCGCGCAGCAGGTCGAGGATCTGGAGACGTACGGAGACGTCGAGCGCGCTGACCGGTTCGTCGGCGAGCAGCAGTCTCGGCGACGGGGCGAGTGCGCGGGCGATGGCGATCCGCTGCCGCTGCCCGCCGGAGAACTCGTGCGGGTAGCGCCGCCCGTCGTCCGGGCTCAGCCCGACCGAGGTGAGCACCTCGGCGACCCGGTCGGCCCGGTCCGCCCGACCGTTGCCGATCTTCAGCGAGCGCAGCGGTTCGGCGACGATCGAGGCGACCGTCATCCGGGGGTTCAGCGACGAGCGCGGGTCCTGGAAGACCACCTGCACCTGGCGCCGGAAGTCGTGCCGGGGCACCCGCGCCAACGGCTGGCCGCCGAAGGAGACCGTGCCCGAACTCGGCCGGTCGACCCCGAGCAGGAGCCGGAGCAGGGTGCTCTTGCCCGCCCCGGATTCACCGACGATGCCGAGGCTGACGCCACTGTCGACGGTGACGTCCACCCGGTCGAGCGCCGGCCGGGGCCGCCCCGGGTACTGCCGGGTCAACCCGGTGCCGGCGAGCAGTTGCGCGCTCATTCGCGGACCGTCCCGTCGGTCGACACCAACGAACCGGTGGTCAGGCGGGTCACCTGGGCCGCGCTCGACACCAACTGCCGGGCGTACGCCGACCGGGGGCGACGCAGCACGTCATGGGTCGCGCCGGACTCCTCCACCCGGCCGTCGCGCATCACGATCAGGCGTTGCGCCAACCGGGCCACCACCGGCAGGTCGTGGCTGATGAACAACAGGGCCACCGAGGTCTCCTCGATCAGTTCGTCGAGCAGGTCGAGGATCTGCGCCTGCACGGTCACGTCCAGCGCGGTGGTCGGCTCGTCGGCGATCAGCACCCTCGGCCGGCAGGCCAGTGCCATCGCCAGCGCGACCCGTTGCCGCTGGCCGCCGGAGATCTGGTGCGGCAGGGCCCGGACCAGGCGTTCCGGGTCGGGCAGCCCGACCCGTCCCACCCACTCGACCGCCCGCGCCTGCGCGTCGGAGCGGTTGAGCCCCTGGTGCAGCCGGAGCGGGCCGGCGACCTGGCGGCCGACCGGCATCAGCGGGTCGAGTGCGGTCAGCGGTTCCTGGAAGACCAGGCTGACGGTGTTTCCGCGTACCCGTCGCCAGTCGCGGTCCGGTGCGCCGACCAGGTCCCGGCCGTCGACGGTGATCCGCCCGCTCACCCGCATGCCCTCGGGCAGCAGGCCGAGCAGGGCGAGCGCGGTGAGCGACTTGCCCGAGCCGGACTCGCCGATCAGACCGACCCGGTCCCGGGCGGTGAGGTCGAGGTTCATGTCCCGGACCAGCGGACGGTCGTCGAGGGTGACGCTGAGCCCTTCGGCGGTGAGGATCGCGCTCATCGGGCCACCGCCCGCCGTGCCCGCCGCAGTTGCGGGTCGAGGGTTTCGCGCAGGCCGTCGCCGAGCAGGTTGACGCCGATCACCGCGACCGCGACCGCGAAACCGGGCAGCAGTACGTTCCACGGCGCGACGCTCACCGTCGGCTGGGCCTCCTGGAGCATCCGACCCCAGGACGGGGCTGGTGGCGGCGTGCCGAGACCGAGGTACGACAGCGACGCCTCGGCGATCACCGCGATCCCGAACGCGAGCGTGGCCTGGACCAGCAGGGTGTGCCAGATGTTCGGCAGCACGTGCCGGAACAGGATCATGATCGGGCCGGTGCCGGAGGTCCGGGCCGCCAGCACGTAGTCCTGGGTGAAGATCCGGCTGGCCGAGATCCGGGTCAGCCGGGCCACCTCGGCGCTCACCCCGACCCCGATCGCGACGATCGCCACCAGGGTCGACGCGCCGTAGACGGTGACCAGCAGCATGGCGAGGAGCAGGGTCGGGAAGGCGATCAGGATGTCGACCACGCCGATCACCGCGTCGTCGGCGATCCGCCCGGCCGAGGCGGCGAGCAGGCCGAGCGGCAGGCCGAGCGCGAACGCCACCGCGACCGATGCGGTGCCGACCCAGACGGCGGTCCGCGCCCCGAGCATGAGCTGGGTGAACTGGTCCCGGCCGAGCCGGTCGGTGCCGGCCCAGTGCTCCGCCGACGGGCCGGCGAGCCGGCCGCCGGGGGTGGCCTGGTCCAGCGCGTACGGTGTCCAGACCAGGCTGACCAGGGCGAGCGCCAGGATCAGGCCGAGCAGGACGGCCCCGGCGACCAACGACGGCGACCAGCCCCGGCGCGCGCGACGACCGGCCGCGACCGGGGCTTCCGGCGTCGCGGTGGTGGGTTCCAGCAACGGTACGGTCACGCCTGCCCTCGCAGTCGGGGGTCGATGAGCCGCTGGACCAGGTCCACGGCGAGTCCGAGCAGCAACACGGTCGCGGTCATCAGGAAGACCGTGCCCTGCACCACCGGCAGGTCCCGGGACTTCACGCTGGCCAGCAGCAGGCTGCCGAGGCCGGGCAGGGCGAAGACGCTCTCGATCACGACGGTGCCGAGCAGCGACCCGGCGAGCAGCACGCCGAGCACGTTCACCACCGGGGCGGCGCCGTTGCGCAGGCCGTGCCGCCACAGCGCCCGGGGCAGGCTGTAGCCGAGCGACCGGGCGTTCCGGATGTACTCCTGGCCGAGCACGTCGAGGGTGGCCGAGCGGACGTACCGGACCAGCAGCGACGCCTGGGCGACGGTCAGCGTGACCACCGGCAGGACCAGCGACCGTACGGCGTCGCCCGGCTCCTGCCAGCCGTCGCGGGGGAAGCCGCCGGGCGGTAGCAGCCGCCACTGGACGGCGACCAGCCAGACCACCACGATGCCGACCCAGAAGATCGGCAGCGCGATGCCGAGCTGGGCCAGGCCGGAGACGGCCAGCCCGGCGGCGTGCCGGCGACGGAGCGCGGCGAAGACCCCGACCGGTACGGCGACCAGGATCGAGGCCACGAACGCGCTCAGGGCCAGCGGCAACGTGACCGGCAACCGGTCGACGATCTGGTCCAGCACCGGCGTACGGGTGAACAGGCTGTCGCCGAGGTGGCCGGTGAGCAGCCCGCCGAACCAGTCGCCGTACTGCTCCAGCAGTGGTCGGTCGGTGCCGAGCTGGCGCCGGATCGCCTCGATCTGCTCCGGTGGCGAGCCGACCGCGAGCAGGGTGACGGCCGGGTCACCGGGGAGGACCCGGAGCAGGAAGAAGACCGCCGAGCCGGCGAGGAAGAGGGAGCCGACCAGCCAGCCGAGCCGACGCAGCAGGTATCGGAACATGCCGGACGGGGAATCAGCGCTGCTTGCTGATCGGGGCGACATAGAAGCTGTCCGTGGTGAGGTTCTTCTGGTAGCCGCTGACCGCGCTGGAGGCGACCTTGATCGCCGGGTCGAGGTAGAGCCAGTCGCTCGCCGCGTCCTCGGAGATCTGTCGGGCGACCTTCTTCAGCAGCTCGGTCTGCTCGGCCGGGGTGGCGGCCGTCTCGGACTGCTTCACCCACTGCTGGACCTGCGGGTTGTCGTACTGCCAGTAGAAGTCCGGGTCGCCGTACCAGACCAGGTCGCGCTGGTTGACGTGGGTCATGATCGTGGCCTGGAAGTTGTGGTTCTTGTAGACCTTGTCGGTCCAGGTGGCGTCGTCGATCGGGTTCAGCGTGATGGTGATGCCGGCCTGGGCGAGCTGGCTCTTCAGCCCCTGCGCCACGATGTTGATCGAGTCCGACGGCACGTAGTCCACGGTGAACGACAGCCCGCCGGCAAGACCGGCCTTGGCCAGCAACCGCTTGGCGCCCTCGACGTCGTGGTCGTCGATGCTGGTCAGGTCCTCGTACCAGGGGTCGGTCGGCGGCACCATCGAGCCCAGGATCTGGCCGCGCTCGGCCCAGACGGCGTTGAGCAGCGCCTTGCGGTCGGTCGCCTGCCGGATCGCCCTGCGTACGTCCACGTTGTCGAACGGGGCGACGGAGTCGTTGAAGTTGAACAGTTCCTTGGTGGTCGAGGTGCCCTCGACGACGGTGAACTCGGGCCGGTTCTCGAACTGGGCGAGCACGTCCGGGGAGGTCACCTGGGTCACCAGGTCGAGCTGGCCGGCGAGCAGGGCGTTGTTCTCGGCGGTGGTGTCCTTGAAGAAGCGGTAGACCACCTCCTTGTTCTTCGGCGCCGTGCCCCAGTATCTGTCGTTGCGGACCAGGTTGATCGAGTCGCCCTGCTTCCAGGTCCCCACCGTGTACGGGCCGGTCCCGACCACGGTCGTCTCCGGGTTGCCGGCGCCGGGCTTGGTCACCGCCGCCCCGGTGGCGGTCAGGTAGAACAGGAACGACTGTGACCGCTGGCTGAGTTCGATCTTCACCGTGCCGTCGTCCGGTGCCTCGATCGTCTTCATCACCGAGAGGTCCTTCTTGCGGGCGCTGGTCGACTCGTCCGAGGTGACCCGCTTGAGCGTGGTCACCACGTCGGCGGCCTTGAGCGGCGTGCCGTCGGAGAAGGTCACGCCGGGCTGGAGGTGGAACGTGTAGGTGGTGCCCTCCGGCGAGATGTCCCACGACTTCGCCAGCAGCGGTTCGACCTTGCCGTCGTCGGTCAGCACGGTCAGCCCCTCGACCACGTTGCGCAGCAGCACCTGGGCGTGGCCGGTGTTGCCGCCCTTGACGGTGTTGAGCGTGGTCGGCTCGTTCAGCGAGCCGATCGTGACGGTCGCGTCCGGGTCGGCGCCACCGGCGTCGCCGGACGGGCCGTCACCCCCGCCGGAGCAGGCACTCAACAGCAGGGCGCCGACCGCGGCGCCCGCGGTGAGCAGGCCGAGCCGGCGGCGGAGGTGACGGGCGGTTGGCGTACGGCCCGGGGATGGGTCGGACATCTGCTGGCTCCAGGTATGGGTGGACCGCGATGGCGAAGATCAACATCGGGTGGGATGGGTGACCGGGGGTGAAGCGGACTGCGAAGGGGGAAGTCGTGCGCGCCGTTCGGGGGATGGGCCGGGTGGTGCCGGCGCTATCGCCGCGAATGCGGCGGGCGGGACCGTGGTGTCGGCGACGGGACGGTCAGCGACAACAACAACAGCCGCGTACCGGCGCGACGCCGGCCATCGGCCCAGCACACTGGGACGGATACGCGACGCTCATGCCAGGGACCCTACTCCGGTTCGCAAATTCCCTACCAACCCGATCGGAGTAATCTTGGCCACGTTGCGCCGAGGCCGTCTCCCGTGGTCGGGACGGGGTGGGTGGGGCGTCCGGGGGAGGGCACCTGGGACGCCGAGCCGCCCTGACAGAATGCAGGAGCCACATCCTGGACCCATGAGGAGAGCCCTGTCGTGATCCGTACCCATGACGCCGGAAGCCTGCGCGCGACGCACGCCGGCAGCACGGTGAAGCTCGCCGGCTGGGTGGCCCGCCGGCGTGACCACGGCGGCGTGATCTTCGTCGACCTGCGGGACGCCTCCGGCGTGGTGCAGGTCGTGTTCCGCGAGGGGATGGACTCGGCCCACGCGCTGCGCAACGAGTTCTGCGTGCTGGTCACCGGCGAGGTGACCCGCCGCCCGGAGGGCAACGACAACACCGAGCTGCCGACCGGCGAGATCGAGGTCACCGCCACCGAGCTGGTGGTGCTCTCCGAGGCCGCGCCGCTGCCGCTGCCGGTCGACGACCAGGTCGTCGCCGGTGACGACGTCCGGCTGCGCTACCGCTACCTGGACCTGCGTCGCAGCGGCCCGGCGAACGCGCTGCGGCTGCGCTCGAAGGCCAGCCAACTCGCCCGGGGCGTGCTGCACGACCGTGACTTCCTGGAGATCGAGACGCCGACCCTGACCCGGTCGACGCCCGAGGGCGCCCGCGACTTCCTGGTGCCGGTCCGGCTCCAGCCCGGCTCGTGGTACGCGCTGCCGCAGTCCCCGCAGCTCTTCAAGCAGTTGCTGATGGTCGGCGGGATGGAGCGCTACTACCAGATCGCCCGCTGCTACCGGGACGAGGACTTCCGCGCCGACCGGCAGCCGGAGTTCACCCAGCTCGACATCGAGATGTCCTTCGTCACCGAGGACGACGTGATCGACCTCGGCGAGGCGATCGTCGGCACCCTCTGGCGCGAGCTGGCCGGACACGAGATCAGCTCGCCGATCCCCCGGATCACCTGGCACGAGGCGATGTCCCGGTACGGCTCCGACAAGCCCGACCTGCGTTACGGGGTCGAGCTGACCGAGCTGACCGACTACCTGCGCGGCACCGAGTTCCGGGTCTTCGCCGGGGCGATCGACGCGGGCGGCTACGTCGGCGCGGTGGTGATGCCCGGTGGCGCCGGCCAGACCCGCAAGGAGCTCGACGGCTGGCAGGACTGGGCCAAGTCGCGCGGCGCGCGCGGGCTGGCGTACGTGGTGCTCGACGCGGAAACCGGCGAGGCCCGGGGACCGGTGGCGAAGAACCTCTCCGAGGCGCACCTCGGCGGGCTCGCCGACGCGGTCGGCGCCAAGCCCGGCGACGCGGTCTTCTTCGCCGCCTCCGCCAACCAGCGTGAGGCACAGGAGCTGCTCGGCGCGGCCCGGGTCGAGATCGCCAAGCGGTCGAACCTGGTCGACGAGTCCGCCTGGGCGTTCTGCTGGGTGGTGGACGCACCGATGTTCGAGCGTACGGACGAGGGTGGCTGGACGGCCGTGCACCACCCGTTCACCTCGCCGAACGCGGACTGGGAGGCGCGCTTCGAGGAGGCGCCGGACCGGGCCCTGGCGTACGCGTACGACATCGTCTGCAACGGCAACGAGATCGGTGGCGGCTCGATCCGTATCCACCGGGGCGACGTGCAGAGCCGGGTCTTCGACCTGCTCGGCATCTCGCCCGACGAGGCCAACGACAAGTTCGGCTTCCTGCTCGAAGCCTTCAAGTTCGGCCCGCCGCCGCACGGCGGCATCGCCTTCGGCTGGGACCGGGTCTGCATGCTGCTCGCCGGTGCGGAGTCGATCCGCGAGGTGATCGCGTTCCCGAAGACCCGGGGCGGGTTCGACCCGCTGACCGGGGCGCCGACCCCGATCACCGGCCAGCAGCGGACCGAGGCGGGCATCGACGCCAAGCCGAAGCCGCCGACCCCGGTCCAGGCCGGCACCGCCGGGGTGGCCGCACCGGTCGAGCCGGTCTGACCCGTTGACCCTGCTGATCGTCGGGGCCAGCGGTTACCTCGGCGGCGAACTCTGCCGTCGGGCGGTAGCCGCTGGCCTTCCGGTTGTCGGCACCTACCACCGGGCGCCGGGCACGCCCGACGGCGTCGACTGGCAGCCGTTGGACGTACGCGACCGGGCGGCGGTGCGGGCGCTGGTCGGGCGGGTGCGACCGGCCGCCGTGGTGAACAGCGCCTCGGTGTACGGCGACTGGGCGGTCTGCGCCGACGGGGCCGGCAACGTCGCGCTGGCATCGGCCGAAGCCGGAGCCCGGCTGGTGCACATCTCCACCGACGCGGTGCACGGTGGGCGGGCGGAGCCGTACCGCGACGACGAGGTGCCGACCCCGATCATGGCGTACGGGGCGGCGAAGGCGGCGGCCGAGACGGCGGTACGCCTGGTCGCCCCGGCGGCGGCGCTGGTGCGTACCTCGCTGATCGTCGGCGACGAGCGGAGCCGGCAGATCCGGCGCTGCCTCGACGCCCTCTCCCCGGGCTCCGGGATGCGGATGTTCAGCGACGAGATCCGCTGCCCGGTGGACGTGTCGGACCTGGCGTCGGCGGTGCTGGAGCTGGTCGACTCGGACCACGCCGGGCTGCTCAACGTCGCCGGCCCGGATTCGGTCAGCCGGGTCGAGCTGGCGCTGCTGGTGGCCGGGCGGTACGGCCTGGACCCGGCCCGGTTGACGGTCGGCACCATCGCCGACGCCGGGGTGCCCCGTCCGGCCGTGATCCGGCTGGACAGCTCGCACGCCGCCGACCTGCTGAAAACCCGGCTGCGCGGCGTACGCGAACTGCTCGCCGGCTAGATCCCCGCACGCACACCCGGGCTAGATCCCCGCACGCACACCCGCCAAGCCTGATGCGGAAGTTTTCTGCACAGTACTTGTGCAAAGGAATTCTGCACAGTTATTCTGCGATGCATGCCCCCACCCGACGACTCCACCCCGCCCCGGCCGGACCCACCCCGGTCCAACGTCCGGCTCGACGGTCGGCAGATCCGGGCCCTGGCCCACCCGGTGCGTGCCCGGCTGCTCGCCGCGCTGCGTACGGACGGCCCGGCCACCGCGACCGGGCTGGCCGACCTGCTCGGCACCAACAGCGGCAACACCAGCTACCACCTGCGCCAGCTCGCCGAGGTCGGGCTGGTGGCCGAGGAGGCGACCCGGGGCCGGGGGCGGGAGCGCTGGTGGCGGTCGGTGCACCGGAGCAGCAGTTGGCGCAGCACCGACTTCGACGACGATCCCGACGCGCGGGCGGCCTCGGAGTGGTTCGACGACTTCATCGTGCGCGGCTACGCCGAAGAGGCCACCAACTGGAACGCGGCCAAGCGCGACTGGTCCGACGCCTGGCGGGACGCTGCGGCGTACCACGACTGCCTGCTCACCATCACCCCGGACCGGCTCAGGCAGCTCAACCAGGAGCTGACCACGGTGATCAAGCGTTACCTGGCCGACCCGGCGCCGGCCGGGGAGCAGACCGAGAAGGTCCTGCTCATCCTGCACGCCTTCCCCCGGGTCGCCGGTCCGCCCGCGCCGATGTCACCGGAGGAGACCGGGTGGCCGGAGGAGACCGGGCGACCGGAGACCGGCACACGCGACGAGGAGCGGGCATGAGCGCGCTGACCCTGCGGCAGGCCCGCGGCCGCTACCTGGTCCTGTCCGGACTGCGTTGGCTGCCGATCGGCCTGCTGATCCCGGTCACCACCCTGCTCCTGCTGGAGCGCGGCCTCACCCTGCCGCAGGTCGGCCTGGTGGCGGCGGCCCAGGGGCTGGTCGTCCTGGTGCTGGAGCTACCGACCGGCGGGCTCGCCGACGCGATCGGCCGCAAACCCGTCCTGATCCTGGCCGGTCTGCTCTGTCTCGGGTCGCTGGTCCTGCTCACCTTCGCCGCCTCGGTCGGCCTGCTGCTGCTCGTCTTCCTCCTCCAGGGCGTCTTCCGGGCCCTGGACAGCGGCCCGCTCGACTCCTGGTACGTCGACGCCATGCTCGCCGCCGACCCGGACGCCGACCTGGAACGGGGACTCGGCGGCGGGGGCACCGTGGTCGGGGTGGCGATCGGTGCCGGCGCGCTGCTCAGCGGCGGTCTGGTCGCGCTCGGCCCGCTCGGCGGGGTCAGCGCGCTGACCGTACCGGTGCTGGTCGCGCTCGGGTTGCAGGTCGTCGCCCTGGTCGCGGTGATCACTTTGCTGCCGGAGGTGCGACCGGTCCGGGGCACCGCCGCGCTGCGGGACTCGCTGCGCGGGGTGCCGGTCGCGATCGGCGGCGCGTTCGGCCTGCTGCGCCGCTCCCGGGTCCTGCTCGCCCTGGTCGCGGTCGAACTCTTCTGGGGGTTCGGGATGATCACCTTCGAGACGCTGCTCCCGGTCCGGCTCGCCGAGGTGATCGGCGACCCGGACCACGCGGCGGCGCTGCTCGGCCCCGCCGGCTCGGTCGCCTGGCTGGCCTCGGCCGGTGGCGCGGCACTCGCCCCGGTGGTCGCCCGGCGGATCGGGGTGGCACCGACGGCGGCCCTGCTCCGGATCGTGCAGGGCGGCACCGTGGTCGGGATGGGGCTGCTCGCCGGCCCGGTCGGCGTGATCGCCGCCTACCTCGCCTGCTACCTGGTGCACGGCGCGTCGAACCCGCTGCACATGGGCCTGCTGCACCGGCAGGTCGACGGCCCGTACCGGACCAGCGTCATCTCGCTGAACTCGATGGTCGCCCAGCCGGCCGGGGCGCTCGGCGGGGTGGTGCTGACCGGCATCGCCGGCGCCACCTCGGTCAGTACGGCGATGCTGGTCGGCGCGGTCGTGCTGGCCGTGGCGGCACCGCTCTACCTGCCCGCGTGGCGGGTCGCCCGCCGATCCGCCGAGCCGGTGCCGGCAACGGAGGCCACGGCGGCGGCGGTGGTGCCGGCGGCGGAGGCCACGGCGTCGGCGGCGGAGGCCGGCGCGGTCCAGCCGGTCGTACCCGCACCCAGGAGCCCGGTCGACACCACCTCCACCGAGGTACGCGGCGTGGAGCCGGCGAACCCGAGCCGTTCGTAGAGCCGGGCCGCGCCGAGGTTGTCGGTCATCACGCCCAGGGTCACCTCCTCCACCCGGTCGAACAGGGTGCGGGTCATCGCGGCCGTGAGCGCGGCACCCAACCCCTGCCCCCGGGCGTCCACCGCGACGGTGATCCCGGCCAGGAAACCGGTGCCGCCCCGGCTGCGGTCCGCGCCGACCGCGACCAGGCGGCGGCCGGCGCGGATGCCGTACCAGTGGCGCACCCGGGGGTCGCCGGGGCGGGTGGTGCTGGTCGGGAAGGACGACTCGACCAGGTCGCCGATCGCGTCGTGGTCGGCGGCGGTGAGGCGTACCACCCGGTCCTCGCCGGGCTGGAACGGTGGCGGGGTCACCGTCCAGCGAAAGTCCCAGTCGTCGCGATGGGTGACCGCCAGGTACGTCGCCAGCGTGTCGGCGGCCACCCGGGGCAGGTGCAGCCGGCGCAGGTCGCCGAGCGCCCCGGCGTGGAACAGCTCGCCGGCCAACCGGGCGGTCGGTTCGGGGTCACCGGCCGCGTACCCGGCGGGTCCGTGCGGCCCCGGTACGGTCCAGACCGTCGCGCCGTCGACCGCGTAGCCGGTCAGCTCGTCGTCGCGTCCCGCGTAGAGCCGCACGTACGGGTGGTCACCGGCCGCGGCCAGGATGGCCGACCGCCCGCCGACCAGGGTCGCTCTGGTGATCATGGGGGCAACTGTAACGCTGCGGCCTCGGGTTCCACGGTGGAGATTGACCGGTACGACGGCGGGGTACTGCCAGGTCGTCCCACCCCCACCCCCTCGGAGGACCGAGATGCTCGCCTACATCGCCGCCGGCGTTTTCGGCTTCGCGCTCCTGCTCGACCTGTTCGATTCCGATCTTGGCGCGCCGGACCTGTTCAACTGGAACACCCTGTTGCTGATCGGCCTGCTCTGCCTGGCGCTCTACCTGGCCGGTGTCGGCCGCGCCCCGGGCGGTGGCGGCGGGCGCTGGCGGGGTCGTCGTCCCGGTCGGGGCTGACCGTCGGCCGACGCGAACCGGCCCGGGATCGGCGCGTTTCGAGCGTTCGGGACCGGGCCGGTAATGTCTTCGTGATGGAGCCCGACGGTCTGTTCTCCCTCACCGGTGGCGGTGGGGCGCGCCCCGCGCCCACGGGATCGGGCACCGCCGATGGCTTCGGCGCCCCCGGCGCGGACGCCCCGCTGCCGGTCCGGATGCGGCCCGCGAGCCTGGACGAGCTGATCGGTCAGGACCACCTGCTGGCACCGGGTGCCCCGCTGCGCCAACTGGTGACCGGGAGCACGCCGATGTCGGTCATTCTCTGGGGTCCGCCCGGCAGTGGCAAGACCACCATCGCCCACCTGGTTGCCGGGGCCACCGAGCGACGGTTCGTGGCGATGTCGGCGCTTTCCGCCGGGGTCAAGGACGTCCGCGCGGTGATCGAGACCGCCCGGCGGGACCGACGCGTCGGCGGGCGCCCGACCGTGCTCTTCATCGACGAGGTGCACCGGTTCAGCAAGACCCAGCAGGACTCGCTGCTCGCCGCCGTCGAGGACCGGACGGTCACCCTGCTCGCGGCGACCACCGAGAACCCGTACTTCTCGGTCATCTCGCCGCTGCTGTCGCGCTGCGTACTGCTCACCCTGCAACCGCTGGACGAGCAGGCGGTCCGCAAGCTGCTGCGCCGCGCGATGACCGACGAGCGTGGGCTGGGCGGCACGCTCACCCTGGCGCCGGAGGCCGAGGACCATCTCGTACGTCTTGCCGGCGGTGACGTACGCAAGGCCCTGACCGCGCTGGAGGCGGCGGCCGGGTCGGCGGCGGCACTGGGCGGCACCGAGATCGATCTTGCCACCGCCGAGCAGGCGGTCGACGTGGCGGCGGTCCGCTACGACCGGGACGGCGACGCCCACTACGACGTGACCAGCGCCTTCATCAAGAGCATGCGCGGCTCGGACGTGGACGCCGCGCTGCACTGGCTGGCCCGGATGCTGGTGGCCGGCGAGGACGCCCGGTTCATCGCCCGCCGGATCGTGATCTTCGCGAGCGAGGACATCGGCATGGCCGACCCGACCGCGTTGAGCGTCGCCACCGCCGCCGCCCAGGCCGTCGAGTACGTCGGCCTGCCCGAGGTCCAGCTCAACCTGGCCCAAGCGGTGATCCACATGGCCACCGCACCGAAGTCCAACGCGGTCACCACGGCAATCGGCGCGGCCAGCGGGGACGTCCGGGCCGGTAGGGGCGGGGCGGTACCGCGCTCGCTGCGCGACGCCCACTACCCGGGCTCGCGCGGCCTCGGCCACGGCACCGGCTACCGCTACCCGCACGACGACCAGCGGGGCGTCGTCACCCAGCAGTACGCCCCGGACGACCTGGTCGGGGTCGACTACTACCGGCCGACCGGACACGGCGCGGAACGAGCGGTGGCCACCCGGTTGCCGCTGCTGCGCGGAATCGTCCGGGGCACGCCCGTTCCGGCTTCGGCGAGGACCGGCGCGGCCACCGGCAACAGCGCCAGCACGGCCACCGGCACCGTCGCGGACCGGGCGGCGCAAGACGACGGCAGCACGCCTGCCGGGGAGGATCACCAGTGAAATCGCGCGGTTCCGACCTGCCCGAGGACGGCACTGAGGAGCAACGGGAACCTCGATCCACGCGGCGACGCTGGGGCCGGGGCAAGTCCGAGAGCGTGGCCGAGGAGCCGGAGGTCAGCGGCGAGGAACTCGGCTGGATCGCCGACCTGCGTACGGCCAAGCAGCAGCAGACCGACCTGGGGCCGGGCGGCGTGGCGGCCGGGGGCGGACCCGCCGCGCCCGGACCGCGTGACGCGGCTCCCGGACCGCGTGACGCGGCTCCCGGACCGCGTGACGCGGCTCCCGGACGTGCGGCTCCCGGACCCCGCGAGCCGGGGCCGGGCGAACCACCGGGTGGCCGGGGTGTCGGACCGGCCGGCGGCGCCGACTTCGGTGCCGCCGACAACCCACCGCCGGTACGCCGTGCCGCCGTGGTGCCCCCGGTCGGGCACCCGCTGACCGGACCCGACCCGGCTCGTGCCGAACGTGCCTCGGCGGCGGTTCCGCCCGCGCCGCCCGCTGACCCGAACACGAGCGGGGGCTGGACCCCGCCGCCACTCGACCGGCGACCGATGGACCCACCGCCGTCGGCACCGGCCGGACGGCACGGAGAGAACCGGCCGGCGGAGCCGGACGCCTTCCGCCGCCCGGAGCCGCCGGTCGGCGATCCGCCGTCGGGACGGCACGGCACCCCGACGCCGCCGCAGGGACGTGAGCCGCAACCTCGGCACGGAGCACCGGCCGAGATGCCCCGGAGGCTCCCCACCGAGCAGCCGCCGACCGGACGGCGCAGCGCCGTTGCCACCCCGCCGGTGCCCGGAGGCCCCGCCACCGGGCGCCCCGAGCAGCCCGGCCCACCCCGGGACGCCACGGATCCGCGCGGTCGGGCGATCGCCGACCCGGACGAGCCGCGTGGTCGTCGTAGTGCCGAGCCCACGGATGCGGTCGAGCCGCGTGGTCGTCGTAGTGCCGAGCCCACGGAGCCGCCTCGCGGGCGGCGGAGCGCCGAACCGGACGAGCCTCGCGGGCGGCGGAGCGCCGAACCGGAGGAGCCTCGCGGGCGGCGGAGTGCTGACGCCACCGACCCGCGTGGTCGGGGCATGGTCGATCCCACCGACCCGCGCGGTCGGGGCATGGTCGATCCTTCCGACCCGAGAGCATCGAGGGGCGCCGACCAGGGCGTTCCCGGGGTTCCTCGGTCCGGCAACGCCCCACCGTTGCCACCGTCGGCAGCCACCGGCGCGGCGGCGGTCCGTCCGCCGGACGCGTTGGGCGAGGCGACCGGCGGCAACCGTACGGCCCGTCCGGCCGACTGGGTGGGGCGACCCACCCGGGGCGAACGGGCCGTACGTCCTGCCGGCGCCACCGGTGGCAACGCACGGGTCCCGGGCGGTCCGGCGGGCGGCGCCGGTGGCCCGGCCGGCGTCGGCGAGGGCTTCGGTCCGGCCGGGGGACCGGCCCCGACCGCACCGGTTGGCGCTCAGCCGACGCAGGGTACGCGGGGTCGTGGTGAGTGGGCGCCGGGTGAGCGTCCCCCGACCGAGCCAACTCCTCCGGGTCGAGAGGGTCCCCGGCCACCGGTCGGGCCCGAACTCCGTCCCCGCCGCTCCGCCCCGGTCGATGCCCCGCCGACGGTCGGTCGGCCGCCGGTGGATCCGGCTGGCCCCGGTTTCCCGCCGGCCCGACCGGCCGGCCCGCCCGGGGGAGGCCCGGAGCGTGGCCGGGGCGACGTGACCGGCGACCCCCGTGGCGCCGGCCGTGCCGTTGTCCCGGGAGCGCCGGGCGCCGTCCCGCCGCAGCCCGGATCCGCCGGCCCACGTGGTGCCGCCGTGGTGCCGCCGGTCACCGAACCGACGGATCGGCCGGGACGCGCGACCGTCGGCGGCCCTCCGACTTCACCGCAGTTCCCGGCGCAGGCCCCGGGAAGGCCACCCCGTCCGTCCGGACCCGGTCCGGTGCCGCCGGCCGGTGGGATGCCGCCGGCTGGTCCGGTGCCACCGACCGGGGCCATGCCGCCGGCTGGCCCGATGCCGCCGGCCGGTCTAATGCCGCCGGGCGGGCCGATGGGACCCGCCGGTGCGATGCCGCCCGCGCGTGGCGCCGGCCCGGCTCAGGCGGGCCGTGGCGCCGCCTCCGTCCCGGTCGCCGGAGCGGCGTCGGTAACCGCGCCCACGCCGACCGGCGCACCGAACCAGCCGGGAAGCCACCAGCCGGGGCCGCCCGGTGGGCCGAACCCGATGGGCGCGAACCCGATGGGTGGGCCCAGCCAGGGTGGGCCGCGCCCGATGGGCGAGGCGAACCCGGGAACGGTGGCGAAGGCTGCGGTCGTACCGGCCGGCAACGCCCTGGTGCGGTCGGCTGCCGTACCCGGGCGGGTGTCGGCCTCCGGCGGCCCGGCGGGAGACGACGACGGTGCGCTCGACGGACCCGCGACCACGGGCACCGGGGAGATCCGCGAACCCCGGTCCGAGATCCGGCGGCAGATGCGGGAGAAGCGTCGGCTGAAGGTGGCGGCGCTGGTCCTGGCCACCCTGCTGGTGCTGGGGGCGCTGCCGCTCTTCTTCGGCATCCGGGCCGCGACCCGTGACCCGGTCTTCAGCGCGCTCGACGCGCTGAGCGTGCCGCAGTGGGCCGCGACCCAGGTCGAGGACGACGTGTACGGCAGCCGGTGGTGCCTGTACGAGTGCCGGTTCCGGGAGCGGACCGTCGAGTCCGAGCAGGGCGCGGACCAGACCGCGCAGGCGTACCAGCAGGCGCTCACCGATGACGGCTGGAAGACCTGGCAGGTCAAGCCCTGTCCGGAGCAGAAGGTCGAGGGGCACTACACCTGCTGGCGGCGAGACGAGTTGACCCTGGACCTGTGGGTCCGGCCGCCCACCTGCACCACCGATCCGCTCGCCGGGCGCCCGACCGTCGAACCACCGGCCGATGAGGAGGGGGCGCCGGTCTCACCCGGCGCGGAGCCGCCGGCCTGCGACGGCGCGGTGGTGTCGATCAAGGTACGGAACGCGATCGACGACGAACGACTCAAGCCGCAGCCGAGTACGGACCCGTCGCTCACCGGTGAGGATCCCGATCCGATCCTGACCGACGATCCGCTCAGCGGGCTCACCGCCCCACCGTCGTGAGACGGGTCTCGTCACGGACGGTAGGGTCTGCCTGTTGGTACGGAGTGCGCTGTTACGTGCCCGGTGCCGCTTTGCCTACCGCTGGCGTACCGCGCCTAGGTAGCGGCGGCCATGCCCACGACGACGTCCGGTAAGACGGTTCGGTAGAGGAGAACACGGGTGTATTCCCTTGGACAGATCGCCGCGCTCGTTGCCGCGGGGGCGTTCCTGCTGCTGGTGGGCGCGCTGATCGTGCCCATCCTGCGGCTGCGGCACACGGTCGACGCCGCGACCCGGGCGATTAACGACCTGAACGACCGTACGGCGCCGCTGCTGGGCAACGCGAACGCCACGATCGAGAACGTGAACGTCGCTCTCACCCAGGTGCACACCTCGCTGGACGGGGTGAACATCCAGCTCGCCAAGATCGACACGATGACCGGCCACGCGCAGAACGTCACCGCGAACGTCGCCAACCTCGCCACCGTCGTCTCCGCCGCCGCGGCGAACCCGCTGGTCAAGGTCGCCGCCTTCGGCTACGGCGTACGTAAGGCGGCGGCTGCCCGCCGTAACGCGGAGGAGGACCGCGAGGTACGCGCCACGCTCAAGCAGCAGCGCCGGGCGGCCAAGCGCGGCGAGGGCCACTGACCGCGAGCGCCACCGACCTGGTGCCGGCGTCGCCGGACCGGGGAGAGAGGATAGGGCCATGAGGCGTTTGCTCTGGCTGGGCATCGGGCTCGCCGTCGGGGCGCTGGTCGTCCGGAAGGTGACCCAGAAGGCGCAGTCGTACACACCGGGTGGCATCGCCACGTCGCTGTCCGAGTCCGCTGGCGGCGCGGTCGAGTCGTTCCGTAGCTTCATCGACGACGTTCGGGCCGGCATGGCCGAACGTGAGCAGCAGATCCACGAGGCGTTCGCCGAGGGCGTGACGTTCGACGACCAGTTTGCCGACCTGCGCGGGGACCCGCGGATCGGCGATCACGAGATTTTCCCGGAGGATGGCTCCCGATGAAAACGGCGGAGATCAAGCGGCGGTACCTGGCGCATTTCGCGGCGAATGGCCATACCGTGGTGCCGTCCGCTCCGCTGCCCGCCATCAACGATCCGAA
>NZ_JBJDPS010000012.1:0-185432 GCF_044901685.1 Micromonospora sp. NPDC050397
ATCACGTACGCCACCGACCTGTTCGACCACCACACCGCGACCGGGATCGCCGAACGATTCACCCGGGTCCTGCAAACCGTCACCGCACAGCCGTCGGCGCCGGTCAGCCACGTGGAGATACTCGACGCCGCCGAACGCGACCGCATTCTGGGGGAGTGGAACGACACGGCACGCGACGTCCCGGCGGGAACGCTGCCCGATCTGTTTCAGGGGCAGGTGGCTCGTACCCCCGACGCGACCGCCGTCGTGTTCGGCGACGTCGAGGTGTCGTACGCGGATCTGAATGTCCGGGCCAACCAACTTGCCCGTCTGCTGGTCTCGCGCGGTGCCGGGCCGGAGGTCATCGTCGCCCTGGTGCTGCCGCGGTCGGTCGATCTCATCGTCGCCATCCTGGCCACAATTAAGGCGGGAGCCGCCTACCTGCCGATCGATCCGCGTTACCCCGCTGACCGGATCGCCTACATGCTCACCGACGCCCGACCGGCAGTCCTCGTCACCGACGAGGCCGGGCCGGACGAGCTGCCAGGTACCGGCATGATCCGGCTGTCGCGTACGGACTTGGCGGGCTACCCCGACCACGATCTGACCGACACCGAACGCCACAGCCCGTTGCTGGTCGGCCACCCCGCCTACGTCATCTACACCTCCGGCTCCACCGGCCGCCCCAAGGGTGTCATCGTCACCCATCGCGGCGTGCCGAACCTCGCCGCCGACCACATCGAGCGGCTCCGGATCGGACCCGAGAGCAGGCTGCTCCAGTTCGCCTCGCCCAGCTTTGACGCCTCCGTGGCCGACATGTGGCCGGCGTGGCTGGCGGGCGCGGCCGTGGTGCTGGCTTCCGAGGACCAGATGTCGCCCGGTGCGCCCTTGGCGCGGTTTGTTGCCGAGCAGCGCGTCACCCACGCGACCCTGCCGCCCGCGACGCTGCCGCTGCTCGCCGCCGCAGGTGGTCTGCCGCAGGAGATGACCCTGGTGGTCGCTGGTGACGTGTGCCCGCCGGAGACCGCCGAGTGGTGGTCTCGCGGACGGCTCATGCTGAACATCTACGGGCCGACGGAGGCGACGGTCGCCTCGCTGGCCAGCACCCCCCTGTCCGGGGCCGGCGTTCCGCCCATCGGGGCACCGCTGTGGAACATGCGTGCCTACGTGCTGGACTCGGCTCTACGACCGGTGCCGCCCGGCGTCGCCGGCGAGCTTCACCTGGCCGGCGTCCAACTGGCCCGGGGATATCTCGACCGGCCCGCGCTGACCGCGGAGCGGTTCGTCGCCAACCCATACGGCGGGCCGGGTGAGCGGATGTACCGCACCGGTGACCTGGCCCGGTGGACCACCGAGGGGCAGCTCGAATATCTGGGCCGTGCGGATCACCAGGTCAAACTTCGCGGCTTCCGGATCGAACCGGGTGAGGTCGAGGCGGCGCTCGCCTCGCACCCGGCGATCGCCCAGGCCGCCGTCATCGTCCGCGAGGACCAACCCGGCGACAAACGCCTGGTCGGCTACGTCGTCCCCCACAGCGACCTCGAGAGCACCGATCTCCGCACCCACGTTGCCGGTCTGCTGCCCGACTACATGGTGCCCTCGGCCGTGGTGGTCCTCGACGCACTGCCCCTCACGGCCAACCGCAAGCTCGACCGCAAGGCGTTGCCCGCCCCCGAGTACGGTGCCGGTGTCACCGGCCGGGCGCCGGCGAACGCGCGGGAGGAGATCCTCTGCGCGGTCTTCGCCGACGTGCTCGGCCTGCCGTCGGTCGGGGTCGACGACAACTTCTTCGAACTCGGCGGGCACTCCCTGCTCGCGGTGACGCTCGTGGAACGGGCGCGGGAGCTGGGCGTCGCCGTGGACGTCCGTTCGCTGTTCGTCAGCCCGACGGTGGCGCAACTGGCCGCGGCCGTCGAACAGACGGCCGGCCGGGTGGCTGTCCCGCCGAACGGCATCCCGGCCGGCGCCACGGAGATCACGCCGGAGATGGTGACCCTCGCCGACCTCACCGGCGAGGAGATCGATCGGGTCGTCACCGCAGTGCCGGGAGGGGCGGCCAACATCGCCGACATCTACCCGCTGGCCCCGCTGCAGGAGGGGATCCTCTTCCACTCCCTGATGGAGGGCGGACACGGCCGGGACCCCTATGTGCTGCCGATCGTGCTGGGCTTCGACTCACGGGCGCGGTTTGAGGCGTTCCTCGCCGCGGTGCAGCGGGTCGTGGACCGACATGACATCCTGCGGACCTCGTTCGTCTGGGAAGGGCTGCGCCAACCGGTCCAGGTGGTGGCGCGCCGGGCCACACTAACCGTACGGGAGGTGGACCTCCCTGCGGAGACGGCGGACCAGCTCCTCGCGGCCTGCCCGCCGCACATGGACCTCACCCGGGGCCCGCTGCTGCACGCCTACGTGGCCCGGCAACCGGGCGGCGACCGCTGGACGGCGGTCCTCCAGGTTCATCACCTGATCCAGGACCACACCGCGTTGGACGTGGTCCTGGGTGAGGTAGCCGCCATCCTCGACGGGCGGCAGCACACCTTGCCCGAGCCGCTGCCGTTCCGGGAGTTCGTCGGGCAGGCCAGGTTGGGAGTGTCCGCCCAGGAACACGAGGCGTTCTTCGCGGACCTGCTGGGGGACGTGGGTGAGCCGACGGCGCCGTACGGTCTGTTGGATGTGCACGGCGACGGTCGCGGCGTGTCCGAGGTGCGGATGCGCCTCGACGCGGAGGTGGGGTGGCGGCTGAGGGAGCAGGCGCGGCTGCTGGGTGTCAGCTCGGCGACGTTGTTCCATGTCGCCTGGGCGCGCGTCGTGTCGGTCACCTCTGGTCGGGATGACGTGGTGTTCGGCACCGTGCTGTTCGGTCGGATGAACGCCGGAACCGGCGCGGACCGGGTGCCGGGACTGTTCATGAACACCCTTCCCGTACGGGTGAACACGACTGCCGGGGGCGTGTTGGAGGCGGTGCGGGGGATGCAGCGGCAGCTCGCGGAGCTGCTGGTGCACGAGCACGCCCCGTTGGCGGTGGCGCAGCAGGTCAGCGGGGTCTCCGCTCGGGCACCGCTGTTCACCACGCTGCTCAACTACCGCCACAGCGAGGTTGCCGCGACCGGCGCCGGGCTGGACGGTGTCGATCTGGTGCAGGCGCACGAGCGCACCAACTATCCGGTCACCGTCAGCATCGACGACACCGGTGAGGGCTTTGTTGTCAAGGTCCAGACGGTCTCCGCGATCGATCCGCGCGCCCTTGCCTCGATGGTGGCCACTGCGGCCGACGCCGTGGTGTCCGCGCTCGAGACGGCGCCGTCGACCGCACTCGGTCGGGTCGAGGTGCTCGAAGCCGTCTCGCGGGATCGGCTGCTGATTGACTGGAACGGCGCCGTACGTGATGTGGCTGCGGTGACGCTTTCGGAGTTGTTCGAATCGCGGGTGGCTCGGACCCCGGATGTGGACGCGGTGGTGTTCGAGGGCCTGCGGCTCACCTACGCTCAGCTCAACACTCGGGCTAACCGGCTCGCGCGGCTGTTGGTCGGGCGTGGTGTGGGCCCGGAGCGGCGGGTGGCGGTCATGATGGACCGGTCACTGGAGCTTGTCACCACGCTGCTCGCGGTGGTGAAGGCCGGTGCGGCGTATGTGCCGATCGATCCGGAGTACCCGGCCGACCGGGTGGCTTACGTCTTGCAGGACTCTCAGCCCCTGCTGGTGGTGACCACCCGTGGACTCGAGGGCCTGCTGCCTCAACAGGTGGCACGGGTGGTGCTGGACGACGACACCATCCTGGCCGAACTCGACGGGCTGGCGGAGGGGAACCTTGAGCCCCGCGCGGCGTTGCTGCCGAGTCACCCCGCGTACGTGATCTACACGTCCGGCTCGACCGGTCGGCCCAAGGGTGTGATTGTTCCGCATGTCGGGGTGGTGAACCGGCTTGCCTGGATGCAGCACGCCTACCAGCTCACCCCGGACGACCGGGTTGTGCAGAAGACACCGTACGGATTCGATGTGTCGGTCTGGGAGTTCTTCTGGCCCCTTGTGCAGGGTGCGACTTTGGTGGTGGCTCGTCCGGGTGGACATCGTGACCCGGAGTATCTGGCGGAGTTGTTCCAACGTGAGCGGGTGAGTGTCGCTCATTTTGTTCCGTCGATGTTGCGGGTTTTTGTGTCGGTGGCTTCGGGGTGGGTGTTGCCGTCGTTGCGGGCTGTGGTGGCCAGTGGTGAGGCTTTGTCGGCTGAGTTGAGGGATGGGTTCGCCGGGGCGTTCGGTGTTCCGTTGCACAATCTGTACGGGCCGACTGAGGCGTCCATCGACGTTACCGCCCACGCCTGTGAACCGGGTTCCGGGACTGTCGTGCCGATCGGTCGTCCGGTCTGGAACACGCAGGTGTTCGTGTTGGACGCTGCGTTGCGGCTGGTGCCTGCGGGTGTGGCCGGAGAGTTGTATCTGGCCGGTGTGCAGTTGGCTCGGGGTTATTTGGACCGGCCGGGGCTGACCGCTGGGCGGTTTGTCGCGAATCCGTATGGCGGGCCGGGGGAGCGGATGTACCGTACGGGTGATCTGGTTCGGTGGGATGCGGACGGGGAGTTGGAGTATCTGGGTCGTACCGATGACCAGGTCAAGATTCGTGGTTTTCGGATCGAACTCGGTGAGGTCGAGGCTGCTCTGCTCGCTCACCCGGCCGTCGGTCAGGCTGCTGTCATCGTCCGCGAGGACCAGCCCGGTGACCCACGCCTCACCGCCTACGTCGTGCCGGCAGGCCGTCTGGACGTCGCGGAGGTCCGTGCCGGCCTGTCGGCCCTGCTGCCTGAGTACATGGTGCCGTCGGCGATCGTCGAGATGGTGGACGGGTTACCGCTGACGGTGAACGGCAAGCTCGACCGCGCGGCGTTGCCGGCCCCGGGTCACTCCACCACACCCGCGAAGAGGCAGCCGGGAAGCACTCACGAACATCTGCTGTGCGGGGTGTTCGCCGACGTTCTGGGCATTCCGGTGGTCGGGGTGGACGACAACTTCTTCGAGCTCGGCGGGCACTCGCTCCTCGCCGTACGGCTGGTGGGTGAGATAAGCAAGGTCACCGGCACACAACTGTCACTCGGGAGCGTCTTCCAGAACCCGACCGTGGCGGGGCTGGCCTCGCTGCTCGGCACCGGCTCCGAGGAGGACCTCTTCGAGCCGGTGGTCGCGCTGCGCGGACACGGAGACCGGCCGCCGTTGTTCTGCCTGCCCCCAGCCAGCGGTCTCGGCCTGTCCTACATCGGCCTGGTGCGGCACCTGGACGCGAACCAGCCCGTGTACGGACTACAGGCCCCCGGCGTCACCCGTCCGCAGACGGTCCCGCCCGACCTCGGTGAGCTGGTCACCTGGTACGTCGACCACATCACGAGCGTCCAGCCGAGCGGTCCCTACCACCTCCTCGGCTGGTCCATGGGGGGCAACCTGGGGCACGCCGTCGCGGTACGGCTCCAGGAGGCCGGGCAGGAGGTGGCTCTGCTGGCCATGATGGACACCTATCCGCCGGACACCGACGCCCCGTATGAGGAGGCCGACGACAACACCGTCATGGTGCAGCTCCTGCGTGCCCTCGGGCACCCGGTGGACGTCGCGGAAAATGCGCTCGACGTGCCCGGCACGTTGCAGATCATCCGGAGGGACTTCCCGGCTCTGCGGGAGCTGACCGAGGACCACATCCGTGGGGTGATCCAGAACACCCGCGACAACTGGCGGATGGTCCGGCACACCACGCCGGGACACTTCACCGGCGACATCCTCCACTTCCCCGCAACCGGGACCGGGTTCTCGGAAGACGAGATCCTCCAGCGGTGGGCGCCCTACTTCACCGGGCGCCTGCACATCCATCCTGTCGCCGCCGCCCATGGCGACATGACTCAGTCCGAGCCGCTGCGTCAGGTGGGCACGGTACTGGCCGCAGCCTTGGCGGAGCGTCCGTAGTGACGACCCGGCGCACGCGCGAGATCGCGCGTGCGCCGGGTCCTTGTCACACCGATCAGGAAAGGCCGCCTGCTCAGGACGGGAGTGCCGGCACCGCGGCCGCCTCGTCGACCGTGGCGTCAACGCGGGAACCGAAAAGGAAGGCGCCGGCCAGGCACAGCAGGATCGCCCCGGCGAGGAAGGAGAACCGGGGGCCGATGCCGTAGTAGACCAACCCGGTCAGCAGGACGCCCACCGCGCCCGCACTCATGTTGACCATCTGGAAGGTCATCGTTACCCGGCCCAGCAGAGCGGCCGGGACCCGCGTCTGGCGAAGCGAAGCCGCGGTGACGTTCCACACCAGGCTCACCGTTCCGTACGCGGCGACGAAGAACACCGCTGTCGTGGCCGACCCGGCCAGGCCGATGCCGGCGCCGATGACCCCCATGACCAGCGAGCCGAACAACAGCACGCGAACCGGACCGAACCGGGTCTCCAGGTAGGACGCGAGCGGCACTCCGGCGATCCCACCGACCGCGAACGCCGTCACCAACAGGGCGTAGCCGGAACTTCCCAGGTCCAGCGTCTGCCGCGCGTACAGCACCAGGACGGACATCAGGCCGGACACCACGAGATTGACCAAGGCGGAGGTAGCGCACACGCGGCGCAGCAACGTGTGCCGCCACAACCAGCGCAGACCGTCCAGGGCGTCCTGGAGCAGTGACCGCCCCGCAGGTGCAGTGTCACCGGACGCCGCCAGAGGGCTGGCCGGCATCAGCAGAATCAGCCCGGCGGAACAAATGAACGTGAACGCGTCCAGGCTGAGTGGGAAGGCCGGTGCGATCTCGAAGAGGACGGCTCCCAGCGGGGCGCCCACCAGGCTTCCGGCGACCAACCAACTGGCCTGCAGGCGCGCGTTCGCCTTGCTCAGTGATTCGGGCGCCACCAACGACGGCACAAGGCCCGACCAGGAGCCGCTGTAGAGCGTATGGCCGCAACCCAGCAGGAAGGCGACCCCGGCCAGCACGGGGACCGACAGGGCGTGGAACACCGCGAGGACCGCGACACCCACCATGATCGCCGCGCGCGCCAGGTCGACGAACCAGAGGACGCCGCGACGATCGAGCCTGTCCGCGAGGACTCCCGACATCAGGCTGACCAGGAACCAGGGAAGCTGCCCGGCGAGAGCGACCAGGGCGACCTGTCGTGCGTCGTCGGTGAGGTCGGCGGTGAGCAGAGGAAGCGCGACCTGCCGCATGCCGTCACCCAGACTGGAGACGGTTACCGCAGCCCAGACGCCATAGAACTGCCGTGGAAATTGCCGGCGATTGTTTCCCCGCAGGAAGCGCATAGAGATTTCCGTACGTCGGGAAACCTGCCGATTCCCGACGACGAATCAGTTGCCGTCCATGGCTTCGGCGAGGCTCTTCGGCCGCATGTCGGTCCACGTCTGCTCGATGTAGTCCAGGCAGTCCTGCCGCGAAGCCTCGCCGAACACGAGCTGCCAGCCGTCGGGGACCTCGACGAAGACGGGCCATAGTGAGTGCTGCCGCTCCGCGTTGACCAACACGAGGTATCGGGCGTCCTGGTCGTCGAACGGGTTCGTCATGATCGCTTCCTTGTTTCCGTTGTCCGAGCGCGGTTTCCGCCGACGAGAGCATCAGGCAAGGCTCGGCGGTTTGCTCATTTTTCCAACACAAGCAACACTCGGGTGAGCGCAAGATTATCGACAAATTGACGCCGTCCCAACCCTTGCCGCTCGGCTTGGCTCGAACCGTCCCGACCGGACAGAGTGGCGGACGGGCGATGACCCGCGCCGTCGTCGACAAGAGAGAAGAGTAGAAAAGTGATGCACCGTACGGCCAGTGGGACGTCACTTCACCCCTGGTTCCGACAGGTGCGGACCTGCCGCGCCCCACGCCTGCGACTGATCTGCTTCCCGCACGCGGGAGGGTCGGCCGGCTTCTTCCGTTCCTGGGCCGCGCTCGTTCCCGACGATGTCGAACTGCTGGCCGTTCGATACCCGGGGCGCGAGGACCGCTTCGCCGAATCGCCGGCTCGACACATGGCGGACCTCGCCGAGCCGATAGCCCAGGCAAGCATGAAGCTCGACGACACTCCGCTGGCGCTCTTCGGCCACAGCATGGGCGCCACCGTGGCGTTCGAAGTGACGGCACGTCTGGCGGATGCTCCCACCGCGGTCGGACCGGCGGCACTGTTCGTCTCGGGCCGACCCGGGCCGGGAAAAACACGCTCCCGGCATCTCGCCGACGCTACCGACGACAGGTTGGTCGAAGACCTGCTGGCCATGGGCGGGACCAGCGCGGAGGTGCTCGCCAACCCGGAACTTCGGGAACTCTTCCTGCCGGTGATCCGGGCCGATTACCGCCTCCTCGACGCGTATCGGTCGCCGGTCCCGCCGCCGGCTCTGGCCGTACCAGTCGTCGCCTACTACGGCGCCGAGGACGGGCACGTCGACGAGGACGGGGTGAACGCGTGGTCCGCGGTGACCCGGTCGGGCTTCGCCGCTCGTTCCTTCCCCGGCGGCCACTTCTACCTCGAACAGCACGCGGCCGCCCTGGTCACCGACCTGTTCACCCACCTCGACACGAACACATCCACCCCGGGATCAGCTATGCCGGCACCGAAAACGCCTCGCCGCCCTTGAGCGGGAGAGTCGTGAGCTGCGCCGGCGGGGCTGCCGCTGTCGGCTTGACGGTGTCCGCCGCACGGTTGAGCCGCGCGCTGCGATACGGGCTCGGAACTGTTCGACGCGGGCGCGGTCGGGCACCTGGACTCCAAGACCGGGTTCGGCGTGTGGCCCGACGGCCAGCGCCTGGTTCGATCATTGACCCAGCCTGTACAGCCTCAGCACCGCTGACGCCACTGCCGCCCGACGGCTGACACACTCCGACGGCGGCAGATCAGTGCACCTGACCGTGGTGACGTGTCCCGAGCTGCGGCACCTCATTTGGCTGGCCCAGGGTGCGGATCTGGCATGTCGGGCGGTTCCTGGGAACGACCGATGGCGTCGAGTAGGTCGTCCCAGAGGTTCTCTGCAGCCTCGCGAACCTCTGGGTTGAGGTTGCGGTGTACAACCCACTTCGCGTCACTCAAGCCCATGCCAGTCGCGTCGGCAACGGCCTTGATTGCCGAGATAGGGGAATCGGTGCGCCTGAGCAGCTCCTTGGCCACCTGATCCTCGTCCGCGCCGGAGGTCAATATCGCCCGTGCCATCTCCGTCATGACATGGATCCGCGTCGCTCTCTCCGCTCTGTCGGTCTCAGCCACTGAGGGAGCGTATCGCCAGACCATAGCGGGCCTCTATTGCCAAGCCAGGTACAAACACTGTTCTCGGCACGACCGGATGTCCTCACACCTAGATGCGCGGTCACTGACGGCTACTGCGGGTGATGGAACCCTGGCGCTTGCATGCCCGGTCGGCGGCAGATCAGTGCGGCGGGCGAATACGGCCATTCGACGATCGCCAGTGCCCGAGCGCGGAATCGGTGAACCGTCGACGCGCGGATGGCACCAGCACGAACGCGCCCGCGACCACCGTACCGACCGCCAGCAGGCTCACCTGTTCGTAGGGCCAACCATCGGCGAAGATAACGTCGTTGGCGCCGGGCACAGGGTCGTAGACGACCTGAATCCGGTCACCGGCGGCCAGCTGTGGATCGCCCCTACCGGTCTCGAGCACGCCCAACCGAGCGCCATCCCGCAGCGCGACAGCGACCGTGACGAAGCTACCGTCGACCTTCGTCACGACAGCCTCCGCCGTCACGCCATACTGGTCGAACCGCCACGCACTGTAGAAACTGACCGCGGTCCCCACCAGCAGCCAAAGGAAGAGCAGCCAGAGGAACGCCCAACCGGCCCTCAGCAACGCCATGTCCCATTTCCATCGCGTCCTGTCGTTCGCACGACGACCGCGATGCCGGCCTCTGAGCAGCCAGTGCCAGGCGTACGCAGCGCCAATCGTCATGAGTACACCAAACAGCGCAACGCACGCCCCGAGGCCGATGGCTGCCTCCGGGACCGCGAGCGCGGCCACGAGCACGGTCGTCCAGCACGCCACCGCGGCGGTGGTCATGAACACCACGTAGACGTAGGGGTGCTTGCCCCACCACCCGAGGTCCGACCTTCGAGCCATGATGCCATGGTGCTGGACCCGTCAACACGGCGATCGCAGGCCGCGGTAAGGGCATCGCCGCGCACGAGGCCGGCCCACAGCACAAGATCCAATTGGAGGACGCACCATCGGGCCTCGACGGCTGACCCTTGCGCCGCGACGTTTTGTTGGACAACGATGATTCAAAGGGCTGCGCAGGGAAATGGGGGCCGCCGTGAATGATCGCCGAATTTTCGGCGCACTCTCATCGGCAAGACCGGAAGTCCTCGCACCTCGAGGTATCACCGCTGACGCTCACTGAGGGTGACGAAACTTTTGCGCCCTCGCTCACGATCGGCGGCAGATGTGGATGGGCTGTGTCGTCAGTTGGGACCGCTGGCGGACGTGTAGACGCCGGCGTGGGCGGCTGCCGCTGCCGCTTCGGCAGCCCGGTCTGCCGTGGCCTCGTCGATGGGGTCTCCGCTGACGAGCAGGCGGTAGTAGAGCGGTGCCGAGACGGCGCGGATGACCTCGGCCGCGTCCGTGCCCGGAGGAAGCTCCGCCCGCCGTACGGCCTGCTCCACGCAGGGTGCCCACTCGGCGATGCGGACGGCGTAGAAGTTGTGCAGGGCCTCGGCGGCACGTGAGTCGCAGGTCGCGGCGACGATGACTGCCCGGAACAGCGCACCCTGACGTGGGTCGACCAGGGTGCGCTGCACGAGCCGGGCATTGGCGCGCAGGTCCTCGGTCAGCGACCCGGTGTCGGATCGCGGCAGCGACTGCTCCGCCATGTCCGTCAGCAGGTCGGCGACGAGGCCGGCGGCCGTACCCCAGCGGCGGTAGACCGTTGTCTTGCCCACCTCGGCGCGGCGGGCCACGTCGGCGAGGTCGAGACGGTCGAAGCCGTGCTCTACCAGTGCGTCACCGGCAGCTCGGAGCACGGCGGCGCGGACCCGGGCGGTCCGCCCTCCGGGTCGGATCGCACCGACGGCCATAACGGGTCTCCAGTTCCCTTAACTGCGGATGGCTGCTATCGTATCCGACGCCTTAATGAAACTGTAGTACCTTTAAGGAAGGGTTGTCATCGTGGAGTATCGACGACTTGGGGCATCCGGGCTCACCGTGCCCGCCCTCAGCTTCGGCGCCGGCACCTTCGGCGGCTCCGGACCACTGTTCGGAGCCTGGGGCAACACGGATGCAGTCGAGGCAAGACGCCTCGTGGGCATCTGCCTGGAAGCCGGGATCAACATGTTCGACACTGCGGACGTGTACTCCGACGGCGCGTCCGAGACGGTACTGGGACGGGCAATCAAAGGCCGACGCGACGCAGTCCTGATCTCGACCAAGAGTGGCCTGCCGACCGGCGACGGACCGCACGACGCGGGAACCTCACGCGCCCGGCTCATCCGATCGGTCGAAGCGGCGCTGCGCCGACTCGGCACCGACTACATCGACCTGTTCCAGCTACATGCCTTCGACGCCGCCACACCCGTCGAAGAGGTCGTCGCGACACTGGACGACCTGGTACGGGACGGAAAAATCCGCTATCTCGGCGTCTCCAACTTCGCCGGCTGGCAGCTAATGAAGTCCCTCGCCGCCGCCGACCGGGACCACCGCCCCCGGTACGTGGCACACCAGGTCTACTACTCGCTCGTTGGCCGAGACTACGAGTGGGAACTGCTGCCGCTGGGCCTCGATCAAGGCGTCGGAGCCGTAGTGTGGAGCCCACTCGGTTGGGGACGACTCACCGGCAAGATCCGCCGCGATACACCGCTACCGCCCACGAGCCGGCTGCACGCGACCGCCGCCTTCGGCCCGCCGGTCGACGACGAGCACCTGTTCGGCGTCGTGGACGTCCTCGAAGAACTGTCCCGCGAGACCGGCCGAGCAGTGCCGCAGATCGCGGTCAACTGGCTACTGCGACGCCCCACGGTAGCCACCGTCATCGTGGGCGCCCGCGACGAGGCACAACTGCGGCAGAACATCGGCGCTGTCGGCTGGTCACTCACACCCGAACAGGCAGCCCGACTCGACACTGCCAGCACCCGAACCGCGCCCTACCCGTATTTTCCTTACCAGCGGCAGGAAGGCTTCGCCAGGCTCAACCCTTCGCCGGTCGCGAACACCGCACCATGAGCGCGGGACTCACCTGGTGTCGCTGACTGTCAGCGCCGCCGCTCCGATAATTCTGCTGCCCTTCGGTTAGCATCCCGCCGTGTCTCTCACTGACGCTGCCGTCGCGGCGGACCTCGCCCCGGCTGGACTCGTGTTCCTGGTCCGTGTGCGCGAAGACGTCACCCTGCCGCTGCCGCCATCGCCGCCTCACTACTCTCCGGCAAGTTGCGGGCCGGAGCACGGGAGGTTCGACTCCCATCCGGAAGAGGTGGTCGACGTTCACGATCCGGAGATGCCAGCGAAGGTCAACACCGGTTGGTGGCGGATGACCACGGAATACGGCCTGATCGACCACCGGCGAGAATTCCTTCTCGCCGTCAACTACAGCGACCCCGACGAGGTCGAACCCGAGGGAGCCTGGGTGAGGGTCCGCCTATCCGATGAATGGGACCTGGCGGGGAGTGGTTCGACCGCGCTGAGAAGCGGTTTCGCGGGACTTTTCACCGACCGGTTCGTACCTGAATTCTCCATGCTCTCGCTGGACAACCGGGCAATGCTCAACACGACGGTGTGGGGAGACGGAACCATCAGCACCATCGTCATTCGTCCGGATCGGCTCGCCGAACAGGCCAACTGATTGAGGGTCCGTCGTTGTCGCCGCCGGGCTGGGTGCTGTCGACACGATGCCGAGACAGCCTTCATGATCAGGCCGGCACCCCAATCCAAGGCCAGGATTACGTCATCGCGTCCGGGTCGTACATGTCGGGTGGCAGGCCGAAGGTCCAGATCGCGTCGCGGGGAACGGTCTGGTCGGGCGGCACCCGCAGCACGTACCGCTTCGAGGAGCCGTCCGGCTTCGGCCCCGAGTACGTCACGTCGACCAGCGTGATGTCCTCGTCGGCGTGCGGGTCCGGGATCCGCCAGAGCGTGCCGTAGTCGTCGGCGGCGATCCTTCGCGCGCTGCGGGCGTCGAGGAGAATCTCGTACCCCAGCCGCTCGGCTACCACGCGACGAATCTCGGCATCGGGCTCGGCGAGCCACTCCTCGGCGGTCCACGTACCCTCGATAACACTGCGGGGGACGAGGACGCCGCGCCAGGCGAAGAGCCGCCAGCCGTCGCGCCACACCAGCGCCGGTCCGTCGGCGCAGTGCGGGCGGGGCCGGTGCGGAACTGGCCAGTCCACCATCAACCGCACGGGCCGCTCGACCATCGTGCAATGCCGCGCTGACGGCCACCAGGTCCAGCAGGACGAGGCGGCGGCGACGAGCGGGTCCAGGACTGCGGCGAGCCGGTGCGGGTAGCGGACGAGCCCCGCCCGCCGGCACGCGTCGAACTCACCGGCCATCTCGGCCGCACGCTGCCCGTGCCCGTTCAGCATGTCGTACACGGCCTGCGTCGCGAACGGCCCGCCGCCTCGGAAGGGTTCGAAACCCGCCGCGCAGGCGCGCGAGATCACCGCGTTGACGGGGTCGGTGTCCAGCAACGGGAACCCGTGCGGGAACCAGCGGCGGGTGTAGGTGTAGCCCGCCAGCGGGGCGGGGACCGGTTTCACCAACTGGCGTGGGTGAACCCACGACACGCCGAAGACCCGCGCGACCGCGGCCCGCATCCGCAGCCCACCCAGGCCCCGCGTGCCGGGAACACCGTGCAGGCGCTGGCTGACCTCGTCGGTTGTCTCCACCCGCCGCGCGCCTCTTGCGAGGTACCGCGGTAGCTTCCAGAACGGCGGTGGGGCGTTCAGGAGGGCGCCGAGCGATGCGACGACGGAGTCGCCGATCTCCGTCGGTAACCTCGCCCACCATTCCTCGGAGTGGAGTTCGTCAAGAAGGCGCTCACGGTCGCCGGACCAACGCCATTGCGCCCAGTAGCTCACCAGCAGACCACTCAGCGGCGATGAGGTCCAGACGAACACCGGCGGTGGCAGGCCGTGGAGGCGGTACAACTCACCGACCGCCGACTCAGCTACCGCCCGATCCGCCGGCTCGGTGGAGAGCAGGCCGGACCGCCGCCTCGCCACCGCCTCCTCCCGCCACGGGGCCGGCGGTTGCCGCTCTCGCCGCAGCGCCACCTCAGCCCGCCACAACCCGTGGCCGGGCGGCCGGTTGGTACTTCCGCTGGTGGATCACCTGGCACCTGCCGGTGGGCAGCACGATCCGGTCGTGCTCCCCGTGCTCCCCATGCTCCCCGTCCACCAACCGGGCTGGCGTGCCGAGGACGTGTAGGAACCGCTCGCCGAGATCCTCCAGCAACCCGGCGTGCGGCTCCAGGATCGCGAGCCGGTGCCCGGTCGCCTCGCCGAGCGCCGGCACGACCGTGCCGTCCTCACGCGCCACCAGCTCCAACCGCTCGGGCAACCGCTCCACCGCGACCACAAGCACATCCCCTTGCCGGAACCGGGAGTCAGCCATGCCACCAGTATGCGGGCCGGTCCTGACCGGCCCCTAGCTTGATCTTGCGCCTGCGCGGCGTGGGTGGGGATTGGCAGACTTCGTCTGGCGGTCTGTGCGGTCAGACGCCGGCTAGGGTGCGTAGTCGTCGAGCAGTTCGGTCGGCGGGCGGTCGTCCTGCTGGACCCGGTCAGGGCGCTCGGGGCGCTCGGAACGCGGCGGATTTGGATGCCCAAGGTGCATCAGCCTTCAACTGGCGACCGGTCTCACAGCAACTGCCGGGACTGTCTCGATGACGTACTCCATTGCCAGCTCCGCTTGCACGTCGACCGTCCCGTCGTCTCCGACGTAGCGGACGACGTAGGTAACCTCGTCCCACCGGGACACACCGTCGCGCGCCTGATGTGGCAGGAGTTCTTGGACAAGGTGGACCTCGTCGCCCGCTCGAATGGCGGTGTCTCCTCCGGCTGCGGACCGTTGCACGTCCGACATGAGCTTGATGAGCCTTGCGATCGGTTTGGCGTCCGGATCGTAATGGACGAGATGGCCTGCGGCTCCGAAGATCAAACGGGCTTCGGCTCTGGTCAAGTCGGCCAACGCCGCGACTGCTCCCGGCGCGAGCGCGTGGCCCTCGGCGACTTCGACCTGCGCCGCCAGCGCTTCGACGAATCGGTCCAAGACCCGCTCCGGCATCTCGTCGTCGATCACGATGTGAGCGTATGGCAACCACGCCCGATGCCCTGCCGGGCGCCCCGGAGCGAACGGGACGACGGCGGCACCAACCTGGTATCCGCGTCTCGGTAGTTCAGGATGCCGCGCGAGCTAACGACCCGTCACCGAGCGTGGCGGCTTCGGATCGCGGGCACGCCCGGTCGGCGGCAGATCCGGACATCCGACCTTGATGCCCGCGGGTCAGCGTTCTGCCTCCTCCACGTACAGCGCGCCGTTGCGCAGGTATGCCGTCCAACTGTGCGACTTGTCGAGCCAGGTCGGGTTCGCGTGCTCAGCGCCCGCCAGCCACGCGCAGGCGCGCTGAAGGCCGCTTTCGGTGGTGAGTGCCGTCCGGGCCTCGGCGCGAACTCCGCTGGGAACGGCGTAGAGCATGAGGACGCAGCGCGGACGTTTGGGCGTTCCCCGTGGCAGGTAGTAGGTGTTGCCGACCGCCGCGTACCGAGTGGCGCGCAGCAACACCGGGTCGACCTGACTACCGCCGCTCAAGTTGAAGTCCAGCGAGAGGAGGTGCACGCCAACCGCGCGAAGCGAGGCCTCCACGATCGACCGCCCGACAGGATAGGACCAGCCGGACCGGAGCGGGCCCCGGTCGTAGCTCTCCCACGGTTCGTCTGGCACCTACGCGACTGTACCGGCATCCACCGCGTCGTCATCTGGCCTGCGGGAGATCACGGGCCGTCCCGGCGCACTGCGGCAGCCGATCCTGGCCGACACCAGCCGTCACGGTCCCGCACCCAGCCGACGGACCGTAACGCGCTGAGCTCGGATGCGCCTCCGTTGCCAGCACAACGGTGTGACTACGAGTAGCACCTGGTGGCACACGTCGGCCCGTACGCCGGCAGATGCTGCCTGTGCATTGTCGGGAGGCGGCTTGACCGCTCCCGGGCAATACCCGCGCCGGCAGCTCAGGTGCCCACCGGATGTGGGAAGTGTGGTGCACCGATCCGGGACAGGGTCACAACGGGGCGAGGACACCGAGCCGCTGGTCGAGACCGGCGTGGCCCCGGCCAAGCCTGCCCGATCGGGAGCAGCGAGGCGCCCGTCACCGGGGCGGTCGACGCAGCCGGGCTGCGTGTCCTGCCGGCGACTCGTGGCGGTTGCCAGGTGAACCGGAGCGGGCGACGTTGATGTTCACCCGAGGCGCCGATAGCGGTTGCCTGGGCGGTGTTTCAGCAGCACCGCTACGGTTGCGACCGCCAGTCCGGCGGTCGCCAGGAAGGCGCCGCTGACCGAGGTCGCGGCCTGGACCGGGCCGAGGAGGAGGGGTGAGGCGAACTGGCCGGCGAAGGTTGCGGTGGCCAGCAGGGCGGTGGCTTGCCCACGGCGGTGAACGGGTGCGTGTTCGGCGGTCAGGACGGTCAGGGCCGGAACCGCGACTCCCATGCCCACGCCGAAGACGGCGGACGCGACCAGCATCAGGATGGGAGTGTCGGACACGGCCAGCGTCGTGAGTGCGAGGCTCCACACGCCGAAGGCGAGGATCACCAGCATTCGCTGACCGAGCTGAGCGGTGAGCCGGGCGTAACAGAGACCAACCATGCTCATGGTGAGGGAGAGCGTCGCGGTGAAGACCGCAACCAGGAAGGTGTTGTCCACACCGGCCTCGGCCAGGCGTAGCGGCAGGAAAACGAGGACGCCGTAGAGCAGCACGGTGGCCATGGCCTGCAGGCCGTAGATTCCCAGCAGCGGGGACCCGCCGGTGATCAGGGTCGACAGTCTCGGTTGCCGCCGATCGGCCGGTGGGTCGGGCGCTCGCCGGATGGTGGGCGGCAGCGCGTACAGCGTGGCCAGGGCAAGCGGTACGCCCAGGAGGTAGACGGCGAACGGGGCGTGCCAGGAGATCGTCCCCAGTGCGCCGCCGGCCAGCGGCCACAGGACGCCGCCGAGGCTGATCGCGGTGGTGCGCCAGCCCATCAACCGGTCACGCGCCACACCGTCGGCGCGTTCGAGTAGACCGAGGGTCGTTGCGGCGAAGACGACCGCCGCGCCGACGCCGAAGGCGAGCCGACTGGCGATCAGCAGGGGATAGGAGGTGGTGATCAGCCCGGCGCCGCCGGCCGTACCGTAGACGAGCAGGCCGGCGGTGAGCGGCCCACGGATCCCCCAGCGGTCGATGGTCCAGCCGACGACAGGGCCGGCGAGAGCCAGAGAGAGGCCGTGGGCAGTGAGGATGAGTCCGGCGGCGGCGACGGTGAGGTCCAGGTCGGTCTGCACCAGCCTGACCACCGGGGTCAGCACGGCTCCGGCCATCACCGTGAGAGTCGAGCCGAGCAACAGAACGGACAGCGTGATCGGGGTACGGGCTTGTCTCGGCTGGTCGTCGGTCGCGGTCCTCACCCGGACAGCATCAGACCTCGACCTTGGATGAGGTCAAGCGGATCGCGTTTGTCATTTGAGAATTCGCCTGGTCCTACCGTTACTGCCTTCTTGGCGTCGGGCCGGTCCGCCTCGGCTGAGTCGGCGGTGGGCGGTCCGCCAGGGTCCGTTCGGCCACCCGGCGCCCGCACCCATCGATTGCGGGACGAGTCGATTTCGGAGAGTGCGCAACGGTGCACCCATGTGCTTCAATGCCGCTACCGAATAGTTGATCGAGGCCTCAATACCTGAGGCTCGCAGGACAACGAGGAGCGTGCATGAGACAACGGATCCCCGCACTGCTGGCGGCAACCGTCCTCGGCCTGGGACTGACCCCGGGACCCGTTCACGCGGCGCCCCCCGCGAGCGTCAGTGCGGGCGGGGGCATCGTCGCCCCGCCGCAGTTCGACTTCGCGACCGCCCGCGCCGCCGCAGACCCGGAGACCCAGGCACGCATCGCCGCCATCGCCGCGCTGCTACCGGAAAACTGGCAGGCCATGCTCGCCGACAAGCGGGAGAGGTTGGGCCTGCAACCGTCCCTCGCGCAGGAGCTGGTCGCGGAGGCGATCGACCCGTCGCTCTACCAGTGCCAGGATACCCAGTTCACCGCGTACACCCAGGGCCTGATCGAAGGCGTCGACCTCAACACCCTGCTGGTCCTGGTTATCTTCGGCGTCCTGGACTACGCGGCCTACGACGCGCTCCTCCACGGCCAGCCCAACAACGAGGCGGACTACGGCCTGCCCGCCAGCCACAAGAGCACATTGAAGCGGACCTTCAAGGACGCGCAGCAGTTCTGGGACGTCAACCTGTTCGACGTCAAGTTCATGGCCATGCAGAACGACATGCTGCAGGAGCCCGCTCGGGTGGCTCGCATGGTCTCCTTCATCTGGGGCATGGACGAGGATCAGGCGGCAGCCGTCGCAGCCGAGATCATCGCCATCATCAACTCCGTCCCCGCGCTCGACGCAGGACGCAACCCGATCTTCACCCTGAACGCCTTCGCCTTCACCGCCGAGGGTGAGACCGACCCGCTGCTGCGTGACATCCCGGACAAGGTCGTCTTCGGCGAGGGCATGCTCACCGCGATCGACGCGCTCGGCCTGGGAACAGCAGGCTCGCGCGCGGTCCTCGCCCACGAGATGGCCCACCACGTCCAATTCGAACAGGGCCTGTTCGACAGCCCGTTGACCGGCGCCGAGGCGACCCGCCGCACCGAACTGATGGCCGACGGCTTCGGCACCTACTTCGTCACCCACCCGCGCGGGCTCAACTTCAACGGCGTCCAGATCCACCAGGCGCAACAAGCCTTCTACGAGGTCGGCGACTGCTCCTTCGACAGCCCCGGCCACCACGGCACCCCGAACCAGCGACTGCGGGCCTCGGTCTGGGGCGCCCAGATCGCCCAGCAGGCCACGGGCAGCCAGCCCGTCCTGCCGTCGATGAATCTCTTCAACCGATTCGAGCGCAAGCTCCCGGCGCTGGTCAAGCCAGACGCGCGCCCGGAACCGGACGGCCGCCGCTGACCCGTCGTAACCCGGTGGGCCGTCCGAATCCGGACGGCCCACCGGGTTACGGGCCAGGCACCCACCAGACCGACGGCGCGACGCCGCAATCGAGTACGTCAACGCCCAAATTCATCGTGTCGTCCGTGTCGTCGGAAGGGCTGGGACGAATCGGGTGGTTGATTGGTCCGCTCGGAGGCGGCCCGGCCGGCTCGCGTTCCGTGGCACCGCGTGAGCGATGCCACGGCCGGTCGTCGTGTCAGTCAGTCGCCTTGGCAGCGGCCTCGATCTGATTGGTGACCGCGCCCGGATCGGTGACCATGGACAGGTGGGGTGCATTGATCTCGATGGTGTGTGCCTTGGCCCTCTTGGACATGGCGATCTGCTGTGCGGCAGGGATGACGGCGTCCTGCTTGCCGACCACCGACCATGAGGGAATGGTGCGCCAGGCCGGTTCGCCGGACTCCTCGGTGAGGGCGTTCGACGCCAGTGGGCGCTGCCGAGCGGCCAGCACCGCCACCTCCTTGGCGGAAATGGTCTTGTCGGCGAACGCCCTGCCGAAGACCGACGGCTTCACGTAGAGATTGGCAGTCCCTGGGGCAGAGGGGATCGCAACCTGGTCGAAGACGGTGGACGCTTCTGCCGCGAACACCGAGCCCGGCACGGCCGAGGTCAGCGAGAACACGGTGTCGTGCTCGTCCGGGAGGTACGCGTCGACGTACACCAGGGCCTTGACCTGCTCGTCGCCCAGAGCGGCGTTCGTGATGACCATGCCGCCGTACGAGTGCCCGACGAGGACGATCGGTCCGGTAATGCTGTCCAGGTACGCGCGGAGACTCTCGGCGTCCTTGGTCACGCTCGACAGGAGATTCGGCGGCGTGACCACCCGGTAGCCGTCGTGCTGGAGCTTGGCCGCCACCTTGTCCCAGCTCGACCCGTCGGCCCACGCGCCGTGCACGAGCACGACGGTTGGTTTGACCGGTGCGGGGCGCGAAGGGAAGTGCGCGACGTGACTCGTCGAGGCCTGCGCGGTGCCGATGCCGGCACCAACCAGGGTGAGGGAACCGATGGCCACGCCTACGTAGATGAGGCGGCGCCGCAAGGAGAGCTTCATGGTGTTTCCTTTTCAGTTCTGAATAAAGTCGAGCAGGGCGGCGTTGACCTGATCGGCATGGGTCCAGGCAATGGCGTGCGGCCCGCCTTCGATGACGAGCAGCCGCATATCTCCGATGAAGGCGGACAGCCGCTGGCCGGTCACCCCGATGGGCAGGACCCGGTCCTGATCGCCCTGCACCACGAGTACCGGCACGTCAATCTTGGACAGGTCTGCACGGAAGTCGGTGAGCCAGGTCGGGATACAGGCCACCGCGGCGAGGGGAGATCCGGCCTCGGCCACGTTCAAACTGGCCTGGAACGCCTCGTCGCTGACCAGTGATCCGCCGTAGACGTCGAGGTTGTAGAAGTTCTCCAGGAACTGCTTGAGCCACGCTTTCCGGTCTGCCCGCGCGGCCTGGATGAATCCATCGAACAACGACTGGGGTGCACCTTCGGGATTGTCGTCAGTGCGCAGGAGGAACGGCGGGATCGGCGACAGCAGCACGGCCTTCGCGACCCGCCCGGTGCCATAGCGACCCAGGTAACGGGCAACGTCACCGGTTCCCATCGAGTGCCCCACGAGGATGGCGTCGCGTACGTCCAGTTCCGTGAGCAGCTCGTTCACATCGCTGGCGAACGTGTCGTAGTCGTACCCACCAGCGGGCTGGCTGGAAGTGCCCCAACCCCGCCGGTCGTACGTGATGACGCGGTAACCGGCCGCGAGCAGTGCGGAGACCTGCTTCTCCCAGGCCCGCCCGCTGAGCGGGTAGCCATGACTGAGGACCACTGGCGTACCGGCGCCGTGATCTTCGTAATAGATTTCGATGATCGGGTCGGCTCCCTCTGAGCCAACGGTGACATGGGGCATGCGCACTCCTTGGGCTTGCGTTCCGTGCTGGGAACCATGCCGAAGGTACGGATATGGCACCGTTTCGCGAATCACCCGAATCACGTAGTCCCGTGTCTGTCGGCCGACCGGACGGACAACGTGAGATGGGGGATGTGGGAGACCCGGGGCGAGCCGCAGGCTGGGACGAAAAGCGAAGCCGCAACCCTTTCATCACTAGGATGTCAATCGTGACGACGCCCGACCGCAAGCTCCCGGACGGGCCGCCGTCCCACTGCGAGTTCAAGGTCTTCGGCGGTCTTGGCTGCCGGCGGGACGGCTCGGACGTTGATCTCGGCCCGGTTCGCCAGCGGATCATCCTCGCCAAGCTCCTGGCCGCCGGGGGTGACGCGGTCAGCCTCGACAACATCATCGACAGCGTGTGGGACGAACGACCGCCGGCCAGCGCCGCCAACCAGATCCACCGGCACGTCGGGCACCTCCGGCGGATTCTCGAACCGGACCTGGACGTCCGCGAGACCGGTCGGTACCTCCTACCGGCCGGTACGGGCTACCGGCTGACCCTCGCAACCGAGGATTCCGATCTGGCCATGTATCGCGAGTTGGTCCGGCGGGCCCGCGAGGCGCTCGACGGCGGGGACGTGGTGGCCGGCGTACGGGCGTACCTGACCGCTCTGGAGCTTGGCCGCAGCCCCGCGTTCACCGACCTTCCGGCAAGTGCGTTGAGTGCGGCGGATTTTGTCGCCATCGAACGGGAGCGCGTCGCGGTGGCGCTCGCGGCCAGCGAAGTCGCGATCGCCCACGGCATGGCCGGCACCGTGTTGACCCCACTCCTGAGCGTGGCTGCCGCGGCGCCGTTGGACGAGGCGCTACAGGCGTGCCTGATGCGCGCGTACGTGGCCACCGGTCACCGGGCGGAAGGGGTGCGAGTCTTTGAGCGGACCCGTCAACGCCTCGCGGAGGAACTGGGGGTGGACCCGGGGCCGGAACTACGGGAGGCGTATCGGGAACTGCTCGCCAGCGGCTGGACCCTGCAGGACGAGCCGCGCCCGTCGGACGCTCCCCGGCCTGCGCAACTGCCGCCGCCGGTCGCGGGCTTCGTCCGACGAAACGACGTGGCCGCCGTACTCGACGACCAACTGTCCGACGCGCTCAGTGATGCGACCACCATGATCACCGTGCTCGGTGGCATGGCTGGCATCGGCAAGACCGCCCTCGCCGTGCACTGGGCCCACCAGATCGCCGAAAGGTATCCCGATGGCCAGTTGTTCCTGAACCTCAGGGGCCTGGATCCGGACGGACGCGCCATGTCATCGGAGGACGCACTCGCCACGTTGCTCGCGTCACTGGGCGAGCCGGCGGTTTCGTCCCTGCACAAGGACGTCGACGCGCAGACGGCTCGTTACCGCAGTCGACTCTCCGGTCGCCGCGTCCTGGTTCTCCTGGACAACGCACGCGACTCCGACCAAGTCCGCCCGTTGCTGCCAGCCGCACGAGGCTGCCTGGTCATCGTGACGAGCCGCAACCGGATGACAAGTCTGGTCACCCGGGAGGGAGCACGTTACCTGCAAGTCGATCGGCTGACCGGGGCCGAGTCCAGACAGCTTTTGATCAACCGCCTCGGCACCCGCCGCGCCACCGGGGACCCGGACTCGTTGGACAAGATCGTCACGCTCTGTGCCGGGTTGCCGCTCGCGCTGGCGATCGTCGCTGCTCGCGTGGCCCTCAATCCGGCCCTGCCGTTGAGCGCGGTTGTCAGTGCGGTCTCCGCGCCGTCCGCCAGACTCGACGCTTTGTCCAGCGTGGACTCGTCCGACGATGTCCGGTCGGTGTTTTCGTGGTCGTACCATGCTCTCAATCCCTCGACGGCACAGGTGTTTCGTGCCCTCGCCGTCCATCCGGGTCCAGGGATCTCGCTGGAGTCGGTGGCCAGTGTCGCCGGAGTCGGTCGCCAACAGGCGCGCAGACTACTCATGGAATTGGTGACCGCGAATCTGCTCGACGAGTCGCAGTCCGGGCGGTACGTTCTGCACGACCTGTTGCGGGCCTACGCGGCCGAGCTTCTCGACGAGGATCGAGAAAGACCGGAGTATGAGCGGCGTCTCATCGCGCATTACCTGCACTCTGTCCGTGCCGCGTACGCGAGGCACCACCGACAACCGGTCGGCACCGTCGACGAACCACCGTCGGATGTGACGCCTGAATCGTTCGACGGCGTGTCACAGGCTGCCGCCTGGTATGCACGGGAACGATCCGCGCTGTGGGCGGCGATCGATCTGACCCTCACGCACGGTCTGGGTCGCGACGCGGCGGCTATGGTCCTCGCCGCCTCAGCACCGGGCAGCAACTCCATACCCGCGGGCCGGACACAGACCGTGCTCACGATCCTCGATATGGTCAGTGTGCTCGGTGAGCCGCTGACGGAGGCCGAACTTCTTCGCACGATTGGTGAGGTCTTCGCCCCGCTGCCACAGGCCGACGAATATCTACGTCGAGCCTTGTCCATCTTCGAAGGCGCCGGAGACCTCGCCGGACAAGCCGACGTTCTGCGAAACCTCGCCGTGCTGTCGTTGTCGCGCGGCGACCACGACGACGCCAACGCGTACGGTGAACGCTCGGTGATTCTTGCCCGGCAGACGGGGCGCCAGGAACTGCTCGCCGTCTCGCTGCTGACACTCACGAGCGCGCGCCTGAGGTCGGATCGGTTCGAGGCTGGCACGCAGGCCGCGGACGAAGGGCTGGCCATTGCGATCGCAAAGCAACTCGATCACCTGAAGATCTCCTACGCACAGCTCATCGCGGAGTCCTCCTGGAGACATGGCCGGCTCGAACGAGCGGTGAAGATGTCGGAGTGGGGATTGGCGGAAGGCGTCTCCGAGTCGAATGGTCCCCGGTGCGCCGTCGCGGCGATCCTCGCACGGTCCGCATTCGATCTCGGCGACCAGTTTCGCGCGGAACGGGGCTGCCAGCAGTTCGAGAACCTGATCGCCGACAACGGCTTCCCGGAACTTGTCGAGTTCTCCGGCGTCGAGGAGGCCGAGGCATACCGGACCATGGTCGCGTACGTCCGGGCCCGACTGAGCTTGATGAGCGGCGCGTCGTGAGCGGGTAGGGCAAGCACTCAGTCTGCACTCGTCGTGCACCGCGGTGCGGTCGGATGGTCGTCGAGACCCCGAACCCTCGCCCGAGGAGCACCATGCACTGCGCCGTAGCCGAACCCGCCCGAATCGTTCCCCGTGCGGTACTGACCCCACGACAGGAACAGATCGCCCTACTGGTGGCGGCGGGCTCCACCAACGTCGAGGTCGCCACGCAACTGCTCATCAGCGCCCATACCGTCAAACATCACCTCCGCGGGGTGTTCCACAGGCTGGGCGTCGCATCCCGTCGCGAACTGCGCAGGACGCTGGCCCACCACGACACGACCAACTACTTCGCCCAGAGTTGCCGCCTGACCAGCCAGGAGCGCGACATCGCATGGCGGGTATCGAACGGCGCGTCCAACCGCGAAGTGGCGGCACAGCTGTTCATCAGCCCCAGCACGGTGGACTATCACCTACGCAAGATCTTTCGCAAGCTCGACATAACCTCACGTCGAGAACTGGCGAGACCGAGACGCACTTGCCGCACCTAGAAACAGCCGCCTGGCGTTGACGGGTGTCCGCCGCTCGGCGTCCCGCCATGACGGCTCGACCGTGGCCGGCGCGGACAGGGCGGGGATCGGATCGGTGTGTATCCGTAGGCATGTGCCAGAGCCAGTTTTCAGGCGGAGCCGACAGGGGGCGGCGGTGTACCCTCCCGTGCCGCACCGCGCGGGGCAGGCGCCGGGCCAGCGCGGACAGGATCGCCCGGTCCGGCCAGGACAGTCGTGGTCGGCCGTGGACCTGACGGCGCAGCACCACGACCTCGTGGCGCGGGGCCAGCAGCTCCGCGAGCCCCGCGCGGTCGCTGCGAGCCGCGCGGAGCAGAGGGTCGAACACGCGGATCGCGACCAGGCAGATCAGTTGGAAGGCAATGGCCACGAAGGTGCCCATTGCCGCGAAGCCCCAGCTCACAGCAGGTGCGCCAGGTATTGGAAAGGTACCGGCCCGGGGACGTCGCGGCGGATGCGACAGCTGCGGGAGACGGCGGCCGGCAGTTTCAGTCAGTTGTGCGTGTCCGCTCGCTCCGTGCGGGCGTACCGTTTCGCCGCAGCGGACCGGAAGCGGACGGGAGTGGGCATGCGTGCACATCGTCTGGCGCTGATCGTGGCGGTCGTGGCCTTGGCCTTGGGAACCGGTCCGGTCCCGGCGCAAGCCGGTAAAGATCGGCCATTGGACCTCGAGACGACCTCGGCGACGCAACTCAGGGCGATGATGGCCTCCGGGCGGCTCAGCAGCTACGAGCTCACCCGCGACTACCTCGAGCGGATCGCGGCGGTCAACCAGCGGGGTCCGGCGCTCAACGCTGTCCGCTCGCTCAACCCGGACGCGCTGAAGGAGGCGCGCGAGTCGGACCGCGTCCGGCGCCGGTCGGGGCCGCGCGGCCCGCTCGAAGGGCTGCCCGTGCTGCTCAAGGACAACGTCGACGTGGCCGGGACGCCGACGACGGCGGGCTCGATCGCGCTCGAACACTCGGTGCCGGCCAAGGATGCGACCGTTGTGGGCAAGCTGCGCGCCGGCGGCGCCGTGATCCTGGGCAAGGTGAACCTGACGGAGTTTGCCGCCTACGTGTCCAACAACCAGCAGAGCGGCAACAGCTCGCTGGGCGGGCAGGTCCTGAACCCCTACGACACGGCCGCCGATCCCGGCGGCTCGTCGAGCGGCTCCGGCGTCGCCGCCGCTGCGGGCCTTGCCGCGCTGACGATCGGCTCCGACAGCGAGGGCTCGATCATCTCGCCGGCGAGCCAGAACGGCGTCGTGGGCATCCGCCCGTCGACCGGGCTGTGGAGCCGCCACGGCGTCGTGCCGATCTCCGACACGCAAGACACGCTCGGCCCGCTCACCCAGACGGTCTCCGACGCGGCGCTGCTGCTCGGGCCGCTGACCGGAGTCGATCCCAAGGACCCCAAGACCGCCGCCAGCGCCGGCGTGGCCGGCACCAACTACACGAAGGCACTCAACGCGAATGCGCTGCAGGGAGCGCGGATCGGCGTCATGGGCTCCAACAACGCCCAGTACAACGCCGCCCGCGCCGAGGTGGAGCGCCTCGGCGCGACCGTCGTGCAGATCCCGGTGCCCAACTTCCCGACCACCGACCCGATCCTGCCGCGCGAGTTCCGCCGCGACCTCACCAAGTACCTCACGCAGCTGCCGCCCAGCGTGCCGATCAAGAGCTTCGACGAGGCCTACGACTACCTGAAGACGCACCCCGAGGAGGGACTCAAGTACGGCGACTCGCGGATGAGGCCGTCATCGATGTTCCATCTCGAGATTCCGGCGGAGAACGCCGAGTACGAGGCGACGCGTGACGCCGAGATTGCCCGTGCGACGGCCTACCTCGACGGCCTGCTGGATCAGAGCCCCGGCCCCGACGACGACCTGGACGCCGTGCTGCAGCTACAGCTCGGGTTGATCAGCCCGGCTTCGTTCGCCGGCTACCCGATCGTCAGTGTCCCCGGCGGCTACTCCGCCACCACGAACGACCCGGTGAACGTCACGTTCGTCGGGCGGCGCTTCTCCGAGTTCAACCTGATCGGCTACGCCTACGCGTACGAGCAGGCCACGCACCACCGACGGCCGCCCTCCGAGCTCAACCCGGCGAGCTGGCGCTGCGTGCCCGGGCCGCGCTTCGACCCGCATTCGTGCCCACCGTTCAGCGGCTCCACCAAACCGCTGAGCGACGCGCTCGTCCCGCCGCCGTTGGACCTTCAGCGGCTGACCATCACCGAGGTCCAGCGTCGCTTCGCCGCAGGTACGCTGACGAGCGCGCAGCTCGTGCAGGCCTACCTCGATCGCATCCGCTTCGTCAATGCACAGGGGCCGGCGATCAACGCCGTGCGGGCGATCGACCCGACCGCGACCGCCCAAGCTGCGGCGGTTGACAAGAAGCGGCGCCGCGGCTCGGCGGGCGGGCCGCTGGCTGGGATCCCGGTACTGGTGAGCGACACCATCGACGTGGCGGGGATGCCGACCACCGCTGGCTCGCTCGCACTCGAGCACAACGTGGCTCGCCACGACGCGGAGCTCGTGCAGCGGCTGCGCGGGGCGGGCGCGATCATTCTCGGCAAGGCCAACGTCACCGAGTTGTCGGGGATGATGAGCACGAACATGCCCGCCGGCTACGGCGGGCTCAGCGGGCAGGTACTCAACCCGTACGACGTACGCTCGTCGCTCAACGGCTCCAGCGCCGGGGCCGTCGCCGCGGCGGCGGCCGGCCTCGCAGCGGTGACGGTCGGCGTCGAGGCCGACGCGAGCACGACCGGTAGCGGCGGCAACGCGAGCAACCGCGCCTCGCCGTCGATCGTCGTACCCGCGACCGCCGGTGGCGTCGTGGGAATGCGGCCGACGCTCGGGCTGATCGGCCGCACGGGCGTCCTGCCCGTGGCGCGAAGCCAGGAGACGCCGGGGCCGATCGGTCGCACGGTGGACGACGTAGCCACGCTGCTCACCGCGCTGGTCGGGCACGACCCCGACGACGACGCCACGGCCGGCGCGCAGCCGGCCGACTACACCGCGGCGCTCGACAGAACCGCGCTGGCCGGCAAGCGGATCGGCGTGATCGCGCCCACGAGTGGCGACTCAGTGCAGCCGTTCGCGAACGCGGTGGCGCTCGTGACGAGCCTCGGTGCGACGCCGGTCCCGCTCACCGCGCCGGCGCGGCCGACGACGCCGAGCGTGGTGGACCGCGAGTTCGGCCGCGACGTCGCCGGCTACCTCGCGAACCACCGTGGGCCCGCGCGCTCACTGGCCGACATCGTGGCGTTCAACGACGCGCACGCGGCGGACGAGCTGAAGTTCGGCCAGGGGCGGCTCGAGGCAAACGCATTGATCGACCTGTCCGATCCCGCCACCGCCGCCGGCTACCAGGCCGATCTCACCGCCGGCCGGGCAGCCGCGCGCGCCTACATCGACGATCTTCTGGCCAACGGCGGCGAGCCGGTCGACGCGATCCTCGCGCCGACCGGGACGTTCGCCGAGGTCGGCACGCGCGCCGGCTACCCGCAGATCGCGGTGCCTGCGGGCTACGACCCCACGCGGCGTCGCCCGGTGGCGATCTCGTTCACCGGTACCGGCGGCGACGACGCGAAGCTGATCGGCCTTGCCTACGCCTACGAGCGCGCGGCCCAGATCCGTCAGTCGCCGTCCGCGATCAACCCGCAGACGTGGCACTGCGTCGCCCCGACCGTCTACCTCCCGCGCACCTGCGGACCCTGAGCGACCGCGCTCTTCCCGAACTGCAACGTCAGCCCTCGTCGAGGCCGTAACCGCCGATACCTACCTCGCCCTCGACGTGTAAACCGTCGCCGGTTGGGTTGGGTAGGACCGGCAGCGGCTTGCGCACTCCGGTCTTCGCCGTTTGCCGCGCTGCTCTCGCCCGGACCACGTACGACGGTCGGGCGCCGCCGTTGGGGCGGGGCCGCGCCCCAACGGCGTCAGCGGAGGCGACCGGTCACGGCACGGTGTAGCCGGCGGTGCGGAACAGCTCGTACCACTCGGGGCGGGTGAGCGGGATGTCCGAGCCGAGGGCGGCGGCGGTCACGCGCTCGGGCGTGGTGGTACCGAGCACGACCTGCATCTGCGCCGGGTGGCGTGTGATCCACGCGACGGCGATCGCCTCGCCGGGCACGCCGTATTTCTCCGACAGGCGGTCGATCACGACGTTCAGCTCGGGGTAGCGGTCGGAGCCAAGGAACGGGCCGTCGAAGAAACCGGCCTGGAACGGTGACCACGCCTGCACCGTGATGTCGTTGAGCCGGCAGTAGTCGACGATTCCGCCGTCGCGGACGATCGACTGGTCCAGGCCCTGCATGTTGGTCGCGACGCCCTGGGCGATGATCGGCGAGTGCGTGATCGACAGCTGTAGCTGGTTCGCGACGATCGGCTGCGTCACGTACTTGCGCAGCAGGTCGATCTGGTGCGGCGTCTGGTTCGAGACGCCGAACGCGCGTACCTTGCCGGCGGCCGACAGCTCGTCGAAGGCGCGGGCGACCTCCTCGGGCTCGACGAGCGCGTCCGGGCGGTGCAGCAGCAGGATGTCGAGGTAGTCGGTGCCGAGCGCCTCGAGCGAGCCGTTCACCGACTCGACGATGTGCTCGTACGAGAAGTCGAAGGACGCCCCGTCCTTGATGATGCCGGCCTTGGACTGGATCACGAACTGCTCGCGCTCGGAGGACGTGAGCTTCAGCGCCTCGGCAAAGCGACGTTCGCAGCCGTGCACGCTCGTGCCGTAAATGTCGGCGTGGTCGAGGAAGTTGATGCCGGCGTCGCGGGCGGCGCCGACGAGGGTGCGCACCTCCTCGTCGGTCTTGTCCTGGATGCGCATCAGGCCGAGGACGACGTTTGGCACCAGCATGTCGGTGCCGGGCAGGGTGAAGGTCTTCATGGGTCTCTCTCGATCGGATCGGCGAGCAGCCGGGCCACGTGGTCGGCCGTGCACTCGAGGAACGAGGCTACGCCTTGGGTACCGGCACGAGGCGAAGGGTGGCGGCTGCGGCGAGAGGACTCACCATGAGGCCGGCGCCGGACGCGCCCAATCGGCCGTACTTCGCGTAATACGCCGTATCGACCAGGACGTCCAGTTTGATTCTCGGGCTGATCATCGGGAAGACCCCCGCGCGGGCGGGGACGACGAGTTCGAGCCGGCCAACGTGCACCAGTCCGACGGGACCCTCCCGCGCGTGCGGGGACGACTGGGACTGCCAGCGAAACGCAGAAGGTTACGAGTTGCCTGCCGGAGTAGAGTCCTCGTGCAGAGCCAATGCGAGGGCGTTGTCTGACTGACGACTTGATTGGGTCGGCAAAAGACCTCGACCATGGGAAGACAGGGGTGCAATCAAACTCACCCCATCCCACCGTCGGTGAGCGGCCACCGACGGCCCCGCACAGGCGGCCTCGATTGCATAGCCTCGACCGCTATTCGACGACTACCCCTGCCGCACTCCCGAACCCGGGACAAACTCCCTGTCGGCGACGGGTTGGGCGTACCACACCTACGAGCATTCGGTGGTCGACGTTGGCGAGGTGTGCCTTCCGCTGTCCCATCGGGCCGTCAGTCTGAGGTGAGGCGACGCTAGTCAACGGATCACGGTAGCGAGGACTTCGTTGAAGGCCTCTGTGGAACTTGGGTGGGTCCAGATCGCATCTCGCAGGCTGGCGGCCGTCGCGCCGCTACGCATCGCCAACGCGACGGTGTTGATCAGTTCCTGCGCGTCGACGCTGAGTAGGGCCGCGCCGAGGATCCGGTCGGTTTCGGCGTCGATGACGAACTTCATCAGCCCACGAGTATCGTCCAGGATTCGGGCACGGGGCATCGCGGCGATGGCCGCGATCGGCTTGGACGCCACGCGCACCGGGCGGCCCGCAGCGCGTGCCTGTCGCTCCGTCATGCCGACGCGGGCCAGCGGCGGTGTCATGAACAACGTGTACGGGACCGCCTGGCGGTCGGTTGTTGCGCGTTTACCCTCGCCCAGTAGTTGGTCGGCCACGATCCGATAGTCGTCGAGGGAGATGTAGGTGAACTGGGGTCCGCCGTTCACGTCGCCCACGGCGAAGATGTGCGGACGGTTCGTCCGCAGGTGCTCGTCAACCTCGATAGCGCCACGCTCGGTGGTGCGTACGCCTGCGGCGTCAAGTCGCAGGTCGGCGGTGCGTGGAGCACGTCCGGTAGCGGCAAGCACAGCATCTGCTTCGATCGTGCTGGTGGCGCCGTTCACCTCGTAGGTGATCATCGTTGTGCTGGGGGTATCGGTGACACGGGTGATGTGAGCGCCGGTGCGGAACGTGATGCCCTCGTCGCGCAGGATTTGCTCTGCGGCCTGTGCGACGTCGCTGTCCTCGGCGGGCAGGAGTTGCTCGGCGCGATCCAGGACCGTGACTTCGGCGCCGTACCGACGCAGCATCGCCGCGAATTCGATTCCCTGGTAACCGGCGCCGACAACAGCGAGGCGACGTGGCAGGTTGGGCGAGCCCAGCAGGTCGGTGCCCGTGATCAGGTGTTTGCTGGCTCGGAGTCCTGGGATGTCCGGGATCATGGTCTGGGCACCGGTGTTGATGACGATGATGTCAGCGGTGACTTCCAGCCGGTCGCTGCCTGCGGTTACCTCCACCCGCTTCTCGTCGAAAAAGGCTGCGGTGCCGGTGATCACCGTTACCGAGTCGAGCAGGTCCAGCATCTGGAAGTTCTTGCTGCGCAGTGTGGAGGTCAGCGATGCCGTCCAGGCCACGGAGTTGGCGTACCACGACGCGCCGTCCGTGTCCCCCGGCTGGGTGGAGGCCCTGTGGATGAGGGCCTTACTCGGTACGCAGCCGATGTTGATGCAGGTGCCGCCGTACATCTGGTCAGACTGCTCCACCAATATCACCCGTCGGCCTCGGCGGCCCATCGTCGCGGCAAGCGTCTTTCCGCCCTTGCCGAAGCCAATGACCAGCAGGTCTGCGTGCAATCTGTCCATCGGTCTAGGCTCTACCGCAACGACTGATCTAACAAGACCAGACCGAATCAATTTTCGTCGGGATCGGCTCATGGACTCGCTCAGTACCCTCATCCGCATGGCCCGGCTGGGAGCCAGGGTCGATGTGCGCTGCCTGCTGGCAGGCAGCCATGTTCTGGACAATCCGCCAAGGCCGGGGCAAGTGCCTTTTCATCTGCTGTTGGAAGGTCGCTGCGAGGTCGAGGTGGGCGACCGGACGATCGATCTGCGCGCCGGCGACGTCCTCGTGCTGCCGGGCGCCGGACGGCACCGGGTACAGGTCGTTGCGCAGGCACCGCCGGCACCTTTTGCACGACATACGGGTCGGGCGGTGGAAATCCTTCGTAGTGAGACTCCTCCGGCGATCGATCTCTTCTGCGGCCATTACACCTATCAAGGGAGCGTGGGAGAACTTCTGTTCGCCGGGCTGCCCGACGTCTTGCACGCATCGTTCGGCGTCGAGGCCGGCTCGCCGCTGTATCTGCTCAGCGAGCTTGTCCGCAGCGAGGCAACTCTCGACGCGCCTGGCGGCGGTGCTCTGCTCGCGTCGCTCTGCGAGGCGCTCCTCGTGCTCGTCCTACGCGGCGACGGTCGTGCCCGTCCGGCGACCTTGAACCTCGCCGCACCCTGGACCGCCGTCGCGGATGCTGGCCTACGGGCCGTCGTCGACGCGGTCGTGCGCGAGCCCGGGAAGCCGTGGACGATCGCCGGCCTGGCCCACGTAGCAGGAGTTTCGCGAGCCACGCTGGTACGACACTTCGCGGCAGCGACGGGCACGAGCGTTGCTGACTTCGTGACCCGGACACGCATGATGTTCGCCGCCGAACTGTTGACCACCACGAACCGTAGCCTCGACGACATCTCCACCAGCGTCGGCTACCGCTCGACCTCCGCGTTCGGCAAGGCCTTCCGGGCAATGACCGGAACCACCCCCGCCCGCCTACGTCGCACCGCTCGGTCCGCGACGTAGCCACCACGACCGGCACCTCACCACCAAATCAACGCCACCGCTGCCGGGATCGTGGTTGACGACCCCGGTCCTGTCGAAGCGCGTGAGGTGCGCCATGCCGGCGGGATGAGCGGCGTTGGGGAACAGATGGGGAAGCGCCGGGCGCGCCCAACGGCGCTCGACCGGAGCGGTCCGCGACGCCATGATCAGCACCTGACGCCAACGCCCTGATGGACGCCGGACATTTCAGCCGGTCGGTACCGACATCTGGATCGCCCTGGCCTGGTGCGTCGGCATCCTGGTCGTCACGTACGTCCTGGCCATGTTCATCTACCGCCGCAGGATGGGCTGACCGGACGGAGAGTGCCCGCGACGGGTCGGAGCCCGCCCACCCGGTTTCCGCGCGACCGGTCGCGTACCTGGCCGGCCAGCCCGACGACCACCGCCCGAACCGCGACCCGCCCGCCGGGTCACCGCCCTTCCACCGGGTCACCGCCCTTCCACCGGGTCACCGCCCTTCCACGGGGTCCGGCAGTGCCGGGTGGAAGGGCGGTGACGAACGGATCAGCGGGCGACGGTGCAGGTGGCGGTGGCGGTACGGTTCGGGTCGCTGACCGAGGTGGCGGTGAGTCGTACCACGCCGGTTGCCGCCGCGGTGGCGGTCGCGGCCACCCAGGCCCGCGCCGACACCGAGCCGCCGAACGGGGCACTGGTCAGTTCGGTGGGCAGTTCGACCCGCCAGCCCTGGCCGGTGACCGCTGCGGAGAGCCGGTAGACGTCCGCCCGCAGGTACTGGTTGACGTCCTCGGGGTGGGACGCGCCGCCGGCCACGTACCGGCCGTTGTTGGTCAGGTTGAAGTTACAGGTGGCTCCGGTCCCCTGCGGGCTGCCCGACGGTGTGCCCTGGGCCAGGGCCACGCCCCGCACGTGCGGGCCGGCCCCGTCCAGCGAGCGGACCGCCAGGGTGTAGGAGAGCACCCCGTCGGCGTCGGTCTTGCGGTCCAGGACGTAGAAGTGCAGCCGGTTGGCCTGGTCGACGTACTCGTCCTGGCTGCCGGAGTTGGTGCCGGCGTGGAACAGGGCGTCGTTGAGCTGCCGGGAGTCGGCGATGGTCCGCTTGACCGGGGTGCCGTCCGGCTTGTAGTAGTCGACCAGGTTGATGTCCTGCGGGTTGGCGTCGACGACCCAGGTGAAGCAGAGGTACCCGCAGGTGTTCGTCTCGGCGGTCTTGTTCTTGGCGATCAGCACCCCGCTGTCCGGGGTGAACGAGTCCGCGCCGATCCGCTGCACGGTCTCCACGGTGTAGAAGTCGTAGGCCGGCGTGCCGGCGCAGAGCGGATCCGTGTTGGTGTTGCAGCTCGGGGTGCGGTCGGAGTTCATGCCGATCCGGATCCCCTGCACCCCGCCGGCGAGCGCCGAGCGGGCTCGCACGTCGAGCACGACCAGGCCGGAGGAGGCAAGCGCCTCCCGGGAGAGTCGGATCACCTGCGCCTCGGCGATGTGGCCGAGCTTCAGCTTGCTGCGCAGGGTCTGCCCGGCCGGCATCGCCGCACCCTGCGCGGCCGGCACCACCCACCGCTGGTGCGGTCCGCCGGGGCCGTTGAACGACCCCCGGTCCATCACGTCCCACGGCCCCGAACCAACCCGACGGTACGGTGTCGCGTAGGGATTGTTGTTGTTGTCGGCGATGCCGAAGGTGTGCGCGATCTCGTGCGTGATCGTGCCCGAGCTCTCGCCCTGGCGCATGCTCGACGAGCCCCAGAGCTGCGCCCCGGCCCGCCACGACGTCCACGGCACGTAGCGGGAGCGGACCCAGTTCGGCAGGTTCGGGTCCGGCGGCCCCCACGCGTCCGGGATGTCCTCCTTGGTCTGGAACATCATCTCGCCGAACTCCTGCCAGACCGACGTCTCGTCGTACCCGGCGTAGACGCGCAGCACCAGGTCGAACCGGGACCGGATGTCCGACCCCTCGGCCGCCCGCCAGAGCGCGTCCACGTCCGGGTCGAGGTTGCCGTTGCAGGTGTACCCGGACGGGCAGCCGGCGCGCTCCTGACCGATGTCGTTCAGGCCGTACTCGAACAGGTTGCGGCCGATCCGGTACGGGCCGAACGGGGTGAACTCGACCCCGAGCCGCCCGGCGGTCTGTTCCATCCAGTACTCGTTGACGGTGTGGCCCCGGTTGAACTCGTTCGGCGTACCCCAGAAGTTGGCGTAGAAGCGGGGCACCTCGGCCCGGGGCACCGGCGCCACCTGCGGGTTGCCGAACCTGTCCGAGTTACGTGGCTGGGTGATGACAAACGGCTGGTCCGGGAAGTCCGCGGCGACCAGCGCGATCCGCAGCTTGCGCTGGCTCGGCTGGCGGGCCGGGTTGGCCCAGTCCGCGCGGGGCACCGGTCGGTAGTCGGACCAGGTCATCGTCTGCTGGTCCTGCCACCGCTGCGGGTCGATCGGCTGGAACGGGTCGCCCGGCGCGGCGACCGACCGGCCGGGTAGGCCGATCGCGCCGACCAGGGTGGCCAACAAGGCGATCACCGCCACCCCCGCCCTGGCCCGACCGCCGCCGCGCCGGACGCCGGCCGGACGATCCGGGCTCACGGCGCTCATCCCGTCACCCCGGTCGGGGCCGACACGGCGGCCGGGACCTGCACCTGCGCCAGCGCCGCGCGCAGGTTCGGCAGCGGGCCGATCCGCTGGGCGGTGTTGCCGCCCTGCGGGGTGCCGGTGTTCTTCAGCAGGGTGGAGATCTGGCTGGCGGTCCAGACCGGCCGACCGGTGGCCTTGAGGTACGACTGCACGGCCGCTACCGCGCCGGTGACGATCGGCCCGGCACCGGAGGTGCCGCCGAACGACCGGGTGTAGCGGATGTTCAGGTTGGCCGGGGTGGTGCCGCCCTGGAGGTTGCCGTTGCTGCCGGTGGTGGTGATGTTCTGCCCCCAGCCCTGCAGGTCGACCCGGGAGCCGTAGACGGAGAAGTTGAGCCGGGCCCGGGTGGTGTCCGAGCCGGCGCCGACCATGATGGCGCCGGAGTCGCGGACCGAGCGGGTGAATCGCCCCTGGAACTCGGGGGCGTCCAGGTTCTCGCCGCCGTTCCCGCCGGTCGCGACCACGATCACGCCGAGTTGGGTGAGCATCCGGGTGGCGTCGAAGACGGACTGCGTCCACTCCAGCGGGACGTAGCGGGTGCCGCCGTTCGGGCCCACCGTCTGCTGCTCGATCAGCAGCACGTCACCGGCCCGGAGGAACTGGGCCACGTGGGTCATCGACGCCGCCGGGCGGTAGCTGACCTGACCGCTGCTGAGCCGCTGCATCGGCGATATGCCGTACATTGTGGCGTCCGGTACGCCGCCGGTGACCCCGTACCCGTTCTCGTCGGCGACCAGTTCGCCGAAGACGGCGGTGCCGTGCTCGTCGGCGAAACTGGTGTTGCGCGGGTACTGGGTGCCGCCGAGGTCGCTGGTCCAGTCGAGGTTCAGGTCCTCGTGGAACGGGTTCCAGTCGTACTCCAGGTCGGTGATCCGGATGTTCGCGCCCCGGGCGCGTGGGTCCTGGCGGGAGTAGTCCGCGTCCACCCCCTGCGGGGCCGGCCGCTGGTAGCCCTGCCGGCTGGTGAAGTCCGGTGTGGCCGGTGGCGGGGCGGGCTCCGGTGCCGGGTAGACGTACGCGATCTCGGGTTGTGCCTGGATGTCCTCGAGCGCCGCCGCCACGTCGGCACCGGCCGGCAGGGTCACCTGGTACCAGGAGGCCAGGTCCGGTGCCGTCTGACCGGAGCGGGCCGTCGCCTGCGCGGTGAGCTGGGACAGGCGCGCCACCGCCGTGGCCGGAACCAGTGGTGAGAGCTGCTCGGCCCGGTGCCGCTCCAGCGTCGCCTGGATTCCCGCCAGGCCCGAGCCCCGGGTGCTGCGCAGGTCGCGGTCGGCGCCCCGGACGGCGAGGGCCTCCTGGAACTTGAGTTCCAGTACGACGACCGGGGCGACCCGGTCGGTGCCCTGGATCTCGCGGCCGTCGACCGTACGGCCGGAGAGGGTCAGCGTGGTGCTGGCGGCGGTCAGTTGACCGTCGACGCGCAACGCCTCCTTGTCGAAGTAGAGCCGCAGGTCGTTGCGGCCGTCGGCGTTCGCGTCGGTGACCGTGCCCAGCGGGCCGGCGCCGACCACCTGGGCGATTCCGGTGCCGGTGCCGGTGGCGCGGCCCAGCCGCACGGTGGCCAGGTCGACCCGGTCGACGTCGAGCTGGGCGGTGCCGAACAGGGTCACCCCGAGCTGGCCGAGACCGGCGAGGTTGGGTGCTTCCGGCGCGTCGACCGGCACCACGAGGGCGCCGGCCGAACCCGCGGCCTGTGCCGGCCCGACGCCGGCTGCTGTGCTCAGGGCGGTGCTCGACGCGACCAGCGCCCCGAGCGCGAATAGGGATGTGAGCCGTCTGGACATGCGGCCTCCCGGAGATCGAGGGGATCAACGCAGGATGGTGCAAGCCAGCAAGTTACTCACTTCATCGAAGGGCATCCATGGTCATGTGTTGCGAGATTTACCCACATGGATCTACTTTTGTTCTAACATGAATTAACATCATGTTTCCGGGGTTGGTGGTGGCGTTCGACGTCCGGGACGGTGCCGGTTGCCCGCGCAAACGTTTCGCAGTCGGCGAGTACGACCGTCACGGCGACCGGCTCGCCCCTGTTCAGACCTCGACAGGCGATGAGGTCAGCGGTAGGCGAGCAACAGATCGACGGTACCCGTACCACCCGGTTGACCGGGCGGGACGGGAAGGCCGGGCTCGCTGTTCAGGACGTAGAAGCCACCGTTGCCCACCAGGCGCGGTGTCACCGCCATCGTCTGCATTCCCATCGCCGCTCCGGTTGGTGCCACGACAAAATCGCGCAGGAGCGTGAAGAGATTGTCGTTCAGGTTCGCGACGTGCAGCACCCGATAGGAGCGCGGGGCCGGCGAGCCGGTACTCGTCAGGCCCCAGATCGGCACGATCTGATTTCGCCACCTGGTCGGATCGTTGGTGATCGCGCTGTCGTGCGTGTTGAGCTGTGTCTGTACGCCCGAATGAATCCCGGCCATGTGGATGTGAAGCTGGTCCTGCTGCCGAATCGCCGGATCGGCCGAGTTGATTCCCAGTCCGACGTGCGGATACACCACGTGTCCGGGTTGCCCTGGCTGGGCATTGATCCACGCCTGCAGCCAGTAGTTCGGCGCGTTCGAGGTCGCGACGAACGGGCACTCGATTCCGCTGACACGGCAGCCGGGGACAAGCAGGAAGTCGTGATTTGTCCCCGAGCCACCGCGCAACACCACATAGGTGGTAGTCGTGCGCAGACAATCGGGAAAGGGTGGCCCGCTTCTCGTACCCTCGCAGACCTGCACCCGGTCCCAGAGGTCGAACCGGCCGCCGGTGTCGCTGGGAAAGCCGCAGAGGCTGGAGGGCTGCGGACAGGCGGCGCCGCCAGGGTTGCCCGGGTCGGGGGGCGGCGACTCGGGGGGAAGCCCCGCGTGGGCGATTCCCGTACCCATCCCGGTCAGGCCCAGGATTCCGGTGGCACCGGCGGCCCCGGAGAATCTGACGAACTGGCGACGACGTATCTGGTTGCCTGCCTTGTTGCCGCTCATGAAACAGCCTCCGAGTCGCGGTTAACGGGATGCGCTGCGCGGTACCCGTCCTCAAGGTGCCGGCAGGGAACAACGCGGAGAGGAACGTCAACCGCGTCGACTCTAGGTGGCACCGATGGGTGGTGCGCCGCCGCCGGAACGGAATCACCTGATGGGGGCGGCGTCGCGCGACCCGGGTGACCCGTGCGTCGGTCGAGGCCCGGTAGGGCGGTTTCCGGTAGGGCGGTTTTCCGGTAAATCACGCCGGCCGGGTTCGAGTTCTGGGCAGGATGGGACGGATTCGAGCAGGGGTGGCGATCGGGGGCGGCCGTGAACGACGGATTGGTGACCAGACGTAGTGTCCGCGCCGTCGGCGAGACGGTGTCCGCGTTGCGGGCCGAGGCGGAACGTTCGGGTGCGGCGGTGGCGGTGGTGGTGGACCACGCGGCGGCTGCCCGCAAGGCTGGACTGGAGATGCCCGACACGCAGGTGCTGATTTTCGGCAATCCGCAGGTGGGCACCCCACTGATGCAGACGTGTCCCGAGATCGCCATCGACCTGCCGATCCGGGTCATGGTGCGTGACGACGGCCAGGACGGTTCGCTGATCACCTGGCAGGATCCCGCGTACCTCGCCCAGCGGTACGGACTGCCTGAGGACCAGTTGGCACCCCTGGGCGCCCCGGCCAAGATCGCTTCTACGCTCGAAGACCACTGAGTCGCCGGCCGACACCTGTCACAGCCGGTCCAAAGCCGAAGCGGTCACGGCATCCAATGACTCGTCACCCCCTCGAATGTGAAAGCTGGCTGCTGCTCCGACAGCGGCCCCTCATGAGCAGCAGTCGCCGGTGGTGCTCGAAGTGACGACCAGCGGCTCCGGGCCCGTGGACCCACCGCATTTGCCGGTGTCGTCGGCACCGGGCTGGGCCTGAGTGGACTTGCCGTACTGGTCGGAGTCGCCCTTGACGACGTACACCTCCCAGCGCTCGTCGCCGGGGCCGCTGACCCAGACTTTGTCCTGAACGGCGTAGCAGCAGGAGGTGTCGTTCTCGGTGAGGGTGATCAGGCCGGCTTCGGTGAGTCGGTTGGTGGCGGCGGTGACCTGTGCGCCGTCGAACACCTCGATGCCGAGGTGGTCGACAGCGGTGGGCTGGTCGGGGGTGCCCTCGAGAAGGACCAGCTTGAGAGGCGGTTCCTCGATGGCGAAGTTGGCGTAGCCGGGGCGGCGCTTGGTTGGCTCGGTGTTGAACAGCTTCGAGTAGAACGCGACCGACCCTTCCAGGTCGGAGACACGTAGGGCGAGCTGGACGCGGGACATCCCACACCTCCGGTTGTTTAGATGACCGTCTAGACAGAGAGTTGCACTCTGTCTAGACGGTTGTCAAACTAGATGGGTGTCTAGACAAGAGTTGCCGATCCTCGCCGACCCGTCGACCTGCTGCACCCCGATGGTCAGCGAAGCCCTGACCGAGGACGCCGCCGCCGGACTGGCGCGTGGGTTCAAGGCTCTCGGTGACCCGGTGCGTCTGCGTCTGCTGTCGCTGATTGCCGCCCGAGCGGGTGGTGAGGTGTGCGTGTGCGAGCTGACCGACGCGTTCACCCTGACCGGGCCGACGATCTCGCACCACCTGAAGGTGCTGCGTGAAGCGGGGTTGATCGACTGCGAGCGTCGGGGAACCTGGGTCTACTACTGGATTGTCCCGGCCCGCCTTGCCGCCCTGTCCCAGCTCCTCGACGTCTCGGCTGCCGCTGGTGCGGTCGAGACAAACCGGTGACTTCCGACTCGCGCCGGGTCGTGTTGCGTCGGGCGTCGGCGGAACTGGTCGGGACCGGGCTGCTCGTCGCGGCCGTGGTCGGCTCGGGGATCACCGCCGCCCGCCTGTCCCCGGACGACGTGGGGCTCCAGTTGTTGGAGAACAGCATCGCCACCGCGTTCGCCCTCGGCGCGTTGAGCCTCATTTTCGGTCCGGTCTCCGGCGCTCACTTCAGTCCTGTCGTGTCGATCGCCGACTGGTGGCAGGGCCGGCGCACCCGGACCGGCCTGTCGTCCCGTTATCTCGGTGCGTACGCGGTAGCTCAGATCCTCGGCGCGATCGGCGGCACGGTGCTGGCTCATTTGATGTACGGACTACCCGCCGTCAGCGTCTCGACCCGCGTGCGCGGCGGCGGCGGAATGTGGTTGGCCGAGGTCGTCGCGACCGCCGGCCTTCTGCTGCTGATCGCCGCACTCGCTCACGCCCGCCGGACCGTGCTTGCCCCGGTGGCGGTCGCGGCCTGGATTGGCGGCGCGTACTGGTTCACGGCCTCCACCTCGTTCGCGAACCCGGCGGTCACCATCGGCCGCATGTTCACCGACACCTTTGCCGGCATCGCCCCCGCCTCTGCGGCCGGCTTCATCGTCGCGCAACTCGCCGCCATCGTCATCGCGCTCGCCGCGATCACCTGGTGGTACCCAGAAGCCCGAGGGCAAGGCGGCGTGACGGTTGAGGAAACACGTGCGGACGGTGCTCGATACCTACCGACACGGGATCGCCGCCGGTGACGCCACCTTCGAGACCGGACCGACGGCCTGGGCGCGTCGCACCGCAACTCGCTACGTCCACTTCACTGCAAAGAGGTTCGCCAGCATGAGCACCCCTACACGGCGCGCCAAAGCGTCGGTGCTGTTCGTCTGCGTTCACAACGCCGGCCGTTCGCAAATGGCCGCCGGGTGGCTGCGCCATCTCGCCGGAGACACCGTCGAGGTCCGGTCCGCCGGCTCCGAACCCGTTGACCACATCAATCCGGTCGCGGTCGAGGCCATGCGGGAGGTCGGCATCGACATCACCGGCGAACAGCCGAAGGTTCTCGACTGGGACGCTGCCCAGGCCAGTGATGTCATCATCACCATGGGCTGCGGCGACACCTGCCCGGTCTTTCCCGGCAAACGCTATGAGGACTGGCAACTCACCGACCCCGCCGGGCAACCCCTACCCGTTGTCCGCGAGGTCCGCGACCAGATTCGCGAGTATGTCACCCGACTTCTCGACGACCTCGTGACCCATCCGCAGAGTTGATCACCGGCTGGCTTCGCGTCGGCCGGTGGCACGAATCAGTCGTCGATCGTGAGCCAGTTCGACGCCGGACGTCACCCGACCGGGTTTCCGAGCAGATTTCCAGATATCCGAACAAGTCTCCGGTATTACCGTGAGTTCGCGCGCCAGATGAAGGGCGGAAGCTTTCCCTAGTCGAATGCTGGCGTAACCCGATCGAGAGGCTACGACCATGCATGACCTTTCGCGCCGCAACCTACTCAGAGCGACGGCGGCCGTTGGCGCTGGAGCGCTCGTCGCCCCGGCCATCGTCACCGCTGGAGCCCAGGACGTCGCCGCCGACGGCGGTTGGTCGCCGTACCCGGGCGCGGAGGACGAGACGGCCGAACTGACCGGCCGCATCGTCCGCCCGGGGGACCCCGACTACCCGAGCGCGAGCCTCGGCTGGGACGAACTGTTCGAACGCTACCCACTGGTCATCGTCTTCGCCCAGGAGACCCAGGACGTGGTCAACGCCCTGACCTGGGCGCGGCAGAACAACGTCGCCCTGCGCGTACGCAGCGGCCGGCACAGCCTGGAGGGCTGGTCGAACGTCGACAACGGCATCGTGATCGACGTCAGCGAACTGAAGTCGACCGACATCGACGCCAGCACCCTCATCGCAAAGGTCGGTGCCGGGCTCAACCAACTGGAGGCGGTCACCGCCCTCGGGCAGCAAGACCTGGCTGTGACGACGGGAACAGAGGGGAGCGTTGGACTGTCCGGCGCCACCCTCGGCGGTGGCTTCGGCTTCCTCACCCGCTACCTCGGCATGGCCTGCGACAACCTCATCGGGGCGGAGATCGTCGTCGCGTCCGGCGTCAACGGCGCCAAGGCGATCGAGGTCGACCTGAGGAATCGTCCGAACCTGCTCTGGGCGCTGCGTGGGGCGGGAAACGGCAACTTCGGGATCGTCACCTCCCTCACCTACAAGGTCACCCGACTCAGGGGTGTCGCCTATCTCCAGGCGACCTGGGAGGGCCTCGACGACCTGCACGGTGTTTTCGACACCTGGCAACGCAGCGCACCGTTCGCCGACCACCGCCTCGGTACCCAGGTCGAAATCCACAAATCCCAGATCCTGCTCTTCGCGGTCCTCGCCGAGGGATCGGAGGCGGAGGTGCGGGAGTTGCTGGAGCCGATTCTGTCGATCGGCAACCCCGAGGTCACGGTGCAGACCGGAGGGTGGGGCGACATCTACGCCGGTTTCCAGATTCCGACCGAGGACGAGCCCGCGAACTGGAAGTTCTTCTCGCAGTTCACCCGCGATCCGTTCCCCACCGAGGCGATCGACCTGATCCGCGCGTTCATGGCGGATGCCCCCACGGAGGACAGCAACTTCTTCACCCAGGCATTCGGCACCGGGGCTCAGGCACACGAGCCACGCGGCGGCTCGGCGTTCCCGCACCGCGACGCGCTCTTCTACTCCGAGCCCGGTGCCGGTTGGGGCACCCGTGGAGTGCCCAACAGCGGCGACGCCCTCACCCCGATCGCGCAGGCGTGGATCGCCGAGTTCAGCCAGGCACTGCGCCCGTACGTGAACGGTGCCTACGTCAACGTGCCGAACATCGGGATGCAGGAATGGGAGAAAGCCTACTGGGGCGACAACTTCGACCGGCTACGCAAGATCAAGGCAAAGTACGACCCCAACAACGTCTTCCAGTACGAGCAGAGCATTCCACCCGCGACGTGCTGAGCCACCCGTTCCGACCCGCGCACCCGACCGGCTGTTCCCAGCCGGTCGGGTGCGTTCAGGAGGGGGCGGGTCAGGCATCGAGCTGACGCGGAGGTGCGTCAGGGGACGTGAGTCAACGGTGCGGGTTGGTTCACGAGGTGCCAGCGCGCGGGCCGCGGGATCCTTGCTGCCCCGACGGATGAGCTACAACGGGTGATGGATCGACTACTCATATTCATATACGCTTGCCGATGTCCTGCTTCCGCTGCCGGGGAGGGCCTGTGGGGACGTCGGCTGCACTGCCCGGCCCAAGCGGCGAGATCTGGACATCCGCGTGGCGCGCCGGACGGCGGTGGGCGCGGTCCCCCGAGAAGCCGGACGAGTTTGGCGAGGAGTGCCTGCGGTCGCTGCGGGCTGCGCTCAAGACGAACCCGGATGCCTTCGGGCTACTACGCGCGACAACCCACGGGGGGATCGAACTGGTCGACGCGCTGGACGGACTACGGCGCGCCGGGCTGGCCTCGCTTGTCGACCTGGAGACAGTCGAGGCCGAGCAGCGTCCGGCGCGCTTCGTCCAGGCGTTCACCGATCGCGTTGCCGGCGATGCGGCCAGGGTGGGGGAGTTCGCGGTCAGACGGAGCGTTGTCGACTGTGCCGAGGCGCTGTTGACGCAGCCGGATATCCGACGTCGTGTCCAGACGGCCGACAGCGGACCCGAGCCCCTGATCTCGGACGAGACCTTCTGCCGCATCTACACGCTTTTCTTTGGCCAGGTCGTGGCGGAGTTTCTCGGTTCGCTCCTCATGGCCAAGGTGGCGCTCGTGGCGTCGCTGCCGCTCGGACCGTTCGCCCTACTGGTGGGCTGGGTGGTCAGGCGCGTCACGGCCGGGATTTTGAGCCCGTGCGAGGTTCAGGGTGAATTTGGGCGCCAGGGAGAGTCGATCACCGAGGTCGCTCGCGAGCTGGTGACGCAGACGGCACGCGAGGCTTTTGGCCTCGGCGTGGAGGAGTCCGTGGCTGTTGCGACGTGAGAGGTGGCCGAAGGTGTACCGGTACGACTTCCGCGAACGCCCGGACAGGGCTGATCAGCCGCGTACCTGGCTGTCGCCGGGCTACATCAACGAGACCAGCCAGATGATCGAGCGGATTGCCGGTCTGCGACCCCATCCGCCCGCATGGGCCCACGATCTCATGCAGATCGCCCGAGCCGTCTACCTGACGGACAAGGTGTCGCTGCGAGCACCATCGGTCGACGGTTGGACGAGGGACATCGACCTGGCCGTGGAGTTGTACGACCCTGAACCCTGGCAACCGCTCACCTCGGCGATCGGCACCTTGCTCGGCGTTCTCACCTCGGACCGATGGCAGATCTCCGTGAAACGAGGCGGTCCCGGGTGGCAGGAGTCCTTTGACTCCTCGTCCTTCCGACCTGACGAGGTGGCACTCTTCTCCGGAGGGCTCGACTCGACCGCGTACCTCGCGGACGTAGCCCAGCGGTCGTCTGGCGGGCCGACGTTGCTGGCGGTCTCACACTGCCACAACCACGACAAGCATGCTCAGGACCGGGTGTGGCCGGCGATTGTGGCTCTGGCGTCGCCGGGAAGGCTCGATCGGGTCACCTTTCGGCAGCTCCCGCACGTGCCACCCGAGGTACGCCGGCAGCACCGCCTCGGATATGAGGGCACAACCCGGTCTCGTGGATTTCTTCTTGTCGCTGCGGCGGTCTACGCGGCTGCGGCCAATGGCGTGACGAAAGTCGCCATACCCGAGAACGGGCAACTTGCGGTGAATCCTCCTCTCTCACCAGACCGCGTTGGTGGCTGCTCGACGAGGACGGTCCATCCGCTGAGTCTGCGGATGATGAACGACATCATCCGCCGGGTAGGCGGCGACGTGGAGGTCTACAACCCGCTCTGGAGCTACACCAAGGTCGAGGTGTGCGAGATCGCGTTGCGGAGCGGACTCGGTGGGACTGATCTCGCCACGACCCTGAGTTGCAGCCGGGCATCGGCCTCACAACGTAGCCGAGGCAGGCACTGCGGATGTTGCTGGGCCTGCCTGGTCCGACGCGCCGCCCTGACCGCGGTCCTCGACGGGAACGACCCAACGACCTACCAGTCAGAGCCCTGGACGGATCAACGCGCCGAGCGCCAGGCGGAACTTCGAGCCTTGTTCTCCTGGCTGGAAACGCCCTTCACGTCGAGCGATCTGACCAAGGACCTGCGGCTACCGAGTGGGGCGCCGACACAGGCGTTGTTGGGGGTCATCAGCAGGGGGCGTACCGACCTGCTGCGAATGCTCGACTTGCTCATCCCGCCAGGAGCGACCCGCTACCGAGCCGCCGTAGAGCGCCTGGGTGACCAACTCGCGGCGGTGGGAGGCCCCGTCTGAGGTCCGGGGGAGTGCGGACCGCCAGCCGTATGGTGGCAGTGGCGGGGCTAGGTTGATCAGGGCGACGATAGTGCTCAATGCCCGCAGTAACTTGTATTCGTAGCCGGGCTCGTTACGGCGACGAACAACAGGAGCGGGAGACAGCAATGACTATGCCAATTCACTCGATCGGGCGTCAGGGTCTCACGGCGTCGATCGAGGGACTCGGTACCATGGGCATGACTGCCATGTACGGCACGCCCGACGACGCGGAATCCGTATCGACCGTGCATCGCGCCCTGGAATTAGGCGTGACGTTGTTCGACACCTCTGATTTCTACGGCCCCTTCACCGGGGAGGAACTACTCGGTCGCGCCCTGCGGGGCCGCCGCGACCAGGCGATCATCGCCACCAAATTCGGCGGCGGGACCCTCGACGACGCCGGAAACATCGTCGGCGGACCGAATGGGCGCCCCGACTACCTGCGCAAGAGCCTCGAAAGGTCGCTCACCCGATTCGGCACCGATCACATCGACCTGTACTACCAGCACCGGGTCGACCCGACCGTACCGGTGGCGGAGACGTTCGGTGCGCTCGGTGAGCTTGTCCGCGAGGGCAAGGTCCGCTACCTGGGCATCAGCGAGGCGTCGGCGGCGACGATCCGCGCCGCACACGCCGCCGCACCGCTGTCGGCGGTGCAGACGGAATACTCGCTCTTCACCCGCAACGTCGAGACCAACGGCGTGCTCGAAACGGTACGCGAGCTCGGCATCGGCTTCGTGGCCTACGCGCCACTGGGCCGGGGCTTTCTCACCGGCAACGTCCGCGTCCTCGATGGCTTGCCCGAGAGCGACTTTCGCCGCACCTGGCCGCGACTCGCCGGTGACAACCTGCGGCACAACCTGAACCTCGTCGACCGCCTGCGCGTCATCGCCGAACAGCAGGGTGTGACGCCCGGCCAGCTCGCCCTCGCCTGGGTCCTGCACCAGGGTGATCACGTCACGGCGCTCGCCGGCACCAAACGCCGGACGTACCTCGAGGAGAATGTCGCCGCCGCTAACATCAAACTCGACGCCGATGTGCTCGAGCGACTCAACCTGGCCATTCCGATCGGCGCCGCCGTCGGCGAACGATACGTTCCGTCGTCGATGGCCAGGATCGAGGAGTAGTCGCACCGTCGCCTGGTTGTCGTGGCGCCGTCCGCTCGGGCGGCGCCACGATGAACGAGAGGAAGTCCGTGTCATCCACCGAACTCGGCGATTTCCTGCGAACACGCCGGCAGGCGCTACGGCCGGCCGATGTCGGGCTCGCTCCGGGCACCCGTCGGCGGACCCCCGGACTACGCCGAGCGGAGATCGCGCTGCTGGCCGACATGTCGGTCGACTACTACTCGCGACTCGAACAGTCCCGGGAGACCAACCCCTCGGAATCGATTCTCGCCAGCCTCGCCCGCGCGCTGCGGCTCTCCATCGACGAGCGGGACTACGTCTACCGTCTCGCGGGATACCCCCCACCCGTGGTCAGCGGCGTCAGCGGTTACGTCGAGCCCTCGATGATGTATCTCCTCGACGCGCTGACCCACGTACCCGCGCACGTCATGGACGATCTCACCACCATCCTTGCCCAGAACGCGCTCAGCCGTGCCCTCGTCGGTCAGTGGGCCGATGCCGGTGGACGACGCGCGAACGTGACGTGGCGTTGGTTCACCGATCCCGGCTCCAGGGAACTCAACGTGCCCGAGGAGCACGAGTCCATCGGTCGGGGTTACGTCGCGGACCTGCGTGCCGCGGCGGTCCGGCGCGGCAGCGACCGGATCGCGGAGCAGTTGATCGCCGATCTCAGATCGGTGAGCGGCGAATTTGCCCGATTCTGGGACGACATGCAGGTCGCTCCCCTCCAAAGCACCCGCAAAATTCTCGAGCATTCGCAGGCCGGACGCCTGGACGTGCAGTGTGACTTTGTTCTGAGTAGTACGAGCGGTCAACGCCTGGTTATCTTCAGGCCACAACCCGGCTCCAACACCTCGGACAGCTTCGACTTCCTCCGGGTCCTCGGCCAGCAGTCTTTCGGAGCCCAATAAGAATATTCTGGGCCGAGGACGCAGAACGAATCCGCGCCAGCGGCGTCAACGTACCCGGGACTCGGGGTTGACCTCGCCGTACGAGGGAAGGTCCACCCGTACCGGGCCGCCGTCACGGACGGCTCTGGCCGTCTCCACCGACGCGGCCAGCGTGGCCCGGAAAAGCAGCGAGCCGGTGCTGATCCGCCGCACCCCGAGGCTCGCCAACGCCGTGGCCGTGTGGAGGCCGGGCAGGAACAGGATGTTGACCGGCACGTCGACCGCCGCCACGACGGCGGCGATGTCGGCCGGTTGGGCCAGCCCGGGAACGAACACCCCGTCGGCGCCGGCCTCGGCGTAGAGCCGTACCCGACGCAGGGTCTCCGGCAGGTCGCCGGGGCGCTGCCAGTAGGTGTCGGTCCGGGCGTTGACGAACAGTCGCGGTACCCGCCGCTTCACCGACCGGATCAGCGCCGCGTGGACCTCGGCCGGACGCATCGCGTCCTCCAGGTTGACCCCGGCGGCACCGCAGGCAGCCACGGCTGCGGCGTCGTCGACCGAACCGGTCTCCAGGTCCACGGTGAGGTGGACCGGGAGCGTCGCCAGGCTACGGGCGAGGCGCAGCGTGTCGGCGCCGGTGGCGCCGACACCGTCGGGCAGACCGTTGGCGGCCGCGACCCCGAGGCTCGTGGTGCCGAGCGCGGGGAAGCCGGCCTCGACCAGGCGGCGGGCGGAGGCGACGTCCCACACGTTCGGCAGGATGAGCGGGTCGCCGGCGCGGTGCAGAGCGGCGAAGCCCCTCACGCCGAGGTCCTTCCGGCCCGGGCTCCTTCGAGCAGGGCGAGGGCGTGGGCGCGACCGGGACAGCGGCGTGGACCGGCGCCGAACGCCAGGTCGCCGGCCAGTAGCACCTGCACCACCTCGCCGGCTTCGATCACGAGATCACCGACGGTGGTGGTCACGGACGCGCACCGCCTGGTCGCCGGCACCGGCGGATCGTCCCGCAGCACGTCCTCGACGGGGCGTTCCCGGGCCCGCTCGATCAGCGCGGCCGTGGCCGTACACGCCTGCACGAGCACCCCGATCCGGGCCGCGGTCGGCTCGTCGTGGCCGCCGAAGACCGCGACCAGACGGGCGACCGCCGCGTCGGCGCGGGCTTCGTCACCCGTACCCGGTTGGTACGCCTGCGCGACCTCCCGCACCAGGTCGACGACTGCCACGTCGGTGCCCATCGCACGGGCGAGGACCGCCACCGGGGGTTCTGCGGCACCCGCCCGCAGAGAATCGACCGGGATCGCGTCCAGGATCGCGACCGACAGTGCGCGACGGCGCTCGTGGGCCTCGCCATTGCTGAACCGGCCGACCGTGGCGCGCAGCCAGGCGACGCCGACCCGCGCGGGTGGCACCGGCGGCACCACGAAGCCACGGTCGCCCAGTACGGCGAGAGCGGCATCACGGCCGCTGATCTGCTGCATGCGGCCAACGCTATGGCCGCGATCGTTCGGCACCGGCCGAAACGACCGGACCGATAATGGGGCGATGACCTCGGCCTCGGACCTGGCCTCGCTCGCGGCGCTCCTGGCCGACGAGACACGGGCGGCCATCTGCCTCGCGCTGCTCGACGGCCGCGCATGGAGCGCGGGGGAGCTCGCAGCCCATGCGGGGGTCGCGCCCTCCACCGCGACCGAGCACCTCCACCGCCTCATCGGCGGCGGCCTCCTCGTCGAGCGGCGTCAGGGTCGTCACCGATACGTGCAGCTTGCCGGCCCCTCGGTCGCGCACCTGATCGAAGACCTGTCGGCCCGGACCGAACCCCGACCGAGCCCGGCGCGCGGGCTGCGAGCGGTGACCGCCAACGCCGCCCTGCGACGCGGCCGGACCTGCTACGACCACCTCGCCGGACGGCTCGGCGTCGCCGTGACCGATGCGATGACCCGGGCGGAGCTGCTGGACCAGACCAACGGTTTTGCTCTCACGAAGGCCGGTTTGGCCTGGCTGACCGACACCCTCGGGGTGAGTCCGGAGGAACTACGGCCCGGCAAACGACCCCTCGCACGGGGATGCCTCGACTGGACCGAGCGGCGCCAGCACCTCGCCGGCCTGGCCGGGGCGAAGCTCTGCGAGACCTTTCTCGGCAACGGTTGGGTCGCCCGGATCGGAGCCGGCAGGGCGGTACGGCTCACCTCGAACGGCAAGGCAGCCCTCCGGCAACTCCTGGACCTGCCCGAAGACGAGTGAGTCGCGGTCGCCGGTCAGAGCAGGCTGCTCCAGTAGTCCCAGAACCGGTGCGCGACGGCGAGCACGACGAGGGTGAGCCAGACGGTCGGCACGACGGAGTGGTAACGGGCGAGCGCGTGGCCGATCCGCCGCCAACCGGGAGCCCTCGACAGCATGCCGCCACAGAGGTTGTGCACCGTGACGTACCAGAAGATCGGTATGGTCACGGCCCAGACAATCATGCAGTACGGGCAGAGCGCGTTGATTCGGTAGAGGCTCTGGAAGATCAACCAGTGGATCAGGATGAGCCCGAGCGCGGCGCCGGTCTGGAGGCCGAGCCAGAACCAGCGCGGCAGGACCGCGCGGGCGAGCACCGCCACGCCGATCGTCGTGACGACGGCGAAGCCGGCCACGCCGAGCAGCGGATTTGGCAGACCGAGTGCTTCGGCCTGCCAACTGTTCATCACCGACCCGCAGGACATGATCGGGTTGATGCTGCAGGTCGGGACGTAGCCCGGCCGGGACAGCAGCCGGATCTTTTCGATGATGAGGATGGCGGAGGAGGCCAGCCCGATCAGTCCGCCGAGGGTCAGGACCCAGGGCAGGATTCGGGACACTGAGGTCGGCCCGGTGGCGGGGCGCGGTTCGGCTGCCCGGACCACCGTCGTACGTCTGCTGGTGTTCAACGCGCCAGCTCCCGGTCCAGCAGGGCGCTGAAGGTGGTGTAGTCGGGCAGGCCGTTGACGGGGCTCCCGTTGACGAAGAAGGTCGGGGTGCCTCGGACACCAAGGGTGGTTCCGTCGCGCTGGTCCGCGCGGACGCGCTCGGCCACGGCCGGGTCGTGCAGGTCCCGCGCGTACCGGTCGAGGTCCAAGCCCAGCTCCCGCGCGTAGCCCACGAAGGTGTCGGTCTGGGGCTTGTTGTCCTGATGACCCCACTGGGTCTGTCGCTGGAACATGACCCGGTACATGGCCTCGAACCTGCCCTGCCGGGCCGCGGCCTCGACGGCACGGGCGGCGAGTACGGCATTGGGGTGGCTCGCGATGGGGAAGTAGCGGACCACGAACGTGATCCGGTCGGCGTACGTCTCGCGGATCTTCTCGACCGTCGGGTAGGTCGCCCCGCACGCCTCACACTCGAAATCCAGGAACTCGACGACCGTGACCTTGCCGTCGGCCGCGGTGGACAGGCGGTGGCTGTCCGGTCGGACCAGAACGGCGTTGGCCGTGCCGGTGGCCTGGGGAGTCGGCCCTCCCCGGGGTGCCGGTCCGTCGACGAGTGCGGCCGTCACGATCACGGCCGCGACGACGGCCACGATGGCCAGGGAGGTCTTCAGGTTGCGGGTCATGTTCTGTCGATCCGATCTACGTCTGAGCTGACGTCTCGTTCGCCAAAGTCCTGCTTCGGCGTTGGTGAAAGACACGGTCTTGCCGGCAACGGGGGCCGGGACTAGCCCGAGGAGCGCCGTCGCGCCACCGGTACGACCGGATGGCACACCCGGGCCTACCGCGACATGGCGGCGTCACGCTGATGCGGATGCCACTTGGTGGGTCGTCAGACCCGGTCGGGCGCGACCATCCGGCACGGCACCGGCGGTGGGATGCGGACCAGCCCGTCGGCTGGGACCTATGTGCGAGACACGCAGAGGCAGGCAAGGTGCGGTCGAAGCGACCGCTGTGCGGCTGTGGCGGCAGCTCGACCGGCCGTCAGCACGCCTTCCCGCCAGCCGAGGACGGGACGCGACAGGAGAACGGCAGCCGCTGCCGCCAGCAACGCCAGACACAGGCTGGCCGATCCGGCCGTGGAATGCCGATCGTGGTGGCCGGCGTGCAATGCCACGTCGGTCAGCGCGAGCATCTCGACCGCCGGCCGGACGGACATCGAAGGATCCGCCGCCGCCACCATCGTGGTGGCGTTCTGCTCAGAAGCGCATGCGTGGGATTGGGCGAATCCGGCGGGTGCGAGCGCGGCGGTGACGGCCCCGCTGGTGCACTCCGTACCGTGTAGCAGCGCCACCGCAGCAAGGGCGACGACCGCGACCAGCCGCTGCATCCACACCACTGCCGTGGTGGGGCGCGGGTTTCTGCCGGTCATGCCGGACAGGCTACGACACCACCCGGACGGCGGAGCACCGGGAGCGGTTGTGCGGGCAGACAAGCCGTCGCCGTTTGCCGTCCGAGCCTTACCTGGGTGAACTTGAGAAAGGGTCCCGCCTCCACGGGTGCGACCGACGTGGAGACGGGATCCCTAGATGAAAGTCTTACTTGGCGGTCAGGAAGTCCTTGAAGTCCAGGGCCCGGTTCACGATGCGGATGTCGCCGACGTTGCCGTGGAAGACGACGTCGACCTTACCGGCGTTCTCGTGGGCACCGAGCAACCACTCGAGCCCCAGCGAGGTGACGCCGATCGACTCCCGGGACGGGTTGTCCGCCACCGGGGAGCTGTCGACGTACAGCTTGCTCAGCCGGCCGTCGTTCACCACCGCGATGTGCCACCACCGCAGCTCGACGAGGCCGTGGCTCCAGTTGGTCGTGGGGTAGGTGGTGTTCAGCGGGTAGTGGTTCCACTGCACCTCACGGCCGTTGTTCGTGATGTTGAGCTGGGCCAGCGGCTCGTTCGGGTTGGTGTTCCTGCCCTGCTTGCCGGCGTCCTTGGCCGAGCCCCGGCGGCTGAGGATCGACGCGTTGCCGTTGTTGCCGGAGTTCCAGTCGAGCGGCATCATCACGAACGCTTCGATGGTGTACCCGCTGTTGAACGTCTCGGTGTTCAGCGGAGCGTTCGGCCCGGTGGTCAGGTACGCGCCGTGCACCGGGTTACGGCCGCCGGCGAACTTGAGGCTGGCGTGGCCGGGCTGGTCGGGGTGATGGTCGGCGGACCAGGTGAGCGCGTCGGCGGCGGCGCCGGGCAGGGTGACCAGGGTGAGATCATTGCCCTTGCCGGACAGGTCCCGGACGGTCTGCGCCGAGGTGACCGGCGTGCCGTCCGCGCCACCGCCGTCGAAGCGCCAGTACGCCAGCGTGCCCTTCACCAGCACCTTGCTGGCCGGTCGGGCCGGTCGGACCGGCAGCGGGATGAAGCTGGCGAACCGTTCGGCGAAGTTGATCGGCACCGAGAAGTTGTCGACCGGGCCGGTGATCCGGGAGTGCTCCTGGGCGAGCTGACTGCGCGCTGCCGGGTCCTGAGCCAGGATCCACGGGTTCTTGGTCTCCACGTCGATGGTGTTGCGGGCCAGGTCGAAGTGGTAGAGCCGCAGCATCGCGCCGCCGCCCATGAACCGGTTCTGGTAGTTCGTGATGTGCATGTGCACGTCGTTGCCGTGCTCGTTCTTCCTCGTCATGCGCCCGTTGGGCCAGAAGTGGCCGTTGAGGGTGAGGAAGATCTGGTCGTTGTCCTTGATCAGCTTGTCCCAGAGCTTCTGACCGTACGAGGTCAGCACGGCGTTGTTCTCCGGGTCGCCCGACTCGTACGGGAACACGGTGTCGCCGTACGTCGGGGTGACGAGCTCGTGGGTGGTGACGATGACCGGCATCTTCGGGTGGGCCTTGATCATGTCGTTGGCCCAGGCGAGGCCGGCGTCCGTGGTCCGCCAGTCGAGCGCCAGGAGCAGCCAGGAGCGGCCCGCCGCCTGGAAGATGTGCGCGGTGTTGTAGCCGGACGGGTCGGACGCGGCGAACGTCTTGGCGCCCTTGAACCGCTTCGGGCCCAGGGTCTGCAGGTAGACCGAGTCGCCACGGCTGTCGTCGCCGGTCACGTCGTGGTTGCCGGCCAGCACGCTGTACGCGACATCGTGGTTGTCCAGCACCTTGAACGCCTTGCCGACCGCCTTGAACGAGGTCGAGTCACCGTCCTGGGTGATGTCGCCGAGCCCGGCGAGGAACACGATGTTGTCGCCGTCGGCGTCGCCGCTGTTGTTGATGACGTAGCGGAACGACTCTTCCAGCGGCTCGGTGTTGATGCTGTCCTGGCTACCCCAGGCGAGATACTGCGTGTCGGGCATGACGGCCAGGGTGAACTGGAGGGACGTCGGGTTCGGCGTCCAGGTGCCGGTCTTGCCTGCCTTGTTGGGCTCCGCGGCGAACGCCGGCATCGCGCCAGCCGTGCTCAGCGCGGCGGCGCCGGCCCCGGCCAGCGCCGCGTTGCGTAGAAAACCGCGCCGGTTCTGCCCGGTCGAGGGCTGCGACGTAGAGTTGTTGTCATCCTCATGAATGGACATGCGTGTTCCTTTGCGCGTCGATCAGATGAGCGAGTCAGACGCTACGGCGAAGCCGACCGATCTGGGCGTACAGGGCATTGCGCAAAATGATCAACTGATCGACGGGTGCCCCAACGAAGCATCGATTCCTTCCGCGATCGAACATCCACATGAGCAAGGGGTGAGCTACAGACGTCCGTGCGGGCGTCGGCCGATCGTGCGTTCGGCGTCAGCCGGTCGTGCGTTCTCCTGAATCGCTGCCGCCGCACCGTTGGCGACTACGAACGGCTACCCGAGCACCAGCGCCCAAACGCGGTAGGGGCCCCCGAGGGAGCCCCTACCGCGTGCGTGAGAGTCCTACTCCCGGTCGAGCACCAGCCGGACCGGGAAGCGGCGCATCCACTCGTCGAGGCTCAGCACCAGCTCGACACCACGGCGGGCGGTCGTGGCGAACGGGCTGTACTCGTACGGCACCTGGGTCAGCATGGTCAGCGATCCGGCGTTCAGCAGCGGCACCAGCGGCGACGACGTGTCGGCGAGCACCTCGCTGAGCCGCTCGCGCAGCATCGGGTCGTACGCCGGGTCCTGGATGCTCGGGTACGCGCTCTTGCGCCGTTCGAGGATCGACTGCGGCAGCAGGTCGGCCACCGCCGCGCGCAGCAGGCTCTTCTCCACCCCGCCAGCCGCCTTCATCGCCCACGGCACGTTGTAGACGTACTGGACCAGACGGTGGTCGGCGAACGGCACCCGCACCTCGAGCCCGGTGGCCATGCTGGTGCGGTCCTTACGGTCGAGCAGCACCGGCAGGAACCGGGTGAGGTTCAGGTAGGAGATCTCGCGCATCCGGCGTTCGGTCGCATCGGCGTCGTCCAGGTGCTTCACCTCGGCCAGCGCGTCGCGGTAGGCGGCGTTGCGGTACTCCGTGAGACCCAGCGTGGCGGTCAGGTCGGCGTTCCACAGGCTCATCGAGTTGTTGTCCTCGGACGACTGCGGGCCGAGGGCCGCCATCCACGGGAACGTGTCGGCGTTGATCAGGTCGGGCTCGTGGAACCAGCGGTAACCGCCGAACACCTCGTCGGCCGCCTCACCGGAGAGCGCCACCGTGACGTGGTCCCGGATGCCCCGGAACAGCAGGTGCAGCGAGACGTTCATGTCGCCGATCGGCGACGGCATCTCGGTGGCGAGCAGCGTACCCGTGCGGTTGAGCCGGTCCAGCGCGTCGGCGGCGGCCAACTGGACGGTCTCGTGCGTGGTGCCGGCGTGCTCGACCATCGCGGCGATGTAGGGCGCGTCGTGGGTCGAGCGCAGGTCGTCGGGGCGGAAGTTCTCGGCCTGCCCGGTGAAGTCCACGGAGAAGGAACGGATCGGCTCGCCGGCGGCCCGCTGCGCGAGGGCGGTCAGCGCCGAGGAGTCCAGGCCGCCGGAGAGCAGCACACCCAGCGGTACGTCGGCCACGAGCTGGTCGGTGACGATCCGGTCGAGCAGCTCCCGTACGTGCGCGACGGTGGCGTCCAGGTCGTCGGTGTGCGCCTCGGTGGTGACCGTCCAGTACCGGCGGCGGTGCAGGCCGTCCCGGTCGACCCGGACGATCTCGCCCGGCAGCACCTGGTGGACGTCGCGGTAGACGCTGTGGCCCGGGGTGGCGGCGAAGGAGAGCAGCTCACGCAGGCCACCGAGGGTGATCTCGGCGGTCACGCCCGGGTGGGCCAGCAGGCCCTTGAGCTCGGAGGCGAACAGTACGCCGTCGGAGGTGGGCTTGTAGAACAACGGCTTGATGCCCATCCGGTCGCGGACCAGCAGTAGCTGCCGCCGCCGCGCGTCCCACAGGCCGAAGGCGAACATGCCCTCGATGCGGTCGACGAAGTCCTCACCCCACTCGAGGTAGGCGTGCAGCAGCACCTCGGTGTCGCCGGTCGTACGGAACTTGTGCCCCGACGCCTGCAACTCGTCCCGCAGCCGGGCGAAGTTGTAGATCTCGCCGCTGAACGTGACCGCCGCGACGACCTCGCCATCGTGCTCGGCGGTCATCGGCTGGACGCTGTGTTCCGGGTCGACCACGGCGAGACGACGGTGCCCGAGGCCGCAGTGCGGATCGAGCCAGACCCCCTCGTCGTCCGGTCCGCGCAGGGACACCGCCGCGGCCATGGCGAGCACGGCTGCCCGCTCGCGGCGGAGGTCTCGTGTGAAATCAACCCATCCGACAATGCCGCACATGCCAAGCCCTCTTCTTCGGCGGTGTTTCATGGTCACGGATCACCGGCCAGAGTAGGTTCCCCGGACGGACCCTGAACCCCACAACAACCCCTACCCGGATACCCTCCGCGACTGCGTCCAGCGGCACCTGGACGTCGCTTGGAGCAGTCGGGGCCACGAGCACCCGGCGGATCGACAGGGTCGGATCGTGGCCGGTCCCGGTAGGGGTGACCCACGATCAAGGCCGGTCCCGGTAGGGGTGACCCCACGATCAAGACGGGGGCCAACGTCAGTGTGTTCCACGGGCGAGCACGACAAGCTCAGTGCAGTTGTCGCACTCTTGTCGGAGGATTCCATGTCGAGTTCAACAGGTCGCAACGTCAGTCGACGCGCTGTGCTTCGTGGCGCGGCCGTGGGGGTGGTGGGAGCCGGGCTGGTATCGGCCGGGACGGCGTACGCCACCAGCGGCTCAGCGGCCGGGCCGGTCGGCGGGCACGCGATCGACGCGTACGCCTCCGAACTGGACCGGGACCTGATCGAGTTGCGCCGCGACCTCCACCGGCACCCGGAGAGCCCGGGCCAGGAGCGGCGGACCGCCGAGGTGGTGGCCCAGCGACTGCGCGCCGCCGGCCTCGACGTCACCACGGGCGTCGGGGGCCACGGGGTCGTCGGGGTGCTCACCGCCGCTCGGCACGGTCGAACGGTCGGCTACCGGGCGGACATGGACGCGGTGCCCCCGGGAGATCAGGTCGGGGGCGGCACGCAAGCGTCCCACCTGTGTGGGCACGACGTGCACACGACCGTGGGGGTGGGTGTCGCGGAGGTGCTCGCACGCCTGCGCGACCGGCTCGCCGGCACCGTCGTGTTCGTCTTCCAACCCGCCGAGGAGACGCTCGCCGGTGCCGCCGCGATGCTCGACGACGGCGTGTTCGCCCGCGTCCGCCCGGCGGAGATCCACGCCCTGCACTGCGGTCCTTTCCCGGTTGGCCAGTTTGTTGTCACGCCCGGGTTCGGACTCCCCGGCCAGGACCGAGGCGTCATCACGCTCACCGGAGGCGACGCGACCGCCCGGGCGCGCTGGCTCGCTGACAAGATCGGCGCGCTGAGCACCGTCTCCCGCCCCGCCACCGCCGCCGACCTCGAACAGCTCGTGGCCGACGTCCAGACCCCGGACGGACCATTGGCCGAGTTCGTCTTCATGCAGGCACAGGTCGCCGAGGCCGCAGGCCGAGCCGAGGTACGGGCGACCTACCGTTGCTGGCCCGAGCGGCGGTACGTCGCCATCCGGGAAACCATCCGCCGACTCGCCAGCTCCGCTGGCGCGGCATCGGTGACCTTCCCGAACGACCCGTTCCCCGCGATGGTCTGTCCCGAACGGGAGGGCCGGGCCATGCAGCGGTACCTGAACCACGCGGTCGGCCGCGACCGGGTACGGGAACTCCACGCCACGATCCCGTTCAGTGGTGAGGATTTCGCGCTCTTCCTCGACCGACTTCCCGGCACGTACACCTTCCTCGGGGTGCGTACGCCCGGCGCCGCTATCGAGACCAGTTACCCGCATTTTGCCGCCTTCGACCCGGACGAGCGGGCCATCGGCCACGGCGTCCGCGCGATGGCGGGTTGGCTCGCCCAACGCACCCGCTGACCGGCGAACCGCAGCGATTGTCCAGCCGCGACACCGAGGCGGCGTACGGCGACCGAACCTGTCGTTCTCAGTCGGCGGCGGCAGCGCGCCGGTCATGGCGGTCCTCGAACAGGTGCAGGAACCGCGCCGGGTCGACGTCCGGGATTGCCGCGCCTGGTCGAACGAGGCGCGCCGATCTCGGACCCGGCGCCGGCCGCCGACCTGCTCTCGTTCCTGATCTCGCCTGAGGGCTACGAGCAGCTCGTGCTGCGCCGGCTGGTCGCACGATGCCTACGCGAGCTGGCTCGACCAGGCGATCGCCGCGTTGCGCTGACCGCCCACGGCTGTCGGAAGTCGCGGTTCTCCCAGCGGCGCCGGTCCAGGTGGTCCTTGACCAGGGCGGTGTAGTCGCCGGCGCACCCACTTGCGTGAAGCGTCTCCGTCCGGGTCGAACGTCTCCTCCCACCGTGTCGTAGGGGCGTGATGAATGCGGCGGTGCTCGCGATCGGTAACGGCGCCAGGCTGCTCGTCTCGGCTGTCCCGGCCACCGAACCCGTGCCGCCCAGCCGTCCAACTGCGACGTACGCGGCTGCCCGTGCTGGCACGGGGCAGCGCCGACGTGAGATCTTGATTACAGTGTGTGCCCATGTGTGACACCCGTCTCCTGTTCCACCGTGTCGGAGCCGCGATGCTGCTCCTCGCCGGACTGGTCGCCGGACCTGCGGGCGCCGCCTCGGCGGCCCCTGGCTCCGCGCCCGGCGTACCGGCGGACTCCACGCCGGTCGAGGCGCCTGCGGCCGAGTCCACCAGCAGCGCCACAGCGGGCACCGCACCCCCGGCTGAAACGACCGCCAACGCGCCCGCCGTGGCGAGCAGCTCCGCCGACCTGTCGCTCAGCGTTCGCGGCACCAGCATCATCGGCACCGTGGACCAGAAGGTCGCCACCCTGAAAGTCACCAACCACGGCCCGGCTGCCGCCACCGACATCCGGCTGCGGCTGGTCGGCTGGGTCGACGGCGAGTCCACCGACGGGGGCGACATCACCTGGTGCGAGCGGCCCGAGCCGCCGGCCCCGCCCGGTCACCGTCTGGTGGCCGTCGGCTCGGAGTGCGACCTGCCGGACCTGCCGCCGGGCCGGTCACTCAACCTAGACATGGAGTACGACATCTTCGGCGGAGGCGTGATCGGCACGTTCGGCGAGTTCACCACGTCCGTGGCGCACGCGGAGACTGATCCGGTCCCGGCCAACAACAGCGTACTCAGTCAACTGATCGGCATCAGTGAGGTCGTCGGGGTGGACGTGTACGCGTTCGCCTGGGACGTACCGGCCAACGCCTCCGGCCAGGTCGGCGCGATCGTGCCGGGGGAGCGGGGGGACCTGCGGTTCGAGATTGGCAACCAGGGCCGGACGGTGATCCGCGAGATCGAGCTGACGGTCCGGCTGCCCGAGCACGTCAGCTTCGAGGGCGACCTGTCCGGGTGCGAGTACGACGCCGGCCGCCGCGAGGCCACCTGTGTCTACCGTGGCCTGTCGCTCATCCCGGCGCAGGACGACACCGACCCGAACGACGAAGAGTATTCCGGCCTGCGGTTCCAGGTCCCGGTACGGGTGGCGGAGTCCGCGCCCGCCCCGGCGTACCTGACCGACGGGCAGGTGGAGGTGCGGTCACTGGCCGACGAGCCGACCGCCCGGAGCGCCTCCACCGAGCTGCCTCCACAGGTGAGCCTCGTGCGGGCCGATCCGGAGGCTGCGCCGGACCGGGATCCGAGCGACAACACCGACACGTTCACCGTGTTCACCGCCGTGGAGTCCGGTGGCGCCGGCGGTGGCCTGCCGGTAGCCGGCGCACCGGCCGCGCGGATGGCCGCCATCGGCGCCGGAGTGGTGCTACTCGGCGCCATCCTGCTGCTCACTTTCCGCCGCCGCCGCTCGTCGGCGACCCTGCCCGACGAGGGCTGATCCGGCATCGGCCCGCCGCCGCACCGGCGGCGGGCCGACCACGACCAGGCGTTGTCCCCGGGCGGGCCCCGCGACGGTACGACGGCAAATGTTCACCTGCCCGGATCTGGAACGGGTTGGCGTGAACGATCATCCTGCTGGTTGACCCCTCCAGCCGGGTACGGCGTCGCGCGCCGGCCCGGACCGGCAGAAGGAGCACCATGTCCCCGGTCAACCGTCGGCAGCTACTCGCGGCGACCGCCGGCGGCGTGGCCGCCGCGCTGCTGCCCGGCCAGGCGGCACTGGCCGCCCTGCCCAGCACACCCTTCGCGATGGGCGTCGCCTCCGGCGACCCGACCGAGCGTAGTGTCGTGCTCTGGACCCGGCTGGCCCCCGATCCGATCGCCACGGATTCCGGGATGTCGGGGCAGCCGGACACGATCAGCGTGCACTGGCGGCTGGCCACCAGCGCGGCCGGCCTGAGTAGCGACGGGACCAGCCTTCACCACGGCAACGTCGACGCGATCGCCACCGACGCCTGGTCCGTCCACGTCGACGTGGACCAGGCCGCCGGTGGTGGAGCCCTCGCCGCCGACAGCCGGTACTTCTACCAGTTCACCGTCCCGGGTTGGGCCAGCCCGGTCGGGCAGACCCGCACCGCACCCGCGCCGGGCACGGCCAGGCCGCTGCGGTTCGCCGTGGTCAGCTGCCAGAACGCCGCGCCACCGCCCGGCGGATCGTTGTACTACAACGGGTACGGCGACATGCTCACCCGGGCGGGGGAGCTGGACTTCGTCGTCCACCTCGGTGACTACATCTACGAGTTCGGCAGCCCGGAACACGTCCCGGACGTGGCCTGCACCGAGATCAACCACTACCGGCGCCGGTACGGGCAGTACCGGATGCGGTCCAGCCTCCAGTCGGTGCACCAGCGCATCCCGTTCTTCTCCGTGCCGGACGACCACGAGTACTGGAACAACGTCGCCGGTGGTGACCTCCCGGCGGCCCGCAACGGCACCGCCGACGACGCGAAGGTCGACCGGTTCAACTACGCCCTGCGGGCGTACTGGGAAAACATGCCGATCCGGGGCGGCCGGCCGGTGCCGGCGCCGGACAAGCGGGTGCTGCCCCTGCACCGCACCATCCGCTGGGGCTCGCTGCTCGACATGTACCTGCTGGACACCCGCCAGTACCGCCGCACGACCGGCGGCCGGACGATCCTCGGCGCCGCACAGCGCGCCGAACTGCTCGACTCGATCGCCACCAGCACCGCCACCTGGACCAGCCTGGCCACCTCGTCCCCGATGACGTACTTCCCGGAGGCCAGCTCCCCGGACACCTGGATGGGTTACGACGCCGACCGGTCCGCACTGACCGACGCACTGGCCGCACGCAGACGCAGCCGGCCGTCGTTCAACCCCGTGGTCCTCAGCGGCGACGTGCACTGCGGCGTCGTCGGTCAGGTACGGGCCCGGCAGAACACCACCTCGGCCCTGGTCGCGACCGAGTTCATCGGTCCGCCGATGACCAGCGGCAGCGACCGGAACTGGCAGGCGCTGGCCAACCGCGACCCGCAGGGCCTACAGGCCTTCTTCAGCGGGGTGGTGGGTGGCACCTGGACGCCACAACGTGGCTACCTTGCCTGCTCGGTCACTGCCAACGCCTGGGAGTCGACCTACTTCGTCGGCCGGCAGATGGACGACCCGAACGGCAAGGTCACGCCGCAGGGAACATACCGGGTGACCAGCGGCACCATCGGCGCCAGGAAGGTCGCCTAGGGCGGGTGCCGAAGTGCCCCGGTCAGGGTGACCCAGAGACGCGCAGGTATCGGCGGAGGTGATGAGCAGCCGGCTGACATTCCTGTTCGCCGTGGCGGCCGGAGCGGCCATCGGCAACCTCTACTGGACCCAGCCACTGATCGGGTTCATCGCGAACGATCTGCGTGCCGCGACCGCGACGGCCGGCTGGCTCGTCACCGCGACCCAGGTCGGATACGCCGCCGGTGTGCTGCTGCTCGGGCCACTCGGCGACGTCCTCGACCGCCGCCGGTTCGTCCCGGTGATGCTGCTGACCTCGGCCGCCGCGCTGCTGCTGTGCGCGCTGGCGCCGTCGATCGGCGTACTCCTGCTCGCGCTCGGACTACTCGGCGTGACCACGATCTGCGGACAGCTTCTCACGCCGCTGGCCGGGGACCTTGCCGACGACATCCACCGTGGTCAGGTCGTCGGCGCCATCGGGTCGGGGACCCTCGCCGGTATCCTCGTCTCCCGCACGATCAGCGGGTTCGTCGCCGGCACCGCAGGGTGGCGGGCGACCTTCGTACTCGCCGCAGGCGTCGCCGTTGTGCTCGCGGTCCTGCTCTACCGCGCGATCCCACCGCTGGCACCGCGAACACGGATGCCGTACCCGGCGCTCATCGCCTCGGTCGGCGCGGTGGTCGTGCGGGAACGGGCGGCCCGGTGGACACTGGTCCTCGCCGCCACCGGGTTCGCCGTGTTCTCGCTGCTCTGGACGGCGCTGACGTTCCTGCTCAGCGCCGCGCCGTTCGAGTACCCGGTACCGGTGATCGGGTTGTTCGGGCTGACCGGCCTCGTCGGCGTGCTCGCCGTCCAGTACGCCGGTCGGCTGCACGACCGAGGTTGGTCGCTTCCGGCCACCGGCGCGGCATGGGTGGTGGCTCTCGCCGCCTTCATCGGCGCGGCGTTCGCCGGCCGGTCGGTCGTGCTCGTCGTCATGGTGATCGTCATGGTCGACGTCGCTCTCCAGGCGCAGGCCCTGCTCAACCGGGCCCGGCTGTTCGCCGTCTCGCACGACGCCCGGAGCCGGCTCAACACGGCGCTGGGCACCGGCAACTTCATCGGTGGCGCGATCGGCTCCGCCGCCGCGACCGCACTCTGGCCAGTGGGCGGCTGGACAGCGGTCACGATCGCGGGGGCGACGCTCTGCTGCTGCGCGCTCGCCGTGTGGGCGCTGGGACGGCGGGGGCCACTCGTGATCCAAGCCTTGCCGTGAACCGACCGGCCGGGCCATGTCAGCCCGACCGGCCGGGAGGGCGTCAGTGCGACACGCGGACGAGGAAGACCTGCTGCGTCCAGTCCCGCTGGGTTCGCTCGGCCCGACGGTCACTCGTGAAGACCACCGCCGAGCCGGAGACGGCTGGCCAGGTGCCGTTGCCGGCGACGGAGAGCCGCGTCGGCGCCGTCCACCGCCCGGCGTGGTCGAGCTTCGCGGTGAACACCTGCCAGCGCCAGTCGGTCGAGCGGCTGTCATACCAGACCGCGCGTACCCTGCCGTCCTGGTCCTGGCCCAGCCTCGGGCGCTGGCTCATCGCGGCGGGTTCGACCGCGAACGACTCGGCCGTCGACCAGGTCCGGCCACCGTCGGTGGACCGGCTCGCCCGCAGGGACAGGTTCGCCCCGGAACTGTTCAGCGTCTTCGTCTCCCAGACGACGACAAACGTCCCGTCCCGGTCGGCGGCGACGCTGGGGTGGCGATCGGCGGCGACCGCGCTCGCGCTCACCCGCGCCGGCTCGGTCCAGGAGCGTCCACCCGGTACCCGCACGCTGGCCAGGATCTGCCAGTTGTCAGGGTCGGTGCCGCCGGGTGTCTCGTCGGCCGCGGGGGTGTGCCCGGTCCACAACGGGTCCGGGTCGAAACGGTTGTCCTGCCAGGTCACCACCACCCGTCGGTCCCGCCCGACGGTCACCGACGGGAACAGCGAGGCGGGGAAGCGCGGCGACCGGGCGTCGTCGGCGGTGCCACCGTCGGTGGTCTTGCCGGCGCCGGAGAGGTTGACCGGCACCCGGTCGACACCGACCACGCGGGCGTACACGTCGAACGGCCCGGTGCTGTTGTCCGCCCACACCACCACCGGGTGCTCGGCGTCGACCAGCGCCAACGCCGGATGCTCGGCCCGCCCGGCGCCGTCGGTCAGGCGCACGGCCGACTCGAACGAGCGCCCGCCGTCGCGGCTGTGCCGCAGGTAGATGTCCGGCTGGTGCGGCTGCTCCCGACCTCGCTCGTCCTGCCACACCACCCAGACGTGGTTGCCGGAGACCGCGATCCGGGGGAAGCGGGCGGTCGGCGAGTTGCCGGACAGCTCCACGGTCCGCTGCGGGTCGCCGTGCGCGCCCATTCGGGTGTATCCGATCGTGGTCCGGCCGTCGCGGTGCAGCTCAGCCACGACGTGCGACACGTCGCCCTGCACGGCCACGTCGGCGAAGCCGGTGAACTCGCCCTCCTCGCCGAGCGCGAGCGCCGCGTGGTCGGCGCCGTTCGCCTGCGTCGGCAGCGCGATCTCCGGGGTCGGTTCGGCCGGCACGCGTACGGAGACGAACACGGGCGAGGCGATGGCCCGCAGTTGGTCCGGCAGGTTCGGGTCGGAGTCCTGGCCGGACGGGTCGCCGGGGGCGCGCAACTCGGCCCGGAACCAGGTCTGGTCGGCGTCGAGCGTGACCGGAACGAGGAACGTCTGGTCATCCTTGGTCGGGCTGACCGTGGTGACCGGGGTCACCGAGCGTCCCGGTGCCCGGTAGACGATCACCCGGCTGCCGGCGCCGTTGCGTACCCGCACCCGCAGGGCGGCACGCTTGGGGAGCCGCCGGTCCCGCAGCACGACCTCGTCGCCGCCGAGGGCCTCGAAGACGCCGTCGCCGTCGAGGTCGGCCTCGATGGTCAGGAACGCGCCGGTCGGCTTGTAGGAGACGGTCGTACGACCGGCGCGTAGCGCGTCGAGCACTCCGCGTACCGAGCGTTCGGCGGCGAACACCCAGGTGGTGGGCTCGCCAGGGCCCGCGACGCCCCACAGTTCGCGGAAGTGGCAGTCGCTGGCCGCCGCCACGCCGAAGCGGAAGCCCCGGTTCCAACGGTTCTCCGCGTAGTCGATCTGGGCGTCCGGGTCACTCGCCGGGTTCCACACCTCGACCAGGTTGACGCCCTGCACGCTGGCGTTGTCGTTGGGGCCGGTCGCCGGCGTGTACTCGCCGTTGTCCGGGTGCGCGGTCGACCACACCGCGTCCTGCGCGTGGGCGTCCCAGACCGACTGCTGCACGTGCCGGAAGGCGGCCGACCCGGGCGGGTTCGCGCCGTCCACCACCGTGTCGACCGCGCCGAGGACGATCGCGTGCGGCGAGCCGTTTGCCTCCTCGCCGGGTACCAGCAGCAGCTCGGACGACTTCCACTGCGGATCCCAGTGCTGGTCGTAGGTGCGGTGGTCGGTGAGCGGCAGGAAGTCGAGTCCCATCCGCTCGGCCTGACCGATCTGGTCGGCGACGGGCAGGTTTCCGGGCAGGCGCTGCTTCGAGGTCTGCCGGGGCAGGCTGCCGTCGGACGAGTGGTCGTTGTGCACGTGGGTGTCACCGGCCAGCCACTCGCCCTTGGGCGCCTTCGAGTCGGACGAGTGGGCGTACGCCGCCGACGGCGCCAGCCCGGTCGCCGCGACCACCCCGCCTCCCAGCACCATGAGTTTTCTGCGGCTGAGTTCCATCGGTGCCTCTCTCACAAATCCTCCGGACGGTGCCGGAGCCTCTCCGGGCATGCCGTCACCGGGTCACGATGCCGGTACGTCCGGGGTCAGTTTCTGATCAACTCCGTCGGAAGCTAGCCACGCCAAACACCTGACCAGGCAAATCGTGGGTGGAGCGGACGTTGCCGGGCCGTGAAACAACCATGCGTCAGGCAGCATGGGTACGACGTGACCACGCTGGGTAACCTTCAGTCGAGCCAACGCGGTGCTGTACCCCACCGACGCGGAGGAGTTCGAAACCAGCGTTGGGTGCGTTTTGCCGATCCGGCAGGTGAAGACGACGGCCATGGGCACCGGGTGTGGGGTGGCAATCAGGTTGCTGTCGCGGCGCCACGTTACGCCGGGTCAGCAGCCCGCAGCCGTGGCCACCGTCGCTCGGTCCAGGCCGCGGTGACGCTGGTGGGGATCCCGTTCGACTGGGTCGGCATGAAGCTGCACTGCATGTCCGACGGGGGCTGCCAGTTCGCGCGCCGGGGCGTCCTGTACTACTGGCCGCCGGCGCTGCTGCTGGCGTACGCGGTCATCGCCGTCTGCTACGTGCGGGCCGCACGGGTGCGGGGGTTGGGTGCCAGGATCCTGCCGTACGTGACCACCAGTGCCGCGACCACGGCAGTGTCCACCGCCGCGTGGGTGGCCGCCGCCCTCTACTTCCCGAGCCACCTGGTGCCGATGAGTCCGCTCCCGTACCGGTGGTTCGTGCTGGACCGGCTGATCGCACCGTGGGGCATGATCGGGCTCGCGTTGCTGGTGCTGGCCCGGCTGGAGCGCAACCTCGGGCTGCTCCAGCGCGGGCGGGCGGACCGGGGGCGCTTTCCAGGTAGCGCCACAGGGCGTCGCCGCCGTTGTACAGACTGCGGTCCTGCTTGTCTGCCTCGAACCGAGCGGTGAAGCCGGGCGAGGCGTTCTTGGCGAAGAAGTTGTTCGGCAGGGTGGCGACCCGGTACGTCGACTTGAGCTTCAGCGGCTTGCCGCCGACTCGCACGCTGCCGGGATCAACCCGACGACGTGCCGCTGGGCGGAGCGGGTTGTTCTTCGCCGGCCCGGTGTCGGACCAGGCCGGAGTCCTTCGAAGAGCAGGGCGAGCGTGGCGCGCGCGGGTCGCGGCTCGGTGGTGTAGCGAGGACCGACTGCACCGTGGCGGTGACGACCTCAGCCGTGCTCGCGGGGTCGAGGCGGCCGAGGCGGGTCTCCTCCGCGGCTCCGTTGAGGAGGTAGTGCACCGCGTTGACCAGCCAGGTGATCGGTAGGTCCGTCCGGAACAGGCCCTGTTCCTGACCACGGCGGATGAGTTGTTCCACCCGGTCGGCCGCGCCGCTGTGCAGCTCCCGCAGACGTCCGGCGGGCAGCACCGCCTGTGCCGCGGCCAGTAGTGCCGCGGACTCGGCGACCAGCGACCAGCTGGATGCCAGCAACCGGTCCATCGCCTGCCGGGCGTCACCGTCCAGACCGACGCCGACGAGCATCTGCTCACCGGCCCGCAAGGCGTCGACCAGGGCAGCCTCGACCAGCTCGGGCCGGGTCCGGAAGTGACCGTAGACGGTCATGCGGCCCACGCCGGCTGCCCTGGCGATGTCGTCGACGGTGGCGTCCGGATCGCGGCTGAGGCATTCGCGGGCGGCGGAGACGATGCGCGCGATGCTGCGCTCGGCGTCGGCACGCCGTCTCGGACGCGTGTCGGCAGGAACCATGCCACCACTCTAGCTCGTACGTGGATATACGAGTTAGCCTTCCCGGTGCAAGTCGTACAGCCGTATACGAGTTTCGGTGGAGGGTGTCATGACCACACACGACGTACGCGAGACGACCGCGCAACATCCGCTGCGCTGGCGCATCCTCGCCTTCCTCGGCGTCGCCCAGCTGATGCTCATCCTGGACGTCACCGTGGTCGCGATCGCGTTGCCGCAGATGGAGACCGACCTCGACCTGAGCCGGGCGGCCGTGACGTGGACGGTGAGCGCCTACACCCTCACCTTCGGCGGGCTGATGCTGCTCGGTGGACGCATCGCCGACCTGTTCGGCGCCAAACGGGTGGTGCTCACCGGTCTGCTGATCTTCACCACGGCGTCCCTGCTGACCGGCCTGGCCAGCTCCGCCGGGATGGTGGTGGGCGGCCGAGTCGCCCAGGGCATCGGCGCGGCACTGCTGTCGCCGGCGGCGCTGTCACTGGTGGTGAACCTGTTCTCCGGCGACGAGCGCAACAAGGCCCTCGGCGTGTGGGCCGCGCTCGGCGGCGGTGGTGCGGCGCTGGGCGTACTCCTCGGCGGCCTGATCACCGGCGGCCCCGGCTGGCCCTGGGTCTTCTTCGTCAACGTCCCCATCGGCCTGCTGATCGTCGCCGCGCTCGCCGTCATGCTGCCCGCCACCACAGGGATGCGACCGCGCCCGCGCCTGGACGGCCTGGGCGCGCTCCTGGTCACCGGCTCGACGGCCGCCCTGATCTACGCCCTCATCCGGGCCGGCGACCACGGCTGGCTCACCGCCGTCACCGGCTCGCTCGTGCTGCTCGCACTGATCGGCTACGCGGCCTTCACGGCATGGCAGAAACACTCGCGATCACCGCTGATGGACGTCACGCTGCTCGCCCGGCGCCCGGTCACGACCGGCGCGTTCCTCATCCTGATGGCAACGGCACTGATGGTGGCCGTCTTCTTCCTCGGCACCTTCTACTTCCAGCACGCCCGTGGATACGGCGCCCTGCGAACCGGGCTGCTCTTCCTGCCTGTCGCGCTGGCGACGATGCTGGGCGCCAACCTGACCGGACGGACCATCGCCCGTTTCGGGGCCCGCCCGCTCGCCGTCGCGGCGCTGCTGATCGCGGCGATCGGCATGGCGGTCCCCGCCCTGACGATGCAACCCGTCGCCGTCACCGTCGGCATCGCGGTCGCCGGCGCCGGGACCGGCGCGCTGTTTGTCATCGCCTCGGCCACCGCCCTGGGACAGGTCGCCCCGCAGGAAGCCGGCATCGCCTCGGGCATCGTGAGCACCTTCCACGAGTTCGGCGCCTCGGTGGGAGCCGCCGTCGTCTCCAGCGTCGCGGCCGCCAGCCTCGTGGGTGACAGCACCGACGGCTTCCACGACGGGTTCGTCGTGGCGGCGCTCGCCGCAGTCGGCGCCGCCGTCATCGGCGGCCTGCTGACTCCCGGCCGCCCGGCACGTGCCGGCTGATCACCCCCGACCAGACCGGCCCGGTCGCCGCGGATCTCCCCGGTGGCCGGGCCGGAGAGCCGGTCTCCGCACCACCGGCCCAACAAACACGACGCTGCGCCACGACACCGAGACATCCGGTACCCAACCGGTACCGGGAAGGGACACCACAGCGCGATGACTTTCACCACGACCGCAACGCCCCTGCCGGTGCTCGCTCGAGTGCTGATTGCCGGCGCCGCAATCATGAGCCTCGCCAACTCGGTCACCATCCCGTTCCTGGCCGTTTTCCTGCGCAGGGACCTCGACCTGGAACCGGGCCTGATCGGCTTCATCATCGGCTCGTCGGTGTTCTTCTCGATCTTCGCCGGGTTCGTCGGCGGTTCCCTGTCCGACGTCCTCGGACGTGCCCGGCTGCTGCTGGTATCGCTGTTCGGTGTGATCGGCTCCTTCATCGGCCTTCACTTCAGCGACGGTGCGACAACGGTGTTCGTCTTCAACGCCACGCTGGCCCTGAGCAGCGGCGTCTTCGCCCCGGTGGGCAAGGCGCTGCTCGGCGACCTGCTCCCGCCTGAGCGCCGGGCAAAGACGTTCTCCTACCAGTACGTGGCCACCAACATCGGCTACGCCGCCGGACCGGTCGCCGGCACCGCGGTCGGTCTGGCCGGCGGGCGGCTGGCGTTCCTCGTCGGCGCACTGGGGTACGGCATCTACCTGATCGGCTTGGCCGTGGTCCTGCTGCTGACTCCTGCCGCCACCACCGGCGCGACGGACACCGGCGGCGCGCAGAAGCAGCATTTCGGCAGCGTGCTACGAGGACTGGCGGGCAGCGCGCGAATCGTGGCGGTCGACCGGCGACTGCTGTTTCTCATCCTCGCCGGACTACTGCTGGAGGCGGTGCACGGCCGGATCTCGTCCCTGCTCGCCCAGCATCTCTCCGTCGGGGTCGTCAACGGCGTCACGATCCTGGGCTACGTACTCGCCACCAACGCGACAACCGTGGTGGTCCTGCAGGTGTTCGCCTCCCGGTTCACGGAGAAACGCAATCCCGTCACGTCGATCACCGTCGGGGGACTGCTGACCGTCGCGGGTATGGTCGGCTTCGCCGTGGCGGACGGGATCTGGCAGTTCGTCGCCGCGATGGTGGTGTTCTCCCTGGGGGAGATCCTCATCTACCCGGCCGAGTTCGCCATCATCGACCGCATCGCGCCGGAGGACAACCGTGGCGCCTACTTCGGCGCACAGACCTTCGCCCAGATCGGCGTCTTCATCGGCCCGCTCACCGGCGGCCTGCTCCTCGGTGCTTACGGCGGCGCCACCATGTTCCTCGGGGTCGGCTCGTTCGCCCTGGCCGGCGTTGTCATCTACCTGCTCGTCGGCAGACGGATTCCCGGGCTCGCCGCGCCCGTGCCGGACCGCGTCCTGTCGCCCTCGAACACAGAGCGGTGACACACCAGCCAGCGTTCTTCCGATCCAACCGGGCTGCCGCCCGAACGAAACGCCAGGTCAGAGCGTCAGAATGATCTTTCCTTTGGCGTGGCCGGCTTGACCGATCCGGTGGGCCTTGGCGACCTGTTCGAGCGGCAGTACCGTGTCCACCTCGACGCGGAGTTGACCCCTGTCGACCAGACCCGCGAGGGATGTGAGGCCGCCCCGGTCCGGCTCGACGATCATGAACCGGGCTCGCCTGCCCTGCCGGGCTGCCTCCTCCTCCAGGTACGTCTCGGCCGGCGAGGCAAGGGCGACCAAGATGCCACCCTGGCGCAACGTCCGCAGCGAGCGCGGCCCGTACTCGCCGCCAATCGAGTCGATGACTACGTCGAGGTCGCGCAGGCGTTCGGCGAAGTCCGTCGTGGCATAGTCGATGACCTCGTCGGCGCCCAACCCGCGAACGAAGCGATGCTTCGCGGCACTGGCGGTGCCGATGACGTACGCGCCGCGCGCCTTGGCGATCTGCACGGCGAGATGACCGACACCTCCTGCGGCCGCATGGACCAGTACCCGCTGGCCCGACCGGACGTCGGCGACGTCAACCAGGGCCTGCCACGCGGTAAGCCCGGCGAGTCCCAGCCCGGCCGCCTCGACGTGGGACAGCCCAGCGGGTTTGCGGGCGAGGTGACGCGACGGTGCCGTGACGTACTCGGCGTAGGCGCCGGCCGCCTGCGGTAGCCGTGGCACTCCGAAGACCTCGTCACCGGGCCGGAACAGCGCGACGCCGACACCGACGGCCTCGACCACGCCGGACAGGTCCCAGCCCAGCCGCACCGGCCGGCCCAGCAGGCCGCCCGTCGTACGGTGCCAGAAGTCGGTCGGGTTGACCCCGGCCGCGTGCACCCGGACGAGTACCTCCGCCGGACCGGGCTCGGGACGGTCGACCTCCACCAGTTCGAGAACCTCGGGACCACCGAATCGTTTCTGTGTGATCGCACGCATCGCAGGCCTTTCTGTTCGTCCTCAAGTGCGCCGGTCCACCGTGCCGGTGGGGCAGGCCCGAGTTCGAGTGGCCATATCGCCAATATGTGCAAGGATCTGGCCATGCACCGCGTGGTCGTCCTGGCGCTCGACGGCGTGTACCCGTTCGAGCTGAGCATCCCCGTCCGCATCTTCGGTACCGCCGCCGGAGACGACGGCGAGCCGCTGTACGAGGTCGTCACCTGCACTGTCGACGGCGGACCGGTCGCCACGAGCGCCGACTTCGCCGTCGCCGTCCAGCAGGGCCCCGAGGCGATCGACGCGGCCGAAACGCTGGTGCTGCCACCGTTCGTCTGCGAGCCGACCGGCGACCAGGACTGGCTACCCGAGCCGGTCGCGGCGGCACTGCGCCGGCTGCGACCGAGCGCACGGATCGTCTCCATCTGTACGGCCTCGTACGTGCTGGCCGCCGCCGGGCTACTCGACGGCCGGACGGCGACGACGCACTGGAACAACGCCGAGCACCTCCAACGCACATTCCCGAACGTGAAGGTCGATGCGGACGTGCTCTTCGTCGACGACGGGCAGGTGCTCACCGCGGCAGGCGTCGCCTCCGGCATCGACCTGTGCCTGCACCTCGTCCGCCGCGACCACGGCAGTGCCGTCGCCAACCGGGTGGCCCGGCTGTGCGTCGTGCCGCCGTGGCGTGAAGGCGGCCAAGCACAGTTCATCGACCGTCCGGTGCCCGAGTCGACAACCGCCACGACGTCCGATACCCGGCAGTGGGCCCTCGGCCAGTTACACCGCCCGATCAGCCTCGCCGACCTGGCTCGGCACGCGCGGATGAGCGTACGCAGCTTCTCACGCCGCTTCCGCGCCGAGGTCGGCATCACACCCGGGCAATGGTTGACGCGGCAGCGAATCGAACACGCCCGGCGCCTGCTGGAGACAACCGACCTACCGATAGACCGGGTCGCCGCCGAGGCCGGCTTCGGCACCGCCACCTCGCTGCGCCAGCACCTGTCCGACACAATCGGGGTCTCACCGACGGCATACCGGCAGACGTTCCGCCCCACAATGTCGACGACCCACGCGTCGTGACGCGCACCGATAGCCACTTCCGCTGTCGCCCGAATGTGCTCGCTGATCTAAGCGGCCACGCTCCGTCACGGGCTGCTGGGTTCAGTAACCGCCTCTCGGGGTGGTGGCGATCCAGGTGGCCCGCTGCGGGGTGACGAGAGTGTTCAGTACCGGATCGGTGAGCAGCGCCAACGGTGCGATGCTCAGTGGGTCGTCGCTGTGCCATCGTGGCACCGCCTCGGCCACGACCTCCCATGCCGTTTCGGCGTCGCCCCGGCGCACCAGTTCGCGGGCCCGGTCGAGCGTGGCGGCGAACTCGGGCTGGTCGGGCGCCACCGCCGTGTCAATGGCCTCACCGCCGGCCACCGACGCCCGTCCGGGACCGTGCGGACAGCCGGAAATGCGTTTCCCCGACCGCAGGCACGCCATAGGATCTCCGGTGATCAAGGAGGATGAGACAGTGGTGGACGACTTCCAGCAGTTCGTTACGGATGTGACGATGCGTCTGTCCGCGATGTCCAAGGGCGAGTTGTACGTCGTCGGCGACGCTCTCGACCGGGACTCACTCTGGCTCATCTTTCTCGATTCCTTCCCAGCCGGCACCAATCTCCGGTTCCGTGAACGGTCCGAGTACGACTGCTCGACCTGCCGTGGGTTCATCAAAAACTTCGGTAACATCGTCGAGATTCATAATGGACATGTTCGCTCCGTCTGGTCCGGGGTGTCTGCATCCGACCCGGTCTTCTCGGTCGTCGCCGCCGCGATGGACAAATTCGTCAGCACGCTGCCGTTGTCCACCGTTTTCCGGTCCACCGAGGCGCAGTACGGGACGAGGACGACCCGGACGCTGCGCGACGGCCAGATCGAGGTGTGGCACCACCTGCACGGCCGGGTGGAGAAGCGGCATCGCATCAAAGACGTCGGTGCGGCACGGGGCACCTTCGACGCTGCGGTGCAGGTGTTCCAGCGTGGCCTGGCCGAGCTGACCCAGCACGCCCTGGACACCGTCGTCGACCTCATCGACGACAACGCCCTCTACCGGGGCGCGGAGCATCGTCGGGCGGTGGCCGAGTTCCGGTCGTTGCAGAACCGGTGGACGAAGGCGACCGACGGACAGGCCTTCATCTTCGCCAACGCCATGAACCCGGCAGCCCGGTTCCGCAACACGGTGATCGGCACCCTCGTCCAGGATCTCTCCGCGGGCGTCGACCTGGAGCAGGCGGTCCGGTCGTTCGAGACGAAGGTGGCACCGCAGAATTACCAGCGCCCCACGGCGTTGATCACCCCGGCCATGGTCAAGGCTGCCATGAAGACCATCGACGAGTTGGGGATCGAGGAGTCGTTGCAGCGACGGTTCGCCCGGCTGTCCGACGTGTCGGTCACCAACGTGCTCTGGGTCGACAACGACACACAGTCGCGGCTGAAGGACGGCATCGAAGGGCTGCTCATGCACGCCGCCACCACGAGGTCGGCAGGTGCGCGCCTTCGTGACGCGAAGCCGGAGGAGATTCCCGTGGTCACCTTCATGAAAGACATCCTGCCCGGCGCAGCCACCATCGACCTGTGGGTCGCCAACAGCCACGAACCGCGCTTCGTCAGCCTCACCACCGGCCGGCACCCGGCTGCCCCGCGGCTGTTCACCTGGGACAACGATTTCGGCTGGTCCTACAACGGCAACGTCACCGACTCGATCAAGGAGAGGGTCAAGCGGGCCGGCGGCAACGTCACCGGCAAGCTGCGGGTGAGCCTGTCCTGGTTCAACCACGACGACCTCGACCTGCACGTGTTCGAACCCAACGGCGACCACATCTGGTACAGGGACAAGCGCAACAAGCTGGACGTCGACATGAACGCGGCCGGGGCGTTCTCGCGTGAGCCGGTGGAGAACGTCACCTGGACCGACAACGTTCCCGACGGCGAGTACCGAATCGAGGTGAACCAGTTCCACAAGCGGGAAAGCACCGAGGTCGGCTTCGTCATCGAGACCGAGAGCAACGGGAAGATCGAGCATTACAGCCACGAGCGGGCGATCGGCCACAAGGAGACCGTGGAGGTGGGCCGGATGACGGTCGCCGGCGAGCTGATCACCGCTTTCCGGCCGGGTAAGGACATGTAGCCGGGCAGCGCGGGCAAGGACCTGTGGGGAATCACCACCGAGCAGTTCGTACCGGTGTCCACCATCATGTACTCGCCGAACTACTTCGACGGCAGCGAGGTCGGCAACCGCCACTACTTCTTCATCCTCAAAGGGTGCGTGAACGACCAGCCGACCCGGGGAATCTACAACGAGTTCCTCCGCGGCGACCTGCAACCGCACCGCAAGGTGTTCGAGGTTCTCGGCGATCGCACCAAGTGTGAGCCGTCCCCGGATCAGCTCTCTGGCCTCGGCTTCAGCTCCACCGTCCGCAGCTCTGTGGTCGCCAAGGTGACCATGACCGGCGGCCGGCGCCACCTCATCAGTATCCAGTTCTGACCTCCTACCCAGAAACTCGGAGAGGCCATCGTGACCATTTTTGAGCAGGCCACGCGGAAGAAATTCCGCTACCCGTCGGCCAAGGGATTGCTGACCACGGAACAGCTGTGGGAGCTTCCGCTGACCGCCAAGTCCGGCTTCAGCCTGGATGACGTGGCCAAGGCGGTCAACGCCGAACTCAAGGCCGTCGACACCGAGTCGTTCGTGGCCACCGAGACCAATCCGGCCAAGGCCACCTTGGAGACCAAGCTGGAGGTCGTCAAGCACGTCATCGCCATCCGCCTCGCGGAGGACCAGGCGGCGAAGGCGGCGGCAGCCAAGAAGCTGGAGAAGGAGAAGCTGCTGGCAGTCCTGGGCCGCAAGCAGGACGCGGTCTTGGAAAATCTGACCGAGGCAGAGCTGCTGGCCCGGATCAACAACCTGTAGCCCACCGACAATCAGCGTCTGCCAGCAGGCCCGCACATCGCGGCAACACCAGTTGGACTCGAACTCCTGCCCACCGGAGCCACAGGCCAGTGCCGGAAGAGGGCGGGGCGCCCCTCGGGCCGTCCTGCGGGAGCCGCACGGTCAGAGAGCACTTCGGATCCGGTCGACGATGGTGTTGTCGGGATGGGCGCGGGCGATACGGAGCACCTCGGAGATTAGTGGGCGCAGCTCGGGTGGGCTTTTGTCGGCGCGAAGGTTAAGCAACGAGATGATGCGGCGTCGGACTCCCGGGTCGTCGTTGGCCAGGAATATCCGCAGACCGGTTTCTTGGAAGTCGTGCCGGAGGTCGGTGCAGGGATCGTCCTCGGTGTCGTTGCCCGCGACGCGTAGGTACGTGCAGTACCAGGCGTCGGCCGCGCCGATGATCTCGTAGTCGGTTCCCGTTCGGAGGTGTTCGAGCAGCCTGGTTTGGACGCGTCGGCGGCCGAAGGCAGCGAGCGCTGGTCTGATGTGTCGTTGGGTGTGACTCGGGTCAGGTTCGTAGACGGCGGCGAGCATCAGCGGTTCGAACAGTTCCTCGGGCTGCGGCGGCACTGCCTCCCGCATGATCAGCAGGGCTACATCGCATTGCCAGCGCCGCCGGGCCTGCGGGTCGTTCCGCGCGTCGCCCGCAGGTGCGGGTGGCGCCGCGAGGTCGAGAAGATCGAGTACGTCACCGAGACACCGTTCGTACCGGTCGTAGCGCTCGAAGCGACCCTCAACCATGACGGGACTCTACGTGGGCCATCCCATCAGTGCACCATCACCTGGCTCAAAGCGGTCCCGTCCTGCCGATCGAAACCCGTCAGCGCACGCTCAGGCGGTCACCTCGGGTCGGGTGTGCAGGTTGATGTTGGCTTGAGCCTGTCAGGCCACAACCTCGCCGACCAGCGACCGCTTGTCGCCGAAGGAGTACGTCATCTGTGGTCCGCTCACCCCGTAGTCCTGTGCACATCGTCGAGCTGAGTTCCGGCTACTCCCTTGGCCACCACCACGCCGGCTGCCACCTGCACGATCCGCTCCTTCGTGGCCCGGCCCTTGCGGGTCAGCCGAGTCCGAACCGCTAACCTTCCTGTCGCTGAAGCTCGACGAGCCCTATCGCCGTCGCGCGGAGCAGCAGGCTGAGTCTTGGCTCGAAGTCGAGCGCGGCATGTCGCCAGGCGGGCACTTGTTCGTAGAGCGCGGCCAGTGTGGGTGTGGGGTGGGAGGCTTGCCAGAGGCCCGCCGCGAGCGTGGCTGTGTTGGCCAGAAGATTCTGGAGTTGCTCGACAGTCATGCTGCTGGCCTGTGCCAGGGCGGTCACGATCTCGCCGGCGGCGGCGGTGGCGTTCGTCTTGTATCTACGGGCGCGTTCGATGTCGACATCGCCTTCGAGGCTCATCGCCACGTGCGAGAGCAGGTCACAGAACACCGACAGTGACGCGATCGTCTGCGCGACCACGGCCGCGACCTGCTCGGGACCGAGCCCGGCTCGATCACCGATGGCTGCTTTGACCGCGTCGCGCCATTGCCGCCACCCCTGCTCGGCGAGTTCGAGGAGCAGTTCCTCCTTGTTCGCGTAGTACCGCCGTGCGCCCGTGCGATGCAGGCCCGCGCGGTGAGCGACTGCGGGGACCGTGACGAACCGGACACCGCCGAGTTCCAGGGCGAGGGCTTCGGCGGCAGCCAGGAGGTCTTCGGCCCGGCGCACCTTGTCTTCGGCTGATCGTGCTCGCTCACGCATGTCACCGATTTTAATGCACCTCGGGATGCATTACGCGCCCTCGTCGTGATACCGTCAAGTTAATGCATCACGGGATGCGTTAACGGGTCCGTTTGGGACGGGAGGAACGCTTCCGCGCGAGGCACCCAAACCGCACCCAGGAACCTGGCCGAGCCCCAACTGCTGGGCGCGGCAGCGTCGGACTGGTCGAGCTTCCGGGGTCGAGCGGCACATCGCGGTGTGCCGCCGTGTCCTCATCCGGAGGGCTCTCGCGCACGTCCACGTAACGCGTCATCTGTGCGCCACGCACTTCTTGGACAGGAAGAGGAATCCGATGCACGTAGTGCAAGCCACCTCGTTCGGAGCCCCGTCGGTGCTGACGGTAAGCGAGTTCCCGGATCCGACTCCCGGGCCGGGCGAGATCGCCGTCGACGTCACCCACTCCGCTGTCGGGCTGATCGACGTCCTGATGCGGCGAGGAGTGTTCAAGGACCAGCCAGGGATGCCGCAGGCGCCGTACGTGCCGGGACTTGAGGTCGCCGGAACGGTACGTGAGCTGGGCGAAGGTGTCACCGGACTCACCGTGGGCGAGAGCGTCGTCTCCATGTCCGCCACCGGTACGGGCGGCTACGCCTCCGTCTACATCGCCCCGGCCGATCTCGTCGTCTCGACCGAGGGCTACGGCATCGACCCGGCCCTGGCCGTCTCCGTCGTGCCGAACGCGGCGATGGCGCACGTCGCGCTTACGCGGGTCGCGCATCTCGCCGAGGGCGAAAGCGTTCTCGTGCACGGTGCGCTCGGCGGTTTCTCGGCCGCCTTCCCGGGCATCGCGAGGCAACTCGGCGCCTCCCGTGTCGTGGGCACGGTCCGGGCCAGCAAGCTGGAGGCGGCGGCGGATACGCGGCTGCCCTACGACAAGATCGTGGACTCGGCCGAACTCTCCAACGCGCTGACGGATGAGAAGTTCGACGTCGTCATTGACCCGGTCGGCGGCCAGGTACGCACGGGGAGCTTGTCTCTCTTGAAACCCGGTGGCCGCCTGATCGCGGCGGGCAACGCCAGCGACGACTGGACGCACCAGATCGGAAGCAACCAGCTCTGGCTCGGCGGCATCACCATCGCTGGCTTCAACGCCGGCGCCTACCTGCCCACCCACCCCCAGTACATTCGTCCCGCTCTTCAGGCCGCGTTGACGGCCGTCGCCGCGGGTCTGGGAGAGACCGTTGTCGACGTCCTTCCCTTCGGTGAGGCAGCCGCCGCGCACCAACGCATGGAGGACCGCGCACTACGCGGTCGCATTGTGCTGACACCGCAGCCCCGTTCATAACCGTCACGGGGCGTCTCGTCGAACGCATGGCCGAGCTCCGCCGCATCGCTGGTCGGCCTGTTACCGCCGAACGGCACACCGTGGTCACGACCGTACCGGTCGAGCTTCATCCGCAGGCGTGGGTCGCGCAGGTGGGCGCGGCCCACACCTGCGGTGACGGGCGTCGGGAACCTCGGCGCCCGCACGGTGCTGCTAAGCGCCGCGAACGGTGTATCCGCCGATGAGGATCGGGTACCGGGGTCGCTGGGGGGATCCCGGGGGGAGGTCCGTCTCGGGGTCGAGGCAGTGGGTGGGCGGCCGCTCCGTCCCGTTCTGCGCCTGAGCATCGACGATCTGGTCCGGCCCGCTTCCGCCATCGATGATCTTCACGTAGTAGCCATGGTTCTTCACGGTGCCCCGGCCCTCGGGGACGATCGCGCTAAACAGCGCCACGTTTCCAATGACCTCCAGACACGTCACGTCGGCTCGCCCCTGCCCGACCACGGTGCCGTCGGGCAGCTCGTGCCGGTACAGGAACCGCCCGTACGTCGATCCGTCGGCGGCCGTCACCGCCTGGACGCCGAACCAGATCCGGTGCCCGATCACGCCGGGCTCGTCGTACACAAAACGTCCCACCCCGGCGACAACCGACCGCCCGGTTGCGACGCCCGTCGCCTCGGGCTGCTGGGCCTGCGCGACAGCGGGCGACGCGGCAACCGCCGCGGCCGCAACCGCTGCCAGTGTCGTCGCACGCAGACTGGACCTGAACATGTCGCTCCTCCTGGCTGTCCCGTCGGCTGACGTGGTCCAGCATCAGCGCACGACGATGGGAGCGAATCCCTCCACCGAGCCACCCGCATCCCCCTGCCGGGGGAAGAGGTGCCCTGTGCGCGGCCAGGGTCAGGTCGCGGCGGCAGCGCTCCGGGTGACGCTGACGGGACCCAGCCGGCGTCGTGGGCCCTGTTCGGTGATGAGGGCTGTCACGGATCGGTGACAGCGGCGCGGACCAACCGTAGGAGACGGAGGAGGGCCCCGAGGTACGCCGAGACCGAGGCGCGTATCGACCGGATCGACCGGTGTGACGCGCCTCGGCATCGGCGAACCGCCCTGTGCAGGGGCCGGCGTTGCCGCCCGCTCCGGCGGCAGGTTACCTGCCCGGTTGGTAAATCCGCTCGATGTGGCCCTTGAGCTGGTCGGGGTAGAAATAGACCGGACGGAGGTCACCATTGGCATAGCGTTCGGCCTGGTCGTTGAAGTGCGGCGAGCTGGGGTGCCCGCTCGCGCCGCCCGCCGTCACCGCCCAGGCGCGCACCTTCGGTCCGAACTCCACGATCGCCACGAAGCTGTTGCCGCTGGTGCCGTAGTAGCGCTTTGTCCCCGGGTAGCGTCGTGCCCCGAAGGACGCCAGGGAGCCCCACTGCGCCGAGGTGAAAGGCACCGGGCTGCTCGGCTTGGCGTCGTCGAAGGTCTGGACGATCGCGCCGTCGTTGCGCTGGAACCGATTGATCTCGCCCCAGGGCACCTGCCAGCTACCGAAGTCCAGCACCAGCCGGTCCATGCCCACGTCGAGAGCCGCGATCCGCTGCGCGTCGGTTGCGCGTTCGGCCACCCAGTCCCACACCGCCATGCCCGCGTCTCTCGCCGGCTGCGACGCGGTCGCCCAGATCGCCTCACCCCAGAAGACCGCCAGCGATGTCGCGGTCGAATCGGCCGCCCAGCGGTAGTCCCAGCCACGGAACAGGCCGATCGGCCCAGCGAGCTTCGTCTTCTGCTGGTCGCCGTCGGGGAGCTTGTCCCAGGCGGTGACCAGACCGGGGATCAGCCGGGCGAAGGCGGTGAGGTAGGTGTCGAAGGCAGCCGTGAGCAGCGTCTGCGGGGTGAAGTCCTTCCGTGCGGTCAGGACCCGGATCGCCTGCGGACCGCGCGGGTTCTCGCCAGCCTGGTCGAAATAGCGCGGGTAGTCGACGGCCCTGGGACTGTTCGCGCCGGCCGCGGTCCAGGGCCAGTTGTTGGTGTTGAACACCCAGCCGTTTCGGGGATCGACCGCCTGGGGCAGGCTACGGAGGCTGTGCAACCCACGCCAGTCGGTGGCCGGGTCGCTGCCGTCGACGGGTCTGCGGTAGTCGAAGCGGTCGTCCCGGATCGGCATGAACTGCGGCATGAGGAAGGCGATGTGGCCCTTCGAGTCCGCGAACAGTGTGTTGTTCGAGCTGTTGGCCTTGAAGTCGGCGACCTTCATGAAGGCCGCGTAGTCGCGCGCCTTGGTACGCAGGAAGCTCTGTTGCAGCGCCTCGACGGGCTTGTTCATCAGCGCGAAGGCGATCCACTTGCCGTCGGCCTCACGGACGATCGGGCCGTGATGGGTGGCGAAGGTGGTGAAGGTGCGCTGGGCCCGCGCACCGTCGGTGGTGCGGTACGACAACGTGATCTTCTTTGTTGTCACCGGCCGTATCTTGCTGCCGTAGCGGTAGGAGCGGCTGCCGTCGGCCCTGGTCACGATCGTCTCGGCGAACTCGTCGACGTTGTCGACGCCACTGGAGGTGTGCATCCAGCCGGCGTTCGCATTGAACCCCTGGTAGATGAAGAACTGTCCCCAGGTCGCGGCGCCGTAGACGTTGAGCCCCTCGCCGCTGGTCACGTGCTGCTCGGAGCGGAAGAAGAAGCTGGTGTGTGGGTTGATCAGCAGCAGCGCGTGGCCGTCGCGGGTGTTGCGCGGCCCGATCGCGAAGCCGTTGGAGCCCCTCGGCTCGCGGAACAGCAGACCGCGCTCCTCGTCGGTCATCTCGACCTCGCGTTGGTCGTAGAACGCCTGGAGTTGGGTGAGTGGAACCCGCTCGATGTCGCCACCGATGCTGCCTTCGGAGAAGCTCAGCGTCATCCACGGCTCGAAACGCGTGAGCACGCGAGGGCGGACCTCGGGGTGCGTCGCGAGGTAGTAGTTCAGTCCGTCAGCCCAGGACTGGGCCAGCTTGCGCAACCAGACGGGGCTGTTCGCGTAGTCACGCTTGAGAACCTCGGGATCGACGAACAGTCGTTGGCGCAGATCCTGCCAGATCGCGCCTTCGCCGTTGGCTTCCGCGAGGCGGCCAAGGCTGGTGAGGTAGTTGTTCTCGATTCGGTTGAAGTCGTCCTCGGCCTGCGCGTAGATCATGCCGAACACGGCGTCGGCGTCGGTCTTGCCCGTCACATGCGGGATGCCCCAGTCATCGCGCGTGATGGTCACGTTCGCCGCCTGCTTGCGCCAGCGGACGAGGTCGGGCGCCGTGTGCGTCGAGGAGGCGGACGCGGGCCCGGACGGTAGGCCCGCCGCGACGGCTGCGGCTCCGGCGGCCAGCCCGGCCGCTCCACTCAGGATTCGACGTCGGCTGAGCCCATCGCTTTCTGTTTGCTTCATGAGTTGGTGCACCTTCCTCGGGGGTCCAGGGATCGTGCGGGTCGACGCCTTCCGGGTGGTGGTGGCACGCTCGCCATGACGGACCCGACGCCGTTCGATGCTGCTACGACGTGGCCCCGACGCCCTGACCAGCGATCTCGGCGCAGGTGGGAATGCCGAAGCCGTCGGCCGGACCGTCGCGGCGACCTAGAAGACGATCATGCTCGTCACCATAGGGCAAAGTGGTCCGTTTCGGAACAGCTTCGATCGATCTTGGGCTGTCAGCACCCGCGAACGTAACCGGACAACCGCCCCCGCCCGCCGCGCCCCTCCGCGAGGCCGTTGGCTGGCGGCAGCTCCCGAATGTGAGTGATGTTGACCGCACGGCGGAGGTAGATGATCACCGTTCTGCACCACGATGGCTTCGGCCCGACGGGTGAGCCCGCTCCCGGCGGCGCGTCGGCGCAGAGGCCACCGAAGTCGAGCGGGTACCCAGGGGAGGCGGGTGTGGTGACCGTTGACCGGCGGGTGGTGCTGACGGAGTACGTCGCCGTCGGCGACCGGATCGCCGTCTTCGGCGCACGGGCCGACTGGGCCGCGCCGCAGGTGGCGGTCGTCGACGTCGACCCCGCCGAACTGGCGCTCTTCGTCACCGCGAACTTCGACTCCTACCGGAGCATTCGGGAGCTGGCCGAAATGCCCGAGCTGTGGCACGGGTACGACCGTCTGGTGGCACCGCTGACCGGCTGGAGCGATCCCGGCGATGTCGTCTGCCTCGTCCCGTACGGCGCCCTGCACAGCCTGCCGCTGCACGCCCTGCGGGTCGACGGCCGGTACCTGATCGAGCGCAACCCGCTGGTCTACGTCCCCAGCGCGGCCGCGCTGCGGCACAGCCAGTCCGGCCGGCGCCCACCCGTGGCGGGCGAACGCCGACGTGCGGCGGTGTTCGGCGACTCCCGACAGAACCTGCCGTACGCCGAGTCCGAGGCGCTGATGCTCGGTGAGCTGTTCGGCGTCGAGCCGAGGCTCGGTGACGCGGTCACCCGTAAGGACGTGCTGGCGGCGCTGGCGGAGGTGGACATCGTGCACGTCGCCGGCCACGCCGGCTTCGACGCCGCCGACCCGCTCCGGTCCGGCGTCCAGCTCGCCGGCACCGACGTACTCACCGCCGCCGACGTATTCGGCGCGGCGGGCCTGCGGGCATCCCTGGTCACGCTCAGCGGCTGTGAGACCGGGGTCAGCCATCGCCAGCCGGGCGACGAGCTGATCGGCCTCACCAGAGCGTTCCTGTCCGCCCGCGCCACGTCGGTGCTGGTCAGCCTCTGGTCGGTGGCGGACGACTCGACGGCGTACTTCATGCGTCGGTTCTACGAGCACCTGCTGCGGGCCCCCGACACCTGGAAGGCCGACGCGTTCCGTACCGCGGTGCTGGACACGATGTCGGTCTCCGGCTGGGACTCGATCTACCACTGGGCGCCGTTCGTGCTGGTCGGCGACTGGCGATGACCGCTGTCGAAACTGGAGGGGCGATGCGGGCGGAGACGGCGTACGAGCCACTGTTCGACTCGGCGCTGGAGGTCGACGAGGCCGACCTGCGGACGCTGGTACGCCGTGGCGAGGTGGTGATCGACGACCGGGACGTGGCGCTGTTCCAGCACCGCAACCGGGTGGCGCTCGCCCTCGGCCCGGTGCTGCGGATGGCCGACGGCGGCCCGGCGGCACCGGACGGCTCGGCGGCGGAGGCGGTGGCCCACTACGACATCTCGCTGCTCTGCGTCCTGCACCCGAGCGCCGGTTGTGCCTTCCGGACCGCCCGGCTCACCGTCGACCTGCGACCGACCGACGGGGCTGTGGTCCGGGACATGTCACCGCGCGAGGTCCTCGGCGACAACCCGGTCGAGATCACCACGACGGTCGGAGCCGGTCTGCGGTTCAACGTCGTCCCCGCCGTGCTGGAGGTCGACGCGCGCCGCGAACAGGCCAGCACCCGCAGCTTCCACCGGCCGACCATCGTCACCTCCGGCCGGGGATTCGCCCGTGCCTTCTGGGACTTCCGCTCCCGTCCCGGCGACCAGCTCCAGCCGGACCGCCAGCTCCGGCTGCTGGTGGAGGCGCCCGCCGGGGCGCCGCTGCTGGCCCGGTTCAACCTGACCGCCAGGGTCAGCATGGGCGGCGCGGCGCAGCTCATCCCGCTGCTGCGCCGACGCACCGAGATCGATCAGACATATCGGCTGGCCTAGACCCTTCAGGAGCCCAGGTGCAGGCTATTCGCCACCAACTGCTGGTACTCGCCGGACTCGTCGTGCTCGCCTTTGTCGTCGGCGTGACATCGGCCCTCTGGGTCGGGTTCGCCCTGGCCGTCTGCGTCGGGCTCAACCGCTCCGCCGCGCTCTTCCACGACACCCGGCACGCCATGGCGGTCATCACGACGCTCACCGTGCTGAGCATCGTCGCCGGTGCCGCCGGTGCGGTGCTGCTGTTCGTACTCCAGGGCTGGCCGGCCGGGGTGGGCTACCTCGTTCTGCAACTCGGCTACTTCGCCGCCGCCGAGTCGCCGCTGGACCGCTCCCGCCGCCGGGCCCAGGCACTGCGGGACGGGTTGGTCGACCTGGTCCGGGCCCGGGCGGCGCGGACCATCAGCGAGGACCAGCTCACCGCTCGGGCGGGCCGGCTTCTCCGTACCCGGTTGCGCGGCCCCGACTTCCACGGCGACACCGCGCGGACGACCCTGACCGGGGGCGACGGCCTGTCGACGGAGGAGCACCGGCAGCTCCTGCGGGTTCTCGACCACTACCTGGGCGTTACCCGGCGCGACGGTGTCACCTCCCGGCTGCACGCCGTCGTGCGACAGCGTAGGGGCAGCGTATGACGCGGCGGCGCGGCGGCGTACGGGGCTGGCTGAAACAGCGCTGGACCGAGGGCGTACTGCGGACCCTCGAACGCGCCCCCGACCGTGCCGCGGCCCTGGAGAGATTGCGGGACAGCGTCGACGACGCCGTGCTGGAAGGCATGCTCGGGCTCAGCTACCTGGCGGAGAAACGCGACGACGACGCCGACCGCCTCGGCTGGGCCGACCTCGCCGTCGAAGCCAGCGTGCACGGCGGGACCAGCCGAGGACGCGCCGACGCGCTGAGCTGGCACGCCCGGATGTATCTCAACCACTACCCGAAGCAGTTGTCGGAACGGGTCACGGCGCTGCGGACCGCGCACCACAGCATCGAGGCGGCGCTGGAGATCCTCGCCGAGATCGGCCCGCCCGACGAGGTCGTCATCGCCCTCTCGCTCAGGGCGCAGATCCGGTCGGCGCTCGGCGCCCGCCGGGACGCCTTCACCGACCGCCTCACCGCCGCCGGGATCACCCTGGACGGTACGGACGAGGAACAGTTCGTCAGCGCGGCACGACTGCTCGCCGAGGCGTTCTGGCGGGTTGGCGGCGAGAACGGGAAACTCGCGGCCACCGAACTCCTCGCCATCGGCGACCGCCTCCTGCACCGACTAGGCGACCGTCCAGTCTCGGCGGCGCTGCGTACCGCCCTCGGCGATGCCCACCGGCAACTCGGCGACGAGGAGGCCGCCCTGGCAACCTGGGCCACCGCCCGACGCCAGTACGTCGACCGCGACGACTCCGCCGGCATCTTCGAGGTCGACGGACACCTCTTCGAGTACGCGGTCGAGCGGGAACGGTACGAGGAAGCCGTCGGCCTCGGCGAGCGGTGTGTCGCCGACGCCCCGGCTGACGCCGCGCCGCTCCGGCTCGCCGAGCACCACCACCTGCTCGGTTCCGTGTATCGGGAACTCGGCCGGGTCGACCGGAGTGTCCCCGCGTACGAGCGGGCGATCGCGCTGGTCGAATCGGAGCCGAGTCCGGCGTCCGCCGACTCGTACCGGCTCGAACTGGCGTTCCACCGGATCGAACTGGGCGACCCGGGCACCGCGCTCGAACACCTGGAACCGGTACGGAGAGCGGCCGGGCCGACGTTCCGATGGCTGGCCACCACCGTCATGACCGACCTCCAGCTCCGCCGGGGCGACGCCGCCGCCGCGGTGCGATTGGCGGAGGCGGCGCTCAATACCCTGATCCTGGAGGCGCACAACTCCGACCAGGGCCGGCTCGGCGATCCCACCCTCCGGGCGCACTGCCTGCACCGCTGCGGCGTCGCCTCGTACGGCGCGGGGGACGCCGAGACCGCCTACCGTCGGTTCGCACAACTGCTGCCGCTGCTCACCGAGGACCTCTCGACGGCGGTCTTCGAGGTCAGCCGGACCGACGGCCATGCCATCACGCCGCCGTCCCGGACCGACAGCGCCTGGCGGGCGTACCTGGCCTGCCGGGACACCGGGCGGCCCGACGAGGCCGCGACCCACCTCGCCCGGTACGCCGAACTGGCCGCGGCCGGCGAACCGATCCCGCTGCTCGACTCCGACTACTTCTCGGACGCCGACCCAGCGGAACTGACCGAACTGCGACCGATGGTCGACATGGTGACGGCGATGACCCGGGGCATCACCCTCGCCCGGAGCGACCCCCGGCAGGCTCTCGACCAGCTCCAGCTCGCCCGCGACCTTGGCGCCGCCACGGCCGGGCCGGACGTCTTCGGCACCCAGCTCCACACGTTCATCGGCAACTGCCATCGCCGTCTCGGCGAGCACGACGCCGCGAAGGTCGCCTACCGGGCGGGGCTGGCCGCCAGCGGCCCGGGGACGGAAACCGAGTTCGGCTGTCGAGCCGGGCTGGCGGCGGTCGCCATCGCCGAGCGCGACCTCGGCTCGGCCGAGGGGCATCTGTGGCGCTGCGTGGAGATCCAGGAGCAGTCGCGGGCCTCGTTCACCGGCGTCGACGACCGGATCCGGTTCCTGACGAGTCGGCTGCCCCTGTACGAGCAGCTCATTCTCGTACGTCTCGGGCTCGGCCAGGCGGCGCAGGCGTACGCGGCGACCCAGCTCGTCAAGTCACGGACTCTCGGTGAACTACTCGCCGAGCCCGAACACCGCCCCATCGACTACAGTCTCGAAGACGACCTCGTCGCCGTCCGACAAGGCTGGGACGAGTGGATCAGCACCTACCTGCGTCCCGAACCCCACCACAACAGCCAGCGGACTCTCGACATGCTGCTGGCCGAGAAGGACCGGCGGGACCGGCTCAAGGCGGCAACCACGACCCGGCGCGATCGCGGCCTGTTCGACGGTCTCTCCGGTGCCGAGCCCGTACTGTCCTACCAGGATGTACGGGCGATGCTCACCCCGGAAGGGTGAGCTTCGAAGTCGTGTGAGCCGAAGCCGCGACAACGACTCGAACTTGTATCATCGCGATTCATTGACGCCGACAGGGATGGGCCCTCGCACATCTGCTACCGCGCGGTTTGGGAACCTTGTCGAAATGGTCCACCCCGGCGGTCATCAAGTTCACCTCCCTTGTGGATGAACTCGGCAAGGATGGGATAACGCTCCATCGGCCGGGGGTGGGTAAAAGTTATGTTGTCGCCGCCACGGGAGAGACGTGGAGATGTCTGCGGGGAGGATAGGTGAAATCGTTGACAATGCGATTGCGAGTATGCTTGTCTCCTTCTGGTTGGACTCGGAATTTCCTGTCGCGTGTCGCTTCTCTTGCGAAGGAAAGCTCCGGCAACGCCTGGACTTCTGGACGGACGGTCTGCCTCGTCGGTATTTCGACAAGCTTGCCGAAGCTGTACTCAGAATAGCCGGCCGTGGCATCGATGGACGAAGTGCGGTGATTGTCGACAAAAATGGGCGGAGTGCCGGGTTCGACTGGGATACGGTGGTCTGGCGCTCGGCGGTCGCAGTTCCGATAGTGCCGGACGTCATGTTGTTGCCGACCACCACCATGGACCGGATCGCGCCCGGGCTCGGTGACGTCCGCTTTCGCGAATACGCGTCGGGATTCACGCTCTGTACCAAGGATTGCGGGTAAGGACGGGTAGAAGATGGCGTTTGAGAGAACGCGCGACCGCTCGGGGGCGGGCCGACGACGGAGTTCGCCGGCCCGCCCCCGAGGGCTCAGCCGATGGTCAGGTCGAGCTGCTTGCGGCCGTTGGCGGGCACTCGCACCGGGTTGCCGTCCGGACTCGTCCACCGGGCGATCAACGCGCCGTGGTTTTCCACCGGGGGAGAGGAAACCACGGTCGCGATCGTGTTGACCGTGGCCTCTCCAATCGCCATTGCGACGGCGCTGTTGGCGATCGGCCTCAACATCGCACGACCTTCGGCCTCGACTAGCGGCCCACTTCGCCGCAGCCGGCCCCACCGGCACCCACCTCGGCATCCGACGCCAACTTCGGTGCCCGCAACACTGGGTCGCGTCTCCCGTCTGCCGACGCGGTGGCGGCCGTGCACAGCGACCCGGTTGACCCGCTGCCGCTCTACGAGCACGCGCCGCTGCTGCGCGAACTGCCGGCCGAGGCCGTCGCCACCATCATGCGTTTCGCGGGACCGGACGCGCAGTCGCCGTTCGGGGCGGGTTGCGGCAGCCAGGTCCGAAGCGTCGACCTCCGCGAGCTGACCAGTGGACTCGGTGAGACTCTCAGGAACGGCTCGGCGACGCGGTTGTCCGTGCCTTATCGCGACGAGCCAGCCGGTCAGGCTCGGGCAGGGCATGAAGCAACGCCGGTAGGGCGTCAAACACGAGGGGAAGGCTGCCCAGCTCGCTGATCCCAACCCACGCGATATCGTCATGCTCCTCAGGAGCACGGTTGATCGGAGAGCCAACCCAGTCGCCGATCAGCCAGACGCCCACGTGAACGGCGTCCGCACCACTGCCGGCATGCCAGTCGCCCAACCGTGACGAGGACTCCGCCACGATCTGAACGCCCAGCTCCTCGCGCATCTCACGGGCGAGGGCTTGTAGTTCCGGCTCGCCCGCCTTGACATGCCCGCCGGGCAAATCCCAGAGATCCGGGTATGCCTGGCGGGTCGGGCTGCGGTGTACCAGCAGGACCGCGCCGTTCTCCACGAGTGCGCCACAGACGACGATATGCACGACGGGATTAGAGCACAGGGGTAGGACAAGTTCGCTCCAGCCAAAGGGCACGGCAGACGTCCGGACGATCGCCGTGGGTGACTCTCGCCGCTGGTCCCGGCAGATCAGTCCCTCTCCTCGCGAACATCCTTCCCCTGTTCGGCGAACGCCTTGAAATCCTGCATGTGCTGCTGCGACTGTTTGTGGAAGGCACCGGGCATCAACAGCCCCACCAGCCGCATCAGCAGGCCACTGAACCGGTATTCGCTCTCGCTCTCCCAGAGCGTCGTCTCCGGATCGACCTCGGTCAGCCGTTCGCGTACGACGCTCCACATGCCCGCGCCGACGATCTCGCGGTCGAAGTGAACGACACTCTCTTCCGGGATCCCGTGCAGGTCTGACGGATCCCGGCGCGTGATCGTTTCGGTGCATTCGAACTTCCGATTCCCCGACTGCATCACGACCCGCGATCTGGTACCGAGCTGCCCGTGTATCCCACTCACCGGCTCGTGCAGCACCATGCCCCGCAGCCACTTCGGTAGGTACACCGGGTCGGCGAGCATCTGGGCCACGCGCTCCCGCGGCAGAGCAATCTCGATCGTGTTGGTGTATTTCATCACACATTCTTCCTAGGTGTGGGGCCATCTGCTGTTGTCCTGCTCGTCCTACTCCTCGACGGAGCGGCCTGACATCCGTCCCGCGATTGACAACTCTCGTCAGGGTACGAGCGGCATGGATGCGGCCAGCCCACCGCAGCGGGGATGTCAGGTCGGGTCGGATGCGTAGAACTTCTTCGGTGTCGCCGGTCGGGCCCCGGGGCCAGGCGCACTTCCACCTCGCTCGTGCCCGGCCAAGCGTCTGCGTCCGGCCCGTGGGGCCAGGACACCTCGAGCAGACGCGGCGGCTCGCACCGGAGGATCTCGCCGTACTCACCACCGTCCAACTCGAACTTTCCACCAAACCGCAGGTCCCCGGTGACCGCGGTTGCCGGACTCGGCCGGTCGGCTGGGCTCCCCACTGCCGCGATCCGCGCTCCGCGACGTGATACCAGCGCACGGCGTACCGTAGGTGCCCGGACCTGCCAGGACCAGCGCGCAGGTTTGGTTGCGAGTCGTCGCTCTCCGCGCGAGTACAGACCGGATCGTTGTGGTGTCTGCCCGCACGAGCCGTAGCCGACCATTTCCGGGACGCCGCTAACATCGCAAGATGACCTTGGTTGACGATTTGCGTCGGCACGCCGCTGCGGCACCGGACCGGCTGGAAGGGCTCCACTCCGGCCAGGACCGCTACGGTCCTGTCGCGGCGGTCCTGTTCGCCTCGGGCAGTTCGGTCAGCGTCCGCGAACGCGCGGCGTCGGCAGCCGTATCTGCCACAGCCTGGTGATTGGGTACGTCCGGATCTGCCGCGATGTACGGGGCGGCTCGGCCAACCGGCCCACCATTTGATGCCTCGCCCCGGACGCACGCCCTGCTCGATATCTGCCTGTTTCCGCTCCTGTGCGGTAACAGGCGGGGGCCGTTCGCCATCCACCAGTGGCCGGGCCGCCGTCGCCTGCCCACCAGAGGTGACATAGCCCTACTACAGCCTCGATCTCGGTTCGGCTAAGCAACGGGAGCAGCCGCTGGCACACGTCCGCCCCGTGCCGGAGTTCGGCCACCGCTAAGACACCCGGACTCAATCACCCACGGACAGCTTGCCGTTACTCGCGCGGAGATCGACCTCATGAAGCGGAGACGCGTTGCGGCGTCGGCGAGGACTGCGGGGCAAGTACGATCCGTGCCATCGTCGTGAGATGAGCCGTGCAGGAGCTGCCGATGATCACCGATGAAACGCTCACCCGCATCAACCAAGGGGTGCAGTTGCATCATCATCAAGGGCAGCGTGAGGCCGCCCGGGACCTGTTCGCGCAGATCTGGGACGAGATCGGCGGAGAACAAGGCGACCCCCTGCACGTCTGCGTTCTCGCGCACTCGATGGCCGATGTGCAGGACGACGTCCACCAGGAGTTGATCTGGGATCAGCGTGCGCTGTCGGCGGCCGACCTGCTCACCGACGCCCGGGTCGCCCAGGCCGGGGTGACCTTGCCAGTGGCCGGTCCGTACCCGTCGTTGCACCTGAACATGAGCGACTGCTACCGCAAGCTCGGCCATCTCGACCGTGCTCGCGAGCACCTCCAGCTCGCGCAGGCGGGCATCGACGCGCTGGGCGATGACGAGTACGCGCGGCTGATCAGGACCGGCCTGGATCGATTGACGCAGCAGCTCGCCTCCGAGCCCGGGTGACGATCGGTCGATCACCTGAGATTCGGCGAACAAGCACCCGGATACGGAGGGGCCCGTGGCGCTGCGGTCGGCGGAGTTTCTGATGAACTGCCTGCTCCGGGCCGGGATGCGTGATGTCGTCGCGGTGGAGCCGGTGACGGGTGGGATCGCGGCCCTCGCGGGCGTCGCCACGCGCCGGGACGTACCGTCGGTGTTCGTCAAGGCTTTTGCCGACCCGCCGGCCGACGATGTCTTCGTGGCGGAGGCCGAGGGGTTGGCCGCTCTGCGTGAGCTCGGCGGTGTGGCAACACCCGACGTGATCCTGGCGGACCGGGAACTGCTCGTGCTGTCGGTACTGCGGCCGAGGCCGCGCACCGAGGTCTTCTGGGAGCAGTTCGCGCGCATGCTCGCCCGCCTGCACACGAGTACCACCCACTCTCGCTTCGGTTGGCACCGCGACAACTGGCTGGGCCGACGCCGGCAGGTCAACACCTGGGATGACGACGGCTTCTCGTTCTTCGTGCAGCACCGGTTGCTGCGCTGGCTCGGTGAGCCCCGCGTCGAGGCGGCGCTCGATCCGGAGGACCGGGCGGCGGTGGAGCGGCTCTGTCATCGGCTGCCGGAGCTGCTCCCGGACCGGCCCGCGTGCCTGACGCACGGCGACCTGTGGGCACAGAACGTGATGGCGGCTCCGGATTGGCGCCCCGCACTGGTCGACCCGGCTGTGTCCTACATGTGGGCCGAGGTCGATCTCGCTCATGTCTGGTCGACCGCGCCCCCGCCCGAAGCGCGACGGTTCTTCGAGGTCTATGCCGACCTGACCTCGCTCGACAATGACTGGCAGTCCCGCATGCCGATTGTCCAACTGCGACAACACCTCGCCGTGCTGGCCCAGTTCGATGACGAATGGGGCACGGCTGACCGGATCCGTGCCACCGTTGCCCCATTCCGGAAACGACCCTGACCGAAGGGCGACCCGCTACCACGACCATTTCGCGGGGATGCGCTCCGCAGCGGCGTGCGGCAAGAGGCCCAACCGGTCTGCTGACTCGACACCACCCTAAACCGGCGCACACCGCATGCACCTCACCCACACCGGCAGGTAAACCGGCCCGATCGCTGCTGTCGGCTGACGGTGGACCCGAGCGCCCGAAGGCGTGGTGTAGTTGATCATTGCTGAGTGATGAACCCCGCCGTGCTGCCGTCCGATCCCGGTCTGTTCTCGTTGGCCGTTCCGCCACTGTTCGCCGCGCTGGCTCCGGCGCGGAACATCCTCATCGCCGGAGCCGGCGGGGGATTCGACGTGTACGCGGGCCTGCCGTTGGCACTGGCCCTCCGGCGCGGTGGCGCGAAGGTGCACCTGGCGAGCCTGTCCTTCTCCGAGCTCGAGTTGATGGACCGGAAGGCGTGGGTAGCGGAGCACGTCGCCGCGGTGCGGGCGGACACCGTCAGCCCGGACTGGTACTTCCCGGAACGAACACTGGCCCGATGGCTGGCGGCCCAGGAACTGCCGTCAACCGTGTACGCCTTCCCGCCGCTCGGCGTCCAGACGCTACGGGCGGCCTACCGGCACCTGGTCGAACAACTCGACATCGACGCGGTGGTGCTGGTCGACGGTGGCACCGACGTCCTGCTCCGGGGCGACGAAACCGATCTCGGCACCCCGGTCGAGGACATCACCAGCCTGGCCGCCGTAACCGCGCTGGACGTGCCGATCAAGCTGGTGACCAGTCTCGGTTTTGGCATCGACGCCCACGACGGCGTCAATCACGTCCAGGTGCTGGAGAACCTTGCCGCACTGGACCGTGAGGGCGGCTACCTCGGGGCGCTGTCCATCCCCGGATCCAGTCCGGAGGCGGCGTTGTACCGCGATGCCGTCGCCGACGCCCAGGCCGCAACCCCGGACCGCCCGAGCATCGTCCAAGGTCAGATCGCCGCCGCCACCAGCGGTGCCTTCGGCGACGTCCGGTTCACCCGGCGCACCGGCGGCAACAGCCTGTTCGTCAACCCGCTCATGGCGATCTACTTCACCGTCGACCTCGACAAACTCGCCGCTCGATGTCTGTACCTCGACCGCATCGAGAACACCGTCGGTAGGCGACAGGTGATCACCCGCATCCAGACGTTCCGCGACGAACGCCTCAACGCGCGCATCCCGCGCGCGTTCCCACACTGAACATCCGGACGACAGCGGCAGCGGTGCACTTCATGACGGAGCGAGGAGTGTGGCGACGAGCAGCGAGGGCGGCGACAGCGCCGACGCCTGCGATGATCGGTGGCGTGGCGCCGGAGGTACGGATGATCGAATGGCTTGACGGTGTCTGGTCCCGTACCCGGACGGTGCAGATCGTCGAAGGTGGCGAGGACGCCGGTCCTCTCGCCGGCCGTGCCGTTCTGGTGGAGTTGCCGGACGTTGTGTCGGTCGACGCGGCGCGGATGTTGACCACGGCGGGCCGCCTTACCGGTGACACCTGTCGTTGTCAGGGTGGGCCGACGATCGTACTCCGGGACACAGCGGGTGACGTGCTCGCCAGCGCTGGTCTTCACGGCCACGGCACGGTCGGCTGGGAACGGTCGCGGTTCCGCGACAACCTTGTCTTGGCGGATCCCACGGCGCTCCACCTGTTTCTGGCCGAGCACGGGATACCGAACCAGTTCGTCCCGTTCCTGGCACCGTTGGCCGACCTGCTCAACCTGCACGAAGGCCACCCACAGTTCCGCCCCGCCGGGAGAGCGGGCGAGCGCAGCCTGAGCGAGCGCGGGGTTCCCGAGGTGCTGCACCCTGTGCTGGCCGCCGTCACCGGTCAGCAAGCCGGCCAACTGTCCGATGCGCAAGTCGACGACATACGTCGACGGCTCGCCGCCGCCACGCCCTCGGCGGTCGGTAGAGCAGCGATCCTACTGTCCTGGCTGGGCCGGCTTTCCATCCCCGCAGAAGCCCTCTGGGGCGAAGGTGCCCTGATCCGGCGGCTACTCGCCGATCTCGCGCTGCCCGATCTCGCGACCGCAGCCGCCGAAACGCGCACCGGACACGTCGCGATGGGAGTGGTCAACCTGGTCATGCACTCCGGCGACGACGGCACGCTGGCCATGGCCGTCGGTCCGACGCTGCGTCATCTGCTCCCACCGGCAATCGACTGAGTGCTGACAGGGTGTCGGGCGGCGGGTCTAGGCGTGGCGATACCGCGCAAACCGCATCCGTCGACCCAAAGCTGAAGGCCATCGAGGGTGCGACGTGCTGGAACCTGTTCTCGCAGTCCCGCTCTGAGAGTCTCGCCGGGCGTGGTGTCCCATGGACCCTGTCGATAACATTGTGGGATGGCACGGTGGCGTCTGCCCTGGCGACTGACCGGATTTTCCACACCGATTGCTGGCCTACAGTGGGAACACAAAGACGGTGACCGCGAGATTGTCCGCCGAGTACTCAACGCCTTGGAGGACCGTCGGGTCCTCTTCGCGCAGTACGGCGCCGAGGTCAGTGAGCACTGCGTCCTGTCGGTCATCCAGATCAGGCAGATACTCACCGACGAAATGAACACGCGCGGAATCAGCAGCGGCCTGGAGCAGGCGCTGAAGGATCTCCGCGCGGTGTTCACGGCATTTCTGGACGCGATGTACAGCGAGGATGCCGAACGTGAGGGACTCAACCAGTTCGGTTTCACCGCCGCGCTCGCCGCGCTCCGCTCACTCGTCGGAGAGCGCCTTGCCGTGCTCTGTGCGGACTACGACATCGAGGTTGCCGGCACGCTGCGGCAGATCGTTCCGGACAGCTCGAACTGGTTCTTCCTGAACTTCAACCACGGTCGCGACGCGTACGCCTACGTGCGCGAGGAATAGCGCCACGCCCGCGACGTCACCGCGCTCGAGGCGGTCGTACTCGGCTGCAAAGCCTCAACCGAGAGTTCAACGATACGATTCATGGACATGGCACAGAACAGGCACACCGTGTCCGGGGACTTCGACCTGACCATGGACGAGCTGCGTGTCGTGACGCGTTACGTCGTCCGGCACGCCGAGGATGTCCTGCCGGTCTACGAACGGGCCGTACCCGACGATCCCCGCCCTCGTGAGGCTATCGACGCGGCCTGGGTGTTCATCAACGGCGCGAACAGGACAAGGTTGCAGCGTGTGACCTCCCTGGAGGCCCATCGAGCCGCCCGGTCCGCGCCCGGCGAGGCCGTGAAACTGGCAGCGCGATCCGCCGGTGACGCCGCCTCGGCCGCGTACCTGCATCCCATTGCCAGGGCCAGCCAGGTCGGCCACATCCTGCGGGCCTCCGCGAGCGCCGCGCGCATCGGGGAGATCGAGGCCGGCGGCGACCCCACGATCGGCGACGCCCTGCTGGAACGGTCCCGGCGCCGTGCTACCCCGGTGCTCGTCGACGTGCTCCGCCGCTATCCGCTTGCCGCCATCGGCACCAGTCGGGTCGCCCAACTGATGAGCGCACTTGACCGTTCCCTGCGGCAGAGAGCCGACCGCCTGACGTGATCGGCCTCCTCGAGTCGGCCCGGCCCGGCCCGGCCCGGGGACCTTCGACCACGTCACACGATCGAGCATGCCCGGGCCTGGGTCCGGGGTGAGGTCACGATGATGCTGGCCCGCGCGGCGGGCGGAGACGCGATGGGATCGGCCCGAGACCTCCTGGGGGCGGCACGGCATGCCGCGTACGCCGCCGGCCAGGCCGGGGTCGTCGCCCACGTCGCCGCCCACGAACTCGGCGCCGCCGCCTACGCGATCAAGGCCGTACGTGCCGCGGCACCGGAGGGTTCGGGTGAGGCCGCGGGACGAGTCGAGTGCCAGTGGCAACGCGACCAGCTTCCGGAGGCGATTCGCGAACTCGTCCTCGATGACCGACGGTTACGCGACGACATCTGCTGGTCGGTCTTCCGCTGCTGAGGCCGGGCCTTGGCGAAGACGTTCCGGGTCCGGCCAGTCCGTCGAAGCGTTAATGCCTTGATGCGTCGCGGGCAGGTACCTACGGTGCGGTGATGCACTCACGACTGCTGACGGTGACCTTCGACGCGTACGACGCCGGCCGTCTGGCGCGGTTCTGGTCCGCCGTGCTGGGCAGGGAGGTCATCGAGGATGTCGGCGGTGCGTTCCTGCCCGGCGAGGACGGCCAGCCAGGTCTCCGGTTCGTCCCCGGCGCGACGCCGAAGGCGGGTCAGAACCTCATGCACCTTCATCTGACCAGCGTCAGCCTCTCCGACCAGGAACACATGGTGGCACAAGCGCTGGCGCTCGGCGCCAGCCATCTCGATGTCGGACAGCTCCCCGAAGAGGAGCACGTCGTCCTGGCCGACCCCGAGGGCAACGAGTTCTGCGTGATCCCACCTGGTAATGCCTTCCTCGCCGGTTGTGGTCTGCTCGGGGAAATCGCCTGCGACGGCACCCGGGAGGTTGGTCTCTTCTGGAGTGAGGCGCTGGGCTGGCCGCTGGTGTGGGACCAGGACCAGGAGACCGCGATCCAGTCACCGCAAGGCGGCACGAAGGTCGCGTGGGGAGGGCCGCCCCTGGCTCCGAAGGAGGCGAGGAGTCGGCAGCACTTCGACGTCACTGCCGACGGCGACCGGCAAGCGCAGGTCGAACGGATGATCAGCCTCGGAGCCACTGTGCTGGGGATCGGCAGTGATGGCACCGTCCTGCTGGCCGATCCCGACGGCAACAACTTCCGGGTCCGGGGGGACTGACGAATGCCGCGTCCGCCAGCCGATGTCACTCGTACGGTCTGTGTTTCCCAAGCTCGGCGCCGTCGGCTGCGCACACCGACGACGCGGCCCCAAGCCTGTGGTCCTGCTGTCCGGCCGCTGACCGCGGCCTGGGTCGGACTACCGGACGCCGGCCTCGGCGGTCAGCGTCCCAGCCTCGGCGTCGATCGTCGCCCGAGCCCCCAGGGGTACGGTGAGCTGACCGTTGCCGTGCCCGAGCCGGAGTCCACCCAGCACCGGTACACCGAGGTCATAGAGGCGGTCCTTGAGTACGGCCGCGGCGTCCCACTCGCCGGGCGCGCCGACGCTGTTGGTTATCTGGCCGACCACCACCCCGGCGACCCGACCGAGTACGCCGACCCGGCGCAGTTCGGTCAGCATCCTGTCGTAGCTGTACGGAGGCTCGTCCACATCCTCGAAGAACAGGATCGCGTCGTCGAAGTCCGGGGCGTCGTCGGCACCCAGCGAGGTTGAGATCAGGGTCAGGCACCCGCCGAGCAGCGGGCCGGTCGCCCGACCCGGCACCATGACCGAGGCGGCGGTCTCGGCCGGATCCCGGGTGACGGTGATCGGGTCGGTGGTCATCACCGCCCGTCGCAGCGCCTCGGCCGATTCCGGACCGGTCCGGCTGTCCGTCCAGTTGACCATCGGACCGTAGAAGCCGACCAGGCCGGTCTCGCGCCACAGCCGACCGTGGATGCTGGTGATGTCGCTGAATCCGACCACCACCTTCGGGTCGCGACGCAGCGTCGACAGGTCTATCTGGTCGACGATCCGTTGGGTGCCGTAGCCGCCGCGAGCGGCGAAGACGGCCCGCACACCCGGGTCGGCGAACGCGGAGTTCAGGTCGGCCAACCGCTGCGCGTCGGTGCCGGCCAGGTAGCCGTACCGGGCGAAGACGTGTTCACCCAGCTCCACCTCCAGCCCCCAGCCGCGAAGGATCTCGATGCCACGGTTCATCAGGGCCGGGGTCGGGGTGCGGCCCGGCGCCACCACCCGAACCCGGTCACCGGGAGCCAGGGCACGGGCGCGGAGCGGAGACCGCCGGCCGCGTGACGACGCCTGAGCTGCCCCGGCGGTGCCTACCAGCAACGCGCCACCGGTGGCCGCCGCCCCGGCGTGCAGCAGGCGTCGCCGGGACAAGCCCGCGGTGCCGGGCCCCGTCGTGCCTGGGCCCTTGTCGAAGTTCCGCATCGGTGTCCTCTCCGTTGTGCCGGGACCCGTGTTCCGGGCCGGGCAGCCCATCAGGTGACATCGATGCTATTGATCGCCAACGTCGGCGCAAGGGTGTCGGCGGAGGCGAACGATGGTCGGGCCATGGCGCCGGCTCGGGGTTGGCGTGAACGTACCGGGGTCGGTTGCCCGTGCCCGGCAAGTCATGACGTTGGTCGATGCGTTGCGGATACTCCGTGATCGAGGGCGATGCAACAAACCTGCACGTGGCGCCCCATTGACTTCCTCGGGCTCGGCCGGCACCTTGTTAAGGAATGCGCTTTCCTGCAACGTCGGCGTAGTGGCGGTCGGCGGATAGGAGCGGGTCGGCGCGTGGGTCGAGGCCGCGTCCGAACGTTCCCGGTAGGACGTTCCGGGCTGGACGGGGAAACCCGGTTCGGCGCCCCGGAGCGGGTCGGGAGCCGACGCCTCGAAGGCCGGGCGGAAGTGGGACCGCCGACCCGATCCACACCGGGGAAGAGCCGGCGCGGGTTGCTCCGTGGCCCGTCCGGCAACAGGTCGACGGGCCACGGCGACTCCCGACCCGATCACGGCACGAAGCGCCACCATCGACGACGAAGGCGAGGCAGGATGAGACGACCAGGCGCACGGCGACTCCAGGCGGTGCTGGCGACGGCGACCATGGCAGCCGCGATCGGGGTGACGGCTCTACCGGTACCCCGGGCGGCGGCAGCGGTCGGCAGTGCCACCGGCTATGCCACCCAGAACGGTGGGACCACCGGCGGCGCGGGCGGACAGACGGTACGGGCCACCACGGGAACCGCGATCCACGCTGCCCTGTGTGGTCGGGCCAGCAGCAGCACCCCGATCATCATCGAGGTGTCGGGCACGATCAACCACGGCAACACCAGCAAGGTGTCGGGCGACAGCTGCAACACCGCCGCCGGCGTGATCGAACTCAAGCAGATCAGCAACGTCACGATCATCGGAGTCGGCGGCGGGGCCCTCTTCGACCAGCTCGGCATCCATGTCCGCGACGCCAGCAACATCATCATCCGGAACGTGACCGTCCGGAACGTCAAGAAGTCGGGTTCACCCACGTCCAACGGCGGTGACGCCATCGGCATGGAGAGCACCGTACGCAACGTCTGGGTCGACCACGTCACCCTGGAAGCCTCGGGTGGGGAGTCGGAGGGATTCGACGGCCTCTTCGACATGAAGGACAACACCCAGTACGTGACCCTGTCCTACAGCATCCTGCGTAACTCCGGCCGTGGGGGACTCGTCGGGTCCAGCGAGAGCGACCGCTCGAACGGCTTCATCACCTACCACCACAACCTGTACGAGAACATCGACTCCCGTACGCCGCTGCTGCGTGGCGGCATCGCGCACATCTACAACAACTCGTACGTGAACCTCTACGAGTCCGGTATCAACTCCCGCGCCGGGGCCCGTGCCAAGGTGGACAACAACCACTTCCGCAACGCCAAGGACGTCCTTGGCACCTTCTACACCAGTGAGGCCGGCTACTGGCAGGTCAGCGGCAACATCTTCGACAACGTGACCTGGTCCGCCCCCGGCAGCGAGAACAACCCCGCCGGCCCCAACCCGCAGTCGAACACCACCGTCAGCATCCCGTACTCCTACAGCCTCGACGGGGCGAGCTGCGTGCCGGACATCGTCCGCCAGACGGCCGGCGCGAACACCGGTCTGAGGGAGTCGAACGGCAACTGCTCGCCGCAGACCCCGACGCCCACCCCGACCCGCCCCACGCCGACCCCGACCACTCCCACGCCCACCCCGACCGGCCCGACGCCGACGCCGACACAGCCGGGCGGGACCAACCTCAGCATCGGCGCCGGCTCCGACGGCTCCAGCAAGGCGAGCGGGACCGGCTACGGCGACGTACGGGACGGCAACATGAGCACCTACTGGTCGCCGGTCGGGTCGACCGGTGACATCTCGATCAAGTGGGGTTCCGCGACCACGGTGTCCAGGATCGTCATCCGTGAGGCGTCGGGCGCCACCGGCAACATCGGCTCCTGGCAGGTGATCAATCACGGCACCGGTGCCGTCCTGGCCTCCGGCAGCGGGGCTGGCGCGATCACCTTCCCGTCGACCTCGCTGAGCAAGATCACATTCAGGATCACCGGTGCGACCGCCACCCCGAGGGTCGCCGAGTTCGAGACCTACGCCGGGTAGCGATCCGGGAGCGCGGGCGGGGTCCGTCAGATTCGACGACCCCGCCCCTCGGCCCTACAGGAACGCCGCCCGACGCCGACAGACCTCGCCCACGCTCGTTCCTCGTTCCTCGTTCCTCGTTCCTCGTTCCTCGTTCCTCGTTGGTCGCTGTCGCTGTCGCTGTCGCTGTCGCTGTCGCTGTCGCTGTCGCTGTCGCTGTCGCTGTCGCGCGGCTCGCTGTCGCGCGACTCGCCTTGATGTCAACCCGGGTTGAAGTCCTACCTTCGGCGCAGGTCTTGACGAGGAGCGGTGATGCAGATGCCGGCGGAGCGGTCCGTGCCCGAGTCGGCGAGCCCGGAGGACCGGCTGACCCTCGGCGAGGTCGTCGCCCGCACCGGAGTGCCCGCGTCCGCGCTGTACTTCTACGAGCGGGAGGGGCTCATCTTCGCCGAACGGAGTGCGGGCAACCAGCGCCTCTACCGGCGGTACATGCTTCGTCGCGTCGCGCTCATCCTGGTCGCCAAGCGGCTCGGTATCCGCCTGGGTGACGTCGCCGCGATCTTCGCCACGCTGCCCACCGACCGGGCCCCGAGCCACCTGGACTGGGAGCGCGTCTCGCGGTCCTGGAAGCGGGAGCTGGAGGGGCGGCGGCGTTACATCGAGAACCTCGAACACCAGCTCGTCGGCTGTATCGGTTGCGGGTGCCTCTCGATGAGGGCATGCGGCCTGCTCAATCCCGGCGACGGCCTCGGCAAGCGCGGCCAGGGGCCGGTACGCCTCGACGAGGCGAGCCGATGACGGCATCGGATTTGACATGAAGTCCGGTTGAGGTTCTACCGTGCGGTTGTGGATCAAGCTGCGGCTCGGGAGCCGATGACCGAGGCCATGGTGGCGTATGAGTGGCGCTGCCGGCCGCTATCGAGTGGGGCCTCGACGTCATCCGGGTAACCGGCCGTGAGGGGCCGATCGACACCCGCCCCGCGCGACGCCGAGCTTCGCCGCCCAACTTCGCCGTCGCAGCTCGCCACCTCTTCACCGATGTCGGAAGGAATCTGATGCACCTGCCACGCCTTCTCCGCCCCCGTACCGTCGTGAGCGCCCACTGTGACCTGCCGTGCGGCGTCTACGACCCGGCGCAGGCCCGGATCGAGGCTGAGTCGATCAAGGCGATCTCCGAGAAGTACCAGGCCAGCGACGACCCGGAGTTCCGTACCCGCTCGCTGATCCTGAAGGAGCAGCGGGCCGAGCTGGTCAAGCACCACCTCTGGGTCCTGTGGACCGACTACTTCAAGGCGCCGCACTTCGAGAAGTACCCTCGGCTGCACGGGCTGTTCAACGAGGCCACCAAGTTGGCGGGTGCCGGCGGTGCGAAGGGTTCCGCGGACCCGGCCGTCGCGGAGCAGCTCCTGGCGAAGATCGAGGAGATCTCGAAGATCTTCTGGGAGACCAAGCAGAGCTGATTCACCGGAACCGGGTGGCGCCCGGCCACCCGGTTCCGTACAACCCGTTCAGGAGGACCACGTGGCGTCGCGTACCGACCTTGTCGAAGAGCTGATGAGCCGTTTCCCGCAGGTGCCGCGAGAGGCGGTCATCAAGGAGGACCTGCTGCGCGGCGGACTGGCCTTCGACGACTCGGCACTGACCGACAACGAGAGCGGCGACGTCAAGCCGAAGTCGTACTTCATCTTCTCCTTCGACCACCGGACACTGCCGGAGCTCGGTACGGCCGCGCTGCGCCGCCCACCGGAGGAGATCGTGCTCACCGGTGGCCCGTACGGGCTGCGCCGCACCGTCGTCTCGGTGCGTACCAATCCGGGGTCGCCGTACCGGGTTCGGACCGACGGCGACGGGCGGCTGCGGCTGTTCCTCGACGACCGGCCGATCGCCGACGTCGGACTGCCCCCGATGCCGGCCTACTACCGCGAGACGCTGACCAACGGCAAGTCGGTGATGGAGGTCGCCCCGACCATCCAGTGGGGCTACCTGATCTACCTGACCGCGTTCCGGGTCTGCCAGTACTTCGGCGCGAAGGAGGAGTGCCAGTACTGCGACATCAACCACAACTGGCGGCAGCACAAGCAGGCCGGACGCCCCTACACCGGCGTCAAGCCCGTCGACGAGGTGCTCCAGGCTCTCGAGATCATCGACCGGCACGACACCGAGCGGGCGTCGCAGGCGTACACCCTCACCGGTGGCAGCATCACCTCCCAGGTCGGCGGGCTGGGCGAGGCGGACTTCTACGGCCAGTACGCACAGGCGATCGAGGAACGGTTCCCGGGACGCTGGATCGGCAAGGTGGTCGCCCAGGCGCTGCCCCGGGCCGACGTCCAGCGCTTCCACGACTACGGCATCCGCATCTACCACCCCAACTACGAGGTGTGGGACAAGCGGCTGTTCGAGCTCTACTGCCCTGGCAAGGAGCGGTACGTCGGCCGGGAGGAGTGGCACCGCCGCATCCTCGACTCCGCCGAGGTGTTCGGTCCACGTAACGTCATCCCGAACTTCGTGGCGGGCGTCGAGATGGCCGCCCCGCACGGCTTCACCAACGTCGACCAGGCCATCGAGTCCACCGCCGAGGGACTGCACTACTTCATGTCGCGGGGGATCACACCTCGGTTCACCACCTGGTGCCCGGAGCCGACCACCCCGCTCGGCCGGGCCAACCCCGAAGGGGCACCGCTCGAATACCACGTCCGGCTGCTCGAGGTCTACCGCGCGACCATGGAGGCCCACGGCCTGTCGAGCCCACCCGGGTACGGCCCGGCCGGACCCGGCCGGGCGGTGTTCTCGGTCAGCTCCTTCATGGACACCATGCCGGCGGCGTGACCACCGCCTCGCGCCCGTGGACCACTCGTGCCGTCCACGGGCGCGACCGTCGCGGCTACGGCGCGTCGGCTCTGTTGCTGATCTCGATCATCTCGTCGCGGGGCACGACCTTGACCCGCTTACGGCCGTGCGGGCGGCCCAGGTCGATCTCGTGCCGGTCCAGCCGCTGCCAACCCGCCCAGGTGGTGTGGGCGAGGTTTCGCCGGTCAAGATAGGTGAGCACGTCGGCCGGGTCGGCGTGTGCGGCCGCCGGCAGGGTCCGCAGGTCGGCCAGCAGACTGGCGACCGTCTCGTTCGCGTCCTTCTTGGTGTGGCCGATCAGACCGACCGGGCCGCGCTTGATCCAGCCGGTCACGTACCGGCCGGGGATCTGGTTGCCGTCGAGATCCAGCACCCGGCCGGCGTCGTGTGGGATGGTCCCGGTGACCGGGTCGAACGGCAGGTCCGCGACCGGGCGGCTGAGGTAGCCGATCGCCCGGTAGACCGCCTGCACGTCCCAGTCGGTGAAGTCACCGGTGCCGCGTACCCAACCGTCGCCGGTCAGCGCCTGCGTCTCGGTACGTAGGCCGGTGACCCGGTCCGTGCCGGCGATCGCCACCGGCGCCTGCAGGAAGTGCAGGTGCAGGCGGCGGGTACGCCCGCGCGGCTCACGCGCCGCCCAGTTCTGCAGGATGTCCACGCACATCTTGACCGTCCGCCGGGCACGGATCGTGGCCAGGCTCGCGTCGTCGAACTCGATGCCCTCGGGATGGACGACGACCTCGACGTTCGGCGACTCGTCGAGCTCCCGAAGCTCCTGCGGGGTGAACTTGACCTGCGCCGGGCCGCGCCGGGAGAACACGTGCACGTCGGTCACCGGGCTGGTCAGCAGCCGCCGGTGGACGTTGTCCGGGATCTCGGTCTCCAGCAGCTCGCCCGCGGTCTTGGCGAGCATCCGGGCGACGTCCACCGCGACGTTGCCCGCTCCGATGACGGCGACGCTGGAGGCGGTCAACGGCCAGTCGCGCGGGGCGTCGGGGTGCCCGTCGTACCAGGAGACAAAGTCGGCGGCGCCGAAGCTACCGGGCAGCTCGATCCCGGGGATGTCCAGGTCGCGGTCGAGGTCGGCGCCGGTGGCGATGACGATCGCGTCGTAGAACGGGTCGAGCTCGTCCGGCTTCACGTCCACGCCGTAGTCGACGTTGCCGATGAACCGGATCCGTGGATCGTCGAGCACGTGGTGCAGCGCGGTGACGATCTCCTTGATCCTGGGATGGTCGGGTGCCACGCCGTACCGGATCAGACCGTACGGGGTCGGCAACCGGTCGAAGATGTCGACCGTGGCCGCCGGGGCGGCCTTGGTGAGGATGTCGGCGGCGTAGATGCCAGCCGGCCCAGCACCGACGACGGCGACCCGTACGGGGCGATCCATGGCTTGTTCCCCTGTTCCTCGGGCGCTGCCGGCACCGGCCAGCCGTGCCACGTTGATCGATGTCGGGTCCGGAGCCCGATGTCCTCGTCGGCCCGGTTCGCGTCGCGTGCCGGATCCGACCAGGGTTGTCGTGACCCACCCTCGGAACGTTAAAACCTCAATCCCACTTCAGGTCAAGGCAAGATCCGGCGACCGTGGTCACAGGGGGCTGGGTTGCCGGCGGCTCGGTGTCCGGGTCGGCGGGCGCTGTCCGGTTTGAAGCGGGCGAGCGCGGGAAGACCCGCCCGTACGCCTCCTTGATCCATCGATGGGGGAGAGCCGGTGCGTTGGTTTCGCGTGACTCGTGGCACCTCCGCGAACCACGCGAGCGGATCCAGCGCACCGAGCGGATCCAGCGCACCGAGCGGATCCAGCACGCCGATCGGTCCGGCGCGGGACCCGACGCGGCTCGTCGCGTTCAGTGACGCCGTCATAGCCATCGCCGTCACCCTGCTCATCCTGGAGATCCGCCCACCGGAGGACACCCGTCACCTGCTGCGCGGCCTGGTCGACCTGTGGCCGTCCTACCTGGTCTACGTCACCACCTTCCTGTTGATCGGTCAGATGTGGGCGAACCACCACGTCATGCTCGATCACCTCCACTCCGCCGACCGCCTGGTGATCCTGCTCAACACGCTGCTGCTGATGGTGATCGCGTTCCTGCCGTTCGCGTCGTCCGTCCTGACCCGCGCGTTCGAGTCCGGTCACGGGCAGCGGGTCGCCCTGGTCTTCTACGGGGCCGCCTACCTGGCGGCAGCCGTACTCTTCAACGTGATCTGGGAGTACGCGAGGTACGGCGGCCGTCTGTTGACGGACACCACCGACGACATCGCGGCGAGGGCGATCAGCAGGCGGTTCCGCCCCGCGCCGCTCTGGATCGCCGCCGGCATCGCGCTGGGCGCGGTCCACCCGATCGTCGGGTTGGCGGTGGTGGGTGCGTTTGTCCCGTTCTACTGGTTGCCGATCGGCGGCGAGGCGGCCAGCCTGAGGCGCGCCCGCGAGCGCGGTCGCGGCGACTCCCGGCCGTGACGGCCGGTGGGCCGCCAGGGGACCTGGTGACACGACCCGTCTGCCGGAACGTGGCGGGACCGCTCGGCGAGTTCCACCCACCTCTCCCCGCGCACCCGGTTTCCCGGGTGGCTGGAGGTCGTGCCGGCCCGGGGGCGGGGGAGTTGTTGCGTCGAACCTGCAGGGTGATTAATTCCTATTAACCATATGGGCTTTGTGGGTCTAGGGGTGGGGCGCCAGACATCGTCATCAATCACTGTCCACGTAGTCCTGTCGACAGCTTCGACGGACCGGCTGAGCTGCGGAAACGTCGAGTATCCCGGTGTGCTCGTCGGGTGCCAAGGCGGCCGGTTCGGCCCGGGACGAGGTGGCGGACAGGGTTTACGGGCCCTCCCGATCGGCTCGGAAAGGCCATACGATCGGCGCCGTCGACCGCCGGATGGGTTCGACAGCGAGGGCGTACGTCCACCCGCTCGTCACCCGTACCCGAAGGAGTGGCCCGTGCCCGAGCAGTGTTGCCGCCCGCGAACCACGCGCTGACCGGCATCCCGCTTCACACCCGAAGAAGGCCACGTGTCCGTCGACATCTCGCCAGCCCTGCCTGACATCCCGCTGTCGCGGACCACGCGGCACCCGCTGCGCCGGCTCCTGGGCGACCGCTGGGCGGTAGCCGGCGGGGCGGTCATCCTGGTCTTCCTGCTCGTCGCCCTCGCCGCGCCGCTGCTCTCCGCGATCGGCGGCCACGACCCCTACACCTACGACCTGACCGCCGTAACCGACGCGGGGGCACCGATCGGCTTCGGCGGCGGGATCAGCGCCGACCACTGGTTCGGCGTCGAGCCGATGACCGGACGCGACCTGTTCGCCGTCGTGGTGCACGGCGCCCGTACGTCGTTCCTGGTCGGCTTCGGCGCCACCGCGCTCTCGGTGCTCATCGGGGTTCTCGTCGGAATCACCTCGGGCTACTTCGGCGGATGGTACGACCGGGTGGCGAGCCGGCTCATCGACGTCCTGCTCGGCTTCCCCTGGCTCGTCTTCGTCATCGCGCTCGGGGCGATCGCACCCGCCCGGTTCCCCAAGCAACTCCTGGTCATCCTGGTCATCGGACTGTTCGGCTGGCCGTCGATCGCCCGGGTCATCCGGGGTCAGACCCTCGCCCTGAAAAAACGGACGTTCGTGATCGCCGCCACCGCGCTCGGCGCCGGCCCCGCGCACCTGCTCCGGCACCAGTACCTGCCGAACCTCTGGTCGACCATCATCGTCTACGCCACCATGACGGTCCCCGGCATGATCGGCGCGGAGGCCGCCCTGTCCTTCCTCGGCGTCGGCGTGCCGCCACCGACCCCGGCCTGGGGCCGGACGATCGGCGACGCCATCTCCTGGGTGCAGACCGACCCGATGTTCCTGGTCTTCCCCGGCGCGGCACTCTTCCTCGCCACCCTCGCCTTCAACCTGTTCGGCGACGGACTGCGCGACGCGCTCGACCCACGCACCCGGGAGACACGCCGATGAGCGCCCTCCGGTACGTCGCACTACGCCTGCTCGGCATGGTCGGCACCCTGCTGGTGATCAGCGTGCTGACGTACGCGGTCTTCTACCTGCTACCGGCCGACCCCGCCCAGCTCTCCTGTGGCCGTCCCTGCACCCCGCAACGGCTCGCCGAGGCAAGCGCGTTCATGGGATACGACAAGCCCTGGGCGCGGCAGTACCTCGACTTCCTCGGTGGCATCGTCGCCGGCCGGCACTTCGGGTCCGGGCTCGCCGCGGTGGAGTGCGCCGCCCCCTGCTTCGGCTACTCGTTCCGGTTGAACGAACCGGTCACCCAGCTCATCGTGGAACGCGCGCCGGTCACCTTCTCCATCGCACTCGGCGCCGCCGCGCTCTGGCTGGTCGTCGGTGTCGGTGCCGGAGTGCTCGCCGCGGTCCGGCGGGGGACAGCGGTCGACCGTACGGCGATGCTGCTGTCCACCGTCGGCGTCTCCGCCCCGAGCTACCTGGTGGCGCTGCTGGGCATCCTGCTGTTCGGCTTCACCCTCGACATGGTGCCGGTCGGCGGCTACGTGCCGTTGACCGAGGACCCGGTCCGGTGGGCCTGGCACCTGGTCCTGCCGTGGTCCGTGCTCGCCCTGCTCTCCGCCGCGGTCTACGCCCGGCTGACCCGGGGCCAGATGCTCGAGGTGCTCGGCGAGGACTACATCCGGACCGCCAGGGCCAAGGGGCTGCGGGAGCGTCGGGTGATCGGCCGTCACGGGCTGCGCAACGTCCTCATCCCGGTCGTCACCGTCTTCGGACTCGACCTCGGCACGCTGCTCGGCGGTGCGGTGATCAGCGAGAAGGTGTTCAGCATGCAGGGGCTGGGCGCGCTGCTGCTGGACGCGGTCGGCACCGTCGACCTGCCCCTGATCGTCGGAGTGACGCTCTGCTCCGCGTTCCTGGTCATCTTCGCCAACTTCCTCGTGGACCTGGCCTACGGCGTCCTCGACCCGAGGGTGTCGCGGTAACGCCCGCGGACGAACCAGACGGTCCCGAAGACGGTGACCGAACGACAACCGGGGAGCGGTCCGCGACCCCGGCGGCTCCGGGCCCGGCAGCGTGCCCGACAAGGAAAGGAATCCCCTCGTGAGAAGACCCGGAACGCTCGGCGCACTGGCGCTGACCGCGCTGCTGGCACTGACCGGCTGCAACGCGAACTCCCAGGACGGGTCGGACGGCGGCAGCACCGCCACCGGCACCACCCCGGGCGGCACGCTGAACATCCTGAGCGCGTCCACCGACATCAACTTCGACCCGGCCAAGAGCCAGAACCTGGCCGTCACCACACTGGGCCTGGTACTGCGCCGGCTCACCACCTGGGACGTCCAGCCAGGCAAACCGGCGCAGGTCGTGCCGGACCTGGCCACCGACACCGGGCAGAGCAGCGACGGCGGCAAGACCTGGACCTACACGCTCAAGGACGGACTCAGCTACGCCGACGGCGCCCCCATCACCTCGGCCGACATCAAGTACGGCGTCGAACGCTCCTTCGCGCCCGAACTCTCCGGCGGCCTCGGCTACCACAAGGGCCTCCTGGTCGGCGGGGCCGAGTACAAGGGGCCGTACGCGGGTGCCGGCCTCGCCTCGATCGAGACCCCGGACGCCAAGACGGTTGTGTTCCGGCTGAAGACCGCCTACGGCGACTGGCCGTGGATCGTGTCGATGCCCGCGTTCGCACCGGTGCCGAAGGCGAAGGACGACCCGAAGACGTACACCCAGAACCCGGTCGCCTCCGGCCCGTACCAGGTTGACTCCTACCAGCAGGGCACCGCGGTGAAGCTCAAGCGCAACCCGCGGTGGGACCCCAGGACCGACCAGGTGCGCACCGCCGGCCCCGATCAGATCGTCTTCCAACTCGGCCAGGACACCACGGTCGCCGCGCAGCGGTTGATCGCCGACTCCGGCGACGACAGGTTCGCCTTCGGCGCCGGGTTCGTGCCGCCGGCCCAGCTCGTGCAGATCCAGCAGAACGCGGCGGCGAAGCAGCGGCTGGTCACCTCGGACGCGGGTGCCCTCGCCTACCTGGCGATCAACAACCAGCGGGGTCCGCTGAAGGACGTCAAGGTGCGCCAGGCCATCGGATACGCCGTGGACAAGAAGGCGTTCCAGGTCGCCGCGGGCGGCGCCACCGGCGGGGACCTGGCCAGCACACTGATCACGCCGGGCATCGCCGGCCGGGTCGAGTACGACCTCTACCCGGCCGACCCGTCGGGTGACGTGGCCAAGGCCAGGCAGTTGCTGACCGAAGCCGGCCAGACCAGCCTGGCGCTCGTCCTGCTGTCCAAGAACGACCAGGTGAGCCTGGCCCAGGCACAGGCGATCCAGCAGGGACTGCAACGGGTCGGGATCACGGTGACCATCAAGCCGGCGGACGCGACCACGGTGGTCGACGAGATCACCGGAGACAAGGGCGACTTCGACCTGACGATCAGCAGTTGGCAGCCGGACTTCCCCAGTGCGAACGGCAACATCCAACCGCTGTTCGCCAGCACCGAGATCGGCGGCGGAGGCTACAACATCTCCCGCTACTCGCAACCCGAGGTGGACACGCTGATCGACCAGGCCACCACCGAGACCGACCCGACCAAGGCACAGGCACTCTGGGCGCAGGCGGACAAGCGGATCCTGGGCGACGCCCCCGTCGTACCGCTGATCTACACGAAGAACTCGTTCCTGCACGGTTCGAGCGTGCAGAACTTCTTCGTCGCGGCGTTTCCCGCGTACCCGAACTACCTGAAGGTATCGCTGAAGCAGGGATGACCGTACCCGTCGTGTCGCCGCTGCTGGCGGTGGAAGACCTCGCCATCTCGTTCGACGTGGACGGTGTGGTGCACGAGGCGACCCGCGGCGTGACTTTCGAGTTGCGTCGCGGGCACGTCCTGGCCCTTGTCGGCGAATCCGGCTCGGGCAAGAGCGTCACCGCCATGTCCACCCTGGGACTGCTGCCCGCCAACGCGAAGGTCAGCGGCAGCATCCGGCTCGACGGCGAGCAACTCGTGGGTGCCGGTCCGAGCCGGCTACGCGAACTACGCGGCGGCCGGATCGGCACCATCTTCCAGGAGCCGATGACCGCGCTGAACCCGGTCTTCACCATCGGTGACCAGATCGGCGAGGCGATCCGCGCCCACCGCCCACTTGGCCGCGCGGCGCTCCGCGACCGGGTACGGCGACTGCTCGAACTCGTCGGACTGGACGCCCCGGTACGGGTGGCGCGTTCCTACCCGCACGAACTCTCCGGCGGGCAGTTGCAGCGGGCGATGATCGCCATGGCGATCAGCTCCGACCCGATGCTGCTGATCGCCGACGAGCCGACCACCGCCCTCGACGTGACCGTCCAGGCGGGCATCCTCGAACTGCTCCGGGACCTGCGCGACCGGCTCGCCATGTCGATCCTGCTGATCACCCACGACATGGGTGTGGTGGCCGACCTCGCCGACGACGCCGTGGTGCTCGACCGAGGCCGGGTGGTCGAGCGGGCGCGGGTGTCGCGGCTGTTCGCCGCGCCGGCACACCCGTACACCCGGGCCCTGCTGCGGGCGGTGCCCGAGCTGGCCGAACTGCGGCTGCCGGACCCCACGACCGACTCACCGGGGGTGGCCGACGTCATCGCCGTCGAGCCGGGGCGGGCGTCCAGGGACGACGACACCGGGGCGGGGCCGGGCGCGGTGCGGTTGTCCGACGTCGTGGTGGAGTATCCGGGGCGCCACGGCGTACGGGTGCGTGCGGTGGACCGGGTGTCCCTGTGCGTCGACCGCGCGGAGGTCCTGGGTCTGGTCGGGGAGTCCGGTTCCGGCAAGTCGACCATCGGGCGGGTGCTCGCCGGTCTGGTCCCGGTGGCGGCCGGCACGGTGCTGGTCGACGGTACGGACGTCGGCGACCTTGCCCGCCGTCCGTGGCGCAACGCCCGGCCGCTGCGCCGCGTACGGTCCGAGACAGGCATCGTCTTCCAGGATCCGGCATCCTCGCTGAACCCGCGACGCACCGTCGCGGAGAGTATCGCCGAGCCGCTCCTGCTGCACCGCGACCTCGACCCGGCGGCGGTGCGCGAGCGGGTGGACGACCTCCTCGAAGCGGTCCAGTTGGCGCCGGGGTTTCGTGACCGTTACCCGCATGAGATGTCCGGCGGTCAACGCCAGCGGGTGGCGATCGCCCGCGCCATCGCCCTCGAACCGGCGCTGCTGATCGCGGACGAACCGACCAGTGCCCTCGACGTGTCGGTGCAGGCCCGCATCCTCGAACTGTTCCGGTCGCTACAGAGCCGGTTCGGCTTCGCCTGTCTGTTCATCAGCCACGACCTCGCCGTGGTGCGGCAACTGGCTCACCGGGTGGCCGTCATGCACCAAGGGCGGATCGTGGAGCAGGGCCCGGCCTCGGAGGTACTGCACGCCCCGCGACATCCCTACACCCAGCGCCTCCTCTCGGCGGCGCCGATCGCGGACCCCCGGCGCCAGGCCGACCGGCGGGCGATCTGGCGGCGCGCGCTCGCCGATCTTGGCTGACCAGGATCGCCCGCCGGTCGTCGCGCTCAGCGGCGCGTGGCCAGGTGGCGGGAGAGGGTGGCGATCACCTCGCGGGCGTCGTCCTCGATGCCGTGGATGAAGGTGGACTTGCGTCTGCGCAGCACCGGAAGCCCGAGGGCGTACATGCCGGGGCTGTCGACCGTGCCCCCGTCGTGACGCAGCCGGCCCTTCCCGTCGACCACGGGCACGTCGAGCCAGCGGTAGTCGGGCCGGAAGCCGGTCGCCCACACGATCGTCCGGATCTCGCCACCTCGCAGGTCGAGCCGCAACCGTGGCGATTCGGGAGGGCGGGTGGGGACGAACCGCTCGGGCGGGCCGAACTCGTCGTCGTGCCCGTTCGTCCGCGCCCACTCGTCGAACGTCTCCAGCAGCCGTTCCAGCTTCAGGTCCGCCAGCGAGAACACGTTGCGCAGGCCCCCGGAGAACAGCGCGTGGCCGTCGCGCAGGGCCGACCACCGGCCCACCAGTTCGACACCCGCCGTGGCCAGCGCGTTGAGATCGAGGGTACGCCGCTCGGGTGTCCCGACCAGTTGCGGCGAGGGTAGGCGTCGTGCCCGTACGAGGTCGTCGATGTTGTCGTACCGTTGGTCCCAGACGCCGGAGGCGTCCATCCAACCCAGTACGTCCCGTCCACGGTAGGTGCGCGGCAACCGTACGTGTTCACCGACCGAGAGGATCACCGGTCGCCCCGATCGCCTCAGCTCGTCGGCGAGTTGTACGCCGGTCGCCGACGCTCCGACCACGAGGACGCCGCCGTCGGGGAGTTTGCCCGGACTGTGGTAGCCGAACGGGGTCACCTGCTCGACGTGGGCCGGAACGGCGTCGCGCAACGGCGGCACCACCGGCTGGTTGCACGCGCCGCTCGCGATGACCACCGACCGGCAGCGGATCTCACCACGGCTCGTGGCGACGTGGTAGCCGTCGTCGGTCCGCCGCACCGACGTGACGTTCGTGCCGGCCCGGACCGGGGCGCGGGTGAGCGCGGCGAAGCGCTCGATGAACTCGACCACCTCGCCGTTGGTCATGTAGCCGTCGGGGTCCGGCCCCTGGTAGCGGTGACCCGGAAGGCGGCTCTGCCGGTTCGGGGTGAGCAGTCGCAGCGACTCCCAGCGTTCGGACCGCCAGGAGTTGGCCACCTCGCCGCGTTCGAGCACGAGGTGATCGATCGACCGCTCGGTGAGGAAGTGACTCGCGGCGAGACCCGCGTGCCCCGCCCCGATGACGACCGCGGTGGTGTGCTCGATGGCGCGATCCCCCTCAGGCGACCTCGACGGTGACGTTCGTCGGGTTGGTGAGGGCGTCGAAGACGGCAGAGCGTTTCTGGGACTGGGCCACCAGCGCCGCGATCTCCTGTTCCGACGCGTCCGCGTCGATGGCGAAGGTCACCTTGACGTCGTTGAAGCCGTTGCGGACGTCGCTGTCGACGCCGAGGATCCCACGGATGTCGTGCTGACCCTCGACGGTCGCCCGGACCGAGCGCAACTGGATGCCCCGGTTCTGGGCGACCGACGCCACGCCCGCCGTCAGGCAGCTTGCCAGGCCGACGAGGAGGTACTCGATCGGGGTGATCCCGTTGTCCTGCGCCGCGAAGACCTCGGGGTGGTCGGCGTCGAACACCGTCTCGGACTTGTGTGCCTGCTCCTGCCCGAGGCCGAAGAAGTTTTGCACCGTTGTGGTGCTGTGCACACCGTTCTGCCAGGTCGAGGAGGCCCGCCAGGTGAACTGGGCGGCCTCGGGCGCGCCCTTGAGCGCCTCTCGTGCGTCGAGCAGTGCCTGGACGTTCACGCCGTTGTCGACAGTCGTCATGCCGCGGGTCCCGCCTTCCATCCAGCTCGCGGAATTACCTATTAAGGTGGTAGACAATAGCACCGGGGGGAGGTGATTGGCTATGATCACGTTCGTGCTGCCAGCCCAGACCGCCTCGATCGGCATGGTCGAGACGCGTTACCTCGACCTGCCCGACCCGCTCAAACTCGACTCCGGACGGGAACTCGGCCCGATCCGGGTGGCGTACGAGACCTACGGCGTCCTCTCACCCGAGCGGGACAACGTCATCCTGGTCTGCCACGCACTCAGCGGTGACGCCCACGCGGCCGGGCTGTCGGCCACACCGCCCGAGGTCAGCACCCGCGACGGATTCGCGGCGACCGACCGCGACGGCTCGGCCGGACGAGGACTCGGCTGGTGGGACGGGATGATCGGCCCCGGCAAGGCGTTCGACACCGACCACTACTACGTCATCGCCACCAACCTGCTCGGCGGCTGTCGCGGCACCACCGGGCCGTCGTCGACCAACCCGGCGACCGGCAAGCCGTACGGGGCGGACTTCCCCGTCGTCACCGTCGCGGACATGGTCCGGACCCAGCGCGCGCTCCTGGACGCCCTCGGCATCGAACGGCTCGCCGCGGTGGCCGGCGGATCACTCGGCGGCATGCAGGCCCTCGAATGGGCGGTCCTGTACCCCGACCAGGTCGACGCCGTCGTGGCGATCGCCAGCACGCACGCCCTCCACCCGCAGGGCCTGGCCTGGAACGCCATCGCACGAGACGCGATCATGCGCGACCCCGCCTGGCAGCGCGGCCACTACTACGGCACCGGCCGCGCGCCCGACGGCGGCACCGGAGTGGGGCGGATGGTCGGTCACGTCACCTACCTGTCCGGACCGGCACTCGACGACAAGTTCGGCCGGCGACTGCAGTTCGCCGACGACATCCGCTACACCATCACCGAGCCCGAGTTCGAGGTCGAGAGCTACCTCCGCCACCAGGCCGACTCGTTCGTCCGGCGGTTCGACGCGAACACCTACCTCTACCTGTCCCGTGCGCTCACCTACTTCGACCTCGCACGGCAGCACGGCGGCGGATCACTCGCCCGGGCCCTCGAAGGCGTCTCGGCGCGGACGCTGCTGATCGCGTTCAGCTCCGACTGGCTCTACCCGCCGTCGGCGTCCCAGGAGATCGAGCAGGCGCTGCGCAGCCTCGGCAAGCCGGTCGAGTCGCACCTGATCGACGCGCCGTACGGCCACGACTGCTTCCTGCTCGAGGAAGCGCGTCAGACGCCCATCATCCGTCACTTCCTGGCCGACGGCCGGGCTGCCGGCTGACGCCGAGGAAAGAGGCCTTCGTGACCGACCAGCCCCCCAGGGCCGAGCAAGCCCGCGATTTCGGATTCGAGACCCGGCAGTTGCACGCCGGGCAACGACCCGACCCGAACACGGGCGCCCGCGCGGTGCCGATCTTCCAGACGACCAGCTACGTGTTCGAGGACCCGGAATCGGCGGCGGCGTACTTCAACCTCCAGGAGTACGGCAACACGTACTCGCGGATCATGAACCCGACCGTGGCGGTGTTCGAGGAGCGGATGGCCAACCTCGAGGGCGGAACGGGTGCGGTGGCGTTCGCCAGCGGCATCGCCGCCCAGGCCGCCGCGCTGTTCACCCTGCTGGAACCGGGTGACCACGTCGTGTCCTCCACCGCCCTCTACGGCGGTACGGTCAACCAGCTCAAGCACCTGCTGCGCAAGATGAGCGTCGAGCTGAGCTGGGTCGACCCCGACGACCCGGACGCCTGGCGGCAGGCGGTCCGCCCGAACACAAAGGCGTTCTTCGGCGAGACGATCGGCAACCCCTCCGGGAACGTACTCGACATCGAGACCGTGGCCGCGATCGCCCACGAGCACGACCTGCCGTTGGTCGTCGACAACACGTTCGCGACACCGTACCTGTGCCGCCCGATCGAGTGGGGCGCCGACATCGTCGTCCACTCGGCCACCAAGTTCATCGGCGGCCACGGCACCAGCATCGGCGGCGTGGTTGTCGAGGCGGGCACCTTCAACTGGTCCAACGGCCGCTTCCCGGTGGTCGCGGACCCGTCTCCCGCCTACCACGGCCTGCAGTTCCACGAGACGTTCGGCTCGTACGGCTACTTGATGAAGCTGCGGGCCGAGACGCTGCGCGACCTCGGCGGGGCACTCTCGCCGTTCAACGCGTTCCTGTTCCTCCAGGGGCTCGAAACGCTGTCGCTGCGGATGCGGCGCCACGTCGACAACGCCCGCGCGGTCGCGGCGTTCCTCGAGTCGCACGAGCTGGCGACCAACGTGACCTACCCCGACCTGCCGACCGGCAGGTACCGGCCGTTGGTGGAGAAGTACCTGCCCGGCGGGGCGGGAGCGGTGTTCTCGTTCGAGTGCGCCGGCGGTCGGGCCGGCGGCCAGGACCTCATCCGTGGCGTGACCCTCTGGTCCCACCTGGCCAACGTCGGCGACGCGAAGAGCCTGATCATCCACCCCGCCAGCACGACCCACCGCCAGCTCAGCGACGACGAACTGCGCGCCGCCGGGGTCGCACCGGGGACGGTACGCCTCTCCGTCGGCACCGAATCCGTCGAAGACCTGATCTGGGACCTCGAACAGGGGTTCGCCAAGGTCGCCGCCACGGTGGGGGAGAGGTAACGCCAGCATGAGCCCTGACGAACTCGGCCAGTACCAGGACCCGTCGACGATCCAGCGGGTGCTGCACACCGGGCGGACCATCGCGGTCGTCGGTCTGTCGAACAACGAGCTGCGCGCCAGCTACTTTGTCGGCTACTACCTCAAACGACACGGCTACCAGGTCATCCCGGTGAACCCCCGGGAGAAGACGATCCTCGGCGAGACCAGCTACCCGAGCCTGCTCGACGTACCGGTTCCGGTGGACATCGTCAACGTCTTCCGCGCGCCGAACGCGCTGCCGGGCATTGCCCAGGAAGCTGTCAGCATCCAGGCCGGCACCCTCTGGTGCCAGTTCGGCGTGGTCAACGCCGAAGGTGCGCGGATCGCCGAGGACGGCGGCATGACGGTGGTCATGGACCGTTGCATGAAGATCGAGCACGCCCGCTACCGGGGCCGGATGCACTGGCTCGGCTTCAACACCCAGCGCATCACGTCGGTCCGCTCGGGCCTCCAGTAGCGCGCGACAAACTCGCACCGGTGGGGTCGCGGGGCAGCGGACGAATCCCGCCGCCCCGCGACCCCACGGGGCACATCCCACGTCGGATCCGACGGCTGACTATCCTCGTTCGGCATGTCCACTGCCCCGCACCCGCCCACCGGATCGCCGACGGGCACCAAGCTGGAGCGGCGCGTCGTGGCCGCCGCCCAGGCCGCCCTGACCCGCCACCGGTACGTCGCACCGGTCGCCCTGCTCGGCGCGCTCGGCTGGCTTCCCGGTGACCTGGTCGACCGGTGGCGCCAGGGCCGTGTCCCGGAGTTGGAGCAGGGTGCGGCCGTACCCCCGGCACGGCTGCTGGAGGCGCTGGAGATTCTCGCCCGCTGGGCCCGCGGCGAAGGACTACAGCCCGGCGAGGTCGAGTACCTCGGCGCGACCCGGGACCGGCGTCGGCTGCGCTTCACCGCCGCCGACGACCCGGAGATCGAGCGAACGTACCGGACGCACTGGACCTCCGCCGCGCTCTCCGAGACCGCCCGGGAACGACTCGTCCAGCGGCAGAGCGCACCGCCCGACCTGGTGGTGTTCTCGGCGGTCACCGAGTGGACCTGTGCCGAGTGCGGCGACACCGGCGAACTGCTCGTCACCGAGGACGGGCAGACCCTCTGTCTGACCTGCACCGACCTGGACCACCTGGTCTTCCTGCCGGCCGGCGACGCCGCGATGACCCGGCGGGCGAAGAAGGCCAGCACCCTCTCCGCCGTGGTGCTGCGCTTCAACCGGACCCGAAAGCGGTACGACCGGCTCGGGCTGTTGGTGGAGCCGGCGGGGCTGGACAGCGCCGAGCGGCAGTGCCTGGGGGACGAGGCCGCGCGGGCGCGCCGCCGTGAGCGCGACCGGGAACGCCGGGCCGACCAGGACGTGGCCCTGATGGCTCGGATGGCCGAGGAGATCCTTCGGCTCTTTCCGGGATGTCCGGGGCACCGGGCCGAGGCGATCGCCGGGCACACCGGTCTGCGGGGCAGCGGCCGGGTCGGGCGTTCCGCCGCCGGCCGTGCCGTGGACGAGGACGCGATGACCCGTGCGGTGATCGCCTCCGTCCGCCACGAGGACACCGAGTACGACCGGCTGCTGATGGCCGGTGTCCCGCGCGCCGAGGCCCGGGAGCGGATCCGGGCCGACATCGACCGTGTCCTCGCCGCCTGGCGCTCCGCCCCCTGACCGTCGCCGGCCCGCACCGCCCGTTCGGGCCGGGCAGACCTGCCCGGCCACCCGGTCGGCCACCAAAACGCACTCACCGTAGCGTCGACAAACGACGGACCGACCCGGCGGGAGTGCGGGCCGACGTCACGGCCGACCACCGGCCGGCAGCGGGTCCGGGGCGGCGCTCGCCCCGGACCCCCGACTCGGTCAACCCCGCAGGAACGTGACCCGCTCGGCGGTCTCGGTGAGTTGCAGCGCGAGATCACCCGAGTCGAGGTCGGCCGGGGCGAGCCCGAGTGCCCCGGCGATCGCCGTACCCAACGCCGTCAGCGGTACGGTCCGCCGGTCGCCCAGTGGCATCGGCCCGACCGAGGCCGGGGTGCCGGTGGTGCCACCCGGAGCCCGCAACGTCTTGCCGAACGTGCTGTCGCCCAGTCGTTCGACCGCCAGGTGCTGCCCCTCCGGCGGCTGGTGCAGGTCCAGGCGCCCGAGTGGCAGGTCACCGCTGAACAGGCAGAGCAGGATGTCCGGCGCGAGCCGGGCGGTACGCCACGGTGCCAACGGCTGGGTGCCGGCCGCGTCGGCGTACCCGTCGACCAGCAGTCCCGGATAACCCGGAACCACCGCCGAGCGGATCAGCGCCCCGGTCACCGTGGGGAACTCCAGCGGCAGCGGGTCCGCCGCGTCCCGTCGCGCGTCCGCCGGCCCGAGCCGACCGATGCTGGTCGCCCCGTCGAGCAGGTGGCGCACCCAGCGCTGGTCCAGGCCGACGAACCGGACGCTCTCCACCGGCAGCAGCCGCTCGTCGGGCAGCAGGTAGCCGAACGGCACCCCCTCCAGCCGGGCCAGGCCGCGCAGCCAGCCGAGCAGCCCCTCCGGCATCGTGGTGTCGACGGTTGGCACCGCCAGCGGGTAGCCCTCGGACACGGTCTGCTTGGCGTCCGCGTCCCGCCGTCGGCGCCAGGTGAAAAGGCTGCTGCTGATGTCGGTGCTGCGTAGCGCCAGCAGCCGGCCGAGCTGCCACGCGGCGGCGTAGCTGACGTCGAACATGCCGACGTCCGGGTGCAGCCGCAGCAGTGCGTCGGCGGTGCGGACCGGTTCGACCGGGCCGCCGTCCACCGCCCCGACGGTCAGCGGCCCCCGGTACCAGCCGATGCTGCGGCCACCCTGGCGCAGCCGGTGCCGCAACGGCACCAGCCCCCGCCCCAGGTAGCGGTCGGTGGTCGGCTGGCCGACCCCGGGCAGCCGCAACTCCCCGTCGTCGGCGGCGAGGTCACGCACCAGCGCCGGGAAGGAGTGGTCGGCGCTGACGCAGGCGAACCGCCAACTCGCCAGGCTGATCACCGGCACGGTGGCGACCGTGGTCGCACCCCGCCCCGGGTGTGGCAGGTCCAGGTGCGAATTGCCGCTGCCGTCGACGGTGAACCGCTGCTCCAACGAGACCAGGTGGACGGTGCTGGTGGTACCGGCGGCCGGCAGCCGGCTGCCGACCACCACGGCCGCGTCCGGGTCCGCCGTCGGCCCGGTGCCACCGCGTACGTGCGCCAGCAGCCGCAACTGCGGGTACGGCGGGACCAGGTCGGTGAGCAGGTCCGTCGGTACGTCGATGACGGTCACCGGGTCGTCGGCCGAGTCGTGCTTCTCCCGGCTCGTCGCGGCGGCCGGCACCGTGCCCTCCCCGGCCAGTGCCCCCAGCGTGGTGGTTCGCGGCTGCGGCTGCTCGCCCTCGTCGAACAGGAGCAGCGCCAGCCACGGCGGCTGGTTGTCGCCGCCCCCGCCCGGGTCACGTTCCCAGGGCAGCGACGGCCGGTCCAGCACCACGTGCGGCAGCACGTTGGCGTGGTCGCCGAGGCTGCCCTCCGGTGGGAAGACCGAGCGGATCGCGTTCGGCGGTAGCGCGAACCGGTCGCCGCCCACGCTGAACTTGCGCACGGTGCTGAACGAGTCGGTCGTACCGCCTGCGGTGACCTGGTGGGACACGGTGATCGTGTAGTCGCCGGCGGCGAGCGACGGCCGGCGGTGCGCGGCGAACGTGACGGTGCTGTCAGGCATTTGCGGCCACCCGGGGGATCTCGTGGAACTGGCTGGTGTCGAAACTGGTCAGGTCGACCGAGGCGTCGGGCAGCAGCGCCGCCAGCACCCCGGCCCGGGCGGTGGCCACCGCCGGTGCCCGGACACTGCCGACGATGAGCTTTGCCCGTTCTGCGGCGTTGCCGGTGCTGTCGGCCACCGTCGCCGGGGTCTGGAGCGCGATCGCGTCGGCGACCTGGAACAACGCGGTGTCGGCCTGCAACGCGGCCCGGTCCACCCAGGCCGGCGCGGGTGCCGAGGTCGGGCGGGCGGTGACGGTGTACCCGGTGAGCAGGTTCGGCAGCAGCGCCGGGTCGGTCGCCGACGGGGTGAGCCGTCCGCCCCAGAGCGCCGCCGGCATGCTCTTGACCGCCGGCTGGTAGTCGAACCGGTCCTCCACCGCCACACCGTCGCGGGTGATCTGGATTCGGTGGGTCGCCGCCGCGTTGCCGACCGCCACCCCCATCGGCGCGACCCCGAACCGGGTGGTGGCCGAGCCGGTGTCCAGCGAGCGTTCGGCGCTGTCGACGCCGCGCTTGGCGACGCTGGCCGGGATGGTGCTGTCGGTGCTCAGGACCAGGGTGGTCGGATCGACCAGGCCCAGGTCGTCGCCGGCCGCGTCCGCCGCCGCCCGGTGGCTGTCACCGCGCAGGGTGACACTCAGCATCTCGTTGCCGGCCGGCAGCAGGGCCGACCGGAAACTGGACCAGGAGAGCGCCTTCGGACCGCCGCCCCGCCCGGCACCGAACGAGATCCGGATCGAGGTGATCGACAGGTCGATCTTCGCGGTGCCACCGAAGTCCGGTCCCCACAGGTCGACGTCGGTGCCGACGTGCACGCTGATGGTGTGCGTGCCGAGGAAGTGGTACGTGTACGACGCGCCGACGCTGACGTGCAGCGACGCCTCGTAGTGGTACGGCTGCCAGGAAATCAGGAAGTCCATCGCCGCGTCGAACCAGGCGCGCAGCGACCCGTCCTGGTAGACCGCGCTGAGCCCACCGCCGGCCATCAGGGCGCCCGGGGTGAGCGCGTAGTACGCCGACCCGGACATACTGAACTCCGACGACACCTGCCAGTTGAACCCGAGCCGGGGCACGGTCGGGTAGTGCGCCGGCACCGGGAAGTGCGGGTGGTAGCCGCCGGCGGTGAGCACGAAGTCCCCGCTGTGCCCGCCCGAGAACCAGGTCGAGAAGGCGATCCCGCCGGTCAGGTGGCAGGCCCGCGACAGCAGGAAGGAGTCACGGGTGAGCTGAGCCAGCACGGTCAGGTAACCGTCCTCGGGCACGAAACTGGCCCGCAGTGCCAACTGCACCTCGGCGATCGGGGTGATCGCCGGGCCGCCCGGCTCCCGGGCCGGCAGCGTCAGCGTCGACAACCCGAGCACGTCCAACTCGAACCGGTGCCCGAACGTCGCCGCGACCAGCACGAACGAGTCGACCATCTCGAACGAGGTGAAGTGCACCCCGGCGGTGAGCAGGATGTCGCCGACCGACGGCGGCAGCCACCTGGCCAGGGTGCGCAACTCGTCGCCGAGACTGGTCCCCTTCGGGCTGGTCCCGGTCGCCTCGGCGACCAGCGGGAACGACGCGACGTCGTCGACCGGCGGGAGCACCAGGCGCCGGTTGTAACCGAAACCGGCCGCGATGCCCCGTACGTGGAAGAACGGCGGCCCGCCGATCGGATAGTCCAACCAGGCGTAGACGAAGACCGACGGTCCCGCCGGCAGTTGCGCGTACGATCCGAGCGCGGCCAGCGACAGCTCTCCGTTACGAAGCTGCGCCGTGCCACCGTACGCGGGGTAGCTGACCCCCTCGTACACGATCTCGTTCCTGAGGAACGCCCCGGTGATGCTCACCGGTCCCTCGGTGTACGACAGCCCCAACCCCGCCAGGTCGAACGACGGCACCGACAACGGGTCGGTGAGCGACACCCCGACCTGGAGCCCCTGCAACGACAGGGTGAGCCCGCCGACCCCGACCGACGCGTCGAGCAGCAGCGCGAGGCGCGGATCCTGGCCGCCGTCCTGGCGGAACGCCAACCCGACCCGGGCGACCCGGACCGGGCCGAACGCGCGCTGCACCGGGAGCCAGGCCGCGTTGTCCGAGGTCGTGCTCTGGGCCGGCGGGATCGGCACCGGCCCGGCCGGCGGGCTGGTGGTCCCGTTCACGCCGCTCACCGGCAGCGTCACCGGCTGGTCGAGCGGCCCCAGCCGCAGGGTGCCGTCGACGGTGAACCCGGCGGGCAGCCCGGCGGCCGGCAGCGCGGGCACCGCCGCCGGGAGCAGCGCGTTGAGGGCGGTGACGTCGGCGGCGGCCAGGGCGCTCGTGGCCGCGAGGATCCGCAGCAGGTCCAGGCCGATCGTGGTGTCGCCGGCCAGGTGCTCGCCGACCACCGGCAACCGGGCCAGGTCGACCGTGAGCTTGAGGTCCACCCCGAAGACGTACGCCGTCCCGGCCCCGCCTGCCGGTTCGGTCAGGGCGAAGAGCAGGTGACGCGGATCGACGACGATCCCGTGCGGGACGTAACCGGCGGCGGTCGGGGAGACGGCACCGACGAGCGCGCGCATCTCCGGCACCGGGTCGGTGTCGGCGTGCGCGTACGACGCGGCCAGCCGGCGGGCGGTCGGATCGCCGGCCAGGTGCAGGTCGAGCCGAGGGTGGAAAACGCCGTCCTCGACCGGTACGGCGAGTTCGATCGCCCCGTCGAACGAGCGCTGCGCGGTGTCGACGGTGACCGTGATCGCCACGTCGGTCCCGTCGACCGGGAACCGGGCCTCGCCGGTGACAAAGAGCCGCTTGGCGCCGGTGGAGATGTCGACACCGAGGTTCTCCACGGTCAGTTCGGCCAGCGGCGCCGGCAGGGTGAGATCGGTGTACCGCCGGGCGAGGTCGTCGACGAGTCCGCCGATCGGGATGCGCTGGCCGGTGCCGGTCTCGCCGGAGAACTCCCACTGCCGCTGCGGGTCGGAGTCGTACGCCGCCCGTACGGCGAGCGTGACCGTGTGGATGGCGAGGGTGGCCAGGGCCCGGAAGGTCGTCTCCTGCGGCGTCCGGCGCAGGTCGAAGATGACGTCCACCAGGTCGATCCCGTCGGTGATCGGCCAGTCCCCGGAAAGTATGACCTCGCCGTCGAACGTGGTTCCCTGGCTGTCGGTCGGCATCTGGGCGGTGGTGTGGAACTTCACCACGCCCAGGTCCGGCAGGTGCGCCGGGTCCGAGTGGGTGAAGTGCTGGTACACCTCGCGGATCCGCAGTGGCGGGTCGCCGTCGCGCAGCGATCCGCCGAGCGTGCGGGTGGCCGGGTTGGCCGCGAGCTCCAGCACGCCGTGTTCCCCGATGCCCACCAGTCCGCTCAGCAGCACCGCCATGCGCGGGTTCGAGATCGGCGTGTCGATCCGTAGGTTCAGGTCGATCTGCTCCAGGGTGAGCAGGTTGTCGACGATGGTCCAGTCGGCCTCGGTGTAGACCTTCATGGTCAGGTAGTCAATGGGTGCCGAGGCGCCCGGTGTGAGGTGCAACGCGACCGGGCCGAGCGTGATGCCCGGTCCCGCGTCGATGCCGAACGGTACGGGGACGTCCGACATCCCGCCGATCCGCGCGATGTCGGCCAGTTCCAGCGGGCCGAGCCCGGTGAAGTCGGCGGTGAGGCCGATCGGGGCGCCCCACTGGCCGACCCGGGCGTCCACCAGCACCCGTCTGGTCCGGGTGTCGCCGGCCGGCCCGGTCGTCACCGGCAGCGCGCCGGTGATCAACAGGTACGCCTCGACCTCCTGGTCGACCGTGTAGCTGTTCAGCCGAGGCTCGCCGATCACCTCGTACCGCAGTTCGGTCATGGTGACCAGGCCGAGGTCGAGGGTGTGACCCTCGGCCCCGTAGAGCAGGACCAGCGGCACCGTCGGCGTTTTCACGTCGAGTGTGTCCGGTGCGAGCCGGACCATGGTGATCTCGCCGGTGACGGGGTGGCTCCGGCCGGGGAAGAGCAGCGCGATCGCGGCCATCTCGGTGGTGATCCGGAGCGACCCCTGGAACGTCATCGGCAGGTCCGCCGGTTCGGGCGCCGGTTCGGTGCCGGCGGGGTCGAGACCGGCGGAGTCGAGCACCAGGGTGGGCGCGTCGAATCGCAGGTCTCCGAGGAGACCGTCGCGCAGCACCGGGAAGGCGTCCGCGAGTGACCAGGTCGGGCCGGCGGTCGCGGTGACGCTCACGGCTATGACGGTCTGTCCGTCCAGGGTGAAGCGTACGGTCACCGCCATGGTGCCGAACGGTGCTCCGTCGCCGGTCCCGGTGACGACGACCGCTCCCTCGCGGTCGGACCGGGAGGCACCGGCAAGGGTCAATCGACCGGTGGACAGGAACCTGCCCAGGTACGCCGCGACGCGTGGCGGAAGCTGGTCGACCGGTAGATCCAGGCGGCCGGCGGCGACGCCGGCCAGCAGCGTCTCGAGTTCGTTCCTGGTCATGCCGGCTTCCAGACGAGGTCGAGCTTCGACTCGGCCCACGGCTCGGAGGTGATGGAGCCGGTGACGTAGACCGGAGCGGTCAACTTTGCCTTGGTCTGGACGATCTCGTCCTTTCCGACGACCCAGTACCAGACCTCATGTTCGTCGGCCGTGTTCGCGCCGAACTGATTGGCGTACGTGTTCACGACCTCGCTGTCCGGCAGGTGGTGGAGGGCCTTCCCGGTCTTTCCGGCGCTGACCACCGCCTGGGTCGTGGGTTTCACGAGTTTCACGAAGTCGGGCGAGGACGAGGTGAGGTTGCTGCCGTGATGCCCCACGTGTATCACGTCGACACCCGCCAGATGTTTCTTGTTCTCGGCGGCGTAGACGCTCTTTTCCATCAGGTAGATCTCAGTCGATTTGGTGGCGTCCCCGCAGAGCAGCAGCCTCTTACCGAAGACCTCGACGAGGAGCACCATGCTGGCCCGATTTTTCAGAGCGTCGGTGTCGTGGTCGTCGACGTACCGTTTCTTGACCCCACTGGCCAAAACGCTGATCTTGCAGCTGCTCTTCTCGTGATGGATGACGAGTCGGCCCCTGTCGTCGAGGTAGTTGAAGAGGTCACCCTTCTTCACCTCTTCGTCCGCGTCCTTCTGTTTCTTCTTTGCGATGTCCGCGTTGCTGTATTTTTTGTCCTGGTTGCTGCGTTTGGCCAGCGTGATGTCGCCCGCACCCCCGACGTCCTTGGCCTCCTCGTTGAAGGTGACCATGTACTCGAGGCCGGTGTCGAGCTGTGAATTCCGCACCCAGTTCTGGGTCGAAAACTGGTAATCCCCCATGTCTGCGCTGTGGTAGACCCGGTCGACCCGCGGCGACACCTTGTCCCGGGTCAGTACGGCGGCCAACTTGTTGTTGTGGTCGTCGTCCGGATGCGTCAGAACGAGGATGTCGAGCTGCCTCGTCGTGCCGCCCGGCCCCGTCCCGCCGAAGAACCTCTTGCTGTAGAGGCAGTACTGGGCGAATCGCTTCAAGGTGCCGTCCGCCAGACCGTCCGATCCGATGGAGCCACAGTCGACGAGGATGAGCTTTCCACCCGGTGTGGCCATCACGATGCAGTCGCCCTGACCCATCTTGACCCAGCGGGCGTAGAAATTGCCGTCGCCCGGGTACCCGGAAAGGTCGATACCACCGGCCGAGGCCGTCTTGTGGCGGGCCGTCAACATGTTGATGTCCTCGATGACCCCGTTGGCGGTGTTGTTGAGCACGAGCGTGGCTCTCTTCTTGGCCGTGCCACGATCGCTGGGTGCGGCCTCGACCTCGCTGATCTTGCGTTTCGGTGGCATCGGACTCTTCCTCCGGAGGCGGTGGGTGGAATCGGTCGCGGGCGGGTGACGTCGGCGGGGCGGATCAGAACGGGAACGGGAAGCGGCGACCCAGGTCGAGCAGGCGTCGCAGCTCGCCCTCGGTGAGAACGGTCGAGCCGAGGCGTAGCTGGGAGAGCGTCGCGGTCCCGGCGAAGATGTCGCGCAGGTCGTCGGTGGCGGTGTTGCCGTCCCTGAAGAAGAAGCCCTCCGGGCGGCCTTCGATCCGGTGCCAGAACTTGTGCGCGTGGTGGAACCGGATGCTGGGGAAGACCACCTGCCCCGCCGGCGTCTCCGGCTGGAAGAGCTCCAGGTACACCTGCTTGCCGAGGGCCCGGTCCGGTCGCTCCAACCGGAGGTGCCCCTCGGCCCCGGTGGCCAGCACCTTGTCCACCCGTACCGAGGTGAAGACGCCGAGCCGGGCGAAGATGTCGCTCAGATCGTCGCTGGTCGGCGGCCCCCACTTGAACATGAACCCCTCGGGGCGGCACTCCATCCGGTGCCAGAACTTGCTCGCGTGGTGGAACCGGATGCTCGGGTACGTCACCACGTTGGCCGGCGTCGCCGACTGGTACAGCTCCAGGTACACCTGGTTGCCGCCGGACTGGTCCTCCCGCCGCAACTGGAGATGCTCGGTGCCCGACTTCACCGTCAGCTTGAACGGGGCGCTGCCGGTGCCGATGCCCACCTGGCCGCCGACGAACAGCAACGGGCTCCGTTCCACCTCGACGCTGACAAAACCGTCCTGGAAGCCGGGGATGTTGCGGTACGACAGTGCCACCGGCGCGTGCCCCGGCGTGGCCAACCCGTAGATCGGCCCGATGCCCAGCTCCAGCCAACCGTCGGCGGTGATCGCGGTGTCCGCCTGCGGGGTCAGCGTCCACGTCGCCCGCTCGTTACGGATCAGGTCGTCGACATCCCAGGCGACGCCGGTGGTGCCACTCAGTGCCACCGCGATCGACTCGACCTGGCCGGAGGTGGTCAGGGCCCAGTCCCGGGTCTCGTTGGCCAACTGCACGTCGAAGGAGAGGACCAGCGCCGAGGCGCGCTCCTTGCCGACCTTCGCCGATCCGGTCAACGGGATCGGTACGTCCCGCGAGACGTTGGCCACCCGCAGCCTCAGCGAACTGGTCCCCGACCCGTCGCTGAGCACCCGGTTGCCGCCGACGAACGCGATGTCCAGCGGGATGTCCGGGCGGCCCCGGTGGTTCACCACCTCCAGCGACTGCTGCCGGGTGCCGACGATCTCGCTGGTCTCCCCGACGTACCCGAGGCGCTGGTAGGCAAGCTCCACCCGGGTCACGTGGGTGCCGTCGGTGCCGTCGGCGCGCAGCCCGGTCAACGGCAGCTCGATCGACTTACCCGCCGGAATCACCGTGTTCGCCGGCCCGAGCAGGTGCATCTCGGTACGGTCGTCGCTGGCCGCCAGGGTCCAGCCGGCCGCCGCCAGCCCGACCGCGCTCGCCGGGGCGAGAGTGCCCGCCCGCCAGTTCAGGGTGAAGTGCCGGCTCGCCGCCGACACCGGACCGCTGACCGGCCGGAGCGTGATGTCGTGCCGCGCGGAGTTGGCCACCCGCAGGGTCAGCGTCTGACTGGTGGCCGCGTCGTCGATGTACAGCACCGGCTGTTGGTCGACGTTGGCCAACTCGAAGTCGAGCGGGTGGGTACGGACGAACGCGGTGATCGGCGACTCGTCCACCGCCATCAACTCGCTGACCTCGGCGGGGCTCAACGGCACGTCGAACACGCGTACCGCGGCCACCGACATCGGCTGGTACTGGCTGGCGTTGCCCGCCGGCCGCCCGACCACGAAGCTGCCCTGCACCGTCGGCGGTGCCGGCACCATCTTCTCCAGCAGCATCGCGCCGTCCAGGTAGATCCGCAGCCGTTCCTTGCCCCGGGTCACCGTCAGGTGGTGCCAGGTGTCGAAGGTGAACACCCCGGCGGCGGTGTTGTACCTCAGGGAAGCGGGACCCGGCGTATCGGTGATGATGTTGCCCAGGAAGTTCACGGCCAGCATGGCGCTGCCCCGGCCCATCAGCGTCTGCATGCCCGAGGCCGGCTTCGGCACCCGGAACCAGCCGGAGAGCGTGTAGGTCGCGGACGGCGGTAGTGAGCTGGGCGAGACCACCGCGTCGCCCACCCCGTCGAGCACCACCACCGCGCCGAACTGGTCGTTCGGCGCGACCGTCGGATTGCCCTCGATCCGACCGTCGAACTGCCCAACGCCGTAGTCGACGATGACGTTGCCCGGGGCGATGTCGTCGAGCTGCCAGAACAGCAGCGGCTGCGGGCTCATGCCGACCGCACCGGGGACAGGCCGGGGCGCTCGGCCTCGACCGACGGGTTCTGCACCTGCGTGCTGGCCTGCCGGCCGATCGTCTCGACCAGCTCGTAGACCCGGGCGTACGGCAACTGGCCGAGCGCCTCCAGCACCAGGTTCGTCTGCTCCAGGGACAGGGTGAGATTGATCTGTGGCATCGGATCGCTTTCTCGTGCGAGGGACGTACGACGGGGGACTTGCCTTGCCGTGGGTAGGTAGATCAGTGGCGCGGGCGCAGGGTGAGCCAGCCCTCCCGGGCGGTCAGGCCGGTGGGGAACGCCTCGGCGAGCTCCGGCGGCTCGGCGACCTCGACCCAGTCGGCGCCGTCGCGTTCCCGCCACGACCAGACCCGGTCCGGGTCCGCCGCCGGGGAGACCAGGGCGAGGGTGTCGGCGCCGGTCAGCACCGGCGCGGTGAGGAAACCGGTCTCCAACCGGGCCAGCGCCTCCTGGTGGTGGGCCGGATCCAGCCGCGTCGACACGGTCGGCAGTACGCCGGTGGTGGCGTGCACCGCCCCGGCCGGCTCCAGCAGCACGGTCAGGGTGAGCGCCGGCAGGTCGACCCCGACCGCCAGCGGCGGTTCGGAGTCCTCTTCGGACTGGCTGACCACGTCGTGGTAACGGTCACCGAGAGAGCCGTCGGCCTGCTCCAGCCAGTAGCCCAGGGTGCCGTCGCCGAGCCGGCCCCGCTCGCCCAGGCGTACCGGGAACCGCACCGACGGGTACTCGTTGCTCTCCCGTACGTCGCGGTCGAGGTCCTGCCGGAAGATGTTCCAGTCCTGGTGGATCGCGGGCAGTCCGGGCGACTCCAGGTCGAGCGTGAGCCGCACCACCGCCACCGGCCGGCCGACCAGCACCGCCCGGGCCCGGTGCTGCCCCGGATCCTCCGGCTCCACCGCGTCCAGCGACTCGTCCAGCCCGGACACGAAGTCGGCCAGCCCGGCGGCGCCCAACCCGCGCAGTCGCCGTACCACCGTGCGCAGCCGCTCGTCGTGGATCAGCCCGACGTCGGTGACCGGTCCGTCCGGGGCCGACTCCCACAGCGCCTGCCCCGGGGCGGCCGGGTCGGCGTTCAGGTAGAGCGTGCCCAACCAGTCGCCGCCGGCCGCGTACACCCGCAGGCCGTCGTCGAGCGGGTCCGGCAGCAGCCAGCCGCAGACCGGGGACGACTCCGGCAGGCCGCTGAGCGTCTCCCCGGTGGCCTGGGCGTCGAGCAGTTCCAGCCGCACCCTCGCCGGCACCGCCAGCCGGGGCGGCATCGCCACCCAGGTCGGCCGGTTCGGCATGTCCAACCAGGTGGTGGTTCTCGGCTGGTCGACGTCCACGTCGTACCCGATGCCGAAGCTGTCCACGACGCGCAGCCGCCGCACCCGCAGCGCCCCCGCCCGGACCGGGTTGAAGTCGCTCAACGGCACCGGCGCGTACCGACCCTCACCGGCCACCGCCTGCTCCACCAGTTCGGCCAACGCCTGACCGCCGGGAAAGCCCAACGGGTCGGTGACCGGCAACTGCCGGACCATCCGCAGCATCACCAGGGCGTCGTTGAAACCACCGAGGCTCTGCGCCAGGTTGCTCTCCTCGTGCTCGGCGAGATGCCGGTACGCCGCCGCGAGCGTGCCCAGCCGAGGGTCGTCCCGCTGCGCCGCGCACCAGTCCAGCAACGGCCCCGGGTCGTCGGTCAACTGCTCGACCGTCCACGGGGTCGACCGGGCGGCGGTCCGTTCGGCGTTCGCACCGGCCAACGGTGTGCCGAGCAGGTAACGCATGATCCGGGTGGAGAGCACCGGCCGGGCCGAGGCCGACAGCACGGTGCTGCCGGTGTAGACGTTCGCCGCGGTGTCCAGCACGTCCCTGCCGGGCCGGGGCCGCAGCTCCCGGTCCCCGTACGGCAGGGTGTAGTTCGTCGTGACAAACGCCGGGTCGAAGTCCCGCCCGGAGGGGTCGAGGTTGTTGCCCGCCCGGGCCGGGAAGAACTCCACCTCCCAGTGCAGCATCACCGGGTGCCAGGGCTGCCCGGTCCACGACCGCAGCCCCGGGTGGTCCGGGTCCCCGGTGGCCAGTTTGGTGGCCAACCCGGCGAGCGCGTCAGCGAGCCGACCGATCCCGGCGGCATCCCGCAGGTCGGCCTCGACCAGCCCGGACTCCAACGGCAGGCAGGGCAACCGTCCGTCCGGCTGGTCGGCGCCGTCCTGGCCGTACCGGTCCGACGGTGTCGCCGCCGCGCCGGTCAGCAGCACCACCGGCTCGTTCGGCAACTGGTACGGTGCCGCCGGAACCTGTTGCAGCTCGAACCGGCTGCGCGCGGTGGCGACCGCCTCCGTGTTCACCACGTCGAGCGCCCGCTGCGCCGCCTGTTGGGCCGCCCGCAACCGGTGGGCCAGACTGTCGCCGCTGCCCACCGGCGGCCAACTGCCCAACCCGGCCAGCCGTGCCGACAACGCGGTCACCTGTCGCCGCAGATACCAGCCGACCAGGTCCGGGTTCGGGTAGTCGGCCCGGCCGCCCGGCGGCGGGTACGCGCACGCCAGGTACCGGTGCCAGTCGGCGAAGATCCGCCGCCGCGCGCCGGTCACCTCCGCCGCCGCCGCGTCGTACGCCGACTGCGCCTCGTTCAGCGCGACGAGCAACGGGCCGAAGCTCGCCGGCAGGGACAACCGCTCCCGCGCCTGCCGCTGCTCCACGGTCACCGGCACCCCGCCGGTACCGACCCCGGTGCCGTCGCCGTCGCCGTCGAGCGGGTCGTCGCGGCGTCGAACGGACCAGGCCACGCCGGAGGAGACCGTGGCGAACGACGCGTCGTGCCGGGCCTGGGCCAGCCGGGTCGGCAGATCCAGTACGGCGCTCTCCAACTCGTCGGCGACCGTCAGCGCCTCCAGCAACTCCTCGGTCTCCGTCTCGGTCACGCCGGGCAGCACCGTGCCGAGGTGCGCGGCGAGCGCCTCGGTGGCGGTGTTCGCCACCCAGACCCCGCTCTCGGTGTCGGTCCCCGGGCCGGCTTCGGGCGCCCGCTTCGTGCCGCCGGTGAAGGTCAGCCGGCCGAAGCAGACCGTCCGCGCCGGTACGCCCCCGCTCGCCTCCGGCACCGACCAGTCCAACTCCTCGGCGACGGTCTGCGCCCAGCTCCGGCCGTTCGCCGCCGCCAACACCGCCGGCAGCTCGTCGTCGGCGGCCTCGGCGTACCAGCCGACCACGTCGTAGCGCAGCCCGTCCGGCGGCGCCACCGCGCCGTAGTCGTCGTCGTGGAACCCGAAGACACTCGACGAGTTCGGGTAGAACGCGGCGAACGTCGGCTCGCCGTAGCCCAGCGCGGTCAGCGCGGCGACCCGGTCGGTCCCGGTGCCCGGCCAGGTCGACAGCGGCAGCGTACGACCGAGGTGACGGTACGGCCGACCGGTCGTGCCCCGGGGATCGGCGGGCAGCAGCGGATAGGTGACCGCGCCCCGGTCGATGTCGCCGAGCGCGTCGCTCTCCACCACCCAGCGGTCCTGGGCGCCGCCCGGTGCGGTCCGGGTCACCAGCCACCGGTTCGGCACCTGGGGCAGTTCGACCACCGACCCGACGCCGTGGGTCAGCCTGGTGAGCGCGTCCGGCAACGACCAGTGCAGGTGCACCCCGGCCCGCATCGGCCAGTCCTGCTGGAACGGCGTGGGCAGGACCGCGTCGCTGAGGTTGGGTTCGCCGGAGTCGACGTCCCGGCGGGTGGCCGGGTCGACGTACGGCAGGCGGGTGAAGTCGGTGGTGGGTCCGGTGACGGTCCGGTCGGTGGCGAGCCACAGGGCGTCCACCCTGACGGGCACGGCAAGTAAGCGCATGACGATGCGTTTCCCTAATCGGTAGCGGCGGTTCGGCTGCTGCGGTAACGCCGGTTCACCGTAGGGCAATCGCTGGCCCGGAAACGACTCGCAAAGCTGACAGCGCCGTCGCTGGTCCGTCCGACGTGGACATGTTATTCGGCGCCCGAAAAACGGTCGATCCGACGCCCGGTCAGGCTCCTTGCCGACACCCGCGACGATCGCCGACACACCTACGCTGACCAGCGAGACAGGCGGCGTCCGCGAGCATGTCGGGCGAGCGTCGGTCAAAAACCCGTCGGGAACAAAAATTGTACGAGTGTGAGCCCGGACTCATGTCGGCTTTCTGTGCCACGGGGTGCTGCTGTTGTGCAACGGACAGAAAAAGTCCGGCCTTTTGTCCGCTGGTTGATTGCGGGTTCTGTCCGCGGCCACCCCGACCGGAGCTGTCTCAGCGCACCGGGTGGAACGCGTCGACGACCATGTCCGCGTACCGGCGCCAGACCGCCGGGTCGCGTTCGTCCAGTGCGATCAACTGGCGCGCCGTCCCACAGAGCACGACGCGTACGTCCCGGTCGCCGACGTCCGGACGGATCGGTCCGGAGGTCTGTGCCTTGGCGAGCAGCTCCCCGATCTGCTCCAGGATCCGGGTCGCCTGCTCGCTCTCCTCGCCGAACAGGGTGTCGGCGAGCACCCGGTTGCCGGCCAGCGCGGCGAACAGATCCGGGACGTAGGCGCAGAGTTCGCGGTAGGCGTCCGCGCCCGCGAGGGCGAGTTGGGTGAGCCGTTCGAGACTCTGGAACCCGTCCCGGGTGACCGCCAGGACGAGGTCGTGCTTTGCCGGGTAACTGCGGTACACGGTTGCCTTGCCGACCCCGGCGCGCTCGGCCACCTGCGGAATCGTCACCGCGAGGCCGTGCTGGGTGAACAGCTCGCGGGCGGCGGCGATGACGCGTTCGTGATTGCGCCGGGCGTCGCTGCGGCGGGCGTCGCTGTGCCGGGCTGGCGCGGCAACGCCCGAACTGGGCAGATCGGTGGTCACGATCCCAGTTTGCCCCACCACGGTGATCGCCGACCACGCCGGGTACGCGGGCGGTGACGTACCCGGCGTGCCCATGGTCAGGCCGTCTTTCCGGCTGTCACGGGTTGCGCGGTCACGGCGACGCGGGGGATGAACGCTGCGGCGACCGCCGCCGCGAGGGCGCCACCGGCGCAGAACAGGAACGCGGCGGAGTACGCGGACGCGCCGGGCAACCCGCTCCCGGCCGACACTCCGCCGGCCAGGATGCCGGCCATGACCTGGGTGCCGATCGACGAACCCACGGAGCGGACCAGGGCGTTGACCCCGGCCGCTTCCGCCGCGCGGGCGGCTGGCACCGCGTGGACGACGGTCGTGGGTATCACGGCCAGGGCCACGCCGACGCCGAGGAGGGCGACGAGCGACCAGCACAGGATCGCCAACTGGCTGCCGTGCCCGACGGCGAGCAGGACCGAGCCGAGCGCCGTCACACCGGCCGAGGCGGCGAGCGCGGTACGGCCACCGTAGCGGTGCCAGAGGGCGGCGGAAACCGGGCCGCCGGCCATCATGGCCAGGCTGCCGGGCAGCAGGAGCAGGCCGGCGCGAGTGGCGTCGGCGCCGAAGCCGTACCCGGTGCTGGTCGGCGCCTGGGCGAACTGCGGCACCAGCACGAACGCCCCGAACATGCCGCAACCAACCAGGAAGGTGGCGATGTTCGTGGTGAGCACCGAGGGCAGGACCAGGAGTTTCAGGTCGACCAGTGGGTGAGCCCGACGCCGTTCCACCAGGCCGAAGAGGATCAGCACCGCCAGCCCCACGGCGATCAGGCCGATCGTGCGACCGGAGAGCCACCCCCAGGTGCCGGCCCGGCTGATCGCGAGCAGCGGGAGGGTCACGCCGATGCCGAGCAGCGCGGTGCCGGCCAGGTCCACCCGCCCGCCGAGTGGCTGTCCCGCGGCCTCCGGCATGCCGAGGCCGACGGCGGCGGCCGACGCGGCGGCCAGAACGGCGGTGATCCAGAAGATCCAGGTGTACGAGGTGTGGTCCACGACCAGACCGCCGAGTACGAGGCCGAGCCCGGTGCCGACGCCGAAGATCGCCGAGATCATGCCGATCGCCCGGGCGCGGCGCTCGGCGGGGAACGCCGACCGGGCGATTCCGACGGCCAGCGGGATGACTCCGCCGCCCGCACCCTGGAGTACGCGACCGGCCAGGACCACTCCCAGGTTGTCGGAGACCGCGCTGATCACTGATCCCACCGCGAACACCGTCAGGACGACCACGAGCATTCGGCGCCGTCCGAAGAGATCGCCGAGCCGGCTGAAGACCGGCGTGAGGACGGCTGCGGCGATCAGGTAGGAGGTCAACACCCAGGTGACGCTCTGTTGCTCGCTGTGCAGGGCGGACGCGAGGGCGGGCAGGGCTGGCAGGACCGTCGTCTGGGCCAGGGCGTACGCGAGCGTACCCAGCCCCATGGCGGCGAGCGCACGGTTCATCGGAAAGGTGTCCTTCATCGTCCCTCACAAGCGGACTCTGGGGTTCGGTTAGCGGGGAGAGGCTAACCGGACCCCGGAGTTCGTTTGTCCGGACGCCGCCCCGGATGTGGTCGAGCGCACAGCCCCGTCGACGGCGGGCCGACGTCGGGTCCGGCCGGGGAACGCCCATCCCGCTGCTGAGATGTACGGATTTGGGCTGGAGCCAAACTTGATTCGTTCCAGATCAGTGGGCTATCTTCATCGCGTGATGTCCGACTTCGAGGCGCGGTTGCGGGCGGTCTCGTTGCGCGTGACCCGGCCTCGACTGGCGGTGCTCGCGGCGCTGCACGACCACCCCCATGTCGACACCGACACGGTGATCGCGCTCGTGCGGGCGGACCACCCCACCATCTCCCACCAGGCGGTCTACGACGTACTGCGGGCGCTGACCGACACCGGTCTGGTGCGACGTATCCAGCCCGCCGGCGCCACCGCCCGCTACGAGTCCCGCGTCGCGGACAACCACCACCACGTGGTCTGCCGCTCCTGCGGCGCGATCGCCGACGTCGACTGCGCCGTCGGCCACGCCCCCTGTCTCACCGCCTCCGACGACCACGGCTTCGTGGTCGACGAGGCGGAGGTCGTCTACTGGGGCACCTGCCCCGACTGCGCGACCGAACGCACGCCCCAGTGATCCGCAAGCTCGGAAGGAAGCAGATGAGCGACACCCAGAACAACGGTCCCTCCAGTGCGCAGGGCGTGGACCAGAAGGCAGCGGCCGGCTGCCCGGTCGCGCACGACTCGGTGACCGCGCAGGGCAGCGAGAGCGAGAACCCGGCGATCGACTCGCCGACCCCGAAGACGGGCGGACGCCCGCGTACCAATCGGGACTGGTGGCCCAACCAGCTCGACCTCTCGGTGTTGCACGCCCACTCGTCCAAGGGCAACCCGCTCGGCGCCGACTTCAGCTACGCCGAGGAGTTCGGCAAGCTCGACGTCGACGCCCTCAAGCAGGACATCGTGCGGGTGCTCACCACCTCGCAGGAGTGGTGGCCCGCCGACTTCGGCCACTACGGCGGCCTGATGATCCGACTGAGCTGGCACGCCGCCGGCACCTACCGCATCCAGGACGGTCGTGGCGGGGCCGGCGACGGCGCCCAGCGTTTCGCGCCGCTCAACAGCTGGCCGGACAACGCCAACCTGGACAAGGCGCGCCGGCTGCTCTGGCCGGTCAAGCAGAAGTACGGCCAGAAGATCTCCTGGGCCGACCTGCTCGTGCTCGCCGGCAACGTGGCCCTGGAGTCCATGGGGTTCAAGACCTTCGGCTTCGGCTTCGGCCGCGTCGACGTCTGGGAGCCCGAGGAGATCTTCTGGGGTCCGGAGGACGCCTGGCTCGGTGACGAGCGTTACGTCTCCGAGGCGGAGATGACCGAGGGCGTCGGTGCGACCGAGATGGGCCTCATCTACGTCAACCCCGAGGGTCCCCGCGGCAGCGCGGACTTCCGGGCCGCGGCGCACTTCATCCGCGAGACCTTCGGCCGGATGGCGATGAACGACGAGGAGACCGTCGCCCTCATCGCCGGTGGCCACACCTTCGGCAAGACGCACGGTGCCGGCGTCGCCGACACCCACGTGGGCGCGGAGCCCGAGGGCGCCCCGATCGAGGCGCAGGGTCTCGGCTGGCTCAGCACCCACGGCAGCGGCAAGGGCGGTGACACGATCACCAGCGGCCTCGAGGTGACCTGGACCGACCGGCCGACGCAGTGGAGCAACCGGTTCTTCGAGATCCTCTTCGGCTACGAGTGGGAGCTCACCAGGAGCCCCGGCGGTGCCAAGCAGTGGGTCGCCAAGGACGCCGAGGAGATCATCCCGGACGCCTTCGACCCGTCGAAGAAGTACAAGCCGACGATGCTCACCACCGACCTGTCGCTGCGCTTCGACCCGGCGTACGAGAAGATCTCGCGCCGGTTCCTGGAGAACCCCGACGAGTTCGCGTTGGCCTTCGCCAAGGCCTGGTACAAGCTGCTGCACCGCGACATGGGCCCGGTCAGCCGCTTCCTCGGACCCTGGGTCGCCGAGCCCCAGCTCTGGCAGGACCCGGTGCCGTCGGTCGGCGGCGCGCTCGTCGGTGACGCCGACGTCGCCACCCTGAAGGCGAAGGTCCTGGCGTCCGGTCTCACCACCGCCGAGCTGGTCTCCACCGCCTGGGCCTCCGCCGCGAGCTACCGCTCCACCGACAAGCGCGGCGGTGCCAACGGCGCCCGGCTCCGTCTCGAGCCGCAGCGCGGCTGGGAGGTCAACCAGCCCGAGCAGCTCGCCTCGGTGCTGGACACCCTCGAAGGCATCCAGCGCGAGTTCAACGAGGCCGGCGGCGCGCAGATCTCGCTCGCCGACCTGATCGTGCTGGCCGGTTCGGCCGCCGTCGAGAAGGCGGCGCGTGACGCCGGTGTCGAGGTGACCGTGCCGTTCCGCGCCGGTCGCACCGACGCCACCCAGGAGCAGACCGACATCGACTCGTTCCGGGTCCTGGAGCCGCGCGCCGACGCGTTCCGCAACTACCTGCGCCCCGGCGAGAAGACCCAGCCGGAGGTGCTGCTCGTCGACCGGGCGTACATGCTCAACCTGACCGCGCCGGAGATGACCGTCCTCGTCGGCGGCCTGCGCGCCCTCGGGGCCAACACCGGCGGCGCCCCGCACGGCGTCCTCACCGACCGGCCCGGGGTGCTGACCAACGACTTCTTCGCCAACCTGCTCTCCCCGGGCACCCGGTGGAAGGCGTCGGAGTCCGGCGAGCACCTGTACGAGATCCGCGACCTGGCCACCGACGAGGTGAAGTGGACCGCCACCGCGGTCGACCTCATCTTCGGCTCCAACTCGCAGCTGCGTGCCCTCGCCGAGGTCTACGCCAGCCAGGACGGCCGCGACAAGTTTGTCACCGACTTCGTCGCAGCCTGGACCAAGGTCATGGAACTCGACCGGTTCGACCTGGTCTGACAGGCGCCAACCGACGGGCCCCGGTCGATCCCGCTGGATCGGCCGGGGCCCGTCGCTCAGGTCAGGCCCGCCTCGTACGCGAGGATGGCGGCCTGGACCCGGTTGCGCGCGTCGAGCTTGATCAGGATCGAGCTGACGTGGGCTTTCACGGTGCCTTCGACGAGGTAGAGAGCGCGGGCGATCTCGGCGTTGGTGTGCCCGGCGCCGACCAGGGCAAGCACGTCACGCTCCCGCGCGGTCAGCTCCCCGACCCGTCGCCTGGCGTCGGCGGCCCGGTCGAGGCCGGCGTCGCGGTAGCTCTCGATCACCCGACGGGCGACGGCCGGCGACAGGTACGCCGCCCCGCTGGCGACGGCGCGTACGGCGGTGATCAGCTCGCGCGGGTCGGACGCCTTGAGCAGGAAGCCGGCCGCCCCGCCACCGAGCGCCCGGGCGATGTAGTCGTCCAGACCGAAGGTGGTGAGCATGATGACGCTCGTGTTCGGCGCCACCGAGCCGATCACCTTGGCCGCCACCAGGCCGTCGAGTTCCGGCATCCGGATGTCCAGCAGCGCGACGTCCGGGCGGTGGGCACGTACCAGTTCGACCGCCTCGCGGCCGTGCGCGGCCTCGGCGACCACCTCGATGCCGTCGTCGGTGGCCAGGATCGCCCGGACGCCGGCGCGGACCATCGCCTCGTCGTCGGCGAGCAGCACCCGGATCGGGTTCATCCGGCTACGCCCGTTCCAGCCGGTCCTTGGAAACCAGCAGGCCGTCGGCGAAGCAGAGCCGGTAGAGGTGGTCGGCGCTGGTCAGCAGCCCGGTCCCGGCCTGGTAGTAGACACAGTTCGCGTCGGCCGGCGGCTCGGCGACCACCCTCGGCGCCTCGCCGAACTCGCGCGGCGGCAGCCACGGCTCGACCTGCGCCCGGGACTGACCGAGCCGTAACCGGTCGTACCGATCCTCCGGGAGCCCGGTCCGGGTCACGGTCAGCAGTTGTACGACAACGAGCCCCGCGACCAACGCGAGCCCGACGGCCAGCGGTAGCGCGGCCGTCTGCAACTGCCGGCGCCGGTTGAGCCGGTTGCTGACCCGCAATGCGAAGCCGGACCGGCCACCGTCACCGCTCGGCGGCCCGTCGTCGGGCAGCACCGCGGTCACCGACCAGCCACCGCCCGGCCGTGGACCGGCGTCCAACCGCCCACCGGCGAGCCGGACCCGTTCGTCCAACCCGATCAGCCCCTGCCCGCTGCCGCTACCCCCGGCCGGCTGGGTCGGTGCCTCGTTCACCACCTCGACCCGGGTGCCGCTGCCGTCGCGGGCGAGCGTGACGGTCACCGGGGCGTCGGGCGCGTACCGGGCGGCGTTGGTCAGCGACTCCTGGACCACCCGGTGGGCGGCGAGCCTGGCCATCGGCGACCACCCGGGCTCCGGCCCGTCGTGCCGCAGCCGTACCCGCAGTCCGGCGCCGCCGGCCCGCCGTACCAGGTCGTCGACGCTCTCGTCCGCCGGCTGCAGGGCGGCGTCGGCGTTGCCGAGCACCTGGACGATGTCGTGCAGCCGGCTCGTCGCCCGCACCGCGCCGGCCCGCAGCTCGCCGGCGGCCCGGCGCTGCGCGTCGGTGAGGTTGCCGGCCAGTTCGAGCGCGCCGCCGTGCAACGCGATCAGGGCCAGTTCGTGCCCGAGCGAGTCGTGCATGTCCCGGGCGATCCGGGCGCGCTCGCGCAGCCGGGCCTGCTCGGCGACGATGCCGTGCTCCCGTTCGCGCTGCTCGGCGCGGAGCCGCCGGTACCGGCCGACCCACCAGGGCAGTACCGAGGTGACAAACGTGCCCAGCACCAGGGTGAGCCAGGCCGAGCCGGGTTCGGGCGAGCGCCAGAACGCCAGCGCCAGGCCGACGAAGGCCACGGCGATGAACACCCACAGCGCGAGCGCGAGCGACGCCATCCGCCGGCCGGCCGGGTAGGCCAGCAGGATCATCACCAGCGGCAGCCAGTCGCCCCCGGCGACCAGCACCTGTGACACGGACAGCCCCGCCGACACCGCCAGCAGCGGTGCCCAGGCCAGGTCGGCTCGCCGGTATCCCACCCCGCCAGCTTACGAGTCGGCGCTGGTCGGGACCCCTGTCGAAGGTCGGGGGTAGGGGCCCGGCGGAAGACCGATGCCCCCGGCGGGCCGACCTCCATAGTCTCGGCGGACACTGCCCACCGTCCGGTGCCGGCGCGGACGCGACCGGCACCACCGACCAGGAGACACATGATCACCGCTCGCGGCCTGCACAAGCGGTACGGCGACAGGGTCGCCGTCGACGCCCTCTCCTTCGAGGTACGACCCGGAACGGTCACCGGCTTCCTCGGCCCCAACGGGGCGGGCAAGTCCACCACCATGCGCCTGATGTTGGGTCTGGACCACGGCTCCGGCGAGACCCTGTTCGACGGCCGCCGGTTCGACAGCATCAGGCATCCGATGCGCGAGATCGGCGCGGTGCTCGAGGCGAAGGCCTTCCACCCCACCCGTACGGCGCGTAACCACCTGCGAATGCTCGCCGCCGGCAGCGGCATCCCGGCCTCGCGCGCCGACGAGGTGCTCGACTTCGTCGGCCTGTCCGACGTGAAGGGCAAGCAGCCCAGGGGCTTCTCGCTGGGTATGGCCCAGCGGCTCGGCCTCGCGCAGGCGCTGCTGGGTGACCCCGGCACGCTCATCCTCGACGAGCCGGCCAACGGCCTGGACCCGCACGGCATCCACTGGCTGCGTGACGTGCTCAGGTCGCTCGCCGCCGAGGACCGCACCATCTTCGTCTCCAGCCACCTGCTCTCCGAGATGTCGCTGATGGCCGACCAGTTGGTGGTCATCGGGCGCGGCAAGATGATCTACAACGGTGACGTCGACGGTTTTGTCAGAACCTTCACCCGGACCAGCGTCCTGGTCCGGACGCCGCGGGCCGAGCGACTCGCGGAGGTGCTGCGTGGGATCGACCACGTCACCGTCGACCCCCTCGGTGACGGGGCGTTACGGGTCGCCGGTGCCGAAGCGGCAGCCATCGGCGAGGCGGCGCACCGCGCCGGCCTCGTGGTGCACGAACTGACCCCCCAGACGGCGTCACTCGAGGCCGCCTTCATGACCGCGACCGGGGCGTCCGAGGAGTACGTGGCCCACGGTCCCGCCGCCGCGCCGGTGCCGTCCGAACCGCTCCCGACCGGCCACGACGGCTCCGGAGGTGTCGCGTGAACGTCGCGCTCCGGTTCGAGTGGGTACGGCTGCACACCCTCCGGTCGACGTACTGGCTGATCGCCTCGGCGCTGCTGCTCAACGCCACCGCCGCCGTCCTGGTCGCGTACGTGACCCGGGACGACCCGTTGACCGGCGACATCGTCGGTACGGCGATCACCGCCGGTGGCGCGAATCCGCCGGTGCCGCTGGCGGCGGTCTTCCTGGCCGTCCTCGGCATCCTCGCCACCGGTCACGAGTACCGGTACGGCACCGTCCAGCCGACCCTGACCGCGATCCCGCGCCGGTCGACCGTACTCGCCGCCAAGATCATCGTCGTGGCGCTGGTCGCGACGGCCGTCGCGGTGCTCTCGGTGATCACCAACATCGCGGTGGGGATGGCTTTCTGGGGCGAGTTCCCGGACCTGGGCGAGCAGCCGCTCAACCAGGCGCTGCCCGGGTATCTCGTGATGGTGCTCCTCTGGGCGGTGCTGGGAACGGCCCTGGGGCAACTGTTCCGCGGCGTGGCCCCACCGCTGATCCTGATCCTGGCGGTGCCACTGGTCGTCGAGCAACTGATCTTCAGGCTGTCGTTCGTCCCGGCGCTGGACTGGCTGCGACCGGCCGTCAAATTCCTGCCGTTCCTCGCCGGTCAGCAACTGGTCAACCTCAACGGGGAGGCCGGCGGGACCACCACGGCCGGCTCCGGGTTCGAGCTGTTCGACCGGTGGGTCGCCGGTGGCGTCTTCGCCACCTTCGTCGTGATCGTTCTCGTCGCCGCCCGGACCTCGTTCGAGCGCCGCGATGCCTGACCGGACGACCGGCGGGTCCGGCGGCGGCGGAGGGCCCACGCGCCACCGATGAGGCCGACCGTCCGGCCCACGCCGCCACCGCCGTACGGGCGGTGGCGGCGTGGGGGAGCGGGTGACGGGGCTCGCCGAGTGCGCTACGCCGGTTCCCCGGCGGCCGGACCCGTCGTCACCCCTTCCGGGGCGACGCGGCGACGCCGGGTCGGCAGTCCGAGCATCGGATGGGCGACGCCCCAGGCGGCACCCTGGCAGACCAGCTCCTTGTAGACGGCGGCGAGCCGCCCGGTCAGGGCCGCCGGCACGGCCCGGTCGTCAGCGGTCACGTACTGGATCAGGCCCTCCTTACGGCCGAGCGAGATGCACTGGTTGAAGTAGCGCAGCGGCGCGTTCGGGAGTTTGCCACCGGTCAGCCGCGCCGTGATCGAGTCGGCGGCCTGCCACGCCATCGGGACGCCCGAGGCGCACGACATCCGCAGCGGCTTGTTCCCCGCGCCGTACGCGTGAGCCGCGTCGCCGACGGCGTAGACGTCCGGGTGTGAGACCGAGCGCATGGTCCCGTCGACCACGATCTGACCGGTGCCGGTCACCTCCAGGGAGGTCCCCCGCGTGACCGGGTGGACCGCGAAGCCGGCCGTCCACACGGTCACCACGGCCGGGATCACCTCGCCGCCGGCAGTGGTGACGCGGCCGGCTCCGACGCCGGTGACGGTGGCGTGCTCGTACACCGTGACGCCGAGCCGGGCGAGGACCTTCCGCAGGTGTCCACGGCCCTTCGGGGCGAGCCAGTCGCCCAGGCCGCCACGGGCGGCGAGGGCGACGTCGAGGTCCGGGCGGGCCTCGGCGATCTCGGTCGCGGCCTCCAGACCGGTGAGGCCGCCGCCGACCACGACCACGGTCTGCCCGGCGTCGAGGCGGGCCAGGCGCTCACGCAGCCGCAGCGCCCCCGAACGCCCGGCGATCTCGTACGCGTGCTCGGCGGACCCGGGTACGTCCTGGCTGTTCCACGCGCTGCCGAGGGCGTAGACGAGCGTGTCGTAGCCGAGTGTCCCGGCACCGTTCGCGTCGACGACCGCGACGGTCCTGTGGTCGACGTCGACACCGGTGACCTTCGCGACCCGCAGTTCGACGCCGGTGCCCGCGAACATCTCGGCGAGCGGCCGGGGCTTGAGACTCTGGCCGGTCGCGAGCTGGTGCATGCGGACGCGCTCGACGAAGTCGGGCTCGGCGTTGACGACGGTGATGGTGACGTCCTCGCGGCGCAGTCGCTTGGCGAGGCGACCGGCGGCGATGGCTCCGGCGTATCCGGCGCCGAGGACGATGATGCGGTGCTGCATGTCCGTGCTCCTGTCTGACGCGGGTTCGCCACCTGAACCGGGCGGCCCGCCGTTTCCTGACAGGTTCGCGATGTGAAGCACCTCACACGCGGTCAGAACGCCTCGAACAACGCTTCCCCGTGGTCGGACGCCGCGAAGCGCTCGGTGGCGCGCGCCAACTTGTCGGGGTTGACCTGGCTGTGGATCGCGGCGATGCCCTCGGCGGTGACCGCCAGGCACGTGACGCCGACGACCCGGCCGTCCACGACGGCCACCACGGCGGGGTCGCCGTTGGCGGTCCAGGCGTACATCCGCGGCGCACCGCCGAGCAGGGCACGCTTGGCTTCGGCGGGTCTGAACAGACCCCGTAGGAACCGGGCGACCGCGCGGGCGCCCTCGATCGCCCTGGCGCTGGCCGGGACCCTGCCGCCGCCGTCGCCGATCGAGACCGCGTCCGTGGTGAGCAGTCGCACGAGCGGTTCGACCCGGCCGCTGGTGGCGGCCGCCAGGAACTCCTCGACGATCCGCCGGGCGGCGGCCCCGTCGATCTCGGTACGGGCCTTGCCGTCCGCCACGTGCTTCTTGGCCCGATGGAAGATCTGCTGACAGGCGGTCTCGGAGATGTCGAGGATCTCGGCGATCTCCCGATGTGGGTAGTCGAAGGCCTCGCGCAGCACGTACACCGCCCGCTCGTTGGGCAGCAGGCGCTCCATCAGGGTGAGGACCGCGTACGACACGGACTCGCGCTGCTCGACGGTGTCCGCCGGGCCGAGCATCGGGTCCCCGGCGAGCACCGGCTCGGGCAGCCACCGGCCCACATAGGTCTCCCGCCGGGCCCGGGCCGAGGTGAGCTGGTTCAGACACAGGTTGGTGAGCACCTTGGTCAGCCACGCGTCGGGGACCTCGATGCGCTCGACGTCCGTGGCCTGCCAGCGCAGGAACGTCTCCTGCACCACGTCCTCGGCCTCCGCGGCGGAGCCGAGCAGCCGGTACGCGATGGCCTCCAGGCGACGCCGGGAGGCCACGAACCGGTCGACGCCGTCCGCGGTCAGGGGCATGGTCCGATCCTAGGCGAGAGCGGAGCCGGCGGACCCGGACCGTTCAGGCCCCCTTCGGGCGCTCCGCCGATCCGGGCCCGCCACCGGCGTGGCGCCGGTCAGGTGGGCCGCGCCCTCGCCGATCGCGGCGAACGAACTGCTGCCGATGACCGCGGGCGTGTAGTCACCGGGCGCGCGTCGCGCCGGACTGTCGAGGCCGGACAGTCGCAGTTGCCGCGCCGGGCTGACCACACCCATGATGCCGAGCGCGCCGCCGAGGGCGCCCGGGGTCCCGCCGTCAGCGTGCGTCGCGCCGGCCGAGGATGTACGCCGCCGTCAGCGCCACGGCCCGGTCCTCGTCCCGGGACAGCTCCGCCAGCGCACGTGACGCCGTGATCCCCGGAATGTCCGCGAGCGCCTGCGTCAGCCGCCGACGCACGGACGGCTCGACGTCACCGGGGGATAGGCGGTCGACGAGCCCGGCGGCGATCCGATCCGCCAACTCTGGATCACTCGCCAACCCGCTCAGCGCGTCGGCCGCGTCCACGTCGTTCCCCTCCTCCACAACCATGTCGATCAGCGTCGGCACCGCCTCGGCCACGCCACGGGTCCCGAGCGCCAGGGCCGCGTACCGGCGGACCACGACGTCTGGGTGCGCCAGGGCGTCGCGCAGCAGTGCCGTCGCCGCGTCGCCGGGAATCTCGGCGATGGACCGGACGGCACGTTCGCGTACCTCGGCCACCGCCGCGCCGAGCCCCTCCGCCAGCAACGCCGACGCGCCCCCGCCCGACTGCGCCAGAGCCCAGCGAAGCGCTCCGGCGACGTTCGGGTCCGACTCGCTCAACGCCGCCTCGACCAGTGCCTCGACCGGCACCGGCACCCCCTCGACCGAGGACAGGGCCGCCCGCTGACGCCTCCCGGCGCTCTCCGACCCCAACGCGCCCAACAGTGCGACGACCTGGAGGACGTCCTCCCAGCCGGCGGGTTCCGCGGCGCCGATCCGACGCAGCCGGGTGAGCAGCTCCGTCTCATCCGCGATGCGCTGCCGGGTCTGACGGACGAGGTCGTCGACGAGCCCGGAGGGGGTGAAGCCGGGATCGTCGAGCGCGCGCCCGACCTCACGCAGCGACAACCCCAGCGACCGCAGGCTCTCGATGTGGAAGATCCGCCGAATGTCCTCGCCGGAGTACTCCCGGTACCCGGTGCCGGTACGACCGGTCGGCCGTACCAGGCCGAGCGACTCGTAGTGCCTGAGCATGCGGGCGCTCACCCCGGACCGTCGTGCCACGTCACCGATCAACACTGCCCGTCACCCGTCCTGCCCTGTCCGGCCGAGGGCTACCACCCGCTTCGCCTCCTCGACCGCGAGCTCGAAGCCGGCATCCGGGTCACGCGACAGCCGTTGCGTCGCGATCGCGTGCTGACGTACGTCGGGTCGGGGATCCGTCGACGCCGCGCCCAGGATCGGCATGATCATCTCGCCGAGCGCGATCAGCGCCCGACTCAGACTCAACCGCGTCTGCCTGCTGCCGCGCCCGAGCTGTGTCGCCAACACCTCCGCCAACCCGGACTGCTCGCCCTCGGGCACCAGTACGACCGCCGCCCGCCAGGCGGCCCGCGCCACCTCGTCGTCGGCGTCGGTCAGCAGCGCCCGGGTGATCGCCGGCCATGCCCTCCGATCCCCGATCTTGGACAGGGTGTGCAACGCCTGGCTCCGTGCCTGAGCACGCTCCGAACGGAGCTCGTCGACCAGCTTCGGCACCGTCATCGATGCCGGGTGTCGGGTGAGTGCCCAGGTCAGCATCTCGCGTACGGAGAAGTCGGGTTCGACCGCGCATCGCTCGACGAGCTTCTCCACGAGCCGCGGGTCCGGGGCCGTGCCGACCGCCAGCGCCGCCCGCAGCCGGGTGGACGAGCTGCCGTTCTCCAACGCCCGAACAGCTCGAATGAAGTTCGTGTCCGGTTCCGGCCCGGTCATCGGTACCACCTCCTCGACACAGTGAAGCCCTTGTCACTGTGTCAAGGTCAAGCCGTCCACCGACGGGTAACGGCGGTGGTGACGCAGACCGAGCAGCAGGTCACGCCACGGTGACGACCAACCGTACGTCGCCCCGACCCGGACCAGCGCCACCGCGAACAAACCTCCGGCGAGGTCACCGCGCCCCGCCAGTTCGCCGATGGTGCCGCGCAGGACACCGGGATCGATCGACTCCGGCAGCTCACGTAGCCGGGCACCGACACGCTCGGCGGTCCGGACGGCCAGGGCCGGTCGGTCCGCGCAGAGGTCGGCGAGCTCCCGAAGGTTGTCCAGCCGTCCGAGGCCGACCAACGTCGTGGCGGCCGTGCCGGCGAACCCGGGCCGCCCCGCGAGCCAACGCGCCGCCGTGACGAGCCCCGGTGGCGGGGTCCCGCTCGGTCGGCACGGCCGAGGCACGGTGAGAAGTCGCGTTCAGTTGGTTCCGGCGGTGATCGGAACGCCCTCGTCGGCGCACGCCTTGCGCAGCCCGGTCAGGTGGGTGGCGGCCGGGCCGAGGGAGTCCTGCGGCGGTAGCCGTTCCGCTTCGGGCATCTGGTTGAGCCGCCAGGCGAGGTCGACCAGGGCGATCCCGTGTTCCCGGAGCCGGTCGTTGTGGGAATTCTCGAACCGGTCGCGGGCCTCCCGGTACTCCTGCTCGGTGAGGTCACTTCCGCTGCCGGCCGGCTTGCCGGTGATGGTGCCGCCGGCTCGGATGATCTCGCAGGCGGCGACGCCACTGTCCTCGCGACCGAACCGGTCGTGGACGACGTAGCCGCCGCCGACGACCACGACCAGCCCCGCCAGGACGACGATGCCGACCCGGACCGCCGATCTTCGGGTACGCCGCGCTGGTGCCGGGGTGACGCCCACCTCTGCCCGGTGCGACGACCCGTCCGGCCCCAGTTGCGGCGGGTGCGGGTCGGGGCTGGTGGGCGGCTGGTGACTCAACGGGCCTCCTCGGAACAGGCTGATGCGCCGTGAGCGTGCATGTTAGACACCCGCCGTGCGTGCCGCTGACCCGGGAACAGAACCGGTCGAATCAAGGACAAAATGCCAAGCTGCTTACGAAAGTTCAAGATCGTATTAGAAAAATCAAAGTTTGAGTGTTGACGGCTTAAGAAACTCAAAGTACAAATGAATCGTGAACGTGTTGCCGAGAGTAAGGGGTCGCGGATGGACTGGCAGGAGCTGACGGACCTGACGCGCGGAGAGCCGTTCGTGGTCGAGCGGGTCCGCCTCGCCGGCAACGGCATCGCGGTCGAGGGCCAGTTCGAGCCACCGCAGCTAGCTCAGCTCAGCGCCGACGACCAGGTCTTCGTCGCCGCGTTCGTACGGTCGCACGGGTCGATCAAGGAGATGGAACGGATCTTCGGGGTGAGTTACCCGACGATCAAGTCCCGGCTCAACCGGATCGCCGAGAGTCTCGACTTCGTCGACACGGATCCGGCACCCAGCGGCGCCGATGTTGTCGATCGCCTGCGACGCGGGGAGATCGACGTCCAGGAGGCGCTGGCCGAGCTGGAGAGATCCCGATGATCCCGCAACTGGTGACGTACCGTCAGCGCCGCCGCGACGGTCGATGGCTGCGGCTGTACGTCCCGGTCCTGCCGGTCCTGCTGCTGTTGTCGCCCCTGCTGCTGCTCGCCGGGCTCGCCGGTCTGGTCGCCTGCCTCGTCTTCCGGGTCAACCCGGTGGGCGCGCTGCGCGGCACCCTCGGCCTGCTCTGGTCGCTGTCCGGCACCCGGTTCGAGATCCAGGACGGCCGCACGGCCGTGCTGGTAAGCGTCAGATGATTCAGAAGGAGAAGAGCACGATGGACGAGCAGCGCCGCCAGATCCTGCAGATGTTGGCCGAGGGCAAGATCAGCGCGGCCGAGGCCGAGCAGTTGATCGACGCCCTGGAACGAGAACAGCCCGAGTCGCCACCGGGGCCCCCGCTGCGCCCGAAAGCCCGACCCAAGTACCTGCGCGTGCTGGTGAACTCCGCCGAGACGCCCGGCACCGACGGGCCGACCCGGGTCAACATCCGGGTCCCGCTGCAACTGCTGCGCGCCGGAGTCCGGCTGGCGAGCCTCGTCCCTCCGCAGGCACTCACCAAGGTCAACGCGGAGCTGAGCAAGTCGGGGGTACCGATCGACCTCACCGAGCTCAAGCCGCAGCACATCGAGGACCTCATCGAGCATCTCGACGACGTCACCGTCGACGTCGACGATCCCGGCACCAAGGTGCAGGTCTTCTGCGAGTGACACCGCCGCGACGTCCGGCGCCCGGGTGAACCCGCCGCTACCACCCGTCCGGTGGTAGCGGCGGCACCGACTCGGCTTCCGTCCGCCGATGCTCTCGGTGTCTCTCGGTGTGTTCTAGCGGGTGAGGTCGTCCAGGTTGACGGCGTCGGCCATGGCCTTGGCACCCCGGTCGTTCAGGTGCATGCCGTCGCCGCTGTCCAGCGCGGGGTGGATGTGGTCGGGAGCATCGGGGTTCGCGACGGCTCGGCCGACGTCGAAGACAGAGTCGACGACATCGGTCGTACGGATCCAGTCGTTCACCTCGCGCCGTACGGCCAGCCCCTCGGGCGTGCTGATCGCGGGGCCGGCGCCGCCGAACGGACCGATGGTGGCGGCGAGGACCTTCAGGCTGGCCCGGTGGGCGCGGTCGGCCAACCCGGTGAAACCCTCGATGAGGGCGTCGGCGGTGGTCGGAGGTTCGCCCAGCATGTGTGGGAGGCCGATGTCGTTGATGCCGAAGTGCACCAGGACATGGGTCAGGGCGGGAATCGAGAGGACGTCGCGGTCGAAACGCGCCAACCCGTGCTCGCCAACCCCGTCACGCAGCAGGCGGTTTCCGGCGATGCCCTGGTTGACCACCCACCCCCGGGCGAGCCGCCGGTTGAGGAAGTCGACGGAGCGGCGGTTCGCGCCGGTCGTGGTGCCGACCCCCTCGAACCACGAGTCGCCGAAGGCCACCCCGACCGGGGTGTCCGGTGGGGCGAGCACGTCGACGCCCGAGATGTAGAACCGGGCTTGCACCTGCTCGGCCCGGGGGAGCGCGGGAGACGCGACGTGGTTGCCGCCGGCTATCCGGGCGATCTCCGCCGGCCGGTGGGAGTAGGTCGCCAGACCGGTCTCCGCCGGGAAGTAGAGGCTGACGACCAGGTCCGTCCCGGCGGCAACCGGGAGATCGACCTGGTCCGCGACGGCCTCCTCGCCCGCCGGGATGACAAACTGCTCGGCGCCGTCGAAGGTCAGGGCCGCCTGCCGGTCACCGACGTCGACCGTCGCGGCGGCGACGGTCACCGGGGTGCGGCCGTAACGGTTTGTCAGGCGTACGCGGAAAGCCTCGCCGCCGCCGGCCATGTGCAGCGGTTGACGTACGGTCTGGTCGGCGAAGCCGCGGGGCTGGCTGAACTGGAGCCGCTGATAGGGATCGATCACCGCGGTACGGAAACCGGCTGTCCAGATCATGGCTGTCCGGTCCGGTTTCCTGCGAGGTCCAGCACGACCCGGCCCCTGGCCGAACTGTGCTCGACCAGCTCGTGCGCGTCCGCGATCTTCTCCAACGGCAGCCGGGCGGCGATCGGGTAGCGCAGGTCACCGGCGACCAGCGCGGCCGTCAGGTCCGCCGCGGCGACCTCGTTCGCCGGCTCCGGGAAGTCGTCGTTGCTGAGGAACCTGACCGTGATGTTCTTGAAGCTCAGCGGCCAGTACGGGATGCTCGGTTCGGTGGCACCGGTGGCGTAGGTGGCGATCACGCCGCCGTACCGCAGAATCTCCAGGTTGGTCGTTAGGTTGGCGTCGAAGGCCAGCTCGGCCACCCGGTCGACCAACTCCCCGCCGGTCCGCTCCAGAATTCGGGCGGCGACGTCGCCACCGGCGGTGTCGACCGCGTGGTGCGCGCCCGCGGCCAGCGCCTGTTCGACCTGCTCCGGGCTGCGTACCGTCGCGATCACGGTGGCGCCGCCCCGGCGGGCCACCGCCAACGCGGCCCGGCCGACCGCGCCGAGGGCTCCGGTGACGACAACCCGCTGACCCGCCACCGGCCCGTCGGCGAAGATCGCCCGGTGGCCGGTGATGCCCGGGATGCCGAGCCCGGCCGCCTGCTCGTACGGCACCTCGGCGGGAAGCGTCACGGCGTGCCGGGAGGGCACCACGGTGAGTTCGGCGGCGGTGCCGGACGGACGGTACGCCTGGGCGAGGTAGACCCAGACCCGTTCACCGATCCGGGACGGGTCCACGCCCGCTCCGACCGCGTCGATCACCCCGGCCCCGTCACCGTGCGGGACGATCCGGGGGAACGCCATGGTGGATCCCCACCAGCCCTGTCGTTTACCCAGATCGCCGACATGGATCCCGGAAACCGACACCCGGACCCGTACCTCGCCCTCACCCGGCTGCGGATCGGGCAGTTCACCGATCTGGAGCACCTCGTGAGCCGGACCTTGCCGGTCGTACCACGCCGCGCGCATCACGAACCCGCCGGTCCGGTCGCGGTGGCGCCGACGAGGCCTGCGCGATCGGCCTCGGAGCTACGCGGCATCGCCGGCCGTGCGGGGGGCGGGGCGTCGGCGCGTGCCGAGGGCACACGGAATCGGGTCATCTCGACGGTGGTCATCGCTTCTCGATCCAATCGGGTACTGGACATTCAACCGTTGATGCCGAGCATCAGCCTGAGCTGGGTCAGCAGGACGTCGCGGAAGCCCTCGGGCGACGGTGAGGGGTGATGCTGGACGCGGGAGAGGATCAGTCCGGCGAGGGCCGCGAGGAGCAGGTCCGTGACGGCCTCGGCGTCGTGGGTCAGCGTGAACTCACCCCGGTCGGCTCCCTCCCGTACGGCGGTGAGGAAGGGCGCGCGGTAACGTGCCTGTACTTCCGCGCTGTAGTCGCGGAGCTCGTCGTCGCGCATGGCGGATCGCCAGAACTCGACCAGGATCTGCCTCGTGCGCTCCGGGTTGTGCAGACTCCGGTCCACCATCGCGACCAGCCGGTGCCATGGGTCGGGTTCGGCGGCGGCCACCGCCCGCAGGGCATCCACCTCCCGGTCGGTGAACACCGCCATGGCCTCGATGACCATGTCCGCACGTGAACCGAAGTAGGTCTGCAAGGTGCTGATCGCGACGCCACCGGCCGCCGACACGTCCGCGAACCGGGTGTTCTCGTAGCCACGGGTCGCGAGCACGTCGGCCACCGCGTCGAGGACCGAGGTCCGCTTCTCCCCGCCCGCACGCCTCTTCCGGATCACCACCGGGCTACGCCTGGGTCGCGGTGTCGAAGTTCCAGCGGATCATGTTCTGCGGGTCCCACTCGGTCTTTGCCGTACGGAGCCGTCGGCACGGAGGTACGGTATCGCCGTGCCGGTCACGTCGAGCGATCCTTCGCCTCGATTGTGATACCGGACACCCCGCTTCGCTCGGCTTGCGCCCAACCGGCCGGCTGGAGCCTGGACGAGGTGTCGAATTCGCGCACGTGCCGGGCATCCGGCCGGGTCGGCTCGGCGCCCGGGTGGGCGGTGAACGGGACCAGAAAGGCCACGCGATGACGTACGTGATCGACCAGGACGACCTGGCCCGGCTGGTCGCGCAGGTCGCCGGCCCGGTCCTGGTCCCCGGCGACGACGGATACCGCACGGAGACCGCGGCCTGGAACGCGGCCCTGGTGCAACGCCCGGCCGTCGCGGTCGGTGCCACCTCCGTCGCCGACGTGGCGGCTGCCGTCCGCTTCGCCAGCGAGCGCGCCCTGCCGGTCGCCATGCTCGCCACCGGGCACGGTGCAGTCCTGGCCTCGGACGGCGCGGTCATGATCAATCTCAGCCGGATCAACGGGATCAGCGTCGACGCGAAGTCGGGTACGGCCACGATCGGCGCGGCCGTCAGGGCCCAGCAACTGATCGACGCCGCGGCCCAGGTCGGACTGGCACCGTTGGCCGGTTCGTCGCCCAACGTCGGCGTGGTCGGCTACGTCCTCGGCGGCGGGCTCAGCCCGAGCCTCGGCCGCGTCCACGGCTTCGCCGCCGACCACGTACGCGACGCCGAGATCGTCTGCGCGGACGGCACGCCTCGCCGGGTCGACCCGGACCACGACCCCGACCTGTTCTGGGCGATCCGGGGCGGCCAGGGGAACTTCGGCGTGGTCACCTCGCTCACCATCGACCTGGTGCCGCTGACCCGCCTGTACGGCGGCGGGCTGTACTTCTCCGGCGAACACGTCGAGCAGGTCCTGGACGCGTTCCGCCAACTGGCCGCCGCTGCCCCGCCGGAGCTGACGCTCTCGGTCGCGTTCATGCGGCTGCCGTCGACGCCGTCCGTGCCGGAACCGCTGCGCGACCGCTTCGCCGTCCACGTACGGATCACCTACCTCGGCCCGGCCGCCGACGGTCAACGCCTCGTCGCGGATCTGCGCGCCGCCGCGCCGACCCTGATCGACACGGTGGCCGAGATGCCGTACACGGCGATCGCCACCGTCCACGCGGACCCCGTCGATCCGGTCGCCACCTACGAGATGTCGTCCCTGCTCCGCGAGTTTCCCGTGGCGGCGGCCCGGGCGCTGGTCGCCGTCGCCGGCCCCGGCGTCGACTCGCCGGTGGCGATGATCGAGGTCCGACAGCTCGGCGGCGCGCTCGCCGGGGAGCCGCGGGTGCCGAACGCCGTCGGCAACCGCGACGCCGCGTTCCAGCTCTCCGCGGCCGCGTTCGGCGCGCCCGGCATGGCGGAGAGGTTCCGTACGCCGCTGGCCGAGCTCGCCGAGGCGTTGCGGCCGTGGGCGACCGGCCGCAGGCAGGCCAACTTCCTGACCGGCTACGACACCACGGTCGAGGCGGTGGCGCGAGCCTACGAACCGGACACCTACCGCCGTCTGGTGGAGATCAAACGCGCCTTCGACCCCCACAACACCTTCCGCGTAAACCACAACATCGCCCCGCCGCGGCGTTGAACGGGCCTGCGGTGACGGTCGCGGGTCTGCTCCTCCGGCGCGGGCGCGAGCGACGCGGTTGAGGGCGAGGCCGGCGATCGTTCCGGCGCGGGTCGGCGCCTCCCGCACCGCACCGCGTCGCTCGGCCCGGTCAGGCCCGGACCAGTGCCGCGAGCTGTGGCGACGGGGAGTCGGTGATCGTCGCGGGGTCGGGACGTTGCGCGTCGACCGGTTGCCCGAAGCTGTGATACGTGATCTTGAGCCTTCCTTGGCTCGGTTTGACGCCGGTCAGGTCGAGTTCCAGTCGTCCGAGCTGGCCACCTTTCTCGGTCCACGCCGTGAACGGGACGTTGCTCACCTGGTCGCGCAACTGCCCGACGGCGCCCTGCCCGAGGCCGCGCGACTTGGTGAGGTCCAGGGTGCCGAGGAAGGAGTGGCCGCCGTCCCGCTTGACGGTGACAATGCAGTTCACCAGGTTTTCGGCGCCGGTGACATCGTCACCGGCGGACATGAAGTCCAACGGGTCCACCCCGGCCGCACGCACCTCGACGAGCACCCGGCGGTCAACGGCGGCGAGGGGAATCGGTCTAACGGCCGCCCGCGTGGTCGGCGACACGGCCGATGGAAGATCGCCGATCGGTCGTTGACGGGGACGGAGACGACTGGCGATGATGACCTTCAATTCACCACCATGATCGAAGGGAACCCTCATGCTCCGACGTGGCCTCGTGGCCGCCCTTCTCGCCGCCGGACTGCTGGCCGCCACCTCGGCCCCCGCGCAGGCGATTCCGCCAGGTGAGAGCCTCATCGTGATCGCCTACTACTCCGACGCGGCGAAGACACAGGTCATCGGGCAGCAGTGGCAGGGTTGTGGCCAGCCCCCGGGTAGCTGGGGAACCCTGGCCGGCTACCGGACCGTCTTCTTCACGCCCTGCTGATCGAACGCCCCGAACCGTCCCCGGTGGACGGGTTGGGTCATGCGTCGGACCGCGAGGTTCGCGATCGCGGTCCAGCGCATGAGCGGCACCGCCCGAGTGACACCGGTCGAGCGCGCACCGGGTGCACGCGGTGAGGCGTCGCCGGTGCGTGCAGGTGGAGCCGGGGTCGGCCGCCCGTGCCGGCGTACGGCACCAAGCCTCAGCTCGGCGGCGGCGCCGTGCTCTCCCGTACGACCAGTTCGGTGGGGAGCAGGACGTGCTCGACCGTGCCGGCCCGGCCCCGGCGGTTGTCCTGGATCGCCCTCGCGAGTGCGGCGGCGGCGACCCGACCCTTGGCCTCGACATCCTGGCGGACCGTCGTCAGCGCCGGGCGGACCTGAGCGGCCAGCGGGCTGTCGTCGAAGCCGACGACCGACAGTTCGGCGGGTACGCGGATTCCGAGATCCTCCGCAGCCTGCAAGGTGCCGTACGCGACCGCGTCGGAGAAACAGAGCACGGCGGTGGGGCGGTCCGGACGGTCCAGCAACAGCCGCGCGGCCGCCCGCACCCGTTCCGGTACGGTCCCGTCCTGCCGGGCGATCAACGGTGTGATCCCGGCCGCGTCGAGGGCGTCGCGCCAGCCGAGCAGCCGTTGCCGCGAGGCGTGCCCGTCAACCGCGACATCGTCGGGCTCGACCAGCCCGTGTCGGCCGTGCGCCCCCGACATCAGCAGCCCGATCTTCCGGTGCCCCAGGTCGATCAGGTGCTGCGCGGCGGCGCGGGCGCCGGAGCGGTCGTCGACGTTGACGGCGGGTGTGCCCCGCACGGGGTCCTGGTCGATGTAGACCAGGGGCAGCCGGCGGCGGACGAGGTAGTCCACCGCCGTCGACGTCGGGTCGCAGGAGTAGACCAGCGCGCCGTCGATCGCCACGTCCCGGGCGGGGACGACCTCGCCGTCGTCGGACGAGGTCAGCAGGGTGAGCGCGAGCCCGGTGGGGCCGAGTTGTTCGGCGATCGCGCCGAGGAAGCTGGTCGCGACCGGGTCGCTGAAGGCGAACCGCAGCGAGGAGGTCAGTACGATGCCGACCGCACCGGTGGTGCCCCGGGCCAGGGCGCGCCCGGCTGGGTCGGGCCCGACGTAGCCGACCTCCTGGGCGGCGGCGAGGATTCGTTCGCGCAGCGCGGCGGAGAGCTGGTCGGGCTTGGAGAACGCGTTCGACACCGTCATCCGACTGACCCCGACGCGGTCGGCGATCGTCTGCAACGTCACCCGCTGGGCCACGTCACCACCAGTCATTCGATGTCGACCGTCACCGGGGGAGTGGCCCGCGGCGGGTCGTCCGGTTTGGTCCGGCGCCGACGGGTCGTGGCGGGCACCGTTGTCCACCGAGGCTAGCAGGCGGCCGGTCCGGCCGGCCTGATCACCTGGGCGGCGTGGACGAGGCCCTCGGCAAGCTTCTCTCGGACCAGCCGCGTGCGTCGGGTTCGTTCGACGTGCGGAACGACCGGGGCGTCGGGGCGGGCGCTGTTGAACTCGAACTCGACGCCGTTGAGCGTGGTGACAAATGCGGCCGGCATTTCCATGACGAACTCCTGCCTTCCCGGCGATGTTCTCTGTATCGATACAGTAAGCGGGTCGACTGTACCGGTCAAGAGAAAACTTGACCGGTACAGCAACTCGGTTCCAGTGGCACCGACACCGTCGTGGCCGCTCAGTCGAGCAACGCCGTGACCAGGGTGTTCACCAACTCCACGGCGACGTGTCCGTCCGGATCGAGGTCCGGGTCGTAGATCGTGACCTGCATGCCGACACAACCCGGATCGTGGACCAGTGGACGCAGCAGCTCCACGAGCTGCGCATGGTCCAGTCCGCCCGGATCGGGCGCGTCGGCGGCCGGCATCACCGACGGATCCAGCACGTCCGCGTCGAGGTGGACGAAGTAACCGTCGTGGGCGGCCAGCCGCCGGGCGACGCGGCCGCCGACCGAGGACGGTCCCTCGGCGAGGATCTCGGGCGTGGTGTGCACGTCGATCCCCAGTGCGCGGACCTCCGCGATCTCCCCGTCGTAGTCACGCACGCCGAGGACGACCAGGTCCTCGTCCCGGCAGTACGGTGCGAGCCGGTCGATGTCGGCGATGTCCGGCTGACCCCGACCGGTGACGATTGCCGTACCCTCGCCCGCCGACGCGCCGACGTTGTCGGAGTTGCCGGCGTGCCGGAAGTCGATCGACCCGTCAAGGTACGCGATGCCGTACCGCCCTCGGCGGCGAAGCGCGAGCGCGGGCCCGAACAGGATCGAGCAGTCCCCGCCCAGGAGCAGCAGGAAGTCGCCACTGTCGATCACCGACCCGGTACGTCGGGCGAGCCGACGGGTGTATCCGGCGAGGGCGTCCGCGTTCAGGACACCGTCCCCGGGCCGCCAGTCGCGGGTGTCGTAGCGCGGAGGCACCACCACGCCCGCGTCCCGTGCGCCGAGCCGCCCGAGCAGGCCCTGGTCACGCAGCGCGCCGGCCAGCTTGTAGCAGCCCGGCACCAGACCCGGCGCCGGGGCGCGCAGACCCAGGTTGGACGGTGCGTCGAGGACGGTGACCGGTCGCATCGAGGAAGAGTAGAGCGAAGGTGCGACAGTCCCGCGACGACGCGTTGACATCCCACCCCGGGCGAAGCCGCTTCCCGGGGCCGACGCGGGTGCGGCGGGTCGGCGCGGCGCGACCGCCACCCGGGGCGTTGTCAGCGTACGGCGATCTCGAGCAGTGAGTATCCGTAGTCGGTCGAACGCTTGGTGCCGTACACCCGGACGAAGCGGGCGGGCAGCTTGGCGACCTCGACGACGACGGTGCCGCCCCGGCCGCTGCTGGTGTGGTAGACGGACTTCCACGCGGTACCGTCGACGGAGACGTCCACCCGGTACGCAGTGGCGTGGGCGTTCTCCCAGTTCAGCTTGATCTCGCTGATCTGCCACCGGGCACCGAGATCCACCCGCAGCCACTGCGGGTCGCTGAAACCGCTGCTCCAGCGGGTCGACGGGTCTCCGTCGACCGCGTTGGACGCCGCCCACGCCCCGTGCTCGACACTGGACGCGGTGACCGTGCTGTTGAGCGCGAGGTTGCGGCCCGAGGTGTTGACCGAGGCTTTCGGCCCGGGCGGGGACGCCGTCGCGGAGCCCTCCTGGGTGACCGGCCGTCGCGACGGGCCCGGTGTCGCCGCGCCGGAGCTGCTCGGGCCGGCGGAGGGCGAACCACTGCCGGTTCCGGTGCCGTCGGGGGCGCCACCGGTCGCCGGCACCGTGATCGGCGCGGTCGCCGTCGCCGTCGCCGTCTCGGGTGCCGCCGCCGGTGTTGTCTCGCCGGTGCTGCGGGTGCCCGACCAGAACAGGGAACCGGCGACCAGGACGGCGGCCACGGCGGCGCCGGAGACGATCCGTACCCGGGGGTTCCGGGGTCGGCCCGTTCCCGCCGGCCCCTCCGTCGGCGCTGTGACGGCCGGCGTCACCGGTGGGACCCGCTCGCCGTCGCCGCCGGAGGCGGTGACATCAGGTACGTCTTCGGCCGCGTTCGGTACGCGGGTGCTCCGCAGGAAAAGGTTGGCCGGAGTCGTCCTGCGCCGCGCCGCCGGCCGTGCCGGCGGTGCCGGCTCGGAGAAGGGCGTCTCCGGGCTGGTGCTGCCCGGGCTGGTGCTGCCCGGGTGCGGTCCGGCAAAGGGAACCCTGGTCGGCAGGCGCGCCGCGGACTGCGACGCGCGGGGCGGGGGCACCTGGCCCGGAACACCCGCCGCACCGTGCGGGTCGGGAGCGCCGCCGGACGGGGTCGTGCCGTCCGGGCCGTCGAGCCGTCGGTCGACAGGGTTCGCCATCGTGGCCTTTCCTCTGCGAAGGGCGGTTACGGGAGCGGACGGGTGGCGGTGGGCCCGCACCACCATAGTCAATCAGCACCGATATCCGATGTAGACACCACAGGAGCGCCCCGAAGCTGCGTATGGCCCCATTGCTGGCAAACCCGCTGACCCGGTCAGGGGCTGGTCGGGTTCTCGGTACCGGGTGGCGCCTGCGGGTCGCTTGTCACGTGGTCGAGCCCGACCAGGGTGAGGATCATGTCCGCCGGCCCGGCGGTGGGCGCGTACAACCGCAGGACGGTGCTGTTCGCCCGGTGTGTGGCGGCCAGCCGGTGAAGGGCGGCGACCCCGGCGCTCGCCAGGTGGCTGACCCCGGTCAGATCCACGGTGAGGTCTCTCGTGCCGGAGATTCCGGCTTCCCGCACCGCCTGCTCCACATGGGCGGCGGTGGCGGCGTCCATCGGACCGTCGATCCGCAGGCGTGGCGCGGGGGACCAGGGCTGCTCGATGATCAGCAGCGGGTCGGCCTGTGCCGACGGGAGCACCGGACGCCTCGCGGGTAGCTGGTCGGTGGTGAGGAGCCGGGCCGGACGGGTGAGCGCGTGTTCGACGGTGGCGGTGGTGCCGTACTCGTCGTGGTCGACGCACAGGTTGTCGACCATTGCGGCGGTCAGTCGCAGGCCGAGCCCCCGGTCCGGCGAGGGGCGGGGCTCACGCCACGTACCGTGGTCGCGCACCCGCGCCCGCAGGTGGCCGTCCGGGTGCAGCGTCACGGTGATCTCGCAGGTCGCACTCTCGTCCGCGTGGTCGGGGTAGGCGTGTTCGAGGCTGTTGGTGACCAACTCCGCGAGCGCGTGCCGTACCGCCGACTCGTCCACCGGGTCGGCGCCGCAGGCGGCCAGCCACCGGCTTGTTCGCGTACGCAGCAGGCGAAGTTGGTCGGCGCCGTTGCTCGACAGGGTGAGCCGGAGCGGCTCGGGCGGGTCGACACGCCGCCCGGCGAGCAGGGTGATGTCGTCGGTGTGTCCGGTCAGGCGGGTGAGCAGTTCCAACGTCTGGGTGCACACCCGCTCGGCCGGAAGCAGCCCGTCGTCGCGCAGCGCCCGGTCGGCGGCGATGTCCGCCGCCGCCTGGGCCAGCTCCACGCTGGCCTGGGACAGCGAACGTCCCGGCCGCTCGATGATGCCGTCGGTGTACAGCAGCACCGTCGTGCCGGGGTCGAGGGTGGCCGTGCCGGTCACCTCGGCGGTGAACGCGCCGCCCACGCCCAGCGGGCCGGCGCCGGTGGTGGGCAGGAACCGGCCGTCGCCCTCGGCGGTCAGCAGCAGCGGCGCCGGATGCCCCGCCGTGCAGTACGACAGCTCGCCGGTCACCGGGTCGAGCAACACCACACAGACGGTGGCCGCCCGCGCGCCGGGAATCCAGCTCGCCGCGCTGTTCAGCGCCTCCAGTGCGGTCAGCAGGTCACCGGTCGCCAGCAGGCGTTCACGCAGCAGCACACGTAGCTGTCCCATCGTCGCCGAGGCCGCCAGACCGTGCCCGACCACGTCGCCGACCACCAGCGCCACCTGCCCGCCCGCCAGGACAATCGCGTCGAACCAGTCCCCGCCCGCGGCGGTCTCCGTGTTCGCCAACAGATAACTCGCGGCGACCTCCACCCCGGGCAGCACCGGAAGCCCCGCCGGTAGCAACTCCCGCTGGAGCGCGTCGATCACGTCGCGCGCCTGCTCGTACCGTCGCTGGGCCTCGGCGGTCCGGGCTCGCGCCGCCTGACGTTCGCGGTTACGTGCCGTGACGTCCTCGATCTGGGCGATCAACCCGGCCACCCGGCCGTCCGCGCCGTTGAGCGGAGTGATGGTGAAATCGACGAAGAGTTCGACATGGTCGCCCCGGTCGGGTCGGTCGAACTGGACGCGGAAATCCCGCAGGCACTCGGCCTTTCCGGTGGCGTAAACCCGTTCGTAAATCTCCAGGGCCTGCTGGCCCGCGAACTCGGCGAATGCCTTCCGCAATGGCTGGCCGATGACCTCCTGGCGGCCGACGTACTCCCGGAATGCCGCCGTGGCTGCGGCCAGGCGCAGTTCGGGGCCCTCCATTCCGACCACCATCAAGGGCATCTGATCAAACACGAGGCGGACCATCCGAGTGTCGCCCACGAGTGGCACGGGGTCGTCCTCGTCATCGCCGGCCGGCGTCTCCGACACCTTCTTCTCCCGCTTCGTACCGATGCTGCGAACCTGCTCAGGCATACCACGGCCGGGATCGCACCACCACGACCGCGTCATCACGAACGTGACGGCCCGCCGACGTCCGTGGTCGGATCGCATCCGGGTCGGAACCATTCGGATCGTGCCGTGGGAGAGCCCGTCACCAGACGACGGTCAGTCCACCCACAATCGCGCGCGTAACGTGTGGGTGGCGCGCGCGGCGGCGTCGGTGTTCGGCTCGGAGGCCCCGCCCATGCGACTTGTCACCCGGGCCGCCACATCGCGCAGCTTGACGTTGCCCGTCTGCGAAAGATTCCTGAGCACCTCGAACGCCTCGTCGGGACCGAGTCCGAAATCCCGCATGAGCATTCCCTTGGCCTGCTCGATGACCGGCAGGCTGGCCAACTGCTGCTCGCGCTGGCGCAGCCGCTCACCCAACGCCGCGAACTGGGTCCCGTCGGCGGCGTCGCCCGGCATGGCCTCCCGCACGCTTGCGTACACCGAACCCCGCCATGCGACGTCGGTGCGTTCCAACACCCGACGCACCGCCGCGGACGCCACCACCCGTAGTTGCACTCCCACCTCCCGGCAGGAGCGCCGGACCGCGAGCAGAGCGTTCATACCCACGGCGGCGAGCGTGTCCGTCTCGCCCAGGTCCACCACCACCGTGCCGAGGGGCACCCGGTCGACCCGCGACAGTTCTCGCACGGAACGCTCCACGCTCGGGACGACCTCGCTGCCGAAACCGTCCACCAACGGCACCACGCACACCGTCGTACGTCCGGGTGCGCCGGCGATGGCCTCACGCTCAGCGACGGCGTGCAGTTCGGAGACGGGCAGATCAGGCATCGGCGCCCTACCTCTGCGGTGCATTAAATCGGACTCAACACCTCATAGTGCCATCTATGCGGACGGCTCGCAAAGACCCGGGCGAGTCGTCTTTTGTCATTCGACGCGCGCACCTCGACCCGCTCCGGTCGGTCCATATGCGGTGCGGGCCGGGCCGCTGGCACAATGGCCGGACTTCGACCCGGACCGGAGGTAGGGCGCCGATGACGACCGAGGAACGTGTCCGACCGAACGAGGCGACGGTGCCGCTGCTGCCGTGCGTGTCGGCGGAGGAGACCCTGACGTTCTGGCGTGCGCTCGGGTTCGAGGTGACCTACGAGCAGACCAGGCCGTACGTGTATCTGGCTTTCCGGTGGAGCGGGTTCGAGCTGCACTACGGCTCCGCGCCGGCCGGACTGGACCCGTCGGCGGAGGACGCCGGTGGTTGCCTGGTGATGGTCGACGCGGTCGCGCCGTACCACGCCGCGTTCGCCGAGGCGATGCGCCGGGCGTACGGCCGGGTGCTCGCCACGGGGCGGCCCCGGATGACCCGCTACCGGCCCGGCGCGTCCCGGTTCAGCGTTGTCGACCCGTCCGGGAACACCATCATCTTCGTCCGGCGGGACGAGCCGACGGAGTTGGAGTACGGCGGTTCGAAGAAGCTGAGCGGGTTGGCCCGGGTGCTCGACAACGCGCGGATCCTGCGCGAGTTCAAGAACGACGACCTGGCCGCGTTCCGGGCGCTCAACTCGGGGCTGCGGCGCCACGGTGACGCCGCCACGGACGTCGAACGGGCCCTGGCGCTCGCCGGGATGATCGAGCTGTCGGTCGCGCTCGGGGAGTCCGAGCGGGTGCCGGACCTGGGCGCCCGACTGCGGGTGCTGCGACTGAGCGGCTCCGAGTGCGAGCGGGTGCGACAGGCGGTCGCGGACCCCGCCCTGCTCCAGCCCTGGATGCCCGACGCCGCCTGAGGCCCGACGGGTGTGTGGTGACCGTCGGCGGTCCGCCGCCCGGACCGGACCCGCCGGCATGCCCGGTTCTGTGACTCCTGGTGGGTAGGCCGAGGAAACCACAGAAACGGGCATTCTCGTACCCGCCGCTGGTCTGCGCCTCGACTCTCGTCTGAGCAGGCCGTACCGCTGCCGACCCGACGGGCGATATGTCCTGGATCACCGGGATCGAGTCCGGGAGATGACAAGAAAGTTACGCCCACGTGTTGACTGCCCACAGAAACGGGCGTAAACAAAAGCAAAGCCAACACGAGCAAGCGGGTGAACAGGGATGTACGCCGAGGAACGCCAGCAGGAGATCCTGCGCCTGGCCCGGGCGGAGGGGCGGGTGGACGTGATGGTGCTGGCCGAGGGCATGAACGTGACGGCCGAGACGATCCGCCGCGACCTGACCGCACTCGAGCGGGCCGGTCTGCTCCGCCGGGTGCACGGCGGAGCGATCCCGGTCGAACGCATCGGCTTCGAGCCCGCGCTCGCCACCCGGGACGCCGTGCTCATCGCGGAGAAGGAGCGGATCGCCAAGGCGGCCCTGGCCGAGGTGCCGGAGGAGGGCGCGATCATCCTCGACGCCGGCACCACGACCGCCCGGCTGGCCCAGTTGCTCCCCGTCGACCGGGAGCTGACCGTGGTGGTCAACTCCCCGGTGCTCGCCGCCGCGCTCGGGCCCCGCCCCAACCTCAGCGTGCTGCTGCTCGGCGGCCGGGTGCGGGGCAAGACACTGGCCACGGTGGACGACTGGGCGCTGCGCCCGCTCGCCGAGATGTACGTCGACGTCGCCTTCATGGGCACCAACGGCTGCTCGGTCGAACGGGGGATGACCACCCCGGACCCGGCGGAGGCGGCGGTCAAACGGGCGATGATCGCGGCGGCCCGCCGGGTGGTGCTGCTCGCCGACCACACGAAGATCGGCAACGACTACCTGGCCCGGTTCGGCGCCCTCGCCGACCTGGACCTGCTGGTCACCGACAGCCGGCTCGACGAGGATCTGGCCGACGAGGTCGAGGCCGCGGGCGTACGGGTGGTGCGGGCATGATCGTCACGGTCACCCTCAACCCCAGCCTGGACCGGGCGATGGAGATCGACGCGCTGGTACGCGGTGAGGTCATCCGGGCCGCGTCGGCGCACATCGACCCGGGCGGCAAGGGGGTCAACGTCTCCCGCGCCCTGCTGGCCAACGGGGTGGCGTCGCGGGCCGTGGTGCCCTGTGGCGGCGACGAGGGAGCACAACTCGTCTCGATGCTCACCGCCGAGGGGGTCGACCTGGTGGCGGTGCCGATCGCCGGCCGTACCCGGTCGAACGTCACCCTCGCGGAGCCCGACGGCACCGTGACCAAGATCAATGAGTCCGGGCCGGTGCTGTCGCCGGACGAGTTCGCGCGGGTCACCGAGGCGGTGCTGGCGGCGGCCGACGCGGCCCGCTGGGTGGTGGCCTGCGGCAGCGTCCCGCCCGGCCTGCCGGTCCGGGCCTTCGGTGAACTCTGCGCCCGCCTGGTCGGTGCCGGGGTGCGACTCGCGGTCGACACCAGCGGCCCGGCCCTGCGGGCCGCCGCGCGGGCCGGCGCGGCCCTGCTCAAGCCGAACCGGGAGGAGCTGGCCGAGGCGGTCGCCACACCACTGCACTCGCTCGGCGACGTGGTCGAGGCCGCGCGGCGGCTGCGAGAGGAGGGCGCCGGGGCGGTGCTGGCCAGCCTCGGACCCGACGGCGCCGTGCTCGTCGACGAGCACGGCGTGCTGACCGGTGAGTCGACGGTGCGGCACCCCCGCAGCACCGTCGGGGCGGGCGACGCCCTGTTGGCCGGCTTCCTCGCCGCCGGCGCGACCGGACCCGAGGCGCTGGCCGAGGGAATCGCCTGGGGGGCGGCGGCGGTGAGCCTGCCGGGCAGCCGGATGCCCGGCCCGGCCGACCTCGACCGGGACGCGGTCCGGCTCCACCCCCGCCCGGACCTGGTCCAGCCGCTACGAACGCCAGGCTGATCCGCCGTGACCAGGTGGGCGCGGACCGGCGCACACACCACGGGGTACGGCGACACACCCGGATCTTCCGGGAGGACGGACGAAACGACCAGCGCCTAGGCGCGAGCCATACTCTGCGAAGGAGTCTCCCTCATGGCTACCTCATACACCCCCGAGGTCCAGGGAACCGGGTTCAAGGCCTGGGTCCAGCGGATCGGTGGCCACCTGGCCGGCATGGTCATGCCCAACATCGGCGCGTTCATCGCCTGGGGCCTGATCACGGCGTTGTTCATCCCGACCGGCTGGATACCCAACGAGCACCTGGCCCAGCTCGTCGACCCGATGATCGGGGTGCTGCTGCCGGTCCTGATCGGCTACACCGGCGGCCGGATCGTGCACGGACAGCGCGGCGCGGTGGTCGGCGCGGTCGCCACCATGGGCGTCGTGGTCGGCGCCGACGTGCCGATGTTCCTCGGCGCGATGATCATCGGCCCGCTCGCCGCGTACCTGCTCAAGCTCTTCGACCGGCTCGTCGAGGACCGGATCCGGCCCGGTTTCGAGATGCTGGTCGACAACTTCTCCGCCGGCATCATCGGCGGTGGCATCGCGCTGATCGGGGTCTGGGTGATCGGCCCGGTGGTCGAGCAGCTCACCACCTGGGCCGGCGACGCCGTCGACTGGCTGGTCGGCAACAACCTGCTGCCGCTCGCCTCGGTGCTGGTCGAACCGGCCAAGGTGCTCTTCCTCAACAACGCGATCAACCACGGCGTACTCAGCCCGCTGGCGGTGGCCGAGGCGCAGGAGACCGGCAAATCCATCCTGTTCATGATCGAGTCGAACCCCGGCCCGGGGCTCGGCCTGCTGGTCGCGTTCCTCCTCTTCGGCCCGCGCAGCCTGCGCCCGAGCGTGCCGCCCGCCATGATCATCCAGTTCCTCGGCGGCATCCACGAGATCTACTTCCCGTACGTGCTGATGAAGCCGAGGCTGATCCTCGCCGCCATCGCCGGTGGCGCCACCGGGGTCGGCACCTTCATGGTCACCGGCGCCGGACTGGTCGCCACCCCCTCGCCGGGCAGCATCTTCGCCTACGCGGCGGTCACCCCCAAGGGCGGCTGGTTCGGCGTCTTCCTCGGTGTCCTGCTCGCCGCCGCGGTCTCCTTCGTGGTCGCCTCGGCGCTGCTCGGCTTCGGCCGGCTCAACGGGGACCAGGAGGCCGCCGAGGAGACCGACGAGGCGGCGGCGCAGGGCCAACTGCCGCCGGCCACCGACGACGCCCGCGAGACCAGCCCGGCCACCGCCCGTACCGCCAACGCAGAAGGCTGACCCACACCGTACGAACGAGAGGGGTGCCCGTCATGGGCAGCATCAACGGCAAGGACGTCCACAAGATCGTGGTGGCCTGCGACGCCGGCATGGGCAGCAGCGTCATGCTCGCCAGCCAACTGCGCAAGCAGCTCAGGAAGTTCTCCGTCACGGTCGAGCACACGCCGGTCAACTCGATCCCGGCCGACGCCGACGTGGTGGTCACCCACAGTGGACTGGCCGCGCGGGCCCGGGCCAGCGCCCCGGACAAGATCATCGTGCCGTTCCAGGTCTTCCTCGGCGACCCCGCCGTGACCAGGGTGGTCAAGGCGATCGAGAAGGGCGACGAGATCAGTGGCTGACCAACTCGCCGACCTGCTCGACCCCCGCGCCCTGCGACTGCACGAGACCGCAGCCGACCGCGACGACGCCATCCGCCGCTGCGGCGACCTGCTGGTCGAGATCGGCGCCGCCGACCCGGCGTACGTGGAGACCATGCTCGCCCGCGAACGCTCGGTCCCCACGTACATCGGGGAGGGGGTGGCCATCCCGCACGGCACCCTCGGCGGCAAGGACCTCGTGCACCGCGACGCACTCGCCGTACTCCGGTTCCCCACCCCGGTGGACTGGGACGGCCAGCCGGTCACCGTCTGCGTGGCGATCGCCGCCCGAGGCGACGGCCACGTCGAGATCCTGGCCCGGCTCGCCGACATCCTGCTCGACCCCGACCAGGCCCGCGAACTGCGCGAGGCCACCCACCCCGATGACGTGCTCCGCCTGTTCACGGCGGCGGCACAGGAGGACAGCAACTGATGAAGGTCGTTCGTTTCCACGCACCCGGCGACGTACGGATCGAGGACGTACCCGAGCCCACCCCGGGCCCGGGCGACGTCAAGATCCGCGTACGCAACTGCTCCACCTGCGGCACCGACGTCAAGATCTCCAAGTTCGGGCACCACCACATCCACCCGCCCCGGGTGATGGGACACGAGATCGCCGGTGAGGTGGTCGAGACCGGCGCGGACGTCACCGGCTGGTCGGCCGGCGACCGGGTGCAGGTCATCGCCGCCATCCCCTGCGGACGGTGCGCCGAATGCCGGCGCGGCCGGATGACCGTCTGCCCGAACCAGGAGTCGATGGGCTACCACTACGAGGGCGGATTCGCCCAGTACCTGGTCGTACCGGCCAAGGTCCTCGCCGTCGACGGGCTCAACCGGATCCCGGACGGCGTCGGCTTCGCCGAGGCGTCGGTCGCCGAACCGCTCGCCTGCGTCCTCAACGGCCAGGAACTGGCCCGCGTCGGCACCGGCGACGACGTCGTGGTCATCGGCTCCGGCCCGATCGGCTGCCTGCACGTACGACTGGCCCGCGCCCGGGGCGCCGCCCGGGTCTTCCTGGTCGACCTCAACCGGGCCCGGCTGGACCTGGCCGCCGACCTGGTCACCCCGGACGCGGCCATCTGCGGCGCCGAGGTCGACCCGGTCGACGAGATCCTCAAGCTCACCGAGGGACGCGGCGCCGACGTCGTCATCACCGCCGCGGCCTCGGGTGCCGCCCAGGAGCAGGCCATCGCCATGGCCGCCCGGCAGGGGCGGATCAGCTTCTTCGGCGGCCTGCCGAAGGACAACCCGATCATCGCCTGCGACTCCAACCTCGTGCACTACCGGGAACTGACCATCGTCGGCGCCAACGGATCCAGCCCTGCCCAGAACGCCGAGGCGCTGCGGCTCATCGCCAGCGGCGCGGTGCCGGTGGCCGATCTGATCACCCACCGGCTACCGCTCGACCAGGCCGTCGACGCGCTCGGCGTCGTCGCCCGGGGCGAGGCCATCAAGGTCACCATCGAGCCCTGAGCCACCGGGCCCCGAGTCGAAGAGGGAGAGCACCATGCCCACGCGTACGGTCGCCGTTGGATCCGCCAGCGGTCTACACGCCCGCCCGGCGGCGTTGTTCGTCGCCGCCGCCACGGCACAGCCGGTCCGGGTGACCATCCGGGTCGGCGACAAGCGGCCGGTGCCGGCCAACAGCATGCTCTCGGTGCTCTCCCTCGGCGCCAAACGGGGCACCGAGGTGGTCATCGAAGCCGAGGGGGAGGGGGCCGACGCGGCCCTCGACACCCTCGCCGACCTGCTCCTGCGGGACCTCGACGCGGAAGAGCAGGCCGATGCCTGAACCGTCGACCCGGCCACCGCTGCGCGGGATCGGGGTCAGCCCCGGGACCGCCGCCGGCCCCGTCCTGCGGGTCGGCGAGGTGCCCACCCTGCCCGAGCCGACCACCGTCACCGACCCCGCCGCCGAGGCCGACAAGGCGGTCGGCGCGCTCGCCACCGTCGTGGCCGAACTCGGCAGGCGGGCCGACCGGGCCCGCGAGCGGACCGCCGCCGACGTGCTCCGGGCCCAGGCCATGATGGCCGACGACCCGGTCCTCGCCGACGCCGTACGCGACGAGGTCACCGCCGGTTGGGACGCCCCGCACGCCGTCGACGCCGCGTTCGCCGGTTACCGGGCGGTCTTCGAGGCGGCCGGCGGCTACCTGGCCGAACGCGTCGCCGACCTGGACGACCTGCGCGACCGGGCGGTCGCCGTCTGCCTCGACCGACCGATGCCGGGCGTGCCCTCGCCCGGACACCCGTACGTCCTCGTCGCCCGGGACCTCGCCCCGGCCGACACCGTCGACCTCGACCCGGACCAGGTGGTCGCCCTGGTCACCGAGGTCGGCGGCCCGACCAGCCACACCGCGATCCTGGCCCGGGCGCTGGGACTGCCGGCGGTGGTCGGCTGCGCCGACATCACCGGCGTCGCCGACGGCGAGACGGTCCTGGTCGACGGCACCACCGGCCTGGTCGAGACCGGCCTCGACCCGACCACCCTGGCCGCCCGCACCACCACCCGGACCGCCACGGCGGTCACCAGCTCCGGACCCGGCCGTACCGCCGACAACCACCCCGTGGCACTGCTGGCCAACGTCGGCTCCGCCCGCGAGATACCGGCGGCCGACGCCGCCGAGGGGGTCGGCCTGTTCCGCACCGAACTGCTCTTCCTCGACCGCACCCGGGAACCCGGCCTCGACGAGCAGACGGCGACGTACCGGGAGGTGTTCGCCCGGATGGGCGGACGCCGGGTGGTCGTGCGCACCCTCGACGCCGGTGCCGACAAGCCACTGCCGTTCCTGGCACAGGCGGCGGAACCCAACCCGGCACTCGGCATCCGTGGCCTACGGGTGGCCCGACGGCAACCGGCGGTGCTGCGTACGCAGCTCGACGCGATCGCCCGCGCGGCCGCCGACACCGGCGCGGAGGTCTGGGTGATGGCCCCGATGGTCGCCACCCGGGCCGAGGCGGCCGGCTTCGCCGAGGCGGTCCGGGCGGCCGGGCTGCCGAAGGCCGGGGTGATGATCGAGGTGCCGGCGGCGGCACTGCGCGCCGGAGCGCTCCTCGAGGCGGTCGACTTCCTCAGCATCGGCACCAACGACCTGAGCCAGTACGCCTTCGCCGCCGACCGGCAGTGCGGCGACCTGGCCGAACTGCTCGACCCCTGGCAACCCGCGCTGCTGCGGCTGATCTCGGAGGCGGCCGCCGCCGGGCGGGCCGCCGGCAAACCGGTCGGGATCTGCGGCGAGGCGGCCGCCGACCCGCTGCTCGCACCCGTCCTGGCCGGGCTCGGCGTCACCAGCCTCTCGATGTCCGGACCCGCCCTGCCGGCGGTACGCGCGGCGCTCGCCCGACACACCTTCGCCGAGTGTGAACGGCTGGCGAAACTCGCCCTCGACGCCGACGACCCCCGACAGGCCCGGTCCCTGGTCGAGACCGCCTGACCGCCCCTACCGCCGGTGGCATCGCCGGCCAGCCGCGCCGACGTCCCCCGCGTCGGCGCGGCGCCGGACGGGGTGGCCGGGCGTCAACCGAAGCCGTAGCATGTCCCCAACTGAATAGATGACTTACGATCTTCGGGGGGGATCAATGGTCGATCAACCGGTACGTCGTGTCTTCGTGCCACCACAGTCCGGCGACCCCAACCCGGACCAGCCACCGCCGCTGAACCCCGCCCGGATCACCGGTGTGGCCTCCGGCTTCATGACCGCCAAGGCACTCTTCGTCGCCGCCGAGGTCGGCCTCTTCGCCGCCCTGCCCGACGACGGCGCCACCGCCGAGACCATCGCGCAGCGGTGCCAACTCCCGGTCCGCAGCGCCCGGGCGATCGCCGACCTGCTGGTCGCCACCGGCCTGGTCGAGCACGACGGCGAGCGCTACCGCAACGCCCCCGACACCGAGGCCTTCCTCGCCGGCCGAGGGCCGCTCGACATGCGCGCCATGCTGCGCTACTGGGATCTCGTCAGCTACCCGACCTGGACCCGGGCGTCCACCGCGTTCCGTACCCGACAGGGAGTCAGGGCCGAGCAGCTCAGCGAGGAGCAGACCAGGGCGTACGAGTCCTCGGTGGCCCTGGTCACCGCCGAGACGGCCGCCGACCTGGCCGAGGCGTACGACTTCGGCCCGCACACCCGACTGCTCGACGTCGGCGGCGGTATCGGCACCTTCGCCAAGCCGATCCTGCGCGCCTACCCACGGCTCACCGCGACCCTGCTCGACCTGCCCGACGTGGTGGACGTCGCCCGCGCCGAGGTCGCCGCCGACGCCTTCGCCGACCGGCTCGACCTGGTCGCCGCCGACGTCTTCGTCGACCCGCTGCCGGCCGGGCACGACGTGGTGGTGGTGGCCAACTTCCTGCACCTGTTCTCCCCGGAGCGCAACCTCGAACTGCTCGCCCGGTTGGCCGAGGTCGTCGCACCCGGCGGCCGGCTACTGCTCGTCGACTGGTTCCGCGACCCGGCCGCACCGCACCCGGCGACCCGCCTCGGATCGGGCGAGTTCCTCATGATCAGCGGCGGTGACACCTACGAGGCGAGCGATGTGACGGGGTGGCTCGACCAGACCGGTTGGACGCCGGTGGAGCACCTGCCGCTGGCTGCGCCGGCCGGACTGATCGTCGCCGAACGCGTGGGATGACGGGGTAGGAGCCGGCACGTGCCGCAGGAGCCCGACGCCCGACCCGTTGATGCCGGTCCGGGTCCGGGCTCCCGCCGTGTGCGATCAACTTCGCCGGACTGGGCCCTTGGCGGTAGGTTCTTCGCCGTGGAGGAAGTCGATCGCGCCATCATCGCCGGGCTGACCACCGACGGCCGCATGTCGTACACCGACCTGGCCGAGAAGGTGGGACTGTCGGTCTCGGCCGTGCACCAGCGGGTACGCCGGCTGGAGCAGCGCGGCGTCATCACCGGCTACACCGCCCAGGTCTCGTACGACGCGCTGGACCTGCCGTTGACCGCGTTCGTGGCGGTCCGGCCGTTCGACCCGTCGCAGCCGGACGACGCCCCGGAGCGGCTGGCCCACCTGCCCGAGATCGAGTCCTGTTACTCGGTCGCGGGGGAGGACTTCTACCTGCTGCTGGTGCGGGTCTCCGGCCCGGCCGACCTGGAACGGGTGTTGCAGGAGATCCGCACCTCGGCGAACGTGACCACCCGTACCACGGTGGTGCTCTCCACGCCGTACGAAAGCCGGCCGCCGAGGATCAGCCGCGACCTGGACTGACCGGGAGCGAGGCCGCGCCACCGGTGTTCCAGCGCAGGATCACCGGCCGGTCGTGTTCGTGGCCGAGGGCGGAGACGGTGGCGGTGTCCAGCCGGAGCAGGCCGCCCCCGCTCGCGGGTAGGCCGATCCAGCGGGCACCGGCCACCCGGAGGCTGTGCCCGTGCGCGACCAGTGCGACGTCACCCTGATCGAGCAGCGTGGCGGCCCGGGCGAGTACCCGGTCGAGCCGGGCACCGACCTGGTCGGGGGACTCCCCGTCGGGGCAGCCGTCGGTCCACAGGTTCCAGCCGGGGCGGTCGACCTGGATCTCGGCCGTGGTCCGCCCCTCGTAGGCGCCGTAGTTCCACTCGGCGAGGTTGTCGTCGACCGAGGTGACCGTCAGGCCGGCGAGTTCGGCGGTGTGCCGCGCCCTGGCCCGGGGACTGGAGATCACGGCGGCGAAGCTACGCCCGGCCACCTGGTCGCGGACCGCGCGGGCCTGACGCTCGCCCTCGTCGGTCAGGGGAATGTCGGTGTACGAGGTGTGCCGGTGTCCGGCACTCCACTCGGTCTCGCCGTGCCGGATGAGAACGATCTCTGTCACCTGGTCAGTTAAGCACGTGAGATGCACCTAGCTTCCTAGGACGCACTACGGGGTGTGGCAGCTCCCACCTCACGAACAAGGTGTCAGCGACCCCGGGCCGGGAACTCATCTCGTGGCCGAACACCCGACTACTCACGAGGAGTCGAGATGAGCCTCACCGACAAGGCCAAGAACAAGGCTCAGGAGATGGTTGGCGCTGCCAAGGAGAAGTACGGCGACGCCACCGACAACGAGCAGATGCGCGCCCAGGGTTCGCGGCAGCAGGCCGGCGGCAAGGCCAAGCAGGCGGGCGAACACGCCAAGGACGCCGGTAAGAACGTGAAGGACGCGTTCAACCGGTAACCGCGGGTGACGTAGCCGTGGACGCATAGGCGACAGTGGGGCCACCGGTCACGTACCGGTGGCCCCACTGGTGTGCGCGTCGCGGTCGCGGTCTCAGTCGAGCGGGCTCGGCTCGTGACTGGTCCACCAGGAGCGACCTGACTCGGGCAGCGTGTCGATCGGGTCGTAGTAGGCGTACCGGCGGCCGAGCGCGGCCAGGTCGGCCGACTCGATCGAGGTGCGGTAGTTCTTGGTCCAGTAGGAGATGCCGCGCTCCCGGTCGTACTCGGTGAGCATGTGCACCCATCGTTTGCCGACGAACGGTACGTCGCAGACGATCCGGGGGGTGGCGTAACCGGGCAGGTAGCCCATCATGTCGTGTTGGAGCTGCTGGGCGTGCCAGACCGGGACCCGCCAGTGTTCGGCGTTGGGGATCATGTCGCACATGTAGAAGTAGTAGGGCAGGATGCCGGCTTCGCCCTGGAGTGCGAAGCAGAGGTCGAGCAGGTCCGGTGCGGTGGCGTTCACCCCGCGCATGAGGACACCCTGGTTGCGTACGTCGCGTACGCCGACCTCGAGCGCGGTCTGGGCGGCTCGGGCGACGAGCGGGGTCAGCGACTGGGCGTGGTTGACGTGGGTGTGGATGGCCAGGTTGACGCCGCGCCGGGCGGCGGTGCGGGCGACCCGTTCGAGTCCCTCGACGACCTCGGGCTGGAGCCAGTGCTGGGGTAGTCCCATCAGTGCCTTGGTGGCGAGGCGGATGTCGCGGATGGTTTCGATTTCCAGCAGTCGCATCAGGTACGACTCGAGGTTGCGCCAGGGCACGTTGGCGACGTCGCCGCCGGAGACGACGATGTCGCGTACGCCGGGGTGGGCGCGGAGGTAGTCGATGTGGGCGGTGTAGCGGTCGACGGGTTTGAGGGTGAGTTTGAGTTTGTCGACGGTGGGGGTGGAGTTTCCGACCAGGTCCATCCGGGTGCAGTGGCCGCAGTACTGCGGGCAGGTGGAGAGCAGTTCGGCGAGGACCTTGGTGGGGTAGCGGTGGGTGAGGCCCTCGGCGACCCACATGTCGTGCTCGTGGAGTGAGTCGCGGGTGGCGTACGGGTGCGAGGGCCAGTCGACGCGTCGGTCGGAGGCGACCGGGATCATGTAGCGGCGGATCGGGTCGGCCATGAAGGCGTCGGTGGTCACCGGCCCGTCGGGCACCATTGTGTTGATCATTTGTGGTGGGACCAGCATCGACATGGTGGCGAGTGCGGCCTGGTCGGTGGCGAGGTCGGTGTAGAAGCTCTCGTCGACGAGGTCGCCGAGTACGGCGCGGAGCTGTTTGGCGTTCTTGACGCAGTTGACGCGTTGCCACTGGGCGGATTCCCACTGTTCGCGGGTGACGTGGCGCCAGCTGGGGAAGCGGGTCCAGTCGGGTTCGACGAGTGGGCGGCGGCGGTATTCGTAGGGCTGGCCGGCGCGGGGGGTGGTGGTGTCGGTGGGGCGCGGCTGGGGGATGGCCTCAACTGGTTGTGTCTGCGTCACGGCCCCTCCTCAGGCTGCGCGGTATCGGTGACGGACCGAAGGCTACTGGAAAATATCCTGTTGAGGAATTAGTCTGCCGGAAGTTTTCCCGCAGAGCGAGCGGTTGGCAACGTGAGTGACCTGGGAGGGAGGGTTTCGAGATGACTTCACCCGTGGGGTTGCACCGTGTTCTGGAGCCGGTTGGTGTGTTGCCTCAGGCGGCGTGGCGGCTGGATCCGTACGCGCCGTTGGGGGTTGACGAGGTGCGGGTCCGGGTGGAGCGGTTGAACCTGGACGCGGCGAGTTTTCGGCAGTTGTCGGAGAAGCATGGTGGGGACGGGGTGGCGGTTCGGGCGGAGGTGCTCGAGATCATCGCCGACCGGGGCAAGATGCATAATCCGGTCACTGGTTCGGGTGGCATGTTGATCGGGGTGGTCGACGAGGTCGGGCCGTTGTCTCCGTTGCCGGTGAAGCCGGGCGACCGGGTGGCGACCCTGGTGTCGTTGACGTTGACCCCGTTGGTGGTCGAGGACGGGTTGGCGGGCTGGGACGGGCGCGGCGAGCAGGTGCCGTGTGTGGGTCGGGCGGTGTTGTTCGCCCGGTCGGTGGTGGCGGTGTTGCCCGATGACCTGGATCCGAGGCTGAGTCTGGCGGTGCTGGACGTGTGTGGGGCGCCGGCGTTGACCTCCCGGGTGGTGGGTGGTTACCGGTCGCCGTCGGTGGCGGTGCTCGGCGGGGCGGGTAAGAGCGGGTCGTTGGCGTTGGCGGCGGCGCGGCGGGCGGGCGCTGGTCGTACGGTCGGGGTGGTGCCGGTGTCGGCGGAGCGGGACCGGTTGGTTGCCGCCGGTCTGGCCTCGGCGGTGGTGTTGGCCGACGCGCGTGACCCGGTGGGGTTGTCGGCGGCGGTGGTCGGCGCGTTGGGGGCGCCGGCGGACGTGACGGTGGTCTGTGTGGACGTGCCGGGTTGTGAGCACGGGGCGATTCTGGCCACGGCCGACGGCGGCACGGTGATCTTTTTCTCGATGGCGACGAGTTTCTCGGCGGCGGCGTTGGGCGCGGAGGGGCTGGCGGCGGATGTGACGATGCTGGTCGGCAACGGGTTTGTGCCGGGTCACGCGGCGTTGGCGTTGGATCTGGTGCGGGCCGACGCGGGGGTGCGTGCGTTGTTCGAGGCCCGGCTCGCGGCAGACTAGATCACATGACTTCCCCCTCGATTCTCTACCGCGGTGGTCACCTCTACTGCCCGGGTGACCCGCAGGCGACCGCGTTGTTGGTTCGTGACGATCGGATCGTGTGGTTGGGTGCGGACGCGGACGCGCCGGTGGCCGATCGGGTGGTGGATCTGGCGGGTGGGTTGGTGACGCCGGCGTTCGTGGACGCGCACGTGCACGCGACGGACACGGGGCTGGTGTTGTCGGGGCTGGATCTGTCGTCGGCGCGTTCGGCGGCGGAGGTGAGCGCGGCGGTGGCGGCGTTCGCGGCCGGTTTGCCGGCGGACGCGGTGGTGTTGGGGCATGGGTGGGACGAGTCGAACTGGGTGGATCAGCGGCCGCCGGACGCGGTTGAGTTGGACCGGGTGGCGGGTGGGCGGCGGGTGTATCTGTCGCAGGCGTCGATTCATTCGGCGTTGTGTTCGTTGGCGTTGTTGGCGGCGGCGCCGGAGGTGGTGGCGGTGCCGGGGTACGACGCTTCGGGCTGGTTGCGGCGGGACGCGCACCATGTGGTGCGGGCGTTGGCGTTCGGGTCGGTGACCCGGGAGCAGCGGGTGGCGGCGCAGCGGGTGGCGTTGGCGCGGGCGGCGTCGTTGGGGATCGCGGCGGTGCACGAGTGCGGTGGGCCGGATATTTCGGACGAGGTGGATTTTGCCGGGGTGTTGGCGTTGTCGGGTGTGGGTGGGCCGGAGGTGTACGGCTACTGGGGTGAGTTGTCGGGGGCGGAGCGGGCGCGGGAGCTGGGCGCGGTGGGTGCGGGTGGGGATCTGTTCGCGGATGGGGCGTTGGGATCGCGTACGGCGCATCTGTCGTCGGCGTACGCCGATGGTGGTGAGGGTGTGTGTGGGCACGGGTACGTGTCGGCGGAGCAGGTGCGGGATCACTTGTTGGACTGTGCGCGGCATGGGATGCAGGGCGGGTTCCACGCGATCGGGGATGCGGCGATCGGGACGGTGTTGGCGGGGTTCGCCGAGGCGGCGCGGTCGTTGGGGGTGGATCGGTTGCGGGCGGCCCGGCATCGGGTGGAGCACGCGGAGATCATGAACAAGCGGTTGATCGCGGGGTTTGTCGAGTACGGGATCGTGGCGAGCATGCAGCCGGCGTTCGACCGGTTGTGGGGTGGTACGTCGCGGATGTACGCGCAGCGGTTGGGGGTGGCCCGGTCGTTGGATTCGAATCCGATGGGTGCGATGCACGCGGTGGGTGTGACGTTGGCGTTCGGGTCGGATTCGCCGGTGACGCCGTTGGATCCGTGGGGGTCGGTGCGGGCGGCGATGTCGCATTTCAATCCGGCGCAGCGGATGGGTGCGCGGGCGGCGTTCGCGGCGCACACCCGGGGTGGTTGGCGGGCGGTGTTCCGGGACGACGAGGGGGTGTTGGCTCCGGGGGCGCCGGCGACGTTCGCGGTGTGGTCGGTGCTGGCGGGGGTGGAGCGGGGGTTGCCGGTGTTGGTGGCCCCGGAGGTGGAGTTGCGGGGTCCGGGGGATCCGACGCCGTTGCCGGTGTGTCGGCAGACGGTGTTGCGCGGTCAGGTGATCTACGAGGCGCTCGACTGAGTGGTTCGGGGTGCCCGCCTGGGCGGGTGAGAGGGAGGTACGTCGTGACGGGCAAGTTGGGGTTGGACGCGTCGGTGGTGGCTCGGGCGCGGGAGTTGGCGCGTCGGGCCGGTCAGCCGGTGGTGGATCTTGCTCGTGGGCATACGACGGTGTCGGTGGAGCGGGCGGTGTTGCGGCTGGCCGGGGTGTCGGGGGCGGATCCGGATGGGATTCCGTGGGTGAACCGGCTGGTCGACGCCGTGGTGGCGGAGGTGGGTCTGGGTCATGGGGTGGCGTTGCCGGTGTTCGACGCGTTGACGCGGGAGGGGTTGGCCGGCGGTGAGGTCGGGGCCGGGTTGACGTTGTTGGCGCAGAAGGCGGCGGCGGGGTCGGTGGGTTTTGGGGTGCCGTCGGGGCGGGCGTTGTCGTCGGCGTTGTCGTCGGCGCGGCGGGCGGTGGGGGCGGGGTTGCGGTCGATCGACCGGCGGCGGGTGGAACGGGAGCGGTTGGTGCGGCGGTGGGGGGATCCGCCGCGTCGGCCGTGGATTTATCTGATCGTGGCGACGGGGGATATCTACGAGGACATTCCGCAGGCGCAGGCGGCGGCGCGGGCGGGTGCGGATGTGATCGCGGTGATCCGTTCGACGGGTCAGTCGTTGTTGGACTATGTGCCGGAGGGGGCGACCCGGGAGGGGTTCGCCGGGACGTACGCGACGCAGGAGAATTTCCGGTTGATGCGGGCGGCGTTGGACGAGTCGTCGCGGGAGTTGGGCCGGTACGTGCGGTTGACGAATTACGCGTCGGGGTTGTGTATGCCGGAGATGGCGACGTTGGCCGGGTTGGAGCGGCTGGACATGATGTTGAACGATTCGATGTACGGGATTTTGTTCCGGGACATCAATCCGATTCGTACGTTTGTCGACCAGCGGTTCTCGCGGCAGGTTCACGCGCGGGCGGGGATCATCATCAACACCGGTGAGGACAACTACCTGACCACGGCGGATGCGGTGGACGAGGCGCACACGGTGACGGTGTCGCAGTTGTTGAACGAGTTCTTCGCGCACGAGGCAGGGTTGGCGGACTGGCAGTTGGGGTTGGGGCACGCGTTCGAGATCAACCCGGATGTGCCTGATTCGTTCCGGTTGGAGTTGGCGCACGCGTTGTTGGCGCGGGAGTTGTTCCCGGACGCGCCGTTGAAGTGGATGCCGCCGACGAAGCACATGACCGGGGATGTGTTCCGGGGGAATCTGTTGGACGGGTTCTTCAATCTGGCGGGTGTGTTGACCGGGCAGGGGATTCTGCTGGTCGGGATGATGACCGAGGCGGTGGTGACGCCGTGGTTGTCGGATCGGGACATCGCGTTGCAGAACGTGCGGTACGTGCTCGGTGCGGCCGGTGGGTTGGCGGAGGATTTTGTTCCGGCGCCGGGTGGGTTCGTGCGGGCGCGGGCGGCGCGGGTGTTGGACGAGGCGGTGGCGTTGTTGTCGCGGATCGCCGACGACACGTTGTTGAACGCGATCGCCGAGGGGACGTTCGGGATCATGCGGCGGCCGGCGGACCGGGGTAAGGGCCTGGACGGGGTGGCGGCGCACGAGCCGGGTTACTACAACCCGGCGACGGAGCTGTTGGAGCGGGACCAGGCGGCGGCTCGGGTGGCCGCGGGTGCGGCGGAGGTGGCGGCGTGAGCGGGTCGGTGGTGCGCCCGTACGGGGACACGACCGGGGACGGCATGGTGCAGGTGTCGTTCACGTTGCCGGTGGCGCACGACAAGCGGGCCGAGGGGGCGGCGCTGCAGTTGGCGGCGAGGATGGGTCTGGAGCCGGCGATGTTGGTGCACGCGAGGCCGATGGGTGACGGGTTCACCTTCTTCGTGGTGTACGGGCGGGTGAACCACCTGGTGGACCTGGACGCGGTGCGGGTGGTGGAGCGTGATTTCCCGTTGTTGTCGGCGAAGGAGGTCAACGCGTTGGTGAAGGCCCGGTTGCGGCGGAAGTTGTCGGTGGTGGGGGCGTGTATCGGCACGGACGCGCACACGGTCGGGATCGACGCGATCCTGAACGTGAAGGGCGTGGCGGGTGAGAAGGGCCTGGAGTACTACCGGGAGTTGCGGGTGACGAACCTGGGGGCGCAGGTGAGTGTGCCGGATCTGGTCGAGGCGGCGCGGGTGGAGCGGGCGGACGCGGTGTTGGTGTCGCAGGTGGTGACGCAGCGGGACGCGCATCTGCACAACACCCGGGAGATGTCGGCGGCGTTCCGGGAGGCGATGCCGGCGGGGCGGCGGCCGTTGCTGATCGTCGGTGGGCCGAGGTTCGACGAGTTGATGACGGGTGAGTTGGGGGTGGACCGGATTTTCGGCCGGGGGACGACGCCCCGGGAGGTGGCCAGTTATCTGGTGCACGCGTTGGTGGTCAACCGGGAGGCCCGGGTTGGTGCGGGGAGGGTGGCGGGGCGATGAGTGACGCGCGGGTGGGGTTGCGGGTGGTGCACCGGCGTTATGTGCCGTACGGGCACGCGCACTACGCCGGTGGTCTGGTCGACGGGGCGTACGCGTTGGGGTTGTTCGGTGACGTGGCGACGGAGGTGTGTATCCGTACCGACGGGGACGAGGGTTTGTTCGCCTCGTACTCGCAGGTGCGGTTCGTGGCGCCGGTGCGGGCGGGTGACGTGGTCGAGGTGGTGGCGACGGTGACCCGGGTCGGTAACCGGAGCCGGACGGTCGAGTTCGAGTGTCGGGTGGTGTGTCGGGGGCGGCCGGAGGCGGGGGTGTCGGCGGCGGTGGTGTTGGATCCGCCGCTGGTGGCGGTGACGGCGACCGGGACGGTGGTGGTGCCGGGGCCGGCGCCGGGTGGGGCGGCGGGTGCGGTGGTCACGCCGCTGTGACCGGGTACGCGGTCTGCGCCGATGTGGGGTCGACGTTCACGAAGGTGGCGGTGGTCGACCTGGCTGACGGGGCGTTGGTGGGCGCGGCGTTGGCGCCGACGACGGTCGACTCGGATGTGTTGCGCGGGTTGGACGCGGCGGTGGCGGCGGCGACGGCGGGCCTGCCGGGTGCGGCGGGGGCGCCGTGGTACGTGTGTTCGTCGGCCGGGGGTGGGTTGCGCCTGGCGGTGGTCGGTTACGAGCGGTTGGTGACGGCTCGGGCCGGGCGACAGGTGGGGTTGTCGGCCGGGGCGCGGGTGGTGCACGTCGGTGCGGGGTTGCTCGACGCGGACGGGTTGGGGGCGTTGCGGGCGGCGTCGCCGGATGTGGTGCTGCTCGTCGGTGGGACCGACGGCGGCGACGGTGAGGTGCTGGTCCACAACGCGACCCGGTTGGCGCGGGCGCGGTGGCGGGTGCCGGTGGTGGTGGCCGGCAATGTGGACGTGCGGGCGGAGGCGGCGCGGGTGTTGGCCGACCGGGGGGTGCCGGTGACGGTGGCGGAGAACGTGTTGCCGAGGATCGGGGTGTTGGCGCCGGGGTCGGCGCGGGCGGCGATCCGGGAGGTGTTCCTGCGGCACGTGATCGGCGGGAAGGGGCTGTCGCGGGGGCGGCGGTTCGCCGGTTTGGTGCGGGCGGCCACCCCGGAGGCGGTGCTGACCGGGGTGGAGTTGTTGGCCGACGAGGTCGGTGGTGATCTGGTGGTGGTCGACGTGGGTGGGGCGACGACGGACGTGTACTCGGTGTTGACGCCGGACGAGCGGGCGCATCCGGTGGCGCGGTCGGCGGCGGGGGTGCTGTGGCGGGCCCGTACGGTCGAGGGTGACCTGGGGGTGCGGTGGAGCGCCCCGGGGGTGGTCGAGGCGGCGGTGGCGGAGCGGCTGTTGCCCCCGGATCAGGCGGAGGTGCTGGCGGTGGCGGCGGCGGACCGGGCGGCCGATCCGGGGTTCCTGGCGGTCGACGCCTCGGCGCGGGAGGTGGATCGGCGGTTGGCGGGGTTGGCGGCGACGGTGGCGTTGCGTCGGCATGCCCGGGGTGGGTCGGCCGGTGACGGTGGGCGGGATCTGCGCGACGTACGGTTGGTGGTTGGTTCGGGGGGTGTTCTGCGCCACGCCGGTGCCGGGTCGGCGGTGGCGGTGCTGGCGGCGGTTTTGGCCGATCATGGTGGTGGTTGGGTGTTGCCGAGGGCGGCGACACCCGTCGTCGATGATCAGTATGTGCTGGCCGCCGCGGGTTTGTTGGCGGCGGAGCAGCCGGTGGCGGCGGTGTCGCTGTTGCGGCGGCATCTGGTCGGGGCGGCCGGCTGATCGGCGACTCGCAGGGGGCGACACGCCGGGGTGGGGCCGCGACTGGCCGGTGGCAGTTGACAGGGCCCGGGGGGCAGCACGTACCGTCTTTGAGTCCTACTACGGGAAGCGGCTGTTGTTCGCTTCGTCCCTTCGTCCGCTGGCCGAGCGACTGGTGTTGAGGTCGCAGCGGCCAGGTCCAGCGGGCGGGGGTCGGCGGGGCGGCGCGAACCGGCCGCGGTTACCGGTGTACGGGCAGGATGATGTGGGCGGCCAGTAGACAACGGCCTGACGGGGACAGCCAGTCCTCCTCCGGTCGGTCCGAAGGTCGTGACGGGTCGTCTCTGCCCCACCGGCCGGGAAGGGCCTGGGAGCATCGGGGCGCGGCCAGTGGCCGCGCCCCGATTTTGTCTCCGGGTCACGGTCGTCGGCCCGCACCTGGTCGTGCCGGGGGGCCGTGGACGGCGGCGACTGCCACAGGTGGTGCCGGTAACCTTCGGCGGGTAGATCCGCCGCGTCCGGTCGGCGGTGCCGGACAGGTGGTGAGGCGCGGGTGACGATGGTGGACACGGACACGCCGGTCGGTGCGGGTCCCGACCCGGTGGCACGGCCCCGGCCGCTGCCGCTGTGGGTCGCCGTGGTGGCGGCGCTGGCCGGTGGTGGGGCGCTGCTGGTCGCGTTCCCCCCGTACGGGCTGTGGTGGCTGGCGCCGGTCGGGGTGGCGCTGCTCGCGGCTGCGGCGCACCGGCGGCGGTTGCGGGGCGGTGCCGGGGTGGGGGCGTTGGCCGGTTTGGCATTGTTCGTCCCGATGCTGGCGTGGACGAATCTGCACACCGGTTACCTGCCGTGGCTGCTGCTGTCCGGTTTGCAGGCGTGCTACCTGGCCCTGTTGGGGCTGGCGACGGCGTGGGTGAGCCCGGTGGTCGACCGGTGGCGGTGGTCGTGGCCGGTGGTGACGGGGCTGCTGTGGGTGGCGCAGGAGGCGTTGCGGGACCGGACCCCGTTCGGTGGGTTCCCGTGGGGGCGGTTGGCGTTCTCGCAGGGTGATTCGCCGCTGCTGCGGTGGGCGGTGCTCGGTGGGGCGCCGCTGGTGACGTTCGTGGCGGCGCTCGCCGGTGGGTTCCTCGTCGCGGCCGGGTTCCGGTTCGCCGCCGGTCGGGGCACCACCGCCGGGGTACGGGGCGGGTGGGCGCCGGTCGCCGGTGGGGTCGCCGCGGCGGTGGCGTTGGTGGGGGTGGGGCTGCTGGTGCCGTTGGGCAGCGCGTCCGGTGCCGGTACGGCCACGGTGGCGATCGTGCAGGGCAACGTGCCCCGGCTCGGGTTGGACTTCAACGCCCAGCGGCGCGCGGTGTTGGAGAACCACGCGAACGCCACCATCGATCTCGCCGCCCGGGTCGCCGCCGGTACGGCCGACCGGCCGGACCTGGTGGTGTGGCCGGAGAACGCCAGCGACGTGGACCCGTTGCGGGACCCGACCGCGGCGGCGGAGATCAGCGCGGCGGCGGACGCGATCGGGGTGCCGATCCTGGTCGGTGCGGTGCTGCTCGGCCCGGGGCCGGGGCAGGTGCGTAACACGGGGCTGTTGTGGCTGCCGGACACCGGCCCGGATCAGACCCAGATGTACTTCAAGCGGCATCCGGTGCCGTTCGCCGAGTACATCCCGATGCGGGAGATCGCCCGGAAGGTCAGCAAGGAGGTCGACCGGGTCCGGTCGGACTTCGTCGCCGGCACCCGCCCCGGGGTGGTGCGGGCAGGTGGGGTGACCCTCGGTGACGTGATCTGTTTCGAGGTCGCGTACGACGACGTGGTCCGGGACACCGTGACCGGTGGGGCGCAGTTGCTGGTGGTGCAGACGAACAACGCCACGTTCGACGAGGCCGAGGCCCGCCAGCAGATGGCGATGGTGCAGTTGCGGGCGGTTGAGCACGGTCGTGAGGCGCTGATGGCCTCGACGGTCGGGGTGTCCGGGTTCGTCGGGGCCGATGGGCGGGTAACCGGTGCGACCGGGTTCAACACCGCGGCGGTGGTGGTCCGGCGGGTGCACCTGGGGGACGCCCGTACGGTCGCCACCCGGGTCGGGGTGTGGCCGGAGGTGGTGCTGGTGGGTCTGGCCGTGGCGGCGCTGGTCGCGGCGGTGCCGGCCCGGCGGCGGCGGGTCGTTTCCGTGGACGGTCCGGTGGTGGACGGGGGTGATCCCCTCCCCGCTGGCGCGGCAGATGCGGAGGAGCGGTGAGCGAGGCGAGTGGCGCGGTCGGACGCAGGGCGGGTTACCCGGGGCTCGGGCGGGTCCTGGTCGTCATTCCCACGTACAACGAGGCGGACAACGTCGTCGTCATCACCGAGCGGTTGCGACAGGCGGTGCCGTCGGTGGAGGTTCTTGTCGCCGACGACAACAGCCCGGACGGCACCGGGGCGGTCGCCGACCGGCTCGCCGGGGCGGACGAGTTCGTCCACGTGCTGCACCGCCCGGGTAAGCAGGGGTTGGGTGCGGCGTACGTGGCCGGGTTCCGGTGGGCGCGCGAGCGCGGGTACGACGCGGTGGTGGAGATGGACGCCGACGGTTCGCACGCCCCGGAGGAGTTGCCCCGGTTGCTCGACGCGGCCCGGGACGCCGATGTGGTGATCGGTTCCCGGTGGACCTCCGGTGGTGAGGTGGTCAACTGGCCGTGGCATCGGCAGTTGCTGTCCAGGGGTGGGAATCTGTACACCAGGGTGGCGTTGGGGATGCCGGTTTCGGATGCCACCGGCGGGTTCCGGGTGTACCGGGTGTCGGCGTTGGCGAAGATGGACTTCGAGCAGGTCGCGTCCCAGGGTTACTCGTTCCAGGTGGAGCTGTCGTGGCGGGCGCACCGGGCGGGGTTGCGGACGGTCGAGGTGCCGATCAGGTTCGCGGAGCGGGAGCACGGGGCGAGCAAGATGAGCCCGTTGATCGTCGGTGAGGCGTTGTGGCGGGTGACGCTCTGGTGTCTGCAGGAGCGGCGGCCCGGGTGGGGTCGTTCCCGGCGGAGGTTCGGCGACAGCACGCCGCGGTGGCCGTGACACCGGATCGTGTCATGCTGGAGGGGCGGGATTCCGCAGTCGTACACCATCCGGATGGGGTGACATGGGCCGAGGGCTGAGACTGGTGCCGTTGGCGTTGCTGCTCGCCGTGGTCGTCGAGATCTCGGTGTTCGTTCTGGTCGGCCACGCGATCGGGTTCGGTTGGACGATCCTGCTGGTGCTCGCCGCCTCGGTCCTGGGGTTGGCGTTGCTGCGCCGGGAGGGGATGCGGGCGTGGCGGGGTTTCCGGTCGGCGGCGCAGGCCGGCACCCCACCGGGTGGGCAGGTGATCGACGGCCTGGTCGGGTTGCTCGCGGGGCTGCTGCTGGCCGTGCCGGGGTTGGTCAGCGCGGCCGTCGGGCTGCTGCTGGTGGTGCCGCCGGTGCGGGTGCTGGCCCGGCGGGGGGTGCAGGTGGCGACGGAGCGGCGGGTGTCGGCGATGGTCGCCGGTGACCTGTTCGGGCCGCGTCGGGTCCGGGTCCGTCGTGGCGCCCCGCAGCCGACACCGCCGGCCGCCGACCAGCCGCCACCACCACCGGCGGCGGGTGGGGCGATCGAGGGTGAGATCGTGGAGCCGCGGCCGCGTTGAGCCGGTAGCGGGATGTACACACGGAACCGCCCCACGGCCGGTTGGCCGTGGGGCGGTGGTGTTCGGTGTGCTGGGTGGTCAGACGCGACCGCGTCGGGTCCGTACCTCTTCGAGCCGCTCGGCGAGAATGTCCTCGAGTTCGGCGATCGAACGGCGCTCCAGCAGCATGTCCCAGTGGGTACGCGGCGGCTTCGCCTTCTTCTGCTCGGGCTCGGTGCCGTCGACCAGCCGGGCGACGCTGCCGTCGAACTTGCACTCCCAGGTGATCGGTACCTCGGCGTCGACGGCGAAGGGCACCTCGAACTGGTGGCCCTTGGCGCAGAGGTACTCGCGGGTCTGGCGCGGTGCGAGCTCCGTGTTCCGGTCGGACTCGTAGCTGACTGCTCCCAGACGGCTTCCGCGCAGCATGCGCTCGCCCATGATCGGCTTTCCCCTCGGTCGTGGTGCGTGTCTTATCGGTGTAACGATGGGCGCCGGGTCGGCGATTCCCGCCACCGACGGCAAAACTACTTCTGGTTAAACGTTCCGAGCGTAGCGGTACCCAGCAAGTAGTGATCCAGGTCACCACGGGGCGTAGGTTTTCTCCCCGTTGTGGGTCTTTACCCGCCTGTTGTCTGGTTCACGCCGGTCACCCGGCGCCGGCCGGCGGTGGGGCGGCCGGCGGGGGCACCGCCCGGGCGCTGAGGCTGGCCAGCGCTGCGGCCAGGTCACCGACCTGCACCGACAGGCGTCCCACCCGTTCGGTCGCCGCGTCCCGGTCGGCGATCGCGGCGTCGAGGCGGCTGGCCAGGTCGTCGACCCGGGCCTGCGCGGCCGTGGCGGCGTCACCGGCCGCCCGCAGTTGCCCGGCGACCCGCTCGCGTTCGGTGTCGGCCCGCCGCGCCGCCGTCCGGGCCGCCTCGGACACCTCCTCGGCGTGCCGCTGCTGCTCCCGGGCCCGCTGCGCGTCCCGGGCGGCCTCGGTCGCCTCCGTCCGCGCCTGGTCGGCGGCGGCCTGTGCCCGCTGCGCCGCCGCCCGGAACTCCTCCGCCGCCTCGACCGCCTGGGCCGCCGACGTGGCGGCCCGGGCGGCGTCAACGCGGGCGGTGTCACGTTCCCGGGTCAGGTCGGCCACCGCCCGCCGGTCGGCCTCCGCCTGGGTACGCAACGTGCGCAGGTCGACCCGGGCGGAGTCCCGGTCGGACTCGGCCTGGGAACGCAGCGCCTGCGCGGCACTGGCCGCCCGCCGCGCGTCGTCCCGGTCGGCGAGGGCCTCGGTGGCCCGCTGCCCCGCCTCGACGGCGTCGCGCTGCGCCTGCTCGGCCCGCTGGTACGCGCGGTCACGTTCGGCCGACGCGGTGGTGGCGACCTGCTCGGCCCGGGTCTGGGCCGCCGTGGCCGCCTCCGCCTCCCGGCGTGCCTCGTCACGCTCGGTCTGCGCGGCGGCGACCTCGGCGGCGGCGTCCGCTCGCGCCTGCGCCAACTGCCGCTCCACCCCGACCGGTGACAGGTCGGCGTGCAACGCCTCGGTCAGGGTCTCGACCACCTGGTCCAGCCGGTCGACCGCCTCCCAGGTGCGGGCCACCTGCCCGGCCAGGCCGGGGGCGTTGCGGTGGCGCATCCGGGAGTTACGCGACGCCCGCTGGCAGGCACCGTCGTTGTCGCGGCAGTAACGGTACGGGCGCCCGGCGGCGGCGCGCTGCGGGACCGGCCGGCCACAGTGGGCGCACGGTCGGGTGTCGGCCAGGTCCGGGCCGGCGGTGTCGTGCTCGCTCATCGCCGGCCGAGTCTAGTGCCGTACCCGCCGGCCCCGAATCGGGTCGCACCCGCGGGCCGTCGTGGGCTAGGCTCGCGGCCATGTTCCTCCAGCAGCTCTACGGCTGACACCCGGCCGAGGACGTCGCGTCCTCGCCACACCGGCCCGCACCCGCCCCGTGACCGGCACCGCCGTCACGGCGCTCACGCGCACCCGGTGACCGTGTCCGTTCCGCCGTAGACCTGAGAAAGAGGAACCCCCACATGTCTCGTCGCCCCGCCCACATCGCCATGGTCGGCGTCCCCGCCATCAGCCACATCCTGCCCAGCCTCGAAGTCGTCCGGGAACTGGTGGCCCGCGGCCACCGGGTCACGTACGCCAACGACCCGACCGTGGCCGACCTGGTCACCTCCACCGGCGCCGAACTGGTGCCGTACACCTCGACGTTGCCGGTCGCCGACCACGACTGGCCGGACGACCCGATCGCCGCCATGGGTGTCTTCCTCGACGACAACATCGCCGCGCTGCCGCGGCTACGGGCCGTCTACGACACCGACCCGGCCGACCTGTACCTGTACGACATCGGCTCGTACGCCGCCCGGGTGCTCGCCGAGGCGCAACGGCGCCCAACGGTGCAGCTCTCACCCTCCATGGTGGCCTGGGACGGCTACGAGCGGGAGGTGGCCGCGCAGTTGTGGCAACTGCCCGGCGCCGACGCGTACCGGGCCAGGTTCGCGGCGTGGCTGGCCGGCAACGGTGCCGTCACCACGGACCTGGACACGTTCAGCGGCCGCCCCGCGCGGGCGTTGGCGCTGATCCCCCGGGCCATGCAGCCGTACGCCGACCAGGTCGACCCGGCGGTGGTGACGTTCGTCGGGCCGTGTTTCGGCAAACGCGCCGACCAGGGCGACTGGACCGCCCCGGCGGACGCCGGCAGGGTGCTGCTGGTCTCGCTCGGTTCGGCGTTCACCCGGCAGCCGGAGTTCTACCGGCAGTGCCTGGCCGCCTTCGGTGACCTGCCCGGGTGGCACGTCGTGCTCCAGATCGGCAAGCACACCGACCCGGCCGAACTCGGCCCGATCCCGGGCAACGTCGAGGTGCACCCCTGGGTGCCGCAGCTGGCGATCCTGGAACGCGCCGACGCGTTTGTCACCCACGCCGGGATGGGCGGCAGCAGCGAGGGGCTGTTCACCGGCACCCCGATGATCGCGGTCCCGCAGGCGGTCGACCAGTTCGGCAACGCCGACCGGTTGGTCGAACTCGGCGTCGCCCGGCGGATCGACACCGCCGACGCGACCGCCGACACCCTGCGGGCGGCGCTGCTGGCGCTGACCGGCGACAACGAGGTGGCCCGGCGGTGCGCGACGTTGGCCGCCGCCGCGCGGGCCGAGGGCGGCACCGCACGGGCCGCCGACCTGGTCGAGGAGATGCTCGGCTGACCCGTGCCGTCGGGGGGGGGGGGGCCCCCCCCCCCCCCCCCCCGCCGCGGGGGGGAGGCGCGGGGGGGGGGGGGGGGCGCCCCAAAAGGGGGGACCCCCCACCACCACCGGGGAACGGTCACAA
>NZ_JBJDPS010000013.1:0-25437 GCF_044901685.1 Micromonospora sp. NPDC050397
TTCGGATCGTTGATGGCGGGCAGCGGAGCGGACGGCACCACGGTATGGCCATTCGCCGCGAAATGCGCCAGGTACCGCCGCTTGATCTCCGCCGTACGCATCAGACCCGCTCCCCTACTGCCAGAGTTTTGCAGTTGCATAGTATGGGCAGCTATGGAGAGGCATGCCGGCACCCCGAGGCCGATCACCCGCTACGGCACCCCGGTCCTGCACCACCGGTGCACGCCGGTGACCGTGTTCGACGACGCGCTCGCCGCGCTCGTCGACGACATGTTCGCCAGCATGTACGCCGCCAACGGGGTCGGCCTCGCCGCGAACCAGATCGGCGTCGACGCCCGGATTTTCGTCGTCGACTGCCCCGACGCCACCGGCACCCACACCATCACCCACGTGATCAACCCGGTGCTGCACCTGCCCGAACAGCGGGAACTGGTGATCGACTCCGAGGGTTGCCTGTCCGTACCGGGGCAGCACGCCGACCTGGCGCGGTCCGCCACCGCCGCTGTCACCGGCGTCGACCTGCACGGTGAACCGATCCGGCTGGACGGCACCGGCACCCTCGCCCGCTGCTTCCAGCACGAGGTCGACCACCTCGACGGCCTCGCCTACGTCGACCGGCTCCCGATCAAGCAGCGCAAGCAGATCCTGATCGCCAGCGCCGAACACCCGGGCGTGGGCGTCGGGGTGGAGCAGGACAGCACACTGTGACGGTCGTCCTCGGCATCGAGACATCCTGCGACGAGACCGGTGTCGGGATCGTCGCCGACGGAGTGCTGCTCGGCGACGCGCTCGCCACGAGCATGGACGAACACGCCCGCTTCGGCGGAGTCGTACCCGAGATCGCCGCCCGCGCCCACCTGCACGCGATCACACCGATGGTCGAACACGCGCTGCACCAGGCCGGGATCGGTTTCGCCGACATCGGCGCGGTCGCCGCCACCGCCGGACCCGGACTCGCCACCGCCGTCCAGGTCGGCCTCGCCGCCGGCAAGGCGTACGCGCTCAGCCTCGGCGTACCGCTCTACGGCGTACACCACCTCGCCGGGCACGCCGCGGTCGACGTACTCGAACACGGGCCCCTCCCCCAGCGCTGCGTCGCGCTCATCGTCTCCGGTGGGCACACGTCGCTCCTGCTGATCGGCGACCTCGCCCGAGACCCGGTCATGCACCTCGGCGACACGGTCGACGACGCCGCCGGGGAGGCGTTCGACAAGGTCGCCCGCCTGCTCGGCCTGCCCTATCCCGGCGGACCGGCGATCGACCAGGTCGCCCGCGACGGGAACCCGAACGCGATCCTGTTCCCCCGCCCGATGACCGGACCGCACGACCCGCCCTACCGGTTCTCGTTCTCCGGTCTGAAAACCGCCGTCGCCCGCTGGGTCGAACAGCATCGTGACCTGCCGCTACCGGTCGCGGATGTCGCCGCCTCGTTCCAGGAGGCCGTCGCCGACACCCTCACCCGCAAGGCCGTCGCCGCCTGCCGGGACCACCACGTCGACACCCTGCTCCTCGTCGGTGGAGTCGCCGCGAACAGCCGGGTCCGTGCTCTCGCCGAACAGCGATGCATGGCCGCCGGCATCCGCCTGCGGGTGCCGTCAACCCGTCTCTGCACCGACAACGGGGCCATGATCGCCGCGGTTGGAGACCTGCTCGTCCGCGCGGACGCCACCCCGAGCCAGCTCGACCTCGGTGCGGACCCGTCCGCGATCCTCCGCAGGGCTCTGCTCCACGGCCCCGGGTAGGCATCTCACCCACCTGCGTGGTGTCGGCCGATGAGCCCGAGGCGCCTACCTGCCGGCGTCCCCGAGAACCGGGGCATCAGGGCGGACCGGCGCCGGATCACGACACCCGCTCCCGAAGCCAGCGGCGCCGGCCTGAGCATCGTGATCCGGTCCAGTTACACGCACACTCGGCCATACCAACCGTGCGGCCGTCAGCAGGGCGTGTGGGTCGCACACCCTGGTCCGGACACGAACGGCACCGAGCGCAGGTGGACGTCACCTACCCGGCCGGCGTGACTCGGCACCCGCGCGGTTCGTTGACCTCCACCGACGACCACGGTGCCACTGTTGCAAAGTAGTGGCAATAGCCCAGGGGCGGCTTTAAGAGAGGTCACCCCCTCCCTTCATCCGCCGGCAAACTACTCGCCTTCACGCCGACGCTTCCGACGATCGCCCCTCTTCCCGCTCGCGACCGAACGTCAACGAGGGACTCTTCCGGCACCGCTGATTGGTCCGCGCACCAGAGGACTGGTGTCGAAGCAACACCGAACAGCGGGGGTACCGACGTGACGTCGTAGCGACCGTGGGTTACGGTCCGAGGTGGACGCGGGCTCGAATGGGGCCGAGGAGGCAGCTCATGCAGCGGACCGAGTGCGCACTGCTCGTCATCATGGGTTCCGGTGAGACAAGCCCGACCATGGTCAGTGTCCACCGCGCAGTGGTCGACCAGTTGCCGTCGGACCGACCGAACGCGGTGCTGCTCGAGACGCCGTACGGCTTTCAGGAAAATGTCGCCGACATCTCCGCTCGCGCGCAGCACTACTTTCACGACAGTGTCGGGTTACGGGTGTCGGTCGCGCCGGGCATGCGCGGTCGAGCACCCGCGGGGTCGGATGCCGATCGGGGCTTGGCCATGGTGCGGACCGCAGACTGGCTCTTCTCCGGTCCGGGAAGCCCCTCCTACGCCCTCGACCAGTGGCACCGTCAACCAGTCGCCGCCGCCCTGGCCGAGCGGGTACGACGTCCGCGAGGGGCGACCGTGTTCGCCTCCGCAGCCGCCGCCACGATGGGGTATCTCGCCGTTCCGGTCTACGAAATCTACAAGGTCGGAGCCGCACCGCACTGGCGCGAAGGGCTCGACCTGCTCGCCGGGCTCGACCTCAAGGTGGTGGTGATACCCCACTACAACAACACGGAGGGCGGCACCCACGACACCCGCTACTCGTACCTCGGCGAACGGCGCCTCACCGTCCTCGAACAGGACCTGTCCGACGACGCGGCCATCCTCGGTGTGGACGAACACACCGCGGTGGTTCTCGACCTGCTCAGCGGCGACGTGGAAATCACCGGCCGAGGTGGCATGACAGTACGCCGCGCCGGCCGCAGCCACGTACTACCGGCCGGTGCCACCCTGACTCTGACCGAGCTGCGCGCGCTAACCCGCGGCGACCTACGCGCGCCGACGGCGACCAGCCGGGTCCCGGTCCAACCCTCGCGGGCAGCGCAACCACTACCCCTGCCAGACGTGACACTGGACTGCGAGCGGCGCTTCGAGGTAGCCCGACTGGCCGGGGCAGCCGACGACATGGTGGCGGTGATTCTCGACCTCGAGGAGACGATCCGCGTCTGGGCGGCGGACACCGACGAGGACGAAGGCACGACCCAGGCTCGCGCCGTGCTGCGAAGCCTCATCGTCCGGCTCGGCCACGCCGCCGCCGTGGGCCTCCGAGACCCACACGAACTGCTTCGCCCCCTGGTGGAACCGCTCCTTCGCGTACGCGACCAGCTCCGCGCGGAGCAGGCGTACCAGGCTGCGGACGGCATCCGTGCTGCTCTGACAGCCGCCGGACTGGTCGTCAACGACACCGAGGCCGGCACGGGATGGGAGGTGGCCGCATCCGCTGAGGGCTGAACGGTCCCGCTCGGTTCTCGGCGGAGTGAATCTCCGGGACCCACCGAGATCGGAACGACCCTCTTCCTAAGCTGATCAGGTGCCATCGTCACCGCGCATCGCCGCCGCACCGACGACGACCGTTGTTGTCGAGGTGCTCCTGATCAGTGCCGACCTGGATGGCCTGCGGTTTCGCGTCATCTCCGCACCCCTGCGGGGTGAACATCCCGATGCCGTGGCGCGGTCGCTGGCCGAGCTGCCGTCGGGGCATCCCGACGGGCTCCTGCACTCCACCTCGTGGCGCTTCGCCGACCGTCACCTCATCGTCACCTACGTCGCTCTACCCGACCCCCGGCCGGGTGCCGCGACGACGCCGGTCGCACCCGCACCGGTGCTCGGCTCCGACGATCCCCTCGCCCCCTCCCCCACCGAGATCCGCCCCCTGGACGTCGCGGTGCACGCCTGCCGTCACCTCGCCTTCCTTCGCCAGACCGATGCCACCGTCGCGACCGCCGCCGCTGCGGCACCCCGAATCTGGCGGCACGTCGCCGAGTTCACCCCGGTTGTGGCGGAAATGCTTGCCCCGAACACAATCCCGTCGGGTGTCCGCTCCGGTGGACCATCGGGCGTCGGGGCAGTGGCCACACGCTGACCAGCGGGTATCCACCGATGAATCGCGCCTGGGCGTCACCGCCTACACCCTCGGCGTGCGGCACGCCTTCGACGCCGACCACATCGCCGAGATCGACAACACCACTCGCAAGCTGATGACCGACGGCCAGCAACCCGTCTCGGTCGGATTCTGGTTCTCCCTCGGTCACTCCGACGTCGTGTTCGGGCTCTGCTTCCTGCTCGGGATCGGCGTACGGGCGCTCGCCGGACAGGTACAGGACGACTCCTCGGCACTACAGACCGCGACCGGGGTGATCGGCACCACCGTCTCCGGCGTCTTCCTCTACCTCATCGGCATCCTCAACCTGGTGGTGCTCGTCGGTGTGATCAGGGTCTTTCGCCGGATGCGGCACGGCGCCTACGACGAGGCGGCCCTGGAACAGCAGCCCAACAACCGGGGCCTGATGAACCGGATCCTGGCCGGAGCGACCCGCGCGGTCACCCGCCCCTGGCAGATGTACCCGATCGGGCTGCTCTTCGGACTCGGCTTCGACACCGCCACCGAGGTCTCCCTCCTCGTCCTCGCCGGCGGCGCCGCCGCCTTCAGCCTGCCCTGGTACGCGGTGCCGACCCTGCCGATTCTCTTCGCCGCCGGAATGAGCCTGCTCAGCACCATCGACGGCTACCTCATGATCCACGCCTACGGCTGGGCGTTCGCCAAACCCGTCCGCAAGGTCTACTACAACATCACCCTGACCGGGCTTTCCGTCGCGGTGGCGCTCATGATCGGCATCATCGAACTCATCTCGATCCTGACCGACAAGCTCGACATCCAACATGGTCCGCTCGCGGCGATCGGCAACCTCAATCTCAACCTCGTCGGGTACGTCATCGTCGGACTCTTCGCGCTGACCTGGGTCGCCGCCCTCACCATCTGGCGCGTGGCCCGCATCGAGGGCAAACGGAACGCCGATCTCGACGGATCTGCACCCGTCGCTGACCCAGGGTGAACCTTCGAGGCGAAACGAGACCGTACAGCGGTAGCGCGGCACCGGTAGCCGAGGTTCCCGTGGGCGGCCCGTCACGAGCTCAGCCAGGACCACCGTCGTCTGATCGGGCACGGCTTCGACTTCAGCGGCGCGCTCGTTCGAGACATGCCGGCCGCCCCGTGTTCGGCCAACGCTCTGCACCGTACGCCGTCGGGACCGGGAGGCATCACCCGGGGCACCATGTGGTGACGGTGCGCCGCGACACGCCCGACACGACATCTGGTGTTGCCGATTCAGCCTGGCGCCCATATATGGTGTCTCTCGCAGCTGGTTCGACCGCCGCTCCGCGCGGTGGCCGAGGCAAGAGGGAACCCGGTGTGAGTCCGGGACTGCCCCGCAGCGGTGAGTGGGAACGACCGCCGTCACACAGCACTGGACCCGTACTGGGTCTGGGAAGCGATGGCCAGTAGGTACGAGTACGACGCCCGCGAGTCCGAAGACCTGCCAGCGCGCCGCACGCGACGCGTGTGGCGGTCGAAGGTCGCGTGGGACGGCCGACGCCATCAGCCGGTCCGTCGTGGCAGGCACGCCGTCAGGCGAACAGTGGCGTTCCCCCTGCGCGTCCGTCGACCTCGTGGACAGGCATGAGGAGGGGGACATGACGCCAACACGGGAGCAGGGTCTGCTCGAACAGGCGGTACCGGAACAGCGCCGGCACGTGATGCAGGTCCGTAAGCGCAACGGCGACACCGAGCCAGTCGACGTGAACAAGATTGTCCGCGCGGTGGAGCGCTGGGTCGGAGACCTGGACGAGGTGGATCCGCTGCGGGTGGCGACGAAGACGATCAGCGGCCTGTACGACGGGGCGACCACCGCTGAGCTGGACAAGCTGTCGATCCAGACCGCCGCGGAGTTGATTGGCGAGGAGCCGCAGTACTCGAAGCTCGCGGCGCGGTTGCTGGCCGCGTACGTGGACAAGGAGGTTCGTGGGCAGGGCGTGGCCAGCTTCAGTCAGTCGATTCGCCACGCGCACCAGCTCGGGTTGATCGGGGACGACACGGCCGAGTTCGTCGCGCGTAATGCCCGCAAGCTGGACGATGCCGTGGACCCGGAAGGGGGATCTGCGGTTCGAGTACTTCGGGCTGCGTACGGTCGCGGACCGGTACCTGCTGCGGCATCCGGAGTCCCGCCTGGTGGTGGAGACGCCGCAGTACTGGCTGTTGCGCGTGGCCTGCGGCCTGTCGCAGACACCGGGTGAGGCGATCGGTTTCTACCGGCTGATGTCGAGCCTGGCCTATCTGCCGAGTTCACCGACGTTGTTCAACTCCGGCACCCGGCACACGCAGATGTCGTCGTGTTTCCTGGTCGACTCCCCACGTGACGAGCTCGATTCGATCTACGAGCGCTACCACCAGGTTGCGAAGCTGTCGAAGTTTTCCGGCGGTATCGGCATCTCGTGGTCGCGGGTACGTGGTCGCGGTGCGTTGATCCGGGGTACGAACGGCCGGTCGAACGGCATCGTGCCGTTCCTCAAGACGCTCGACGCCGGGGTGGCGGCGGTGAACCAGGGCGGTCGACGCAAGGGCGCGGCCTGCGTCTACCTGGAGCCGTGGCACCCGGACATCGAGGAGTTCCTGGAACTGCGGGACAACACCGGCGAGGAGTCCCGGCGTACGCACAACCTCAACGTGGCCAACTGGGTGCCGGACGAGTTCATGCGGCGAGTCGAGGCCGACGGCGACTGGTCGCTGATCGACCCGTCCGACGCCCCCGAGTTGCCCGACCTTTTCGGCGAGGCCTTCGACGAGGCGTACCGGGCGGCCGAGAAGAAGGCCGTCAAGACGGTCAAGGCCCGGGACCTGTACGGGCGGATGATGCGGACCCTGGCGCAGACCGGCAACGGGTGGATGACGTTCAAGGACGCCTCGAACCGACTGTCGAACCAGACCGGCGCTCCGGGCAACACCATCCACCTGTCGAACCTGTGCACCGAGATCCTGGAGGTGAACAGCGACACCGAGACCGCCGTGTGCAACCTGGGCTCGATCAACCTCGGCGAGCACATAACCATCGATGGCGTCGACTGGGAGAAGCTGCGGTCCACGGTACGGACGGCGGTGGTGTTCCTCGACCGGGTGATCGACATCAACTTTTACCCGGCCGAGCAGGCGGCGGCGTCCAATCCGCGCTGGCGGCCGGTCGGCCTCGGCCTGATGGGTCTACAGGACGCGTTCTTCACGCTGCGCCTGCCGTTCGACTCGGCCGAGGCAAAGGAGCTGTCCACCCGGGTGCAGGAGGAGGTCTTCCTGACCGCACTCGAAACCTCTGCCGGGCTCGCCGAGCGGTTCGGCCCGCACCCCTCGTACGCCGAAACCCGTGCCGCCCGCGGCGAGCTGCACCCCGACCTGTGGGGTGCGGAGCCCGCCCAGGTCGAACGGTGGGCCGCGCTGCGCGCGGTGATCGCCACCCACGGTCTGCGGAACTCGCTGCTGGTCGCGATCGCACCGACCGCGACGATCGCCTCGATCGCCGGCTGCTACGAGTGCATCGAACCGCAGGTGTCGAACCTGTTCAAGCGCGAGACGATGTCCGGCGAGTTCCTCCAGATCAACACCTATCTGGTCCGGGAGCTGAAGGCACGGGGGCTGTGGACGGCGCCGATCCGCGACCAGATCAAGCGGGCGGAGGGGTCCGTGCAGGGCATCGCTGAGCTGCCCGCCGACGTACGGGAGCTGTTCCGCACCGCGTGGGAGCTGCCGCAGCGTGCGCTGATCGACCTGGCCGCGGCCCGGGCCCCGTTCATCGACCAGTCACAGTCGCTGAACCTGTTCATCGGCGCACCGACCATCGGCAAGCTTTCCTCCATGTACCTGCACGCCTGGAAGTCCGGGCTGAAAACCACCTACTACCTGCGCTCGCGTCCCGCGACCCGCATCCAGCAGGCCACCGTCGCCGTCACCTCGGCGGTCAAGCCGATCGTCGCGGTGGCCGACGACGAGGCGCTGGCCTGTTCCCTGGAAAACCCCGAAAGCTGCGAGGCCTGCCAGTGACCGCCATTCCCGAACTCCGCACCAGCGACAACACCAGCACCGTTGAGCGGCACATGCTGCTCGATCCCGGCATGGACCTAACCCTGCGGCCGATGCGCTACCCGCAGTTCTTCGACCGGTTCCGGGACGCCATCAAGAACACCTGGACCGTCGAGGAGGTCGACCTCGGCTCCGACCTCGCCGACCTGACCAAGCTCTCCCCCGCCGAGCAGCACCTGGTGTCCCGGCTGGTAGCGCTTTTCGCCACCGGCGACACCATTGTCGCGAACAATCTGGTGCTCAACCTCTACCAGCACGTCAACTCCCCGGAAGGCCGGCTCTACCTGTCCCGGCAACTGTTCGAGGAGGCCGTGCACGTCCAGTTCTATTTGAACCTCCTCGACACGTATGTCCCGGACGAGAAGGAACGGTTCGCCGCGTTCGCGGCGGTGGAAAACATCCCGTCGATCGCCCGCAAGGCCGAGTTCTGCTTCAAGTGGATCGACTCCATTTTCGAACTGAGGGAGCTGAGGAGCCGCGAGGACCGGCGCGCGTTCCTGCTCAACCTGATCTGCTTCGCCGCCTGCATCGAGGGACTGTTCTTCTACGGCGCCTTCGCCTACGTGTACTTCCTGCGTTCCCGGGGTCTGCTGCACGGGCTCGCCTCCGGCACCAACTGGGTGTTCCGCGACGAGTCGATGCACATGGCGTTCGCTTTCGACGTCGTCGACACCGTGCGGGCCGAGGAGCCTGACCTGTTCGACGCCGACATGGAACAGCAGGTCAGGGACATGCTGGCCGAGGCCGTCGAATGCGAGGTCCAGTTCGCCGCCGACCTGCTCGAACAGGGCATTTCCGGGATGTCGCTGACAGACATGCGGGAGTACCTGCAACACGTCGCCGACCGACGCCTGGCCGTGCTCAACATCGACCCGATGTACGGCAGCAAGAACCCGTTCGCGTTCATGGAATTGCAGGACGTCCAGGAACTGTCAAACTTCTTCGAGCGGCGGGTGTCGGCCTACCAGGTCGGGGTGAGCGGCTCGGTCAGCTTCGACGACGACTTCTGATCGGGTGAGTCAGACTGCTGTCCTGGGCGCTCTCGTCGCCCAGGACAGCAGCGAGACGATCACAAACGCACTCGGCGGGTTGAGCGTCCGTGAGGATGGCCCGGACTCGCGTGATGCGGGCATGAGCGTCGTGCAACTCCTGGCGTAACCGCACGACGCGCGCGACCCGCGCGCCCACCTGCCGGCGGGAGGCGTCCAGGCGTTCGAAGTCCGCAGGCGCTATCGCGACCATCTCGCGGCCATCGACGATCACAGTACGGCGGTCGATTTTGCGGCCCATGCGGCATCCTCCGCTGCGGTGGACATCGGAGGTCAAGTCAATCACGCAACGCTGAGACACCGTCTCGCGCCTCGGACACCCTGGCCCGTAAACCGCCCCGCGCCCCGTACGATGGCGAGCGGTGCTGGTTCGCCCGACCCGTCAGGGTAAGGCGTCGTAAGAGGGAACCCGGTGTGAGACCGGGACTGCCCCGCAGCGGTGAGTGGGAACGACCGCCGTCATCAAAGCACTGGACCGTAAGGTCTGGGAAGCGACGGCCAGTAGGCGACCTTGTGTCATGCCCACGAGTCCGAAGACCTGCCAGCGCTGCGCACACCGCCGGTGTGCGCCGCCAGCGGCCTCTCGGGAGGGCTAGGGCGGAGAGATGGTACGTGGCCGTACCCTGTCTTCCCCCTCCCGTGTCCGCCGGACGCTTCGAGGGAAGGACCCCCCGTGAGCACCACCGCATTCGGTCAAAGCACCGTGCTCGGCTATCCCCGCATCGGTGCCAACCGCGAGCTGAAGAAGGCCGTCGAGGCATACTGGGCCGGCACCATCGACGCCGACAGCCTGGCAAACACCGCCACCACCCTCCGCGCCGAGGTCTGGCGGACACTGCGCGACGCCCGGCTCGACTCGATCCCGTCGAACACCTTCTCCTACTACGACCAGGTGCTCGACACCGCTGTCGCCGTCGGAGCGATCCCCGACCGGTTCGCCCGGCTCGGCCTCTCCGAGCTGGACACCTATTTCGCCATGGCCCGAGGGGTCGACGCCGAGCCGGCCCTCGAACTGACCAAGTGGTTCGACACCAACTACCACTACCTGGTCCCGGAAATCGGGCCGGACATCGCCTTTGTCGCGAACCCCGCAAAGGCGCTACGTGAGTACGCCGAAGCCGCTGACCTGGGCATCAAGACCCGCCCGGTGCTGGTCGGGCCGGCCACCTTCCTGCTGCTGGCCAAGGGCGACGATCCGTTCGCCCGCCTCGACGACCTGGTCGAGGCGTACGTTGGAATCCTCGGTGCGCTGGCCGAGGCGGGTGTGGCGTGGGTGCAGTTGGACGAGCCCGCCTACGTCGCCGACCGCAGCCCGGAGGAGATCGACGCCCTGCGCCGTGCCTACGTCCGGCTCGGCGAAGTCGAACACCGGCCGCAGATCTTTGTCGCGACCTACTTCGGCGAGCTCGGCGACGCCCTGCCTGCCCTACTGAAAACCCCGGTCGAGGCGGTCGGTCTGGACCTGGTCGCCGGGCCGGATAACCTCAACCGGCTCGCCGCCGCCGGTCCGCTGCGTGGCAAGACCATCGTCGCCGGCCTGGTCGACGGCCACAACATCTGGCGTACGGACCTGCGTGCCGCCGTCGCCGCCGGGGCGACGGTCGCCGGGCTGGCCGACCACGTCGCGGTGTCCACGTCCTGTTCGCTGCTGCATGTTCCGGTCGACCTGTCCGTCGAGACCCACCTCGGCGCGCGCCTGTACGAGCGGCTCGCGTTCGCCAGGCAGAAGGTGGACGAGGTTGTGCTGCTCGGACGGGCGCTGCGCGACGGCACCGCGCACCTGCCCGCACCGTTGCCACCCGCCCCCGATGCGTGGCGGCACGACGGCGTGCGGGCGCGGCTCGCCGCGCTCGGCTCCGGGGACCGGCAGCGTGGCGACTACGCCGACCGGGCCGCCAGCCAGCAGGAACGTCTGGGGCTGCCGGAGCTGCCGACCACCACGATCGGCTCCTTCCCGCAGACCGCCGAGCTGCGCAAGGCCCGCGCGGCAGTGCGCGCCGGCACTCTCGACGACGCTGGCTACACCGAGCGGATGCGTGCCGAGGTCGAGCACGTCATCCGGCTACAGGAGGAGCTGGGGCTGGACGTGCTGGTGCACGGCGAGCCGGAGCGCAACGACATGGTCCAGTACTTCGGCGAGCAACTCGACGGGTTCGCCGCCACCCATCACGGCTGGGTGCAGTCCTACGGCTCCCGCTGCGTACGTCCGCCGATCATCTACGGCGACGTGGCCCGCAGGTCACCGATGACCGTCGCATGGTCCACCTACGCCCAGTCATTGACCAGCAGGCCGGTCAAGGGCATGCTCACCGGCCCCGTCACCATCCTCGCCTGGTCATTCGTCCGCGTCGACCAGCCCCGAGGTGACACCGCAGATCAGGTTGCACTCGCCCTGCGCGACGAGTGCCACGACCTGGAGACCGCCGGAATCAAGGTCATCCAGGTCGACGAACCAGCCCTACGCGAAACCCTGCCCCTGCGTAAGGCTGATCAGAGGGCCTACCTGGACTGGGCGGTGGGCGCGTTCCGCCTGGCGACCAGCGGGGTCGCCGACGACACCCAGATCCACACCCACCTGTGCTACTCCGAGTTCGGTGAGGTGATCACCGCGATCGACGCCCTGGACGCGGACGTGACCAGCATCGAGGCGTCCCGCTCGAAGATGGAGGTCCTCGACGACCTCGCCGCGATCGGCTACCGCCGGGGTGTCGGACCCGGCGTGTGGGACATCCACTCGCCCCGGGTACCGACCCACGACGAGGTGGTCGAGGCGCTACGCGGCGCCGTCGCGGCCGTCCCGGCCCGCCGACTCTGGGTCAACCCTGACTGCGGTCTGAAGACCCGCGGCTATTCCGAGGTCGAGGCATCACTGCGGCACCTGGTCGCGGCCGCCGCCGAGGTGCGCGGAAACTGACAACACCTTGCCGGGCGGGTTCGAAGCGGACCCGCCCGGCTTGACCCGGGAGTGACATTGAACGTCGAATCCACTGCTTTCCGCTCCACGATCGAGGCGGTTCGCGCCGTCGAGCCGCGGATCGCCGACGCGATCGTGAACGAACTGCGCGACCAGCGCGAGTCGCTGAAACTAATCGCCAGCGAGAACTACGCCTCGCCGGCTGTGCTGCTGGCGATGGGCAACTGGCTGTCCGACAAGTACGCCGAGGGCGCCATCGGCCGCCGGTTCTACGCCGGCTGCCAGAACGTCGACACCGTCGAGGCGGTCGCGGTCGAGCACGCGAAGGCCCTGTTCGGCGCGCCGTACGCGTATGTCCAGCCGCACTCCGGCATCGACGCCAACCTGGTCGCGTACTGGGCGATCCTGGCCGACCGGGTCGAGGTCCCGCACCTGAGGAAGTTCGGAAAACGTCAGGTCAACGACCTCACCGGCGCCGAGTGGGCCGAGCTGCGCGCCGCGTTCGGCAACCAGCGGATGCTCGGCATGTCGCTCGACGCCGGAGGCCACCTCACCCATGGTTTCCGCCCCAACATCTCCGGCAAAATGTTCGACCAGCGCAGCTACGGCGTCGACCCGTCCAGCGGGCGGATCGACTACCAGGCGCTGCGGGAAACGGCCCGCGAGTTCAAACCGCTGATCATCGTCGGCGGCTACTCGGCGTACCCCCGCAAGGTCGACTTCGCGGCGATGCGCGAGATCGCCGACGAGGTCGGCGCGACCCTCATGGTCGACATGGCGCACTTCGCCGGTCTGGTAGCCGGAAAGGTCTTCACCGGCGACTACAACCCCGTCGAGCACGCGCACATCGTCACCACGACAACGCACAAGAGCCTCCGCGGTCCGCGCGGCGGTGCCGTCCTCGCCCAGCCCGAACTCGCCGACCAGGTCGACCGTGGCTGCCCGATGGTGCTCGGCGGCCCGCTCAGCCATGTCATGGCGGCGAAGGCGATCGCCTTCGCCGAGGCCCGTCAGCCCGAGTTCGCTACCTACGCCCAGCAGATCGTCACCAACAGTCAGGCCCTCGCCGAAGGGCTGCTACGGCGCGGCATCCAACTGGTTAGCGGCGGCACCGACAACCACCTGGTGCTGATCGACGTGCACCCGTTCGGCCTCACCGGCCGCCAAGCCGAGCAGGCCCTGCTCGCCAGTGGTGTGGTCACCAACCGCAACGCGATCCCTCAGGACCCGAACGGCGCCTGGTACACCTCGGGCATCCGTATCGGCACCCCGGCCCTGACCAGCCGGGGCCTCGGCGCCGCCGAGATGGATCAGATCGCCGATCTGATCCACACCGTGCTGAGCAGTACCACCCCGAGCGCAGGATCCAAGGCGAAGTACCAGATCGATCCCGTCGTGGCAGACCAGGTGAGCAAGCAGGCGGCGGATCTGTTGGCCCCGTTCCCGCTCTATCCCGGCGTCGACCTCGGCTGAGGACGACAGACCCGGGTGGCACCTCTCAGAAAGGGCTGCCACCCGGGTCGCCGTGCTGGCTACACGGTAGATGCTGTTTAGCTGCCGTATCGCAGGGAGATGGTGTCACCGAGGCTGATGGTGGCCCCCCTGGTAGCCGCAGCTGCCGCTCCCGCGTCGACGCTGAGTTTCCAGGTCGATGCGCCGCTGTTGGTGACACCGTTGATCGAGGTGACGGTTCCGGTACCGGAGGTCGGTGCCCGGCTGGTGACACAGCCGGTCGGGGTGGCCGCGGTGGTGGCGGCGTCGAGTACCGCGCCGAGGGTGGTGGTGGACCCGGTCGGGGTGACGCTGACCGAGCAGACGTTCGGGCTGCCGGTGCCGGTGTCGATGACCAGAGCCAGGGTGCTGGTCTGCCCGCTGGTGAAGGTGGTGGTGCCGACCCATTGCGGCGCTCCGGCGGTGACCGGGACCGGGGGTGTCGCGGTGAAGCCGCCGCCGGAGATGGCACGGACGGCGTCGATGGACGCGTACGGCTGTGGGGCGGTGTCGGACGGCAGGTAGCGGAACCCGCCGCCCGGGGTGAACTGCTGCGCGCGCAGGAAGTCGATGGGTGTCCTGCCGGCCGGGGTGGTGAAGTCGATGCCCTGGCTGGGGATGCCGCAGGCGTTGAGCCCGGAGACGGCCCAGCCGTTGGAGTTGGTGTTGGCCCCGAACATGGAGTTGAACGCGCCGGAGGCGTTGATCAGTTTGCTCTTGAGGAAGTTCTTGCCGGCCTGGACGGCGCTGTCGGTGTTGGCGACGCCGCTGGCGCAGAGCGCGGCCATGGTCGCCCCGGTCATGTCGATGTCACTCGGCGCGGCGAGTTGGGCCGGATTTCCGGCGGCCTGGCTGAAATTCCAGCCGCCGTCGGTGTGCTGGTTGGCGCGGACGACGGTGACCGAGGCGTTGAGCAGGCTTTGCGGCACCCGCGGCGCTCCGGCTTGGGTCTTGCCGCCGGCGAGGGCGAGCAGGGCGAAGACGGTGCCGTTGAAGTTCGCGGGTGGGCCGTAGTAACCGGGTGCGCTGGGCTGCCAGTAGGAGGCGATCTTTGCGATCAGGTTCTGACCGGACGATACTCGTGCCGGGTCGATGCCGGCGGCGTACGCGTTCAACGCTGCTCGCTCGTAGTCGGTGACGACCGGGGAGGCGCCGGGCCAGGACGGTGCGGAGAGTTGGTTGCGGTAGACCGTCCGCGCGTTCTTGGTGACGTCGTCTCCGGGGGCGATGTCGACGGCGGCCGTACCGGCGGCGGCGAAGGCGCTGAAGGCCCACTCGTTGGACAGGCCGCTGCTGGCGAAGCTTCCGTCGGCGGCCTGCAACGTCTTGAGGTAGGCGACGCCGTTGGTGCGCGAGGTGGCGATCTGTGCCGGGGTGGAGGTGGCATGGGCGGTGGTAGGGGTGATCAGGACGGCGATCGCCGCACAGGCAAGCCCGGCGGTGACGGTGCGGCGGGTTCGGATCGGCCGGGTTGCGGCTCGGTCGGGGACGGTGCGGTCCATGGGTGGGACTCCTTCGGTCGGGAACCGACGAGTCGCCCCGATCCGCGTGTCCGTTCGGCGCCGCGGGCAAGGCGGTCGCCGGCCGCTGCGCGTGGTCGGGATCCGCTGTGGTGCGTCTCCACGTAGGCATTCGGGCTTGAACCGGTTGGTACCGTTTCTTACCGTTGCGCGTCAGCCCCGGATTCGCACCGGGTTCCCCCACGTGGTGATGCGGCGACGCTAGCGCACTCGCCGGGTTGCCGTCAGTAGTGACGGTGCCCACCTGATCGGACATTCGCCCCAACGTTGACTGCGGTAACGGGGTGTGGTCAGATGACCTCGTTTCACTTGGTTCAGCAGTCAGGGGAAGCCGGTCAAAATCCGGCGCTGGCCCGCAACCGTAGGTCCACTGTCGTGGACGAGTCGGAATACCTGCGCTGAATCCGTACCAGCACAAGCGCCGTCGAGGTCCGCGGCGCGGGATCAGCGCTCCCTGGCTCGGCCAGGCGTGCTCGGCTTCCGCGTTCGGGCCACCGCCCAGGGGAGGCCGCATGAGCACCACCTGCCACCGTCCGAAGCCGAGGCCCGGTCATGCGCAGCGCTGACTACCACAGTGCCGTGGCCGCCGCCCCTTCCCGCTCTGCTCCCGGTCGGCGACGTCTCACAACCGTACTGCTCGCCGCCACCTCCGCTGTCGCGGTCGCCGGTGCGATCACCCTGATCCCGCTCGCCGTCCCGGCGGTGGCCGACCCGATCGAGGCGTGCACCGCCAGCAGCGGCGCGGTCGTCGCGGTCGACTTCGGCCACTGGGACGGACCGGTGGTGCGCGGCTGCGATGCCACCCCGACCACCGGAATGGACCTGCTCCACGAGGCCGGTTTCACCACGACCGGCACCGTCCACGACGGCCCTGGATTCATCTGCCGGATCGGTACCGCCGGATTCAACAGCGGTACCGAATACCCCACACCGGCCGACGAAGCCTGCCAACTCACCCCACTTCCCACCGCGTACTGGTCATACTGGCTCGCCCCGGCCGGACAGGACCACTGGACCTACAGCCCCCTCGGCGCGCTGAGCCAACGGCCGCAGCCGGGACAGGTCGAGGCGTGGGTGTTCGGTGGCACGGACATCGGCGGCACCACGGGGCAACCAACGTTCACTCCCGCATCGGTTCGGGCGACGAACCCCGGCCGGACCACACCCGGCACTCCGAGCGCCAGCTCGACACCGTCACCGACACCCTCCACCCCCGCAGGTGTCGCGGTGGCCCGGGGAGCCGAATACCTGGTGGAGCAGCTCGTCGACGGTAATCACATCTACAACGAGGCCTGGGGCACCATCGACTTCGCCCTCACCGCGAAGGTCGGCATCGCCCTCGCCGCTTCCGAGAGCCACGACCCCACCCTGACCGCGATCGTCGACTACCTGGCCGGCAGGGCCGCCGAGTACGCCTATCCCGGTGGGGTCGGCTCACCACCAAACTCCGGCGCTGTGGCGAACCTCGCCCTGCTCGCCGAGATCACCGGCGGTGACCCGGCCGCGTTCGGCGGTCACGACCTGCTCACCGCCCTGACCGACCACCTCTGCCCGGCACCGGGCGGCGACGGCAACTGCACCGACACCGGGGACTTCTACGGCGCCGCCTCACCCGGCGCACAGGCACTCGGCATCCTCACCCTCGCCCGCGCCAACCTCCCCGTGCCGACCGCCGCCGTCGACCGCCTGAGCCAGATGCAGTGCACCGACGGCGGATTCTCCGGAGCAATGATCCGCCAGGGCGAGCCATGCGAGTCGGAGCCCGCGACCACCGGGACCGTCGTACAGGCGCTGACCCTCGTCCCCGACGCCGTCGACACCGTTGCCGAGGCGAAGACGTATCTGCTCGGTCAGCAACGGCCCGACGGCAGCTTCCCACCCTACTTGGGCGCCCAGGGCGGTGACACCGGGACGACCGCCCTCGCGGCGCAGGCAATGCTCGTCCTCGCCCAGCCCACCCCGGCGGCCTCGGCGCAGAACTGGCTCATCGCCAGGCAGGGTGACGACGGCGGGTTCGGTGGCGACGAGAACACCGTCGACTCCGACCCCTACGCGACGGTGCTGGCCGTGCCCGCTCTGGCCGGCGCCACGCTGACCACGCTGCGGCACGACCCCAGCGACCCGGAACCGACGCCCACCGCCAGCCCGACACCTTCGAGCAGCGCGACGCCGAGCACGTCGCCGTCCACGAGCCCACCGCCGAGCGGCCCCATACCGGACCTGGTCAAAGGTGTGGCGTACCTGGTCGCACCAGCGAACCTCCTTCACGGTCACTACTACGAGAGCGTCCCCGGCACCGGATCCGCCGACTTCGGGCTGACCATCGACGGCGCGTACGCGCTCGCCGCCACCGGCGGCAACGACCCCGCCCTGGCAAAGATCGTCGCTTTCCTCGATCAACGAGGCACCGATGGCGCAGGGCGGACAATCAGCAGTTGGACCAGCGTCGGCACCCCGTACGCCAACGGCGGGTCGATCGCCAAGACCGCGCTGCTCGCCGAGGTCGTCGGCCGTAACCCGCGCGCGTTCGCCGGGCACGACCTGATCGCCGCGCTCGACGCGGCGGTCTGTACGCAGGCCACGACCGACCCCAACCGCAGGTGCGCCGGGGCGGGAAACTACGCCAACGCGACCTCGGTCTTCTCGCAGGCACTGGGCATCATGGCCCAACTGCGGGCAGGCGAGACCACGAAAGCGGCGGCGCCGACCAGCTTCCTGATGGACCTCCAGTCCCCCAGCGGGTCCTGGCCGAGCCTCATCCCGGCGCCGAGCGCCACCGACGGCGACGTGGACAGCACCGCGATGGCGGCGATGGCACTCGACCTCGTCCCCGGGGACGACGCCGCAGCGGCGGTCGACAAGGGGCTGGCCTGGATCGCGTCGACGCAGCTGGCCGACGGCGGCTTCCCCGGCGCAGCCGGTAACTCTGTCAACTCGGCAGCCCTGGCGATCCAGGGCCTGAGCCTCGACCAGCAGCGGTACGCCACCCAGATCGCCCGTGCCCGAGGGTTCCTGGCCGCGCAGCAGAACAGCGACGGCGGGTTCAACGTCGCCTCGACCGGTCAGCGGGGCTCGGATGTGCGGGCCTCCACCCAGGCGGTCGGCGGAACGGTAGGCACCTCGTTCGGGGTTTTGCACCGCGATCTGAGCGCCGTCCCCGTCCCCAGTAGCACACCCTCGCCTCCTGGCGGTCAGGGAGGGAGTCAGTCTCCGTTGCCGTTGACCGGTGACAACGTCCTGCGGCTGGTGTGGCTCGCGATCGCGCTACTGGGTGGCGGAGCCGCGTTGGTGACGGCCACACGTCGCCAGCGTAGGGCCGTCGAAGAGGTGCAGTCGTGACGCGTCGGTTGCTCCGCCTGGTCGCCGCCGTCACGGTCGTCCTGATCCAGGTACCCGTCGCCGCCGCGCCCGCCACAGCGGCACCGCTGCCGATCGGCCAGTGCACCACCAGTTCCGGGGTGATCCTGGCGGTCGACTTCAGTGACTGGGGTGGGCCGCTCCTGCGCTCCTGCGGCACCACCCCCACCACCGGGTACACCCTGCTCAACCAGGGCGGGTGGCAGACAACCGGGACCGGGCACGACGGGCCGGCGTTCATCTGCCGGATCGGCTACAGCGGTCACGAGGGTGGCAAGCAGTATCCGACCCCGGACGACGAGGCGTGCGTGTTCACTCCTCCGGCGTCGGCGTACTGGTCGTACTGGCACGCCGACCCGGGCCAGAACACCTGGAGCTACAGCCAGCTCGGCGCGATGAGCTACCGACCCAACCCTGGCAGCGTCGACCTGTGGATTTTCGGTGGCACCGACATCGGCGGCACCACGGGAGGACCCACCTTCTCCCCCGATTCCGTCCGGGCCCGCAACACCACACCGGTCGGGGACACGAAGCCCACCGCCGCACCGCCACGGACAGCCTCTGCCAACCCGCAGCCCGGAGCTACCACCGCCGTCGCACCACCGCAGAACGGCAGCCCAACCCCGGACCTGGTCACCAGCCCGCCTGCCGATGCCAGCGCATCTCCATCAGCACCGGCGCTGGAGTCACCATCCGCGAGCGCCTCAGTGACATCCGGACCGGTGATCGTCGACGCGGCACCGGCCGCCGAAGCCAGGACCGACTCCGGTTCGGCGACTCCCGTCCTGATCGGGGTGGGACTGATCCTGATCCTGGGCGCCGCTGGGGGATACACCGCCTGGCGTCGGCGACGCACACCGTAGGTGGTCAGGTTGTCCCGCGTCACCACACCAGCACCCGCTGACAAGGGCGGGCAGTATCGCCGGGTCCCCCGGTCGTTGCACCCGGTCGCATGGTGGCTCTGGGCGATCGGGCTGGCCACCGCGGTCAGCCGGACCAGCAACCCGCTGCTCCTGCTGCTGGTCCTGGCCGTCCTCGGCTACGTCGTCTCCGCCCGGCGCGGTGACGCACCCTGGGCGCGGGCGTTCAAGTACTACCTGTGGCTGGCCCTGACCGTCATCACCATTCGGGTCGTCTTCCGCGCCGTCTTCGCCACCGGCACCACCCCCGACGACCACATCCTGTTCGCCCTGCCGCACCTGCCAACTCCGGACTGGTACGCCGGCATCCAGATCGGCGGACCGGTATCCCTCGAAGCGGTCCTGTCCGCCGCCATCGACGGCCTCCGCTTGGCCTGCATGCTCTGCTGCATCGGCGCCGCGAACACCCTCGCCAACCCGAAACGAGCGCTACGGATCCTGCCCGGCGCCCTCTACGAGCTGGGGGTCGCTGTCACCGTCGCCCTGAGCGTGGCACCACAACTCGTCGAAAGCGTGCAGCGGGTGGCGCGCGCCCGGCGCCTGCGGGCAGGCAGGAGCAGAGGGCTGCGCGCGTTGCGGAGCATCGCCATTCCGGTGCTGGAAGACGCGCTGGAACGCGCACTGCGCCTGGCCGCCGCGATGGACTCCCGGGGGTACGGGCGAACCGGCACCGCCACCGCCCGCACCCGCCGGATCACCGCCGCCCTGATGCTCCTCGGAATGATCGGCCTCTGCGCCGGGGTGTACGGGCTGCTCGACGCCACCGCACCCCGACTGCTCGGCTTCCCGACACTGCTCGGCGGCGCGGTCCTGTGCTGTGCCGGCCTGGCCCTGGGAAGCCGCCGGGTCAGCCGAACCAGCTACCGACCCGACCCGTGGGCGATACCGGAATGGATCGTCGCCGGCTGCGGCGTCGCCTCCGCCGTACTGCTCGTCCTGACCACCAACTTCAACGCCGCCGAAGTCAACCCCTCCCTGTACCCGCTGACCTGGCCACCGCTACCGCTCCTGCCGACCGTCGCGATTCTGGTCGCCGCGAGCGCCGCCGTCGCCGCCCCACCACCGCCGCGACCCACGAACCGGGCCGGCGGAATCGCCCCGCCACCCGCACGACGGGCGACCAAGACGGAGACGGAACCGACGAAGGTGACTCCTTGATCGACTTTGACCGGGTGAGCATCACCTACGACGGGGCCACCCAGCCGGTGCTCCGGGACGTCACGCTGCGCCTCGACGAAGGCGAGCTGTGCCTGGTCGTCGGGCGTACCGGCGCCGGCAAATCCACCCTGCTCGGTGCGATCAACGGCCTGGTCCCGCACTTCACCGGCGGCACCCTCACGGGCAGGGTCACCATCGACGGCCGGGACACCGCGACCCACCCACCCCGCGAACTCGCCGACGTCGTCGGCGTCGTCGGGCAGGACCCCCTCGCCGGCTTCGTCACCGACACCGTCGAGGAGGAACTGGCCTACGGCATGGAACAACTCGCGATACCCCCGGCCGCCATGCGCAAACGGGTCGAGGAAACCCTCGACCTGCTCGGCCTCGCCGACCTGCGGCGCCGGGCGTTGCACGAACTCTCCGGCGGACAGCAGCAGCGGGTTGCGATCGGGTCCGTACTCACCGCCCACCCCCGCATCCTGGTCCTGGACGAACCCACCTCGGCCCTGGACCCGACCGCCGCCGAGGAAGTCCTCGCCGCGATCACCCGCCTGGTCCACGACCTCGGCGTCACCGTCGTCCTCGCCGAACACCGCCTCGAACGCGTCGTCCAGTACGCCGACCGAGTCGTGCACCTCGACGGGCACGGCACCATCACCACCGCACCGCCCGCTGAACTCTTCACCACCAGCAGCGTCGCACCTCCGGTGGTCGAACTCGGCCGCCTGGCGCGCTGGTCACCGCTGCCACTGTCCGTACGCGACGCCCGCCGCCGGGCCGGAGCACTTCGCCAGCAACTCGACCGCCGGGCGGTTCCCGCCGTACGACCCGACGGAGCCGAACCCGGCGCGACCGTACTGTCGGCCCGGCGGCTCCTGGTCCGATACGGCGACGTCATCGCCGTACGAGGAGTGGACCTCGACCTGCGGGCCGGGCAGGTCACCTCGCTGATGGGCCGCAACGGCTCCGGCAAGTCATCTCTGCTCTGGGCCGTGCAGGGCTCCGGGCCACGGCAGGACGGCACGGTCAGTGTTGAGGACACCGATCCCAAGACGGTGTCGGCGCACCAGGCGCGGCGCCTGGTCGGCCTCGTCCCACAGACCCCGGCCGACCTGCTCTACCTGAACACAGTCGGCGCCGAACTGGCCCAGGCCGATGACGAATCAGCCGACGCGTCCCCGCTCACCGCGCGGGAACTGCTCGACCGGATCGCCCTCGGCATCAGTAACACCATCCACCCGCGTGACCTCTCCGAGGGACAGCGCCTCGCGCTGGTCCTGGCCATCCAACTCCGCGCCGCGCCACGGGTCGTGCTGCTCGACGAACCGACACGGGGCCTGGACTACCCCGCCAAGCAGGCGCTGGTCCGCATCGTCGACGACCTCGCGGCACGGGGACACGCCGTCGTTGTCGCCACTCACGACGTCGAGTTCGTCGCCGAGGCGGCCGACCGGGTCATCGTGATGGCCGATGGCGACATCGTCGCCGACGGGCCGACCACCGAGGTCATCGTCGCCTCACCCGCGTTCGCCCCACAGGTCGCAAAGATCCTCGCCCCGCTGGAGTACCTCACCGTCGGCCAGGTCGCCGCCGCCCTCGACCAGATCAGCGACTGATGGACCGGACCAGGGCGGCGATCCGGGTACGGACCCGCACCATCGTCACGATCACGATGGCCTCCTTCATCGGCTTCGTCGCCTTCCTCTGGCCGTTCGTCGTCGCACCGGGCACGTTCGGCGCCTCCTACACCCCGCCGCTCATGTTCGGCCTGCTGCTCCTGCTCGTCCTCGCCGTCATCCTGGCCGAAGTCGCCGACGGTGGCATCGACGCCAAAGCCCTCGCCATGCTCGGCGTCCTCTCCGCGATCAACGCGGCCCTACGCCCACTCGGCGCAGGAACCGCCGGCATCGAAACCGTCTTCTTCATCCTGGTCCTCGCCGGTCGGGTGTTCGGCCCCGGCTTCGGCTTCACCCTCGGCTGCACGTCCCTGTTCGCCTCGGCACTGCTCACCGGCGGGGTCGGACCCTGGATGCCGTACCAGATGTTCGGCTGCGCCTGGGTCGGCCTGTTCGCCGGCCTCCTCCCCCGCGCCCGAGGCAAGGCCGAAATCCTGCTGCTGGCCGGCTTCGGGGCGGTGTCCGGCTACTTCTTCGGCTTCATGCTCAACCTCTCGTTCTGGCCGTTCTCCCTCGACCCGGGCAGCTCCATCGCCTACCAACCCGGACTGTCCTTCACCGAGCAGTGGCAGCGCTACCTACTCTTCGACATCGCCACCTCACTCGGCTGGGACACCGGCCGAGCCGTCACCAACTTCCTCCTCATCCTGCTCGCCGGACCCGCCGCACTCGCCACCTTCCGACGCGCCGCACGACGAGCGAACTTCCAGCCAACAATCCACTTCCACCCCGCTGAAACCGACCAACGATCAGTACCAACCGGGCCACAGCAACCTCTTACACCCAACCGGCAACCATCAGAATCCGAGACCTCTACCAGCCAGATGGGCGGCGCACACAGAGGCCCACCCAGCCCATCCCGGAACACCTGCGAATGGCTCGCTGGCATAGCGAAACCGGACCACTGAACGGCAACGACGGTCACCTCCCCAGCCGCCCGCCGGAACGGAAGGATCATTCACGAATGAGCAGACGTCCGGAACCTCGCCGGATCGCGTTGGACGGCGACGAGGTGGTCGTGTTGACATCGGAAGAATATGAACGGTTCGATGCGTCTCGAAGGCAGGTCGGGGCGTGGAACGCCCGCGTTCAACGTCTCACCCATGACCTACGGCAGGCGACCGCGGTGATCGCGGAAGTCGAGCGGGCTCTTGCCGAGCCTGCCGCCGCCGGCTCTTGCGCCTGTGCCCACGATGCACGTCGGTTGCAGAGTTCGTTACTGGACATCATTCGAGGGCAACGCGGTACCGAGGATCGCCGGACACATGGGTAGCCGAGGCCCCTGCACGCAGGGGTGAGGAGACGTTCAGCACCGGCGTGTGCTGCATGTTGACACCTCGCGCGGGCCGCCCGTACCGTCCGGGCCACAGCGTGACGGCAGAGGAAGCCGGTGAGATACCGGCACGGTCGCGCCACTGTAACCGCTGTCCGCAGGCATCCTGTGCCACGGATCCGGGAGTCAGACCCTCCGCCGTCACGGATACCACTATGGGACGCGTGATCCCGAGGAGGTTTGCCATGGCAAACGTATCCGCACTGCCGACCCCGACCGCCGTGACCGTGCCGGTGCCGGCACCGATTCCGCTGCGCCAGATCCTGCCCTGGGCGATCTTCGGCGCGGTCCTGGCGGTCGTACTGCTCTACTTCGTCGGCGCCGAACAGGGCGTCACCTCGCTGATCTCCGGCGAGACGGTGCACGAGTTCGTCCACGACGGACGCCACCTGCTCGGATTCCCCTGCCACTGAGCGACAGGAACCCGCCATCATGCTGTCCCCTCGTTCACTGCTCATCCGTGGGATGCTGGTCGGCCTCGCCGCCGGCGTCGCCGCGTACCTGTTCGCCACCCTGTTCGGTGAGGGACCGGTCGGGCAGGCCATCGACTTCGAGTCCGCCGCCGGTGCCGCCGCCCACGCGGCGTCACACGGCGCGGCCGATGCCGCACACACCGACGCCGCCGAACCCGAACTGGTCAGCCGCACCGTGCAGAGCACCATCGGCCTGGCCACCGCCGCCCTGGTGTACGGGGTGGCGCTCGGCGGCTTGTTCGCGCTCGCCTTCGCGGTCGCGTACGGCCGGATCGGCCGGTTCTCACCCCGTGCCACCGCCGCACTCGTCGGCCTCGCCGGCTTCGTCACGGTGGCGCTGGTGCCGTTCCTGAAGTACCCGGCCAACCCGCCGGCCACCGGTAACCCGGACACCCTCGGCCAACGGACCGGCCTGTACTTCCTCATGATCGTGATCGCGGTCGCCGCCGGTCTACTCGCCCTCCACCTCGGTCGCTGGCTGCACCCGCAGTACGGGGCGTGGAACGCCACCCTGCTGGCGGTTGGCGCGTACGCGGTGTTCATCACCGTGGTACAACTCGCACTGCCGTCGATCAACGAGGTCCCCGACGGCTTCCCGGCCCTGGTGCTGTGGGAGTTCCGGCTGGCCTCGCTCGGCACCCAGTTCGTCACCTGGGCCACCCTTGGCCTGCTCTTCGGCACCCTGACCGAACGCCGGGTACGGGCCAAGGCGCAGCCTGCCCTTCGTGAGGCGGTACCGGCCTAATAGCTGGCGGCCTGCGATGACAGCAGTCCGGCCGATTCCGAACCCGACGCCGGGTCAGGAGAGCGCGACGCGGATATGCGTGCCGCTCTCCTGACCCGGAGCACGACATCGCCGGGAGCCACACCTACCCCGCCTGGCCGGAACCTTCCCCGCACCGGCGCCGCCGTAGCCACAATCGGCTTGGCCGGCGTCATCGCCGTCCTGCTCGGTACGGCACTGATGGTCCTCACCCGGCGTCGCCGGGAACAGGCACACTGACGTCACCGCACGGCACCCACACCAGCGTCACAAGCGAGGTTGTCCGCGTCACCACCCCTGCCTCACATCGATGACGCCGTAGACCGGGCATCCTGGCGCGAAAGCGGTGTCGCGGGGGGGGGGGGGGGCCGGGGGGGGGGCCCCCCCCCCCCCCCCCCCCCCCCCCCCCAACCACCGCGCCCCCCCCCCCCCACCCCCCCCCCCCCACACCCCCCCCGGGGGGGGGGGGGGTGGGTGG
>NZ_JBJDPS010000013.1:25447-179760 GCF_044901685.1 Micromonospora sp. NPDC050397
TCCAAATCTTGTTTTGTGCGCCCCCCCCCCCCCCCCCCCAAATTCGTTGCCCGGCCGGGGGGGGGGGGGGGGGGGGTTGGGGGGGGGGGGTTTGGGGGGGGGGGGGGGGGGCCCCCCCCCCCCCCGCCGCCCCTCACGGAGGCGAAATGCCAGGAGCACCACCAGAGCCAAACGCCCACCCTTCCACCGTTCCCGGTGCGGGGTTGTAGCTGGTCGCCCCGAGGGTGCTGTAGGACCACGAACCGCCGGCCGGGGCATGCCAGTAGGACCAGTAGGCGGAGGCGGGCGGGGTGTTCAGACACGGCTCGGTGGCCGCGGTGGGCAACCCGTCGAGTCGGCAGACAAACGCCAGTCCCCATCGGGCGGTCCCGGTGACCGCGAAGCCGGCGCCTTGGAGGGCGGCGAGCCCAGTGGCCGGGTCGCCGAGCGCGCACCGTACCTGTATTCCTCCGCCGAACGCGGTGAAGTCCACGACCACCGTCACTCCCGACGTGCCGGTGCAGGCCGCAGCGCGGGCCGGCTTCGGCGACGGGTCAACGACGATCAACCCAACGGCGAGCACCATCAGCGTCGCCAACACGCCAGCCCACCGCCGCACTGGTGCGGCCTTGGTTGCTTCCATCTTCGATTCTCCTCGATACGCGGCGGTCACCGACAGGCAAGCACGGGTGCGGCCGGACGGGCGCCCGCCGAGGACAGGTCCGCGAACCCGGCGCCGGTGAGCCCGAGAACGCCCTGTGCGGTGGCCCGGACAGCGGTCGACGGGTCGAACCCGGCCGGGGTGTACGCGATCGCGCCCCGGTCCGCTGCTGCACCCGGGCATCCGATCTGCAGCCCGAGCAGGAACACCTTCGCTCGAGCCTCGGCGACCGGCCGGCCGCCGACCCGCAGGGCTTGGCCGGCCAGGCCGGTGCTGTTCGCGTTCGGTTCCCCTCCGGCGTTGACGAACCCGCCATCGGCATCCTGTACGCCTGCCAACCACCCGAGCCCAGCCGCAGCCGCGATCGGTCGACCGGTCGCCTGGAGCGCCTGCACCGCCAGCGCCGTCGCATCCACATCGCTCACACAGGGGACCTGGTCGAACAGCAGCGGATACCCGCCATCCGCGCAACGGCTACCGGCCAGGAACGACACCGCGACCGGCGGCGCCCCGGCAGGGGTACGGTCGAGCGCCAGGAGCGCCAACGACTGGCTGAACGCGTTGCTGTAGTCGCCGTACGCCGACCGGTCCGAGAAACGACCCGACGGGGCCTGCAACCCACGCAGCCGGGCCACCAAGTCCACTCCGCCGAACGTAGCCGGGTCGGCGCCCCTCACCTGGACGGCGAGGGCGAGTTTCGCCGTCGCCCCCGCGTACGCCTCGACCGCGCCATCACCCACGTAACCAGAAAGGATCTCCGGTCGCGCCAGCCAGGCGGTCGCCCGCGCAGCGTGCTCGTCGGCAACCTTCGCGGCGGCAAATGCGAACACCGCGTCGATCGTCAGGCCCTGATCCGGGAAAACGAGCCCGTCGAAGGAGACTTCGAAACGTTCACCGTCGACCATCTGCCTCGCCAGCCAGCCTGCGGCGGCATCACCCCGTTGGAGCGTCGGCGGCGCCGCTGTCGCGGACGAACCAACGGCGCCGACGGCCGCGAGTGCGCCACAGAGCAGCAGAGAGAACAAGCGATAACGCCTGATTACAGAGGAAACCATTCGCGTGGTGCCTTTCCGGCCTGACAGGCGACGAGGCCGGACCCGCCCCGATTCCGAGCACGGGCGCGTCAGGCTCCATCCCGTGGGCCACGACGGGGCGAGGAGCAGACACGCGTACACGGGCATTCGGGCTCGCCTCCCGCATCGCGGAACGGCCTACCGTTGCGGGCCAGCGCCGGAATTCGACCGGACTTCCCCCACGCACACGAGCTGTTCAGTTATCCCGATCAGTGTTTCCGACCCTCACCATCCGCGTCAACATCAGAACCTTGAGTAATCTTCGGCCCAGGAGACTGGGCCCTTCGGCAGCACCGGCTGGGAGTTGGAACGGGCTTCGGTGTGGGTTTCGGCTTGGGCTTCGTCGGGCCGGTCGTCCCCGGCGCGGTCGGCTGGCCCCTGATGCTCCACTGGACCTGGATAACGCCCTGGCTCAGCGGGGCCAGGACGGTGAACGCGGCCTGGGAGAGGTCGAGGTCGCCGCTCGCGCAGGGCGGGCACTCGTCAGCGATCGTCACCTGGACGGTTCGGCCGCCGCTGGAGATGTCGACGCGCGCACCGCAGAGCTGGCTACGGAACACGTGCGAGGGCAAGGCGACAACGAGATCGCCGCCGTCGTTGTAGTGGCCGCACGCGCCAAGCCCGGGATTGTACCAGGTGGCGCGCCCCGCCACCCTGGAAACCACGGCGGCAACGCTGCGAGAGCAGACGTGGCGGATGCTGCGTGACGCCCGTCTCGGCGGCATCCCGTCGAACACCTTCTCCCTGTACGACCACATCCTCGACGCCGTGGTCGCGGTGGACGCCATTCCGGACCGATTCCGCGAACTCGGCCTGGACCCGCTCGACACGTACTTCGCCATGGCGCGGGGCACCGGGACGCAGCCGCCGCTGGAGCTGACGAAGTGGTTCGACACCACCTATCACCACCTGGTGCCGGAGATCGGGCATACCACCGTCTTCGCCGCCCGTCCCGCCAAGGCGCTGCGCGAGCACGCCGAGGCGAACGCGCTCGGCGTCACCACCCGCCCGGTGCTGATCGGCCCGGCCACATTCCTGCTGCTGGCCAAGCCGACGCCGGACGCCCCGGACAATTTCCGGCCGCTGGACCGGCTGGCAGATCTCGTCGAGGTGTACGCCGAACTGCTCGGCGCCCTGGCCAACGCCGGGGTCGCGTGGGTGCAACTCGACGAACCCGCGTACGTCGGTGACCGGACCGTCAACGAGATCGACGCACTGCGCACGGCGTACACCCGGTTGGGTGAGCTGGAAAAGCGGCCGCGGCTGTTCGTCGCCAGCTACTTCGGCGAGTTGGGCGACGCGCTGTCCGCACTGTTGGACACCCCGGTCGAGGCGATCGGCCTCGACCTGGTCGCCGGACCCGGGGACCTGAACCGGCTCGCCGGCTACGGCCGGATCCCCGGACGGACGATCGTCGCCGGCCTGGTCGACGGCCGCAACATCTGGCGTACCGACCTGCGCGCCGCCGCCGCGACCGGAGCCACCCTCATGGGACTGGCCGATCAGGTCGCCGTGTCGACCTCGTGCTCGCTGCTGCACGTACCGGTCGACCTGGCCTCCGAAACCGACCTCGACCCGCGACTACGCGACCGGCTGGCCTTCGCCCGGCAGAAGGTCGACGAGGTCGTGGCGCTCGGCCTCGCGCTGCGCGACGGCATCGCCGTCCTACCCGCATCGCCATCGGCCGCACCCGCCGGTTGGCGCGACAACGGGGTCCGGGCCCGACTGGACGCGCTGCGCCCGGAGCACGTCCGGCGCGGCCCGTACGCGCAGCGGGCGGTCGCGCAGCAGGCCCGCCTCGCACTGCCCGCGCTACCCACCACCACCATCGGGTCGTTCCCGCAGACCGACGAGTTGCGTAAGGCACGGGCCGAGCACCGGGCCGGGCGGCTCGACAACGCCGGCTACGCCGAACGCATACGCGCCGAGATCGCACACACCATCGCGCTACAGGAACGTCTCGGACTCCACGTACTGGTACACGGCGAGCCGGAACGCGACGACATGGTGCAGTACTTCGCCACACAGCTCAACGGGTTCGCCACCACCACCCACGGCTGGGTCCAGTCGTACGGCGCCCGATGCGTGCGCCCACCGATCCTCTACGGCGACGTCACCCGAAGCGGACCGATGACCGTCTCCTGGTCCACCTTCGCCCAGTCGCTGACCAACCGCCCGGTCAAGGGCATGCTCACCGGCCCAGGGACGATCCTGGCCCGGTCGTTCGTCCGCACCGATCAACTACTCGCCGACACCGCCAACCAGGTCGCCCTCGCACTGCGCGACGAAGCCCACGACCTGGAATCCGCCGGCATTCGGATCATCCAGCTCGACGAACCGGCCCTACACGAACTGCTGCCACCGCGCCGACGGGACCAGGAGGCGTACCTGGATTGGGCGGTCGCCTCGTTCCGCCTCGCGACCAGCGGGGTCGCCGATGCCACCCAGATCCACACCCACCTGTGCCACTCCGAAATCGGGGAGCTACTTCCCGTGATCGACGCCCTCGACGTCGATGTCATCAGCGTCCACGCACCAAGTTCGACAAGGGAGTTCCTCAACAAGCTACGCGCTGCCGGGTACCAACGAGGCATCGGACCCGGCGTTTATGACGTCGACTCGTCCCGAGTTCCCGAACCCGGCGAGATCACCAACACCCTGTGGCAGGCGGTCGCGGTCATGCCCGCCGGCCGCCTCTGGGTCAACCCCGACTGCGGGCTGAAGACTCGCAGCTACCCCGAAATCGAGGCGTCCCTGGCCCGGGTCGTCAACGCCGCCGCCGCGATGAGGGTCTCCGCCGGCTAACCGTCAAACAGGTCGGGGACGGTACCGTCCGTCCCCGACCACCCTGCCCATTACGGAGGAGAACTCATGATGCGAGTGGTGTCGCTGGTGCCGTCGCTGACCGAGGCCGTCGCGGTCACCCTGCCCGGGCTACTCGTCGGCGCGACCACCTACTGCACCCACCCGGCCGACCTGGACGTGGCCCGGGTCGGCGGGACCAAGTACCCCGATGTCCCCGCGGTGCTGGCGCTTCGACCGGACATCGTGCTCATGAACATCGAGGAGAACCGGCGCGCCGACGCCGACGCACTGGAGGCCGCCGACGTACGGGTTCGCCTCACCTATCCCCGCACCGTCAGCGGCGCGCTTGACGAGTTGGGCGGCCTGCTTCGCGACCTCGGGCAGCCCGAGGAACCCGGGTGGCTGCGCGCCGCCCGCGCCGCCTGGTCCGCCACTCGGCCAGCGTTGTCACCACGCGGTGCGATCGTCCCGGTGTGGCGCCGCCCGTGGGTGGTAGCCGGTGGAGACACCTTCGCCTCCGATGTTTTGCACCGCCTCGGCCTGTGCAACCTGTACGACACGACGGACGACAGGTATCCCCGCCCGAGCCTGGAGGAGATGCGTGCCCTCAAGCCCGATCTGATCGTGCTGCCGGACGAGCCGTACCCGTTCGCCGTCGGTGACGGGCCCGAGGCCTTCCCCGGTCTGGCTTGTGCCCTGATCTCCGGTCGTCATCTGACCTGGTACGGACCATCGCTGGCCGAGGCCCGGGAGATCCTGACGGCCCAACTCGCCGAACCGGTCACCGCAGCGGGGCGAAAGTGACCGCCATGATCCCTCCGGTGCCGCGAGTCACCGGGTGCACGGTGACGGTCTGCCGCGACTGCTGCTGCGGCAGTAGCCGCAAGCATCCGGGAGTCGAGCACGACAACCAACTGGAACGGTTGCGGAACGCGGCCGGCGACCATCACCGGGTACGCGTGAGCGACTGCCTCGGGGTGTGTGAACGCTCGAACGTGGTGGTCGTACAACCGTCACCGGGCGCCCGACGACGCGGAGCGAGGCCGGTCTGGGTCAGCGACGTCCTCGACGAGGCGACCGTCGACGCGGTCACCACCTGGATCAACACCGGAGGGCCCGGCGCCGCTCCTGCTCCGGCGACGCTGGGTCCCAGGATCTTCCGGCCAGGGTCACCCGGCACGGACTGACAACGACCCGGTTCACCGAGCTGCGAAAGCCTCACCGGCCCGCCACGCGCGATCGTCGGGGCGCCCGGCCAGGATGGCGGCGAGGATCTCCGCCCCGTCGATGACCCTGGGGCCGGGGCGGTTGAAGTAGGCGGGCCCGTCGACCACCCACACCTGCCCGTCACGGACCGCCGGCAGTTCGGCCCAGCCGGACTGCGCGGTCGCCACCGACAGCTCGTCGAAGGTGCGCTCGGGGGTGAACCCGCAGGGTCCGAGCACCACCACGTCGGGAGCCAGGTCCGACACCACCGACCACGGCTGCGGGATGCTGTGTGCCCCCGGCCCGAGCAGCGAAGGACGGCCACCGGCGTAGGTGACCTGTTCGGGCACCCAGTGCCCGCCGGGCATCAGCGGATCGAGCCACTCAACGAACAGCACCGACGGGGAGCCGGGAACCGGTCCGGGCAGCGCGGACAGGCGGCGCTCAGCATCCACCCGGATCTCACCGGCTCTACTCTCGGTGCCGGTGAGCGCGGCCACGGCGTCGACCGTATCGAGGATCCCGCCGATGGTCCTGGCCTCCAGGGACATGACCCTGGTATCCAGATCGATCATCCTGACCGCGTCGTTGACCCGGCCGTAGGAGACCGCGCAGACGTCGCATAGGTCCTGGGTCAGGATGAGGTCCGGCCGTAGCTGCTCCAACAGGGCAAGGTCGAGCTGGTACACCGATGACCCCCGGTGGGCGTCGCCGCTGATCGCCGCCGAGATCTCCCGGCTCGTCAGTTCCTCCGGCAGGGAGGTGACGGTCACCGCCGGAATGCCGGCGAGTTCCCCCGGTGGCCAGTCGCACTCGTGCGTACGGCCGAGCAAGTGGCCGGTCGCGCCGAGCATGGCGACGATGTCCGTGGCCGCCGGTAGCAGTGAGACGATACGCACACCTGCGTGCCTACCAGGCACAACCCGCTCACGTCCATTCCACCAAGCGGGACGGCGGCGGCTATCATCTGCCTCAGCGCTGGTTCGCCCGGGCATCGTCCGGGCGTCGCAAGAGGGAACCCGGTGAGAGTCCGGGACTGCCCCGCAGCGGTGAGCGGGAACGACCGCCGTCACAGGCACTGGACGCGTGAGCGTCTGGGAAGCGACGGCCAGTAGGAGACCGGGGTCAACCCCGGTCGCGCCCGCAAGTCCGAAGACCTGCCCGCGCCGCGCGCACGACCGTGCGCGCCACCGCCGGCCTCGCGGGTGGGCCGGGCGGACTGTGCGCCAGCGTGCCCTGGCGTCGCGCCTTCGCGACGTTCGGGGTGGTCGGTGCGGTCTGCCCTCCTCCGGGACGCCTCGACCGCCCGGAGAACACCAGCATGCTCACCGAATCCAGCCCTGCGATCACCGGACGCTCCCCGTCGGCCTCGCAGCTGACGCTGTCGCAGATCATGGACCAGCATCACACGAACCTGATGGGCACCGTACACGGCGGCCGGATCCTGAACCTGGTCGACGCGGTCGCCGGTGTCGTCGCCGCCCGCCACTCCGACGGCCCCGCGGTCACCGCAGCCATCGACGAAACCGCGTTCCTCCAGGCCGTACGCGTCGGCGATGTCGTTCACGTGGACGCCCGCATCACCTGGGCCGGCCGGTCCTCCATGGAGGTCGCCGTCACGGTGACCGCCGACCGTTGGGACCGGGCCGTACCACCGACTCTCGTCGCCACCGCGCACCTGGTGATGGTCGCCGTCGACGACACCGGTCAACCCCGACCCGTGCCCGCCCTGCTACCGGAGACCGACGATGATCGTCGCCGCTATCAGGAGGCACAGATCCGTCGCGAGCACCGCCTCGCGCTACGCCGTGCCCTCGCCACGCAGGCCGACATCCGATGAGCCTCACCTGGTACGTCTCCGTCGGCACACTCGCCGGTTACCTGGCCGCGATCACCCTGTTCATGCTCACCCCCGGCCCGGACATGCTCTACGTCCTGGCCAACGCCACCCGCTACGGCATCCGGGCCAGCGTCGCCGCGGCCCTCGGAGTGGCCGTCGGCGAAGCCGTCCACGTGGCCATCGCCGTCCTCGGCCTGTCCGCGATCATCGCCGCCTCCCCCATGCTGTACGCGACCATCCGATACACCGGCGCGGCGTACCTGATCATCCTGGGATTCCTCGCCCTACGACGCCCCACCACCCCGACCGGAACGTGGGGCAGCGGAACCACCGGCGGCGTCGACCTCGTCCGAGCCGCCACACGTGGCCTGCTCACGAACCTGCTCAACCCGAAGATGATCGTGTTCACGATCGCCTTCCTGCCCCAGTTCGTAAACACCGGCCGGGGTCATGTCACCGCCCAGCTACTGATACTCGGAGCCATCTTCGTCACCATCCAGCTCGCGGTCGACCTCGCCCTGGGGATCACCGCCGGCCGGTTCGCCGGACGCCTCGCCGACGGCCGTACGGCACGCGTGCTGCATCGCGTCAGTGCCATCGTGTTCGTCGGGATCGGCATCCGTCTCGCCCTCGCCTGACACCGCTCGCCAGCCACATCCGCCACCGCCAGCTCACCCCTCGAATCGGCCCAAGGAGACCTGATGCGCAAACTACTGGTGATCGGTGTCGGAGTCGGCGACCCCGACTTCCTCACCATCCAGGCCATCAACGCGCTCAACAGCGTCGACGTGTTCTTCGTCCTCGAACAAGGGTCCGACCACCACCGACCTCACCGAAGCACGGCGACGAATCTGCGAACGTTTCATCCACGACAAGCGGTACCGCACCGTGACGGTCACCGATCCGACCCGCGACCGAACCGCGCCGGAATACCCCACCGCCGTCCACGACTGGCGACAGGAACGGGTGAACAGCCTCGAATAAATCATCGCCGCCGAGCTCGACGAGCATCAGACCGGCGGATTCCTCGTCTGGGGCGACCCCTCCCTCTACGACGGCACCATCAGAGTCATCGGAACCATCATCACCCGTGGCGCACTCACCCTCGACTACGACGTCATCCCCGGCATCAGCAGCGTCCAGGCGCTCGCCGCACGACACCGCATCACCCTCAACCGCGTCGCCAGTCCGGTACACGTCACCACCGGACGCCGACTCGCCGAGGGACTGCCGAACAACACCGACGACATCGTCGTCATGCTCGACGCCGACCTCGCCTGCAAGAACCTGCGCGCCGAGAACATCGAAATCTACTGGGGCGCCTACCTCGGCACGGACGACGAGATCCTCGTCTCCGGCAAACTCGGCGACGTCATCGACCACATCGAACAAACCCGCCGTGAACTCCGACAACGACGCGGCTGGATCATGGACACCTACTTGCTCCGCCGCAACCCGCGACACGAGGCCCCATGACCACGCACACACTGCTCGTCGCCCGATCGGTGACCCACACCGGTGGCCACGATGCCGTACACCGGCTCGCCGCCGAGGTGACCAGGGCGTTGGACCGACCGGTTCACGCATGTTTCCTGGACGGGGCGGCGCCGTCGTTGCACGACGCGCTCGACGCCGCTCAAGAGCAGGAGGCCACCGAGGTCGTACTCGTTCCGACCCACCTGCCGCCCGACCGGCGCCTCGACGTCTGGCTCCGCCGCGCCCACGCCGACTGGGCCACCAGCCGGGCCGACGGCCGACACCTGCCAAGGGTCTCGGTCAGCACACCGCTGGCCAGCGCACCCGCCCTGGTCACCGCCATCATCGCGACGCTCGACGAACCCACGACGCCCCTGGACGGCGATCCCGGCCCGTTCCGGAGCCCTGTCTGGTCGGCCATCACCACACACCGGCGACACGTGCTGGTCTGCCGCGGGCCTCGCTGCACCGCGTACGGCGCCAACCGAACTGCGGACGCCCTCACTCGCGCCCTCACGGCGAACACGCTCGGCGACGACGATGTGCTTGTCACCGACGCCGGCTGCCTCTTCCCGTGCAACCTCGGCCCACTCGTCGTCGTCCACCCCGACGACACCTGGTACAGCCACGTCGACCCGGAACTCGCCAAACGAATCGTCACCGAACACCTTCTTCACGACCGGCCCATCAACCATCGGATCAGCCGCCGGCGTTAGCGTCTTCGAGACGTTCGACGCATGCCGAGTCGACGGAGTTGGCTCGCCGCGCCCCAATCAAGACCGCGTCCCGGATCGACGGGCCGGCGCCGTTCGCCCGACGAACCGCCGAACCGATCACCGTCGCCGGGGTCGCTCGGCCACAGCACCGGGGCATCGCCAGGGTCGAGATCAGCGTGGATGGTGGAGCGTGGCGCGAAGCGACCCTGCTACACGCCCCCGGCAATGGCCCACCCTTCGCCCAACGCACGGTCGACGGTGGGTTTACTCGCCCTGTTCCAGGCCGGTGGGTTGAGCCCGGGAGTCATGAATAATGTAGTCGACCGGCCATGGGAGTTGCGGTGAGTGTTTGTCCGCAGCTCCCATGGCCGCCACAAGAAGCGCCGTGAACCCGCTGATCGCTACACTTTCATAATCGAACGGGACGATTACTTCGGCAGTGATCGAGCCGCCTTCCGCATCGACCTCGGTCCAGAGATTCTGGACCGCCCCGCGATCTTCTGCGACGGATAGCTCATCGAATATCCGCGCCTCTTCGTCATGCAGCTGCTCTGCGGATAATCGCACCCCGTCCCGATCGCGCGGTGCGACCCGTAAGGTGATGCGAACCCGCATTTTGCGTCTGGTTCCTCTCGATGTCCGGCCAACAACGGAGTTTCCGCGCCCAATTGAGCAGTTGCCCTCTACCCCCGCAACGGGTCGCGGACTACACCTCCGGCTCAGTCCTGCTTTCGATGAACGGACCGGGTCGGCCGCATCACATCAGAACTCTTCCAGGTACTTGGTTGGATGCCCGGACGTGGAGCCCTTTCCTCCGGAATAACGTCCAGCGCCAGTAGGTACTGGATCACGCCGCGGCTAGCACGGGAGTGCGACGGTCATCGGAGCCGGTCGTGGCTGTCCGGCAGGTGGCGCCGATGCCGGTCGATGTTCGCTAAGAATCCGACCTCCGCTTGACAAGATCATAGGTTAGGCTAACCTAACGACATGTCGAACCGTGGCCTGCCGAAAGATGGACCCGGACCAGCGGATGGGCTCCGTGGGACCGGTCTCTCGCTCGGCTACCAGGGGCGTCCGGTGGTTCGGGAAGCGACGCTGGAACTTACCGCTGCCGCCGTGACCGTGCTCGTCGGGCCCAACGGCAGCGGTAAGTCCACTTTGCTACGTGGTCTGGCCCGGCTGCACCGGCCGACCGCCGGCACGGTGACCTTCACGGACGGCTCTGTGGCGCTCGACCTGAGCCCGCAGCAGTTCGCCCGGCGAGTGACCCTGCTGACCCAGAGCCGTCCGGTGCCGAACGGGATCGCCGTACGGGATGTGGTCGGTTACGGCCGCCATCCGTACCGCAGCCGGTGGCGTGCCGAGGACCCGGACGGTCCCCGTGCGATCGGCTTTGCGATGGACGTCACCGGCGTGACCGGGATGGCCGACCGAAGCGTCGACGAACTGTCCGGCGGTGAGCTTCAGCGGGTCTGGCTCGCGTCCTGCCTGGCGCAGGACACCCGGATCCTGCTGCTGGACGAGCCCACCACCTTTCTCGATCTGCGCTACCAGGTGGAGATCCTCGACCTGGTCCGCGACCTCGCCGACGACCACGGCGTTGCAGTCGGCGTTGTCCTGCACGACCTCGACCAGGCCGCCGCCATTGCGGACCGGATCGTGCTGCTCCAGGACGGACGGATCCAGCGGTCCGGGACGCCGGCCGAGGTACTCACCGAGACCGCCCTCACCCAGGCTTACGGCATTCCGATCGAGGTCACCGCTGATCCGGTCAGCGGTCGACTGACCACCCGTCCGGTCGGCCGGCACACCCGTCGTCCCGTCCCGACGGCCTGACCGGCGGCCTCTCAACCGTCGGCAACCCCTGCGCCCTCCCGTACCGGGCCGCGATGTCTGCGGCTCGGTACGTCGAACCCGACCCTCTGGAATGAGCACCATGAACCGAATCCGCATCACCGTTGTCGCCGCCCTCGCCGGTGTCCTCCTGCTCGGGGCCTGCGGCACCACCGAGCCTGCCTCAACGGCACCCGAACCCGGCGCTGCGGCCGCCGGCCCGGTCACCGTCACCGACACCCGCGGCAAGACACTCAGTCTCGACCGGCCCGCCCAGCGGGTCGTCGGCCTGGAATGGAGTGAGGTGGAACAACTCCTCACCCTCGGCGTCACGCCGGTCGGCGTCGCAGACCCCAAGGGGTACGCCACCTGGGTCACCGCCGCCAAGCTCGACGCCACGGTCAAGGATGTCGGCACCCGGGCGGAACCAAGCGTCGACGCGATCGTGGCACTGCAACCCGACCTGGTCATCGCCCGTGCCAACCGGGGTGCGGAGGTGATCGCACAGTTGGAAAAGTACGTGCCGGTTTTGGTCACCAAGGGTAGCGACACGACCGACAATATCGGCCGGATGCGCCGCGAGTTCGAGATGATCGCCACCGCGACCGGGCGTACCGACCAGGCGGCGAAGACCCTGGCCGACTTCGATTCCGCCCTGACCGACGGAAAGCAGAAGATTGCCGCCGCCGACGCGACCGGCCAGCGGTTCGCCATCGCCGACGGCTACCTGGAGGGCGGTACGGTCTCGATCCGGATGTTCGGTCAGGGCACCTTCGTCTCCCAGATCGGCACCCGGCTCGGTCTGACAAACGCCTGGCCGGGCAAGGGCGACCCGGCATGGGATCTCGACCAGACCGACGTCGAGGGGCTGACCGCGCTGGGCGGCGGCGACCTGCGGTTCTTCTACAACGCCTCGGACGGCGACGACGTGTTCGCCGGCGGCCTGTCGGGCAACCCGATCTGGCAGTCGATGCCGTTCGTCAAGCAGAAGAACCTGCACCGGATGCCGGACGGCATCTGGACCTTCGGCGGCCCGCTGTCCGGGATCCAGTACGCCGAACAGCTCGTTCGGATCTACGCGTCTTGAGCCAGCTCAGGCCCGGAGGCCCGGGGGCGGCGCTCGCGCCGCCCCCGGGCCGCACCCCGACCCGCCGGATCCGGCCGGTTGTGGTTTTCACGGCGGCGACGCTGCTGACGCTGACCGTCGCCGCCGTGCATCTCACCCAGGGCACCTCTTCGGTCGACGCGGCGGACCTGCTCCGACTGCTGCTCGGCGGGGGAAACGAGGACGCCGCCCACGTGCTGGTCGGTTCGCGGCTGCCTCGGCTGCTGGCCGGCGTGACCGTGGGGGTCGCCCTCGGTGTCGCCGGCGCCACCCTTCAGTCGCTGGCCCGCAACTCCCTGGCCTCACCGGACACCCTGGCGGTCAACGCCGGCGCCCACCTCGCTGTGGTGGCGGTGGCCGCCGCCGGGCTGAGCCTGCCGGCCCTACCAGCCGGCGCGGTCGCCTTCGCCGGCGGCCTCACCGCCGCCGGTCTCGTGCTGCTGCTGTCCAGCGGCGGCGCGTCCGGCCCGACCCGGCTCATCCTGGCCGGATCGGCGACCGCCATGGCGCTCAGCTCCCTCACCACCCTGCTGATGCTCCTGTTCGAGGAGTCGACCATCGGCCTGTTCGCCTGGGGCAACGGCTCCCTCGTGCAGGGTGACCTGAGTACGGTGGCCCAGCTCGCCCCGGCGGTTCTGCTCTGCGTCGCGGGCTGCCTCCTGCTCACGCACCGGCTGGACATACTCGCCCTCGGCGACGACAACGCCCGGGTCCTCGGGCTGGACGTCACCCGTACCCGACTGACCGGCACCCTACTCGCGGTCGCGCTATCGGCCATCGCGGTGACCCTGACCGGGCCCATCGGATTCATCGGGCTCGGCGCCCCGGTGGTCAGCCGGCTGTTGTCCCGTTGGGTACCCGGCCTGCACCGACATTGCCTCCTGCTCCCGCTGTCCGGCCTCGCCGGTGCCTTCCTGGTCCTGGCCGCAGACGTCGTCCTCCGGGCGATTCTCGGTGGGCAAGCCGGGGTGGACATACCCACCGGCGTTGCTACCACCCTGCTCGGCGCGGTCATCCTGATCTGGCTGGCCCGCCGGCACCGGGACTCCGGGCCGACCCGACAGCCGCCATCCACCCACCCGGCCGCCCGTTCCGCCGCCCGCCTCGGAATCGTTCTGGTGGTGTGCAGCGCAGCAGCAGCCTGCGCGGTCCTACTCGGCATGCTGGCCGGCGACACCTGGCTGCTGACCGGAGACGTGGTCAACTGGCTGCGGGGGCGAACCAGCGTCGGGTATACCTTCGTGCTCGACCAGCGGTACCCGCGGGTCGCCGCGTCCCTCCTCGCCGGAGCCGCCCTCGCCGTCGCGGGGACGACCGTGCAGGCGGTGTGCCGCAATCCGCTCGCCGAGCCAGGTCTGCTCGGTGTCACTGCCGGAGCCGGGGTCGGCGCCATCACCCTGCTCACCTTCGTGCCCCTGGCCGGCGTCTGGACCATGTCCATGGTGGCCGGTGGCAGTGCCCTGTTCGCCTTCGCTCTGGTCTACGGCCTGGCCTGGCGCGGCGGACTGGGCTCGGACCGGCTGGTGTTGATCGGGGTCGGAGTCTCGGCCGGCTGCCTGGCGCTGATCACCCTGATCATCGTCCGTTCCGACCCGTGGAACACGGCCAAGGCGCTGACCTGGCTCTCCGGCTCGACCTACGGCCGCACGCCGGCCCAGGTGGCACCTGTGGCAGCCGCGCTGCTCCTCCTCACCCCGGTCGTCGTCCTGGCACGGCGGGAACTGGACCTACTCGCGCTCGACGACGACACGCCGCGCGTGCTCGGGGTACGGCTGGAACGGACCCGACTGGTCGCGCTGGCCGGCGCGGCGCTGCTCACCTCGACCGCGGTCTCGGCGGTCGGTGTGATCGGCTTTGTCGGACTGGTCGCCCCGCATATCGCGCGGGCGCTCGTCGGTGGCCGGCACGCCCGGGTCCTCCCAGTCGCCGCCCTGACGGGAGCGATCCTGGTCAGCCTGGCGGACACCGTCGGCCGGACCGTCATCGCACCGGCACAGATCCCGGCCGGGCTGGTCACCGCCATGATCGGTGCGCCGTACTTCGTCTGGCTGCTCTGGCGCTCCAGGGCCTTCACCCCGGCTGCTCGGTAACCGGCACACTCCACCCGGTCGGCGATCGGCCTGGCGTTTCAGGAAAGAGGCACCGATGACCGACACCCTCGACGCTTCGCCGCCGGCCCCCGCCTGGCGCCAGTTTCCGGCCGAGGTAGCTCGGCTGCACCGGCTCAGCCGGTCCTTCCTACGAGCCACGCTCACCGGTCAGGACCTCGACCGGTTCGCTGACAACGGGTACGACCAGCGGTTCAAGCTGGTCTTCCCGTTGCCCGGCAGCGGCTTCCGGCACCTGCCATCCGGACCGGACTGGTACGCCCGCTGGCGTACCCTCCCCATGGAGTGGCGTAATCCGTTCCGGACCTACACCGTACGGTCGGTGCGCCAACACGCCCGTGAGATCGACGTCGACTTGGTGCTGCACGGCGCCAGCGCCGACCCGGCCCACCATTACGTGCCGGGGACCAAACCTTCTCAGGATGCCCGTCCCGGCCCGCTCCTCTACCACGGGCACGCGGGGCAGCACGGGCCAGCCGCCCGCTGGGCCGCAACGGCCCGCCCAGGAGACCCGGTCGTCGTCCTCGGCCCTAACCAAGACCATTTAGGCGACCACGGCGGCCGGGAGTTCCAGCAGACCGGGGACGCCCACGCCATCCTGCTCGCCGGGGACGAGACCGCCGTCCCCGCGATCTGCGCGATCCTGGAACGCCTGCCGCCCAGCACCCAGGGCGAGGTCCTCCTGGAAGTGCCGTACCCGGACGACATTCTGCCCTGCGTGGTGCCACCACTGGTGAGCGTCAGTTGGCTGGCCCGCTCCGGCCGGCCACACGGCAGCCTGCTGGTCTCCGCAGTGCAGTCGGCGGCCGAGCGGCTGATTCCGTCCATGGGACAGGTCGCGTCGGACGAACTCGGCACAGCCGGGTCGTCGGCTCCAACCGACGAGAAGATTTGGGAGGTGCCAGCCGGTCCGAATCACGTCTGGCTTGCCGGTGAAGCAGAACTCGTCCGTACGCTCCGCCGGTATCTCGTCGGCGAGCGCGGAGTGGCCCGGGAATCGGTGGCATTCATGGGGTACTGGCGGCTGGGGCGGGCAGCCCACGACTGAACCGCTGAACACCATTCATGGGGCCGCTTGTAGGTATATCCATTACACGGAGGTGTCCGCACCGCCAAAGCGGCGCGCACCGAGTCGCACGGTCGGCCGTCCGGTGGGCACACGTGCTGACTCGCTGGTGGCCGACCCTGATCTCGCTCGTGGTCGTGGTGGGCGCCCTCGTCATGGGCTTCACCCTGGCGTAGATGTGGCTCGCCGTCATCCCCGGTTCACCGTGAAGTCCGTGGACGGCGCGGGCGGTTTCTCCTATGAGTGGACGCGCTTCGGCGGCCTGCTTGGTCAGACGCTCCTGGCGTAGCGCGACGGCTGCTTGGGCGGCGAACGCCTCGATGACGCGTCGGTGGGCGGCGTCGAGCACCAGGCCGCGCAGTACCAGCGACAGGTCGTCGTCGACGTTCACGGTTCCGTCGCCGCTGGCAGGTGCTGCGTCGCTGGCGCGCCGTGCGGCGAGGTCGACCACCGCGCTGACCGCCGCCGCGACGAGGAGGAAGACCACCCGGGCGCCGAGCACCCCGACGACCTTGCCGGCGACCAGCCTGACAATCACCCCGACGGCGACCGAGTCGGTCAGCGAGGCGCCGAGGCCACTCACGCCGGCCACCGACACCCCGGCCGCAAAGAACGCGAAGATCGGCACCGCCACGCCGGCCGACACCGGCCGGAACCGGTGCTCAAAATGCTCCGCCAGCCCCGGCCCCGGCCCCGGTTTGCGGCGCAGCACCGGAACGGTGAACGCGAGCGCGACCCCGGCGACCGTGGCATGCACCCCGGAGGTGCACGAGGGCCCAGGTCACCGCGGCCAGCGGCAGCAGCAGCCACTAGGAGCGCACCCGACGCTGGACCAACAGGCCGAACACCACCAGCGGAATCAGCGCCAGGAGCAGGAAACTGAAGTGCAGCGAACTGGTGTGGAAGATCGCGATGATCACGATCGCCAGCAGGTCGTCAACCACCGCGAGGGTGAGCAGGAACGTCCTCATCGCCACCGGCAGATGGCGACAGCGGCGGCTGCCACGACCGCACAAGCGCCGGAGCCGAGATCGCCGCGCAGCCGGTCGACGGCCCGGGTGGTGACCGCATCATCGACGAATTTCCGACACCGCCACAAAGGGCAGTGCCGGCCGATACGACGACGAGCCGTCGGTTCGCCGCTACGATCACGATCTCCCACTCAAGAATCCTGCGACGATGGATCCCGTTCGGGCGGTGAGTACAGTTAGGGTGGTCGTCGCCGCACGCGCGGGGGTCCTCCCCCAATGGCCTCGGACCGTCGAGTCCCTGTGCCATTACTCGTACGGTTGCTTCGGTGGCTCGATCTGGCGCCACGACTCCACGTCGAGGTAGGGAATGTCCTCGTCGTTGACCTGGTCCTTGCCGATCCGGTCGGAGTAGCGGCCGACCACGTCGACCCAGGTGTCCGGGGCCAGACCGGTCGGCGGGTCACCGGTCAGCCCGAGCTTGATCGGCCGACCGTCGGCCGCGCAGCAGGACACGACGGCCCCGAGCGCCGTGCCGAGGCCGGCGTGCCCGAACATCTCCGGTTCGCGACCAAGCCGCAACTGGCGCACCGGATGATAGAGGCCGCAGTGACCGCCGGGCTGCCGTGCCGGTGGGTGGCCGGCGACGAGGCTTACGGCGCTGATCCACCCTGGCCGTCCGGCTCCGCACGCTGCGGCTGGGCTACGTGCTGGCCGTGGCCCGCTCACATCAGGTGACCACCGGCCTCGGCGTCTACCGCGTCGATCTGCTGGCCGCAGGCCTTCCGGAGTCCGTGTGGCAGCGTCTGTCCGCCGGCCAAGGGGCGAAAGGCCACCGCTACTACGACTGGTCCTTCACCGCCCTGCCGCACGCCAACGACCATCACGGCGAGCACCACTGGCTACTGATCCGCCGCAACCGCACCACCGGCGAGCGGGCCTTCCACCGCTGCTGGTCACCCAAACCCTCCCGCCGCGCACCCTGGTCGCGGTGGCCGGACTGCGCTGGAAGGTCGAGGAGTCGGTCCAGGCCGCGAAGACCAGCCTCGGCCTGGACCAGCACCGCTGCTGGACATCCTGGCAGCGATGGACCGCCCGCGATCCTCGCCCACGCCTTCCTCGCCGCAGCCACGCCCACCGCGACCAACCCGACCCGGCCGGACCAATCCCGCTGACCGTCAACGAACCCGCCCCCTATTCAACGCCCTGATCATCGAACCCACCCGCCGCCACACCGACGCGCTGCTCTGGCCAATCCGCCGACGCCACCACTAAGCCCGCGCCATGAACAGCCACTAGGCCCGACAAACCCTCATCGAACCCTGATCACGATCACCGGCTGGAGTACTAGCAGCGGCAGAAGGCCAGCTCCTTCGGTGGGGGTGTTAAGCCGAATCAGGACGCTTGCCCCTGGCCTGCGCGTCAATGGTTGTTGTATGCCTCGACCACCGACGCCGGGATCCTGCCGCGCTCGGAAACCTCGTAGCCGTTCTTGGACGCCCATTCCCGGATGGCCTTGTTCTGGTCCCGATCGGTGCGGGTGGGAGCGGCACCGGCGCTACGGCGGGTCGGTCGGCGACTTTCGATGCCACCCCTCCCAACACGCGTACCGGCGACGATGTACGGATCCAACGCTTTGCGCAGGGTGCCTGCGTTCGCCTCAGACAGGTCGATCGTGAAGTTGAGCCCGTCGAGCGCAAACTCGACCGTGCGGTCGGCCTCGCCACCGTCAAGGTCGTCGGTGAGTACGGTGATAACCTTTTTAGCCACGACAAATCACTCCCGGTGAACGTTGCATTCCAGGTGATGAGTCTGACTCATCAATCGGTGAGTCTGCAACATATGCCTTGAGGCTCGACCGCCACCGACGTTCTTTCGCCCTGCCGCACCGAGGCATGGCGGCACGGCTGACACCGGCCTAGCTGCGCCGCCAGGCGCAGTGCGCATTTCTCGGCTGCTGTCTCATCAGCCAAGACTGGCTTGGGTCGGACAAGAAGGCGAGTTGCTCAGCCTTGACACCGACCGGCGAGTGCGGCTTAGAGTTGGCCGCCGCAGCGAGTCCACCGTGGGTTTCCATCTAAATCGACCTTCCCCGTGGGCGACAGCAGGGCGGTCGGCGCGATGAGTGTCGAACGCCGCCCTACGTGGCGGACCCGGGACGGTCCCTCCCTTCGGGTCACCCGAGGACGACCTCGTGGCGGTACGCCCAGACCCGAGCACCGTCCGCAAGAATGATTTCGACCCGGCCACCTTCGTCGACCCGCCTACCCACGGCGTGGACGGGCTTGCCGTCCTGCGCGATCACGGGATCGTGGTCGGGCCTGGGGCGGTCGGGCCGAAAGACCCAGACCAGGCTCACAGGCTGACTGGACACCAACACCTCCGAGAATAGCACAAGTGTTCGACTGCTGAGTCTAGTCACACCCACCTCGACGGGAAGCTGCGACACGGCACCTTGCAATCGCGAACCATCGGTGACCTGTCCGAAGGGGCAGGGTCAGCGGCAGTCGATGTTGGGGCCGGGCCGTCTCGGTCTACCACCGCCCGCACGGCTGCAGGCCGCCCTGGTGCTCGTTGACGGCCCCAGGGGGCTCACCGCCGAAGCGGGAGTCGTCAGGCGGCCAATTACGTCCAACTCGCGCTCGTCGAGCCGGCGCCGGTACGCCAGTCCGGCCGCCGGCGTGACCACGAACCCGAAGGACCAGGCTCCCGCCGGACCGACCGTCACGAAATTTCACCTGCAGGCCGAGCACGCCAACACACCGACGGCCACCCCCATGACCTGTAGGAGCTGACCGATCTGAGCATGCTCGTCGAGCCCACCCGAGACTCGCTTCCCAGATGTCGATCGCCGTCACCTCCGCACCAGAGCCACCGACGCATTTTGACGATCTCATCGGCGACGCGCTGCGGGCACATAGCCGAGGGCTTCGGCTTCCTCGAACCCCAGGATGGCGTCTGAACCGCCGAGACCTCGATGACCGACCAAGGGCTGTGCCGGGCACAAATAGCTGGCAGGCTATCCGCATGCCGGCACGCGATGTGATCCCATGGGCACTCGACGAGGTCATGACCGACGAGGATCAGCGGCGCCTCTCGGCCCGGGTCACCGACGGGTTCTACCGGGACAGCCGACCCAAGCCCGGTTCTTCATGCTCGGCATCGGCGCCGTCGGTGACGACCCTGGTGATGATGGCGCGGTGGTGCTCATCGGCGTTGCTCGCTCGCAGCAGGTCGCGACCGGCAAGGACCGTACCTCGGTCACACCGGGTGTTCCGTCTTCCCACACCGGTGCCGGTCAAGCTCCTGCACACGGCGCTACCACAGGATGTGCAGCGACACCTCAACCTGTTAACCGGATGCCTTATCCCCTTGCACCGAAACGGCTGCCGCGCAAGGCGGCCGTTCATCGCCAGCGATATACGATGGATTTTGAGACGCGCCGTTGCTATCCTGCCAGGCGTCGCGATTGCCCATGCAGAAGTTCCGCACGAGCGGCAAGCAGTCGAGCCCGCAGCGACTGGATAGCCGCGCTACTCCCGTCAGGCAGTTCGTGCAGCGCCACTCGAATCTGCTTCTCTGCGTTTTCGGTGTCACCCATAGCCACAAGCGTGTCGGCAGTTACTGCTTGCGCATGGGCGACGCGCAACCGATCGTGCCTGCCGGCGGCTACCTCTCGAGCTGCGACGGCATCCATAAGCGCGTCTTCATAGTGCCGGAGTTGGCGTTGCGCATCTGCTGCAGTAATGTGCGCATCACATCGGGTGCTGTCATCGATAGTTGGCCCGTAAAGGTCGAGCGCGAGACGACAGCGTTCCAGCGCTTGTTGGGGACTGCCTGTTTCTAGATCCAGTTTAGCGAGTCGGACGATGTCCCTGCTACGCCATCTCGGTGCATCAATCTTGTCCCATATCGCGATAGCCGCGTGATAGAACCATTCAGCTTGGGTATGTTGCTTGAGCGCCCGGTAGGCGTCACCGAGATTATGCAGTGCCGATCCTTCACCTAGGGGTATTTCATTGGTTCGGGACAGGGCTAGGACTTGTTCGAGGATTGGGATCGCTGCCGTCACCTCACCGCTTCTCATGCGCGCGACGGCGACGTTGTGTCCACAAAGCAGCTGGGCTGGGACGTGGTTGATCTGCTCGGCGAGTTGGAGGGCTTGACTGAAGGCGTCGTGAGCCCGCTGGTAGTCATGAGCGTCGAGCTGGGTCGTGCCGAGGTTGTTGAGACTGCCGAGGAGTCCTTCGTCGTGACCGTCGATGCGGGCCGCATCGACCGCGACTTGTAGTGATTGGAGGACGTCTGTTTGACTGCCGTACCGACCGAACGCCCCGTGGGTGGCGCCTGGTATCTGCCAGGCGTGTCTGTAGTAGCCCTCCGCCTTGGCGAGTTGTACGAGCGGGGCCAGGTTGACGCGCTCGATTTCGCACCAGCGAATGGCTTCGATTTGCCCTGTCAGGGTTGTCAGGGTGATTGCCGTTTGTTCGGGTCGGGGCAGATCGGGGACCGGGGCGTTGGTGGGGTCGATCAGCCTGGCAGCGTTGGCTGCGGAAAGCAGGTACCAGTCGAGGAGGCGACGAAGTGCGTGGTGTCGTCGCTCAGGGGTTTCCTTGGTCTTGACTAGATCGGCAGCGTAGAGCCTGAGGAGATCGTGCATGCGGAAGCGTCCGCCGACGTCATGTTCGACAAGGTGTGTTCGAGTGAGGGTCCTCAGGTCAGCCTCGGCTTCACGGATGTCGATGCCGGCGAGGGCTGCGGCGGCTGGAGTGCTGATGGTTGGGCCCGGAAAGAGTCCAAGGCGAGCAAAGACGAGGGCAGCTCGTGCTGGGAGGTGGTTGGTTGACCAGGCGAAGATGGTTCGGAGCGTGGTTTCGCCGGTTTCGTCGCCTTCATAGTCGAGAAGGTGGGCGGCGAGGTCGTCAGCCAGTTCGTGGATAGGGGCAAGGGGGCGTACGGCAATTTGTTCGCCAATGATACGCAAAGCGAGCGGTATTCCGCCGGACAGGCGCGCGATTTTGGTAAGGGATTCGGACGGTATGTCTTCGCGTTGTGAGGCAAGGATGCGGTGCAGGAGTTGGTGTCGTTGGGGTTCAGTTAGTGGTGGCACCGTGATGGTGTGGACGGCTTCGCGGATGTTCAGGCCGATGAGGCGGGTTCGGCTGGTGATGATGGTAAGGCAGGTCAGTGAGGCGGGTATCAGCTGTCGGGCTTGGCGGGAGTCGAGGATGTTGTCGAGGATGATGAGGAGTCGTCGTTCGATGGTGAGTTGTTGGTAGAGGGAGCGCTGTTCCTCGAGATTGGCCGGTACGCGTTTCGCGGGGACCCCGAGGGCAACGAGGAGGCGGGTGAGTGCGTCCTCGGGTTGTAGGGGTGGGACCGGACCGTGTGCTTCGGCGTTGAGGTAAAGCTGTCCATCAGGGAAGGATTGTCGTTTTCGATGCGCCCAGTGGACTGCGAGGGTGGTTTTACCGACGCCTGGCATTCCGGTCACGACGATGATGTTGGTGCCTCCTGCGACGGCGATGTCGAGGGTTGAGATCAGGTCGTCGCGTCCGGTGAAGTCGCGTACGTCATGCGGTAGTTGCCGTGACGGCGCGGCGGCGGGTGGCAGCAGCACAGGGGGTGGCTCGCGCGTGGGTGTCGGTGGGGTTGGCGGTGCGGGTCTGATGTCGAGGACGGGCTCGGTGCGCATCCGTCGGCGGTAGTGGTGTCGGAACGCGGTGACGAACTGCCGAGCGTCGGGTGACCGTCCGACGGCGTGGAGAGCTGTTGCCCAGAGGCTGGCAAGTCGCTCGTCAAGCGGATGCGCGGGGATCAGCTGTTCGAGTCGGGTGAACGCATTGTCGTGGCGCCCGAGTGCTAGCTCGCCGCCGGCGAGGAGCTTCTGTGCGTCCAGTTGCCGGGTCTGCAGGTCGCGGCGCAGGTGTTCAGCCTGGGCGCCTCGTAGTTCGGGTAGTGGTTCGCCTCGCCACAGGTTGATTGCGGTGGTAAGCGCGGTGACGGCGCGTTCGAGCTGCTGTTGGCTGGTGGCCTGGCGGGCCTCGGCAACCAGGAGCCGGAAGCGGTAGTAGTCGACGGTGTTGCGGTCGACGTCGAGGCGATAGGTTCCAGTGTTGACGCCTCGGACAAGTGCATGAGGTAGACCAGCGGTCCGCAGGACGGCGCGCACCCGACTAACTGGGGCGTACAGAAGTCGGCGTGCGGTTTCCGAACCGCGCTGCGGCCATAGAAGTTCCATGATGGTCTCGGCGCGGACATGCTCGCCGGCGTGGTAGAGCAGCACGGCGAGTAGCGCGCGAACCTTGGCCGTGCCGAGTGGGATGACCTGGTCGTCGACTCTGAGCTCGGTGGGGCCCAGGATGGCGAACTGGATTGACATCGTTTCCTCCGCTGTCCCCCGGAACCGCGTTCTTCGATTCTGTTCTTCGCTGGTCGATCCCCCAAGAGTCCGTGCTCGAAGTCCGTAATCAGACATTCAGTGACAAGGAATCCGCAAGGTCGCCGCTAGACGGATGGCAACTCTACCGACAGTCACTCCATTGATGCTCGCCAACGTCCTTTGTTGTTCGTTGGGAGAGATGAATGACGAGTCTTGGTTGGCAAGTTGCACCTGTCGGAATGGACGCGGGCCGGTGGGTAACGCGGGCTGGCTGCCGGTCGGTGTTGGCCGTCGCGCACACGATCGCCAGCTGCCACCGTCTGTTGGACGTGGTCGGCTACCTCGAGGACGATCCGCGGATCCAAGTGGTCTTCACCGTCGCTCCGGACGTGTTCAACGGTGAGGTTCCCGCCTACCTCTCGGGTCTGGGCGCACTGACGTTGCCGTGGGACCAGGCGATCAGGGAGCGGTTCGACCTGGCGATCGCCGCCTCGTATGGGGGTCTGCGGGAGTTGCACGCGCCGCTGGTGGTGATGGCCCATGGTGCGGGACACGGCAAGCGGGTGTGCCCAGGCCCGCAGGGTGGACGAGTTCTCGCGGATCCGCCGGTGTACGGGCTGGACGCGCAGCGGCTCGTGGACGGGGGTCGTGTGCTTCCTGCGGCTCTCGTGCTGTCGCACGACAGTGAATTGAAGGTGCTGAGGCGGCAGTGTCCGGAGGCGTTGGAGACGGCCGTGGTGGTGGGTGATCCCTGCTTCGACCGGCTCGCCGCGAGTCTGGGCTGGCGGGATCGGTACCGGCAGGCTCTCGGCGTTGATGATGGCCGGGAGCTGGTGGTGGTGAGTTCGACGTGGGGGCGTAACGGTTTGTTCGGGCACGCGCCAGATCTGCTGCCGACCGTGATGACGCAGTTGCCGCAGGACCGGTTCCGGGTGGCAGCGCTTCTGCACCCGGCGGTCTGGGCCGCACACGGCCGACGGCAGGTACGGGCGTGGCTAACGGACTGCCTCGCCGCCGGGTTGTTGTTGCCGGACCCGACGCAGGACTGGCGTGCCGTGGTTGTCGCGGCCGACTACGTGATCGGGGATCACGGATCGGTGACCGCCTACTCTGCGGCGATCGGGCGCCGGGTGCTTCTGCTGCCCGGCTTGGGGGTGTCGGTGGCGAGCGGGTCGCCACAGCATCTCGTCTCGGTCACCGCGCCGAAGCTGGACCTGGAGCAGCCGTTGACGTCGCAGTTGGAGGGTGCGAAGGCAGTGAATTCAGACGCTGTCCGATGGGCGCTGACCGCACGGCCGGGTAACGCTGCGGTGTTGTTGCGCCGGACGATGTACGAGCTCCTGCGCCTTGGTGAGCCTGGACGCCACCGGCAGGTCGATCCTGTGCCGGTGGCGCATCTGCTGTCCGGGGAGCCGAGGGATGCGACGCGTTGACAAGCCGGCGGCGCCGGCCCTGAGGGATTGGCACATTTTCGGGCAGGTGCGGTTGGCTGATGTATTGGTGGTGGTCACCTCAGGCGGATCACCCACCGTAGCACCGGTGTGGTTCTTGCGGGCGTTGCCGGGTCTGGCGTTGGCTGTCGTGTGGGATCGGGCGGGTCGGATTGTGGTCGCGGCCCGGCGCAGCGACCACCACATGACGTGCGAGTGGGAGGTTGTCGGCCAACCGACGGTGCTGTCACTGATTCGCCTCGCATGCGTCCTGCACTGCCGGTGGGTCCAAGACGTCTCGCGCGACGGATGGTCGGGAGTCGACGACTGGCTCGGCGTCGGGGTCGAGGTTCTGGAGCCGTCGGGTCACGTCGCGCAAACGAGGCGAGCCGAGGATGTCGAGGATGTCGACGGCCTGCTCGTAGTAGCGACGTGCGAGATGCGCGTGCCCGCGGATGTGGGCGACGCCGCCGAGGAGTGTAAGCGCCTCGGCACGTTCGTGGTCGGAGCCGAGTTCGGTCATCCGATGAACGGCTTCCGTGGCCTCCCGTTCGGCGACGTCGGTATCGCCCGCGCTCAGGTGCGCCTCGGCGAGCGCGATGAGGACGCGGGCAGCGTTGTAGGGGTCGATGTCATCGAGCTCGGCGAAGATCCTCTTGGCTTCGAGGAGCAAGGGTAAGGCGTCGACGGCCCGGGCGGACCGGGTCCACAGTGTCGCTAGATTGATGCAGGTCAGGCCGATGCTGCGGCTGTCTCCGAGGTCCCTGTTCTCAGGCAGGATCCGGGTAAGTAGCAGCTCGGCCTTCTCCTGCTCATCGAGTCCGAGGTATAGGGTAGCGAGACCCTCCTCGGCATCGAGCCGTCCGCGGGCGTCGCCCGCCTTTTCGTAACGGCCGATTGCTTGCAGGGCGTGTCGTACGGCGGCGTCGGTGTCCCCGACCCGCTCGCAGGCCCGGCTCAAACGCTTGAGCATGTTGGCCTCTGCCCAGTCATTGCCCCACGACCGGGCGGCGGCCACTCCCCTCTCATCGATTTCGAGTCGGTCCCGGTAGTTCTTGCGGTAGAGCAGGAGTGGCCACATCACGTCGGACAGCTGCCACGCGAGCTCCGGATGCCCATTGTTCAGGGCGGCTTTACCGGCGTGTAGAAGGTTGAGGCGTTCCTGGGTCAGCCAGTCGAGTGCCCGGACGCGGTCGGCAAGCTCGGGGAACGCCTGAGGCGGATGGTGGAACGCGTACGGCAGACGACGCCGGTATGGAGTTATCGCAAGGTCCGCTTGCGTCGCGGCGGCGAGATAGAACTCGAGCATCCTGTGCAGGACGTTGCGGCGTGCCTGCTCCGAGTCGTGGAGCAGGGACATTTCGCGCGCGTGTAGCCGCAACAGATCGTGGAAGCGGAACCGGTTTTCCGCTACCTCGTCGAGCAGGCTTGCGGTCAGCAGTTCATCGAGAGGGTCATGCGACGACGCTGCGAGGTCCGCCGACCGGGTAGCGGCCGCGGCGATCAGGTGCTGGCTGAACTCGGGACCCGGGTGCCAGGCCAGCGCACGATACAGCGCAGCCGTTTCAGGGCGTAGGCCCCGGTAGGAGACGTCGAGCGTTGCTCGAACCGACGGTCCATCCACGGTCGCGAGGTGAGTGAGCCGATTGGTCTCGTCAGCCAACACGGCCACCATCGCGCGGAGCGAGAGCCGTGGTCGAGCGGCCAGCCGACTCGCCGCGACGTTCAGGGCGATGGGAAGTCCGCCGCAGATCGCCGCCAACTCGGCGGCCGGCTCCTGCTCTCGGTCGACGCGTTCCCGTCCGACCGTCAGCGCGAGAAGCTGCATTGACTCCTCGGGTGATAGCGGGCCGATCTCCAGCATTTCAGCGCCGTCGGGGAGCAGGCCGACAAGCCGACGGCGGCTCGTCACCAGCACCGCTGACGGGGAAGCTGGCAGCAACGGTCTGACTTGCCCGGCGGAGTATGCGTCGTCCAGCACCACCAACAGCGCACGGCCGGCGGTGATGGTCCGATATAGAGAGGTTTGTTCTGCCAGGCTCAACGGGATGCGTTCCGGGGCCACCCCCAACGCTCGCAGGAAACTGGCAAGGGTCTCCCCCGGGTCAACGGGACCCGCGTCACTGAACCCGCCAAGATCGGCATAGAGTTGCCCGTCGGTGAACCCGTCACGCGCAGCGTGCGACCACCATCGGGCAAGCGCTGACTTCCCGACACCACCCGGCCCGCACAGCAGGGCCAGTGCGGGCGTCGCTCGCCGCAGGAGGCGGTCGAGCACAGCGACCTCCTCCACTCTGTTGATGAAGTGCGCCGGAGAGGGTGGCAACTGCCGAGGGACAAGCTGAGGCGCCGACCCGTGGCTATGGAGATGCACTCCCCCATGGATCGCCCCAGACTGCACCACGCTTCCGGCGACTACACCTTTGAACTCGTTGCTGGCATCGGCTCCGCGGTCAGACGGGTTGCTTGACGACTGCACTTCCACCGACGCCTCCCAGCTCGACAGGCCCTGCCTCAGAGGTGGATGTCGCCGTGGACGTCCCGCGCTTGTACCACCTTGTTCGCGGTGCCATCGAACTGGTTGGATACGTGACCTGGCGCGGCCACTGACGCCTCGACAAGGCGCCACTGCGCTCGGACTGTCGCCGCGAACGCCGGATCCTCGGACATCACGCGAGACAGTACGGCGGCAAGTTCCGCCTGTCGGGCTTGATTGTCTGGATCGGCAGCCGCTGCCGCCAGGACCTCCACGTCGGCGGTGTTCTCGGCGAAGCGTGAGCGAACCAGCCGGCGCATAGCTGCGAGAGCGCTCCGACCAGCGTCGACAAGCAGCTCAGCTCCCTTGGCGGTCAGCGCGGTCGCGACAGCAAGGACAAGTTCATCCGGCACAGGAACCCCATTCACCAGTGGCATCTGCCGGGCAGCAAAAACGCAGGTCACAGGATTTTCCAGGCAAGCAAGCATTCTACCGTCACTCGACGGCTTCTGAACCGTTGAGATCGTGAGATCACGGCGGCGGGAGATCACAACCGATAACCGTTGTCGCCATACCTCAGAGGCAGGCCGGGCGGTGCGCGGTCCCGGCCTTCGCATCCGACGAAGGATCGACCGTCCACTAACGCCTGAACTGCGGATTTGGCCCCGGAAAGGGCGTGAAGTAAGATTCACGCCCATATTCATCTACATGATTCATGTCCTCGCCGGACATGCACGCGATGCCGTAGCCCCCCTCAAGACCACAGAGAGCAGCGTATTGATCAACTGGATGGAATGGGCCGGACACTTAGGACTAGCCGTTCAATTCGCGCTATAAGCCCCTGCAAGGGTCCGAGCGTCTGAATGTGGCCGGGGTGCCGAGGAGTGCTCCTCGGTACCCCCGGCCACCGCCATCCACCACTCATCTGCATGCCCTGATGGACTTCACGCCGGAGCGATGGGCCAGCAGCGGCCGCCCGCCACAACCGCCGGCTCAGACCTGTGCGGTGGTCCGCCCCCGCCGCAGCACGCGCATCCGAGCCGGACCGATCGCGGCCCCCGAACCGCCGCCTCTCGATAGGCGCCATCATCGCCGAATCCTTGGTCACCTGCCACACCTCGTTTACCCGAGCTATCAAGGGTCCGCTGACGCGCCGCCTGTCGGGATGCTGTCAAAGACCTGACCGGGGCAATGCCCGTACCGCCGATTTCACGTGCGGTCGACGAGGCGGGCCCCTGATCGCCTGCTCCAAGCGACCTATCAACGAGACGATCCGTCCCAGCCCTTCCGGGCGAGGGGTCTTGAGTGGGTTAGTTCGTTGACGCCGGGCGCGGGATGGCGCCGCAGGGTTGCTCGCTTGGGCCGATCAGCGGCGCGAGCGCCAGGGTGGAGCCCATGATCGGGTCCAGTTCGAGGGCTGAGTTTGAAAACGATCGTGTGGTCCGGGCAAAAGCCAGTGACGGCCACGGTGTGGTCGACCCCAATCGCGCGGGATCCTTCCGACATCTCCACCCCAAGGTTTGGCAGCAACCTTACGGAGTGGACAGAAAACCCGGTGAACGGTTTGATCGGGCCCGCTTCGACGTGCTCGCGTAGCCGGATGCCGAGGGCGCCGCGTGCCGGGAGTGCATCGGCTGTCTCGCCGCCGTAGGCGCGGCGGGGCTGGTCGCGCGGATCGCCCAGGTAGCCCTGATCCTCCGCTCCTGCTCGGCAAAATTGTGCAGGGACAGCAGGGTGTTCGCTGCCGAGTGGCCGGCGCCGACGACCAGGGTTCGCCGGCCAGCGAGACAGTCGCGTTTGGCGCCGAGGACGTCGGGAAGGGCCCGGTCTAGCAGCACGGTCACGTCGGTCTCGCCGTGGGCGGGGGTCCCGGAGGCGCCGAGGACATTGAGTGTGCCCAGGTGCCGGAGGCGTCGATGACCGCGCCCAGAGGTTTCGCCGGTGGTGAGGCGGATCAAGAACAGGTTGGTCTCCCGCCCAATGGTGCGTACCCGGTCCGGGCCGAGGTAGGGAACCGCTGCCACCAAGGTGCTGTAGTGGATGTGTGGCTTCGGCGCGGGGAGGTCGGCCAAAGGGCTGGAGGTAGTCCGCGGCGATTTGCTTGCCGGTCGGGAGGATGTCGAGGTCGGGCTCGGTCCAGCCGGCGTCCTGGAGCAGGCAACCGAGGTGCGGTCCATGTTGTAGCGCCCCGGGGAGAACAGCCGCACGTGCTTAACTGGTGCACGGCCGCGACTGGGGCCTCGCCGGCTTCAAGGGCGGTGAAGCGCACGCCCCGCTCCCGCACGTGAGCCGCGGCGGCCAGGCCCAGCAGTTTCGCGCCGGTCAAGGGGACGGACGAACACCGGTGAGGGTCAACAGTCCTTGTGGCGCCTTGGGTCCACGACAAGCGGGCTTCGCGCTGCTGACCCGTAGTCGCCAGTACGCGCGCGGCGAGACCAGTGTTTGCGGAAGTCGTTGGTCGCGCCGCCGCAGTGATCGTATTACGCCGAGCGGATGTCCGACTATTGGTCCCAGCTCGACAGCTAGCGACCCCGGGAGACCCCTGCCGCGTTGATCTCCGGGTGCGCGCCTGGCACTAGCGATCTTCTCGCCCGAGCACCCCGTGCGCCGCCGCAGAGGCCTGGCTACCACCCGACTCACTCACCCCTGCGGCCTCCGGCCGGTGATTGTAGTGCCAGGTCGAGGACCGCAACCGCGTCGTTGGTCGCGCTGTTCAGTCGAGATAGTGTCGACTCTGGTAGCGTACCGATCCCCAGTCCTGAAGCGGCTTTCAGCTGGCTGAGGCGGCGACGTTGCTGTTCGGTGATGCCGTCAATGGGCTCTCGGAACCCGAGCACGTCACGCGCCGCGTATCCGTCTGCGGCGTTGCCTGCCTCCTCGGCGATGCGACGGAGAAATTCGCTTGCTTGTTCCGGTCGGAGGGGGCCAGCGAGAGTGGCGATGGTAAGACCGAGGCGTGCGCGGTACGAGGCGTAGCCGGCTATCGGGGGTCGTCCGGTAAATCGGGCGATAGCCGTCGCAAGATGGTTTTGCAAGAGCGCGTCGCCGGCCTCGGTGGCGATCATGCGCAGGCAAGCGGCGACGTCTTGTTCCCACGGTTCGGTTGAGGTACTCCTGGCCAGTAGTGCCCGGCCACGCAAGAGGTCGCCTCTCACACAATGGGAAATGATCGCGGCTTGGCGGCCCTCCATAAGATGGACACCGATGCCGTTGTAGATGCGGGCGTGTTCCGCGGCGTCTGCCCAACGGCCGGCAAAAGCGTAAGCGCGTACTCCTTCGCCGACGAGCTGTAGCCAGACCCACTCGCGTAGCTGCCGGCGTTCATGCTGCTCCCCGACAAGGTCTGCGGTTGGAAGGGCTTTTCCCTCGATGGTCATAACGGAACGACCGGTGACCGCGCGGTGCATCGCTTCGAGGACTCGCACGGCGGCGGTTCCCTGATCGGCGCGGATCTGCAGACGGGCAAGGTTGAGGACCGGTTCGAGCATATAGCGCGCTTCGAGGAGCGTCAGTGGACGTCTCAATCGACGGTAGGCGTCGATGTGGTGCCAGCACAGCTGCCGGGCGAGGTACGGCATACCGACGTCGCTGGCGATCAGGGCGGCTTTGTTAAGGACGTGGGCTGCATCGGCCAGCCCCTGCACGGCCTTCCGTTTCGCGGTTTCCACGGCCTCAGTGACATCGCTGATGCGCTGCGGTAACGCAGGGCAGGCGGGCCGTGGGCGGCCAAGGAGCGGGAAGCGCCGGACGGCGGATGCGACTGTGGGATTTTGCATGGTCAGCTCCGGTGCATAATGGCGGCTTTCGCCGCACGGGCGAGGATGCCTTGGGCTGCGGCTGATAGCCCGAGACGGTTCCAGTGGAAGATCACGGTCTGGGCGATGATTGCTCGTAGACCACGGCCGAGTTCGCCGACTGCGGCTGCTCGGCCGAGTTCCTGACCAGCATTTGCGAAGCCCGCCAGCCACGGCGCGGCGAAGGAGACGGGTCCTCCAGGGGCGAAGAGCGGCGTGTCGACCTGCACCGGGATGGTCAGTAGTGGCCGCATACGCGATGCGAGGCTCTCGACTCGCGAGGTTTCGGTATCGGCTGGCGTCGGTCGCATCTGGGCAACCCGATCGAAAACATCGCCGGCCTCGAACCAGTCGAGGCCGGCCTGCTGTTGGAGTGCCCTGATGAGCAGAAGCGAGAGTTCCCGGCGGCCGAGCTGCGGCGCGGATTGGCGGATGTAGGTGAGGACGCCTCGGCTGTCGGCGCAGAACAGGTCGTGGACGGTGTCCATGGCTGTGGTGTCGCCGAAGGCAGCTATTTCGGGCTCATAGGTGCTCGGCCGCCAGCGGCCGATAATACCGGACGTCACGAGGTCATCGAGGATGAGTTCAACGGTCTGGTGTTGGGTGGTGCGTACGCGTAGCCGCCAGTGGGGATGCTTGCGTAAGAACCACCACGCCGCCTGCCCCTCTTCGAGTTTATTGAGGCGTGGGCCGATGTGCTCCGCGAAAGTTGCCTCTGCTGTTGTCCAGTCCAGCACGGCGACGCTGGCCTGGAACCAGGCATGTTCCTGACAGCGGTGTAGGGCGGCGAGACCGGCGGCCCGGTAGGTTTCCATGGCATCAGCGAGGTCGGCAGGGGCGACGCCGAGGTCATCCGCCGACGCCTGGAGCGTTCTCCCTGCGAGGACAGCTTCGACGTGCGAGGCGATCTGCGTCACGGGGAGAGTCAGGAAATCAGCAGGCATGCATCCCACCTCGTGTAAGGCGGTTGTCCTCGGCGGATCGTCTCCCGCGTGAGCGCGGTACCGATGCCGCCGGTTAGGAATCCGCTGTCGCTGTGTTGTTGGCGTACAAGGTGTTCGGCCACCGCGGGGAGCTGCCGTGCGATGAGCGGGGTGACGGCGTCGGCAGCGGCCCGGTATGCGGTCTGGTAGAGCCCGGCGAGCCCGTGGCACAACCCGGTCTCGGTGATGCGATGAACCTGGGGACTGGCCAGGCACGCGGCGAGTGTTTCCTCGGCGGCTGCCTGGCGGATGCGGTCGTCAGTGGCGATGGCCGCGAGTTGTTGAGCGCGAGCGATTCCCACAGCGCCGTAGCACCAGGACGGTCGTCCGGAGGCGTCTGGGGCTGGTTGCCCGGTGCGAAGCTGGTCGCGCGTCAGCCATTGTGGCCACCAGGCGCCGTGCGGTGAGTCCTGACGCCACCGGTCGAACCAGGCGCACAACTCGCCAATGGCGTCGGCCTGGCCGTCAACGTGATGGCCCTGATGTGTGGCGTGAGCGAGCAGTGCGAGCAACCCAGCCGCGCCGTGTGCCATCCCGAGATTGGCGTGGCCGCCTGGGGTGGGCATGATGGGGTCGGGGTCATGGTCAACCCACCATCCGGGGACTCGCTGACCGTTGTGCGGGCGGGATTCGGTCAGCCGGGTCACGTAGCGCAATAGGTCGCCGAACTCGTCACTGCCGGGCAGGTGGTGTAGGAGGAAGACGCCGAGCCCGACGAGGCCGTGAAAGAGGTCGTATTCGGCGAAGGCCGCCGACCGGCCAAGACGGATGCGTTCGTTGGCAGTGGCCAGGCGTTGTCGGGTCAGTCGCCGTACATGCTGGTCGAGCGCCTGGCGGGCGGCCGCGTAGCGTGGGCGGCCGTCGGCGGTGGCGGTGTGGAGCAGGAAGGCGATGGCGGGGGCGCCGTAGTACAGCCCGGTATGAGGGGCCGCGTCGACTGGCCCGGCGGTCACCTGTTTGATCAGCACCTGGGCGGTTGCCCAATCGCTGGCGCCGTTGAAGGCCCGCTCGATCGCGAGCAGCGCTGCCCCGATGTCGCCAGACGCCAGCGATTGTGCCTCGGCTTCGTGCAGGGTCAGGGCTGGAGCGGTCATCGTGACCTCGCCTGGGCGAGGCAGCGCATGGCTGCGGCACGGGCGAGGTGCCCGGTCTTGCGCTCGAACTCCGGGTCGACTCCGACTGCGCGAACGTGGTGTTCGTGCAGCAGCGTACGGAGTACATCCGCCGGGTCACGCTGCGGCCGGAGGCTGTCGTGGTACGCCCGCAGCGCGTCCCGGCGGCTCCTCCAAGCCGCAGCGACCGCTTCGCCACCAGGCAGCATGCGGAGGCCACGAAACGTTCCAGCGGCGTCGGCCAGGTCGCGCGCCTGGTCAGTAAGCGCGCGGCTCGTGGGCTCGGTGTGCTGCTTGAGGCAAACCAGCAACGCCTGGTACCCGAAGACGGCGTCCCATGCAAACCCGGCGGCGAGTTGGGCCATGGATACGGCGGCAATCACCTGTGTGGGGATACCGGTCTCGCGTGCCATGCGCAGCTGCATGACTGCGGCAGCGGTGTCGGTGGCGAAGACCCGTTCGGCCGCCTCCATTGCGGGTCCCTGGCCGTAGCGGCCGGGGTGCTGGTGGTAGGCCGAAAAGAAGAGGTCAGCGGGAAGTCCCTGAGCGTGCAGGTTGGCGGCGAACTTTGCCAGGCGTGCGGCGACTGCGCCGTAGCCGGTGGGATCCTTCAGGTGAAGAACAACGGACAGGTGCTGATCAGCTTCGAGCCGGATCATGTCGCGGTGGCGGCGTACCCACCAACGCCACACCCCGAGATCGGTGAGGCTGTCGACCAGCACCGGTAGGTGATCGGTGAGAATGTCGTCGAAGCGGGCCGGGTTGCCGACCAGTTGCACCTGCACAACCGAGGACTCTCCCGGTCGAAGCGTCTCGCCTGGTGGAGCGGTGACGGGCAGACGACGCATCTCTGGCGTGGTCAGCGTCATGGGTATGAGCAGCTCGACTGGTCGGCCGGACCATCCGTGCCCATCGGCAGGTCCGTCCTCGCGTACCTCGAGCTGGCGGGCGCGACCAAGGCGGTTGCGCAAAACAGCGCGGTCGAGGGGTTGATCGAGGTCGAGGGGTAGACGCAGCTCGCCGTAGCAGGCAATGACGCGGGCCGGCACGCGCCATCGCCGACGCCACGTGTGGAGGGCCTTGTCCCACTTGTCATCCTGGTCGTTCCCGGCTCGGTCGCCCGTCCTTGGCACCGTGGTGTTCGTCTTGTCGGTCGGGACGGTGACGTCGGCGGCGGTGAGGAGCCAGCGGGCCGGGACTAGGACGGTGCGTTGGTAGCGAATGCGCGGGGTGTACCGCAGGGTACGGGCGGCGGCGCCGAGGTCCAAGGGGCCGAACACGGCGCTGCGGGCGTCGGCAACTTCGGCGATGAATCTGGCGAGAGGCGGGGTTTGCACGGTGACGTCGAGGGCGTGCGGGACGTGAGGGACGATGCGTCGCCCTGTGGATGCCTGGACGAGGTAGAACTGGTGGGCGTCGCATGTCACGGCCAAATCCTCAATGCCAATCGCCTTGCCGTCCTGGTGCTCGGACACTGACACCACATCGACTAGCAGCCGGCCGACTCGGACCACGTTTTCGTTGTGCACGCGACGGGGCGGGAACGACATCTGTACTGGCACCACGTCGTTTGATTCCATCGAGAGCCGCCTCGCGTATGTGTTCGCCAAGCGCTCGCGGTCGTCACCGTCGAGCAGGTTGGCGAAGCGCCCTGCCATGCTGGTGTGGGCGCGAGGTGCGCCGGTGATCCGCAGCTCAAAGTCCCCGCCATTGAGGGCATCTGTGGATGGGGCGTGAGCCGCGACGCCCAGCTCCACCCGGGGTGGCGGCACCACCGCAGTGGGATCGCCAACCGTCATGGCCTCGATGTCGACATCCGTCAGCCGAATCTCGTCGGCCTGGTCCAGGTTGGCCCGCTGAACGAGCCCCAAGAGGTAGGCGTCGCGTTCGGTCAGGACCCGCCACGCCGGGCGCGCTCTGGGCGCACCGAGGTAGCCGGCCGGGTATCCGAGGCCAGAGTCGGCGACGAGATCAGAAATCGGCACCACCGCGCCGGGGCCGTACCGCGTGCGGAAGCGGATGTGGTAGTCGAGCCAGGCGGCTGATCCGAACGGCTGGGTGGTCAGCCGCAGCAGCACTCCGGCGGCGCTAATCGCCTCGTCCAGCACTCGTTGCGGAATTTGAACCTGCGCATCAAGCCGCACGTCGACCGCCAGCGGGTACTCATTGCTAGGGAGAGCGCAGGCCATTGACTCGACGATCATGGGTCGGAGTTCCGCCTGCTTGCGCGAATTGGTGACCGAGTTGTGGCGGGTAAGCTGGGCGTGGATCTCGCCAAGCCGCCCGGCGAGTGTTGTCACCTCGGGCAGGTCTGCGTCGACCGCACCGCGCAGCGTCTTGATGACGTGCGCCAGCCCATCCACCGCAGTCATAGGCGGGCGAAGGTTGGTGATGAGGACATGGCCGTCGATCAGGCCATGCAAGAGCGCCTCAATCTTGCGGTGGTTCGCCTGCTGCAGCTGATCCGCGATTCGCGCGACTAGCTGGTCGAAGCGGACCGGTTGAGCGGCGCACGCGAGCGCTACCTGTACGGCGCGGGTATATCTGGCGGAAGTCTCGCGAACCGAGCCGGGTGCGCGCTGGCCAGGCTTCGGCCGAGCGGCGACGATAAACCGGCCGTCGCGGACGAATCCGCCGCTGTTGGCGACAACTGACAAGGTTCGGCGCAGGTCGTGATCCTGTTCCAAGCGGTCGACGAGCCGTGTGAGCCAGTCAGCGTCAGCGCGCGCCACAGCTCGGTGATCGTCGCGGACCGTGGCGCTAGCCGGTCCGATCGTCGCGGTGGTCACTCCGGCGAACAGCCCGAAGGGTGTGACGCGCCGCTGCCAGCGCAGGAGGTAGGACGCGGTCGCCAGGACTGCACGGTGGATGGCCTTCGGCGTGGCGGGTTCGGCGTAGGGGTCAAGGTCGGGGTCGAGGAGTTGATGCACGCGGGCGGCGAGGTCGGGGCTGGCCATGGTGACGGCTTCGCGTAGGTCGGGACGGGTCCATTGGGCGCTTAACCAGGCAAGTGCTTCCGGCGGAGTCGTGCGGGTCAGGTCCAGCGGTGTGGAAGCTCCGGGGTCTGGGTGGGTGCTGGCGCGGACCAGCACGGAGCCGACTGGCTGGTATCGGTGAATTTTGGGCATGCGTCACCTCCTGGCGGCGTTGGGGAGGGGCCGCCGGAGCCCATGCGGGGGGCTCCGGCGGCATGAGGTTGATCGCTTGGGTCAGGCGGGGTCGTACGAGGAGGTGCTGCACGCGCTGGTGCTGCACGTGGAGCCGCAGCCGTCGCTGGTGCTGCACATCATGATCACCAACGGGGTGGTTGCCTCGATCACCCGCATGTCCAGCACGAAGTCGTCATCGCGGACATCCTCGGCCGCGGGGGCGTCGAGGACCGTGGTCGGTGGAGTCATCGACATCACTCTCCTTAGGGTTGAGAAAGGGTTGTTGGTTACCTGGCCCTGCTCGATAGAGCTGCGCGTCACTCAGTCGGGAGTGGGCCAGGAGATCGTGACGACGCCGTGGATCTTGTGCATGGCCGCGACGTCAAGGGGAATCTGGGACTGGTTGCTGCCGGCGGGCCAGTAACGGAACGTCGCCTCGTTGTCCCGACCGATGTAGTCCCAGGCCCGGATCTGTTCGACCATCGCCGACGCAGCCCGCTCGCCGTCGCGGCCGTAGGCGCGGGCGCCGAACTCGACACCGGCGCCGTCGAGAGCGGGCCGGATCGCGAGGTAGGCCAGTCCGGATCCGCGTACGACACCGAAGGGGAACCACGCGCCGCGCTCGGCGGCCAACTCGGTCTCCTCGTCGACGGCGAGGAGGCAGAAGCCGGGCAGGAACCACGCGAACCACAGGTGCAGGTCAGCGAACGACACCCCGTGGTTGATCGTGACGTCGGACCACAAGTCGGTCCGCCGCGTAGCGAGAATGCCGTCGAGCTGGCTGACGTCGTCGGGGACGCCGGAGTCGAACCGCAGCTTCACACTGTTTCCGTTGGCGTCGGGGAGCAGGAACACCCGTTCCAGGTGCTGCCCTGCCCCCTGCATCGGCACGAACCCGGCGACCTCGGTCGAAGTGCTGGTCAAATGGTCCCCGGTGCGGCGGAACCCGATCGTGCGGGTGACCCCGTTCATGATCAGCGGTAGGACGAGCACGCCCTCGGCCGCGAGCTGATCCACCCACGCGGGGGCGATGTCCCACGCGCCGACCGTCACGATGATCGCGTCGAACGGCCCTCCGTCGGGCACCCCGTGCCCGGCGTCCGCCACCAGCACGCGGACCCGCTTGGCGTAGCCGGCATCGTCGAGCAGGGTCGCCGCCCGGTCAATGACCTCGGCGTCGATGTCGACACTGACCACGTGCCCGTCCGGGCCAACGATCTCCGCGATATACGCCGCGTTCAGCCCACCGGAGCCGATCTCCAACACCGTCATACCCGGCCGTAGCTCGGCCTGTTCCAGCATCCGCGCCTGGATGTACGCCGCGGACACCGACGAGATCGGCACCCCGTGAGCGTCACGCTTGGTGACGACTGAATTGTCGACGCCGTAGGCGATTTCCAACGGAGTCTCGGCGGGCATGAACCCTTCGCGGGCCACTGCCCGGATCGCTGCCTCGACGGCAGGACTGGTAATCATCCCGTCCGTGAGCAGTTTGTCCACCAGCACGTTGCGCAGCTCGGCCGCTCGGTCAGCATCCTGCGCATGGTTCGACTCCTCGGTGAGTCGCCCTTGCGGCTTCGCGGGGCGGTCGTGCCCAGGGCTTGCGTCAATCACGTGTGTTCCCTTCGGGGTTTGCATGTCATGGACAACGGGACGGCTGCTGGTCGCGCCACTGGTCCCTACAGCTCGGCGGTCACTGTGACGAGCCGGTGGTCGGACGGCGGTTGGTGGCCGGGGTCAGGCACGTGCACCTGGTAGGTCGCCGGGAGAATGTGATCAGCCATGGCGGTGTTGGCGAGGAGCCAGTCGACGAGCAGTCCACCGCCCGCGTCAACGCCAGCGTTGACGGTAGGCAGAATCGGCTGGGACGGGTCTGCACGCCAGGCCACCTCCGCGACGGCGTGGAAGCCGCATCCGTCCCGGCGCTGGTGGGTGTTCTCGTCCCATTCGCCGATAAGGTGATCGAGCGCGCGAGTGTCTGGCCCCCACGTGCCATCCGAGCCGAGGACGCCTTTGTGAGCGCGTTGCCTGAACGGCGCTGCCACCCAATCCCCCTGTGGAAGGTGGCTGCCGGAGGCGGTCCCGTTGAAATCGCCGCCGCCGATCACGGGCAGCGGCTCTGGGCCACCGTAACGACCGACGCGTTTGGCTTCTTCCAGCCGTACGTCGCCGGAGAGTGGCTCCCAGTGGTGCACGAACGCCAGGAACTCCAAACGTTCCTCGGGCGTGCGGCTGCTGCCGCGAACGGCGAACCGGGCGACGTTACGCTGGTCGTCGTAAACGCCCGGGTCGTCCTGGTTCCACCAACGCCGCAGGACGAGCAGGTTCGGGTTGTAGAAGATCGCCGGCGGGAGCGGCCCGCGTGGCATCGAGCCCAGCTCCACCACGTACGGCACGCCGAGGGCATCCGACAGCGCCTCGGCCGCCGCGTACTTTGCCACTCCTGCGTGATCGCGATAGTTCTTCGCCTCACAAAACAAGATCAACGCTGGTGGTTCGTCCACGTCCGCGAACGCGCACTGCAGGCGGCTGAAGTCGTAGCCGCCGTCCGGGGAACGGCCGCCGTTCTCGTAGTTGAACAGCGCGATCGGAACACGAACCATGATCCTGACTCACCTTTCCTCGACGCGGGCGACCGCCGCGTAAGCCATGGCGGATACCGCATCGGCCTCCGCATGCGGGTAACGGCCAGGCCGCCAATCGACGGTCGAGCACAGCCCTGGATCAACCAGCGTGAGCCCGTCGAGGAACCGGGCCACCTCACCACGCGTACGGGCCCGGAACGTGCCGTGGCCCGCCCCTGCGGTGACCAACGAAGCAAGTCGATCGACCGTGGCCGGCGGCAGGTTGTCGAACGTGGCATGCGACACCGCGACGTAACTGCCTGCCGGCAGCGCTTCGACCAAATAGCGGACCACTCCGTAGGGGTCGTCGCTGTCGGCAAGGTAGTGCAGCACCGCTACGAGGAGCAGGCCAACAGGTTGGTCCAGGTCAAGGGCGGCGGTGAGCGCCGGGTCAGCCAGAATCCACTCCGGCTCGCGCAGGTCCGCCTGCACGTAGGTCACGGTGCCCTGCGCGGTGCTGGTCATCCGACCGCGGGCGTGGGACACCACCATCGGGTCGTTGTCCACGTACACGAACCGGGACGCCGGGGCGACCACCTGGGCCACCTCGTGCGCGTTCGGCGAGTTGGGAAAACCGATTCCGATGTCGAGGAACTGACGAACTCCGGCATCGGCGGCCAGGTACGAGACGACTCGGCGCAGGAAGCGCCGGTTCTCTCCCACCGCGCCGCGGATTTGCGGGAACACTGCGGCGATCTGATCGGCGGACTCGCGGTCGGCGGCGAAGTTGTCCTTGCCACCCAGCCAGTAGTCGTAGCGGCGGGCAGGATGCGGACGAGACCTGTCAATCGGCGCGAAGCCGCTGTCAGTCATGGTCGCGAAACCCGTTGAGCTGGCGATCCGAATCCCGTGGGGCGATGTCATGTTTGACTGGTCCTAGCTGAGGGTTGGCAAGGGGGCGAGGCGTGACGTTGGCGTTGCACCGAAGCGGCCGGGATGGTTGAGCGCGCGTGCCGGCCGCAGCGGCGCGGCCGGGGAGACGCGCGTGAGCGGCGACGGTACGCGGCCAACACCGGCAAGAAAACCGGCGATGAACGGGCTGTTGGCCACCTCCGGCGGTAGGGCGGGGGCGCCGGGGTCCGGACGCCAGCAGGGAACCGGCGTCAGATCGGCTGGCGCGGCCCCGTCGACCATGGGGTGAACAAGAGCGAGGTCACCGAATAGGGCACGAATCTCGTCGCGACCACGCAGGTACAGCGGGGTAGACGTACGCGCGTACAGCTGCTCCACGCTCCTGGTCTGAGCGGTGGCCACAACCGGGCTCGCGTGCGAAACAATGAGGTAGCTGCCGGCAACCATGCGCTGGCGCAACGCATCAACCACGCCGGCCACGTCGCCGGGGACGAAGTGCAGGACCGAGACCAGCAGCATCGCAACAGGCTGGTCAAAGTCGATCAAATAGCGGGTCTGGTCGTGCCCGAGAATCCTGGCGGGGTATCGGATGTCGCCTTGTATGGCATCGGCGGTGGGCACGTTACGAAGTAGCGCGCGGGCATGAGCGACGGCAACGGGCTCGCTGTCGACATAGACCACCGTCGCGGACGGGTCCAGTGCGTGCGCGATCTCGTGCACGTTACCCACGGTCGGGATGCCCGACCCGAGATCAAGGAACTGGCGGATACCGTTGTCGAGCGCGTGGCTGACAGAACGACGCAGGAAGCTGCGGTTGGCCTTCGCCGCGTCCCGGACCTCCGGTGCGGCGTCGATCACCTCATCGGCAGCCGCTCGGTCAACCGCAAAGTTGTGGGCGCCACCGAGAAAGTAGTCATACATCCGGGCAGCGTTGGGCAGTTCCAGGCCGTCGACGGTCGGCAGCCATATCGCCGAGTCATTCATTGACACACGCCCTTCCGTAAGAGGAGGTGCTGGCAGCAGTGACAGGTGTGCCCGTGGTGGTGCTTCGGCCGCACTGGAGGCATCAGGTGGCAGCCTGGAACGCATCGAAGGTTGACCGCACTGTCAGCAGGGCCAAGGGCTCGCGCTGCGGCAACACGTTGGTACCGTGAAGCGCGGAGTAAGCGAGGTTGCGCTGCGCGCATGGCTCCCATTGGTGGCATGCCGCGCAGCGGCCCGATGGGTCCACCACCAAGTGCGCCTCTATCACTCGTAACGCCGCTCGTGGGCCGCCCAGCGCATCTGCGGAAACCACACCACGGGCCGTGGCGGCTGCCGTCGTCACTGTGGACCCCGTCCTCGCCGACCCGCTGATGTCGGCTCTGACAACTCACTCGCTCTGCAGCCGCTGAGGATGACAGCCAAGGTCCGGGTCCCAACCTGGGTCAGTCGGAGAGCCAGAGATCGATGCCGAGAGTTAGTTTCAATCTCCACCAGGCGGTCGCCGAGCAACAGCAGCAGTGTGGTCCGCAGCAGGTTGATTCCGACGTCAGGCAGTTGCTGCGAGAGGTCGGTGACCGTCCAGATCCGATTGGGTTCGGCCAACAGAGCCGCGTAGATGCGTCGTCGCGCTTCCGTACGCAACGCGATCGGTTCTCGCAAGACTTCCTTCATGACGACTTGCCATCGATCTGATGGCGAAGCACCGCGCTAGCCCAACGCGCCTGTGGACACGGCCACCATGCAAATCGGCAGACGAAATCTAGACACCCCAAGCACAGACCTCCGTCGGAGGTCTCCGGGCGGTGAATCATCAGCGTCGCGTGAGCCTCGCTTATCTCTGCCACTTGGACGTCTTTCACCTCAATGATCACGGTCGCAGATCCCTTCCGTGCCCGTCCCTGATGTAAGCATCAATCGCGCAGGTCCACGCCATCGACGCCTCCACACCGGACGCGAGCGCCCGCTGACTCCCATCGATTTCGCCGGAAGAGGTTGCAGCGCGTGGTGCATCTGCGGCCAACGCGCCTGACAACGGGGGCGAAGCTCCACGGGCGCGGGCTGGGTCGAAACGGCCGACCACGACCTCGAGACGGAGTCCACGAGGACCGGGGAGATGTGACAGAAGTACACCACCCGTGGCCACTCGCTCGGTCGAGCAGCCCGGAACATCCAGCGTCGCAGTCACCTGATTCACGCCACCGCCGCGTCTCGGAGCCATGACTTGATCACCTCCCGCTACTCACACCCTGGTCGACAGCCTCGCCTCGCCACATGCACCGGCCCGAGGTGCCCGGATGCCCGGCCAGACGTCGACGCCAGTTGGACCGACGCCTAGGTCACCACCCACAGCCCTTGCAGACGCACCGCCAGCCGCCCACCACCTGCACGAGAATATATTCTCGGCATGAGCCTGACATTCTCCGTCAGGGCTGTCAATCTTCTGATGTAAGTTTGTCGTCCCTAGTAGAGCCAGCTCCAGCTGACGCCGGCCCGCCATCCGTGGCGACCCCGCGCCAGCCGGGAGGCGCGAGAGCGACCGCGTTACCGCAGGCAGCAGCGACCATGGAGGCGTTCATGCCCAAGCCGATTGGCCCGACGATCCCGCGATGGCAACTCGGGGAACAGCTCAGTCGCCTTCGCGACAAGGCCCGCGTGCCTCAAGCTCAGATCGCCGAACGGCTCGGCTGCTCAGTAAGCAAGATCCAGAAGATTGAAGCTGGCGAGGTTGGCATGGTGAGGGTGGAGTTGGAGGCCATGCTCGACACCTACAACGTCGCTGACCAGGAGATGCGCGCCGAGTTGTTCTCGCTTCAGAAGCTTGGCAAGCAGCGTGGATGGTGGTCCAAGTTCGGGGGCGTTCCGACACCCTTCGCGACGTTCCTCGGCATCGAAAGTGCGGCCACCAGGATTCGTGCCTTCGAGCCCATGGTGGTTCACGGCCTGCTCCAGACCGAGGAGTACGCGCGGTCCACCGCCGGAACAGTGGCCCTGCTACCCGACGGAGATCAACGGGAGCGGCAGGTCAGGATACGCATGGAGCGGCAACAGAACGTCCTGACCGAGGAGCCGCCGGAAGTTTGGGCAATCTTCGATGAAGCGGTGCTACGTCGCGAGGTAGGTGGGCCCGAGGTTATGGCGAGGCAGCTTCGACACCTGCTGAACCTACCCACATCGATCACCGTGCAGGTCGTTCCCTTCCGTAGCGGCGGCTACCCGGGCACCCTGGGCGCGATGACGATCTTCGACTTCGACGAGCGGCTGCACACGCCCGTCGTGTACGTAGAAGCGCAGGCCGGCAACCTGTATCTAGAGAAAGAGGAGGACCTGCGCCGGTGTAATCTTGCGTACAACCACATGTCGGCGTCGGCGCTGAGCAAGCAGGAGTCTGCTCGCCTGATCGCGACTGTAGCCGGTCAGCACGAGGAAGCGGCGAGGAGCGAAGGGTGATCCCCGACCTGTCCCGCGCCAGGTGGCGCAAGAGCACCAAGTCGCAGGACAACGGCGGCTGCATCGAAGTCGCGGACCTCCAGCAGGCCATGGCCGTGCGTGACTCGAAGGACCCGGCCGGTCCCGCGCTGATCTTCGGGCGTCAGCAGTGGAGCGGGTTCGTAGCCCGCGCCTCGGCAGAGAAGTTCGTGTGCGCTTCTGACCGCCCCCAAGCATCCCGGCCCCTCTAGACTCCCGACAGCGACGTCGACAGCCTGTACTAGCGGAAGAATAATATTCTTCCGCTGGAATGGTCTTGACGCCCATGAGCCCCAGTATCGGGTACCGAAGCCAGCTTGACGAAGAATATTGCCGAATGTCCCTCGACATGCGAGCATCAAGCTGGCGAGGGCGCCACCGGAGCGCTCACGGCGGAGAGGGGCGACCTGTGCAACTCGAGTTCATCCGGAAGTGGCAGGAGAGCGGTACCGGCAACTGCCCCGCCCTGTACAGGGCGGAGAACGGCAACTACGTCGTCCAGGGCTGGCGGATCGATGAGGCAACCCGCGCCAACTTGCGCGACCTGGGCGAGAATGAGACCGCAGTCGAGGTTCCCGTCGACGTGATTGCTGGCATCTTGGCGCGGGCGAACTGACCATGGGCGAGCAGCTCACCGGCGACGACTTCAACAATCTGTTCCGGTATTTCACCGACACGGCCTTCCGCCTAGAGGTGCAGCCTGTCTACACGGTGGCGGATGAGCAGCAATCGTTGGAGGAATTTCTCGCCGGTGAGCCTCGACCCGTGACGGATTTCCCGTTCTACGCAGCATGGTTGGACAAGATCCATGCCGCCACGACCCAGGGCAAGAGGGTGGAACGGGTACGCGTACTGGAGGAGCCTCCCACGGACTACCAGCGTTGGGAGATGTGGAGCGGACAGTACAACATCGCCGCAGGTGAAGTCATCCGCTACATTCCCCGCAGCCGGGGCACCTCAATCGGGCTTCCAATAAAAGACGATTGGTGGCTGTTCGACTCTCGCCGGCTAGCGATAATGCGATTTAGCGAGCAAGGAGAGCCACTGGGTGGCGAGATTATTTCCGAACCGGAAATCGTTGCTCGGCACCGCCAGTCGTGGGACCTCGCCGTCAAACACAGCACCCTAGCTCTCGCAACAGAAAGAAACATCACCGAGCCGTGAACTCCATCGAAGAATGGCTCAATCGGCCCGGCGGTCTCGCCCGGAGACTCCGCAGCCATCGACGTAGCGCGCGCCTCACTGGTAGCCAGGTGGCACGCGAGCTCGGGTGGACACAATCCAAAGTGTCGAAGATTGAGACCGGAAAGCAGATGCCCACCGAGGATGACATTCTCGGTTGGGCACAAGCCTGCCACATAGGCGCAGACGAGAGCCAAGCACTCACAAATCTCCTAAGCGAAGCTCAAGGGTTACACCAGGAGTGGAGGCAGCAGGTACGCCTGGGGCAAGCGACAATCCAGCGCAATTACAATGAACTGGCCGCAAGGTCCACGACCATCCGGAACGTTGAGATCATCTACATACCCGGCCTGCTACAAACAGCCGAGTACGCGCGTTGCCGAATAGAGGAAGGCGTACGACTTCACGGGGCGGATCCTGATGAGGTTCAGGTCGCGACCGCCCAGAGGATGAGTCGACAGCAGATTCTCTACGACACCTCAAAAACATTTGAGTTCGTGATAACCGAGGCCGCCCTGCGCCTACTGCTGTGTCCCGCACCTGCCATGCTCGCGCAACTCGACAGACTCCTCAGCCTCACTGGACTTCCTCATATCAAGCTCGGCATCATCCCATTCGGGGTACTACTGCCCACCGCACCCCAAAACTCATTCATTTTGTTCGACGATGACCTGGCGATCGTAGAGTCTTTTGTAGGCGAAACTATGCATCATGGCGACGAGGCGATAGCGTTTCGTACAGCGATCGACAACCTCTTGTCAGAGGCGTACTTCGATTCGGACGCTCGCCAACTTATTCTACGAGCAGCAGAGAAGTTGCGGAGCTCTCTTTAAAGCGCTACGGATATCAATCAGGCCGCCTGTAGAGCGCCGCTTCGTTGCCACCAGCCAAGCCTTCACAGCCTGGCTCGCAGATCACTTAATCGCGGCACGGGACACGCGGGCTTCGGAATGCATGAGGGCTTTGCCTATAGTCACGAGCGAGCCGGAGGGCACGATATGAGACACAGAACAGGCTCAACCGAGCACCGACGCCAAGGACGCCACTGCGACTCGTACATCCCACATAATGACGCGGCTCGTCGAGCCAGCTGGGCGCGAACCATCCGAGCCGATTGCATAAGTCCGTGGCGCGGAATGATTAACATGGCCCTTCACATAGACTCGTTTTAACTTACCCTGAGCAGATCACCCACCAACTCATGAATGGCGCCGTACGTGTCCGGCGAGAGATCCTCCGGGACTTCCACCTCGCGGGTACGCACGAGGCCGTCGAGAAGGGCGCGGAGTTCGGCCAAACGGCCGGCGGCGTGGGCGACGCGCATGGCGTCAACCCAGGGGTGGTCGTCAAGGTGAGTGGGGTCTGCGATCCAGGCGCGTTCCACGGCCCAGCGTGCCCCTCCGGTGTCTCCTGCTTCGAGATACAGGTCGACGAGTTGGTGCGCGGTGTCGACTATGGCGGAGGCGAGGTTGTGCGGTTGGACGTCGCTCCCCGGTAGCCATGTGTATGGGTTGCGGTAGCCCGATGAGTAGGGCAGTTCCGCACCGGCAAGAGGCTCGCCGCGCACGAGTTCGAGCGCGCGGCGGAGGTCGGCCGTGCCTGCTGCTCCCCTGGCTTCGCCCCGGGCTCGGAGACGGCGGAACAGTTGCCAGTCGATGAGTACGCCGGGAGTGAGCCGGTAGAGCCGGTCGGCCCCTGCGTTGGGTGGAAGCCACTGGGTTCCCTCGTCGGTTTCACCGAGCCAGCGGCGTACCTTGCTAATGGCGACGCGGCGGCTACGGGCGTTGACACCGCGTTCAGGCCACAGCGCCTCGTCGATCTGTTCGCCGGTAGCCCCGGCGCGGCCACGCTGCGCAAGGTAAACCACCAGTTCCGAGTAAAAACGGATCCGTTCGTCGGGCGTCTCTCCGGGGGCGTCGACTTCGACCGGGCCGAGGATCGCGATCCGCGGTCGGTAGGGGTCGGGTCGGTCCCAGGCGTCAAGGTCCTCATTGAGGGTGGGGTCGTGCGGTTCGCGGTGGCGAACTGGGGGTACGGATGCGGTCCTGGCGACCGCCCCGTTAGTGATCGGGGTAAGAGCTGCAATGTCCACGGGCTGCGCCACGTTGGGGCCGGCTTGTGCGGGCGCCGGGGTGCTGCGGTCGGGTTCGGGCACGGCCGCTCGCCTCTCTTGTGCGTGTTCATATGCAGCCGGATGCGCGCGCACGGCGGCCGGGTCATCGTGTGCGCGGTGGTGCTCGTTGTCGTCCGGGCTTCCGTCCTGAAATCGGAGCGGGATGTCGTCGACGTCCAGCAAGTGGCCATGCGCGTCGGTGCCCTCGGCCCAGGGGTCCGGTTCGGTTGCGGCGGGCACTGGCTCGTCTCCGGGCTGATTCTCGTTGGGCGCGGCGGCTCGGGCGGCTCGCATGACGGGTGCGAGGCGCGTGAGCTGGTCGCGGGGAAGCCGGGTGGCGGCGGTGTTGGTGATGCTGAGCCAGTCGATGGCGAGGCTGCCATCGGTGCTGATGTCGACCTGCCAGGTCGTCATGGTTGAGGTGACAACTGCGGCCGCAACGCCGCATCGGCCAGCCAGGCGGAGTTCGGCTGCGAGCGCTGTCAAGTGTTCTTCGACGTCGGTTCCGTCGGCGATCAGGAGCACATGCGGCATCCACGCGTCGGCGACGATGTCGCCCACGCGCCCGGCGAAGGTGGAGGTGATACCGGTGTCGTTCATGGCTTTGGCGTTGGCTGCGGCGCGGCGTCGGGCTCGCTCGATGGCGCTGGCTGTTGAGGTTGCCGCAGTGATGCGGTTTCCGCCGATGGCGATCAGGTTGTCGGCGTCGGTGGGGTCGAAACCGGCCAGTACCACTTCCGCGTCGTCGCTCCACTGGTTGGTCGCCAGTTCGGCCGCGATGTACCGGATGAGATCTGCCGTGCGCTCGGTGTCGCCGCTGATGGCGAGCAGACCCGTGCGTTCGAGGTCGATCAGAAGGTGATCGCCGCCGGGCCGGGACGCCACGGTGACGAGGACCGGCAGAGGCGCCAGGGTCTCATCGACATTGGGAAGGGTCGCCGCGGCCGGCAGCATCCAGCCCATCGCGGTGCCGTCGGCCTCGAAGGGTGGAGGCGCCGAGGCGTTGGCCCGGGCCAGCATGAGGTGGACCTCTCCCCCGGACAGCCACGCGGCGGCGAGGTCGGGCAGGTCGACAGTGTTGTAGTCGCGCAGGCCAGCGGCCAGTGCCCGTAGAGCATGGTCGAGCCGGTTGACGTCGACGGGTTGGGCGGCAACACGAACCCGCCGCTCGACGGCGGGACTGGGCGTGGGAATTCGGCGACCGGGGCGGCGGTGTTGACGCTGTCGACGTCGGCGTCGCGTGAGGCGGAACAGGAGTAGCGCAGCGAGGAGTCCCGCGGTGGCCAGGGCTGCGGTGATGGGGAGCGCGGTGTCTAGGTCAGCGTCGTCCGCGTTGGAGTCTGGTTCGTTCTTTTCGGCAGCGGAGGTCGGCGCAGGTGGTGCTGTCTCGTGGGGCGTCGCCGATGGCGAGGCGGGTGCTTCGAGTGTCGTCGTGGCGCTGGCTGTCGCCGAGGGAGTCGGTGTTGCTGCTGCTGGTGGCGGGGTTGGCGGCGTGACCTCGTCGGGCGCGTTGTCCGAAGGTGTCGCGCCAGGGGCATTCTCGGTGGTTGATGGTTGCGGGGGCGTGCGTAGTTTGCCGGTGGCGTGGTGGCGAGTTCCTCGGTCGTCGGCGTCGGCGGGAAGTCGGAGTTGCTGCCCCGAGACGATGTGGTTGGGGAATCGTGGGTCTGCCCTCTCCAGTTCGGGGTTGAGTTTGGCGATGTCGAGGTAGCGTTCGCCGTCGTCAAAGAATCGTTCGGCGATGTGGTAGAGCCAGTCGCCGCGCGCGACCTCGTAGACCGGGGCGTTTCCCTTCGCGTTCCTTTCGCTGTTGAGGCCAGATGGAGCTGCGGTGTTGAGGGACGCGAGATGGAGGATGGTCGGTGCCTGTGTGGACGCGGCATACGAGGCGGCGGCGATTGGCGGCGCGGACGGCATGGTGACCGCGTTTGCGCTGGCTACGGCCGGTGCTGCGCCGATGGACAGAGCGGCGGCGACAAGCGCTGCGGCGCGGCGTTGCTGCCACGCGAGGCCGAGAATTCGAGGAGGTCGCCAGCGAAAGACGTGGCAGATGATTTCCAGGAGGAGAGGAAGGGCGAATGATGCCCAGCCGATCCATCCGGCCCAGGTGATCGCGGCGAGGAAGGCGCTGCCGTCGTCCCGGGTGGTGAGCAGCTCGCCGAGGTGGGACCAGGTGGGCAACTGGTCGGGCAGCGGGTTACCGGCTAGGGCGTAGAGCGCGTACGGGATACCGCCGAAGGTGGCCAGGATGCTCAGCTGAGCGGCGAGGCGGGCCGCGGTACCGGCGGCACGCGACGGGCGGGTGGGCGGTGTGTTTCTGCGAGCCGGGTTGGCCATGGATCATCCCACCAGCAGTGTTGCAGTGACGGTTGCATTTGCGGGGATTGTCGTGACGCCGGGCAGGACATCGACGAGGAGTGGGTCGTACTGCACGGTGACCGTGACGGTGAGCTGCTGTTCGTCGTCGTTGATGGTTGCCTGCCAGTCGGTGATGCCCGCGGTTCTGAGGTAGTCGGCGACGGCGGCGATGGCTTTGGTCGTGTCGACGGTCTTCGTCTCGCCGTTGATCGCTTCGGGTAGTCGGATCGCCTGTCCGCCTGCTCTGGCGGCCTCTGCGGCGATGTTGTTCGCCCGTTGGGTGGTGCGGATGTATCCGGCGCCGTCTCCGGCTAGGCCGATCATGGCGATCAGGCCGGGCAGGACGATGGCGTAGAACAGCCCGATACGGCCGGCGTCGTGGCCGGTCGACTGTGTGGTTGGACGGCGGGTCATCCTGTTCTGCTCCGAAACAGGTCGAGCGGTGAGCTGTAGGCTGCCGTGATCCACCGCGAGGTCGGCATACCGGGCATCGCGCCTGCGGACAGGTCGACGCGGCATTCGACGGTGACGGTGACGCTGGCCGGCTCGCCGACAACGCGGGTGAACTGAGTCGTGTCCACGCGGACGAGCAGGTTGAGGCAGTGAATGTCCTGCGCGTCGAGGGTCGTTTGAATCGAGGACTCCGCGCGGGTCTGGGCGGTGCCCGATTCGCGGGCGAGCGATGCGGACCGGGCCGCGGAGTAGGTCGCGGCGTCGAGCGCGGCGTTTGCCAGGGAGATTCGCCCGACGAGCATGGCGAAGCTGGCGACCAGCAGGAGGCTGGGCGCCAGGATGGCTAGCTCGATGGTGACCGAGCCGCGTTGTCTCCCTGGTTGCCGTCTCACGAATCGGTCTCCGTGGTGAATTGTTCGATTGGGCTGTAGGCGGTCTGGCTGACCTGGAATCGCCTGCCCAGCCAGCCGAGGGTGGTGCCGGTGACGGTGACTCGGACCGCCGTGGGCTCGGCCCCTCCTTCGGCTACCGGGGTGACCGTTATCTCCCACTCGTTGAGCACGTCGCCCATCCGGGTCAGGTATGCGCCGGCCTGCGCCTGTCCCGCCCCGTCCGGGGCACGATAGGCAGACTCGGCAGCGGCCCCTTGCTGTGCTGCCGATAAGGCGACCATCCGTCCGTGAAAGATCATCGCGGTCTGCACACCGAGAAGGATCAAGATGACGAAGGTCGGGAACAGGATCGCCATCTCGATGTTGCTCGATCCCCGGTCGTCGGTCAGGCTCCTGAGCCAGCGTGGCCGCCGGCCCAGGAGCCCGCCTGGACTATTCGTCACGGTGCGGGCACAGCTGGGGCTGCGGCGTCCGGCCAGAGCCCGATCCATCCGTACACGTAGTCGGACGCGGCAGTGAGCAGGGCGAGTGCGATGACCGCCGTGATCGCGTAGATGATCGCGGTCGGCACGACTTCGCCGCGGTCGTCGCGGCGCAGTGCGGCGAGCAGCCGTAGGGCGTAGATGGTCCAAGCGGATGGGCTGGTGGTTTCCATGGCGACCTCCTGTTTTCGTGGTCAGTTGACGGCTGGTGCGGCGAGTAGCCGTGCCGCGAAGGGGTAGAGGGCCAGGAGCATGAGCACGACCAGCAGCAGCGCTCCGGGGATCTCCAGTTGCGAGGTGCGCAGCTCGGCGCGGGCCAACTCGTCGGTGCGGATCTGGGCGCGTAGGGAGGTGGCTCGGGCCCGCAGCGTCCGGTAGACCTGGGCACCGGTGACGCCTGCGGCCTGCATAATGTCGCCGAGGTCGCCCAGCTCCGGTACGCCAAGGTCGGTCCCGAGTTGCTTGAGCCCGTCCCATGGCGCCGACACGGACAGTTCGGCGTGCAGCAGGGTCTGTCGGATCCTGCTGAAAACCCAGCCGTTGCCCTTGCTGGCTGCCCGAATGAGCGATTCCTCGGTGCCGCGTCCCGCTGCTCGCTGCAACGCGACCAGGTCGAGGTACGTGCAGACCGCGCGGCGGCACTCACGGCGGGCGATGACGGCCTTCTGACCGACGTCCCGGTAGACGATGAGGACGAGCAGCGCGGCGAAGCCAATCGCGGCGCCGACCGGGACGCCGGTGCCGAAGCTGCGGCCCGTCAGCGCCAGCATGCCGAGCAGGATCGACGGGACGGCGAGCCCGAGCAGGCCGGCGACGATGAGGCTGGTGACGAATTCCTCGGGAGTTCGGCCCAGCAGCCGTAGATCGGTGGCCGGAATGATGCGCTGCATCTGGTTGGCCAGACGGTTGATGGCCTTGGACCGCGCGGACTGGGGTGCCGCCGCGCCGGTCGGGGGTTGCAGGCGAGCCAGCGCCGGGCCAAGTGCCGGGCTGGCGGGGCGTAGCTCGTGGACGGCGAGGAACACCGCGAGACCGAATCCCGCCCCGAGTACGGCGGTGATGCTGATCCAGGTGGGTGTCATGACGCATTCCGCCCGGCGGTGCTCGGGGCTGCGGACAGGAACCTCTGTTCTGCCGGTGGGAGGCTCAACGTCCGGGCCCACCAGAGGCAGCCGATGAAGGCGCACGCCAGGACGGCGAGTACGACCTGACCGCGGGCGTCGCCGTACGGTGCGGTGTACTGGCCGCTGGCTAGGCCGAAGCCGACCAGCAGGACCGACCCGATGGTGAGGAACCGGATCTGGAATCGTGCCCGGGATCGCTTCGAGGCCGTTTCGCGGCGCATCGCGACCTCGTCAGCTGCCGCTTCCGCGATGCCGGTCAGCGCGTCGGTCAGCTTTGCGCCCCGGTCTGTGAGGTGCAGCGCGAGCGCCACGACGACCTGGTCACTGACCGGATCCTGGAGAGCTTCCGCGAAGTCGTAGAGCGCCGTTTCGGTGTCCCATCGGGCTTGTATCCGGGCGGCGAGCAGTTGGACCTCCGGGGCGATGGCCGCCGGGGCGGTCTGCGCGGTCTCGGCAATAGCTTCCTGGAGTCCGACGCCGGAGTCCTCGACGTCGCGCAGGCGGCGGGTCCATGCCTCCACCGCCTCGACGCGGGTGATGGAGCGTTGTTCCTCCTTGCCCGCGGACATTAGCCAGGGCACGCCCGGGACGGCGAGGGCAACGAGCGGGGCTGCCACGGGTACCCCGCTGATGATCCAGGCGAGGATTCCGGCCGTGAGCGCGCCGATCAGCCAGGCTTGGTGGCGGCGTTGGGCTTGTCTTGTTGTGCTGGCTCCGTACCAGATCCAGCGGACTCGCGTCGTCCACGGGGATGGTGGCCGGTCGGGCTCGGTGGTGCCGGCGAGCGCCGTGATTCCCAGCACGAGGCTGCCGACGAGACCGGCGCCGAGCAAGGCGGCGATGAGGATCGGGTTCACCCCCGCACCCCCAGCCGGGGTAGCGGCCGGGGCCATGCGCCTCGGCCGCGGTGCGCGGTCAGGACGGTCGGGTCGTAGCCGGCGAGGAGGAAGTGCTGCTTGAGCCGGTCCGGCTGGTGCATCGGGACGGCCCGGCCGTCCGGTCCCGGTCCGAAGATCTGGGTGGTGCGGGGCCGTCCGTCCTCCACCAGGCCGCCGACCTCGATCACGTGGGATACGAACCGGTGCTTGCGGCCTCCGATCGCGCTCTCGTCGATGAGGTTGACGTAGACCACCAGGTCAAGGGCGTTAGCGACCTGGAGATACGCGCGCCGATCGGACCGCTCGTCGCGGTGGCTGAGCGCCAGTTCGACAACGCGGTCGAAGACGAGGCCGGGTTCGCGGGCGTGGATCGTGCACAGCGACCCGTTGGTCGTGCCCATCGCCTGGAGCATGGCGACGATTTCCCGGGACCGGACCTCGCCGACGATGATGCGCCTCGCGTTGAGCTGCAAGCCGATCGGAATCAGATCGTCGAGCGTGATCTCTCCGATGGGTCGACCGTCCGGGCCGCGCTCACCGTGGCCTTCCCTGGTTTCCATGGAGACTGCCCACGGGTGGCGGCCGGTTTTGTGCAGACCCAGTTCCCGGGCCTCCTCCATGACGATCATCCACTCGTCAGGTGGGGTCTCGCTCGCCAATGCCCGCAGGAGGGAGGTCTTTCCGCTGCCTGGAACACCGGCGACCATGATGTTGAGCCCAGCCCTCATCGCGGTGCGGAGGAAGTCCCGCAGGACTGGATCGATCATGGCGCTTTTGTTCGGGTCCGCCTGGTCGAGGGTGACGAGTTCGTCGAGGGTGACCTTGAGGATCTGGTGGTTACGAATGACCGCGACGGGCCGCTGCGTCACCAGGTATGTCGCCGCGAGACGCTGCCCGCCGGGCATCTCCATGCTCAGCGTGGGCTTGTCCTTGGTCAGCGCCCGTTCGGTGCCGCCGGCACGACGCGCGAGCGCCTGAAGGAGCAGCACGAATTCCTCGTCGCTGTCCGCGACCGGTGCCTCGAAGTCGATGCGCCCGTCCGGACGCTCCACCCGGACACCGTCACATCCGAGGATGGTGATGGTGTCGAAAGGCTCGCGCAGCAGCCGATCAAGCCGGCCGAGGCCGAGCAGCGCCGCGAGCACCCCGTCAAGCAGTCGCCGCTCGTAGCCGCCGCTGAGCGGAGTACCGCTCATCCTTTGCTGGTCGACGTACTCGCCGACGCGTCGCGTCGCGATCCTTCGCCCCTCGGCCTCTCGGTCGGATGGGCTGATGTACTCACGCCCGGCCAGCAAGCGCGACAGTTCGTCGCTCACGGCGTTCTGAAGCGACCGGATAACCGCGTAGTCGGGTTCGTCCGCCGTCGGAGCGAATACCGGCGGCGACGCGACGAGCGCGGCAACGGTGCCATTGCCGTGGCCGTTCTGCGACGCGCTGGCGGCGCCCTGCGTCGCGGGTATCCCGTCGACCGGGTCGCGCCACCGGGGGTGCTCAAACGTCGACATGAACGGCCTCTCGAATGCCAGGACCGCGGAGGCGGTCGCGTCGGCCGGTGATGGATCGGATGACCTTGTCCTCGGCTGCCGCCGCTGCGCGCAACAACGGACGCTTGGTGCGGACGGTGCCGCCGTGCGCGAGCACATGAGCGGATCGGTCGTCGTCGGGCAGGTGCGCGATCACCGGCACGTTGAGGTGCCGGGACACGGCGCGGTCGTCGTAGTCGCCGTCGCCGACCACCAGCAGCCCGATCCGGCCGTCGCTGCCGGGCCCGGCGCCCGAGAGCAGCGTCTGGATAACGGCGCGGGCCGGCAACAGCGAGGACAACGTCGGCTTCACCAACAACAGGACGAGGTCCGCGCGGCTCAGCAGCGGCCACGGAGCGTGCGGAGCGACGAGTCGGCCGCAATCGGCGATGACATCGAAACCTGGGTCGCCGTGTTCGAGCGAGGCGAAAAAGCCCGCGAGGCTGTGCCAGTTGGGATCGAGACTGGCCGCCTGCGCGGAGGTGGCGATACCAGGCAGCAGCAGCCGCCGCGCCCCCGGCGGGTCCAGATCGACCAGCTGGGACCAGAACCGCTCGCCGGACTGCCCCCGCAACTCAGCCACGACGAGCTGCATCAGACCATGCCCACCGTCCAGATCCAGGTGCCGCAAATAGCCGGCCGCGATATCACCACCAGCCGGGTCGCACTCTGCGAGCACCACCGGGCGCGACCACGTCAGCGCGAAGGCCAGACCAGCGGTGGTCACCCCGGGCGATCCCTTGGCACTGGCGAGGCAGATGACCGCCATCGTCAGCTCCCCGCCGTCAGAGTCAGCACCAACCGACCCTGCGCGGCCAGCCGAGCGACAACCGGTCCGTCGCTCTCCCGAACCGCGACCGACACGGTCGCCGTGGCATCGCGCGCCCCCGCGATGACATGCACAACCGTCGCCCGGATCGTGGGCGCCGCAGCAGCCGGCTTGTCCTGGGCCGCTTCCTCGGTCGACACGAGCAGCACGTTCGCCCCCGGCCTCAACGGCGTGGACGGCATCTGCCCGGCCTTGAGAGACAGACCGACCACCTGGTCGCCGGGTGCGGGAAACGGCTTGTCGACCAGGGCGCCCGCGTTAACTAGGGTGCCGGGCAGCAGCGCAACCGAGGTGTACTTGCCGACCACTGATTGGACCCGGTTGCTGGATACCGGGGCGATTCCCGGATCCGGGTTGAGGTGCACGGTGACCAGGTCTGCCGCGGTAATCTGGGCGCCCACCGGCACGTCCCTGGCGACCGCCAGGTATGGCTGAGTGCGGCTGACGTACCCGAACAGCGCGACCGCGCCGAGGGCGCACACCGCCATGAGGGCTACCGCCATGCCGAGACGGCCGCGGCGCACGCTGCGCTCGCGGACCACCCTCCGCTGCGGAACAGCGGTCCTAGAGAGACTCGAAACCTCGTCCGTCGTGGACGTCACCTGGTCACCACCTGAAGCTCGTCGATGCGAATGGATGCTGTGGACTCGCGAGTCACCGTCTCGGCTCCGGTCGCCCCGCCCCCGACGACCCACCAGTCGATGTGCCACGTCGTTGTGGCGGTAACCGTGTACCGGCCACCCGGCTTTGCGCGGCTGGGCTGCGAGTAACCGTCGTAACCGCACGTCGGGGACGCCGAGGCGCCGTACTTCGCCTTGTCATACGGAGTACCCGGGTTGTCACAGACGATGGACCGGCCGGCGTCCCCCATCTCCCACGTGATCTTCGTGGCAATCCCGCGGGCCGTAACGGACAGGCCAGGAACGGACGCCGTTGCGGTAATCGGCCCCCAGGTCTGCGGCGTCACGGCGGTCCACATCCATACCGGTAGACCCACCAGCCCGGTGCCGGCCTGGTTCGGGCTGATACCGATCTGGGCGCCGCGCATCGGCAGTTCCTTGACAGCCCGAGCCGCTAGTTGCGCCGGGCTCAGGCTCCCTGGCGTTCCCGGCGGCGGATCCTCCCGCCACACCAGCTCGCCGACGAGATCACCAAAGCACCTTTGCCGGTACACCGTGCCGTCACCGGGCTCATGTCCCTTCCATGCAGGATCTCCCGCTGCGGGCTGGGGAGATTCAACGGTGTAGTAACAACCATCCGCCGGATTGAGGTATCCCCAACCCGCCTGCCAACACGGCACGACGACGCCGTTGGAGGTGCACTCCTGCGTGCCGCCACCTTCTCCTCCACCGCCCGGGGTATCGCCGCCTCCATCACCGGGCTTCTCGACCACCAGGTAGCAGTCCCCCACCGGCGGGCACACCCACACGTCCTCCGCCCGAGCGGGAGCTACGGCCAGGCCGAGGAGAGCGATGACGGTGGCAGCGATCGGCGCGACACGCTGTAGGGTCCGAGTCAGCATGTCGAACTCCGCTGAGCGGTCGATTCGTGCACGTACCACTTGTCGTTGACACGCTTCGCCCTCAAGACCACCGGGTACTTCTTCGCCTGCGCGGTCGGCTGAGTCTTTCCTCCGACCGCGTTCCAGTTCGTCGAGTCGAAGCAGTCCTGGATCACCGCCTCGTTCGCGTCGAGACGAAGCTCTGTGACCGTCGGGCTCCAGGTCGGGCGGCCCTCGTTGTGCACCCCGCTGCGCGACATGTTGTAGAGGTTGTTGAGCAACTGGCCGAGCAGTGGTTCGCCCACGTAAGTGGCCAACTCGTTGGTCCGGTAGTCGGCCTGGGCTGATGCCTTGATGTATGTCTCCAGGTAACCGTTGTAGGCGGCGAGAACCTCATTGCGGGCCCGCTCCTCAGCGGCATCAGGGGTGGGCGACGCCGTCGCCGCAGCAGCGGATGTCGGTCCGGCGTCCGGCTCGGCTGCGGGATCCGCCGTGCATCCGACGAGTACGCACAGCGCTACTCCCAACGTGAGGACGAACGAATTGCGCACCTTGGTCCGGGTCGTCATCTGGATGTCTCCCTGTCGTCGTGGCCGGACTGGGGACCGGCCAACTAGTGGGGTGATGTCCCCGCTTCAGCTTTGTCGGTGGGACCAGACGACGGCAGTTCGACCGCCGGTCGCCCATCGGCGTACAGCGTGGAACCGGGCATCAAACGACTGGGCATCCCTGCTACCTCCCCTGCGGTAGGACGCACCCATTGGTCTTAGCGCATACGAACTGACCGCCGCTACGCACCGTCATGTACGCCTCCGCTGTGCGTTCTTTCGCGTACGCACACGCCGGTGCGCACCCGAGTGAGCGCCCATCCAGTCCAGGACCATGTGTCGTCGGTCGACTGCCAGCACCTCCGATGCCGGACGACGCACCGGCACTGAAAGGCCACGCACAAAGGTCCCTAACTCTCGGTGTACGTCGTGCGCACTAATGCAGGGGAACGCAAAGAGATGACACTCCCCCTTGTACGGTCCCCGCGTCACCGTCACACTGTGGCCATCTAGCTTCGACCGCAGATCACAGCGCAGACATCCATCACTCACGGGGAGTTGGTTGGGGATGCCCGAAGACCGCAGCGAATTACAGTCCGTGATTGACTTCTTCGCTACCCCCCTGATCGTTGACGTCCTTCTTGCCGTCAGGGACGGCCGCTTCCCGCAACACTGCCCCGAGCTACGCACGTACGGCGATGCCATCAACACGGCATTTGCGGCACTGGCAGCTGCCGGCACAGTCACCGGGCCGAGCAACCTGGATTTCGATGGCAAGCCAACGATCACCTTGACCAGCAAGGGCAGGGAGGTATGCGAGTTGGTTGAGCGCGTCGTGGACTTCAGAGGCAACGCGAACTCGGCCTTCCAGGACGTCGACCAGGTGGCCATCAGCTGATCAGATAGTCAGCCTTTTTGCCCTGAATTGCCTGAACTCAACGCAAACTCTTCATCTATACCCTTGACAGCAAGGTCACTACCGCCTGCACACTGTTCCCTCACTGTCGGGTAGCTGACACCCGATAACGTGCGAAGCAACGCGGTACGGCGATGCGCTACGGGGGACGGGTGGATTTCGGGGACCTGCTAGAAATTCGGGACATTCTGCAGTATCAGCACGTGATTGGAGCGGTGGTTTGCCTCGGCGAACGACCGATGCGGTACGGAGAACTTGGCAGCGCGATCACCGAGTGGACGGGCAACCGCATCGGCGATGGCGAGATCACCCGCACCGTCCACCGCCTGGTCGAGAACGGGCTCGCAAAAGAGACGTTCGCGAACGGACATCGGCTTCTGACACTCACGCTGGCTGGACAGCGCAGGTTGGAGACGATCCGGGCGTTGGGGCATGCCTTGCACCGCAGCGAATCCCACGCCACTTGGGCTGAAGAGCAGCCGGATGCTGCGGCTTCCTGACGCCGTGAAACGTGATCGTTGGCGACGATCGGCACCAGGATGAACCTCTGGGTTGCCGGACTCGCAGCCGGGCTCGGGATAGCCGCCGGACCGCTCCTGAGGGTGCAAGCGTTCCGCTATTCGGTAGCGAGCGGCCCCGCCCGGGAGATCGAGTGTCCCAGCTGTAACGGCCGGATCGCCGGAGTTGGAGTCTCGTGGCGCACCCTCGCCGGGCTTTGGTCCGGTCGATGCCGCTGGTGCAAGCTGGTGGCGGGGCCTCCGCGGGCATCTGTAGAGGTGGCAGCAGCGTTGTCGCTAGGCATCATCGCGACTGTGGTCGATGAGGCACTCCCACTGCTCGCGTACTGCTGGGTGGCGCTGGTCGGCCTAATCCTCGCGATTGTCGACCTTGCGGTCCACCGTCTGCCGGACCGGCTCACCGCGCTACTCGCGGCCGGCGTCCTCGCCGCTCTGGGGGCGCAGTGCCTCTCTACCGGCGAAGCCCACCGGCTACTCGAAGCACTGGCCGCCTGCGCCGGAGCGGCGATGTTCTACTTCTTGATGTCTGCGCTGACCGGGGGCGGGATTGGCCTCGGCGACGCCAAGTTGGCCTTCGGGCTCGGTATCACCGTGGGCTGGGCGGGATGGCCCGCGGTCGCGGTCGCGACCTTCCTCGGCTTGGTGCTCACTGGACTCGGGGCCCTCGTACTGCTGCTACTGAGACGAGCCGGGCGCAAAGATGCCATCCCGCACGGACCGTTCATGGTGCTCGCGGCGCTAGCCACGATTGTGGTGGCCGCACTCACCGGGGTCCCGTCGGGAGGCGGGTGAAGCGGCCGGAGAGCGTTGCCCGCTCCCTGGCACTTCGTGCTGATGTCGTTCCGGACTGTGATCCATTACCGAATGTTTGAGAGAGCATCGCACGACGTGTCCGTCCGGTGAGTGAGCACCTGACCGAACTGAGTCAGCGCGTGGAGACCAGGGACCATCCCCGCGTGCGCGGGGAGCACCTGGCGTGGCCCACGGACGCCGCCCGGACCTGGGGACCATCCCCGCGTGCGCGGGGAGCACCGAAGCGGTCCTGGAGCCGCAGGCCATTCTGCGGGACCATCCCCGCGTGCGCGGAGAGCACAGGTTGAGCCCCCGCCGGGATCTCCTCGATCGGGGGACCATCCCCGCGTGCGCGGAGAGCACAGGTTGAGCCCCCGCCGGGATCTCCTCGATCGGGGGACCATCTCCGCGTGCGCGGGGAGCACTCGCACAGGCGTCGATCAACCACTGCCACCCCGGGACCATCCCCGCGTGCGCGGGGAGCACGCAACAGTGGACAGGTGGGGGGTCTGCTGCGCGGGACCATCCCCCCGTGCGCGGGGAGCACTAGGACTGGCTGTCCGGGTCGATTGCGGGCGCGGGACCATCCCCGCGTGCGCGGGGAGCACGCGTCGAACAACCTCGACACCCTGGCCAAGTTGGGACCATCCCCGCGTGCGCGGGGAGCACGGGATAAAGAACCCGGAGACGACCAGGAGCACGGGACCATCCCCGCGTGCGCGGGGAGCACTCGATGTCGTCCGTCATGACGATGATCTGACGCGGACCATCCCCGCGTGCGCGGGGAGCACAAGGAGATTCTCAAGACCGGCGACCCGGAGCTGGGACCATCCCCGCGTGCGCGGGTAGCACGGCTTGATCTCCGCCCAGATGGCCGGGGCGGTGGGACCATCCCCGCGTGCGCGGGGAGCACGACTGCGGTCGCCGTGGCGGACGGTACGGCGGGGGACCATCCCCGCGTGCGCGGGGAGCACCGACCTGCTCGACCAAGGTCTCGAACGTGCCCGGGACCATCCCCGCGTGCGCGGGGAGCACTCCAATCAGGGCGGGTTGCGGCTCAACGGCCGGGGACCATCCCCGCGTGCGCGGGGAACACCTCACGCCGTTGCATCACGGCCGTGGGACCATCCCCGCGTGCGCGGGGAGCACAGCAGACACCGACCGGATGGGCCAACCTGAATGGGACCATCCCCGCGTGCGCGGGGAGCACGGGCGGTGTTATCCAACCCCACCCCCGGCCCGGGGACCATCCCCGCGTGCGCGGGGAGCACGCCGCGCTGTCGCCGGCGGCGGCCGAGGCCCGGGGACCATCCCCGCGTGCGCGGGGAGCACGACATGCTCTTCTCCGAACTGTTGGGGATCGGGACCATCCCCGCGTGCGCGGGGAGCACTAACCGGAATCGTCACTCAGTAACCGGAATCCGGGACCATCCCCGCGTGCGCGGGGAGCACACCGACAGGTCGCCCGCCCACCGGCCCTCGCGGGGACCATCCCCGCGTGCGCGGGGAGCACATGTCCTCGCCGTTGAGGGTGGCCGACCGGACGGGACCATCCCCGCGTGCGCGGGGAGCACGGTCCTTCATCGATGGTAGCGCGGGCGGGCGGGGGACCATCCCCGCGTGCGCGGGGAGCACATGTTCCCGCTCGACGGGCCCTCGTGGAGGTCGGGACCATCCCCGCGTGCGCGGGGAGCACCTGCTCGCCGAGTTCACCCTGTCGGACCCGGCGGGACCATCCCCGCGTGCGCGGGGAGCACCCGCATGACCGATCGCGTGATCAGCGCGGCCGGGGACCATCCCCGCGTGCGCGGGGAGCACCCGACCGAGAGGCATGCGCTTCAGTGCCGGTCGGGACCATCCCCGCGTGCGCGGGGAGCACGGGACCTTCGCCCGGATCACGTCCTGGATCGCGGGACCATCCCCGCGTGCGCGGGGAGCACTTCGGCAGTCCCAGCCCGGAGCGGCCGTTGCGGGGACCATCCCCGCGTGCGCGGGGAGCACCAGATCTGGGTCCAGCACGATGCCCGCAGCGTGGGACCATCCCCGCGTGCGCGGGGAGCACGTGATCGTGCTCATCGCCACCAAGACCGACTGGGGACCATCCCCGCGTGCGCGGGGAGCACTGGAGAACCTGGCTGCGGCGTTGGTGGCCGACGGGACCATCCCCGCGTGCGCGGGGAGCACCCCTTCGCGAACGCCTTGACCATGTTGTCCGCGGGACCATCCCCGCGTGCGCGGGGAGCACGGCCCGGTCGCCAGGGTAGGGATAAGCGCGGTGGGACCATCCCCGCGTGCGCGGGGAGCACGTGAGATCACAGGTGGTGCCGTGGTCGGCCATGGGGACCATCCCCGCGTGCGCGGGGAGCACCAGGACGTACTCGTCGCCGAGACCACCTCCCAGGACCATCCCCGCGTGCGCGGGGAGCACCTGGTTGTCGTCGGCGAACTCGCGGTCGGCTCGGGACCATCCCCGCGTGCGCGGGGAGCACGCCGAGCGCGCGGCGAAGACGTTCGCGCAGGGCGGACCATCCCCGCGTGCGCGGGGAGCACGTCGGCAGCCGAGTCGCACCAGGCAGGTACGCGGGACCATCCCCGCGTGCGCGGGGAGCACGCTTGAGAGCCATGATCACCGCCTCGTGTCGGGGGACCATCCCCGCGTGCGCGGGGAGCACTCGAAACGGGCTGATACCCCGAGCACTCCGCCAGGACCATCCCCGCGTGCGCGGGGAGCACCGGATGGACACGCACGGGAAGCCGGGCATGGCGGGACCATCCCCGCGTGCGCGGGGAGCACTCCTTGCGCTCCGGTCGATGGGCCGGGCCGGGGGGGACCATCCCCGCGTGCGCGGGGAGCACCTGCTGCTGAACGGGGAGAGCCGGTTGAACTCGGGACCATCCCCGCGTGCGCGGGGAGCACGGAGGCGTCCTGCACCACGCCGGGTTCGAGGACGGACCATCCCCGCGTGCGCGGGGAGCACAAATTTCGCCTGAGGTACTGCACGCCCGGATCGGGACCATCCCCGCGTGCGCGGGGAGCACGCCTTACGCACGGCCACAATCGGGAGCTCGCAGGGACCATCCCCGCGTGCGCGGGGAGCACCCGGGCAGGTGATGCATGGCCGCTTGCGGGCAGGGACCATCCCCGCGTGCGCGGGGAGCACATGTCCGGCGGGTGGCTGCCGTGCCGCCAGCGGGGACCATCCCCGCGTGCGCGGGGAGCACTGGCTTTGACCAGGGCAGTAGGGAATCCTCAGGGGACCATCCCCGCGTGCGCGGGGAGCACCCGCCTGGCTCGTCCTTCACGCCGCCGCGGCGAGGACCATCCCCGCGTGCGCGGGGAGCACGTAGACCTCGGCGCGGGTGGCCGGGGTGGTCGGGGACCATCCCCGCGTGCGCGGGGAGCACCTTTCTGGGCGGTAAGCGGTCGGCACGTGCAAGGGACCATCCCCGCGTGCGCGGGGAGCACACGGTCAACCATTACCGGGTCAAGCCGACCGCGGGACCATCCCCGCGTGCGCGGGGAGCACTTCGCCGTCGGGCGCATCGCCTCGACGTAGTAGGGACCATCCCCGCGTGCGCGGGGAGCACCCCACCGTGACGACGGGGCGGCCGAGGCTGGCGGGACCATCCCCGCGTGCGCGGGGAGCACGCCACCCTTGTCGTTGACCATCGCCAGGATGCGGGACCATCCCCGCGTGCGCGGGGAGCACCCCACCGTGACGACGGGGCGGCCGAGGCTGGCGGGACCATCCCCGCGTGCGCGGGGAGCACCAGTTGATCGCGGATCCAGGGTGTCAGGAGCTGGGACCATCCCCGCGTGCGCGGGGAGCACGTGATCGGCAACCCGCACGGCATGCCGACCGTGGGACCATCCCCGCGTGCCCGGGGAGCACGGATCACAGCGGTCGGTGCTGTAGCTCTGTGGGGGACCATCCCCGCGTGCGCGGGGAGCACCTCACCGCCAGGGCGTTCGACATCTACGGACGGGGACCATCCCCGCGTGCGCGGGGAGCACCGCCACAACGGCTCGGCCGCCCCCGCCTGGGCGGGACCATCCCCGCGTGCGCGGGGAGCACGAGCCGCCCGAGCGGGGGTAGAACGCCTCCGGGGGACCATCCCCGCGTGCGCGGGGAGCACGTGAAGTGGGTGTGGGACGCGCACGTCGCCGCGGGACCATCCCCGCGTGCGCGGGGAGCACAGATCCAAAATCCGTTCAGTGGCGGCGCTGCCGGGACCATCCCCGCGCGCGCGGGGAGCACTGCCCGCACCGCGCCCAGATCGGCAGCCTCGCGGGACCATCCCCGCGTGCGCGGGGAGCACACCACGGCAGTTCGGTTTGGCACGTCGATCTCGGGACCATCCCCGCGTGCGCGGGGAGCACAAGTACGAGGGGGACCGGTGATGCTCGGGGCCTGGACCATCCCCGCGTGCGCGGGGAGCACAGCCTTGGCACCGACTCCGTCACCGGTACCACGGGACCATCCCCGCGTGCGCGGGGAGCACCACCACCGCGATCGCCGCGAACCGGTGCTCGAGGGACCATCCCCGCGTGCGCGGGGAGCACACCGAGGCGTGCATCATCCGCACGAGCGCGATCGGACCATCCCCGCGTGCGCGGGGAGCACGTGACAGTGCTCCCACCTGGGACGTGAGGCGGGGGACCATCCCCGCGTGCGCGGGGAGCACTCGATCGCGTTGACCGACTCGCGGCTGTTCGGGGGACCATCCCCGCGTGCGCGGGGAGCACGACGTCAACCAGATGTATCTCGCGGCGGCGGGGGGACCATCCCCGCGTGCGCGGGGAGCACGGCACGACCAGGATCGGAACCAGCTCTACCAGCTGGACCATCCCCGCGTGCGCGGGGAGCACATGTACGCCCCGGCGGTCGCGGCCCGACGGCCGGGACCATCCCCGCGTGCGCGGGGAGCACTGCCCGTGCACGGGGTGCCGCAGAATGCCCCGGGGACCATCCCCGCGTGCGCGGGGAGCACGGGATCGCTGCGGCGGCCTGGCGCTCGGCCCAGGGACCATCCCCGCGTGCGCGGGGAGCACACAACGTCGTGGAGCAGTCCGGCCATGACGGCGGGACCATCCCCGCGTGCGCGGGGAGCACCGAACGCCCCGTCACTGATCCGTGGGTCAGTCGGGACCATCCCCGCGTGCGCGGGGAGCACACGGTCGAGCCGATGACCGTGGTGTTGATGACGGGACCATCCCCGCGTGCGCGGGGAGCACACCCGTACGACTCGGCGATGGCCTGGCGGCGGGAGGGACCATCCCCGCGTGCGCGGGGAGCACGCGGGGCGGAAGTTCGCCGACCGGTGGGAGCAGGGACCATCCCCGCGTGCGCGGGGAGCACGTGATCTCGACCGCGATCGAGTGGTCGTTTCCGGGACCATCCCCGCGTGCGCGGGGAGCACGGCGTTGTCGGCTCGTACGGGCAGATCCCACTGGGACCATCCCCGCGTGCGCGGGGAGCACATGCGGTCGTCGCCGTGCATGCCCCGGTCCTCGGGACCATCCCCCGCGTGCGCGGGGAGCACGCCGACACCCCGCCGGCCTGGCCCGATCCCCGTGGACCATCCCCGCGTGCGCGGGGAGCACTCCAGGTCGGCACGATCACGTTCGCTTTGTTCGGGACCATCCCCGCGTGCGCGGGGAGCACGTGCCATCAGCCAGCCACCGCCCTCAGGGTCGCGGACCATCCCCGCGTGCGCGGGGAGCACGAGACCATCCCGCTCGATGAATTCATCGCGCGGGGACCATCCCCGCGTGCGCGGGGAGCACGCAACGGGCCGCAGGTTCGGTTCGTCGGCTTCGGGACCATCCCCGCGTGCGCGGGGAGCACGTGGGCTCACCACCGCCGGCACCGGCATCACGGGGACCATCCCCGCGTGCGCGGGGAGCACATGGCGACCATGGTGCAGGTGGCCGCCTGGGCGGGACCATCCCCGCGTGCGCGGGGAGCACTACACGGGCCGGTCCGCCCGAGGGTCGATCACGGGACCATCCCCGCGTGCGCGGGGAGCACACTTCCTGACCTGGGCGTTTGTAGATCAAGAGTCGCTGTTTTGTTCACTATTCGTTTGGACGGTGGTTCCTCCGCCGGGCGTCGGTGGGGCTTTGCGGCCGAAGCGTCGGCGTTTGGAGGCTTTGCTCCAGCCTTTGGGGAGTGCGGGGTTTGGGAGGGATCTTTCGGTTGGTCGGCGCATGAGGGTGATGCCGTCGAGGTCGACGGGTGTCCAGTGGTGGTCGTGTACGAGGAATGACAGGCGTTGTTCGCCTGGTTGTTCGTGTACGAGGATCGCCCGGCCTGGTCCGGCCATTTCGATGACCTTGGCCCAGAGGCGTTGTCGGATGCGGGCGTTGACGTGGCCGACGTAGACGCCGGCGGAGATTTCCAGCAGCCACTGGGTGAGGTGGCCGCGTAGACCTTCGGGGCAGGCGGTGAGGATGATGACGGTCATCAGAAGTCCACGTCGGGGCCGTAGTTCTGTCCGCTGGCGAGTTCGTAGCCGCTGTCGTCCCAGAGTCGGACGACGTCGCTGGCGGCGTCTGCTTCTAGCCAGTCTTCGTCGATGGGGCCGGTGGGCTGTGGTGTGAGGAGTAGGTCGCGGATGTCGCGTACGCAGCGTTCGAGGATTCCGCTGCCGTTGATCCGGTCCCTGATGGCGCGGCGGGTGGCTCCGCCGATGTCGTCGACGCCGTCGGTGGCGGCGATGTCGAAGGCGATGGGTATCGACAGTTCGGCTTTGTAGAGGTCGGCGATGTCGTAGACGAAGGATCGTTCGTGCCCGGTGTGGACGAACCCGAGTCCGGGTGAGGCGCCGACGGCGACGATGACGGCGTGGACGACTCCATACAGGCAGGCGTGGGCGGCGGACAGAGCCTGGTTGACCGGATCGCCGTCGGTGAAGTCGCCGGGGTTGTATTCGCGGTTGTTCCAGGGGACGCCGGTGCGTTGGGAGTGTTCCCGGTAGCAGCGGCGGACTCGGGCGCCTTCCTTGCCGCGTAGTTGTTGCATGGTGAGGGTGGTGGTGTCCTCGCCGGGGAAGCGTTTGCCGTACATGGCGCGGGCGACAGCGAGGCGGCGGTCGCGGTGGGAGACGGCTGCGGCTTGGGCGACGAGGAGGCGGCTGGATCGGGCCAGGGAGCGGCCGTGGGCGTAGTAGCGGACGCCGTGTTCGCCGACCCAGATGGCGGTGGCTCCGTTGTCGGCGAGCAGCATCATGGCTTGTTGGGTGATGGTGGTGCCGGGGCCGAGCATGAGGACGCCGAGCGTTGCTGCGGGGATGTGGACGACGCCTTTTTCGTCGGTTGCGGTGATGGCGTTGCTGTCGCGGTGGATGACGCAGCGTTCGAGGTAGAGGAAGCTGATCCGGTCTTGTGCGCGGGTGAGTTCTGCCAGTTCGGCTGGCGGCACGCCCGGTATTTTCACCGGGCGGGTCCTGTCCCGGCGGGTGCGAGGGTCATGAGGCCGCAGCCGTAGGCGCGGGCGTGGCCGATGCCGTTGCGCAGGAGTCGTCGCAGTGGGTCGGGGTCCTCGACTTGGAGTACGCCGTCGTAGGTGGCGGTGACCAGGGTGACGGGTCGTTGGCCGCGCACCCGGGTGAAGTTGTGGGTTTGGCGGTTGTGCACGGTGAGGTTGAGGTGGCCGTCGGCTTGGGCGGCGATGAGGAAGCCGTTGGTAGCGGCTCGTTTGGTCAGCCACTGCGTCTGGTACTCGACGGTGACGGCGCCGAAGCGTTGTGTGTCGGGTGCGTCGGTGGTTTTTCGGCCGTCGCGGACGGGGTTGGCGGTGAGCCGGAATGCCCAAGTCTGCCCTTTGGCGAGGGTGTCGAGGAGTCCGGTGTAGGGGCGGGTTTGCCAGGTGTCGGTGGTTGGCCATCCGGCTTGTTCGACCAGGTGGGTGAGGTCGGGTTGGGCGGGGCTGACGATGTAGAGGGTGACCTGCCGGTCCTGGCTGTGGTCGATCCGCCAGAGGGTGCGGGCGTCGTCTCTGGTGTGGTCTTCGGGGCGGGCGAACCCGGACAGGACCGCGGCGTGCATCGCCTGGGGGGAGGTCAGGAGTTTACGGGCGCCGCGTCGGGCGGTGTTGATGCGGAATCGGGTGAGGTACATCGTCATCCTCCGAGCAGCGCCATCGGGTCGTGGTCGCTGGTGGTGCGGCCGCCGGGGTTGGGTAGGTCTGTGTGGGCGCGGATGACGGATCGCCATCCGTGTTGGCGGTGGGTGGGGTCGAAGGTGATGGGTTCGTCGCGGATGGTTTCGGTGATGGGTTCGCCGTCTTCGGCGTCGCGGAGGATTTCCAGGCGGACGGTTCGCGCGGCGCGTGTTTGGTGGCGTTTGGATGCCTGCCAGGGCCATTGGGCGAGGAGGTCGGTGAGGGTGCCGGGGTGGACGCCGAGGCTGACCGGCCGGTCGGGTGGGCAGGAGCGGCGGCCGAGGTAGAGCGGGAAGTGGGGTCGCATCAGCGCGTCGTGGAGGCCTTCGAGGAGGGTGTCGTCGCCGCTGACGGCGGCGAGGAACGCGGCGTCGGACAGGTAGTAGCGGTAGGTGAGCGGCATGCTGGTTTTGTCGTCGAGGGTGCGGGCTACTTGGAAGTCGCGGATGAGTTGTCCGGGCTGGTCGATGCGGACGCCGAAGGTGAGGCCGAGTAGTTCGGTGAGGGGTTCGGTGCGGCGGATGCCGCGGGCTGCGGCGAGGAGTCCGATCACTCCGCTTTTGGTGGGGGCGGGTTCGGTGTGTCGGTGGGCGAACCGGCTGCCGGAGCCCCAGGCCTGTAGGGGGCCGGCGAGCCGGAGCAGGAGTGCGCTCATGCGTCGGTGCCGATCCGGTCGGTGATCTGCTTACCGACGGCGGAGATCAGCTCGGGTAGTGGGAGGACCGTGCCGAGCGGGGCGAGTGCCTGGGTGCGGGTTCCGACGTGGGTGACCCAGGACGCGACGGCGTGGTCGCCGTATGCCTGTTCGACTTCGGTGGTGTAGGCGGCGAGTGCGGCGGCGGCGGCCGGGACCCGGCCGGACTGTTCCTGTCGGATGGGTTCTTCGAAGGCGCCGACGAGGTTGATCGGTTGGGTGTCGCGCAGGCGGACCATGACGGCGTCGGGTCGGGTGCCGTTGGCGAAGGTGTTGCGTTTGCCGGACGGCATGCTGGTCGCGAAGGCGGACAGGAACGCCTCGACGGCCTGGCGGGTCGCGGCGGGGTCGCCGAGGGTTTCGTGTAGCCGGTCGACGTCGACGGTGGCGTACCGGTAGAGGGTCGAGGAGTTGAATTCGATGGTGCCGATCATGCCGGCGCCGGTTTCCTGGGCGTCGTGTTTCCGGTCGTCGACGGCGGTGTAGTAGTCGAACTCGTTGTCGACGGCGTGGACGCTGAGGGCGTGGGCGACCTGGACGGCTGCGTCGACGTTGATGTCGGTCACGTCGGCGACCATGCGCCCGAACATGGCGATGTCGATCGAGTGGTCGGTGTTCGCGAGCTTCTTCACCTCGGCCGCGTTCGGGGCCCGTCCGGCGTGGTGCGCCTCGACTGCCTCGCGGGCGAGGTTGTCCTGCTGGCGGTGGCTGAGGAACAACAGGTACCCAATCTCGCCCTCGGCACCTTTGGTCTCCTTCTTGAGCAGCCCGGCCGCTTTGAGGACACCGGAGGCCAGGGTGGGTGCCTGTTCCTTCAATCCCGGGTCGATGGCCTGGATCCGGGCGGCGATGGCCTCGCCAACCCGCTTGGTCCGCTCCCCCAGCAGTGAGCTGTCGAGGTGCTTGTCGAAGTCGAGGCGCACGGCGCGTTTCCATGCCTGGCTGGATACGCGGGCGCGGCGCACTCCGCCGTAGATGGCGGTCTTCGGGGATCCGGACTCGTCGCGGTTGACGTTGCTCGGCGGCAGGGTCTGGATGATGTGAACGTCAAGGACGGTGCGGGTCATGGTCACTCCTCGGTGTCGGCGTTGACGGGTACGGCGGTGGTGGGGGTGTCGGGGTCGTCGGTGGTGTCCGGGGCGACGCGGTAGAAGTCGCGGCCCCATTGGGCGCGGACGCGGGCCCGTCCACCGGGGCGTTGCACGGCGACGAGGTCGTCGGCGAGTAGCCCGTAGTCGAGCGCGATGCGGTGGTCGCGGAGCAGCCGCACGAAGGTACGAAGGTGGTGGGTGACCTCCGTGTACGTGGACGCGGTGCCGATCGCGGCGAACCGGCGGCGGACGGCCTCGGCGCTGCCGGAGGCTTTGGTGAGCAGACTGATCGAGGCCCCGAGGCCGGGTCCGTCGATGTGCATCGGCGCGTCCTGGATGGATTGCTGATGCAGCGCGTACAGGGTCAGGGCGGTGTGTTTGGCCTGCTCGACCTCGGTCGCGTCGTCGCCGTACCGATCCGGCTGGTATCTGTCCGGCACCTGCGTCAGTTGCAGGATCTGGTACTCGGACCCGGGCAGCCTGCCCACGGCGGCCCGCAGCTGCGCCATCGTCGCCACGGCCGCGGGCTGCTTGCGCCGGTAGTGGCCCTGGAGGACGTCGACGGTCGCGGCGACGTGGCTACCGAAAGGTCGACGCCTGCGAATGTATCGAGGGCTCGGGTCGGTGGCGGTGGGTTCGCTGTCGGGTGGGGCTACGGCGGTCACGCCGGGACCTCCTGAAGGTCAAGGTTGTCGCCTGGGGTCGTCTCCCGGTCCGCTGCCAGAGGCAGGGCGCGGCGTAGGGCCTGGCGGAAGAACAGGTCGGCGAGTGGGCTGCTGAGATACTTGTCCTTGTCGACGTACCGGCCGGCCCACGCGTGCGGGCCGGCTTGGGCGACCAGGTCCGCGCCGAGGCGGGAGACGATCCGGTACGCGGTCGCCTGCCACTGGGAGCGTGCCTGGGCGGGGTCGGTGGCCGGGGTGAGTTGACCGAGCCAGCGACGAAACTGTTGGTCGAGTGCGGCGAAGGCGTTCTCGCTGGCCCGGACCGCGGCGACGGTCGGCGGGTCCTTCTGCTCCCTGCCGGTGCCGCCGGACGCGCGGCAGAGGTTAGCCGCGAGTGTCCGCAGCGCGGTGGCCGCCGATTCGGCATCCGCCGCACTGTCGACGATCGTGGTCCGCAGCTCACCGGCAGGGTGGAATGCCTGGGCGGTCATGGTCAGCGAATCGTGGTAGATCTCGTCGATCACGGACTGCTGGGTGCCGTAGACGACGCCGACGGCGCGGGTGGTGACCCGGTACGAGGCGTCGAGATGGCCGGCGTTACGCAGCCGGGCAAGCCACTGGATCAACACCGGGGCCACCCTGGCCGGCCCGTCCGCGCCGCCTCGCGGGGCGGGTGTCGCCGTCAGCAGCGACCCCAGGCCGCGCCACAACGCCCGGGTGGGATCGTGCAGGGCAGGCATGTAGACCTGCGGCAGCTTCAGTGCCTTTTCCTGGTTCTTGCTCCGCCGCCAGCCGCTCATCGGCTCCAGCCGGTTGCGGTTCTCCCAGCCGAGCTTGTCACCGTTGGTCACCAGCGCCCCGGTGATCCAATTCTCGTCACCGACCAGGCGGATCCGCCGGGCCTGCCAGGTGTAGAGGCTGAGCAACCCGTACGGTCCCCGATGCTGCGCGAGTTCCTCGGCCGGGCCGTGCGGCGGGCGCTCCCACACTGGCGCATCGCGCGGATCCGACTGAAGATAGTCGTTGTCCTGTGGGATCAGGTTGAGCAGGAGTGTCTCCCGGAGGTTCTGCCCCTCGAGGAAGATTCCGCCCAGGTTGCCGCAGATGCCGGTGCCGATCGGGTAGCCCTTGCCGCCCTTGACCCGCGGGTCGCCGACCGCCCCGGACTTGATTCCCGACGTGTCGTAGGCCTGGCAGTGCACGACCCACCGCGCGGCCTCGGCCGGGGTGATCCGGTCAAGACCACCTGCCAGACGGTTCGTCAGATAGGGGGCGCCGGTCGGCACGTCGGCGATGAGCCGATCCAGCCCCGTGACATCGCCCTTACCTGTTTCCAGGTCCGCGACCTGGTAGAACGGCGTGACCGGATGCAGCAGATCGAACCGGTCGGGAAACTCCGCGAGGTAGTCGTCGATCGCGTCGACGGGCAACCCTGGGCTCTGCCACAGGCCCCGCCAAGCTCTTTCGTCCTCAGGGCCTTCGACCGCCCGGTGCAGCACCGCCAGCAGCAACCGTAAAATCGCGAACGTCTGGGTAGGTAGATCACCGACGATCGTCCGGAGCTCCGCCGCCTCCGCAAAGGCGCCGCGCAGCGAGACGGGCCGCGGCCGCCCATCATGGTCGAGGGCAGGGATCCACAGCCGGTCGGTCAACGGGAAGGAGGGAACCATGTCCACCACGTGAGCCGTCTCCATCCAGGGCAAACAGCCAAAGGATGCAAGTCGTCAACTTGCTCCCGCAGGCTCCATTGTTGAGTGAGGCGTTCAGGACGCTAACACGCTCCCGCGTCAAGGCGGGGTGATCCGTTGCTGCCGCACGGATTCGCGTCGCTCCCTGTGTATGCAGGGTTTCCCCTGGTCAGAGGCGAAATCGACCTGGGCAAGAGTGGCAGCAACACGGTCGGACAACTACCCCAAGAGTCCATGATCTGACACAGAGTCATGGGGATGGGGTCTCCCGGCGGGTCACGCGCAGTCCGTCGTGAGGGTCGTATTCCAGGTCGAAGTCGGTCAACTGGCTGCGACCGCGCTCGTCCAGATCGAGCACCAGCTCGCCGCCGAGCCACGGATCCTTCTCCCACCCGGCGAAGCTGTTCCGCTCTTCCAGTTCGTCGATGATCCGGTCGATCCCGCCGCGGCTGGTCATCATCCTCGGCAGCGGCAGCGCACACGACGCCACCACGCGCGACAATCCCGACGGCGGAGCGAAATCCGTCGGTACGACCTCCCCGCCACGATCGGCCAGCCAGGGTGGCACCACCAGCTGGTTCCCGCGACGCACCAGCACCAACACCTCCAGGCCCTCGGCGCTGTCATCGCGGACGTGGGCCCGGCCTCGCCGCTCGTCACCACCTGCGGACTCGACATCACCCGCGCGTGCGGTCAGCCACCCGACCAACGAACGGCCAGGCGCCCGGACCGGCCCGAGACGGAACGCCTCCGCCCGCTGCCGCGTCGCATGGTTCCGCTCGTCCGACCTGCTGACCGCTTTCTCCAGCTCCGAATGCCAGGCCGACGGTCCCACCGGTGCACTGCCGTACGCGGCCTGCACCAAGGGCGAGATGTCCTCGGGCAGCCGGACGACCCGGTCCTCCTCGAGGAAGGGGAACAGCACGGCGGCGGACCGCAGGAGCGCGGACTCGTCATACACCCGCAACGACCCACGGACCGGCTCCGGCGGAACCGCGTCCCACCACACACCCGTCACCAGGCAGCGCGGCTGCACCAGTCGGGCGGGTCGACCCGGTCGGGCGTGCCGGTGCAGACGGCCGATTCGTTGCAGCAGCAGGTCCACCGGCGCGAGATCGGTGACAAGCAGGTCGAAGTCGATGTCGAGTGACTGTTCGGCAACCTGACTCGCAACCACAACATGACACCGAGGTCGAGCAGCGCCGTTCTCCTCGACGTGCCGCGGCGCACCGAACGTGTCACGTAACCACTGATCCTTGGCGGCCCGATCCGGCGCCATGAAGCGTGAGTGCGCCATCGACACAGGTACCTCAGGGCCGAGTTCGGCGCGTAGAACGCTCGCCGTCTCGAGCACCCGTGCGACCGTGTTCCGCACGACCAGGACGCAGCCGCCGTCGACGAGCTCATCGCGTAACGTCGCCGCGAGGAGCCGCAGGTCGTCCTCATGCCGGCGGACGCGAACCGCGAGCCGGCGCCCTGAAGCGGCAGGCGCCACGACCGTCGGTGTCCTCTCCACCCCGGAGACGCTCAGCAGCGGGTACCGCAGATCCGCATGCAACGCCTGATACCCGGGTGCGAGTGCCGCCGTCCCGGACAGGTCGGGCGACCATCGTTTCGCCCGTGGGGCTGCCCCGAACCGGCCATCGTCGTACGCGGCGATCATCTCCGCCCGACGCTGCCCCGGTAGCGTGGCCGACAAGACCACCACCGGGACCCCGTGCGCCCCGAGCCACTCCAACGCCCGATCCAGATACCTGCTCATGTAGACGTCATAGGCGTGCGCCTCGTCGATCACGACGACCTTGCCCGCCAAACCCAGGTGCCTGAGCACAACATGACGAGACTTCAGCGCGGCGAACAGCAGCTGATCGATCGTGCCGATCACGAAGCTGGAAAGCATCGTCCGCTTCCGACCAGCCAGCCACCGGTGCACCGCCAACTCCGCACCGCCCTCGTCCACCCCGAGGGAACTGGGCAACACGTGCCGGTACAACCGTGAATAGTCCGGATTCAACCGCGCCTTACCGTGCGCGAGCGCCACATCCCGGCTGCCCCGACCGACATCCGCGTCCGGCAACCGATCCAACCAGGCCAACATCCTGCGGAACATCGCGTCACTCGTCGCCCGCGTCGGCAAAGCAACGAAACAACCACCAGCCCCCGTACGCGACGCCAGGACCTCGACCGCGGCCAACGCAGCCTCAGTCTTGCCCTCACCCATCGGCGCCTCAATGACCAACATCCCCGGCAACGGCATCCGACGGGCCTCGTCCACAACCGCCAACTGCACCGGGTAAGGCTCCGCATCCACCGGCAACCTGAACCGGGAGCCATACAACACGCTCGCGTCACCGACCGCGTCGACCGCGCGCCACGGCGTGGGGAGATCCAGGTCATCCCACGCCTGCTCCAACCGGTCGACCCCGGCAACCTCACGCACCCCGTACGGGAAAAGCTCCTCGTTACTGGCAATCCAATCGGCCGTGATCACCACCGCCGTCAACAACGCCTGCACCGGCTGCGACAACCGCACATGCCGCCACTCAGGCAAACGCTCACCGACCCCGACCCGCCGCGTCATCCACCCGAGCAGCTCAGCACGCGCCTCAGCCCACAACCCACCACCTAGCAGAAACGGACGGAGCCGAACATTCTCAAGATCAGCATCAGTCGGCGGCACACCATGATGGCCCCCGACCACTACCGCAAGCTGCTCAGCCTGAGAACCTTCCCAGCCATGCTGTTCCAACAACCAATCCACCAGCACCACATGGCCGGCCGTCGCGTGAGGCGCCCGATGACGATCACCCGCCACCTCACGACCGAAGACAAAACCACGATCCTGCATCCCACGCGCCAGAGGTGGGACCTGGCAGGCGAACGCCGGCGTTGCCTTACCGATGTCATGCACACCCGCGAGCCACACGACCAACCTTCGCCCGTCGGCATCAGCGCCGGGCATTTGATCACTAATACGGCGCTTCACCACGCTCGGCAGCCACAGATCCCAAAGCCGACCCGCGACATCCGCACTGTCCGCGAGATGCCGCCACAATGGCATCCAACCGAAAGCCAGATCAGGCGCCTTACCCCACACCAGGCACGCAGTCTCGCTAAGCTCACCCACACTCACCGGCGTATGGAAACACGCCCCCCTGACAAACCGGCTACCCAACCGGCAGGCCTGTTGATCCAATCCAACCAGCACACCGCCACACCTCGTCCACCCACAGATGCGAACCAAACGATGAAACCATCTGCACACCAGACCTGGAGCGCTGAAAGTGAAGAAAACTACCGCTGGTGATCTTTAAACCACCAGGTCAAGAAGTGTGCTCCCCGCGCACGCGGGGGTGGTCCCTGGGTGTCCGGGTGACGCCGCTGGAGCTGTGCGTGCTTCCCGCGCACGCGGGGGTGGTCCCGAGGCCGGCGCGCGTCACCGCAAGCTGATGACGTGCTCCCCGCGCACGCGGGGGTGGTCCCTCACCCTTAGCGGTGAGCCCGACGGCGGCGCCGTGCTCCCCGCGCACGCGGGGGTGGTCCCGGGACCGACTACCTCATCGGACGCGGCACCCCGTGCTCCCCGCGCACGCGGGGGTGGTCCCTCGGGTGCGCCCACCCGGTGCAGGTCGACATCGTGCTCCCCGCGCACGCGGGGGTGGTCCCCGGCCCCCCGCGACGAGGGTCGAGTACCAGACGTGCTCCCCGCGCACGCGGGGGTGGTCCCAGATGCTGACCTTGGTTCGAGCTGCGGGGATCGTGCTCCCCGCGCACGCGGGGGTGGTCCCTGCAACTTGCATCACAGCACGCGACGGTCACGGTGCTCCCCGCGCACGCGGGGGTGGTCCCAAGTTGCGCTCCGTCCAGGAAGCCGCGCACTGGTGCTCCCCGCGCACGCGGGGGTGGTCCCCCGTTGTCCAGGATCTGCCCGGCGGCACCGCGGTGCTCCCCGCGCACGCGGGGGTGGTCCCGAAGTTGATGGTGGTGGCGACGTTGGCGAGCAGTGCTCCCCGCGCACGCGGGGGTGGTCCCGTGTACGCGAGTCGATGGTGTCGAAATTGAGCGTGCTCCCCGCGCACGCGGGGGTGGTCCCCGAAGACGAACACCTCGGACGGCTCTACCCCTGTGCTCCCCGCGCACGCGGGGGTGGTCCCCTCGGCCTGCTCGCCTGCTGTGGCCGGGCGCGCGTGCTCCCCGCGCACGCGGGGGTGGTCCCACGTGGTCGCCATGGACGGTCCTCGCGGCTTCGTGCTCCCCGCGCACGCGGGGGTGGTCCCCCCGTCCTACCTGCCTGATGGCCAACTTGGCTGGTGCTCCCCGCGCACGCGGGGGTGGTCCCACCCCAACGCCCGCGCCTGAGGGTGTGACCCCGTGCTCCCCGCGCACGCGGGGGTGGTCCCTTCGGACCCAAGTCGCTCGCCACCGAATGCTCGTGCTCCCCGCGCACGCGGGGGTGGTCCGACGGCTCCCTCGGCCTGCACCCAGCGGCCTTCGTGCTCCCCGCGCACGCGGGGGTGGTCCCCCTTGGCAAATCGTTGTCTTGCTGGTTGTCCTGTGCTCCCCGCGCACGCGGGGGTGGTCCCTCCCGCCAGACCGAAATCGGGTCGTATCGGGTGTGCTCCCCGCGCACGCGGGGGTGGTCCACAGCGTGGTCGACGGCTCTGGGACGACCTGGGGTGCTCCCCGCGCACGCGGGGGTGGTCCCCCCATGCCCGGTACGGTCCTCGGCCTGTCGCCGTGCTCCCCGCGCACGCGGGGGTGGTCCGGTGTCGCTGATCGACTTGGCGAAGGTTGTGGCGTGCTCCCCGCGCACGCGGGGGTGGTCCCGACGAGCTCCGCGTCGGCATGTAGCCAGTCTTGTGCTCCCCGCGCACGCGGGGGTGGTCCCGTTCAGCGAGCCGACCAGGACGCGTCAGGGCGGTGCTCCCCGCGCACGCGGGGGTGGTCCCTGCCCAGCTCGCTACCCTCGGGGTCCGGGTGAGTGCTCCCCGCGCACGCGGGGGTGGTCCCGTGCCCGGCATTGATTCGGATCTGCTTTTCTGGTGCTCCCCGCGCACGCGGGGGTGGTCCCTCCCTCACTAGCTGGGCCGCATGCTCCAGGTCGTGCTCCCCGCGCACGCGGGGGTGGTCCTCCGGGCGTCGGCACGCACGGAAGGGAAAACACGTGCTCCCCGCGCACGCGGGGGTGGTCCCGACCGCGGCCCCGCTCTCCCATCGCGGAGAGCGTGCTCCCCGCGCACGCGGGGGTGGTCCCATCCTCGCCGGGTACGCCACCGGCCAGACCGTGTGCTCCCCGCGCACGCGGGGGTGGTCCCGACCGCGGCCCCGCTCTCCCATCGCGGAGAGCGTGCTCCCCGCGCACGCGGGGATGGTCCCAAGCGGGACTTGGTCCCGATGGTCGCCAGGTTGTGCTCCCCGCGCACGCGGGGGTGGTCCCGTCTGCTTCATCTCGTCGTCCAGGTTCAGATCGTGCTCCCCGCGCACGCGGGGGTGGTCCCTCGGCCGGCAACAGCGTGGTCCGGAACTGGTTGTGCTCCCCACGCGCGCGGGGGTGGTCCCCGCGACGGCATGGACGCCGGCCTGGCCAGGGTGTGCTCCCCGCGCACGCGGGGGTGGTCCCACCCGTCAGGGCGCCCGGGATCCGGGCAAAAGGTGCTCCCCGCGCACGCGGGGGTGGTCCCCGGAGGCTGGTGTCGCCCTTGCCGTTGTAGGCGTGCTCCCCGCGCACGCGGGGGTGGTCCCTGGTGGATGGCAGCGCCCACCATCGGGTCAGCGTGCTCCCCGCGCACGCGGGGGTGGTCCCGACCACGCCGTCTTCGATCTCGGTCGTGGTCCGTGCTCCCCGCGCACGCGGGGGTGGTCCCGTGGCCGAGCGCGCCGCGGCGCAGGTATTCATGTGCTCCCCGCGCACGCGGGGGTGGTCCCACCGACAGCCGCCTGCCGTCCCAGTGGATATCGTGCTCCCCGCGCACGCGGGGGTGGTCCCGCGCGCCCAGTGCCCTCGGTCTGCTGAAGGGTGTGCTCCCCGCGCACGCGGGGGTGGTCCCGTGCAGGACCGGGACCTGTTCGTGCTCAAGTAGTGCTCCCCGCGCACGCGGGGGTGGTCCGGCCCATCTTGGCGTTGCTTGTGGTCTGGAAGCGTGCTCCCCGCGCACGCGGGGGTGGTCCGTGGTCGATGACCAGGCCCGTCGCGATCGTCGTGTGCTCCCCGCGCACGCGGGGGTGGTCCCTCGCCGAGCTGGCCGCCTGCCCCCTCGTGAACGTGCTCCCCGCGCACGCGGGGGTGGCCCCGACGGCGGCGCGACACCTGGCCGGGTGTCGCGGTGCTCCCCGCGCACGCGGGGGTGGTCCCGCGAGGTAGGTGCCATCGGCGCTGTCACAGCCGTGCTCCCCGCGCACGCGGGGGTGGTCCCTGTGACGCAGATCGTGCCAGGTCGGATCATCCGTGCTCCCCGCGCACGCGGGGGTGGTCCCGCGCGGAAGAACGCTGCCCGGTCGATGGTGCCGTGCTCCCCGCGCACGCGGGGGCGGTCCCATCGCCTCGCGCTGCCTCTGCGTATACGTCGTGTGCTCCCCGCGCACGCGGGGGTGGTCCCACCGTCGCGTCCTCGGCGGAACGGGTGCGGTCGTGCTCCCCGCGCACGCGGGGGTGGTCCTTAGGCGCGATTAACAGGGAACAACACTGCTTTGTGCTCCCCGCGCACGCGGGGGTGGTCCCGTCACCGGGGTGGTGGTCGGGTTCGCCGCCGAGTGCTCCCCGCGCACGCGGGGGTGGTCCCCGGCCAGGGCCATGCCGCCCAGGTACCGTCTGGTGCTCCCCGCGCACGCGGGGGTGGTCCTGGGACGAGGCGAAGTTGCTCACCACCGGCGTGCTCCCCGCGCACGCGGGGGTGGTCCCGGCAGCCTGCTCGACGTGATCCAGAAAGTGCTGTGCTCCCCGCGCACGCGGGGGTGGTCCCGGCTGTCCGTCGAGTGACACCGACACAGTGCTGTGCTCCCCGCGCACGCGGGGGCGGTCTGAGGTATCGCGCTGTCGTCCATAAGATCCTTGAGTGCTCCCCGCGCACGCGGGGGTGGTCCCATCGCCCCGCTCCGCACCCTGGGCGTCGTGGTGTGCTCCCCGCGCACGCGGAGGTGGTCCTAGTCGCGCGGCCACGTCGAGCTTGTGAACCATGTGCTCCCCGCGCACGCGGGGGTGGTCCCCGGTGTGGCCGACAACGGTCGGCACGGTCGTCGTGCTCCCCGCGCACGCGGGGGTGGTCCCGAGTTCCGCGAGCAGGGCACCGTTCCGACGTGGTGCTCCCCGCGCACGCGGGGGTGGTCCCAAGCGGATTGCCCACAAGTGGGGTCGCATCATGTGCTCCCCGCGCACGCGGGGGTGGTCCCGACCGGCTCTGGACGATCACGGGTAACAACCTGTGCTCCCCGCGCACGCGGGGGTGGTCCCGGCAGCCGGAGCAGCAGCCCGTACCGGCCAAGGTGCTCCCCGCGCACGCGGGGGTGGTCCCGGCATGTCGTGGAACTCGGGGTGAAATTCGGTGTGCTCCCCGCGCACGCGGGGGTGGTCCCTGAGTACCGGTCAGACCTCTTCGTGTTCGTAGGTGCTCCCCGCGCACGCGGGGGTGGTCCCTATCTGCGGATCAGCTTCGCCACCACCCCCGCGTGCTCCCCGCGCACGCGGGGGTGGTCCCGGAGCCCCGAAGTGACCGCCGTCCTGACCGCCGTGCTCTCCGCGCACGCGAGGGTGGTCCCTGCCATCCCGAGCCCGGGCGAGCGCCGTGCCCGTGCTCCCCGCGCACGCGGGGGTGCTCCCCGCGCGTCACCGACCGCGGCCGTTGCGCACAGCGGCGACTGGCGCAGCGGAATCTGCCGGGAAAAGATTGGACCCGGCGTCCGGAGCCGACGACGCGGTTGCGTGGCCGACCCTTGCCAGGGCTGCGGGCTCTGAACGAGCGCCAATTTCCGCGCCCTCACGCGCTGGCGATTTGCCCGAGGCGGAGTCCTGTCTGGTAGGTGCGCCAGCCTTGCTCGCGACGACGTCGCGGTAGCGGTCCCAGCTATCGCCTCGGTCCGGGTTCCCCTCCGGGCAGTGCACCTCGGCGTCATCGAGCCGCTCCAAGGCGGCGTCGAAATCGCCGCGTCGCATCGCGTCAGTAGCAGCCTCGAATGCCTTCCGAGCGGCCTTGCGGTTGATCTCGTGAATGCGTGCGTCTCCGAGGCGCTCGCCCTTCAGCACCTGTGGGTTGTTGCGGACGTAGGTCTCCATCCATGCCCACTCCTGCGGTGTCGCACGTGCCGCTTCGGCGGCGTACCTCGTGCCATCGCCGGTGATGTGGTGGTAGCCGGGTCCGTACTGTTCCAGTGCGAGCACCAGTTGACGCTGCCGCACCTGGGATCTCCGATCAACCGATGCGTCTTCCTCGGGCGTGCGCTGCTCTGGCTGCGAGACGTTGGTCGGCGGTCCGGACGCCGGTTGGTCGTTACCCGGCCCGTGCGTTTGCACGTACTCCCGGCCGGCGTGCCACTCGGCGAGGGATAGGACACCACATGCCCGCGCCTCATCAAGCCAATCCAGTGCGCCGGCAACGTCGCCTGCCCCGTGGGCCGTCTCCGCCTCCTGAAATGCCTCCTCGCCGCGACGCTGTCGGGTCTGGTCCCACTGCGCGGGCGTGCGGTACGGCAGTTCCAACACCTCGGGGTGGTCAGCGATGCAGCCCTTGATCCACTCCAGTTCCTCCGGAGTCGCGTCGACCATCTCCGCGATGTAGCGGTGCGCGGCTCCGGTGCTTCGGTGGTAGCCGGCGGCGTGTTCCTCGATCTTGAGCATGATCTGTCGGCGGCGGATCTGCTGCTCTCGTCCTTCGAGATCGGCGTTGACTGCGTCGGCTGCCGATTCCGCCTGCCCTGCAACCGGCCTGCAGGCTGCGTGTTCGGGCACCGTGTCGTGGTCAGGGTTGTCGTTCGGCTCCTCGCCGGACCCGTTCGACGGTCCTCCAGCGGGCTGGATCGCCGCTGGTACAACCTCAGCCTGTGCCAAGGGGGCTTGGCGATCGGCGGCAGATCGGATCGCGGTGTGAACCGCCTCGGCCGCAGCTACCTGCGTCGCGACCTGATCCTGCTTGTTGCCGAAGTACGCCCACCGGAGGAGGTCGGGGCGTTCCTCGAAGGCGTCCATGAGGGTGTCGGCGAGGATTTTGGCGAACGGGTGCTCGAAGTTGTCGAGCGGGTTGGCGAGCGCCCACATTTGCGTCTGCGGGTCGTTGGCCAGTCCGGTCATCACGTCGGATAGCCAGGTGATGTCGGCGGCGCTTGCTCGTGCGCCGGGACCGGTCGCCCAGGCGTCGAGGTTTACCACGGCAACGATGGCCGGTGACGTTGGCGTGGCGGATTGTGCTGGCGGTACGGGTTCGGGTGGGGGCGGCGCGACGGCGGCGGGCTGGCTGGTTGTCTGGGCGCGTGCCCCCGGCCAGCTCGGAGGCTGGTCGATCGGGGCGAGGACGCACCGGCCGAGTTCGGTCTGCCGGTGGCCGTCCGTGGTGTCGTGGCCCTTGATCTTGCCGGTGACGTGGACGTACGTGCCGGCCCGGAAGGCGTTGAGGTTGGGGGCCCGCCACGTCCACAGGTTGCCGGTTGCGTCGGCTAGGTAAAGCGTGGTGGCAGCGGACTGGGCGCCGCGCCGTTGGCGGTTGTAGCTACGCGCGGCAAGAACTCGTGCGTCGAAGCTGACCTGGTCACCTTTCTTCCCCTGCCAGCTTGAGGTTGCGGTGGTCTCGCGGATCGCGCGGTCTTGTAGGTGCCGCTCGTAGCTGGAGACGGCGGAGACCAGGGTGGCGAAGTGGCGTGCGCTGACAGTGTTTTCCGTGGCTGCGACCCGCAGTTGGTAGGCGTAGTCACCGGCGTCACGGTCGGGTAGCGCGACCGCGTACTCGCGTGCCGCCGCAGCGTAGGCGCGGGTTTCGTCGGTGACGGCCGCCTCCAGGTCCTCCCGCAGCCCAGCGGCGTCGTATCCGTCGCCGTTGATGGCGGTGTCCACGATGGCGGCGGTCGGCACGAGTTTGCCGGCGCTGGCGTCGGCGTCCCGGCGGGACACCCACCCGTAGGTGTGGATGGCGGCGGCGGCGAGGGTGAGGACTTGCATGGTGTCGTTGCCGTCGGGATTTCCGGCTCGGCCGGCACGGATGATGGCCGGATCAACGCGCCTCGGCGCCGCTACGGCCCCGCCCGGAGCGTAGGTCGGGGTCGCTGCCGGCTCGGACCTGCTCGCTGTGGCGATCTGCGTGTTCACTTCCTCCAGCCGGCCTCGGGCGGTACGCAGGGCGTCGGTGTGTTTGAAGGGTGCGTCCAGGCCGCCCGTGATCCGGTCTCGGTCCTGCTCCTTGGCGGCGAGGTCGCGTTGCAGCAGCCCCACAATGGCGTCGAGCCCCCGCAGGCGCTTTTCCAACCGGCCGACCAGGTCGGCGTTGTCCAACTCGGTGGGCGACAAAGCAAACTCCGCCCGGGGCAGGTCGGGCATGTTGACGTACAGCAGTCGCCGGTTCTGGGCTTCGATCCACCGGTGTTCGGCGACGACCGGGAATCCTCCGATCGCGGCAACCTCCTGCTCGCCGCGCGGTGGCGGCACGGTGAGTGCCTTGAGTGCGTCATGCAGAAGCGCGTTGCCCTGCTTCCGTTCTCCGGCCCGCTGGCCGAGCACGATGACGTGGAACTTGTCTCCGGTGGTGTCGACCCGGCGCGCTTGGGCTGCGACGGCCTCCTCGATCTGGGTCCGCAGGATGGTGATGTCCTCCTCGCGTTCGCGACGGACCCAGGCCATCCGATCGCGCTCGCGGTGGTGTGAACGTTCGAGCCGCTCCAGCTTGGTCACTTCGGCTTGCAGGGCGGCCTGGTCGAGCAGCAGCGGGTTGCCGGTGGCCAACGCTTTCACTTCGTTGTACGACAGGGCGGCATCGCCGATGTCTTCGATCTCGCGGACGTCGAGTCTGCCCCGCATAAGCTGCGCGATGAACTCGGCTTTCCTGGCCACCGTCTGCCACATGAAGCCGTCGAACGAGCCTTCGGCGACGTACCGGATGATCTCGACTTCGCTGCTCTGGTTTCCTTGCCGGAGAATCCTGCCCTCCCTCTGCTGAAGGTCTGCGGGCCGCCAGGGGCAGTCCAGGTGATGCAACGCGACCGCGCGAGCCTGGACGTTGGTCCCCACGCCCATCTTCTCCGTGGAGCCGACCAGGACGCTGATACGTCCGTCGCGGGCGGCGGCGAACAGTGCGGCCTTCTCCACATCGCTGCCGGCCTCGTGCATGAAGCGGATCTGCGCCCGGGGCACCCCACGGGCGACGAGTTGATCCCGGAGTTCTTCATAGGCGTTCCATCCGGCGGCCGGCACACCGAGATCGCTGAAGACGATCTGGAGCACGCCGGGGCGCGAATGGGGTTGGCCGTCGCTGTCGGTGAAGATGTCGTCGCGGTGTTCGGCGTAGATGCGGGCGATCGTCTCCGCTGCGGCGGTCAGCTTGCTGGGGGCCTCCCGGTCGATGGCGCGGATGCCGAGCAGCGCCGCTTGGACCTCCTCGCTGAACGGCCCTGCCCACAGCAGCTTGGGTGGGCCGGCGATCGGGCCTGGCCATGCCGTCTCCGCCGCCCGCGCCCCGTCGTGGCCGATGTGCGGTCCGGCGGGTGGTTTCTCGCTCCACAGGCCGGCTAGCTCCGAGGCGAGTCGCTCGCGGATCGCCGGGTCCGCGAGACGGTCGTAGGAGTCCATCAGTTCGGCGAGCTGGTCTGCGGTCAGCGGGTTCTCGTCGTCCGCCTTCCGATACGCGGCTGCGAGCGTCTGTTGGAGGGTGTGCGGCAGGTCGCCGTTCCAGATCACTCGGCCGTTGGCGTCCCGAACGCTTTCTGGCCACTGGAAGCTCGCCCATACCCGTGGGTCCGGTGGTTCTGTGGCCCATTGGTCGATCAGCTCCTCGGCCACCCGCTCCCGGACATCGGCGTAGCCGAGCCCGTCGTAATTGGTCAGGGTGTCGAGGATCTGGCCGCTCGTCAGCGGGCCGGCGCTCCAGTAGGGAGCGTCGGCGAGGCGGAGCAGGGCTTGTTCCGTGCCGTGGTCGAACTGCCCCGACCACAGCGGCTCGCCGTCTTGCCACAACTCGGTGGGCCACGCTGCCGTGGTGAGGTCCAGGGGGTTGGGCCGCTGTCGGGCCCACATCCCGGCGAGGTTGGCAGCCAGCTCCGCGATGGCACCTTCGTCATCGAGCACCTCGAAGCGGCGCACCACGTCGGCGATCTCGTCTGCCGTCGGTGGCACCAACCGTAGGTCCATGGCGGCGGAGCGGCCATTGTGTGTGATTTTCAGCAGATTGTCTTCGGTTGGATCTACATCACCGCGGCGGACCTTGTCGGCCCGGTCGACCAGAGCGGTGAGGTAGTCGCCCAGCTCGTCGCTGGCCGGAACGACCACCGTACGGGGCAGGCGCTGGCCGTCCTCGCGCTGTTTGAGGGCGGGCACGGGCAGGGCGAGGTCTTCGGCCGTCTTCACGTCTGCGACCTGGTGCAGCAGTCGCAGCAGCTCCGGCACGTTGTAAAACTTGGCGAACCGGCTGTTCATTCGCAGGCCGCCACCCTCCGGGACGACCTCGATTCCCTCGACCGTCTCGCCGAACGTCGCCGCCCAGGCGTCGAACTCGTCGATGTACAGGGCACGCATGATGTCCGGGGCGAGGTACATGAGCATGGTGTGGACTTCGCCGAGGGAGTTCGCGACGGGGGTCGCGGTCGCGATGGTGCCCACCCGGTCGCTGGTCTCGCGCAGCCACCGCAGTTTCATGTCCAAGTCCGTGGACCTGTTGGATCCGGGAATTCCCATCCCCGGGATGCGGCTCGATCGCTCCAGGTTTTTGAACAGGTGGCCTTCGTCAACGAAGACGTAGTCGACGCCCATCAGTTCGAAGGTCAGGCCGGGATCCTTCTTGGTGGACAGTTTCTTCTTGATCCGCTCCTCGGCCCGGCTGATGGCGCCTTCGAGCTGCTTCACGAGCCGCTTCTGGTCGGCGGCCTTCGCCGACGCCAGCCGCCGATCCAGCTTCTCGATCTTCGACTTGAGGTAGGTGCGCTGGTATTCGGGCGACATGGCCACCTGCTCGAAGGCGCGGTGGGTCATGATGACGGCGTCCCAAGCGCCGGTCGTCACCCTGGCCTGGAACAGCCTGCGACGGTCGGCGGTCAGATCCGCGCTGCTGGCCGAGAGCAGCCGCGCCTGGGGGTACAGCTGGAGCATCTCCCTGCTGAATTGCTCCAACATGTGATTAGGGACGATGATCAGTGGTTTCCGGGCGAGTCCCAGGCGGCGAAGCTCCATCGCCCCCATGACCATTTCGGCGGTCTTGCCGGCGCCGACCTCGTGCCAGAGCCCGACGGATGGTTCGTTGACGATCCGGGCGACCGCGCTGTGCTGGTGAGCGTGTGGTTTGAAGGTGAGGGCCAGGCCGGGCAGGGTCAGCTTCGCTCCGTCGTAGGAGCGCAGGACGAGGGAGTTGAACCGCTCGTTGTAGATGGTCAGGTGGGCGTTCGCCCGTTGTGGGTCCGCCCACAGCCATTCGCTGAACCGTTCGTTGATCTCGGTAGCCTTGGTCTGGGCTGCGAGAGTGGCATCGGCGTTCAGGCGGCGCTTGTCCGTTACCGGGTCAACGTCGTACACGCGCACCGGCCGCTGCTTCAGCAGGTCCTCCGCGAGGTCGACCGCGGATCTGCGCTCGGTGCCCCACGTGCTCGTCGCGAGAGTCGTGGCGCGGCGCTTCGAGGAGACGGCCCAGTCCGTTCCGCCGTCACCGTGTTCGACCGTGATCGTGGGGTCGTCCAGGAGTTCCTGAAGAAACTGCTCGACGGTACTGCCGCTGACCCAGCTCGCGCCCAGGCGAACGCGGATTTCTTCCGGGGTGAGGTCGACCGGTTTGACGGCGGTCAGCGCGTCGACGTTTGGCGCGTACCGCTCGTCTTCCTCTGCTGCGGCGCGGGCCTGGTTCAGCTTGACCCTCACGTTGCCGGACAGGTATTCCGCCGCCGGGACGAGTTGGTCCGTGCCGGGCTCGTCGAAGGCCAGGGTGCCCAGTTGCTGGCGCGCTTCGGTCTCGTCAACGCCGAGCAGCCATGCCACCCGCTCCAGCGTGACCTGGCCGTACACGTCCTGGCAGATGGCGATGGCGTCCTCGGGCGTGTCCGCACCGAGCTTCGGCGCGCGGGGTGCGATCGCACGGGTGGTGAAGATGTCGGACTTGTAGGCGATCTGGGCGCCTTCGTCGAAACGCTCCAGGGCGTACACCAGGTTGGCGAAGGGATCGGTGCGGAATCCGCCCTGGGCGGGCGCGACCCGCCGCAGGATCGGTTCGCCGGTCTCCTCGTCGACCTTGCCTGTCTTGTAGGTGTTGTACCGGTTGATCGGCCCGAACCGGGCGGTGTATCCGTGGTAGCGGCGCCCTAGCTCGGTACGTAGGTGGTCGATCTCGTCGGTGTCGTCCAGCGTCGCTGCCTCTGCCTCCAGCAGCCGCATCGCGATGTTCCGCAGCCGCAGCAATTCGCGCAGCTCATCCGCCTGTGTCTTTGGTGGTACGTGGGGCTGCGGTTGGCCGTCGACGACTCGGGTGAACCCACCGTCGTTGAGCATCGACAGGTAGCCCTCGGGCTGCTGCTCGGCAGCTGCTACAAACGCAATCGGCTGCTGCTTGGCCCGCGGAACATCGCTGTAGGTCAGGCCCTGGGCTTGAGCCTCATCGACGATGTCTCGCAGAGCTGCTCGTAGCGCTGGCGCGCAATCGGGATCGCCGACGACGGCCAGTTCGTCGGCACGGTGAATGCCTCCCGCGCCGAGCCGTCCCAGCACACGCTCCGGGCGGTCCAGAAAGTAGCCATTGACAGGAAATTCCTCCTCACCCGTGGTGAATCGGCGGGTGGTCTCCCACTCGTGCGGACGGGTGGCCGGGCGACCTTCCTCGCGGCGACGGAGGATCAGCACATCTACGACTGCGTTGGTGCCGCTGGCCTTGGCCAAGGCGCGTGATGGAAGCCGCACGGCGCCAACGAGGTCAGCGAGTGATGCGATCTCCCTGCGTGCTGCTGGGTTGGTGCGGTCCAGGCTGTAGTGCGAGGTGAGGACTGCCATGAGCCCGCCCGGTCGCAGCAGATGCAAACTCTTGATCATGAAGTGATCGTGAATACGGTGTCCGCCGGGGTTGTGCCGCCGATCGGTCAAGCTGACCATGCCGAAGGGGACGTCGCCGATCACCAGGTCGAAGGCACCGGTGGAGACCCGGGTGTCTGCGAAGCTCTCGTTGAAGATCCGAGCATCGGGGTACAGCGCCGCGCTGATGGCCGCGGTTGTCGGGTCCAGCTCAACGCCGACCATCTGCGCACCATCGGGTGCGAAGCCGATGAAGTTGCCGCTGCCAGACCCAGGTTCGAGCACCTCGCCGCCGGTGAAGCCGAGCTGCTGGACCGCTTCCCACACGGCTTTGACGATTGAGGCATCGGTGTAGTGGGCGTTCAGGGTCGTCCTTCGTGCGGCACGCCACTCGTTCTCGTCGAGTAGGTCGGCAAGCTGCTCGCGCGCCCACAGGTACGTGCTGTGCTCGTCGCGGTCCGGATCGAAGATGGCGGGAACGGCGCCCCATCCCGACCAGCGGGCGAGCATCCGTTGCTCGTCCTCGGTTGCGGGCCGCTGCTCGGCCTGCACGGTGCGCAGCATGCGCAAGGCGGCGATGTTCGCCCTGATCTTTGCGATATCACCGGGCGGCGCGAGATCGGACTGTTCCGCCGGCCGGAATCTCGGCGCGCTCGATGCCGCTTCTACATCCGGCGACTCGGATCCGGCGGAGTCCGCCGATCGAACGGGGGCGTCGTCCTCCGGCGTGGCTGGGGTAGCCAGTGCGACGGGCAGCAGTTCCGCCAGCTCGCGGAGGAGATCGCCGGCAGGGGTAGAACTCGTCGGGGTGCGGTGAGTCGGCTGGGCGACGGCTTGCGCGGCGACGTCGGAGGAAACCGTCGCCCCCGGGAGCGGTGAAGCAGCCCCCGGGGCGATCGGTGCGACGCCCCCTAGCGGGTCGGGCTGAGGTCGGTCTCCGGGGCGGGCAGCATCTCCCGCAGGACCTGACCCTCCGCGGTCGACTGGGCCATGTTCAGTCGGCCGACCTTGTCCAGGTACGTCTCCTGCTCCGGATCCTGACCGGCCAGGGTCCTGGTCAGTTCCTCGATCTGCTGGCCGATCTGCTCCCCCAGCTCCGTGAAGAACTGGTCCGGGTTCTCGATCTCCCGGTACCGATTCGGCAAATGGCTCTGCCAGTGCCTGCGTGCTCGCGCTCCGTACGGGTTCACTCGTCTCCACCTCCAACTCGTCGGTGCCGTCCGGCTCCGACGCAGCACGCGCCCAGAGGTAGTCGTCGAACGACAGCTGTCCGGCTATCTCCTTGCGCCTTCTGGCCAATGGAATCACATCCCCCGCGGCCTACGGTCGCCCTTATCAGGGCCGTCGCTTCGGGGCATTTGCGCCGCTGAAGGGGCGTCCTCGGACGCACCGCGATCGGCAGCCGCCGACGGCGGCGGCTCGCTCGATCCGGCGAGCCGGGCGAGCCGGACAGGGTGTCGTCCAGGCCGCTCGTCGGCGACCGCGCGAGCCGAGTCGGCGAGGTCGTCGAGCCAAGCGAAGGCTGGAATCTCGTCGACCGCGCTGGTCGCGGAGATCTCACTGTTGCGAATCGAGTTGACGATGCGGTTGGCTGCCCAATACGCCTGCCTCCAGCCGTCTTGGAGTCCGTGGGACCAGGCGACGTTGGCGGCTACTGCCGCGCGTTGCGCGTCGGTACCGGCGCGGAGGTCACTGGACGCGGCGGCATGTGTCCGCCGCCGCGGCCGGTTGGCCGCGTCCTCCGGTCCCGGCTCGTGGCAACGCCGGACTTCGGTCCGGGCGGCGGTGGTCAATTGAGTGAGAAGTCCACGCACGACACGCCCCGGGTCCGTGTCGTCGTTGAGGCGGGTGCTCGCCGCACGGGCCGCCGTGCTGATGTGCTGCGCCACTGCCTCCACCCCGCCTCGCCGTCCGGCGGCGAACCCGAGGGGGTACACAACATCGACGACGGCGCCAGAGGCGTCCTGGCGCCGTTCGCTGTCGGCGGCGAGGATGGCTTCGTTCCAGGCGGCGGCTGTTCGTTCGGCGATGTCAGCCGGGACGGGCCAGGAGGCGTTCGCGGAGTACGTGGGCAAGTGAGCGGCAACTGTGGCCGGAGTGAGCGGTCGGGGGCTCACGGTCGCCTCCCCGAGGAGGCAGGGGCAGCATCGACCCCGGCCGTGATCGGGGTGGCCGATCGGCTGTCCGCGGTCTGTGCGAGGTGAGGTTGGCGCTGCGGCGGCGCGGACATGTTGCGGCTCCTTCGGCTAGCGGGCGTGCGGGCGGGAAGCCGTCTGGTGCATCGGCACCGCGCTCGGTTGAAGGGCTGGGGTCGCTGCGGTAGCGCCCGAGGTAGCCGTCGGTGGGGCGGCGAAGCTCAACTGGGCAAGACTGCGTGGCGGAGCCGGAGCTTTGGCGTTCTGGGCGGTGTCCGCGCCGGGTGCCGTGGCGCCCGGCTCACCTGCCAGTTGGGCCTCGCCGACGGTGGGCCGAGGGCCGGCTGCGGTACGGACGAAGGCGCGGGCGGAGTCGGTTTGCAGCGGGCCGTTGGCGGCGTCGGTGAGCAAGGTGAGGGTGTTCGGGCTGGTGCGCACAGCCACCCATGGCCGGTCGGCCAGGCCAAGGTGGTCCACCATCCCCCGGGTGATCCGTGACCAGTCGTAGTTCGAGAGGTATCGCTCGCTGGGTTCAGTCCGCAGGGCGAGCGCGGTGACGCGACCGCGGTTGGCGAGCCGCCGCACGTCCTCGCGCCAGTTGTTCGGGTGCCAGCCACCGCCGACATCAACAACCTGGGTGCTGCCCGATTGTGCGGTAGGAACGGCCCGTCCCGCCGCTCCTACCGCGATCGAGGCGGCGAGTCGACGCGAGGACTGGGGGTCGTAGGTGTTGACCAACATTCTTTGTGCCTCCAGGTAAAGTCAGGTCTTCGCGGGCACCGGGTGGAGCGGCGGGCCGGGGCGTCGGCGGTGGACTACCGCCGCATGTGCACCCCGACGGCGTCCATGAAGGGCAATGGGTCAATGGCGTTGTCGGCGGTCAGGGGCGGCGCGTTTCGATGCACCTCGAAGTGCAGGTGCGGGCCGGACGAATGGCCGGTGCTGCCGGACCACGCGATGAGCTGCCCGGCCTGGACCTGGGCGCCTGCGGATACGGCGAGGCGTACCGCGTGGCAGTAGCGGGTGCCGATGCCGTTGCCGTGGTTGATGTTGACGATGAGTCCGCAGCCGAGCAGGCTCGGGTTCCCGGGCCGGTTGCAGTACGCGCTGTCGCATCCGGCGGACAGCACGACTCCGGCTGCGGCTGCGTAGATCGGAGTGCCCGTGGGCACGGAAAGGTCGACGCCGTCATGGGTGGGCCTGGACGGTGGCCGGAACCTGCTGACCAACTCGTAGCTGTCGGCGGGTAGGGGCAGGCGCCAGGCCCCGGTGCCCCCGACCGCGAGGGTGTACTTGCCGATGCGGGAGCGAACCTGCTGCGGGTAGTCGTGCGCTTTACCCGCAGCGGGCACGCCTCCGGCGGCAAGGATGCAGCCCCGGCCACAGAAGTAGGCGGCCCAGGCAATATCGAGCGGGTCGCCGGCCAGCAGGTCCGCGTCGATGTTGCGGGTGGCCCACCCCACGTGGTCGCACATCAGGCGGCCCATCGCGTAGATGGCGTCCTCGGGGTCGTCCGGCGCGTTGCGGCCGTCGCTGTCGTAGTCGTCGCCCCAGGTCGCCCAAGTCCCAAGCTGGAACTGGGCTATGCCGATAGCGTTGCCTCCGTGCTCGGGTGGGTTGCGGGCGACCGCGTCGGCGTTCCAACTGCTTTCCAGATCAATCTGGGCCGCGATCATCGGCGCCGTGACTTGTGGGCAGATCGATCCGGCGCGAACCACCCATGGGGCGAGATAACGAGCGTCCGGAGGGATTGCGTCGACGTTGAGTTGGCCGTTGGCGGGGGCCGCGACCAGAGCGGGGCTCGCGGCGAGCAGGATGGCGGCGCCTGAGCTCACGAACGCCACCAGACCGGCGCCCACGGCGAGCACGCCGACAAGCAGCAGCACGACAAAACGAGTCGAGGTGTTGTTGGCCTGCCCGTTCTTTTCGGCCATCTCGGTCAGCCGATCTCGTAGTCGCTGATCCGCCAGCCGACCGTGGTCAACCGAAGGGTGCATACGACGGTGTGGCGCTCCAACGGACCGCGCCAGCCCTCACGCCCTACCGGCTGACTCGTGATCAGTACGGTGCGGTGCTGCTGCTCAGCGGTGTCTGGCGGGAGCGCGTCTCCGGCGTAGGGGCCGATCTGCACATCGGTGGAGGCGCCGTGGAGCGCCCATTCCTGCCACTGCGGTGTCTGTCGGACTGAATCGCGGACCGTCGCCGCAGCCGCCAAGGTGGCGTCCAGGTATGCCGCAGTCCGCTGGTAGGCATCGGCGGGCCCCTGGTCAACAGCGGTGTCGATGCGGTGCGCGGCGATGGCGAACGCCTCGCACACCGCTGACGGATCGCGGTAATCGACCGATGGATCAACAGCGAGTGGGGCGGGCGTCGCGGATGCCTGGGGCCGGGGCTGCGGTCTGGTTGCGGAACACGCCCCGAGGAATCCGGCGGTGAGAGCGATCGCCAGCAAGAAGGGAAGTCGACGGGTGAGGATCATGCTGGTCACGCTCACGGCCGCCCGTTGCCGGCGGCGCTGCCGTAGCTCCCGTAGCGCCGCCGTCAAGGTATAAGCAGCAGCCGAACCTTGACCGGTGGCCTGGACAACACTCTGGCGCATCCATCTCGAGCTGGCACAACGTTCAATGGTTCCTAGTTACCGAATGCGACCAGGTGTCGCCGATGAGGACGCCGCAACTCGGCCTTGGTAAGCGGTGAATCGCCCACGTCGTTCATAGCGGTTCGGCTGCCGGCGGGTGACGCCTCTAGCTGGAATAGCGCTCGGCCTCACCGCGCCAGTGGGCGAGGTTAGCGTCGGTGGTGCGGATGAAGGGGTGATCGGGGCCGAGGACCCGCAACTCGTCGGCAAGCAACTGTTCGAGGGCGGAGACGGCACCGGCCCGGTCCCCAACGAGCCCTCGCCATTCAGCGAGGTTAAGACGGGTAGCGAGGGTGTGGAGGTGATCGGAACCAAGGACCCGCAGCTCGTCGGCAAGCAACTGTTCGAGGGCGGAGACGGCACCGGCCCGGCCGCCAGCGTGCCCTCGCCAGTGAGTAAGGTTAGTACGGGTGGCGAGGGTGTTGGGGTGATCGGCGCCGAATACCCGCACATGATCGGCTAGCAGCTGTTCAAGGGCGGCACCGACGCCGGCCGAGTCCCCAGCGAGCCTTTGCCAATAGACAAGGTTGGTACGGGTGGCGAGGGTGTCGGGATGATCCGGGCCGAGAACCCGCACATGATCGGCCAGCAGCTGTTCAAGGACGGCGACGGCGCCGGCCCGGTCCCCAGCGAGCCCTCGCCAGTGAGCGAGGTTAGTACGGGTGGCGAGGGTGTCGGGATGATCCGGGCCGAGAACCCGCACATGATCGGCCAGCAGCTGTTCAAGGACGGGAACCGCGCCGGCTCTGTCCCCTGCAACCCTGTGCCAACGGGCGAGGTTAGTACGGGTGACGAGGATGTCGGGGTGATCGGGATCGAGGACCCGAAGGCAATCATCGAGCAGCTGTTCGAGGGTTGCGACCGCGCCGGCCGGATTCCCGGCCTCACCCTGCCAATGAGCGAGATTGCGCCGGCTGGCAAGAGTTTCAGGATGGTCGGCACCGAGGACCCGAAGGCAATCGCCGAGCATCCGCTGGAAGGCGACGGCGGCGGGTTGGACGAGGCCGGCATTGCCGAGGCTGTTTGCCGCGGTGAAGAGCAGTTTGTGCGGGTCAGGAGTAAGAAGTCGCTCCCCGATGTTGTCGTGTAGCGCGCTGCTGTTGGCCCGCAGGGTTTGTACGTATTCCTGGGCGCGCTCGACCTCGGGCCAGATGGTGATCAAGGCGTCGGCGGTAGTGCGGCCGATGGCGGCTAGCTGGTCGGGTTCGAGTTGGCTACGGGCGGCTCGTTGGATGAGTGCGTGGACGCGGACGCTGGCCGTGGTCTGGTCGTGAGTGATCAGGTTCAGCCGGTGCAGATTGTGCAGCGCGTCGTTGACGGCCTGCACGTCAACACTCGGCTCGCTGGTGGCAGCCGTCCGCGCACCGGCGTCCGCGATGGTGCAGCTGAGGTAGTCGCGGACATCTGCGGTGGTAAACAACGCGACCGGGATGCCGTTGGGGTCGAGGAGCGCGGCAACGTCCAGAAGAGGCCGGCTGAGACCTCGGGGTGGGCTGGCGTCGGCAGCGTCGATCGATAGTGCCCATGTTGCGGCGAAGGTCGTGCGGTGCTCGTCGGGCAGGGCGTCGTCAGACGGGGCCAGGTCGGCGAGACGTTCGCGGCGGTCGGCGAGACGACGGCGGTAGGTAACGCAGTCAATGCCGCGGTCACGGATAAACGCCGCCGCCTGCGCCACCGCGATTGGTAGTCGACCCAGGTCAGCAGCGAGTCTGGCTAGTTCGTCGCCCTCGGTTGGGGCGCCAACGGCGTGGGAAAGGTAGGCAATGGCCTCGCCAGGCGTAAACAGATCCACCGTGATCATGATGCGGCTATCTGTGCGCAGGACGGCATCGCGACGGCGGGTGGTGACGACAGTACGGCCGTTGTGGTTGGCCGGGGGCCACCAGCCCGTGGCGTCAGCCGGGGTGTCGAGGTTGTCCAGCACAATCAACCACCGCCGGTCCGTACGCTCCAACCAGCCAGTCAATCGTTGCGCCGCAGCCTGCGAGTCGGTGTCCAGGCTGGCTAGACCCAAGGCGCGAGCGGTCTCGGCGTAGGCGGCGACGATGGCGTCCTGGCCTGCGGCGGTCACCCACACAAGGACATCGAGCTCACCGGACGAGGCGAGGTCCCGGGCGAACTGGGCAGCGAGCTGGGTCTTACCAACCCCACCCATCCCGGACAGGACCTGCGTCAGCACCGCCGTGCGCCCGGACCGCGCGGCCCGGGCCAAATCGATACGGCTGGACCGGTCCTGCAACCACGCCGCGGGTGACGGTATCCGCCCAACCTGGACCAAATCTCCAGTCGGGCCGGGCCCTCGCTTGGGCTCGACCCGGGAGCGTAGGGCGGCAACTGCGGCGATGGTACTGATCAGCGACAGCACTCCGCTGACGATGCCGGTGATCCAACCGGCCTGTTCGGTGCCCTTCCACCCAAACTGCGGCACCGCCCACCAGGACGGCGACCACCAAGCCGTTACCGCCACACCCGCGAGAAGCACCGCGACGACAGCCAGCACAATTCCGGCACGACGCAGCCGTCGTGACCGGCGACGCCCAAACACCCGACGAGTCACTTCACCATCATTGCGTCGATAATCCCGCTCCTACATCGACCACCCAGCACCACTGGCCACGCCTATCGGACAGCGCTGGTCCGGTGACCGGGCGGGTAGCGGTTCCAGAGCCCGGCTGGCAGGGCGCGCTGCCGGGTCGTCATGGTCTGGTCGAAGCCGAGTGCACCAGCAATGCCCCAAAGCCGAGGCGTGAACAAGTGTCTCAGCGCGGAGACGCACGCTTGATCACGGTGCCGCCAACGGATCCAGCACGGTAAGGAGTCGGCACCATGACTAGTCGAGCAGGGTGTTCAGCGCAAGGCCGACGAGAAGTACAGCGGACAGCTCGGTACATGGGCGCCGAAAAGGCACGCGGTAGGCGTCCGCCTCGCCGACAGTCACGGCCTGCGGCGAGGGAGGGGCAGGACGCTGCCGGGCCAGTCCCGATCCGTTCACGAACCGCAGAAGCCATCGCACCCACCTGGTCATGCGCGGCGTCGCCGAGGAACCGCCGTTCATGCAGAAAGTTGGGCTCGTGGTGGTCCGACCGGCTGGCCGTTGGGGTGCCTGCCATGCCAGCACCGAGCCGACGGCAACTAGCGACGATAGCTACGCGTAGCGCCCCGTAGCGGGGCCGCTAACTCCGGCGGAAACCGTAACGGCCCCGCCCTCCCACGAACGTCTCCGGCAGCGGCCCAAACGAGGCCGCATTCGCATGTCGGAGGAGCGATCAGCATGTTGCTCAAGCTCGTTGTTGCCGGCCAAGCGGTGCTCGCCGCGGACGCCCCGAACCCGGCTCCGTCGCCGCCACCCGGTATGCAGGAGGTGGCCACCGATTTCCTCGGTTGGGGGAAGTGGATCTTGCTGGTGGCCGGTGTTCTCGGCTTCATGATCTGCGCCGGAATGATGATCATCGGCCGGCGCAACCGGTCGCAGACCGCCGTGGATGGTGCGGCCGGTGTGCCCTGGGTGCTCGCTGGGCTGGCGTTGACCAGCCTGGCCGCCGGAATCGCGACGGTGGCCCTGGCATGAGTCGTCGACGCTTCCAGCATGCGGCGCCCCGGCGTCGCGTTCATCCCCTGGCCATCACTGCAGCTGGGTTGGCGCTGCTCGTGCTGGCATCGTTCGCGGTCGCCCGCAGCGGCGGCAAGCCACGGCAGCAGCAGACCCTGCCCAATCAGCAACTCATCACGGTGCACCCGCCGGCCGGCGATCAAGAGCCTTCTGCACCGCAGCAAGTGGGTGTCGACGTCCCCTGGCCGAACGATTTGACCTGGATCACCGTGGCCGGGCTCGATCTGCCCGTCTCCGCCACGGCGGGTCCGCGTGACCTGTCGAACGGGCGGGCAAGGGGCTTCGCGCACACACCGCCCGGTGCCGTCCTCGCGACTCTGCACCTGTTGGTCCGCACCAGCCCGCAGGTGGGATCACGAGTCTGGGAACCGACGCTGCGTGAGCAGGTCGTCGGACCGGATGTCGCCGCGTATGTCGACGCCGTCGCCCAGAACTACGCGGTCGCCCGTGAGCAGTTGCAGATCCCGTACGGCGACCCACTGGCGCCCATCTACGCATCGATCGCCGGCGTACGGATCGATTCGTACCACCCCCAGGCAGCCAGCCTGCGGCTACTCATCGAGGCGCCGGACGGCGAGGGAGGTGTCGCCCGCGCCGCCACCATGGTGCAGGTCTCCTGGTCGGGTACGGATTGGCAGCTGATCGCCCCGCCACGGGGTGACTGGTCCACGGTGCGTGCCCTGGTCGGCCCCGCCGTCGTTCGCGGCTACACGCCGCTGCCGGGCAGGTAGGCCATGTGCGACGCGTGGGATCTCAAGTGCCAGTTCAAGGAGGGCGCGACCGAGGTCGCCGGGGCGGTTGCCGACAGCATGATCGGTCAGCTCGCCGCCCTGATCGGCGAGGCGCAGTCCACCCTGATCACGTCAACGATGACCTGGTGGCTGTACCTGCCACCGGTTGACGTCGAAAACGCGCCGGCAGCGCGAACCGTCCAGCAGTGGATGCTGCCGATTGCTCTGCTGATCTCCGTCGGCGGGATCATGTGGCAGTCCCTCCTGCTGATCATCAACCGGAAGGGCGAACCGCTCGTCGCGGTCGTGAAAGGGCTGTTCACGACCGCGCTGTTCGGGGCGGTGAGCCTCACCGGAACTCAAATGCTGCTCAGAGCCTGCGAGTCCTACACCGAGTGGGTGCTCACCTGGGGCATGGACTGCACCCCGGGCATCGGGCAGGACCCTGGTTGCAAGACCAACGCGCTCGCCGAGCGGATGCAACTGATGCTGCTTCCGGTCGGCCCCGGCATCGGCAACCTCCTGGTGGTCGTCGTGGGGCTGTTCGTCCTCGTCGCGACCATCATGCAGGCGATGCTGCTGCTGTTCCGCAACGGCGCCATCATCATCCTCGCGGGGATGTTGCAACTCGCTGCCAGCGGCAGCTTCACCGCTGCTACGTCCAACTGGCTGCGACGGGTACTCGGCTGGCTACTCGCCCTCACCTTCTACGAGCCGTTCGCCGCCACCTCCTACGCGGTGGCGTTCATGCTCGTCGGCGACCGCGCCAACCGGGACATCTCCACCTGGTTCACCGGCGCCGGCATGCTCGGACTGACCCTCGTCGCACTGCCGGCCATGATGCGGTTCTTCAACTGGACGGTGGGTGCGGTCCAGCAGTCCGGTAACTCCGCAGGCATGCTGGCCGCTGCGGGCGCTGCCGGTCTGCACGCGATGGCTTCGAACCGTGGCGCGGCCGGCATAACCGCGACGGACTACGCCCGGGACATGGACCGCCGTAACCCGCCGTCCTCCGGCGGCAACGGTGACAGCGGCTCGGGGACGCCCCGTCCGACACCGCCGACGTTCAACGGCCCGGCTCCCACCGCGAGCGCCACCCCGTCGGCGGGCACCACGACCGCAGCCACCTCGAGTACCGCAACCGGTAGCGCCACGACCGCGACGGCCGCCGGCAGTAGCGCCGCGGCGGGTGCCGGTGCGGGCGCTGCGGGTGCCGGCGCGGTCGGGGCATCGGCCGCCGCAGGTCCCGCCGCGCCGGTCGTCGCCGGTGTCGTCGTCGGCGCCCAGGTCGCCGGGGCGGCAGTCAAGTCGGCAGCGAGCACAGCCGCCCGTTCGACGGAAGACAGGTGATCGAGATGCCCGCTGATTCCTCTGTCAGGGAGACGCGGACGTACGGCGGATGGCGTCGGGCCAGAACCATGGGCCTGTTCGGGCTCGGCTTCGGCCAGACGATGGTGGTTTTCGCGGCGATGACCGTCGCCCTGATCACGGTGTCGGTGAGTCTCCCCGCCGCCGCCGTGGTGGGCCCGGTCTGCCTGATCATCATCATCGGCAACGTCGCCCAGTGGGACGGTGTGTCGCTGGCGCAGGCGCTTGTGCAGCGCTTTCGCTGGGTCGCCGGTACCGCGCGCGGTCAAACGACCTATCGCGGCGGTGTGATGTCGGCCGAGGAGCACGCCTGGCAGTTGCCGGGCGTGCTCGCCCCCACCGTGCTGTTGTCCGCCGAGGACGGCCACGGCGGCGTCTACGGCGTGGTGTGGCATCGCCGGCTGGGGACCATGACGGTCACCCTGCGCTGCGCCGCCCAGTCCACCTGGTTGGCCGACCCCACAGCAGCGTCCGCGTGGGTGTCGAACTGGGGCGGCTGGCTGGCCGGGCTCGGCCATGTCCCGATGGTGCGGTGGGTCGCGGTCACCGTCGACACCGCACCGGATTCCGGTACCCGACTGGCGGACTACATCACCGGGCGGCTGGCCCCGGACGGGCCAGCGGCAGCGGTGCGGGTGCTTCAACAACTCGTCACCGCCGCTCCGCAGGCCGCTGCGGATGTGCAGACGACCGTGTCGATCACGTTCGACCCGGCCGCGTCACCGGCCCGCCCCAAAACGGTGCCGGAATGCCTCACGGAGGTCGACCGCGCACTGCCTGGCTTGCAGGACGCACTGGCTGCGTGCGGGCTGACGGTTCTGGGCAGGGCCACAGCCACGGAAATCGCGGGGACCGTGCGGCACTGCTTCGACCCGAACAGCCGCGGTGACGTGACCCGGTTGCTCAGCGCCGATCCTGGCACGGCGGCAGACCTGCTGGACTGGAGCAACGCGGGTCCAGTTTCCGCCGAGGAGCACCCAGACCGGTACGAGCACGACGACAACACCAGTGTGACCTGGGCGTGGCACGAGGCGCCGCGCCAGCCCGTCACCCATCACGTGCTCGCCCGGCTACTCGCCCCTGGCGACCATCCGAAACGGGTCACGCTGATGTACCGGCCGCTGACCGCCGCGCAGGCCGCTGGTGAGGTCGAACGACAGGTCAACGCGGCCCAGTTCCGTGGGGCGTACCGGCGAGCACGCAAGCTCGACCCCACCGCCCGGGATCTCGCCGACCACGAGCAGGCCACGCAAGCCGCGCGAGAAGAAGCGCTCGGAGCCGGCGTTGGCCTGATCAGCCTCTGGGTGACGACCACCGTGCTCGACCCGGCCGACCTTGGTCGCGCCGTCGCCGACGTGGAGAGCCGCGCGGAGACCTGCAAGGTCAGGCTGCGCCGCGTATGGCGCTCCCAGGCCGCCGGCTTCGCGGTCACCCTGCCCGCCGGGATCTGCCCGCCGGTGCTGGCCCAGCAGTGGCCCCACTGACCTCTTCCCCCCTTCGTTTCAGGAGCATCACCGATGACGTTTGTCGATATTGACGTGTCCTTGTTCGGCCCCATCGCACCCTCGTGGGGCTGGCGTCGACCGGGTGCAGGCCGGGCCGTACACGTGGCGCCCGGCACCGAGTACCAGGCCACCACCGTGCAGGCCGCCGGCCTGTACCCGTTCACCGCCGGCTCGGGCTCACCCTTGTTGGGGGTGCCAATCGGCCGTCACCAGCTCTGGGGCGAGTCCGTGCTCCTCGACCCGTTCGAGTGGCTGAACGCCGGGCTGATCACCAACACCGGAATGTTCATGCTTGGCCAGCCGGGCGCCGGCAAGTCTGCTCTGGCCAAACGCCTGGTCATGGGAATGGCCGCCACTGGCGCTCAGGTTCTGATTCTGGGCGATACAAAGCCTGACTACTCCAGGGTGGTGCAGCACCTCGACGGCCAGGTCATCCGGGTCGGCAGAGGGATGGACCGCATCAACCCGCTCGACGCCGGTCCGCTCGGTACGGCGCTGTCGAGGATGAGCGGCGCGGACGCCGACCAGCTCCGCCTGGAGGTGCGCGGGCGGCGGCTGACCCTGCTCATCGCCCTGTGCACCCTGGTTCGAGACGGCGGTCGGGTCAGCAACACCGAGGAGGTCGTCCTCGGTCGGGTGGTGGACCTGCTGGCAGAGCGTCGTGTCGTCGACCCGGTGATCCCCGACGTGCTCGCGGTGCTTGACCAAGGGCCGGACACGATCCGCGCTGCGGCGCGAGCCACCTCTCTGGCCGACTACCGCCGCCGCATCGACGACCTCGTCGCCACGCTCCGGCTCCTGTGCGAGGGCACTCTCGCCGGCGTCTTCGACTCCGCCACGTCCACCCCGATCGACTTGTCCGCCAAGGCGGTCAGCATCGACATCTCACGGGTGGCCGCCGCGGGCGACAAGCTCGTCGCCGCCGCGATGCTCTCCACCTGGAGCTACGGGTACGCCGTCATCGACGCCGCCGCCGTGCTCGCCGACCAGGGCCTCGCCCCCAGACGGCGGCACCTCGCGGTGATGGATGAACTGTGGCGGGTACTACGGGGAGCGCCGGGGCTGGTCGAGCCGGCCGACGCGCTCACCCGGCTGTCCCGCAACCTCGGCGTCGCGCAGATCATGCTGACCCACTCCTTGGACGACCTCGACGCGCTCGCCACTGACGAGGACAGAGCCAAGGGCCGGGGTATGGCCGAACGGTGCGCCATCAAGATCCTTGCCGCTCTACCTGGCAGGGAGCTGGACCGGATCGGTCAGATGGTCCGCCTCTCCGGTCCCGAGCGGGAGATGGTCGCCTCCTGGGCCGCCCCGGAAGCCCTGGTACCCGGCGCGACTCATCCCGGCCGGGGGAAGTACCTCGTCAAGACCGGCGAGCGGGCCGGCATGCCGGTCGCGCTGCACCTGGTCGGTGATGAGCTGTCGCTGTACGACACCGACGCGGCGGTGCGGGCAGGTGCCCGATGAGTGGCATCCGCAGTCAGCAACCGATCTACCCGCGCGGTAGCGCGGGCGGATACCCCCTAGCGCCGTGGCTGATCCTGGGTGCCTGCGCCGCCGCAGCAGGATTGGCCTGGTTGGCGTGGCTGGCCGGACGCCTCGGCGCCGTGGTGTCCGGGCGCGCCTGGCACACCGGCCCGCCCTTCGGCTGGGACTTCACAGGCCGGCTACTCGACCGCGACTGGCAGCACCTGTGGCCGGGCGTGCCGCCGCTACTCGTAGCGCTCATCTACGCGCTGCTGCTCGCCGCGATCGTCGTGCCCAGCTTCTGGGGGTGGGCGTGGTGGCAGGCCCGCCGGCCGCAGGCCGGAGACCCGCTGCCGTCCCTCGCCCGCGCCCAGGACGTCGACGAACTCATCGGCGCCACCGCGCTACGGCGAGCACAACGGCTCCGTCCGAGCCTTGCCGGGCATAACCCGAAGCAGGTGCCGGCCGCGGCGCTCGGCATCGCGATCGGACAGCTCGTCACGGGCAACCGTCGACGCGGGCCGGTACTTCGGTCCAGTTGGGAGGACGTCATCCTCGCGGTCATGGCGCCCCGGGCGGGCAAGACGACCAGCCTGGCCGTCCCTCCGATCCTGGACGCGCCGGGGGCGGTGCTCGCCACGAGCAACCGCTCCGACCTGTGGGCCGCGACCGCCCGAGCCCGCCAGCGGCTCGGCCGGGTCTGGCCGTTCGACCCCCAGCGGGTCACCCGCCAGCCCCAAGCCTTCTGGTGGGACCCGCTCGCCACGATCAACGGGGTCGAGGACGCCGCACGACTGGCCGACCACTTCATCCAGGAAATCAGGGGCGTCGGCAGCAGCGACCCGTTCTGGCCACTCGCCGCCGGGGATCTGCTCACCTGCCTCTTCCTGGCCGCCGCCAACTCCGGCGGAACCCTCACCGACGTACAAGCCTGGCTGTCCGACGTGACCAACCGCGAACCGGTCACGCTGCTGCGCGCCGCAGGGTATCCGCAGGCCGCACGATCCCTCGCCGGTCGACAAGGTGGCGCCCCGGAAACCAGAGACGGGGTCTACGAGACCGCTCGCACCGCCGCCCGCTGCCTGTCCGACCCCGACATCATGGCCTGGGTCACCCCACCAGCAAGCAACATCGACAGCCTCGACGTCACCACATTCCCCACCTCCCGCGACACCCTCTACCTGCTCAGCAAGGAAGGCGCCGGAGCTGCGGCACCCCTGGTCGCCGCCCTCACCGACGCCGTGTTCCGTACGGCCGTCGTGCATGCCGAAGCCTCTGGTGGGCGCATCGACCCGCCCGTGCTGGCGGTGCTCGACGAGGCCGCGAACATCTGCAAGATCGCTGACCTTCCGCAGCTCTACAGCCACCTCGGTGGCCGAGGCATCATCCCGATCACGATCATCCAGAACATCGCGCAGGGCCAGGGCGTGTGGGGCGAACGGGGCATGACCGCGCTGTGGAGCGCCGCCACCATCAAACTCATCGGCGCCGGACTCGACGACGCCCGCCACGCCGAAGACGTCTCCCGCCTCATCGGCGACCACGACGTCGCAGTCACCTCGATCAACCGGGACGGCAACGGCCACACCAGCTACTCCACCAGCGCCCAACGGCGACGAATCCTCGAACCAGGCGACCTGCGTGCCCTCAAACGAGGGCGGGCGCTCCTGCTCGCGACCGGCGCCCGAGCCGCCATGATCGACCTGCTGCCGTGGTACAGCGGCGAACACGCCGACATCATCGGCGCCGACACCGCCGCCAGCGTCGAAGCCATCACCCGAACCGCCCGCGCAAACCTCGCCGCCGGCCAAAAGGACACCAACCAGCCGAGCCCGGACGATGGCAGGGACGCGTCATGAGCGACCAATCATCCCGGCTCTCGGCCGACCTGCGCTGGATTGAGGCAATGCTCAACAGCCTCCAACAGCAAATCGACCAACTCGCCGGTGAACTCAGGGCGCTCGACCACCTCGTGCACGCCCACACCCTCGCGTCGCTGGACCGCGATGCTGCCGCGCACACCACTCCCACGCTGGACCGGCACCAGGAGACCGACGATGGCCGCTGAACAACCGGCTCCACCGCCGGAACGCCTGTACGCGGTCAACGCCACCGCGGCCAGCTTCTACGCTAGCCGCCTGCCCACCTCGAAGAAGGCCGCCAGCTACCTGGACAGCCACGGCATCACCGCCGTGACGGACCGGAACGGGCCCTGGCAGGTGGGGTACGCGCCCGGACGGTGGACAGAACTGGCCACCCACCTGCGGGAGGCCGGATTCAACCCGGAGGAGGTGACCGCAGCCGGTCTGGGGTTCATCCACCGCACCAGTAATCACCTCCTTGACCGATTCCGCGACAGGCTCATGTTCCCGGTGACCGATGCCCACAACCGGGTCGTCGGGTTCACGGCTCGCGACCTGACCGGCCGCGCCGAGGCCAGGTGGATGAACAGCCCAGAAACCGCCATCTACCGGAAGCGCCTGCTGCTGTACGGCCTCGGGCAGCAACTCGCACACCGGCCGCCGGGCGTCGGTAACCCTGTCGTTTTCGTCGTGGAGGGTGCCGCCGACGTGCTCGCTGTGCATCACATGGCTGCCGTTCACGAGGCCATCCCGGATACCCAACCGACGTACGCGGTTGCCCCGTGCGGCACCAACCTCACCCGCGAGCAACTCACCCTGCTCCAGGAGCACCTGCCCGGTGCCCACCTCATCTTCGCCTTCGATGGCGACGACGCTGGCCGTCGGGCCGTTGACCGCGCCTACCCGATCGCCGTGAAGTGGTCTGGCGACCTCTCCGGCGCTCGCCTGCCGAAGGGCCAGGATCCGGCCGACCTACTCGCCGCCAAGGGCCCGTCCTCGGCAATCAACGAGATCGTCCGCGTTGTGCAGCCCCTTGCACAGGTCCAGATGACAAACACGATCAGGCGGTTGTTCGACACCAAGAGGATCACCGATCCGGCCCGGTTCGTGGAAGACAGGATCAGCGCCTATCGGGCCATCGCGGAGCTGTTCATCGACGCCCCGCACGCCACCCGAGAGATGGCCGAGGCCGCCGCCGGGCAGCTCGGACTGGACTCCACCGACGTGGTGCGCGGCGTCTTCGAGGCGTGGCAGGCCCGGACGGACACCTCCGGGGGCACCGACCCGCCCCCGGAGGTACCGGCGTCCGCACCTGCCCCCGACGCCGCGCCGGTGCCGGTGCCACCAGCCACTCGATCGACACCCTCTAGTTCGAAGGCACCGGGTGAAACAGCCGCCACCGTATCCGCCGAGGCTCGCAGCATCAGGGGCAGGAGCGTCGACACCACCGCCGTGATCACGCGCCATGACCCGAACAGCGGGATCACGGTCTGGGCGCTCGCGGACGGTATCGGGCGCCACTCCCAAGCCGCGACCGCCGCGCAGATGGCGGCTGACATCGCCGCAACGGTCACCCTGCACTCCACCCCCGCGGCCGGACTACACGCGGCACGGGCCGCCATCAACGCCTTCTACGGCGGAGTCCACCCCAGCCAGGCAGGAGACGCCTCACTGGTCGTCGTCTCGGCGTATCCGGCACCGGAGGCCCGCCACGGCGTACGGTTCGAAATCGCGTGGGCCGGGGACTGCCGCGCCTACACCATCCGCGCCGGCCAGCTCGCCCAGGTCACCGCCGATCACACTGCCGCCCGCCAATGCCGCGACCGAGGAGAGCAGACGCTGCCGGGCAGCATCGCCGATGTCCTGCTCACCTCCAGCGTCCGTGCTGGTGACGTGAGCATTTGTCCGCTCGACGACGGGCCGCTCCTGCTGTGCAACAGCACCCTGCATCGGGCGGTCCCCCCAGGTCAGCTCGGCGCAGAGCTGGCCGGGATGAGCGACGCACAAGCTAGCGCCCATCGACTCATCAGCGCGATCGGATCGCACCACACCGGCAACGGAGCCCTGCTGCTCATCCACGCCCGCTCGGCTCCGCCCGCACTGGTAACTACCACCGGAACGACGCGAACAGCGTCGCCTACCGCCACTGGTTCGGCCGCAGCGCTGGCGAAGACCTCGTTCGCCGGCTCACCGGCTACCGGGGCTGTCGCAGCGGCCACCGGTAGTGGGTCGTCCAGCCTGTCCGGTCGGTCTGGAGCGTCGCCGATGCCACCACGAAGCAGCTCACGTCGACCATGAACAGGACTAGATTCGGCGCGGCTCGAACCGGTGGGCAATGTTCAGCATCACCGGTGGGACCTGTTGCTCCGGCCCGGGTCGGGACGGCGCTGCTGCACTGCCGGGTCGGCCGCTAGGCCCCGGACGCTGTTCGGCTCCATCTCGACAGCCGCAGCGAAAGCAAGCTTGGCCAGACGCGGTGCGACGCGAGGCAGGTGAGGCGGTGCAGAGGCGAGCGCCGAGGCACCGACTTCGCGGAGGGCCAACCTCAGTCGGTAGATCTGCTCGTGGTCGGGAGGGGCAACAGTCCACTTCGTCACTGCGTGGTACACCAGCGATCCGGGAGCGCGTTCCAGAGCCCGGTGACCGGCTACAAAGAAATTGCCCCGCCGCGCGGCTTTCTGTGCCGCCGCGCTCAGCACCTCCGCCACAGACGGCAGCACAGCAGCAAGCCTGTCCATCGCTTCGAGGCGGGCGCCAGTCAGGCTGTGCTGGCTTGGGCGCGGTGTCCCGGGACGGACCCATCGCCCGACGAGTCCCAGTTCACGCGCTACGTCGACGGCTACGCCGTGCGGCGGCGTGCCGTGCAACTGGCTCGCAGCGTGAGCAGCAGCGCTCCAGGATCGCCAGTCCGCCCCGACTGCATTGGGTGTCGCAAGCGCACTAATCGCAAGGCCCACCCGAGTCGCCATGGCCAGGTGTACGGCTCGCACATCGTCACCGTTGCGGTACATCCAGTCCCGTGCGGCGATCAACGCGTTCCGTGCGGTGGCGCCCTCGGTGATTGCCCGTCCGGTTCCCGATACCGGCGGCATCTCAAGCAGATGCAAGAGGGATGGAGCATCGCCTGCTTCGGCTCTCACCTCGCGAATGAGCTGGACGAGCCGGCCACCGCTGGCCCAACGTGCTTCATCCGCCACGGGTGCGTACACGTTGCTCGCCAGACTGTGGCTACTCGATAGCCACTTGGGAAATCCCTCGTCGATGGACAGCATGTCGTGGGTCAGCGCGGCGATGTCGGCCAGGGCGGCTTTCTGTCCAGCTCCTGCGCGAACCGCGATGCCCTCGGGGGTCACCGGCTCTCTCATCGGTGGCGTGTGGCTGGCCAGGATCTCGCCAGCCACCGCAACCGCTTCCGCCGCCCGGTCAAGGTGACGCCCCACCCGGCCGATCGGCGCCACGGTCGGCGCACCTCGTGGGTCGATGCGGGCTGCGGCGGTGAGCCCGAGGTACAGCCGTGTCGCATTATTCCCTGCGTCGATTCGCAAGGCGATGTTCACGGTGTCACGATCGATGTCGGGACGGGCGGGCTGCTCGCCAGTCAACAGTTCCACGAGTTTGGCCAGCCGGCGGTAGACCCTGTGCCGGGCGAAGGCGGTCGCACCGATGTCGTCGAAGGTAACGGCGGGATCGGACCGCAGGTGTGCCTGGGCGCGGGTGAGGTCTTCGTGCGCCCGTCGTAGCCAGTCCCCGTAGGTCACGTCAACCCTCGCACCGCGCTGTCTAGGCGAGCCGCTGTCGCTGCGTAGGCGAAGCGGCGCTGGGCCGGCAGTTCCAGCTGGGCACTCGCCCGGTCGTAACCGCTCGCGAGCACCGCCACGAGACGGATCAGCGCCTGACGCGTCGGGATGGAGGCGATCGAGGGGTGCGTGGCGTCGACGGCGATCGGCGTCGGTTCGGGGTACAGCTCGGTGAGTGCGGCGAGCAACTCGGAGCCAAGCAAGGCCCACTCCCGACTCGGTACGTCCGGAGAGCCGAGGCCCAGGCAGGCCAGTCGCAGGCTGGCCTGAGCTTCGGTTTCGTCCTCGACTCCACGGGCTTCCAGACGGGTGGTGGCTCGCTGTAACGCGGTGACGTAGTTCATCCCCGAATCCTTTCGGCATACCCGGACGGCGTCCATCAGACCAGCGAAGACCTGTGGATAACCGGCGACATCTGCGACCGGCTTATAGCGGTCAGGAAGCGAATGGCCCTCCCCCGGCTCATCAGTCCCACCAGCCGTCAGGGGCGGGCTCAGCGGTTGCGGGTGAGAGCTCGGTGTGGCGGGCGGCCCGGTCGTCGTCGGCCGCCCGGCACTGACGGAAGGGCCCGTCGTCACCGAGCAGCTCGTGGATGTGCCGGTCGACTTCGACCGACCAGCCCGACATGCCGGTGGCCGCGAGACGGCTGACCTCCCAGGAACGCCAGAGCAGTTCCAGGCGCCAGATCGCCTCAGCGTGGCGCCACCACTGCGGGCACCAGTGCCAGCGTTGACCATCGACACGCCATGCGAACATCGGCAAGAACAGGCCGACGGTCCAGGCTTCGACCGTCGGGAATCGCAGCGTCGGCGGCGCGTCCGTGGTCGCGGCGGGTGCCTGGTGATCGAGACGTTGGGTGAGTTCGGCGACCTGGCCCTGCAAGGCGGCGACCATACCGGCCAGGTCCTCATCGCGGCTGCGGCCGGTCACCTGGTCCTCCTCTGGGTGGGGTGTGCGGTTGAGGTACGGGCTGGCATGGCGGCTGGGTGAGCGGTGATGGCCCGTAGCGCGGGAAGCGCGAAGGACTCGGCGGCCAGCCGCGCCGCTTCGGACGGCGGTACGGCCGTGGCGAGCGCGGCGGCGTCTGCGGCGGCGTCGCCAGCGCGGCCTGCTGCGGCGGTGGCACCGGCGCGGGCGGCCTGGTGCTCATCGAGCACGGTGGCGGGGTTGTCAGGTGTGCCTGCGGTGGTGGCCACTGAGCGCTGCTCAGCCTCGGCACGGTCGAGGAGGCTCTCGATGTGTGCGAGGGACTGCGCGGACCAGCCGGTGTCTTCGAGGTTGCGTAGCAACCGGGCCCTGCCGATCGGGTCCAGCGTGCCCGCCAGTCGACTGATCTCCTGGTCGAGTTCCTCGCCGACCTGGGTAAGCGCGCCGGCGGTGGGTGGCCGCCCGCTGTGAGGGCGGGCCGGGCCGGCACCGGACCAGACGCCGCGGGCGGCGTTGGCCATCGCCTCCTGGCGTGACAGGCCGGTGTCGCGCCCGAGGTGGTAGAAGTCGATCAGGCTGGGGGCACGGCGCCGCAACTCGTCCTCTGCTGCGGCCAGTACGGTGGCGGCGGTGGAGTTGCTGTCGGCGTGCTGGGCGGCCTGCCCCCAGTGCCGTGCCACCTCTTGGAACGGCAGATCCGCGAGGTAGTCGCGGAGCTGGCCGTCATTCGCGGCGAAACGCGCCCATTCTCGGGTTCGCCGAGAAGTCTCCGCTGCTGCGACCCGTTCGGCCTTCCGATCGGCCCGCTCACGGCGGGCCTCGTCGCGAAGCTCCTGTTCGGCTCGATTGGCTTTGCTTCGGGCGTTCTCGGCGGCCAGCCGCGATCCGGCTTCGACGAGTACGCCGAGGGCCATGACGCGTTCCATCGCGCGCTGGGTGCCCTCTGCCCAGGGATCGTGATGTTCGGGTTCCATATCCGTGACGCTGGTGGGCGGGGGTTTCCGGCGGCGCTACCGGGAACGGCTACGGGTGGGTTGCCGGCTCGTCTTTGGCGGGGTTACGGGTGACGGTCGCGGGGGTGCCGGTGGAACCGGCGGCCGGCGGTGGTCGCGGGCGGTGGCGTGCAGGTAAGCGGCGGCGGTGGAGGCAGCGGCGGCTTGGGCTCGTCGTTGCTGGGCTTGTCGAAGGGTGGCGAGGTTATCGGCGAAGCCGGCCAGGAGGTACAGCAGTTGCACGGCGGCGGCGCTTTTGCGGTCGTTGCTGAGGTAGCCCATCAGCCCGACCAGCCGGGCGAGGGACCGTAGGCGGATCGCGCGGGCGTCCGGGGCTGGTGGTCGGGCTCGATGTCGTCCGCCGATCGCGCGGTGCAGAAGTTCCGCGGCGTCCGTGAGGCGCTGCGCCCGCGGTTCCGGGAAGGCGGCGGCGGTGGTGGTGAGGAGGTCGGCGACTGCGTGGGCGGACTGGGCTGACAGCGGTTCCGGGGACCGGGTGAGGTCGTTGGTGGCGTTGGCGACCGCGTCGCCCGCCTGCTGCCAGAGGCGCTGGTCCTGCTCCGGGGTGGTCGGCACGGGTGTCTCGGGGGTTCGGGGTGTCTGCGCCCAGCGGCCGCGTAGGTGCGGCAGGCTCAGTTCGGGAGCGAGTTGACCGCCGCCGAACCAGGGCTGTTGATCGCTGCCGGCCGAGGTGGGGTGGCTGACGGCGTAGCCGGTGACGCTGTTGTCGGCGCGGCTGCGCCGCAGCCGTACGCGTAGTCCGGCGGCCCGTAGCCGATGGAGGAAATCGTCCTCGTCGCTGGCGACGATGGCGGCAGCTCGGACCTGGCGACGCAGCCGCTCCCGAACGGATGGCGGCGTGGAGCGCGGAGTCGGCGCGGCGTGTGGTGTGCTGGGCGGCGTCGAGCCCGGTTCCGGTGGGGGCGGTGCGAGCCCGAACCGGCGTTCGAGGTTGCGGGTGGCGTTCACGCAGCGGCGCCGGCCGTCGCGGGCCGGCTCGGTCCGTCCGTCCTGGCGTACGAGGGTTGCGACGATGTCGATCCGGGCGTCTCCGTGTGCTACTGCAATCCACCGCACGCCGTGACGGTCGCCGTGGGGCGCCAGGCCCGCCTCATCGAGGAGGTCCCTGACGGCGGCGGCCCACTCCCCCGTGGTGAGCCGCCGTTCGGCGGGGTCGAGTTCGAGCGTGCACCGCCAGACGGGTCGGGGCGGCGGCGTGTTGACGTCCCTCAGTGGTTCGGCGAGCATCGTGGCCAGGCGCCCGGTGTCGTAGCCGCCGGGTCGGGCTGTCGCTTCCAGGTCGGACAGCTCACCGCTGCCTTCCCAGGCGGCGATCAACTGGGGTACCAGGTCGGTCACGTCGCGGGCGGCGTAAGCGCGGCGGATCGCGGCGCCGACGAAAGTGCCGCGGGCATGCACTTGGGTGATCATCGGATGGTCCGAGTCGGCCTGGCTAGTCGACGTCGAGGAGTTTGAGCAGGGCCGGAACGCTGACCAGGTAGCGCCGGCCGATGCGCAGGATCCGCACCGGGAACTCACCGCTTTTGGCCAGTTCGTACGCCTTGGTTCGGCCGATGCCGAGGATCTCCCCGGCGGTTTCGACGTCGGTGGTCATGCCGAGGGCACGCACCGCCTGTTCCGTCCAGACCCGGGAGTCAGGGGTGGCCGCGGTGGTGGTCGTCGTCATCGGTGGTTCCTCCCGCTGCTGTCTGGTGCCGACCTGTGGGTCGGCCATACAGCGACGGTGCCAATGGCGGGGTGGCGCCGGGGCTACCCGAAGCGGTCTCGCTGCTAGGTGTAGCCGCAGCAGGACCGGGGGTTGGGGACGAGGGGATACGGCGGCGCTACGGGTAGCGGGTTCAGCCTTCGGTGCCCGGTTGCGTGTCCTGCTTGGGCCTGCCCGGACTCGACGCCGAGCCGGTTCGTTTGTTGATCCAGGTCTCGACCCGGTGGCGCTTCCACGAGCGGATGACCCCGCGACGGCCGGGCTCCTCCTCGTCGGGTTTGGGCAGGTAGCCGTCGCGCCCTTCCAGCCAGGCCGGGGTGCTCTTTTCCACGTACTTCGACCAGGTGCCGGCAGTGACTCTGATGGTCGTCCGGAAGTCCTTGGCGGGGATCAGTTCGTCCGGGTCGCCCTCCAGCGTGACCGTGTGGACCCGGGCGCGGCGGGCGTCCTGCTTGGGCTTGAAGTACGAGATGTTGAAGGCGTCGAGATCGTCGAGCGCGTGCCACTCCTGGCCATCCGCGATATCGACAGACTCGCGCCAGCCGGTCGCGGCACGTTGCTTGGGCGAGGCGACCCGGTTGATGGTTTCCAGGCTGCGGTCCAGGTACTCGGCAGCGCCGCGGCGGTTCGTGCAGAGGCGGCCTTTGACCACCCGTAGCTCCACGATCCCCCCTGATATCCCGCGTCCGCCGGATGTCTGACCGCCCGCCGGTTTACCTGTTCCGCTTCCGCTTCCGCTCGCCGCGGTCGACCGGCTTGCGGCACGAATGAAGGTCACTGTACCGGCAGCAACCTCGCAGGATGCTTCCGCCGCTTCGAGCGGGAACACGTCGATGGGCGTCATGAGTGGCCCTTCCGTGTCTGGGGTCCGGCGGGATTGCTCGAAGTGTCAGCAGGGCAGGATGCGTTGGCTGTCTGGTCCGAGCCTTCGGGACGCGCGTAGCCGGCATCCGTCATGCGGTGGCGACTCCATCAGCCGGATACAGCGCGCCTCCCGGTCTGCCGAGAACCGGGAGGCGCGCTGGTGCGTTGCTGTTCGGTCAGGCGCTGACCGTGGCAGGTTCCCGCCGCGACGCGGCCGAGAGCACGGTCCTGACGGTCCGATCGGTGACCCCCGCCAGGCTCGCGATGTCCTGCTGCTTCGCGTTCGGGTGGTCGCGCTGTGCTTCGAGCACCGCCAGGACGGTGGCCGGGCTGATCCGCTCAACCTCTGGCAGCGGCTGCCCCTCGAACATCAACGGCTCACCCGCTGGCGTGGTCGACGCCTTCCGCTGACGGCGCGGCGACATCCGCTCAACGAGCTGCCGAAGCTGCTCTTCCACGCTTTCGCGGCGCTGCTGCTCGTCGGCGAGGGCACGCTCAGCGCTTGCTGCCCGCACCTCCAGATCCTGCCGGCGCCGCGCCTGCTCGGTGGCCTTGCGGCGGGAGTCGGCAGCCGCCGCTTCCGCCTGCTCGCCCCGTCGCCGCCATTCCTGCGCTTCCGCTGCCGCCTGTCCATGACCGCGTGCCGTCCGTTCCGCTTCCGCTCGGGCCTGCGCTGCCGCCTCCTCGGCTTCCGCCCGCCGGGCCGCTTCATGTTCCGCCTGTGCTTCCGCTTCCGCTCGCCGCCTTGCTTCCGCCTCCGCAGTCAGTCGAGCCGCCCGGGTTTCCGCTTCCGCCTCCGCACGGCTCGTCGTTTCCGCCGCCGCACGTGCTTCCGCCTCCTCCAGTGCCGCACGGGCAGCGCGGGCAGCGTCCTGCGCCGCCTCCGCTTCCTTGTGCGCCTGCCACGGCAGCGCCGGTGACGGTACCGGCGTGCCGGTCTGCGCGAGATGGAGCAGCGCCCCGAGCGCGGGACCGGCCTGTCCTTTACGGGCGGCCTTCCGGGCGACGGTGCGCGCCCGCTTGCTGACCTCGGCAGCGATGGCTTGTCGGCGCTTGCGTTCCTCCTCGGCGGCAGCCAGCCGGAGGCGCTCCGCGCGGGCGGCCTCGGCACGCGCGACCAGGGCAGCCGCGCCAGGGTTGAGCCGGTCGAGCACGTCAAGCTTCCAGGCAGCGAAGGTAGAGCGCGGGGCCACCAACCACCGTCGCCATCCGAACCGCTCCGGTGGAGGCGGAAGCATCCCCCGGTCCCGCAGCGCGGGCCGGTGCTTCGCCCCGCTGCGGACCTCGTAGACGATGATCCCGAGCGCCGACAGGAACGACAGCCCGATCGCCTTGATCGGGTCGGCGTGATGGCCTATGGCGTTGATCGCCACCGCCGCAGCCGTACAGATCCAGATCAACGACCGGGCAGCGAGCGCACGTTCACCTGCCAGGCGCTGCTGCTGGGCGGTGAGCGCCATCGCGAGACCGGTGCCCTCGATCGCGATCGCGGCCACCACCCCGATGGGGGTGGGCAGACCGTTGGCCCTGGCAGCATCGACCTGGCCATACACGGCGCCGGCCACGGCCAGGCCGTAGATCAGGCCGGAGTAGACCGCAGCGGCGTTGCTCCGCACGTACTCCACCCGGCGCGCGTACCAGGCCGCCGTCTCCTGCCGGCGAGCCTGGCGTCGCTTGCGCCTCGTCTCCCGCGCGGCTTCCTGCTCCAGTCGTCGACGCTCGGCGCGGGCCGCGTTCTGCTGCTCACGCTGGTCATCCAGGCGCAAGCGCCCCTCCTGCACGCGCAGTTTCCGATCCGCCGCCGCGTCCTCGTTACGGATCCGCTGCTCATCGCCCAAGCGGTCCCGCTGCGCCGTAGCCAGCTCGCGGGCCACTCGCCGGTCGCTCCGGGCCAGGTCAGTCAGGTCAGCACTCATGCCGCCAGACCTCCCATCGGGAACTGCTCGCGCACCAGTTCTACCGGGAGCAGTCGGATCGAGGCGGTAGGGAGCAGCGGCGGTGCCGGCGTAGGGCGGGCCGTAAGGTCTGTCATCGGTCGGACCTCCGTTGTCCGATCAAGGTTCCGGCCGGCGGGTTGCCTCCACCGGCCGGAACCGCTGCGTCTACGGGTCGGATGAGGCTCCACCAGTCGGTGATCATCCGGCCCATCGTGGGAGTTACGGGTTATCGGCAGCGCTACGGGTAACGCGCCCGGTGTACGGTTGCCGGCTCGCCGCGCCTCCATAGCCGAGCGGTAGCTCGTCACGGCGGACGGCCGGGGCCACGCCGCCGCTCAGCGTTCCGGCGGCTGGGCGGGTTCGCGGCGGATCGGCGCGGCGAACGCCTTCAGGCAGTACCCGGAGGAGTGTGTTCGCCAGGTGCTGTCGTCGGCGCCGTCGGCGTAGAGCAGGTGCCCGGCGGCCCGGCGGATGTCGAGCCGGTATCCGGCGGCATGCAACTCGGCGGCAGCGGCAGCGCGGCTGATGACGTGCCAACCGAGCCCGCTCAGCACCGCTTCCACGTCCTCGGCCGTACGTTCTGCGAAGGGATGCCCTTCCGGTAGCGGCTCCGGCGTGGTCGCCTCCAACAACCTGAACACGCGACCAGCGATCGGGCCGTTGTCGTGATGAGGGCGAATGCTGATCAGGCCAGCCGCCCCGGTCGACAGGTGCAACCACCTCTCCGATGCCGGTGGTGGAGTGCCCGTCACCGGGCAACCAGCGAGCGGGCCGCCGACGGCGGGGTCCGCCCTGTGGCGATGGGCAGCAGGGATGGATCGCGTTGCCATGAAGCACTCCCAGGGGTTTGACGTCGGGCACCGGTAAGCGTTCGGCCAAACCGATCACAACTTGTAATCATACCGCATTCAGTCGGATTGGGTGGGCGCGTCATCGAACAGCGTGAGTTGATCGGGATGCTGCGGGCGGATGCGGAGACGCCGGGTCGAGTCGGTGCGGCGCCTGCTCCTCACGGTGACACCGGTCCGGTCGGCCGGCGGGCCGGTCAGTGGTGCGGAGCGGTCGGGCTCGGTGCGTGCGGCGTAGCGGAGGGCGTCCATCACCTCCTCGCGGTACGACAAGGCGTAGCGGAAGCAGTTGCGGCAGTCGGTGGGTGCCCGGTGGCCGGTCAGGGGGTCCGGGCGGCTCAGGTGGGTGCACCCTGGCAGGCGGATGTTCTCGTGCCGGGCGGTCGCGGACCAGGCTTGGCTATCCGAGCTGGCGAGCAGCGGGCCGACGAGGCGTAGCGCGTTGATCGATACGCCGAAGCCGTGCATCCTCATGCCCAGTGGAGCCAGAGTGCCCAAGACGCGGGCAACGTCCCGTTGGGAGCCGCGCCGGCACAGGCTGCCGACGCCGACCCGCATCCCCCTCAGGTCGATTCCTGCGGCCTGGTACATGCGGTAGTGCTCGATGTACTCCCACCGGTGCCAGCCCTGCAACGTCGGCAGCCACGGTATGTGCGGAAACTCCTCGGCCAGGTACAGGTAGTTGGTCAGGGTGGCTTCCTGGTGCTGGCGCACCGTGGCACCGGTCCGGCGCAAGCATTGCGGCTCGCATGGCCAGTCCTGGATGCCGACAATGTCCGGCGGCCCAACGTCTTCCTGGAAGCGGGTCCACATGGCCCCGTACTCCTCCGGGTGCAGGAACCAGGGGTGACCGTCCGGGTCGGCTCGCAGGATCAGGGCCGCGTAGGCGCCAGAGTCGCCGGCCCACGGCGCCTCGTTCATTCGCACCGGGAAGTCGTCGCCGCGCCGCCGGTAGCGGGCCAGGGTGGTCGCGGAGATGAACAGCGGTACCGGGGATTCGTTCAAGCGGTTGGGGTGTCCGACACCGAGATAGAAGACGGTCCGGCGGGCGGCATCGGGATGGAACTCGCTGATGGTCCAGGGCGTCACCGGCCCCCAAGGGGTGTCCCAACGGTCCGGGCCGAGGCCGAACCGGGCGACGTGCGCCTCCCAGCGGGCGCGGCGTTCCTCCACTGTGGGTCGCGGTGGCCACTGCGTCAGGTCTCGCTCGTGCAGCGACGCCAGCGGGTCTGCGGCCGGTTGAGGGACGAGGCCGCAGGAGGTGTCGTTGGCGAGGGTGATCGCGTCGGTGGTCATGCCGGCGCTCCGGTCGGGGTGTCAAAGAGCGCAAGTTGCTCGATCTCCGGGCGGATGGCCGGGATGACCTCGGCGAGGATGCGCGCCATGGTGAAGCGCAGGCTCTCGATGTTCAGGTCCCCGCCGTAGAAGCGTCGCCCGTCCTGGAGGGCGGCGATGGCGGTGGTTCCCGAGCCGAGGAACGGGTCGGCTACCAGGTCTTCGGGGTCGGTCGTGGCGCGGATCAGCCGGGACACCAGCGTCGGGTGCAGCGCGTTGTCGTAGCGCAGGAGGTTCCGGCGACGCTGCTCGGGAATGTCGGTCCACAGGTCGGCCGCGTAGATGTGGCCGGTGCGGCCTCGGGGCATCTCCGGTGGTAGGTGGAATACCCGGTCGGGTGTGTTGAGCGGCCCCTTGGTCAGCAGCGTCACCCGGTGGTGCTGGTGGACGAAGCGGCGGCGTGTGTAGAGACCGAAGCGTCGCGCGATTGCGATGGAGTTGACGTAGGTCAGCCCTGCGTCCTCTGCCGTCACCTGGACCCGGGCGGCCTGCTGGGCGCCGGTGACCACGGCGAGGTAGCCGCCGGGGCGAAGCGCCACGCTGGCCGCCGTGATCCACTCGGCGGTGAACTCCGCGTACTCGGCCGGGTCAACGTCCACGTAGCCCGCGACCACCTGGGAGTGGTCCCGGCCGTAGGTGCGCCGGTAAGCCGACCGGTGGTCGCCCCGGCCCAGTGCCCAGGGCGGGTCCGCGACGACCAGGTCGATCGGCTCGTCCGCCTGAGCGAGCACGGTGGCCGCCGCGCCGAGAACCAGCTCGACGCCCGACGGATCGCCCGGCAGCCAGATCAGCAGCGCCCGGCGCGGCCTGGCGGTAGAGCCCTCGATCAGCCAGGCGGCCTTCCCCGTGCCGGCGGGCCGCGCCTGGCCCTGCCGCTTGAGGGTTTGCAGCGCCGACCGCAGCCGCCTCTTGAACTGGGCCTGCCCGTCCTGGATAATCCACCGCCCGCCGTTCCGGTCCGCCAGTCCGGCCTGCTCAGCCAGCCGGTACAACTCGGGAAGGCTGTAGCAGCCGCGTTCCAGGGTGAGGAGCAGGTCCGCCTCGGTGCGCAGGTTCACAGGATCACCGCCGGGTCCGTGGCGAGCGGGTAGGGCAGTTCGGTCAGCCCGATCGGGCAGCGTCGCCGCCATCCCCGGTCCCCGACCGGCCAGGCGAAGCGATGGCAGCCGCAGTGGCGAACCCGCCGCGCGCCGATCTGGACCAGGGCAAGCTCCAGCCATTCCGCTGGGGTCAGGTCGTATCCCGCCCGCGCGTACTCGGTTACCGTTTCCGGCAAGGGTCGAGCGCCCAGCGCCGTCAGGCGAGCCCGTACACCCTGCGCCCCGCGTTCCTCGGCGCGCACCTTCTGCGCGGCCCTGGCCGGCAATACCGTGCCGTCCGGCAAAATCGTGATCGTCCTGGCGGTCCCCCGCCCCAGGTACCGTCCGCGAGTTACGCGGTAGATGTGCCCAACGTGCCCAGGCATGAGCAGTTCGCCGCCGAGGATTCGAGGCATCGGGTCGGAGAAGGCGACCAGTCCTCGGAGGCCGTGCCCGGCGGCGAGGCGGAACAGTTGCCCTAGGAGCCAGCTCTCCGCGTTGGACGGCACGACATCGAGCAAGATCAAACGAGAGATTTCCGCAGCCCGGTCAGCACCGAGGGTCGGGAACGGCTTGGTCAGCACGGCCGGGTGCATCGGCACGCCGAGCACGACCGCCCCGACCAAGTGCCCCCGTTCCAGCAGCCCAAATGACATTTTGGAAGCCGGGAAACTCCTGCTGTAGTGGTGCGCCTCGACAAAACGGCGGATCGGGGCTTCCGGCATCTGCATCAGGCGGTAGCGGCGGCGGTCGAAGCCGCCTTCGTGCACCGGCCGCCAGGTGTGCTTCCCGCCGCGCCAACGCTGGCAGAAGGCAGGGTCGAACAAGGAAAGTTGCTCAAGCATGGTTTCCACCCACGGGTTTTCGAGGGGCGCAGGGGATGTCCGTTGCCACGCCGGCAGGTCAACCGGAAGCCGGCGGCTGGGGTGCGTTCTCCGGCGGCTCCGGCCACCGTCGAGGTGGCCGGAGCCGTGGACCGTTGGCTATGCCAGGAGTGACGACGGAGCGGCCTGGTCGACGGCCGGCAGCGGAGCCTCGCCGCACGCCCGCAACTCGACCGTCGACAGCTCGTACCCGTTGGCTTCCAGGTAGCGCAGGTACCGAGCGGTGCTGTCGCTGACCCTGCGCCACGAGTTGCGGCTCGTCGCGTCTTCATAGGCGGCCAGGACCAGGCCGAGCGCGATCATCTGGCCGCGGTCGTCGCTGGCCTTACCTACGAGTTCGACCATCGCGGTGGCACGCCGGCCGTACGTCGGGGCCTGGTCCGGCAGGCCGAGCAGGTCATGGCCGAGGCTGTTGCCGCCGGTGAGCGCCGAGGTGATGGCGTGGTCCGCGCGGGCGAGGCTTCCGGCCAGGAATCCAGCCGCCGTCTTCGGTGCGTTCTTGCGGGTGAGAAAGGTGCGCAGCCAGTCCCGGCGGACCGTCTCGGCGCTGTCCCACGCCTTGTTGGACTGGATCACGTCGCGGCGCTCTGCGCGGGCTTTCTCCCGTTCCGGGTCGGTCATCTCGGCGGCGTTCTTGCGTCCGGTGCCGGAGTCGTAGCCGCGCGAGCGCAGGGTGTGCCCGTGCGCGGCGTAGTCGGTGCAGACGTACTCAGGCAGCCAGACCCGGTACGGGCCAGCCGGCTCACTGGGCTCCGTGCCTTCATCGGCTTCGGTGTCTTCGCCCCAGGGATCGTCCTCGTCCTCGGGCTCGTCCTCTTCTGACTCGTCCTCGTTCGGGTCCACCCAGTCGTCGTCGAGGAAGGCGGCGTGGCCGGGGCAGGATGCGTGGTTGTCCTCGGTGATCTGTTCCTCGCCCTGCTTCAGCTCGGACAGCCGCTTAACCGTCTCGTTGTGCCACCCCGGCGGGTCGACCACCGTGATGCCGGCGGCGGTGAGGGCAGCGGTGGCTTCGGCCTTTGCCGCAGCGTCGGCGCGGGCGTCGCGCAACTGCTGCGCGTGGTGGTCAAACCCGCCGCGCTGGGCGGCGACAACGAGTTGCTTGACCGCCTCCCCGTCATCCTCGAACTCCGCGATCACCGCGGCCTGGTCGACGGTGAGGAACTCCCACCGCTGCGTGGCCCCCCGAGCGAGTGCGCTTCGGGCTATCTGGAGCGCCTTCTCGACTACCGGCCGGGGGGCGGACATCCGCTTGGCGATCTCCCCGGCCGGGACACCGCAGAGAGCCAGTTGCTCGTAGGCGGCCACACGTTCCGCCACGGTGAGGGGCTCGCGGTGGTCGTTCTCGTTGACCTGGTCGGTCAGCCGGTCGGCTTCGTTCGGCTGTGCAACCACCAACACGCGGACCCACGGACGCTTGGCCTGCACTGCCGCGAGGGTCCGGCGTTGTCCGCGCAGCACAACAAGGCGCTGTTCGTCGTCCTGGTAGGCGATGACCGGCTCTTTGACGCCGCGCTCGGCGATGTTCTTCACGTAGCTCTTGCGCAACCGTGGGTCCAAGCGCACATTCGCGCCCACGACCAGCGTCGCTGGATCGACACGCAGCAGCTTCTCCTCGAACTGCTCGTCATCGACGGTGTGGGTTTCGGTGGTCATCGAGGGGTTCCTTTCAAGAGACCTTCTGTCGAAGCCGGTTACATCCGGCGGGCCGCCGGCCGCGCGAGCAGCAGCGACCGCGCGACGACGGGCACGGCCGATCGCGACGACGGAACAGGGGGTTTGCGGTGGGGTGGCGCTACGGGTAGCCGCAGCGGCTACGCTGTGTGGCGCGGACCGTCTGGCGGTACGCCGGGTTCGGGTTGTAGCGGCCTGGAGCCCCGGTGTTGGCCCGTGCGGCGTCACGCCACGCGGGCCAACACCGTCACTCCTGCTCTAGCGGGGTTTCCACCTCGCACTGGCTGATCAGCTGCTGTTGCAGCCACGTGCGGACCCGGTGCCGGGCGAATCCGTTGACGCTGGACAGTTCGGTTGCCTCTACGTCGACCGGCACGAGCGCGTCGGCCAGGCGGACGTACACGGCGACCAGCGCATCCCGCGTCCCTGCGCCGGCCACACGCCGGTTGATCTCCGCGTAGGCGACCGATCGCACCCCGCCGATGATCAGCCCGGAGTCCGGGCGAAGGGCGGTCAGGATGATGTAGGTCGCGGACTGGTAGGTGGCCAACTGGTTGTCCGCCGGCACAGGCATGCGCTCGCCCGCGTCGTCGGGCTGTCGGGCGGTCACCGCGCACCGCCCTCGTGCTCGCCGCTGGTCACGTCATCGATCGCGGGGAGCGATTCCCACGCCTGCCCGGTCCAGATCTGGTAGATCTCACCATCGTTCAAAGGCCGCTTGTGGTGGAGCGCCCGCACGATCGCCCCCCACCAGCCGCGCCGAGCCGGTGCGCCAGCGCCGAACGGCAGCCCCTTGACGTGGCCGTGGCCGTGCCCGGCCGGCTGGATCGGAGTCAGCAGCCGGATCGGCGTCCGGCCCGCCTCCAACACCCGACCCACGGTGTTGGCCGCTTCCTGCTCATCCACCAGCGCGTCCAACACAGTCTCGGCGGTGACGGCCACGCCGTCCTCGTCACGACACAGCGCGACGAACGCCACCAGATCGGCCGCGCCGAACGGCGAAGCGCTGACAGGCTCGAACCATGTCTCGGTCCCGTACGCATTGACGATCTGGCCACTGACCTGATCATCGAGGTACAACACGGCATCAAACGCCACCCGAGAACCACCCAGATCACGCTGCCGCAGGTTCCGTGCGCTCAGTCGCCCGTGCGGTGCCCGCAGTCCAGTGTGAGGCAGCACGGTCGTGGCGTCGGACGTTGGACCATCGGGCCGGGGTGGGGATGCTGGCGGGGCGAGCAGGAAGGTCTGTCCGCCGGAGAGGTCCAGGACCGTGCCGGCGTCAGTGACGATGTTGTAACGGGTGCGTCGGCCGGCAACGGCCTGCTTGTCGAGCACCGTTGCGGCGGTTGCGCCGATCTTGACCCGGCTCGGGTGCCAGTCGCCCCCGGTGCGTCTCGATGCCTTCGCCGGGTCGTCAGTGATGAGTATCCGGTCACCACGCACCAGGCCGGTCGTGGTCTTTCTGCCCTGAGCAGTCACGGAAGTCCTTCTGTCTGGCGGTTGTTGGTAACGACGCCGGCCGGGTGGTAGCGACACCCATAGGCCGCAGCGCCGAGAGGTCAAGGCCGTATACGGCGACAGCGATAGCGATGGTCGACAGAGTGGATGCCCCGGTCGCCCGTCATTCCTCGTCGTAGTGGAACGGTTGGCCCCGGCGGCCCACGACCAGGCCAGAAAGCTGCGGATGCCGGGCGACTACACATCGCCGGAGCCCAGGTGCCACCCTCCGCATGGCGAACGAAGCGCCACCGCTAGGCACACACCCCGTGCGCGCTGGCCCAGGCACGAGCCTCATCGGCAGAGTCCTCGTCAGCACCGCCACAGAACTGCCACCGGAACGTGACGATCTGCTTGACGGCAACCACCATCGCAACCTTTCTTTGTAATGATGCCGCATTAAAAGTTGCACGAGTCCCGAGTCGGCAGTTCCTCTCCCACCCCCGCCGCGCCGACCAACCGATCGATGCGCCCCGGCAACATTTCCAACACGAGGTTGATGTGGTTGGCCCAGACAGGCGTGGATTCGATGTGGTTACTGCCGGCGTTGACGAGCTGATACCAGGAGTAGCAAAGCTCGTAGACAGCCGAGACGACGGCGGGGCTGCGAGAGCAGCTTGACCGGGCCGTGATCCACGCCGGGGCCTTGCCGCCCTCTGCGGTGAACAGATTGGCGTACAGAGCGGCCGACGTGACGTTGAAGCCGCCGATTTCCGGCACGATCAGTTCGGGCATCGGGAGGCAGTCGACGGCGTTCAGGTGCACCGTCTCGACGGCGGCCACGATCTCCTGCCGAGCGAGGAGCAGCACGGAGCGAATGCGGCCGAACCGTTCCTCGCGGACCGGGGCTTTACGGGGCACGTGAACCTCCAGGAAGGGTCGGGATCTTGCTTGGGGATATTCCTCCCGGCACTTGTAATGATACCGTATTTCCACAAAGGACGGTAGCCCCCTGCACCACTTGACCAGGGAGAATGCGAAGCGCGTCGACCCTTCGGGCAGCACGGCGTCTCCCCAAGGCCGCCGCTCGACAGCCCGGAGGGCAAACGCCAAGATCACCAACCCGGAGATGCCGTCGCTCTATCGGTGATCGAAGGCGCCCGCGTCGCGTCCGGTTTTAGGTTGCGAATGATCAAGGCGCCGACCAGCGGTTCGCTGGGTACGACCGGACATCGACGAGCCGAAGTGTCCGGGCTTACCTTGCCGTTCTCGGCTCGATCACCGTTGCCGTCCGACTGAGCGTTCGCGTTGGCGGGCGCGGCTTGAGGAGCCAGGTCTTCAACGGTGAGCTTCGGGCTCCCGGCTGTGAGGAGCCGACCGGGGTGTTCATCTGGCATCCGTCGCCGACCAACAGTGGAGGTGCAACCATCGGATGTGTCGGATGCGTCAACGACCGATGATCCATTTGGAGCTGCTCAAATGACCCTATCGGTGTACGGTCGCCTGCACTGTGCGTTCGGGTTCCACGAGGTGGAGGCGAGCACCTCACAAACTGGCTGCGAAAGGACGACCATCGAGCGATGCACACGGTGCCGGCTCCGCGTCGCCCAGGCAAGGTTCTCCAACCACGAACTGAAGACGGTCCTTGAGGTCGAGTCACTACCACATCTGGGTCGCCTCGCAGCCTGCCGGAAGCGGCGGTACCGGCAGTGCCACCGGTGCTCGTACCGCATCGACGACACGCCAAGGTACGTGTTCCAGCACGACTGGGTCGACAGCCCCGGTCCCGATCGGGGGCCGTGTTGGCGGCTGCGGACCTGCACCGTCTGCTCGACACTGGAGCCTTTCACGGCGCATCTTGGCCGGAGGGCGAGGTTCCGCAACGTGTTCGAGGTGCCAGCCGAATTGCGAGGCGACCACCTCGGCGGTGGCGGCTACTGCACCTGGGTCGAGATTTGCGTGACGTGCAAAGCCTGCGTCCAACGATGGGATGAGCATGATCTACCACGTCGGTCAGGACGGTCCGCAGACCTAGAGTGTCGCCGGTGCGACTACATCGAGGTCGGTGATCCTGACGCGGACTGACCGAGCGGCCGCGACGGGTGGCGGCAGGTCGGCGCTCTCGTGAGAGTGAGGCGCAAGTCCACGCTCCGGACCCGAACCCGTGGGATCACGAAGTAGCCCGCTTCAACAACCCGTGCACCCGGACGACCAGCTCATCGAGCCGGGCCACCTCGACGCGCAAGCGCTGACCTCACAGACCGACCCGGCCGCAGCCACCGCGACTGCGTCGCGTTGTTCAGGCTGGTGGAAGTTCCGCGAAGCCGGCGTCGAGGTAGTCGGACCGCACCGCAGTTGGTCTCACGTAGTCGGCGGTCACGGGTTAAGCGGTGTCGCCATCGGTTGCGGTGTCGGAGATGGAGAAGTTGGATGCTTCGGCGCTGCCTGCGACGGTGCCCGTGAACAGATCCATGCGGCGTGACCACTCGCGGGCGAGGACGGAGCTGCCGTGGCGCTGGCAGAGGATTCCGCAGCCGCCGAGGCGTTGCGGGCGAACCAGCGGGCGCTGCGCCTGTGCCGGTCGGCGCTATGCCGGTCGATTGTAGGAACGCTGGGGCCGCCGAATCCGCGTTGGTCGTGGTAGGTGGTTCGTGCCAGGCTGGGTGGGCGCCAGCAGTCGTCGGCGATCCAGTGGCCGATCGGTCCTTCCGCTGACGCCGTTCCCCGGCGACCAACTCTGCGCGTACGGGTGACTCGCAACCTAATCCGGACGGCTCGCAAGATCACTCGCAGGCTTTCCCGGACACTCGCAGGGTTCACGCGGACGCGACAGCCCGGAACGACCGCACCATCTGCTGCCCGGTGGTTGGTGAGGCGGAGCAAGTTGTAGTACGGGTCACCGGACCTACCGACCGAGCGCGGTCGGCAGGTCCGGCAACCCGGCGGAACGCTGACCCAGCGGGGTCAGCACGAGAGCAGCATCGTGGAGACCGTAGCGCTGCTACGGCCGAGGTCCAGACTGTCGACCGGCCCTCCGGCCGGCTAACTCGGCAGCCGGCTCACAACACTTTGGTTCTACGACCGGACCGGAAGCGGACCCGTCAGCGACAGTCCGCCCGCCACCAGTTCGTTGTGCAGTGCCGATCGTGGGCCGCTTCCTACCGGCGACCGGACGCCCAATCGGCACCGCCATGTGCACAGATGCTTCCGTTACCAGGGCGGAAGTCCGGGCAAGTCCGCTTCCGGTCGGAGGCTCTGCTTCCGCCGCATCGCCCGATTCGGAAGCGGAACCGGAACCGCACCGCCTGAGCACGGCGCTACCCGTAGCGCTTCCGGTAACCCGGCCGACCGACGTTCCAAGCGCACGAACCACGAAGCGGAGGTGACGAGGTGGACACCAGACCACGGGCGGCAGCGGTCGACGCGCAAAGCCCGCGCGGCGCGGATCGGCGTCATCGGTTTCCCGGTCGAGGACAGCGGGTCAACCTCCGGCTGGATGAGGCCGAGCACAGCGATGTCGTAAAGGCTGCTGCCCGCGCAGGACTCACTCCGACCGGATTCTGTGCCAATGCCGCGCTGGCCACGGCCCGGGGCACCGCCGGTCCCGGCGGCCTGGTTTCCGGTACCGGTGTCACCCGGACGGAACTTGCCGCAATGCAGCGAGACCTGTTCGCCGCACGTACTGCCGTAACGCGTACCGGCACCAACCTCAACCAGGCGACCGCCGCACTCAACGCGACGGGCGAGGCACCCGTATGGCTCGCGCACGCGGTCAAGAGGTGCGTGCAAGCGCTCGACAAACTCGACGCTGTCGTGGCCGACATCGACCGGCGGCTGCACTGATCCCCGCCATCCATCCCCGCGGCACGAACGTGGGCGGCCTGCTCCGCTATCTGTTCGGTCCCGGAAAGAGCGAGGAACACGTCAAACCGCACCTCGTCGCCGCCTGGTCCGGCCCCGCCCAACTGCCGTTGCTGGAACCCCCGACCGGGCCAACCGGACACCACGACATCCGAAATCTCGCCAGACTGCTCGAACAGCCGGTACGCGCCGGCAGGAACCCTCCACAAAAATTCGTCTGGCACGCCTCCGTCCGCAACCACATCACCGACCGCGTTCTCAACGACAGCCAGTGGGCGCACATCGCCGCCGAGATGGTCGCCGCTGTCGGCATCGCCCCGCACGACGACCCGGACGCCGTGCGCTGGGTCGCGGTCCGTCACGCCGACGACCACATCCACATCGTCGCCACGCTGGTGCGGCAGGACGGCGAGACCGTATGGGCGTGGAATGAACGCCTCAAGGCCCAAACCGCCGCCCGCGACCTCGAACAACGCTACGGTCTCTACCAGGTCGGCCCAGTCGACCACACCAGCCACCGCCGACCCACCGCCGCCGAACAGAACAAGAGCCACCGGCAGGGCCGCCCGGAAATCCCCCGGGACCGGCTCCGCCGCGAGGTACGCGCCGCAGCAGCGGCCGCCGTCGACGAGGACGACTTCCTCAGTCGGCTCCAGGCCGGCGGTGTCGTCGTACGGCTCCGGCACAGCCCCACGAACCCGGACGAGGTCACCGGCTATGCCGTCGGACTCCCCGACCACCACACCAGCGTCGGCGACACCGTCTGGTACGGCGGCGGCAGACTCGCACCGGACCTCACCCTCCCCCAACTCCGACAGCGCTGGGGCTCGGATCCCGGCACCCACCCGCGCGGCGCCGCGAGACGCTCGGGGGCCCAGCACCGGGCAGACGCCTTCCGCGAAGCAACGGCAGCCGCAGAGCGCAGCGCTCGCCACCTGGCAGAGGACCCAAGCAGCGACGGGGACCACATTGCGTCCCTCGCCTACGCCGCAGCCGATCTCCTGGCGTCCACCGCGCGAGCCTTCGAGGGCCGTCACGGCGGGTCCCTCACTGACGCTTTGGAAATCTTTGACCACGCAGCCCGGGAACCACATCGGCGGCTCCCCCGCCACCCGCACGCCGCCGCAGGTCAGCTCCGAGCCATGTCTCGACTCATCGCAGCAGCGGGTCGGCTCACCAGCGAGGACGACACCACCGCTGCACTCCAGCTTGTACTGCGCATGTCGATGATCGCGGACAACCTCGCCAACCTCCGCGAGGCCCAGGAAAGGCTGCACCAGGCTCAGGCAGCCCGACAAGCCGCCGAGTACCTCCACACGATCGCGGCGAACGCCACTGCCACTTCGGCAGGCGTCCGAGCCGGTGCCGTACCCGGACGGACATCCTCTGGGCGGCGTCAACAGAGGGGTCGCATCACCTGAGTGCCAGCAACCCATCGCGCTACCCGTAGCGCTTCCTATAACGCCTGGCCGAGAACGTGCCTGGCATGGTTACCGTTGTCAACCGGCCTGGCCGGTGTCCTCATCCGACACGGCCCAGTCGGGTCGGTAGCGACCAGCGAGCACATCGTCAACGAGCAACGCAACGATGCCCGAGGGCGCCAGATCAGGTCGTAGCTTGCCGAGCTCGGAAACCTCGCTCTTAGTCAGCCTGATCTTCACCTGTTGGTCGCGCTTCTCACGTTCCGGGAGTACCGGCAGGGTGGGATCCACGCTCCGACGTCGCGGCATCGAGACTCCTCGCCTCCGGGTTCGAAACAGTACGTCGACCTTGCCACATCCACTCAGCAGTGCCGGTAGCCACCCACGGAATCATCTTGGTACCTTTTCTAGGTACCTATCAACGGTACCCAACCCCTCGCCTCAGAAGGAACAGAGATCAGCATGAGCAGCTCGGATCCGATCAAGAAGATCACGCTCAAAAGCGGCAAGACCCGCTACCGGTTCGTCATCGATGTCGGCCGGAAAGCGAACGGACAACGAGACCAGCGGACCTACACCTTCGACACGAGGAAGGAAGCCCGGGCGGAGTACGCCCGGATCAAGCACGAGACCGACCGCGGCACGTACGTACGTCCCGGCAAGGTCACGGTCAATCAGTTCCTCGATGAGTGGCTGAAGTCAGCCACTCGCGACGTCGAGAAGGCGACCGCTGCCAACTATCGGGACGCGCTCCTGCCAGTCCGCTTTCGTCTCGGCGAGAGACCGATCCAGGAGGTCATTGAGGAGGACATCGAAGCCCTGATCGACTGGATGCTGACGGAAGGGCGCAGGCGCGGCGGCAAGCCCGGCACCGGACTGGGCGTCCGATCAGTGCGCCTGACTCTCGGCCGGCTTCGCACCGCACTCAACGTCGCGGTGCGCCGCCAGCTCGTGGTGCGCAACGTCGCAGCGTTCGTGACCATCCCCCGGACCGCAGCCAAGGCTGCTCTCGAAGCACAGGCCGCCCGGAAACCTTGGACTCAAGAGGAGGTGAAGATCTTCCTCACCGGCATCACAGACGAACGGCTCTACGCCGTCTGCCTGCTGTCGTTGATGGGCCTGCGGCCCGCAGAGGTGTGCGGGCTGCGCTGGTCCGACATCGACTGGGAGGCCGGCACGATTGCGGCCGGCGACAACACGAGGACGCTCGTCGACGGCGAGATCGAGGAGAAAGAGGCCAAGTCGGCGGCAGGCAAACGAGGCCTGCCGATGCCGGCGACGGTAATGAAGGCGTTGAAGGCGTTCCACACCAGACAGAACAAGGAGCGCCTCAAGGCTGGCGACGCGTACGTCGACAGCGGTTACGTCCTGGTCGACGAACTCGGCCAGCCGCAGCGGACCGACTGGCTCCGTCGCCGGGCGTACAAGCTGATGGCCAAACTTGGGGTACGCAAGGTCCGGCCGTACGACGCACGACACGCCTGCCTGACCTACCTCGCCGGCGTCGGCGTACCTGACGTCGTGCTCGCGGCATGGGCCGGCCATGCGGACGGCGGCACGCTGGCCAAGCGGGTCTACGTCCACCCCGACAACAGCCACCTGAAGGTGGCTGCCGAACACCTCGAAACGGGGCTGTTCGGGTGACGCCAGCACCCCAAAGTTCAGCAGTACGGGCGTACGTGATGGATTGTGAGACGGTGCAGCAAAAAGGCCCTGTCTCACCGAAGTGAGCCAAGGCCCTGACCTGCTGAAACTCTGTCGGGACGGCCGGATTCGAACCGACGACCCCTTGACCCCCAGTCAAGTGCGCTACCAAACTGCGCCACGTCCCGTTGCTGCCGCTTCGTACCCCGGTGCGGCAGCCGCTACAGAGTAGCGCAGTCGCGTTGGGCCCCGCACACAGCCCCCTCGCGGCTCGGCTCCCCGGTCGCCCACCCCACTCCCCCTAACCCGTCCTAGGAAGATAGGGGGATGGGGGAGGTGGGTGGGAGCAGGGGCGGTGCGGCGGGGCGTTCGGTACGGCGTACCGGATCAGCCGTGTGCCTTGCCCCGACCACCTGGGCCGAGCTTTTTGCGCGGCTTGACCGACACCTCGACCGGGCTGCCCTCGAAGCCGAACTCCTCACGCAGCTTGCGCTCGACGAAGCGCTGGTAGCCGGCGTCGAGCGGTCCGGTGGTGAAGAGCACGAACCGGGGCGGGCGGGTGCCCGCCTGGGTGGCGAAGAGCACGCGTGGCGCACGGCCGCCGCGCACCGGGTGCGGGGTGGCCTGGACCAGTGCGGTGAGCCACTGGTTGAGCTGACCGGTCGGCACCCGGGTCTCCCAGCTCGCCAGGGCGGTCCGCAGCGCCGGGGCGAGTCGGTCCACGGAGCGGCCGGTTTTGGCGGACACGTTGACCCGGATCGCCCACGGGATCCGGCGTAGCTCCCGCTCGATCTCCTTGTCCAGGTAGTACCTGCGGTCGGCGTCGACCAGGTCCCACTTGTTGAAGGCGATCACCAGCGCACGGCCGGTCTCGGTGACCATCGACAGCACCCGCTGGTCCTGCTCGCTGATCGGTTCGGCGGCGTCGAGCAGGACGACCGCGACCTCGGCCGCCTCGATCGCGCCCGCGGTACGCAGACTGGCGTAGTACTCGGTGCCACTCGCCTTGCCGACCCGCTTGCGGAGCCCGGCGGTGTCGACCAGTTGCCAGGTCTCGCCACCGATCTCGACCAGGCTGTCCACCGGATCGACGGTGGTGCCGGCAACCGAGTCGACCACCGCCCGGTCCTCCTTGGCCAGCCGGTTGAGCAGGCTGGACTTGCCGACGTTCGGTCGACCGACCAGCGCGACCCGGCGCGGGCCCCGGGGCGCGTTCTCGTTGATCGGCGGCGGGTCGGGGAGCGCGTCGAGGATCGCGTCGAGCAGGTCACCGGCGCCCCGACCGTGCAGGGCGGAGACCGGGAAGGGCTCGCCGAGCCCGAGGGACCAGAGCGAGGTCGCCTCGATCTCGGTGGCCGCGTTGTCGACCTTGTTGGCGATCAGGATCACCGGCTTGGCGCTGCGCCGGAGCATGCGTACGGCTGCCTCGTCGACGTCGGTGGAGCCGACGACGGCGTCGACCACGAAGAGGACGACGTCGGCGGTCGCGACGGCGATCTCGGCCTGGGCGGCGATGGCCCCGGCCCGGTCCCGCGCGTCGGGTTCCCAGCCGCCGGTGTCGACCACGGTGAAGTGGCGTCCGGACCACTGGGCGTCGTAGGGAACCCGGTCCCGGGTCACCCCCGGAATGTCCTCCACGACCGCCTGCCGGCGGCCGATGATCCGGTTGACCAGGGTCGACTTGCCGACGTTGGGGCGGCCCACGACCGCGACCACCGGTACGGGCCCGGTCTCCTCGATCTCAAGATCGGGCTCTCGCAGCTCGATCCAGCCATCGTCCGGGCTCATGCCACTGCCTCGTTCCGCTTGTTGACTTTCGTGTTGTTGACTTTCGTGGTCCCGGCACGGTGCCGGGTGTTCCGGGAGTTCACGCGTCGACCCTGCCGTCAAGCAGGTCCTTGCCGTCGAGCAGGTCCCGGAGTCGGGCGACGACCTGGTCGATGTCCATCGACGTGGTGTCGAGCACGACCGCGTCGCTGGCCTGCTGGAGTGGGTCGGCCGCGCGGGTGGAGTCGAGCCGGTCCCGACGGGCGAGGTCGGCGGCGGTCGCGGCGACGTCGGCGGCGTACTCGGCGCTGCGGCGCTGTGCCCGCGCGTCGGCCGAGGCGGTGAGGTAGACCTTGAGGTCGGCGTCGGGCGCGACCACGGAGCCGATGTCCCGGCCTTCGACGACGATCCGCTCGGCGGCCGAGATGATGCCGCGTTGCATGGCGACCAGGAGTTCCCGGACGGCCGGCACCGCCGACACGGCGGAGACCGCCGCGGTGACCTCGGGTCCACGGATCTCCTGGTCGATGGCGACGCCGTCGGCGCTGACCCACGGCGCGTCCGGTTCCACCCCGATCGCGAGGTCGACCTCACCGGCGATCTTGACAACGCCCTCGGCGTCCTTCGGGTCGACCTCGGCGCGCAGGACCGCCCAGGTGACCGCCCGGTACATCGCACCGGTGTCGAGGTAGCGGGCGTCGAGCAAGCTCGCCAACCGTCGGGAGACGGTGGACTTGCCTGAACCGGACGGGCCGTCCACGGCGACCACACACCGCCCGGTCCGTACCTTTTCCGCCACCGCTCCTCCTTCACCAGTTTTGCCGGACGGGCCCACCTTTGCCGGCCGCGCGGGCGTCAATCCGCGCACAGGGGTGCGCACTCTTCGTCGTCCATCATGCCCCGTCGGTCTGATCACCCCGCGTGCGGCTCTGGCCGGCGGCGGCGGGCGCCACCCTGCGGGCCGCCACCGCGCACCGCCGTGCCGCCGGGGGATCAAACCCCTGGGGTACGGGTGGTTGCGCCGGCTGGGCGCGCGCTCGCCCCGTTTCGCCTCGTCAGCGAACGGGGGAAGTGTCCAAGGGTAGTCCGCGCCGAAGGTGACGCCGAACGTCAGTCGCCGACCGCCTTGAAGAGGGCGGCGACCTCGGCGTTCGTCAGCCGTCGGGTACGTCCGGCGCGCAGGTCGCCCAGGTGGATCGGCCCGATCTGGGTCCGGACCAGCCGGGAGACCGGGTGGCCCACCTCGTCGAGGAGCCGGCGGACGATGTGCTTGCGTCCCTCGTGCAGGGTGATCTCGATCTGGGCGGTCTTGCCGAGGGTGTCGACCAGCTTGAACGAGTCGACCTTCGCCGGGCCGTCCTCCAGCTCCACCCCGGCGAGGAGCCGCCGGCCGGCCGCGCGGGCCAGCGGTCCGGCCACCTCGCAGAGGTACGTCTTCTGCACTCCGTACGAGGGGTGCATGAGCCGGTGTGCGAGGGTCCCGTCGTTGGTCAGCAGCAACAGTCCCTCGCTGTCGGCGTCGAGCCGACCGACGTGGTAGACCCGTTCCTCGACCCGGTCGAGGAAGTCGGCGAGCGCGGTCCGCCCCTTCTCGTCGGCCATGGTCGAGACGACCCCGCGTGGCTTGTTCATCGCCAGGTAGACCAGCCGGGTGTCGGTGACGAGCCGTTCACCGTCGACGTAGATCACCGCGGTGGTCGGGTCGACCTTGTCGCCGAGTTGGGCGACCTTGCCGTCGACGGTGACCCGGCGCCGGAAGATCAGGTCTTCGCACGCGCGCCGGGAGCCGACACCGGCGGCGGCGAGCACCTTCTGCAACCGCTCGACACCGTCTCGCATGTCCGGTTCGTCCGATTGGGCGCCAGCGCCACCCGCTCGACCGGTCGCCCTCCCGGTGGTGCGGGTCACCCGGGTACGGCTGTCATCGCGGGGCATCGGCTATCTCTTCCAGATCGTCGGGGAGGAACGGGGCCAGCGGGGGAAGCTCGTCGACCGTGTTCAGGCCGAGCTTCTCCAGGAACAGCGTGGTCGTACGGTAGAGGAAGGCGCCGCTGTCCGGTTCGCTGCCGCACTCCTCCACCAGGCCACGGGAGACCAGGGTACGGATCACCCCGTCACAGTTCACACCCCGGATGGCCGAGATTCGTGAACGGGTCACCGGTTGCTTGTAGGCGACCACCGCCAAGGTCTCCAGCGCCGCCTGGGTGAGCCGTACCGCCTGCCCGTTGAGAACGAACCGTTCGACGTACGTCGCGTATTCCGGCCGGGTGTAGAGCCGCCATCCGCCGGCCGCCCGGCGCAGGTCAAAGCCGTGTCCGGCGGAGGTGTAGTCGTCGGCCAGCCGCTCCAGCATGCCGGCGACCCGGTCGGTCGGCTGCTCCAACACCTGCGCCAGGACGATCTCGGCCACCGGTTCGTCGACCACCAGCAGGATGGCCTCCAGCGCGGCCCGCAGTTCGTCGTCGTCGACCAGGGCCAGGGTCGCGGGCCCCTCGGCGGGGACGGCGCGCCGTTCGGCCGACCCGTCCGCCGGTAGCTCCGTGGGCGGTACGTTGGGTCGTCCAACCGGACCGTTCGCCGACGGCCCCGTGGGCGGTACGTTGGGTCGACCGACCGGACCGTCCACCGGTGGCTCTGCGGGTGACGACGCGGCCGGCGGCGGTGGGTCGGTCGCCGCGCTCGGCGCCGGTTGTTCCTCCGACGGATCGGCCTCGCCCGCCCCGACCGAAACCACGGCCGCTTGCCCGACGGACTCCCCCGGCTCCGCCGACTCGACGGACTCCCTCCGCCCCACAGGCTCGGCGGGCTCGGCGGGGACTTCCGCCTGCCGCTGCGGCGGTGTCACGTTCTGGCGCGCCCACGGCGGCACCCAGGCGGCGGCCTGGTCGGCCAGCGACTCCGGGCCGTCCCGACGTTCGTCGCTCGTCATTCTGGTACGGCCCCTTCCTCGACGCCCGGCTCACCGGCACCGGCACCAGCACCAGCACCAGCCGGACCGGAAACCTCCCGATCATCCGATCCCGCCGGTGGATCGGCGTCCGCCCGCGCCGCGCCCGCAGGCTCGCTCTCCCCCGCCCCGTCGACCCGGCCAGCATCCTCGACCGGGCCAGCATCCTCGAGAGGGCCAGCATCCTCCGCCGGGCCTACACCCTCGACCGGGGGCTTCTCGGCCGGGGCTGCCGATCCGGCGTACTCGTCGATGTCGAGCTCCACGGCGCCGTCGGCCGGACCGGTCCACCGTACGGTCAGCTCGCCCAGCGCCTGCACCTGGGTGAAGCCGACCAGTCCCTCACGGTAGAGCTCAAGCAGCGCCAGGAAGCGGGCCACCACCTCGAGGGTCGACTCGCAGTCGGCGCAGAGCAGCGAGAACGTGGCCGTACCCATCCGGCGTAACCGGTCCCGCAGGATCGCGGCGTGCTCCCGGACGCTGACCCGTACCTCGTGGACGTGGGCGATCGAGACGACCGGTACGGGTTTCGGGGTCATCGCCTTGATGGCGAGCTTGAGCAGCCGCTCCGGTCCGATGCCGAGGACCAGGTCGGGCAGTGCCTGGGCGTACCTGTCCTCCAGGCTGACAGCGCGCGGGTAGCGCCGCGCCCCGATCGAGTCCAGTTCGGCGATGTGACTCGCCGCCTCCTTGAACGCCTTGTACTGCAGCAGCCGGGCGAAGAGCAGGTCCCGCGCTTCGAGCAGGGCCAGGTCCTCCTCGTCCTCGACCTCGGCGGCGGGCAGCAGCCGGGCCGCCTTGAGGTCGAGCAGGGTCGCGGCGACCAGCAGGAACTCGCTCGCCTCGTCGAGGTCCCAGTCGTCGCCCATGGCCCGGATGTACGCGATGAACTCGTCGGTGACCTGGTGCAGGGCAACTTCGGTCACGTCGAGTTTGTGCTTGCCGATCAACTGGAGCAGCAGGTCGAACGGGCCGGTGAAGTTGGCCAGCCGTACGGTGAACCCGGTCGTCGGCTCGTCGGCGGCGGCGCCCTCCGGCGCGACGGCGTCGGGCGTACCGGTTGGGGAATTGTCGGTGACCAGCGGCGGACCGGCGGCCTCGGCCGGATCTCCCGGGTGCGGCTCGGCGGGCTGGGTGGTCACCCGACGACCGTAGTCCACGGGTTGGATGGGCAACGGCCGGCTACCGCTCGGCCTGCTGGGCGATCACCTCACGGGCCAGTTGCCGGTAGTTGCGCGCGCCCGAAGAGGCGGGGTCGAGGGTGGTGATCGGGGCGCCGGCAACGGTCGACTCGGGGAACTTCACCGTCTTGGTGATCACCGTCTGGTAGACCTTGTCGCCGAACGCCTCCACCACCCGCTGCAACACCTGGCGGCAGTGGGTGGTGCGGCTGTCGTACATGGTGGCGAGGATGCCTTCGAGTTCCAGGTCGAAGTTGAGCCGCTCGCGCACCTTGTCGATCGTGTCCAGGAGCAGGGCCACCCCACGCAGGCTGAAGAACTCGCACTCCAACGGGATGAGCACCCCGTGCGCGACGGTCAGCGCGTTGATCGCGAGCAGGCCGAGCGACGGCTGGCAGTCGATCAGGATGAAGTCGTATTCCTTGCGGATGCTGCGCAGCACCCGGGCCAGGGCCATCTCCCGGGCGACCTCGTTGACGAGCTGGATCTCGGCCGCGGAGAGGTCGATGTTGGCGGGCAGCAGGTGCAGCCCGGCCACGTCGGTCTTGATCAGGACGTCCTCGGCGGTGACGTCGTCCTGCATCAGCAGGTTGTAGACCGACAGGTCGAGGTTGTGCGGGTTGACCCCGAGTCCCACCGAGAGGGCGCCCTGCGGGTCGAAGTCGACCAGCAGCACCTTGCGGCCGTATTCGGCCAGCGCGGCGCCGAGGTTGATGGTGGTGGTGGTCTTACCCACGCCGCCCTTCTGGTTGGCCAGCGCCAGGATCCGCGCCGGCCCGTGCCGGTCGGTCGGCATCGGCTCCGGGATCGGCTTGCGCATGGTGTACGCGGCGGGATCCGCCGGGCCGAGTTCGGCGCCGAGGTCGAACCCGGACTGCTGTTCGCGGAGCGCGGAGGTCCACGCCTCGGCACGGTCACCGTTGCCAGCCATGTCCTTGTCCGCCCCCTTCCGACGACTGCTCGGCGTTCCAGCCGATTGGCGTCCCGCGCGGCGCCGCTGCGAACCTCGATTGCCGCCCCAGGAGGCCCGCGCCGATCCCGACTGTACGCCACGTCCCGTCACCCCTGCGGGCACCGTGCCGGCGTGTCGACGCGGCAGAACCGACGGCAGAACCGCCGGTCAGCCTCGGGCTCGCGGGTGCGCAGTAGCGTACACCTCGCGCAGCCGCTCCACTGTCACCAACGTGTAGACCTGGGTGGTGGTCACCGAGGCGTGGCCGAGCAGTTCCTGGACCACCCGGACGTCGGCCCCGCCGTCGAGCAGGTGGGTGGCGTACGAGTGGCGCAACGTGTGCGGTGACACGGCATTCGGCCCCTCGATGGGCAGCCCGGCCCGCTGGGCGGCCCGGCGCAGAATGTTCCAGGCGCTCTGCCGGGACAGTGGACCGCCCCGGGCGTTGAGGAACACCGTGTGGCCACCCCGACCGTTGGCGATCAGCAGCGGCCGGGCGCGTACCAGGTAGGCGCGTAGCGCTTCGGTGGCGTAGCCGCCGATCGGAACGGTACGGGTCCGTCCTCCCTTGCCGTGCAGGGTCGCGGTGCCCTCGTACCGCTCGGCGCCGGCCGCCACGGCCGCGCCGCCAGCCACGGAGGCAAAGGCGACAGTGGCAGCGGCGGCGGTGGCCGTGGCGGTGGCCGTGGCCGTGGCCGTGGCGGCGGCCGGTTCGGACGGTGGGGCGGTGGGCTCGATCCGGTCCAGGCCGAGGTCGAGGTCGTCGACGACCGCGCCGACCGCCTCGGAGATGCGAGCGCCGGTGCCGTACAGGAATTCCAGCAGGGCCCGGTCGCGCAGGAACAAGGGGCCGTCGGCGCCGCCGGCCTCGCCGTCCGGTGCGGCGCTTTCCAGCAGCCGGACCACCTCGGTCACATCCAGCGCCCGGGGTAGTCGGCGGGTCGGCACCGCGGGTCGGACGTCGCGGCTGGCGTCGGTGCCGACCAGCCCCTCCCGCAACGCGAACCGGTGCAGCCCCCGGACGGCGCTGGCCGCGCGCGCGGCCGAGGCGGCGGCGAGCGGCGGGTGCCGGTCGTCGCCGTCACGCAGGCGGGCGACGTAGGCGGTGATGTCGGCGGCGGCGACCTCGGCCAGGTCGGCCACCGCGGCGCCGGCCAGGTCGGCCAAATAGCGGTCCAGATCCCGGCGGTACGCCGACAGCGTGTGCGGCGACAGGCCGCGTTCGACGGTGAGGTGGTCGAGGTAGCCGCGTACGGCACGCCGCAGGGCCGGAGACGGTGGTGCCCCGTCTCCGGCCTCCGGCCGGCGTGCTGCGCTCAGTGCGCCGCTTCCTTCCCGCCCGCTGCGGCGTCGGTCGGCTCGACCCCGTCAGAGTGCCCCGCTCGACGCCGTCGGGTCGCCCCGCTCGACGCCGTCGGGTCGCCCCGCTCGACGCCGTCGACTTGCCCCGCTCGACGCCGTAAGGGTGCTCGGCTCGGCTCAGGCCAGTACGTCGGCGAGCGCGACGCTGCTCATGCCGTGCGCCTCGGCGACCGGGCCGTAGGTGACCTGGCCGTCGTGGGTGTTCAGGCCGAGCGCCAGCGCGGGGTCGCGACGCAGCGCCTCGCGCCAGCCGTGGTTGGCCAGTTCCAGAGCGTACGGCAGGGTGACGTTGGTCAGCGCGTACGTGCTGGTGTGCGGGACCGCGCCGGGCATGTTCGCCACGCAGTAGAACAGCGAGTTGTGCACCGGGTAGACCGGGTTGTCGTGGGTGGTCGGACGCGAGTCCTCGAAGCAGCCGCCCTGGTCGATCGAGATGTCGACCAGCACGCTGCCGGGCTTCATCCGGGAGACCAGTTCGTTGGAGATGAGCGTCGGCGCCTTCGCCCCGGGCACCAGTACCGCGCCGATCACCAGGTCGGCGTCGAGCACCGCCCGCTCGATCTCGTACGCGTTCGACGCCACCGTCTGCAGGTGGCCCCGGTAGATCGCGTCGGCCTGACGCAGCCGGTTGACGTTGCGGTCGAGCAGCAGCACCTCGGCCTGCAGGCCGAGCGCGATCGCGGCGGCGTTCATACCGGAGACACCGGCGCCGATGACCACGGTCTTCGCCGCGTAGACGCCGGAGACGCCACCCATCAGTACGCCGCGCCCACCGCCGGAGCGCATCAGGTGGTACGCGCCGACCTGCGGGGCGAGCCGGCCGGCTACCTCGGACATCGGGGCGAGCAGCGGCAGCGCCCGGTCGGCGGTCTCCACCGTCTCGTACGCGATGCCGGTGACGCCCCGGTCGAGCAGCGCGTCGGTGCACTCCTTGGAGGCGGCCAGGTGCAGGTAGGTGAAGAGAACCTGCCCCGGACGCATCCGGTGGTACTCCTCGGCGATCGGTTCCTTGACCTTGAGGACCAGCTCGGCGGTGTCCCAGACGTCGTCCGCGGTGGCCAGGATCGTGGCGCCGGCCGAGGCGTACTCGTCGTCGGTGATCGACGAACCGGTCCCGGCGCCAGCCTCGACGAAGACCTCGTGGCCGCCGCGGATGAACTCGTGCACACCCGCGGGGGTGATCGCCACGCGGTACTCGTGGTTCTTGACCTCGCGTGGGATTCCGACCTTCACGATGAGACACCTTCCTTCCGGGGTCGGTGCACCCCGGTCGCTCGGCGCGCGCCGGCTCCGTTGCCGTCGCGTCCACCAGTACCGCCGGCGGAAGTCTAGAACCGCCGGGCGGGTCGAGCAGCCGCCATTGTGACAGGCAGTGACGTTCGATCATGACGATGTGTCAGCCGTACGCCGAGCCGTTAAGGAAGGGCCCCTTGTTATCGGATTCGGTTGTACTGGGGGCCCTTCCTAACACTTCAGCCGGGCAGGGGTGCGTCGGCCGGGCGCAGGGGCGCCCAGTCGGCGTCGCGGGCGCGGGCGGCGGCGAGTACGCCGGCGACGCAGGCGGCGTTGGTGATCTCGCCAGCCAGCGCCATCGTCACCGCCTGGTCGAGGTCTACCCGGACCACCTCCAGGTCCGCCTCCTCGTCCCGGCGCTCGTGCCGCTGCTCCGCCGGCACCTCGGCGAGCTGCCGGGCCAGGAAGACCCGGATCAGCTCGGTCGATGCGCCCGGCGACGGGTGCAGGTCGATCAGGAGGTCGACCTGCCCGGCGGTGAGATCCGCCTCCTCGCCCAGCTCGCGCAGGGCGGCCGCGGGCAGCGCCTCGCCCGCCACGTCGACCAGGCCGGCCGGCAGTTCCCAGAGCGTACGGCCGACCGCGTGCCGGTACTGCCGGATCAGCACCACCCGACCGGCGTCGTCGAGCGCGACCACCCCGACGGCGCCGATGTGCCGTACGTAGTCGCGGGGCGCGACCCGACCGTCGGGCATGACGATCTCGTCGGTGACGACGGTGAAGACCCGGCCGACGAAACGCTCGGTCCGGTTCTTCACCTCGTACCGGTGCTCACCCGGCGTGGTGGTCACGACGCCGACCTGGCCCGGGCCGACCGACCGGCGCCGTTCTGCCCCGCCCGGCCCGGCCGGGGCGCCGGTTCGGTCGCGCCGTCGGTGTCCGGCTCGGCCGTGCCGGCGGCGGCCCCGGTCTCCGGCTGGCTCGCCGGCGCGGTCAGCCCGACCGGGAGCTGGTCCGCGTGGGAGTACGCGACAACGGCGCCGACAAACGCCGCGAAGAGCGGGTGCGGGCGGGTCGGGCGGCTCTTCAGCTCCGGGTGGGCCTGGGTGGCCACGAAGAACGGGTGCAGTTCCCGGTCGAGTTCGACGAACTCGACCAGCCGCCCGTCCGGCGAGGTGCCGGAGATCCGCAGACCGGCCTTGGTGAGCGCGTCCCGATAGGCGTTGTTCACCTCGTACCGGTGCCGGTGCCGCTCGGTGACCTCGGTGTCGCCGTACGCCTGGGCCACGATCGAGCCCTCGGTCAGCCGGGCCGGGTAGGCGCCGAGCCGCATGGTGCCGCCCAGGTCGCCCTTGCCGGCGACGATGTCCTCCTGGTCGGCCATGGTGGCGATGACCGGGTGACTGGCCTGCTCGTCGAACTCGAGCGAGTTGGCGCCGTCCAGCCCGCCGAGGTGGCGGGCCACCTCGATGGTCATGCACTGGAGGCCGAGGCAGAGGCCGAGGATCGGGATGCCGTTCTCCCGGGCGTACCGGGAGGCGCCGATCTTGCCCTCGATCCCGCGTACGCCGAAGCCGCCGGGGATGACGATGCCGTCCACGCCGGCCAGCGCGGCGGCTGCCCCGGACGGGCTGACACACTCGTCGCTCGGCACCCAGTGCAGTTGGACCCGGGCCCGGTGGCCGAACCCGGCCGCCCGGATCGCCTCGCTCACCGACAGGTACGCGTCGGGCAGGTCGACGTACTTGCCGACCAGCGCCACCTTGACCGTGTGGTGCGGGTGGTGCACGCGCTCGAGCAGGTCGTCCCAGCCGTGCCAGGCCACGTCCCGGAAGGAGAGCCCGAGCCGGCGTACGACGTACGCGTCGAGCCCCTCGTTGTGCAGGACCTTTGGGATGTCGTAGATGCTCGGCGCGTCCGGGGCGGCGATGACCGCCTCCCGGTCGACGTCGCAGTAGAGCGACAGCTTGTGCTTGAGCGAGTCCGGGATCTCCCGGTCGGAGCGGCAGACGATCGCGTCCGGCTGGATGCCGATGTTGCGCAGCGCCGCCACCGAGTGCTGGGTCGGCTTGGTCTTCAGCTCACCCGACGGTGCCAGGTACGGCACCAGCGAGACGTGCAGGTAGAAACAGTTGTCCCGGCCGATGTCGTGGCGTACCTGGCGGATCGCCTCGAGGAAGGGCAGCGACTCGATGTCGCCGACGGTGCCACCCACCTCGGTGATCACCACGTCCGGCGTACGGCCGTCCTCGTCCGGGTCGCCCATCGCCCGGATCCGGGCCTTGATCTCGTTGGTGATGTGCGGGATCACCTGGACCGTGTCGCCGAGGTACTCGCCGCGCCGCTCCTTGGCGATGACCGCGGAGTAGATCTGGCCGGTGGTGACGTTCGCCTTGCCGGAGAGCGCCCGGTCGAGGAACCGCTCGTAGTGGCCGACGTCGAGGTCGGTCTCGGCACCGTCGTCGGTGACGAAGACCTCACCGTGCTGGAACGGGTTCATCGTGCCCGGGTCGACGTTGAGGTACGGGTCGAGCTTCTGCATCACGACCCGTAGACCGCGAGCCGTGAGCAGATTTCCGAGGCTGGAGGCGGTGAGGCCCTTGCCTAGCGAGGAGGCGACGCCCCCGGTGACGAAAATATGCTTGGTCGTCCGTGCTGATGGGGCCAACGCCTGCTCCCGTGGTCGTCCGTTGCGGTCGTGCAGACCGTCGTGTTGATCAAAAAAATGATCACGCGATCCACGGGATTCCAGGGTAACACCAGTACGACGGCCCCTGCCCGGTGCCACCTACCGTCGGGCCGCCGCCTCCCCCGGCTTCGGCTTCGGCTTCGCCGACTGCCCCGGCTCCACGCCGGGCTCCGCGTCCACGACCGGGTCCGGCTCCGGGTCGGGCTCCGGCTCGGCTGGCGATTCGGTGTCCGCGAGCAGGCCGGCGTCGAGCGCCGCCGCCGGCTGCGTACGGTCGGCCGCGTGATCGAGCACCCGCAGCGCGGCCAGCGCCGCCAGCGGTACGGTCAGCGCCGCCGCGGCCCCGGCCACGTCCAGGGCGGAGCCACCGAGCACCCCGCCGATCAGGGCGGCCACCGTGAGACCGGCCATACCGGCACGGATCGCCGGATAGATCCCGAACAGCCGTTTCAGTCCACCCCACGGCCGCAACAGGGCGAACCACACCAGGGCCGCACCGACGATGGCGAGCACGGTCAGCGGGCTCCCGACCAACGCGTCCAGGTTCGCCGAGCCGGAACGGTGCACGGTCAGCCCGCTCGTACCGTCGGCGATCGCGCCGAGGAACCGGCCCAGACTGCCCTGCTGGCCGGTGGGACGACGCATGTCGAGCACGGCGAAGCCGACGGTCACCGCGAGCCCGGCGATGGTCGCCCAGGCCAGCCGGCCCAGCGTCAGCCAGCCTCCGGTGCTCATCGCCGCCGCGACGCAGACCCCGGCGGTGAGCGCGACCGCCCCGACCGAGTCCGCGCCCAGGTACGGGCTGCCGGTGACGATCACACCGATGCCGCCGACGAGGACCACCACCGCCGGCCGCCAGCTACGGCGTACCTGCTGCGCCAGGCAGCCGGCCACCAGCAGCGTCCCGGCGACGAACACCCCGAGCCCGACCGTGCCGAGCCCGGCGTACCGGCCGCCCTCCAGGGCCGAGTAGCCGGCCACCCCGTTGAGCTGCAGGCTTGCCCCGGTCACCACGTCCACCCCGACGACCAGGGCGGCCAACCCGGCGACGCTGCCCATCGGCCCGAGCGTCCGCCGGTAGATCCGGGCGAGCCGGACGCCGGCGGTGGCGATCGCGAGGACGGTCAGGGTGACCAGGGCGAAGTAGAAGCCACCCTGGTCCGCCCGCCACCACGGCACCACGTCGGCGACCAGGGCGGCGGGGATCGCCAGCGCGGCGGCGATGAGCAGCACCTCGACCACGGCGACGACCCGGCGGGAGGCCGGTGCGGGGCCGGTCGGCCCGGCGTGCCGGCGGGCCCGGCGCAGCAGTGGCAGCACCGCGATCGCGAGCAGGCACTGGAAGCCGGCGAGCAGGGCGAAGAACCAGCTCGCCACGTGCCGCTGCGCGCCCGCCTCCCGGTCCGCGTCGGCCGGTTGGGCGATCGCCGTGGCCAGGTCGGCCGGTCGGCCGGGCACGCTGGTCGCCGCCTGCCCGAGGAAGAGCCGGTCCGGCATCGGCCGGCCGACCGCCGCCAGCGCGGTCGGCGCCAGGTCGATCAGTTGTACGTAACCGTCGCGGCCGGTGCCGGACGAGGTCAACCAGCCCTCGGACCAGCCGGGTCCGTCGGCGACCGCGACGTGCAGCCGGGACGTCTGGTCGGTGTCCGAGATGCCGGCCAGGATCACCAGCGAACTCGGCGGGCGGGCGGCCAGCACCCGGGCCAGCGCGGTGTCCGCGTGGCGGGCGGCGGCGGCGCGTACGACCGGGTCGTCCCCGGTGACCGCGCCGAGGTCGATGACGCTCAGCACGCACGAGGCGAGCAGTTCGGCGGGGTCGGCCGGCAGGCTCGGGGCGTACCGGTCCACCCGGCCGAACGGACGGGCGGCGGCGATCGCCGCACCGGGGCCGACCGCGACGGTGCAGCGCACCGACTCGGCCAACGCGCCCGGGATCGCGCCCCAGGGCTGCCGTTCCTTGTTGTACCGCACCGCGGTCTGCTGCCCGGGCAGGTTGGCGCCGATCCCGTCCGGCTGCTCCACGGTCACCTGGGGTGGACCGCAGTCCCCGGTGACCGGCTCGCCGTCCCAGGCCGCGTAGTTGCCGGCGCCGAGGGTGAGCCAGCCGTCGACCGGACAGGTCGGGGTCCGCCCCGACCGCACCGACAGCGAGCCGATCGAGCCCCGCTCCGCCATCCGCCAGAGGTTCGGTGTCGTCTCCGGGTTGACGTCCTCCCAGCGCAGCCCCGCGACGCCGGCCAGCACCACGTAGTCGGCGGTCCGCTGCGGGGCGCCGACCGCGGGTCGGACCACCAGCGCGGCGACGGCCGACACCACGACCGCCGCCGTCAGCAGCACCGGTACCAGTCGACGCAGCATCAGCCTCGCCCGTGCTCGTGGGTGGACGAGGTGTCGGGTAGTCGCCCGCCCCCCGGCACCAGTTCGGCGTAGATCCCACTGACCTCGGCGACCGTGCCGGCCTCGGTCGGCCAGGTACGGGACTGGGCCAGCGCCCGCCGGCTCAGCTCGGCCCGCCGGCCGTCGTCGGCGAGCAGGTCACGCACCGCCCGGTCGAGCGCGTCCACGTCACCCGGAGGCACCAGTACGGCCGCGTCCCCGACCAGTTCGGGGATACCACCGACGGCGGTGGCGACCAGCGGCACCCCGCTGTGCAACGCCTCCTGGGCGAACAGTTGACGTGCCTCCCAGTCGCTGGTGACCAGGGCCAGATCGGCGCCGAGCAGCAGGTCCGCGACGTCGGTACGGTGCCCGAGCAGGGTGATCGGCGCCCGTACCGTCGAGATGTCGGCGGCCAGCGGCAGGTAGGACGGGCCGCTGCCGGCGATCAGCACCACCGGGGGCGGGTCCAGGTCACGCCACCGCGCCGCCGCCCGGACCAGGATGTCGTACCGCTTCTGCGGGTGCAGCCGGCCGACGGAGAGCAGCAGCGGCTGGTCGGGGGTCACCCCGAACTCGGCCCGTACGGCGGTCCTGCCCCGACGCGGGGTGGGCAGTTCCGGTGCCGCGACCGGTGCCAGCCGGGCGTCGGTGGCGCCGAGCGCGACCACCCGCTCGACCAGGTCGGCGGAGGCGCCGAGGGCGACCGTGGCCCGCCGGGCGACGATCCGTTCCGCCCACCGGGAGAGCCGGCCGCGCAGCCCGCCGACGAGGATGGCGTTGTGCCAGGTGACCACGAGCGGTTGACGTGGCCTCGCCAGCGCCGCCACCAGGCCGGCGCGCAGCCCGTGGGCGTGGACCAGGTCCACCGGGCCGGCGAGCACCCGGCGCAGCGCGGCGACCGCCCGCCCGTCCGCCGGGGTCGGGTTGGCCGGGATCTCGATCGGCACGAACCGGGCGCCACCGGCGGTGAAGCCGAACTGTTGTTCGGTGGCCGCCGGCCCGCAGACGGTGACCGAGGCGCCGCCGGAGACCAGGCCACGGGTGAGCGAGGCGACGTGCTGGCCGACGCCGCCGGTACTCGAGGCGATGAGCAGGACCACCGACCCGGTCCAGCCGCTCGCCGCCCCGGAACGCTCGCTCCTCGCGCTCACCCCGACACCTTCTCCTCGTCTTCCTCCCGGCCCGGGTGGGTCCCGCCGTGGCCGGCACCGATCCCCAGCCGGCGCGTAAGGCGGCCGACGCGGCGGCTCACCGAGCCGACCAGCGGCCGTACGTCGTGCCGGTCCAGCGGGTAGGCCACGGCGAGGAACACCGCCGCCACAACAACTCCGGACAGCATGCCCTGCAGCAGCGCGTCCACCTTCGTCGGGGTGCCGGGCAGCACCCCGGGCAGCCAGTGGGCGACCAGGGTGCCGGCGAAACCGGCGAGCGTACCGGCGGCGAGGCCGACCAGACCGGACCGGGTGAGACCGGCGACCGCCGGCCGACCGGCGCGACGGGCGACCACCAGCACCAGCAGGCCGCCGAGGACGAGCATGCCGACCGAGTTGGCCAGGGTGACCGCGAGCAGCCGGTCGGCGTCGGGCAGCAGCCAGGCCAGCAGCACCGCGACGAGCGGCACGGTCAGCCATCCGGCGGCCGTGGTGACCGCCGCGGACCGGCTCGCGCCGCGCGCGTACAGGGCCCGGGAGAGGACGGCGAACAGGCCGTAACCGAGCAGGCCCGGTCCGAAGCCGGCGATCGCCGCCGCGGCGGGTGCCGGGTCGGCGGGGAAGAAGAACCGGGCCACCGGCTCGGCGGTGGCGATCAGCGCCGCCGCGCCGAGGCAGCCGAAGAGCAGCACCCCGCGTACGGTCGGGGCGAGGGTACGCCGGAACGCCTCCTCGTCACGCTGGGCGTACGCGGCCACCAGTGTCGGGTACGCGGCCACCGCCAGCGGCACCGCCAGCACCGCCCAGGGCAGCAGGTACACGGTCTGGGCCAGGTTGAGCAGCACCGGGTTGTTCACCTGGGCGCTGGCCGCGAGGTGGAGCATCACCAGCAGGGCCACCTGCTGGCCGGTGAGCGTCACCGCCCCGGCGACCGCGAGCCCACCGACCTTGGCGCGGTTCTCGGCGCTGAACCCGTACCCGGGTCGGGGTCGCAGCCGCAGCCGGCTGACCGGGACGACCAGGCACCCGGAGAGGACCAGCACGCCGAGGGTGGTGCCGACGGACAGGATGAGCTGCCCCCCGGCGCCGGTCGCGGCGATCGACCCGCCGCGTCCCTCGACCGCGCCGAAGATCAGGTAGACGCCGATCACGGTGAGGCTGGACAGCAGCGGGGCGAGGACCGGCCAGGCGAACCGGCGGTGGGCCTGGAGCACCCCGGTGAGCACGATGCCGATCCCGTACAGCGGCAACTGCGGGGCGAAGACCCGCAGCATCCCGGCCCCGGCGTCACGCTGGGCCGGGGTCGGATCCCCGATGATCAGCGAGACGATCGGCCCGGCGAAGAGCGCCACCAGCACCGCGAGCGGCACCAGCAGGGTCAGCGTCCAGGTCAGCAGCGCCCCGGTGGTCTCGGCCACCGCGCGCCGGTCGCCGGCCGCGACCGCGCCGGCCAGCAGCGGTACGACCAGACTGGCGAGCGCCCCACCGGCGACGATCTCGAAGACGATGTTCGGGACCGTGTTCGCCACGACGTAGACCCCGCCGAGGTCCGTGTCGCCGACGACCCAGGTGAAGACACCGGTACGCCCGAAGCCCGCCAACCGGCTGGCCACGGTGAGTACGGCGATGAGCGCGGCTGCCCCGGCGACCCGGCCGGTGCCGGCGAGGGGTGCCGGTGCGGTCACGTCAGTTCGGTCGCCGGCCCAGGGCGTCCAGCTCGCGCAGCCCCCGGGTGTTCTGGATGACCTTGGTGAAGCTGACCTTCTCGCTGGCGGCGGTGAGCGCCACCAGGACGGTCAGGATGCCGGCCCGCCCCACCGGCCCGGTACGGGCGGCGAGCGCCACCCCGAGCAGGGCGCCGAGCGCGTTCGCGCCGCTGTCGCCCAGCATGATCTCCTCGTCCAGGTCGGCCGGCAGCAGTCCGGCGGCGGCGCCGACCGGTCCGGCGGCGAGCCCTCCGGTCGGGCCGGGCATCAACGGGGTGCCGAGCAGCACCCCGGCCTTGAGCGCCCGGCCGGGGCGCAGGTCGAGCAGGTTGACCAGGTTCGCCGTACCGGCGATCACCCCGGCGCCGAGCAGCACGTCGGTCGCCTGCCCGAGCCGGCCGCCCCGGCGACGCCGGGACCGTACGGTCGGGTCGGCGGCGAGCAGGGCGGCGGCGGCCAGCCCGGCGGCGCCGACCCCGGCGACCTTGACCAGGCCGCTGGTGACCCGCCCCTGCCGCAACGCGCCGACGTGCCCGGCGAAGCCCTTGGCCGCCTTCTGCTCCGGCCGGGCGCCGACCACGTCGTCGTAGAGACCGACCGCGCCGGAGCCGATCCCGGCGACCAGCGCCGCCGCGGCGGCCGGGCGGCTCGGCGCCCCGAGCGCGGCGGCCGACGAGGCGGCGGCGGCGAGGGCCGGTCCCCCGGCGAGGGTGACGGTGCGGCCACGGAAGTTCGTCCGTTCCAGGGCCGGTGCCACCGGCAGCCGGTTGACCAGGCGCAGGGCCGCGCGGGCGGCCAACGCCGCTCCGCCGGCCACCAAGCGGCGGCCGGCGCTCCGCTGCCCGCTCACTCGGGCCGCTTCGGCAGCAGCGAGGTGGCGCCCGCGCCCAGGCCGTACTGGCCAGCCTTCTTGTCGACGATCTGCTCGACCGTGGCGAGCGCGGCGACCACCTGCCCCTGCACGGTGTTGGCGTGGTCGACGGTGGAGATCGTCTTGGCCAGTGCCGGGTCGTCCCGGACCGCCTGGACGATGTTGCCGGTGCTGGTGCCGCTGCCGGCGACGACGAGCGGCACCGCCTTGTCGAACTGCTCGGTCATGGTGACCACGGCCTGGTCCTTCTGCGCGGACTCGCGGTCGACGTACGGCTGCCCGCTGATCACGACGACGGCCTCCGCCGGCCCGGTCACCTTGTCGGCGACGTTGAGGTAACCGGAGTTGCTGTACGTGTCCAGCACCGACCGGCGGTCCTGCTCGGTGACCGGCACCCCGTCGGGGCGGTCGAGCAGGGCACTGGCCAGGAAGGCGCTGGAGGTCTCGACGCCGTTGCTGTTGCCGGGCAGGCCGTTGGCCGGCACGCTGGGCCGGGCCGCCCGCTCGGCGAGCCCGAGCAGGTCCACGCTGTTGTCCGGGTTGACGAACTTGTCCTGGATCTCGATCCGCCCGGTGATCGTGGCACCGGTCTGCCGGAGCATCTCGATCACCCCGTCGACGTGCTTCTCCCCGCTCGGCAGGGCCACGACGAGCAGCCGGCGCCCGGTGAGGGTGCCGGCGAGCAGTCTGGGTGCCGATTCCCGGGCGTAGTCCTCCTCCCGGGTCACCTCCTCCTGCAGGCTGCCGACGGTCTCCCGCAGGATCTGGTTGTCCTTGCCCAGCTCGTTGACCCTGGCGCTGAGTGAGTCGGCGACCGGCCCGTTGAGCGCCGCGGTGCCGACCACCAGTCCGATGGCGAGAGCCAGGAAGACCGCGGTGATGGACACCACGTGGTACCGGAAATTGATCACGCTTACAGCCCCTTGATCGTGGACGGCCTAGAACAGCTGCCCGAGCTGGAAGACCAGATTGTTCCACCACTCGGAGGCCACCCCGAGATAGGCCTTGCCGACGGTCGAGACCGCGACCGCGGAGGCCATCGCGGCCACCGCCGAGAGGACCAGCAGCAGCAGCGACGACCCGGAGATGTTCTGCCGGTAGAGCCGGCTGACGCCCTTGGCGTCGACCATCTTGCCGCCGACCTTGAGCCGGGTCAGGAACGTCGACGCCATGCCGCCGCGTCCCTTGTCCAGGAACTCGACCAGGGTGGCGTGGGTGCCGACCGCGACGATCAGCGAGGCACCCTTGCCGTCGGCGAGCAGCATGGCGAGGTCCTCGCTGGTGGCGGCGGCCGGGAAGGTGGTCGCGGTGACGCCGAGCTGCTCCACCCGGGCCAGCCCCGGCGCCCGTCCGTCCGGGTACGCGTGCACGATCACCTCGGCGCCGCAGCGCAGCACGTCGTCGGTGACCGAGTCCATGTCGCCGATGATGATGTCGGGGGTGTAGCCCGCCTCGACCAGCGCGTCCGCGCCCCCGTCGACACCGATCAGCACCGGCTTGAACTCCCGGATGTACGGGCGCAGCACGTCCAGGTCGGCCTTGTAGTCGTAGCCGCGCACCACGATCAGGCAGTGCCGCCCTCGCATCGAGGTCTCGATCGCGGGCAGCCCGACCCCGTCGAGCAGCAGGTCACGTTCCTGTTTGAGGTAGTCCATCGTGTTGGCGGCGAAGGCCTCCAACTGCACGGAGAGCCCCTCGCGCGCGTCGGCCATCGCCTTGGCCACCGTCTCGGTGTCCTGCCGCCCGCCGTGCGCCACCGGCTCGTCCCCGACGAAGACGGTGTTGCCGTCGATCCGCACGGTGTCACCCTCGCGAACCAGTTGGAAGACGTCCTCGCCGAGGTCGTCGACGAGCGGGATGCCGGCCTTGACCAGCACCTCGGGCCCGAGGTTGGGGTAGCGACCGGAGACCGACGGCTTCGCGTTGAGTACGGCGGCGACCCCGACCGCGACCAGCGAGTCGGCCGCGACCCGGTCCAGGTCGACGTGGTCGATCACCGCGATCTCACCGGGACGCAGGCGACCGACCAGACGCTTCGTCCGGCGATCGAGGCGGGCGGTGCCCACGACGATGCCCGGTTCCGTGGTCCGGGTCCGGCGCAAGATGGGTAGACGCATCGGGACCATCCTGGCATGCGCGCGCACGACTTTCCGTCACGACATGCCTGAGCAGGGCGGCAAGCGGGCCGTTAGCTGAGCGAAGCACACCCTATGCCCGGTTGGTGTGCCAGAAGTCACATTTCCCCGCTATGGTCGGCGGTCCCTGGCCGCGACGGCCAGCAACTCCTCCGCGTGGGCGATACCCAGATCCGAGTCCGGCAAACCTGCCAGCATCCGGGCCAGCTCGCGGGCCCGCTCGGTGTCCTCCACCACCCGCACACCACTGGTCGTCACCGCACCGCCGGTGTCCTTGGCGACCACCAGGTGCCGGTCCGCGAAGGCCGCCACCTGCGGCAGGTGGGTGACCACCAGCACCTGGTGGGTACGGGCCAACCGGGCCAACCGGCGGCCGATCTCCACCGCCGCCTGCCCGCCGACACCGGCGTCGACCTCGTCGAAGACAAGCGTGGGCGGCCCACCGGACCCGGCGAAGACCACCTCGATGGCGAGCATCACCCGGGACAGCTCGCCACCGGACGCCCCCCGCTGCAACGGCAGCGACGGCGCCCCGGGGTGGGCCAACAGGCGCAACTCGACCTCGTCGACACCGTCCGGCCCGACACCCACCTCCGCGCCGTTGACCGTCAGCGTCGGCTCCGCCCGGCCGACCGGCCGGGGCAGCACCGCCACCTCGATCCGGGCGTGCGGCATGGCCAGCCCGGCGAGTTCGACGCTCACCTGCTCGGCGAAGCGGACCGCCGCCTCGCGCCGGGCCGAGGAGAGCCGGGCGGCCAACTCGGCCACCTCACCGGCGAGCCGCTGCCGCTCCCGGTCCAGTTCCTCCAGCAGGTCGTCGGAGGTGTCCAGCTCGGACAACCGGGTCCGGGCCCGCTCCGCCCAGGCGATCACCCCGTCGACGTCGTCGGCGTACTTACGGGTCAGCGCCCGAAGTGCCGCGCGCCGCTCGTAGATCGTCTCCAGCCGGGCCGGGTCGGCGTCCAGGCTGGCGAGGTAGCCGGAGAGTTCGGCCGAGACGTCGCCGACCAGGGTCGCCACCTCCGCCAGCCGGCCGGCGAGATCACCGAGGGTACGGTCGACGCCGGCCTGCGCCTCGAGCGTCCGCCGAGCGGTGCCGAGCAGCGCGGTCACGTCGGGGGTGTCGTCGGACGGCTCGATCCCGCCGGCGACACACTGGTGCGCCAGTTGGGCGGCCGTGCGCAGCCCCTCGGCGTGCTCCAGCCGGGACGCCTCCTCCTTGAGGTCGTCGTCCTCACCGGCCTGCGGGTCGACCCGGGTGATCTCGTCCAGCCCGAGCCGGAGCAGGTCCGCCTCCTGGTTGCGCTCGCGGGCGTTGCGCCGCCGGTCGGCCAGGTGGTCGGCGACCCGGCGCCACTCGTGGTACGTCTCGCGCAGGGCCTCCAGCAGTTTCTCGTGCTCCGGGCCACCGAACCGGTCGAGCGAGGCTCGCTGCTCCGCCGGACGCAGCAGCCGTAGCTGGTCGGACTGCCCGTGCACCGCCACCACCTGCTCACCGATCTCGGTCAGCATCGCCACCGGCATGCTCCGGCCGCCGACGTGGGCCCGGGACCGCCCCTCGACCGTGACCGTGCGGCTGAGCAGCAGTGCGCCGTCGTCGTCCGGCTCGCCACCGGCGTCAACGATCCTGGTGTGTACGGCCGTCGCGCTCGGCTCGGAGAGCCGCAGCCGCCCCTCCACCATCGCGCGACCAGGGTCGGCGCGCACCCGCCCAGCGTCGGCCCGGCCACCGAACAGCAGCCCGAGACCGGTCACCACCATCGTCTTGCCCGCGCCGGTCTCGCCGGTAATGACATTCATGCCGCTGGTCAACGGCAGTGTGGTGTCCTCGATGACGCCCAACCCGGTGATGCGAAGCTCTTCCAGCACAGCACCCGACAGTAGTGGCGGGGGCCGACACTTGACCACCCGACGGGCGGCCCGAACCCCGACAGTCACGACCGGCACCGACGCGCCGACGCGGACACTCCGGCCCGCCACGCACACCGCTCCGCCCCCGGGAGCCGCATTCCGTCGGCACCGCGTAACGAACCCACGCCACCGCGTCACCGACATCGGCAAAAAACGGCCCAGGAGCGACAGTGGGCGCTACGGCCCGGCCGCCGCCACACCGAAGTCAGGTCCGGAAAGTCCGAAGCGCCTGTTTCATCAGAACCACCGCATCCGGTCGTCAGCGGCGACCGCCGCGCCAGCCCTGCACCGGAAGCCCGAACTTGGCCACCAGCCGGTCGGTGAAGGGCCGGGGCCGCAGCCGGACGATCCGCACCGGCAGGGCACCGCGCTGCACCGTGACCCGGGCGCCGGGCGGCAGGTCGTAGACCCGCCGGCCGTCGCAGCAGAGCACGGCCAGGGTGGTGAACGGGTCCACAGTGATCACGAAGGTCGAGGTCGGCGCGGTGACCAGCGGCCGGCTGAACAGCGCGTGCGCGCTGATCGGCACCAGCAGCAGCGCCTCGACCTCCGGCCAGACCACCGGACCACCGGCCGAGAAGGCGTACGCGGTCGAGCCGGTCGGGGTGGCGCAGACCACCCCGTCGCAGCCGTACCGGGACAACGGGCGGCCGTCGACGTCGACGAGCAGTTCGAGCATCTGGGCCCGCTCGCCCTTCTCCACACTCGCCTCGTTCAGCGCCCAGCTCTCGATCGTCGGGCCGCCCTCGAACTCGGCCCGTACGTCGAGCGTCAGTCGCTCGTCCACTGTGTAGTCCCGGCTGACCACGTCCCGTACGGCGAGGTCCAGGTCGTGGATCTCCGCCTCGGCTAGAAAGCCGACCTTGCCGAGGTTGATCCCGAGCAGCGGCGCCTTCGCCGGCCGGGCCAGGTCGGCGGCGCGCAGAAAGGTGCCGTCACCGCCGAGGGCGAACACGATCTCGGCACCCTCGGCGGCGGTCGCACCGCTCACCGGCACCACGCCCGGCAGGTCGAGATCGTCCGCCTCCTCGGCGATCACGCGTACCTCGAAACCGGCCGTGATCAGGTCCGCCGCGACCGTACGCGCATGCTCGGTGCTGCGCCGCCGGCCGGTGTGTGTGACGAGCAGTGCGGTCCGACTCATCCGACCTCCTCCTGCGTCGACTCCCGCCCACCGGCCAGACCGGCGAACACCACCGACCGCACCCGCTGCTCGTCGGCGGCGGGCGCACCCTGACGCAGCCAGACGAAGAATTCCACATTGCCACTCGGACCGGGCAGCGGGCTCACCGCCACGCCAGCAAGCCCCAGACCGAGGTCCGCCGCGGCGGCGGCGACGTGGAACACCGCCTCGGCCCGCAGCTCCGGATCGCGCACCACCCCGCCCGGACCGACCCGGGTCCGCCCCACCTCGAACTGCGGCTTGACCATCAGCGCCAGGTCACCGTCGGGCTTGGTGCAGCCGGCCAGCGCGGGCAGCACCAGGCGGAGCGAGATGAACGACAGGTCGGCCACGGTGAGGTCCACCGCACCGTCGACGAGTTCCGGGGTCAACGTCCGTACGTTGGTCCGCTCGAACAGGCGTACCCGTTCGTCGCTCCGCAGCGACCAGGCGATCTGCCCGTAGCCGACGTCGACCGCCACCACCTCGGCGGCACCGGAGCGGAGCAGCACGTCGGTGAACCCGCCGGTGGAGGCGCCCGCGTCCAGGCAACGCCGGCCGGTCACGGAGAGCCCGTCCGGTCCGAACGCGGCCAGCGCGCCGGCCAGCTTGTGGCCGCCACGGGAGACGTACTCCTGGGTCGGGTCGTCGCCGAGCACGCGGACCGCGTCCGCCGGGTCGACCATGGCCGCCGGCTTCCGGGCGGCCATCCCCCGGACCTGGACCCGCCCGGCCTCCACCAGCGCGGCGGCCTGCTCTCGCGAGCGGGCCAGACCACGGCGGACGAGTTCGGCATCAAGCCGGGTGCGACGTGCCATGCGAGGGCTCTCCGGTGAAAAAAGAGGGGATTTTCAGGCCTGGTCGATGGTGGCCAGGGTCTCCTGCAGAGTATGGTGCGCGGCTTCGTACTGGGCGATCTGGTCCGCCGGGGGCAGGTCGGCCGCGTTCGCGATAGCGTGCAGGGCCGCGTCCACCGCAGGATGCCCGGAACCGCCGGCGCCGTCCTGGTCGTCCCGGTCGGTCGGGCGGGCGGCCGGGGGTGGTGCCGGCCGATAACCGCCGGGTACGCCGGGTCGGGGTGGTCCGGGTACGGGACCGCTGCTCACTCGGCACCTGATCCGGTAGCCGGCGGTGCCTTCTTCGCGGCGGTCTTCTTCGCCGGTGCGGAGAGCCGCTTCACCGCGATCTTCTTCGCGGTCGTGGGCGGCGGCTGCTCGGCGGCCGCCTTCTTGCCCAGCGCGGCGGCGGTCTTCTTGGCGACGACCTTCTTCGCCACGGCCGCACTGGCACCGGCCTGCTCGGCGACCGCGTTCTCGGCCGGGGTCCTCGCCGCGACCGCCTTCTTGGCCACCGCCTTCTTCGCGACCGCCTTCCTGGCCGCCGTCTCCGGATCGGCGGGGCCGGGCGCGGCACCGCTCGGCCCCGGGGCGCTCGGACCTGAGGCGCTCGGACTCGCCGTCGCGGCCTTCGTGGCGCGCAGTTCCCGCTCGAGCTCGGCGACCCGCTCGTTCAGGCTCGCGACCTCCTCCTGGGTGGCGAGTCCGACCACACCGAGTGCCCGGTCCACCTCGAACCGGACAAGCTTGGTCATCGCCTCCCGGTTGGCCAGCCCGGTGGACCGCAGTTCCTCGGCCAACGCCTGTAGCTGGGCTGCGGTGGCGCCGCCCTGACCGACCAGTTTCCTGGCGACCGACTGGGCCCGTTTCCTCGACGACTCGGTCACGCCCATGGCCAGTTCCAGGTAGGCCCGCCACGCGTCCTGCATACCCGAATCCTTCCGCTGTCGGACTATCAGCTGTCACGCTACCGGGCGCCGGTCACCCCCTGGTGCGGTACGGTGCCGGGGAACGGGCGTGGCGTGGCGGGTGACAAGGAGGACGGGCATTGGCCAGCGTTGACGAGTGCCGACAGGCGTTGCACGATCTGGCCGCGCGGATGGACGCGAACGCGGCCAAGGTCCGGGACCACGTCAACCTCGAACGGACGTTGGCCTGCCGGATCAGCGACCTGGACTGCGCCTTCCACGGCCGGATCAGCGACGGTCGGCTGCTCGACCTCGCCGACGGCGACGATCCGGACGCGAAGATCGCCCTCACCACCACCAGCGACGACCTGGTGAGCCTGGTCGCCGGCCACCTCGACGTTCCGAGGGCGCTCGCCGCCCGCCGGGTGTCGGTCGACGCCAACCCCTTCGACCTGCTCAAACTTCGCAAACTGCTCTAGCGCGGGCCGAAAACGGCGCCGGCCGGACCAACTGGCCCGACCGGCGCCGACGGCATACTCAGCCGGACGAGCGCACTCAGCCGGAGAGGCCAAGTTGACGCAGCGCGACGGCGGCGGACTCGGAACCGGGACGTAGCCCGGAGACCGGTTGCCCGGACCAGGCCACGGCGCACAGCAGGCGCAGTGCGTCGAGCGGCTGCCCATCCCCGGCCAGCGACGCTTCCGTACCCAGCGTCAGTCGCCAACCGTCGGACTCGACAACAGCCGCCCCGGCCTGCTCGCCGGTGGCGACCGGCTCCCCGTCCAGGCGTACCACCGCGTCGGGGTCGAAGAGACCACCAAGATCCCGAGCCACGTACGTGGGCCGGGTCGACGCGGGCGCGATCAGCAGATCCGCCGCCGAACTCACCCCGGTGAGCACCAGCAGGCTGTCCATGCCAGCCCGGCCGGCACCCTCGATGTCGGTGTCCAACCGGTCCCCGACCGCCAGTGCCCGCTCCGCACCTGCCTGCCGGGCGGCGGTGCCGAACAAGGCCGGTTCCGGCTTGCCGACGACGAGGTCCGGGTCCCGGTTGAGCGCCGTACGCAACGCCGCCACCAACGAGCCGTTCCCGGGCAGCGGACCACGCGGACTGGGCAAGGTGCGGTCGGTGTTGGTGGCGATCCAGAGCGCACCCGCCCGGATCGCCACCGACGCCTCGGCGAGGTCGACCCAACCAACCTGCGGCCCGTAGCCCTGCACCACCGCGGCCGGCGACTGGTCAGCCCGCTCCACCGGCACCAACCCGACCGCACGCACCTCGGCCCGGAGCGCCTCCGCCCCGACGACCAGGACCGGCGCGCCCGCCGGCAGACGCTCGGCAAGCGCTGCCGCAGCCGCGACGGAGGAGGTGAGCACCTCGTCGGGTCGAGCGTTGACGCCCATCCCGACGAGCAGCTCGGCGACCTCCGCCGGACGGCGAGAGGCGTTGTTGGTCGCGTACGCCAGCGGCTTCCCCTCGGCGTGCAGCCTGGCCACCGCCTCGACCGCGCCCGGGATCGGCCGGTCGATCAGGTAGAGCACGCCATCCAGATCGAAGATGACCAGGTCGTACGCATCGACCAGCGGCTGTCCCGGGGTCGCGGTCACGATCCGGTCGGTCCGCTTCGCTCTGCCGACCGCTCCTCGTCATCCGAACCCGTGCCGGACGACTCGGTCTCGGACCCGGTCACCGTACGCGCAGCAGGCTCGTCGCGGTCTTCGTCGTCATCGTCATCATCGTCATCGTCGTCATCATCGTCATCGTCATCGTCATCGTCATCGTCATCGTCATCGTCATCGTCGTCATCATCGTCGTCATCATCATCATCATCATCATCATCATCATCATCATCGTCGTCGTCGGAAGCGTCCGCCGTGTCCTGACCCTCGACATCCTCGTCGCCCTCGATGACAACACCGTCGAGTTCGAGCAGACGCTCGGCGGCGTCGGTCTCCGAGTCCTCATCGGCATCGGCCGCACGCGCGAACCACTCCCGGGCTTCTTCCCGCCGGCCAACCGCCAGCAGCGCATCCGCGTACGCGTAACGCAGCCGGGCCGCCCACGGCTCGTCCGCACCACCGGTCAGCTCCCGAACCTGAAGCATCGCTACCGCCGCGTCGCCCTGGCCCAGGTCACCCCGAGCACCGGCGGCGACGATCAGCAACTCGATCGCCTGGGCGGGATCCATCGACTCGCGGTCGGCTCCCCGGAAGAGGTCGATTGCCCGCTCCGGCCGTCCCAGTGCGCGCTCGCAGTCAGCCAGTACGGGAAGGTGGGTCTGCTTGCCGCTCATCCTGTGGTAGGTACGCAGCTCGGCAATGGCCGACTGCCACTCCCCGGCGTGGTACGCGGCCAGCCCCACCGCTTCCCGTACCGCTGCAATCCTCGACGCGAGGCGTCGAGCCGCGAGGGCGTGCGCCAGCGCAAGTTCCGGTTCCTCGTCGATCAGTTGTCCGGTGGCGACCAGATGCCGCGCCACCGTCTCCGCGACGGGCTTGGTCAGCGACAGCAGCTCTGCCCGGACAGCGCCGTCCAGATCGGTCGCGGCGATATCGTCGGGCAGTACGGGCGCGTCCGCAGCCGCCTGGTCGCCCTCACGCGCGGAGCCCCGGTCGAACCGGTTCGGCCCCGCCTCGCCACGCCCCCGGTAGCCACCCTCACGGTCCGGCCCACGCCGGTCGTCGCCCCGTGGCCCGTTGTCCCGGGCCGGGCGGGATCCGTCGTGCTCCCGCCTGAATCCACCGCTCCGGGAGTCCCGGTCCCCGCCGAAACCACCCTCGCGCGGACCGGAACGGAAGCCGCCCTCACGGGAACCACCATCGCGCGGCCCGGAACGGAAACCACCCTCACGGGAACCACCATCGCGAGGCCCGGAACGGTAACCACCCTCGCGGGAGCCACCACGAGAATCCCGGTCACCACCAAAGCCGCCCTCACGGGGACCTGAGCGGAAACCACCCTCACGTGGCCCGGACCGGAAGCCGCCGTCACGGGAACCACCGCCGTCACGAGGTCCGGAACGGAAACCACCCTCACGGGAACCACCGCCGTCACGAGGTCCGGAACGGAAACCACCCTCACGGGAACCACCGCCGTCACGAGGTCCGGAACGGAAACCACCCTCACGGGAACCACCATCGCGAGGTCCCGAGCGGAAACCACCCTCACGGGAACCACCTCCGTCTCGAGGTCCGGAACGGAAACCACCCTCACG
>NZ_JBJDPS010000014.1:0-140086 GCF_044901685.1 Micromonospora sp. NPDC050397
CATAACAGCCGCCCACCCGGCAAGCACCCATCCCGCTCCGCTTCGCTACGCGGGATGCTGCCGCGCGTCTGCCTGCGGTTCGATTTTCGAGTTAGAAGCGGGGCATGCCGCCGAACTGGCGGTCACCGGCGTCGCCGAGGCCGGGCACGATGAACTTGCGCTCGTCGAGCTGCTCGTCGATGGCGGCGGTGACCAGGCGCAGCGGCAGACCGGAGCGCTCCAGCCGGGCGATGCCGTCGGGGGCCGCGAGCACGCAGATCACGGTGATGTCGGTGCAGCCACGGTCGGCGAGCAGCCGGCAGCAGTGCTCCAGCGAGCCGCCGGTAGCGAGCATCGGGTCGAGCACCAGCACCGGGCGGCCGGTCAGGTCGCGGGGCAGCGACTCCATGTACGCGCGCGGCTCGAAGGTGTGCTCGTCGCGGGCCAGCCCGACGAAGCCCATGGACGACTCGGGCAACAGGGCGAGCGCCGAGTCGGCCATGCCGAGACCGGCCCGGAGCACCGGGACCAGCAGCGGCGGGTTGGCCAGCCGGATGCCGTCGGTCTGGGCGACCGGGGTCTGGATCGGGTACCGCTCGATCGGGAAGGAACGCGCGGCCTCGTACACCAGGGTGGTGGTGAGTTCGTGCAGGGCGGCGCGGAACGACGCCGCGTCGGTACGGGCATCGCGCATTGCGGTGAGCCGCGTCTGGGCGACAGGATGATCAACGACGAGTACGTCCACGATCGTTCAACCTACCGAATGCGCCGACCGGCTGGGCCGGCCCCGGTCGAGCTGACCAGCCCGCCTGCCTGCGGGCGGCGTGCGCGTAGACGTCGCAGATGGCCTCGGCGTACCGCTCGGGGGTGTGTTCGGCGGCCCGGTCGGCGGCGAGTTGACCGAGTCGCCGGGCGGCGGCCGGGTCGCTGAGCAGACGGAGCAGGGCGGCGGCGAAGCCGGTCGGGGTCGGGGCGGCGCAGTCCGCGGCTCCGGCCAGCGGGCCGTGCCGGTGCAGCACCGGGTCGACCAGCACGGCGGGTACGCCGGCCAGGGCGGCCTCCTGCAACACGAGCGCCTGGGTGTCGGTGCCGGAGGGGAAGGCGAGCACGTCGGCGGCCCCGTACGCGGCGGCCACCACGCTCGGCGGTTGCTGCCCGATCACGTTGACCCGCCCGGCCACCGCCGGTCCGACGCTGCGGAGCAGTTCGGTGAGCCAGCGGGGTTCGTAGATCGCGCCGACCAGCACCAGCCGGGCCCGGGGGCAGTCGGCGAGCAGTTCGGCGAAGGCGTTGATCAGGAGGTCGACGCCCTTCTCCCGGTTGACCCGGCCGACAAAGAGGACCACCTTGTCGGTCGGGGCGAGCGCGTGGGTGGCCCGGAACGCGGCGACCTCCGCCGGGCTGGTCCGGCGGGCGCCGACGCCGGTCGGGACGAGGAAGACCCGGTCGGCGGGGACGGGAAGGCTGACCCGGTCGAGCACGGCCCGGGTCGGCACCACCACCGCGTCGGCACCCCCGAGCAGGAGCGAGTTGGTGGCGTCCAGCGCCGCCTGGCGGTGGGTTGCCGCCGGTGGCCGGGGTACGCCGAGCCGGTGGGCGTAGAGGCGGACGGCACCGCGCAGCGCCCTGGTCGGCACCCGGTACGCGTCGACGTACGCGTGCAGGTCGGTGTGGTACGTCTGGACCAGGGGCAGTCCGAGCCGACGGGCGGTCAGCACGCCGAGCAGTCCGACCGGGCCGGGGGTGTGCACGTGCACGATCTCGGGGCCGGTGGCGGCGATTTCGGCGATGGTGCCGGTCGCGCTGGCGCCGTGCAGCAACCAGGGCGAGAGCCGCAGGTCGGCGACGCCGCAGGGCACGGCCCGCAGCCGCATCAGGTCGGGTTCGCCGGCCTGCTCGGGGTGCCGGGGCACGACGGTCAGGCCGGGATGTCCCCGGTGGGCCAGCGCCCGCACCAGGGTGCGGATCGAGCTGACCACCCCGTCTCGACGGGGCAGGTAGGTATCGGTGAAGTGCACTGCTCGCACGCCGAGGACGGTGGGGGTTCGGTGCCAACAACGGATGTCGCTGGCTCGACCGGGCGGTGAAGTCTGGCAGTCCGGTCCGGCCGGTGACCAAGATCACATCGACGCGCGGGTGCGTAGACTTGCCGCCATGACGGCGACAACGACGTCGGCGGCGTCCGACCTTTCCGAGCTGGGACGGTCCGAGGCGACGCTGCGTACCTTCCTGCACGGGCTGCCCGGCGTCGACCAGGTCGGCGCGGAGCAGCGGGCGGCCATGCTCGGCACCCGGTCGATCAAGACCACCGCCAAGGCGTGGGCGATCGACCTGGCGATCCGCATGGTCGACCTGACCACCTTGGAGGGCGCCGACACCCCGGGCAAGGTGCGCGCGTTGAGCGCCAAGGCGCAGCGGCCGGACCCGGCCGACCCGTCCTGCCCGGCGGTCGCCGCCGTCTGTGTCTACCCCGCGATGGTCCCGGTGGCGGCCGAGGCGCTGGCCGGTTCCGGCGTCCACCTGGCCAGCGTGGCGACCGCGTTCCCGTCCGGGCAGGCGCCACTGGCGGTGAAGCTCGCCGACACCGGGGCGGCGGTCGCGGCCGGGGCCGACGAGATCGACATGGTGATCAACCGGGGCGCCTTCCTGGCCGGTCGCTACCGCGAGGTCTACGACGAGATCGTCGCGGTGAAGGCCGCCTGCGGCGACGCCCACCTGAAGGTCATCCTGGAGACCGGCGAGCTGGCCACGTACGACAACGTGCGGCGGGCCTCCTGGCTGGCGATGCTGGCCGGCGGTGACTTCATCAAGACCTCCACCGGCAAGGTCCCGGTGGCCGCCACGCTGCCGGTGACGCTGGTGATGCTGGAGGCGGTCCGTGACTTCCGCGAGGCCACCGGGCGCCAGGTCGGGGTCAAGCCGGCCGGCGGGATCCGGACCACCAAGGACGCGATCAAGTACCTGGTCACGGTCAACGAGACGGCGGGCGAGGACTGGCTCTCCCCGGACTGGTTCCGGTTCGGCGCCTCGACGCTCCTCAACGACCTGCTGATGCAGCGTACGAAGCTGACCACCGGCACCTACCCCGGTCCCGACTACTTCACCCTGGACTGATCATGGCTGTCTTCGAGTACGCGCCGGCGCCGGAGTCCCGGTCCGTGGTGGACCTGCGGCCGTCGTACGGCCTCTTTGTCGACGGACAGTTCGTCGACCCGACCGACGGCGGCAGCTTCAAGTCGGTGAACCCGGCCACCGAGGAGGTGCTCGCCGAGGTCGCCGAAGCCGGTCCCGGCGACGTGGACCGGGCGGTACGGGCGGCGCGCAAGGCGTACAAGAAGGTCTGGGGTCCGATGTCCGGCCGGGACCGGGCCAAGTACCTGTACCGGATCGCCCGAATCATCCAGGAGCGGGGCCGCGAGCTGGCGGTGCTGGAGTCGCTGGACAACGGCAAGCCGATCCGGGAGTCCCGGGACACCGACATCCCGTTGGTCGCCGCGCACTTCTTCTACTACGCGGGCTGGGCGGACAAGCTGGCCCACGCCGGCTTCGGCCCGGACCCGCGCCCGGTCGGGGTGGCCGGGCAGGTCATCCCGTGGAACTTCCCGCTGCTGATGCTGGCCTGGAAGATCGCCCCGGCGCTGGCCGCCGGCAACACGGTGGTGCTCAAGCCGGCCGAGACCACCCCGCTGACCGCGCTGCTCTTCGCCGAGATCTGCCAGCAGGCCGACCTGCCGCCGGGCGTGGTCAACATCGTCACCGGCGCGGGCGGGACCGGCCGGGCGCTGGTCGAGCATTCGGGCGTGGACAAGGTGGCCTTCACCGGCTCCACCGAGGTCGGTCGCTCGATCGCCCGCTCGGTCGCCGGCACCCGCAAGAAGCTCACCCTGGAGCTGGGCGGCAAGGCGGCCAACATCGTCTTCGACGACGCCCCGATCGACCAGGCGGTCGAGGGGATCGTCAACGGCATCTTCTTCAACCAGGGGCACGTCTGCTGCGCCGGGTCGCGACTGCTGGTCCAGGAGTCGGTCTACGAGCCGGTGCTGGAGTCGCTGAAGCGCCGGATGGCCCGGCTGCGGGTCGGCGACCCGCTGGACAAGAACACCGACATCGGCGCGATCAACTCGGCCGCCCAGCTCGACCGGATCCGGGAGCTCTCCGAGGTCGGCAGCGCCGAGGGAGCCGAGCGCTGGTCGCCACCGTGTGAGCTGCCGGAGCGGGGGTTCTGGTTCGCCCCGACCATCTTCACCGGGGTCACCCAGGCACACCGGATCGCCCGCGAGGAGATCTTCGGGCCGGTGCTGTCGGTGCTCACCTTCCGCACGCCGGCCGAGGCCGTCGAGAAGGCCAACAACACGCCGTACGGGCTGTCGGCCGGGATCTGGAGCGAGAAGGGCTCCCGGATCCTGTGGCTGGCCGACCGGCTCCGGGCCGGTGTGGTCTGGGCGAACACGTTCAACAAGTTCGACCCGACCTCGCCGTTCGGCGGGTTCAAGGAGTCGGGCTACGGTCGCGAGGGCGGCCGGCACGGGCTGGAGGCGTACCTCGATGTCTGATCTCGCGGACCGGCGGCAGCGGCTGGCGGTACGGAAGACGTACAAGCTCTTTGTCGGCGGGAAGTTCCCACGCAGCGAGTCGGGGCGGTCGTATCTGGTGCAGGACTCGAACGTGGCGCTCGCCTCCCGCAAGGACGTACGCGACGCGGTTGTCGCGGCTCGCGCCGCGGTGAAGGGCTGGGCCGGGGCGACCGCGTACAACCGGGGTCAGATCCTCTACCGGGTGGCCGAGATGCTGGAGGGGCGGCGGGACCAGTTCGTCGGCCTCGGGCTCGACGTGACCGAGGTGGACGAGGCGATCGACCGCTGGGTCTGGTACGCCGGCTGGGCCGACAAGATCACCCAGGTGTACGGCGGCGCCAACCCGGTCGCCGGCCCGTACTTCAATCTCTCCAGCCCGGAACAGACCGGCGTGGTCGGCATCGTGGCACCGGCCGACTCGGCGCTGCTCGGGCTGGTCAGCGTGATCGCCCCGGCGATCGTCACCGGCAACACGGTGGTGGTGCTCGCCGCCGAGCAGGCGCCGCTGGCCGCGATCACCCTGGCCGAGGTACTGGCCACCTCCGACCTGCCCGGCGGGGTGGTCAACCTGCTCACCGGCCGGGCCACCGAGACCGCGCCCTGGCTCGCCTCGCACGCCGACGTCAACGCGGTCGACCTGACCGGGGTGACCGACCCCGAGCTGGCCCGGTCCCTGGAGGAGGCGGCGGCCGGCACGCTCAAGCGGGTGCTCCGCCCGCCGGCCACTCCGACCGACTGGACCGCCGACCCGGGCCTGCGCCGGATGACCGTCTTCCTGGAGACCAAGACCGTCTGGCACCCCAAGGGCGTCTGACCCGCTCGGCTGCCTCACATCACGCGGCTCGGCTCCCGGTCGGGGTCATTGATTCAGTTTTTTCGTACACGTTCTTTCGTGTAGCCACATGGAAAAACGTGTACGAGAAATCCGCGTGACCGCTCCTTCTGGCAGTGCGTGGGTGGACCGGCGACCTGGGCTGTTACGACGGCGAGTAGTAGGCTTGGCCCGTGACACGACTGGGTGACCTCGAACGTGCCGTGATGGACGTGCTCTGGGACCGCGCCGCCGGCCCGCGCGGTGGCTCGGAGAGTGGCGCCGGGGTCACCGTGCGGGAGGTCGCCGACGCGTTGAGCGAGCGTGAGTTGGCGTACACGACCGTGATGACCGTGCTCGACCGGCTCGCCGGAAAGGGCATGGTCGAGCGGGAGCGGGAGGGCCGGGCCTGGAGTTACCGGCCGGCGGCCACCCGCGAGGCGCACATCGCCCGGCTGATGCTGGACGCGCTCGACCTGGCCGGCAGCCGGGACGCCGCCCTGGTGCGGTTCGCCCGGTCGGTCACCGGGACCGAGGCCGAGGTGCTGCGGGCGGCACTGACCGACGAGGCTGCGGACCGGCAGGGCTGACGCCATGACGTACGCCGCCCATCTCACCGGTACGGCCGTGGCGTGCTACCTCCTGGCCACCGTGCTGCAACGCTCCACCTGGACCTGGCGCAGTCCACGGGTGGCGATCGTCTGCTGGCAGGCGGTCGGGCTCGCCCTCGGCCTCTGCGCGATCGGGCTGCCGATGTCGATCGGGCTCGCCAGCTACGACGAGGGGATCGGCGACGGGCTGCTGCACCTGGCCCGCGACCTGTGGAGCGGGACCCTGCCGGCCGGCCTCGGTGTGACCCAGCTCGCCCTGGTCGGGGTGGGTCTCGGGGTCGCCACCGCGCTGCTCGGCTCGACGCTGCGGGGCCTGGTCACCGCCGTACGCGCGCAGACCCGGCACCGGCAACTGCTCGACCTGGTCGGCCGGGACGATCCGGCCGCACCGGGCGCGTTGGTGCTCGACCACCCGAGTGCGGCGGCGTACTGCCTGCCCGGGATGCGGCCGACTGTGGTGGTCAGTGCCGGCACCCTCGACCTGCTCGACGACACCGAACTGGCGGCGGTGCTGAGCCACGAGCGGGCGCACGCCGACGAGCGGCACGACCTGGTCCTGCTGCCGTTCACCGCGCTCTGCCGGGCCCTGCCGCTGGCGGGTCGGCTCCGGCAGGCGTCCGAGACGGTGGCCCTGCTGGTGGAGATGCGGGCCGACGACAAGGCGCGGCGACTGCACGCGGAGGGGCCGCTGGCCAACGCGTTGCTGCGGTTCGCCACCGCCGGACCCCGGGTCGCCCCGGCGGGCACCCTCGGCCTGGCCGACGCGAACCTGGACGTACGCGTCCAGCGCCTGCTGGTCACCGGACCGCGCCCGTGGCTGCGCGGCCTGAGCAGCCTGGCTGTCGCGACCACCCTGGTCGCCCTCCCGGTAACCCTCTTCTTCGCCTGACCCACCCGGGCCACCCCACTCCGAGCCCGTTGGCTCGCTATCTACTACAAATCGTCGTAGACTCTATTACTACGAGCAGTAGTATTTATAGGTAGTGAAGCTACGTGTAGGCTCGCTATGACATGTGAGTCGACTGGTTTTGGGGATGGCCATGGACGCACTGCTGATCGCTCGTCTTCAGTTCGCCAGCACAACTTCCATCCACTTCCTGTTCGTGCTGGTCACCCTGGGTCTGGTCACGATGCTGGTCTACCTTCAAACGGCCTGGGCGATCACCGGCAAGGCCGAGTACGAGCGACTGACCCGGTTCTGGGGCACGCTCTACCTGATCAACTACGTGCTCGGGATCGTCACCGGGATCGTGCTGGAGTTCCAGTTCGGACTGAACTGGAGCGGGCTCTCGCGGTACGTCGGCAACGTCTTCGGCGCGCCACTGGCAATCGAGACACTGGCCGCGTTCTTCCTGGAGTCGACGTTCCTCGGACTGTGGATCTTCGGCTGGCACCGGCTGCGGCGCGGGGCGCACCTGGCGCTGATCTGGGGCGTGGCCATCACCGCGTACGCCGTGGGTGGGGTGCAGCCGACCAAGTTCGGCGGCGACGCCGAGCGGTCCGACATCGTGGCCGAGTGGGTCGCGAGATTCGGGCCCGGTGACTACACCCCGCCGGTCTGGAGCAACGCCGCGCTCGGCTTCATGATCCTGATCGGCTTCGCGCTGCTGCTCGGCGCGCTCGCCGTGGCCGACTGGACGCTGCTCGCCCGGCGGGCCCACCGGGGCGCGCACGACCTCGCGCTCGGTCGCCCCCCGCAGCCCAGCGGGGACGACGCCGACGCCGAGCCCACCCACGTACTGGCCGGTTAGGAGACAACCGTGGAACTCGTCTGGTACGCGCTGCTCGGTCTCTTCTTCGCCACCTACCTGGTGCTCGCCGGCTACGACTACGGCGTCGGGCTGATGCTCGCCACCGACGGTGGCGAGCACTCCCGCCGCCGGGCGCTCAACGCGGTCGGCCCGTTCTTCCTCGGCAACGAGGTGTGGCTGGTCGCGGCGGTCGGCATCCTCTTCGGCGCCTTCCCGATGCTGGAGGGCGAACTCCTCTCCGGGCTCTACCCGGCCGTGGTCACCGCCCTGACCGGGGTGATCCTGGTCACCGCCGGGGTGCAGCTACGCAGCCGACCGACCGGCGCGGCCGGGCGGAGCGGGTGGGACCGCGTCGTGATCGGCGGCAGCGCGCTCGCCGCGCTGGGCTGGGGCGCGGTCCTGGCCGGGCTGCTCCAGGGGGTGCCCCTGCGGGCCGACGGGCACGTCGCCGGGGTCGGCCACCTGGTCACGCCGTTCGTCGCGGCGAGCGGGCTGGCCCTGGTCGGGCTGGTTGCCGTACACGGGGCGGTTTTCCTCGCCCTGCGACTGCCCGGCAAGGCCGGCGAGCGGCACCGACGGCTGGCCCGGCGCCTGGTTCCGGTCGCGCTGGTCGCGGCCGGCACGGCCGCCGTCCTGGGCCTGCTCACCGACCGGGTACGCGAAACCGTCCAGCAACCGGTCGCCGCGCTCGCCCTGCCGGTGCTGCTGGTCGCCGCGAGCACCTGGCCCTACGCCCTGGTCTCCAGCGTCGACCCCTCGGCCAGCCTGACCGTGGCCGATGCGGCGGCCAGCACGCCTACCCTGCGACTGTTGAGCTGGCTGCTGATCCCGCTCCTACCGGCCCTATTAGGCTTTCAGGTGATGAGCTGGTGGGTGTTCCGCGGACGGATCGACGGCCGGGCGCCGGTGTACTGGTGAGCCGACGCCCTCCGTTCGATCCACGGCTGCTGCGCCGGGTCCCTTCGACCCGGGGCCAGGTCGCCGTGCTCGGCGGGCTCGGTGTGCTCGCCGCCGGGCTGGTCATCGCCCAGGCCACCACCCTCGCCAACCTGCTCGCCACCGCCGCCGGGGGGCAGCTCGACCGGGCCGCCCTGATCGGCTTTGTCGCCGCCGTCGCCGGTCGGGCGACCGTGCTGTGGGCGCAGGGCACGGTCGCGGCCAGGATGGCGGCGACGGTCAAGGCGGCGCTGCGTACGGACCTGCTCGACGCGGTCGGGCAGCGGGGACCCGGTTGGCTCGCCGGCCAGCAGGCCGGACGGATCGCCACCCTGGCCGGGCGCGGGCTGGACGCGCTCGACGCGTACTTCACCGGTTACCTGCCCCAGCTCGTGCTGAGCGTGACCGTGCCGCTCGCCGTACTCGCCCGGCTCACCCTGGCCGACTGGAGTTCGGCGCTGATCATCGCGGCCACCCTGCCGCTCATCCCGATCTTCGGAGCGCTGCTCGGCTGGCAGGCCCAGGCCGCCACCGAGCGGCAGTGGCGCCGACTCAGCCTGCTCGGCGGGCACTTCCTGGACATGGTCGCCGGCCTGCCCACCCTGCGCGCGTTCGGCCGGGCTCGGGCCCAGGTCGAGGTGGTCCGGCGAATGGCCGACGGGCACCGGGCCGCCACCATGAAGACGCTGCGGATCGCGTTCCTCTCCGGGCTGGTGCTCGAACTGGTCGCCACCCTCTCGGTGGCGCTGGTCGCCGTCCCGATCGGGCTGCGCCTGCTCGGCGGCGGGCTGGCCCTGGAAACCGCCCTGCTGGTGCTGCTGCTGGCGCCGGAGGCGTACCTGCCGCTGCGTACCGCCGGCAGTCGCTTCCACGCCAGCATGGAGGGACTGACCGCGCTCGACGACGCCCTCACAGTGTTAGGAAGGGCCCCCAGTACAACGGAATCCGATAACAAGGGGCCCTTCCTTACCCCCGGGGAGATTCGGTTCGAGGGGGTGACGGTTGAGTACGAGCGGACGGTCGCGTTGCGGGACGTCTCGCTGACCATCCGGCCGGGTGAGCGGATCGCGGTGATCGGCCCGAGCGGGGCGGGCAAGAGCACGCTGCTCGGGTTGCTGCTCGGCAACGTGAGCCCGACCAGCGGCCGGATCACCGTGGACGGGATCGACCTCGGCACCGCCGACCTGGAGCACTGGCGCCGACAACTGGCCTGGGTGCCGCAACGGGCCCACCTCTTCGCCGCCTCGCTGACCGACAACATCCGGCTCGGCCAGCCCGACGCCCCGATCGAGGCGGTACACGCCGCCGCCAGCGCAGCCGCGCTCGACGACGTGCTCCGGGACCTGCCCGACGGGCTGGAGACCGAGCTCGGCGAGCGCGGCCACGGCCTGTCCAGCGGGCAGCGGCAACGGGTCGCGCTGGCCCGGGCCTTCCTGCGGGACGCACCGATCGTGCTGCTGGACGAACCCACCGCCCGGCTCGACGGCGGCTCCGAGGCCGCCGTACTCGCCGCCACCCGAAAACTGGTCGCCGGGCGTACGGCCGTGCTGGTGGCCCACCGGCCGGCGCTGCTCGCCGAGGCCGACCGGGTGCTCCGGATCGAGGCGGGCCGGCTGACCGAACTCGTACCCGGCCCGGTGCCAACCCCGGGCGGAGCGGTCGACGGGGCCTCCGCCACCGACCGGAGCGGGGCGGGGGCGGGGGTATGAGCGGTACGAACGGACGGCTCGGGGCCGAGCGGACGGTGTTGCGGCTGGCCCGCCCGTACCTGGGGCGGCTGGTCGGGGCCGGACTGCTCGCCGCCGGCACCGAACTGGCCGGGCTGACCCTGATGGCCGCCGCCACCTGGCTGCTGATCACGGCCGCCGGCCGACCACCGCTGGACGTACTGACGGTGGCGATCGTCGCGGTCCGGGCGCTGGCCATCGGCCGGGGCGTGCTGCGCTACACCGAGCGGTTGGCCGGGCACGACGCCACCCTGCGGATCATCACCGACGTACGGGCCCGGGTCTTCGCCAGCCTGGCCGACCGGCGGGGCGCGGCCGGCCACACCGGCGACTCGCTCAGCAAGCTGGTCTCCGACGTGGAGGCGGTGCAGGACCTGCTGCTGCGGGTGCTGGTGCCGGGGGCGGCGGCGGCCGTGGTGGGCCTGCTCGCCATCGCCGGTACGGCCGTCATCGCGCCCGCCGCGGTCATCCCGCTCGCGGTCGGGCTGCTGCTGGCCGGGCTCGCCCTGCCCGCCGCCGCCACCGCCCTGACCCGGCGAACCGCCGACCGGGTCGCACCGCTGCGTGGCGCGCTCGCGGTGGACGCGGTCGACCTCACCCACGGCGCGGCCGACCTGGCCGCCTTCGGAGCCACCGCGGTGGCGCTCGAACGGGCCGACCGACGGGCCCGTGAGCTGGCCGGGCTGGAACGACGGCTCGCCGCCGCCGGCTGGGCGATCGACGGGCTCGGGGTGCTGCTCTCCGGTGCCACCAGCGCCGCCGTGGTGGTCACCGCGCTCGGCGCCGGGGTGGACGGGGTCCTGGTCGGCGTACTGGCGGTCGGCACCCTGGCCGCCGTGGAGGTGACCCTCGCGTTGGTCGGCGCCGCCCGCCAGTGGACCCAACTCCGCGCCGGGCTGCGGCGGGTGGCCGTGCTGCTCGACCAGCAACCGACGGCACCAGCGGGTGCGGCGGCGACCGGTGCCGAGGCGGATTCGGCGGCGACCGGTGCCGAGGTTTGGCCCGCGTCCGGCGGCGCCGAGCTGGACCGGGTCACCGTCCGGTACCGGGCGGGCGCCCCGGCCGCGCTGGACCGGGTGAGCCTGACGCTGGGGCCAGGGTCCCGGGTGGCCGTGGTGGGGCCGAGCGGGGCCGGCAAGAGCACCCTCATCGGCGTACTCAGCGGTGCGGTCGGCCCGGACGACGGCCGGGTCAGCCTGGGCGGGCGGGACGTGTCGACGTACCGGGCCGAGGAGCTGCCCCGGATGGTCACCGGCCTGCTTGCCGAGGCGTACGTCTTCCACGCCTCGGTCCGGGAGAACCTGCTGCTCGGGCGGGCCGACGCGGGCGACGACGAGCTGGCCGCCGCGACCGCCGCCGCCGGCCTGCTCGACTGGGTACGGCAACAGCCGGCCGGCTGGGACACCGTGGTGGGCGAGGACGGCGGGCAGCTCTCCGGCGGCCAGCGGCAACGGCTCGCCCTGGCCCGCGCCCTGCTCGCCCGTCCCTGGCTGCTGGTGCTGGACGAGCCGACCGAGGGGCTCGACCCCGGGGCCGCCGACCAGGTGCTGCGGAGCGCGACCGACGCGGTTCCGGCCGACCATGCCGTACTCCTGGTGACCCACCGGTTGTCCGGCCTGGACCGGTACGACCAGATCGTGGTCCTCGACGGCGGGCGGGTGGTGCAGCGCGGGCGACACCAGGAACTGGTCGAACAACCCGGCTGGTACCGGGAGCAGTGGTTGGCCCAGCGGACCGCCGAGACCGGTTACCTCGCCCTGACCGGGTGCTGAGCGGCGTCCCGCCGGAGCGTCGGCGACCCTGAGCCGGCTCGGGGGCGCAACCCGGGGATCCGCCGGACCACAGCCCTCGCCCGGTCGTGGCAGGCTGGACGACATGTCGAGGCGCGGCGGCTCCCCGATCGACCATCACGTACGTCTGCTCGGACGACAGTTACGCGGATCCCGCCGGGTCAAGCGGGACCTGCTCGCCGAGGCGCGCGACAGCCTGTGGGGCGCCGCCGAGGGCTACCGCGACGGCGGGGTGGAGCCGGCCGAGGCGGAACGCTGGGCGGTGGCCGAGTTCGGGTCGGTGCCCCGGCTCGCCCGCGAGTACCAGACGGAACTGCTCGCCGGCTCGCTGCGCTCGCTCGCGATCCGGGTGCTGCTCGTGGGCGTCGTACTGGCCGTGACGGCTGATCTGATGTGGCACGGGGCGCCGTGGAACGGTCCCCGGCCGCCAACGGCGTACCTGCTCTTCTCCGGCTCGCTGGACTGGCTCTGGCGCGGCCTCAGCGCGGCGCTCGGGCTCGGTGTGGTCGCCAGCATCGCCGTCTACGTCTGGTCGGTGATGCTCTGGGACGCCGCCCTGACCTGGCCGCCGATGCTGATCGGCGGGGTCGCGCTGGTCGCCGTGCACGGCTGGCTCGGCAGGTGGGCGTGGGCCTGCCTGGCCACCACCGGCACGGTCCCGGATGTCGGGGCCGCCACGGCGGTTGGGGTCACCACCGGCGCGACCGTCCGGCACTGAGCCCACCGACGCCTTGCGGTACGTCGACCAAGTGGACGGACCGGACGACTGGACGGTCAGGCGGGCGGGGCTACAGCGGGCGGGGCGACCGTGGACCGGTCAGGCGGGTGCCTCGTTCGGGCCGTCGACGCCGAGGAAGCGGCCCACCGTGGAACTGAGTTCCCGCCAGCTCGCCCGCTCACCGGCGAGCGCCCGGTGCCCGGCACCGGTGAGCTGGTACGTCCGGCGCTCGCGCCCGTTGACGGTGCTCCAACTGCTTTCCACGTAACCGGCCCGCTCGAGCCGACGCAGGGCCGGATAGATGGTGCCGGTCGGCAGGGTGAGGGCCCCGCCGCTGCGAACCTTGAGCGCTTCGATGATGGCGTAGCCGTGCAGCGAGCCTCCCTCCAGCACCGAGAGCAGGAGTGCGTCGAGATGGCCGTGCAACGCCTGGGCCTTCATAGGTAGCAAGACTACTAATAGATGCTGGTTACGCCAACGGGGTGCCGGCACCCGCCCCGTCGGACGGCCGACTAGGGTGTGTGCGCAGAGTCACCCACCCGACAGTCCCACCCCGGATCGGGTGCCGCAAACCTTGAGTGCACACGGAGGTCAGCGTGGCCCGCCAGTCGCCCCACCGGCCCGAGGCCGACGAACCCGACACCGAGTTCGACGAGAGTAGCCGGCCCACCGACGCCGCGACCGACAGCGAAGCGGACGCGGCGACCGACCCCGTCGAGGCCGAACCGGACCTCGACGACGACGAGGCGGTAGCCGCACCGGCGAACCGCGCGCTCTGGGAAGACGTACGGATCGACCCGGTGGAGATCGCGCTGCCCGCCGGCAGCGGCTACACCCTCCGGGCGTACCGGATGTCAAACCAGGTCACCCCGACCGAGATCGGCGAGCGGGACGAGGACGACCCGTTCAACGCCCGCTCGCGTCGGGACGAGGACGAGGAGACGGTTGTCTTCCTCGACGAGGAGTTTGCCGAGAGCCTCGAATCCGAGGACCGGGAGATCGACCCGCGACGGGAACGCGCGGTCCGCGACGGTGACGACCTCGACGACGAGGACCCGGCCGACGAGGAGGAGGACGAGGAGCCAGAGGAAGCGGACGAAGACGACGAGGATGAGGAAGCCGAAGAAGTTGCGGTCTTTCTCACTCACCGGGGCAAACTGCTGCTCTTCAAGAGCCGGGAGTCACTGGTCAGCTTCGTCCTCTCCGGAGCACCGCACGACCTGTCCCAGCTCGACACCTGGGACGACCTGGTGGCCCGGGTCCAGCCAGCGGATATCGCCCCGCTGGAAGAGGACTCGTACGAACTCGACCTGGTCGTGGAAAACCTGCGCGGCGGGCACGACACCTGGGATCCGAAACTGTTGATCGCGGCCGGGGAAGTCGCCCGGGACCTGTCCTACGCGCTGCGCCTGCCGTCCGTACTGGATATGCTCTCGACCGGCTCCAGCCTCGATGACCTGGACGAGGCGCTCCGCGCGACGGCCAACGGCGGCCTCGGCGGATTCATGGGGCGGCGACGGCTGAAGAAAATCGGGGCACAAACCGCAAGTTTGGGTTGGCGCACGATTATCGGCAAGATCTCTGCAGCGGTGGACTGGCGCGACTGACCCCTTACCAGGGAGCATCAGTCTTTGGCACACACCACCTGTGTCTCGGGAGGAGGACGACGCCGTGGCGCTCGTGCGGGTGTACTGCGGTCTGGCCTCAGCGGATCCGTCCGCTGGACCGGCTTCGGCCGGATCCACGCTGACGTCTGCTGTGGTTGACGACGCAGGCCGGCTGCTCCACGTCGGCGAGATCGGCGACGACCCGGCTGGCTACGCCCAGTTCGGCTCGCTGCTCGTCGAACGTTCGGGCGGACTGAGCGGTGTGGCGATCGCCGCCGACAGCGACGACCACCAGGTCACCTCGCTGCTGAGCGCGGCCGGACGTCCCCTCGCGATCGCCGACGACGACTCGGTGGACGACTTCGCGGAGCGGTTCGCCGACGACGAGTCGGTGGAGGAGATGGAGGGCTCCCCGGCCCAGCGCCGGGCCATCGGTCTGGCCCGTGCGCTGCAGGCCGGGGCCCTCTCCGCGATCACCCTCCCGGCGCCCCGGGACCTGGCCGGCTACAAGCCGGTGCTGGCGGCCCACGCGGCGCTCGCGGGCGGCCGACATTCGGCCGCCGTGGCCCTGCGCGAGGTGCTGCGCGAGCTCTACCCGGCCGCCCTGCGCGCCTACCCGGACCCGGCCGACCCGGTGCCACTCGCGGTGCTCGACGCGCTGCCGGAGCCGGGCATGCTCGCCGGCACCGGCGGGCGCGGGCGGGACACCTCGGTGGCCGTCGACGCCATCACCGCACATCTCGCCGCCGACGGCGTCGCCGAGGCGGAGGAGATCTCCGAGGCGGTCACCGCGCTCCAGGTGGCGATCGCCGAGACCCCCCGCCGGGCGACGGTCAACAACAAGGCGGTCACCTCGGCCGTCGCCGAGGCCGTACGACAGGCCGTCGCCGCGGTACGCGCCTGCGACGCGGGTTGCGACGCGCTCGTCGCGACGCTGTCGGCCCGGTTCACCACGCCCGCACCGCTCGCCGGCCGCCGTACCGTACGACGTGCCGCGACGGCGGAGGGCACGACCGAGGTGGGGCACCCGACCGGGGCCCACGGCACGGTCGGCACCGGCAGCCACGGCGTACGCCCCACGGAGCAGGAACCGGTGCCGTCGGTGGGTCGGCGGGCCCGCCCGCAGCCGTCGCCGGCCAACGGCATGCCGGGCACGCCCCAGCCACTGACCGCGCCCCCGGTGGCGCCCGCGCCGCTGGCCGCGCCCCCGGTCGCGCCGCAGCCGATCCTGCCCGCCGCGTCACTGTCGGGACGAACCATCCCGCCGGTCGCGCAGCCGCAGCGGGACCTGCCCACCCCGGTCCCGGTGCCCCCGAGCGCGCCGTCCCAGTGGCGCGAGTCGCCGGCCAACCGTCCCGTCTCGGCCCCGCCCCCGCCGCCGCCGGGCATCACCCCGATCGTCCCGGCGCAGCGCAGTGGCAACGTGCCCCCCGTCGACGCGGGCGAGCCGTTCCGCGCGACGCTCACCACCGCCGCGATCAACAGCGCGCGGAGCGAGCGTCAGCGTCCGACGCCGATCGTGCCTCGGCCGAAGACCAAGGGCGAGCCCTTGCCTTCCACCGGTGGCTTCGGTGTCGCCGACCTCAGCGTTCCGGTGCCCACCTCACGACCGGACACCACCATGGCGCCGCCCGGCTCCCGCGCCAACTGGCCGCTGGTCAGCCCCGGGGACGACCGGGATGACCGGGCCGACCACGACCGGACGGAACGGGAACGGGCGGACAGAGAGCGTGCCGACCGGGAGCGTGCCGACCGGGACCGGGGACGTGCCGAGTTCGGCCGGCCCGATCTGAGTCGCTCCGACCTCGGCCGGTCCGACCTCGGCCGCTCCGACCGGGAACGCAACGAACCCGGCCGGGCCGAGCGCGGGCGCGACCGGAGCGGACGGGACCTGGCCGCCAGCGCCGAGCCGGCGTACCAGTTCGACAAGCGTTCCCCCGCCGGCCTCGACCTGCCCTCGCCGACCGGAGCTGGCGACGGTCGGGTGACCCCGCCGTGGCTCGCCGACGATCTGCCGCAGGAACCGCCCATGCTGCGCCTGGTCGAGCCCCCACCGCTGGCCGACCGTGCCCTGCGCGACCCCTCGGGTCCGGTCGCCGACCCGCGGCTGGACGGGCCGCCGCTGCGCCTGGTCGAGCCGGAGGAGCCGGACCGGAACGCCCGTCCCACCCGCTCGGCCCGCCGTGCCGCCGAACCGAGCGCACCTCCGGTCGCCGAGGGCGACGGAGACCTGCTGATCTTCGCCGCCGCCCGGTCGGCCTGGTTCACCGGACAGCCGGAGGACGAGACCGAGGTCGAGTGGTCCTCCACCGCCGACACCGGCTGGCGCGCCGCCGAGCAGGCGGCACGGCCGCAGGTCGGCGACGAGACGCGGGCTGGCCTGCCGCGGCGGGTCCCCCAGGCCAACCTGGTTCCCGGCTCTCCGCTGCGCGACGAACGCCCGCTGCGGATCGTGCGGGACGCGGCCCGGATCGCCGAGCACACGACCGGTTACTTCCGTGGCTGGCGGCGGGGCCAGGAGATCGGCGGCTTCGCCGTCGGCGGGCGCCCCGGACGCGAGGCCGCCGGTGGCTGGGACTTCAGCCGGGACCACAATGACCGTGACGACGATCGGGAGTACGAGTACCGGTCAGCCGGATACCGCTCCTGATCCGTGCGCTCCGCTCGACCTACCTGACGTACCGTCACGTGGCCCGAGCCACACCATAAATATTTGACGGCAGTACTATCCGCTCGGCAACATACCGGCGGGACAGTAGGCAGCCGGCGGACAAACACGGCTCGGAGAGGCGGCACCTGATGGCGAGACCGGCGATCGGTTCTCCCGCCCTGACTCGTCGAGGCCTGCTTCTGGCCAGCGCGTCCAGCCTCTTCCTGGCCGCCTGCGGTAGCGGCGACGGCGATGACGAGGGCGTGCAGTCAGGTCCCACCCGGGGCCCACAGGACCTGATCATCGGAGCCAACCTGGAGCTGACCGGGGCCGGCGCCGCCATGGGCATCCTCCAGGAACGGGCGCTGCGCATCACCGTCGACACGTTGAACGAAGAAGGCGTACCGGTCGGCAACCTTCGCCGCAAGATCCGCCTCGTGGTGCAGGACAACGGCAGCGACCCGAGGAAGGCCGCGGAGCAGGCAGCCGAGCTGGCCGGGCGCGAGCAGGTGCACGCGATCGTCGGAGGCACCCTCGCCGAGACGTCACTCGAAATCATCAAGGTCGCGCAGGAGGCACAGCTCCCGTTCATCTCGCTCGCCGCCGCCGACGAGATCGTGCTACCGCTGCCCCAGCGGACCTTCATCTACAAGCTCACGCCCGACGCGACCGACGTGGCGCGGCAACTGTCCCGCCTGATCAGCTCGCAGAAGCTCCGTAAGATCACCTTGCTGGCTGCACCAGGGCTGCACGGAAACTCCGGCGTACGGGCCGTCACGCAGGCGCTGAAGACCGGCGGGGCACAACTGACCCGGACGGTGCGACTGCCCGCCCCCGGGGCCGATCTAGGCTCCACCGCCGACCGCGTGGTGTCCAGCAAGCCGAACGGCGTCATCGTCTGGGCCTCCTCCCCCAGTTCCGGCGCGGCCGCCCGCGCGCTACGGGCGGCGGGCTACCAGGGACCGATCTTCTTCGACGCCGGTGCGGTCACCGAGGACACCCTCTCCGACGCCAACGCCAAGGCCGTCGAGGGCTCCTTTGTCGTCCACCCGTCGGCGCTCAGCGGCTCGTCGCTCACCAACACCACCAGCGCCGGCCTGGCCCGCCGGGACTTCGTCTTCCGCTACATCCAGGAACACGGTTCGTTCAGCGGCTTCGCGCCGTACGCCTCGGACGCGGTCCACCTGATCGCCGGTGCGGCCCGGCTCGCCAACAGCGTCGACCGGGGTCGTATCCGGGTTTACCTGACCCGTCAGGTAACCGAGGGGATCGCCGGCTCGTACGCGTTCACGCCGATCCGGCACAGCGGCATGGAGCCGGACTCGCTCGCCGTGTTCACGGTCACCGCCGGCGAATGGACCCGCATTTCCTGATCCGGCTGGGGTGGGAACCCGAACCCTACCCGGGGACCCGTGCCGACCGGTTGTCACCCCGTACGCGGAGTCCTGTTCGGACAGTCTTTCGTCCGAACGCCTGTCAGGGCTGGCTGCCCGACGGGCGCTCGCCGATGCTCGGGCTCACTGTCCTCACGGGAATCACGCCCGCGCGACCGGCGCCGTGCGCCCGACCGTTCATGGCTGGCCCCGGTCACGGCCGGGCCCTGTCATCGCTGGGCCACGGCTGGGCCCGGTCACCGCTCTCGGCCCGATCACGGCCGGCTTGACCGGATCGGCAGCCCTGGACCACGCGGAAGGGCCTGCGGGCACGGCGGTCCGGCCGGTGCGGTGCGCTGACCGACCGGCGAACACCGCCGTTACGGCCCAGCCCGGAGGCACGGTCGAGCGCCATCGGTCGTCGGACCCGTACGTCCTACGGGCGCCGGGCAACCGGTGCTCACACCAACCGCCCGGCCGGGAGCCGAGGCCCCTGACCAGGCGGTCGATCCGTTATGGCTCAGGCGGGTGCGCCGGCGCGTGACCTGCGCATGGTGAGTACGTACTCCACCAGCGAGATCAGCACGTGCTTGGTCGACTCGCGGTTACGCGCGTCGCAAGCAACCACCGGGACATCACTCGAGATGGCGAGTGCGTCCCGCACGTCCTGCGGGTCGTGGTACTGCATCCCGTCGAAGCAGTTGATGGCCACCAGGTACGGCAGCCGCCGATGCTCGAAGAAGTCGATCGCCGCGAAACAGTCGGCCAGTCGACGAGTGTCGACCAAGACCACCGCCCCGATCGCACCCCGTACCAGTTCGTCCCACATGAACCAGAAACGCGTCTGGCCCGGGGTGCCGAACAGGTAAAGGATCAGATCCCGGTCGATCGAGATACGACCGAAGTCCATGGCGACCGTGGTGGTCGTCTTGCCCGGCACCTGTCGCGTGTCATCGACGCCGACACCGGCGGACGTCATGATCGCCTCAGTGGTCAACGGCGTGATCTCCGAGACCGAGCCGACCAGCGTCGTCTTGCCGACGCCAAACCCACCGGCGATGACGATCTTCGCCGATGTCACGCGCCCGACCGTCGGGCGGTGCGACATGTCAGAGCCTGCGAAGTCCACTCAGCACCCTCTCCAGCAGTTCAGTGCCCACCGCGTCGTTAGAGTCGTCCAGGATTGTTGGTTCGTGCACCGCGACCAGGCCGTCGGCGGCCATGTCGGCGATGAGGACCCGGGCCACTCCGAGCGGTAGCTGCATCCGCGCCGCGATTTCCGCGAGCGATTGCAGCTGACCGTCACACAGCGCGGCGATGTATTGGTGCTCCCGACCCTGGCCGCCGTTGCCGTTACCGGCGGACCGGCCGCGCACCGTCGTTTCGACCAGTGCCTCCAGGGCGATGTTGAGCCTCGGCCGGGTGCGTCCACGAGTGACGGCATATGGCCTGACCAGCGCGCCAGTTGGCTCGTCGCGTTCAGCCACCGCCGTTCACCCCCTTCTCACCCTGTCCGTGACCCGAGCCCGTGGAGCTCGTCGTCATATCGTTGCCGTCGCACCCGTTGTTCGGGTGGCCGACCGGCGGCACTCCCCTAGCCCAGCATCCCCGCCGCGGCCCGCGGCGCTGGCGTGAGCGCGTCTCCCACCCGGTCGACGAGCAGTGCCATTTCGTACCCGACCTGCCCCACGTCACTGTTCCGGGCGGCAAGCACGGCGAACGACGAGCCGTCCGAGATGGACATGAGGAACAGGAAGCCATTGTCCATCTCGACCACGGTCTGCAAAACCGCGCCACCCTCGAAACAGCGTGCCGCGCCCTGGGTGAGGCTGACCAGCCCGGACGCGATGGCGGCAAGCTGGTCGGCCCGGTCGCGGGGAAGGTCCCGTGACGACGCGAGGAGCAGCCCGTCCGCGGAGACGGCGATCGCGTGTGCGACGCCCGGCACCCGGTCGGCGAAGTTGGCGAGCAGCCAACCAAGATCCTGCGTAGATGTCATGCTCCATGCTCCTTCTGACCGCTCCCGGCCGCGGGGCCTAAGCCGGCCTGCGGGGATTGCTGACCTCCCGGAGTCGCCTCCGGGTTGGTCGAAAGGTCTTCCGAGGGGTTGGTACGACCACGCTGCACCCCTCGGTGGTACGCGGACAACAGACCACGTACCGCCTCCGGTGTCCGGCGTTGCACCGAGACGCTCGGCTTTTCTACCGCACCGGGTACCAGTTGCGCCATCGGCACCCGCTTGGGCAGACCCTTCTGGGTCGTCTCGGCGACCGGCACGGCGGTGGCGGCGGAGGCCGCGCGCCAACCGTCGTCGGCAGCCGTCTGCCAACCACCCACCGGCGAGTCACTCGGCCGAGTGGCGCCGTTGCCGTAGCCGCCCGAGGCCCCCGCCGTCTCTCTCGCCGCGCCGGCTCCACGAGTCGACCCGGCGGAAACCGGAACGGCCATCGTAGGACCGGTTGCCGCGCCGGACGATCCATTCTGGACGGTACCCGGTGCGGCGGCGTCGGCGGTGACGTACTGGCCGTTGCCGGCCTCGTCGCCGCTGTCGCCGGAGCCGTTCTCCTCGCCGACCGTGCGCCGGGTACGGAACCAGGCGGACTCCAGCTCACGGAAGATCGGCAGCTCCATGGTCTCGTCGGCGAACCTCGGTCGGGCCTCGACCGCCGCGGCCGACGGGACCGGGATCGGCTCGACCGTGGGACGGACCACCCTCGGCAGCTCGGCTGTCATGTCGAGCGCCACGGCCAGCCGCTCCGGCACGCCCGGCGCCGCGACCTCACGATCGGCGGCGCTCACCGGCGGCCAGGCCGGTGGCGCACCCGCGGCCGGAACCGCGCTCGGCGGCGCTGGCGGCTGTGCGGGGGCCGACACGGGCGGTGCCGAGATCGGTGGCGCGGAGACCGGCGGGGCGGAGACCGGTGGCGCGGAGACCGGCGGCAGGGCTGGTGGGGCCGAGACCGGCGGCAGGGCCGGCGGCGCCATCCCGGCGTTGGTCGGCCGGACCTCGGGGCTCGCCGGCATCTGCCGGGGGATGTTCGTGCCCGGCGTGTTGCCCGACTCGCCCTCGACCGCGCCGCCCTCGGCGGCCCGACGCTGCGGAAGCGGGTCGACGCCCTGCCCGTTGGACGGACGCGGGCTGAAGCTGTCGGTGCCGTTGCTGCCGGTCTTCGCACCAGTCAGGTCGGACCAGGCGGGCATGCCGCGCCCAACACCGTTACCGAGACCGGAGCCGTTGCCCCGGCCGGAACCGTTGCCGAGTGCGCCGCCGCCACCCAGTGAACCGGAGCCGTTGCCCCGGCCGGAACCGTTGCCGAGTGCGCCGCCGCCACCCAGTGAACCGGAGCCGTTGCCGAGGCCGGCACCGAGACCGCCACCGTTGAGCGCGGCCGGCTCGAAGGGACGGCCGGTCGAACCGAAGTCCCGTTCCGGCGCCCGCTGTGCCGGTGGCACCGGGCTGCTTTCGAGCGCCAGTGGCGCACCGAAGTTCGGCCGATCCGTCGGCGGCTGCTGGGCCGGCGTGGTGTAGCCGCCGGACTGCTGTGCACGACCGGAGAGCGCTCGTGGTACGAGCACCGAGGTGGGCATCGTGACGTCGGCGACCGTGCCCCGGTCCGAGCCGGGACGCAGCTCGACCTTGACGCCGTGCCGGGCGGCCAGCCGGGCGACCACGACCAGACCCATCATCCGGGAGACCGCGACGTCCACCTGGGGTGGCGTGGCCAGCCGCTCGTTGAGCTCGTAGAGCTGGTCGGCGGCGATGCCGATGCCCCGGTCCTCCACGTAGAGCGAGGCGCGGTCGCCGACCCGGCGGGCCTCGACCATGACCTGCGAGTCGGGCGGCGAGAAGGCGGTCGCGTTGTCGAACAGCTCGGCGACCAGGTGGACCAGGTCGTTGACGGCGTGTGCGGCGACCTCGATGTCCCGGTCGACCACCCCGAACTCGATCCGGGTGTAGTGCTCGACCTCGGACTGGGCGGCCCGCAGTACGTCGATCAGCGCCGCCGGCTCCCGCTGCACACGGGTGGAGTCGGCACCGGCGAGCACCAGCAGGTTCTCGTCGTTACGCCGCATTCGGGTGGCCAGGTGGTCGAGCTGGAACAACTCCGCCAACCGGTCCGGGTCCTCCTCGCCGCGCTCCAGCCGGTCCAGGTGACCGATCAACCGGTCGACCAGGATCTGGGAACGGCGGGCCAGGTTGACGAACATCGTCGCGACCGAGGAACGGAGCGCGGCCTGTTCCGCCGCGGTCCGGACGGCCTCCAGGTGGACGGCGTTGAACGCCTCGGTCACCTGCCCGAACTCGTCCTTGCCCCGGACCGGCAGCGGCTCGGCGATCTGGTTCGCCAGTTGGACCGGCGACATCTGGGCCGACAGGGCCGGGTCACGCAGTCGGGCCACCGCCTGGGGCAGGCCGTACTGGGCGATGGAGAGCGCGCCGTGTCGCAGTTCGCGCAGCGAGCGGGCCATCGACCGGGCCACGATCCAGGCGAGCAGGATGGCCAGCAGCAGGGTGGCGAAGAGCAGCGTGGTCTCGACGAAGACCTGCTGCCGGACGTCGTCGCGGATCTCGGTCGCCCGCTCGACCGCGTCGGCGTCGAGCCTCGTCTCGACCGTACGGATCAGCTTGGCGTTGCCGACCATCGCCGCGTCCCACTTGTCCGCGTCGAACGGGGCGTCCGCCATGCTGTCGGTGGTCTTGGAGCGGAGGTAACCGTTGTAGTTCTCCGCCTCCCGCTGGTCGGAGCCGGCCACCGTCTGCTCGTAGAACTCGGCCTCGGGCCGGGTGGCCACCGACTGGAAGGCCTGCAACGCCTGCTGCTGACCGGTCAGGGTGGCGATGTAGTCGGTGCGCAGCACCGGCGTCAGCTCGTTCTGGATGAGCGCGCGGTGCACCACGACCCGGCCGATGGAGAGGAACTCCTTGGCCCGGGAGGTCGCCGTCGCGGCCCGCATCCGCTCGCTCAGCGCGCTGTCACCGGCGAGCTGGGAGCCCGAGTCGCGGATGTCGAGCAGGTCGCTGATCAGGCCCTCGTACAACTGCGATGCCTCGGTGACCTTGAGCTTGCCGTTGACCACCTGGCTGCGGGTGGCCGGCAGGTCGGCGAGGCTCCGGTCGATCCGGTCGAGCAGACCCTCGAAGTTCGCGGGCAGGCCGCCCAGCTCCGCACGCTGCTCGGAGTACGGGGCCTTGGCCTCGTCGATCCGGGGGTGCGACTTGCTGTAGGCGTCCTGGTACTTCCCCTTGAGCGGCGAGTTCGCCGCCTGCCCGAGCAGCAGAACGGCCGAGGCCCGCTCGTCCTGGAGACCGTCGACCAGTTCGCCGGAGGCCTGGGCCAGGTTGGCGAGGGTGCGCGCCTGCTCCGCGTTGTTGTACGTCTGCAGGTGGTCGATGAGACCGGTCGTGCCGACCACGATGGTGGCGAGCGTCGGCACGATCATGATGATGCCGAGCTTGGACCAGATCGGCATGTCACGGAGCCGGCCCATTGGCCGGCGGAGACGCGACAGGAAAGAGTTCGCCGTGTTCGGCCGCTTGCTCACGTCACCGCCCTCCCTTTTCGGCACCCGTGTGTCGCAGCGGGCACCGCCCATCGACCGACCCGGACGGGTCGGACCTCCGAGATTCCATCACGACACAAGTCAAAGAGAAAGCCCAGGTTGTCCGTCGCGGACCGTGTGATGGGATGTTCATGCAATTTGCTAGCAATCCGTCTGCTGGGAGTAACTCAAAGTAATGAGATCCTCTGTCGGAGTGGTGCTGCTCGCTGGCCCTTCAGGCTCTGGAAAGTCCTACATCGCCCGCCGCACCGGGCTTCCCGTGCTCTCCCTCGACGATTTCTACAAGGACGGTGACGACCCTACGCTGCCGCGTCGGGCCGGTCTTGCGGACTGGGAGTCACCACAGGCGTGGGACTCCGCGGCGGCCGTGGCGACGATTGCCGCGTTGGTGCGGAACGGCCGGGCTGAGGTGCCGGTTTACGCGATCGGCGCGGACCGGCGGGTGGACAGTCGGACATTCGATCTAGCCGGATCGCCACTCTTTATCGCCGAAGGGATTTTTGCTGCGGAGATCGTACCCGAATGCCGGCGACTGGGGTTGCTCGCGGGAGCGTACACGTTGCGGCGGCCACGCGGAGCGACCTTCTTTCGCCGTCTGACACGCGACCTTAGCGAACGCCGAAAGTCGCCGTCGCTGCTGCTGCGACGGGGCATCGCGCTGGCCCGTTCCGAACCGGCGGTGCTGCGCCGGCAGACCGGGCTGGGCTGCCTGCCGTCCCGGGGTGGCCAGGTGATCCGGCGGGTGGCCGCGCTGCACGCCGGCGTTGTCGACCCGGCGACGACCGAAGGCACGACCGCCGGGGGTACGACCACCGGCCCGGCGACGGCGAGCGGCCTTCGGACCGGCACCGGCACCGGCAATCGGGGCTGAGAACGGCAGGCGGGACATACCGTCAGGGAAGCAGTTTCGCGTACCCCGGCTTGATCACTTCGTTGATGATCGCGAGCCGTTCGTCGAACGGGATGAAGGCACTCTTCATCGCGTTGATGGTGAACCATTGCAGTTCGGCCCAGCCGTAACCGAACGCCTCGACCAGCAACGCCATCTCCCGGGACATGGAGGTGCCGCTCATCAACCGGTTGTCGGTGTTGACCGTGGCCCGGAACCGGAGGTCGCGCAGGAGCCCGATCGGATGTTGGGCGATCGAGGCGACGGCACCGGTCTGTACGTTCGAGGACGGGCAGAGTTCGAGCGGAATGCGCTTGTCCCGCACGTACGCGGCGAGGCGGCCGAGGACCGGAGTGGCGCCGGGGGTGATGTCGTCCACGATCCGGACCCCGTGACCGAGGCGGTCCGCGCCGCACCACTGGATCGCCTGCCAGATCGAGGGCAGCCCGAACGCCTCACCGGCGTGGATGGTGAAGTGGAAGTTCTCCCGCTGCAGGTACTCGAAGGCGTCCAGGTGCCGGGTGGGCGGGAAGCCGGCCTCCGCCCCGGCGATGTCGAAGCCGACCACACCCGCGTCCCGGAACCGGACCGCGAGCTCGGCGATCTCCTGCGAACGGGCGGCGTGCCGCATGGCGGTCAGCAGGGTGCCGATCCGAATCCGGTGTCCGGCCGCCGCGGCGAGCGCCGTCCCCTCGGCGAAGCCGGCGACCGTCGCCTCGACCACCTCGTCCAGGGTCAGGCCCCGGTCCAGGTGCTGCTCCGGCGCGAACCGGACCTCCGCGTAGACGACGCCGTCGGCGGCCAGGTCGACGGCGCACTCGGCGGCGACCCGGTGCAGCGCGTCGGCGGTCTGCATCACGGCCACCGTGTGCGCGAACGTCTCGAGATACCGCTCCAGCGAGCCGGAGTCGGCGGCGGTGACGAACCACCGGCCCAGTTCCTCCGGGTCGGTGCTGGGCAGGGTGTGCCCGATCTGGTCGGCGAGCTCGACGATGGTCGCCGGCCGCAGGCCGCCGTCCAGGTGGTCGTGCAGCAGTGCCTTGGGTGCCTTGACGATGTCTTCGTACTCGATTGCCACCATGACCAGACCCTAGTGCTCGACCAGGGATCGACCGGCGGGGCGCGGCCGGTCGCCGGGCCGCGCGGTCACGGGTCGGCGACGGTCTAGGCTGGCCGGGGTGAGCCCCGATCCGCTGCGGTTGCTGCGCTGCCCGCTCTGCGGTCAGCCGCTCGGCGGTCAACCAACCGGCGAGGGCGGCACGCGGACGCTGCGCTGTCCGCGCGGGCACAGCTTCGACCTGGCCCGCCAGGGGTACGTCAACCTGCTGGCCGGGCGCGCGTCGCACACCGGGGACAGTGCCGAGATGGTCGGTGCCCGGGAGGAGTTCCTCGGCGCGGGCCACTACGACCCGATCTCCACCGCTCTCGTCGCGGCAGCGATCGCCAGCGGGGCCGTCGACCGTGCTGGCGGCGGAGCTGACGGCACGTACCCGGAACTGGTGGTCGACGCCGGGGCCGGCACCGGCCGGCACCTCGCCGCGGTGCTGGACGCGGTCCCGGACGCGGTCGGCCTGGCGCTCGACGTGTCCAAGCCGGCGCTGCGCCGGGCGGCCCGGGCGCACCCCCGTGCCGCCTCCGCGCTCTGCGACACCTGGACGACCCTCCCGCTGGCCGACGCGTCGACCGCGCTCCTGCTCAACGTCTTCGCCCCGCGCAACGGGGCCGAGTTCCGCCGGGTGCTGCGTCCCGACGGCGCACTACTGGTGGTCACACCCGCCGCCGACCACCTCACCGAGCTGGTCGAGCGGCTGGATCTGCTGCGGGTCGACCCGGCGAAGTCGGACCGGGTCGCGGAGAGTCTCGACCGGGGGTTCGAGCTGGTCGACCGGGGTCGGCACAGCCACCGGATGTGGTTGCGCCGGCCGGAGGTCACCACCCTGGTCGGGATGGGTCCGAGTGCCTGGCACCTCGACCCGGACCGGCTCGCCGCCCGGATCGAGGGGCTACCGGAGCCGGTCGAGGTGACCGCCGCCGTCGAAGTCGGCGTCTACCGGCCGCGCTGAGCGCCGGTCAGGTCGAGAGGTCGACTTCCTCCCAGCCGGCCGGCGGATCGTGGTACGGCCCACGGAAGATGACCACCCACTCCAGTGCCCACCGGCGCTGCCCGATCGCGTTCGCGTCGATCATGCTCGGGTGACTGCCGCCCAGCCGCTCCAGTTCCAGGTGCCCCCAGTCGAGGCAGTAGTAGAGGTCGAGCAGGGCGGCAACCTCGATCGTGTCCCGGGGCGCGACCAGGGTCCGGGACCGCCACCCGGTGAACGTCTCCCCGCCCGGCAGGTCGGGCAGGAGCGCCATCAACCGCTCGTCGGTCGGCTCCGACGGGTCGAGGTGCTTGGTCAGCCCGAGCACCCAGGCGAGTGCGAAGACCGCGTCGTGGTGCAACACGAACGAGCGGTGGTCGCCCTTGCCGCCGATCACGAACTGCCACTCCGGCGGGGTGACGGTCTCGACCAGGTGCGAGCCGAGCAGCCAGCTCATCCCCGCCTCCGCCGGCATGCCGAAACAGCGCGCCAGGATCAGGTGCAGGACGGCCAACCGCGCCTCGACCTCAGCGGTCGGCCGCAGCTCGACCTGGTCACCCGGCTCCCAGACGAGCGGGAAGGTGGCCGGTGGCAGCGGCAGCCCGAGGCGGCTCATCTCGTCGAGACTTGCCGCGCGCACGGCCCGGGGGTCTGGAGCGGGTACGGTCACAGCTTCGTCCCTGCCAGTCAAAACAGCGGCTCAGCGCCGGATGGTCCCCCTTGGCCAGGGAGGATAGCCGCTCCGTCGCGGTGACACCATGCCGCCCCGCCGGCCGGGCTGGCCGCGCGGCCGATCCGCTCGATCGTCAGGGGGTCAGCCGATCCGCTCGATCACCAGCGGGGAGATGACCGGTGCGGCGTCGGCGACGGTGACCGCGGCGTCGGCGGCCGTACGGGCGGCCGGGATCCGCGACGCGGCGTCGGCGCGCAGCTCGTAGAGGACGTCGCCGGCCCGGACCCGGTCACCGGGGCGCCGGTGCAGCACGACCCCCGCCCCGGCGCTGACCGCGTCCTCCTTACGGGCCCGGCCGGCGCCGAGCCGCCACGCGGCGACCCCGATGCCGTACGCGTCGACGGCGGCGACGTACCCGTCCCGTTCGGCCCGGACCAGTTCGGTCTCGGCGGCCACCGGCAGCGTCGCGTCCGGGTCGCCACCCTGGGCCCGGACCATGGCTCGCCAGGCGTCCATCGCCCGTCCGTCGCGCAGCGCCGGTTCCGGGTCGACGTCGGGCAGACCGGCCGCGTCGAGCATCTCCCGGGCGAGCGCGAGGGTCAGTTCGACCACGTCGGCGGGACCGCCCCCGGCCAGCACCTCGATCGACTCGGTCACCTCGACCGCGTTGCCGACGGCCAGGCCCAGCGGGGTGGACATGTCGGTGAGCAGGGCAACGGTCCGTACACCGTGCGCGGTGCCGAGGTCGACCATGGTGCGGGCCAGCTCGCGGGCGTCGTCGACGGGCTTCATGAACGCGCCGCTGCCCACCTTCACGTCGAGCACCAGGGCGCCGGTTCCCTCGGCGATCTTCTTACTCATGATCGAACTGGCGATCAGCGGGATCGCCTCGACCGTCCCGGTGACGTCGCGCAACGCGTACAGCTTGCGGTCCGCCGGTGCCAGGTGCTCGCCGGCCGCGCAGATCACCGCCCCGGTGTCCCGGAGCTGGGCGATGAACTCGTCGTTGGTCAGCGCGGCCCGCCAGCCCGGGATCGACTCCAGCTTGTCCAAAGTGCCCCCGGTGTACCCGAGCCCCCGTCCGGAGAGCTGCGGTACGGCCGCACCACAGGCCGCGACGAGCGGGGTCAACGGCAGCGTGGTCTTGTCACCGACGCCGCCGGTCGAGTGCTTGTCCACGGTCGGCCGGTCCACACCGGAGAGGTCGAGCCGTTCCCCGCTGGCGATCATCGCGGCGGTCCACCGGGCGATCTCGGCCGGGGTCATGCCGCGCAGCAGGATGGCCATCGCGAGCGCGGACATCTGCTCGTCGGCGACCTGCCCCCGGGTGTACGCGTCGACCACCCAGTCGATCTGCCCGTCGCTGAGCACACCACCGTCGCGCTTGGCCCGGATCACCTCGACCGCACTGAACGCACCCATGGTCCTGACACCCTGCCTTAGAGAGGATTCGGTTCCGGACGTACCGGTTCGGTTTCCGACCCGCCCGCTTGCCTTCCGGCGGCCGTACCGCCTTTTCTACAACCGCTTCTACGCCGTGACGGCGCCCCGCGACCTGGTCAGTCGGTCTCCGACCCGGGCCAGCGAATCGGGATCTCCATCGGCGGCTCGCCCTCGCCGGCCCAGTAGAGGGTGCCGGCCGCGTCGACCACCACCACCCGGGGCGTACGGGCGTGTCCCCAGGTGATCGCGTCGGCGGGGTCGTCCCAACTCGGCGCCTCCTCCAGCACCCCGGTCGGCTCGTCGCCGTCGTCGCCGGCCGACCGCTCCCAGTAGCCGGTCCAGATCTGCTTCCCGCCCGAGACGTCCGGGTGGACAAAGACGGTGCCCCGGCCACGCCAGGCGGCGAGCCGCTCCGGCACCGTCGGCAGCACCGGCGGGGCGACAACCGCCTCCAGGTCGGCCACGTCGAAGGCGTGCGGCAGCAGTTCGGCCATGCTCAGCGGCCGGGGATGCGCCTCGACCAGGCACTCCGGGCCGCCCTGCTCCCACAGGAGCTGGCGGCACCGGCCGCAGGGCATCAGCGGCTCGCCGGTGGCGTCGACACACGACACGGCGACCAACCGGCCGCCGCCGGTGGCGTGCAGCGAGGAGACCACCCCGCACTCGGCGCAGAGCGCCACACCGTACGCGGCGTTCTCGACGTTGCAGCCGACCACCACCCGGCCGTCGTCAACCAGCCCGGCCGCCCCGACCGGGAAGTTCGAGTACGGGGCGTACGCGTGCCGCATCGCCTCGGTGGCGGCGGCGCGCAGTGCCGCCCAGTCGATCTCCATTGTCACGTCTCTATCCTGCCTCGCCGCTGGTCAGGACCGCTAACCGACCCGAAGACCGCTCGTCACGGCCGGTCAGTCGGTCGGCTACCGCCGCCGGGTCGATCCGGTGCCCGGTCGGTCCGGCGGTCAGCCCTTGATATAGGGCTTTCCGTCGGCGGCCGGCGCCCTGACCCGGCCGACCAGCCCAGCCACCGCCAGGATGGTGGCGAGGTACGGCAACATCGCCAGGAAGTCACTCGGGATCACACTGTTGATCGCGCTCAGGTAGGTGCCGAGCTGGTCGGCGAACCCGAAGAAGAGGGCGGCGAGCAGTGCCCCGGTCGGGCTCCACCGACCGAAGATCAGCGCGGCCAGCGCGATGAAACCCTTGCCGCCGATCATGTTCTTGCTGAACGTGTAGAGCGCCAGCGTGTACGAGGCACCGCCGACCCCGGCCACCATCCCGGCGAGCAGCACGTTGCGGTAGCGCAGCCGGAGCACCCGTACGCCGAGCGTGTCCGCGGCGGTCGGGTGCTCGCCGACCGAGCGGGTCCGCAGCCCCCACCGGGTCCGGAACAGGGCGAAGTGGATGACCAGCACCAGGACCAGGGCGAGGTAGAGGAAGATGTTGCTCTGGAAGATCGCCGGGCCGATCACCGGGATCTCCGACAGCAGCGGGATCGACCAGTTGCCGAAGTGCGGCGGCTGGTTGTAGGTGGCCGCGTCGGTCTGCATCAGCCGCTCGTAGAGGAAGCCGGTCAGCCCCACCGCCAGCAGGTTCAGCACGATGCCCATCACCACCTGGTCGACCAGGTAGCGGATGGAGAAAACGGCGAGCAGCAGGGAGATGAAGGCACCGCCGAGCGCCGCCGCCACCAGTCCGACCCAGACGCTGCCGGTCAGCGAGCCGAACAGCGCCCCGGCGAAGGCCCCCATCAGCAACTGGCCCTCGATCGCCACGTTCACCACGCCGGAACGCTCGCAGAGCACCCCGGCCAGCGCTCCGAAGATCAGCGGGAGGGCCAGCAGGAAGGTGTTCCGGACGATGTTGACCAGCGGCATGAAGTTCTGCCCGACCGGCGCGGACGAGACCTGCCAGCAGAGGAAGGAGAGCACGAAGCCGACCACGCCGATGCCGATCAGCACCGCGAACCAGCGCCTGGGCACGCCGACCAGGAGGGCGGCACCGGCCGCCGCGCCGACCAGCCCGAACAGGATCGCGCCGAACGTACCGTCGATCTCCAGTGCGGCGCCGGCCGCGTCCTCGCTCAGGGTGAACCGGGCGAGTTCGCCGGTGGCGAGCGCGCCGAACAGGATCGCCGCGAGCACACCGAACCCGAGCAGCCCGAGGCCGATTCGCCGGTCGCGGGTCCAGAACCCCTGGTGTACGGGGGCCAGGGCGACCTCCCCCACTGCCATCGTGGACATCGACTACCAGCCCTTCGCCAGGCTCGTCTGCAATCTCGCGGCCCGCGCGGCGCGGAGCTGGAAGATCGCCTTGATCAGGGCGGGTGCGGCGATGAAGATGACGATCAACGCCTGCAGTACGGTCACCAACTCCAGCGAGATCCCGGCGTACGACTGCATCCGGTTGCCACCGGCCTGCAACGCGCCGAAGAGCAGCGCCGCGAGCAGCACGCCCCAGGGTTTGACCCGCCCCAGCAGCGCCACCAGGATGCCGTCGAAGCCGATCTGCGCCACCACCAGCGGGGTGAGCGCGCTGGCCGTGGAACCGATCACCATGTTCGAGCCACCGAGTCCGGCGAGCGCGCCGGAGATCACCATGAGCAGCACGTACGTCTTGGTGACGCTGATCCCGGCGGTCCGCGCGGCGTCCGGGTTGGCCCCCACCGCGCGCAGCTCGAACCCGAAGGTGGAGCGGTTGAGCAGCCAGGCCACCGCCCAGGTGGCCAGCACGGCGAGCAGGATGCCGGCGTGCACCCGCAGGTCGCTGCCGAGCAGCCGGGGCAACTGCGCCGACGAGTCGACCGGTCGGCTGATCGCGTCGGTCCGGTCCGGGTCGTGCACGACTTTTTGCAGGATCACCCAGGAGAGCAGGTAGACCGCGACGTAGTTGAGCATGATCGTGTTGATCACCTCGTGCGCACCGGTCCGCGCCTTGAGGAAACCGGGGACGAAGCCCCAGATCGCACCGCCGAGCGCGCCCGCGATCAGCGCCACGATCACGTGCACCACCGGCGGCAGCGGGATCAGGAAGCCGGCCAGCGCCGCCAGGATCACGCCGATCGTGGCCTGCCCCTGGGCACCGATGTTGAACAGGCCGCCACGAAACGCCAACGCCACGGCCAGCCCGGTGAAGACCAGGGGCGCGGTGTACGTGAGCGTCTCGGAGATCGGCGCGAAGACGAGCTCCCAGCCGTTGGTGCCGTTGATCCAGCCCTGCACCGCGGCCGGGTCGACCACCGCACCCTTGAACAGGTTGGCGTACGCCTCGCTGACCACCGTCCAGCTCGAGTTGAGCGCGTCCTGTGGCCGGGCGGTGATGTAACTGTAGGTGTGCAGCACGTCCGGGTCGGAAATAATGATCAGGATCGCGCCGATCACCGTCGCCAGCACGATCGCGAGCACCGTCACGGTGACCGTGTTGGCCGCCCAGAGGTTCTGCAGGAAACTGCGGAGCAGGAGCGGACCCCGGCCCGGCCCGGTGGCGGGCGCACCGCTGCCCGGGGTGGGCGGATCGGCGTTCGCCGCCGCCGACCGCGCGGCCCGCGACTGCTTCGCCGGCTCCTTGTCCGGCGACGCGGCACCACCATCAAGCTCGCTCATGCCGCCGCCTCGCTCATGCCGTTTCCTCGTCGGTTGGGGTGCTGCCGGGAGTCGAGGTCGCGGCCTCGTCGGTGATCCCGGCCATCAACAGGCCGATCTCCTCGCGCGGGGTGTCCGGCCCGACGATGCCGAGGATCCGGCCTCGGTACATCACGGCGATCCGGTCGGCCAGGCCGATAACCTCGTCCAACTCGCTGGAGATCACGAGTACGGCGGTGCCGATGTCCCGTTCGCGGATGATCCGCTGATGGATGAACTCGATCGAGCCGACGTCGACTCCCCGGGTCGGCTGCGCGGCGACAAAGAGCTTCAACGGGCGGGACAGCTCCCGGGCCACGATGACCTTCTGCTGGTTGCCGCCGGAGAGGGTGCCGACCGGTGCGTCCGCGCTCGGCGTACGGACGTCGAACTGGGCGATCCGCTCCCCGGCCGAACGGGCGATCTCGTCCGGGCGTAGCCGCAGGCCGGCGCCGAACGGTGCCCGGTCGTAGATGTCCAGCACCAGGTTCTCGGCGACGCTGAACTCCTTGACCAGCCCGTCGACACTGCGGTCCTCGGGCACGTAGCCGACCCCGGCGCGGAGCACCCGCTTGGTCGACCAGCCGTCGATCCGCTCTCCGGCGAGGCTCACCGAGCCGGCCAACACCGGCCGCAGACCCATGATCGCCTCAACCAGTTCGGTCTGGCCGTTGCCCTGCACACCGGCGATGCCGAGCACCTCACCGGCGCGGACGGTGAGGTCGATCCCGTCCACCGCCCGGTACGCGCGCTCGTCGTCGACGACCAGCCCCTCGATCTCCAGGACCGGTTCACCCGGCTCGGCCGGTTCCTTCTCGACCACGAGGCTGACCGTACGGCCGACCATCTGGGCGGCGAGTTCGTCCTCGCTCGCCTGCGGGCTCGCCGTACCGACGGTTTTGCCGCGCCGGATGACCGTGATCCGGTCGGCGATCGCCTTGACTTCCTTCAGCTTGTGCGTGATGAACACGATCGACTTGCCCGATGCCTTGAGCGCCCGCATCACGGCGAGCAGTTCCTCGGTCTCCTGCGGCGTCAGCACGGCGGTCGGCTCGTCCAGGATGAGCAGGTCGACGTCGCGGGTCAGGGCCTTGACGATCTCGACCCGCTGCTGCACGCCGACCGGCAGGTCCTCGATCACCGCGTCCGGATCGACCCGGAGGTTGTAGCGGGCGGAGACCTCGGCCACCTCACGGCGGGCCCGCCGACGGTCGAGGAAGCCGGCGATGCCGCCACGGACCTGCTCGGCACCGAGCATGACGTTCTCGGCGACGGTGAAGACCGGCACCAGCATGAAGTGCTGGTGCACCATGCCGATCCCGGCGCCGATGGCGTCCGCCGGCCCCTTGATCCGCAGAGGTGCGCCGTTGACCAGGATCTCGCCCTCGTCGGGCTGGATCAGGCCGTACAGCACGTTCATCAGAGTGGACTTGCCCGCGCCATTCTCGCCGAGCAGCGCGTGGATCTCTCCTGGCTCAACCGTCAGATCGATGTGGTCGTTGGCGACCAGCTCACCGAACCGCTTGGTGATGCCGCGCAGTTCGAGTCTCAGCGCAACCTCCTGGAGTGCGGGCGATGGTGCAGCCTAGCCGCCCCCGGGCTGGGGCGGGAGGGTGAACGGGTCAGCGGGGTCGGCCCGTTCGGCCGACGGTCGAGCATGCTACGACCTCTGCCCGAACGCTCGATCAGGACCGTCCCGGTCGATGTCGTACGGACCGGGGCCGTGCCGAGCGGAGTGGTTCCGGGCAGAGCGCGGCACGGCCGCCCCGGTCCGTGCGACGAGTGCGCGAAGACCGGAGCGGCCGGCTGGTGTGGTGCTGGCGAACCGGCCATCGGAGGTGATGTTCCCACCTCCGACGGCCGGTCCGGCGTCACTTCGGCTGGGCCGGGGAGGTGACGGTGATGGTGCCGGCGGCGATGTCCGCCTTGAGCTTGTCGACCTCGGCCTTCAGCTCGGCCGGAACCTTGCTGTCGAAGTCGTGGTACGGAGCCAGCTCGACGCCGTTGTTGGCGAGGGTGCCGGTGAAGCCCGGGTCGTGCGCGAGCTTCTCGCCCTTGGCCGCCTTGGTCACCGCGTCCCGGACGACATCCGGGATGTTCTTGACCACGGTGGTGATCAGGGCCGGGCAGTTCGGGGTGCTCTCACAGCCGTCGACGTCGACCCAGATCGCGTTGAACTTGCCGCCGGAGGCCTGGGCCGCGGCGGTGGTGCCCTGACCGGCGCCACCGGCGACCGGCATGACGATGTCGGCGCCCTGGGCGACCAGCGTGTCGCTGACCTTCTTGCCCTCGTCCTGCTTCACGAAGTCGTTGGTGAAGGACCCGTCCTGGGTGGCCTTGTTCCAGCCGAGGATCTGGACCGACTTGCCCTTGACCTTGTTGTACTGCGCCACGCCGTCGGCGAAGCCGTCCATGAAGATCGTCACCGGCGGGATCTTCATGCCGCCGTAGGTGCCGACCTTGCCGGTCTTGGTCATGCCCGCCGCCAGGTAACCCGCCTGGAAGGCGGCCTGCGCGGTGTCGAACTGCATCGGGTAGACGTTGCTCTCCGGAAGCTTGGCGTCCACGATGCCGAACTGCTGGTCCGGGTGCGCCTTCGCGATCTTCGAGGTGGCGTCGCCCATCAGCCCGCCGACCGCGAGGATGAAGTCGCAGTCCTGGTTGACGTACTGGGTCAGGTTCGGCTCGTAGTCGGCCTCGGCCTTCGAGGCGACGTACTTGATGTCGATGTTCGGGTCCGCCGCCTTGGCCTCCTGCAGGCCCTTCCAGGCGGAGGTGTTGAACGACTTGTCGTCGATGCCGCCGACGTCGGTCACCATGCACGCGCTGTACTTGTCGGCGGCGCTGCCGCTGCCACCGCTCTCGCTCGGCGCCTCACCGCAGGCGGCGGCCACGCCCAGTGCGAGCCCGCCCACCGCGAATACCGAAACGATCCGCATCCCACGCACTGAGCGCAAGACGGTCTCCTTCCCCATGCACACCGACTCGCGGTGGCAGCCCTTGGCCGGCCTGCACCTTGCACCCGGCGTCCCACGTTAGGACGGGAGCGTACGCCCGCGCCCACCCACCGGCCGACAATCGTGCCCGACTGTTGAGGTGCTGTTACCCTCACGTAACTCTCTCGTGGTCGAAATCACTCCTCGTGCTGGTACGCCAACGACCACAACTACTTAAACGACCCTTAAGGGGAGTTTTCCCTGCTCAGGACGGCACCAGTGGGTGACTATCCGGAGACGCTTGGCCAAGTTCCGCGTTAATAACAATTTCTCAACCAACCGCATTCGACGGTATCCCGCACTTCTGCGTATCGACCGGAATGCGCTCGGTGATCACGATGACCGCCTTTCGGTGGCCGTCGACAACCACTCGGTTAGACCCGCCGCCCTCCGGGTACCCCCGCCCTAACCTGGTCGTCCGTTGTGCCCCGCGCCGACGGGCGACTGGGGCGGGACCCCTTGTGGTGGGGGGTGCGGATGGTGCCGCCGGTGCCCCGGGAGTGTCGTCCGGGGCACCGGCGTCGTCCGGGGCCCCGTCGGCGTCGTCCGGTTCCAACCCCGCTCACCCGTCGACGGTGCGACGCGCGGTGGCCCAACCGTCGGCCGTACGGGCGCCGCGTCAGCCGCTGAGATTGCCCAGCTTGTCGGCGATCCGGGCCATGCTCGCCCGCAGTTCCTCCGGTGTCGGCGCCGGTCGGGGCTCGGCCCGCTGCTGCACCGTCTCCGGTCCCGACTCCTCGTCCAGCAGGTCCTCGTAGTCACCGTAGATGTCGGCCTCGTCGGTCTGGACCGCGTCGTCCTCGGCCGCCATCCTGGACGCGGCGATCTCCCCCAGGATCTCGGCGGCGCTCAACCGGGGCAGCAGGGGTTCGACGACGGCCATCAGATCCTCGTCCGCCACCACCGACTCCGCGAGGGCCAGCGCCTGGGGCCGCTCGTACGGGCCGCAGACCACCGGCTCCCACTCGTCGTCGTCGCCGAGCGGGCCGAACGTGATGATCCACGGCAGTTCGTGGATCGGTGATTCGTCCGGCAGTTCCAGCGTCACTAGTGCGCCCACGGGAATCATCATGATGCGCGGCCCGGACGCCTCGTGGGCATTTGCCCGAATTGCCCCACCTTGAGGGCACCGCAGTACCGGCCCGGCATCGCCTCGGTATCGGCCCGGCGGTCGCCTCAGCTCAGGCAGCGACAACCGCCGGGGGCCCATCGGTGACCCGAGCCGCCAGCCGGTCGACGCACGCCGCCGCACCTGCTACGTGATCTTCACGGGCACCAGGTCAGCATGCCACCAAGTGGATCTTCGTTACAAGAGGCCGTGATGATCTCACCGTCTGTAGGCGTAAGGAAGGGCCCCTTATTAACGCATAGCGTTAATAAGGGGCCCTTCCTTACGCCTCAGCGGGGCTCGCCGAGGCGGGGCGGGCCGGGCGGGTGCGGGTCGTCGGCGGCCAGGTCGATCACCCGGCCCCGGTGACTCGTCGCGGCCAGCGCCGCGCCGAAGAGCAGCAACTGGTTGAGCAGGTAGAGGTAGACCAGCAGGCCGACGGTGCCGGCAACCGCCGTGTACGCGAGGTTCCGCTCGAACCGCACCACGTAGTAGCGGCCGAGCGAGTTCAGCAGGGTCACGCCCAGCGCCACCAACAGCACCGGCGAGAAGAGTCGGCGCGGCGTGATCCGCAACCGGGGCACGGCCAGCATGAGCGCCGTGGCCAGCACCATGTTGATCACCAGCGCCAATACCCAGCTCGTGATCGAGACCAGCAGCGAACGCGAGCCGAAGGCCAGGCTGAACAGCGACTGGAGGGTATCCACGGCACCGACCGAGATACCCAGCAGCAGGAAGACGCCGAGCACCACCACCAGGTCGATCAACTGCCGGATCACCACGTACCCGGGTTGCTGGTTGAGCCGATAGATCAGGCGCTGCGACGACCGGATCGCCTCCACCCAGCCGATGCCGGTGATCACCAACAGCACCAGGCCGATGATGCCGACCCGCCGGGCCCCCTGCTGGATCTGTTCCGGATCGAGGAACGGCAGGTTCTGCCGGAAGAAGTGCGCCGTTCCCTCGTTGACCCGCTCGCTCTCACCCAGCACCGTGCCGAAGATCCAGTACGCCACCAGACCGAGTGCGAAGACGGCAAAGAAGCCGTAGTACGCGATACCGGCGGCGAGCCGCCCGCCGAGCACCTCGACGTACCGTCCGACCGCCCGGCAGAAGTGGTCGAACACCGGCGACCGGTCACGCCAGAGCCGTACCCGCCGTTCGGCGCGCGCCACTATCCGATCCAGGACGTTCACGCCGTCATCCTCGCCGATCCACCGGGATTCGGCGCGTCGGCCACGCACGAACACCGGGTCGCGCGAAGTCCCCCTGCGGCTCAGCCGCCCAGCAGGTAGTCCCGACGGGGTTGCCAGCGTGCCTCACCGCTGTGCGAGAAGAGGGTGAAGCCGCGTACCTCGACCAGCGCCTCGAAGCCGGCGAGGTCCCGGTACACCCGGTCCAGCTCGGCCGGGTCCACGTCGTGGGCCACCGTGACATGCGGGTGGTACGGGAACCGGGTCTCCCGCCGCAGGCCGGGGGCCTGGTTGATTGCCTCGGCCAGCAGCTCGCACTCGCTGATCCCGGCCGCCACCGCCACGAAGACCACCTCGGTGATCGGGCGGAACGTACCGGTGCCCCGCAGGTGCAGGGTGTAGGACGGATGGCTGGTGGCGACCTTGTCCAGGTGTGCCTCGATCGCCGGCAGATGTTCCGGTGCGATCTCGGTCGGCCCGAGCAGGGTCAGGTGCGCCGGCACGTACGCCGCCTGTGGATCCCCCGCCTCGGCGCGACGCCGGGTGAGCAACTCGCCCCACGGCTCGGGGATGTCCACCGCCACCCCGATCCGGGTCGGGGTGCTGCCGGTCTGCTGCGACCCGTCCGTCCGAACCACGCTCCGCTCCCACGTCACCGGCGCCGGACGCCGGTGGTCGCTCATCCTCGCCGGCTCGACCCCGGCCGGTTCCCGCCGGACCGCCGGCTCGACGCCGACGGGTTCCCGCCGGACCGCCGGCCGGTCGTGCCGCACCGCAGGCTAGTCATGCCGGGCGGCGGGCAGGAAGCCGATCCGGTCGTACGCCGTGGCGAGCGTGGCCGACGCGACCGCCCGTGCCTTCTCCGCGCCGATCGCCAGCAGCTTGTCCAACTGTGCCGGATCGTCGAGGTACGCCCGGGTACGTTGCTGAATCGGCGTGACGAACTCGGTCACCACCGAGGCGAGGTCCTTCTTCAGGTCCCCGTACCCCTTGCCCTCGTACGCCGCGACCAGGTCCTCGATACCACGGCCGGTGAGCGCGGCGTAGATGGTGAGCAGGTTGGAGATCCCGGGCTTCTCGGTCGGGTCGAAAATGACCTCGCGGCCGGTGTCGGTGACCGCGGACCTGATTTTCTTCGCCGACTTCGCCGGGTCGTCCAGCAACTCGATCAGACCGGCCGGCGACGACGCCGACTTGGACATCTTCGCGCTCGGGTCCTGCAGGTCGACGATCTTCGCGGTGTCCCGCACGATGTACGCCGACGGCACGGTGAAGGTGCCACCGAAGAGGGTGTTGAACCGCTGCGCCAGGTCACGAGTCAACTCCAGGTGCTGGCGCTGGTCCTCGCCGACCGGGACCGCGTCCGCCTGGTAGAGCAGGATGTCCGCAGCCTGCAAGATCGGGTACGTGAACAGCCCGACGCTGGACCGCTCGGCCCCCTGCTTGGCCGACTTGTCCTTGAACTGCGTCATCCGGCTCGCCTCGCCGAACCCGGTGATGCAGCTCAGCAGCCAGGCGAGTTGGGCGTGCTCCGGCACCTGCGACTGGACGAACAGGGTGCACCGCTCCGGATCCAGCCCGACCGCGAGTAACTGCGCCGCCGCGACCCGGGTCCGCTGGCGCAGCACCGCCGGGTCGTGCCCGGCCGTGATCGCGTGCAGGTCCACCACGCAGTAGAACGTGTCGTGCGTCTCCTGCATCGCCACCCAGTTGCGGACCGCGCCCAGGTAGTTGCCCAGGTGGAACGAGTCGGCGGTGGGCTGGATGCCGGAGAGCACCCTGGGTCGCGCGGGAACGTCGGACATGCCGGCAATTCTGACAGCAAGCCCGGACCCGCGTCATGACGGCCCTGTGCCAAGTCGCCCTCACGACCGAACCCGCCCCGTGACGCCGCGCGCCGACTCCACCGGCGGCCGCTGCCGTACCCGGCCGGCCGGCGGGGTGGACCGCGTCGGCCGGCGGGGTGGACCGCGTCGCGCGGGAACCGGACGGAGCGGTCGGGACTCGTACGCTGGAGGATTGGAAGGGCGGGCGATCGAGTGCGCGACCAGCACGGCCGTGGCGAGACCAGGGCGGAGACGTCGATCGGCGAGCTTTACCAAGCCTGCTACCGACGCCTGGTCACGCAGGTCTACGCGTTCACCGTCGACCTGACCGAGGCGCAGGACGTGGTGCAGGAGGCGTTCGCCCGGGCGTTGGCCAGACCGCGCGGCCTCGACGACGTGGACAACCCCGAGGCGTGGCTGCGCACCGTGGCGGTGAACGTGGTCCGTCGACGGTGGCGGCGACGGCAACTGCTCGACACCATCCTGCGCCGGGACCGACCGGTGCTGCGGCTGGTCGAGGCGGCGCCCGGACCGGAGCGGACCGACCTGCGGGAGGCGATGGCCGACCTTCCGGTCGGCTACCGGGAGGTGCTGGTGCTGCACTACTTCGCCGACCTGCCGGTTGACGAGGTGGCCGAGGTGCTCGGGGTGGCGGTCGGGACGGTCAAGTCGCGGCTGCACCGGGGCCGGGCCGCAATCGCCGCCCGGCTCGGCGACTACCGCGACCCGGTCGACCCGCCCGGTGTCCCGACCGTTGACCCACCCGGTGTCCCGACCGTCGACCCGCCCGGTGTCCCGATCGTTGACCCAGGCGGGTCGGCCCGGGCGGCCGAGCCGGACCCCGCCGGGTCCCGGCCGATCGTCCCCCGAACCGAGACCGCCGCCGGCAGTACCGGCAGCACCGAGGTGACCCATGCCTGAGTCCCGACCCACCCCCGTCCCGCTCGACGATCGGCTGGCCCGCGGCCGGAGCGACCTGCTGGACCGGATCGAGCAGCCGCCGCTGGACCGAATCCGGCACCTGGCGGCACGCCGCCGGCGGCACGGTCGCACCCTGGGTACCGGTGCGCTCGCCGCCGTGGCGGTCACCCTCACCCTTTTGGTTCGACCGTGGACCGGCGGTGCCGGCCCGGCGCCCGCGCCACCGGTCGCCGCCGACCCGACCGGCGGACCGATCTACGGCGACGCCGGGATCATCATCAACGGGCTGACCGGGCCGGTGACGGACGTCCCCGGCACCATCACCGACGTCGAGTTCACCGACCCGGACCACGGTTATCTGCTCGCCGAGTGCGGCGAGGGGGCGACCTGCCCGGCCAGCGTGGCCCGGACCGAGGACGGCGGCGTGAACTGGCAGGTCACCGAGCTGCCCGACGCCACCCGGGGCCGTACCGACCTGGATCTGCTCGCCTTTCCGGACGGGCGGCTGGCGGTCGCCGGGGGGACGAGCTACGTCTCCACCGACGGTGGGCGTACGTGGCAGTTGGGTGGACGGGCGAAGCCCCTCGGGCCGCAGCCGGGCGACCGGCCGGTCCGCCAGCCCGGGTCGCGGGGTGCCGACGGCTGCGGCTACGGGGTGTCGATCTGGCACCCCGACGCCCCCGTCGAACTCGGTCCGGTCGACACCCTCGGGATCAGCGTCTGCTGGGTGGCCTCGGACGCCACCGCCGACGGGGGTTGGTGGATCGGCGGGACCCGCGATGGTCAGGCGGTCGCCGCGGTCAGCCGGGACGGCGGCGGGACCTGGACCGAGACGACCCTCGGACCGGCCGCCGGGCCGGCGCGGGTCCAGGTGGCGGTGCTCGGCGGGCGGGCGTACGCGGTGGTGACCAGTCCGGACGGCGAAATCCGTGGCTTCTTCCACTCCGTTGACGCTGGCCGGACCTTCACCCCGGTCGCGGCCGGGCCACCGGCGGGCGGGCCGGGCCACCTCGCCGGTGAGCTGGTGCCGCTGTTCGACGGCCGGCTGCTGGTGGCCGGGGCGGACAACCGCTGGTACGTCAGCTCCGACGACGGCGCCAGCTTCGGCCGAGCCGCCGGCAACCTGCCCACGGTGGGACGGTTGGCGCGTACGAACAGCGGTTACGTCGCGTACCAGTTGTTCAGCAACGGTTGGGTGGCGTACTCGGTGGACGGGGCGACCTGGCGCAAGCTCCAGATCCGCTGACCCGGCCCGTACCCGCCAGCCCGCCCCGCCTCGGCCCGACCCGACTCGGCCCGCCGCGACTCGGCCGGACTCCGCCCGACCGGGCTCAGCCGGCGCGGCGCTGGCCGGGCAGGTGGGCCGGGCAGATCGCGATCCGGGACACCCGGCGGCCGTCGAGGGCGAGTACCCGCAGCAGCCAGCCGTCGTCCTCCACGACCCGCCCCGCCCCGTCGTCGACCGGGACGCCACCCGCCCGGTCGGCGTCGCCGGGAATCCGGGCCGTGCCGCCGGCACCGGCCGGATCGGCGGTGACCCGCACCTCGTCGCCGGGGGTGGGAAGCCGCCCCAGCGCGGCCATCACGAACCCGCCCACGGTCTCGTACGGGCCGTCGGGCAGTGCGAACCCGGCCCGCTCGGCGAAGTCGGCGAGGTTGAGCCGGCCGTCGACCACGGCGGGCACGCCCGCCGGCAGCGGCTCCGGGGCGGCGTCGTACTCGTCGTGGATCTCGCCGACCAGCTCCTCGATCAGGTCTTCCAGGGTGATGATGCCGGCGGTGCCGCCGTACTCGTCGACCACCACCGCCAGGTGCTGCCGCTCCCGGCGCATCTCGGTCAGCGCGGCGAGCACCCGCTTGCTGCCGGGTAGCTGTTTGACCTCGCGGGTCAGGTCACGGATGGTGACCCGGCCGTCGTGGTCGGGCCGGAGCAGCACGTCGCGCAGGTGGACGAAGCCGATCACGTCGTCGTGCGGCAGGTCGACCACCGGGTAGCGGGTGTGTGTCTCCGCCCGGACCAGCTTGTCCGCCTCGTCGAGGGTGAGCCGGGCGTTGAGGAACACCACCTCGGTACGGGGCACCATCACCTCCCGGACCAGGCTCGCCCCGGCCACCAGCACCTCGTCGATGATCCGGCGTTCGACCGGGTCGAGCACGGTGTTCGCGGCGACCAGGTCCCGCAGCTCGGACTCGCTGATCCGTTCCCGCCCGGAGGTCGGGCTCGCCCCCAGCATGGAGGTGACCATCCGGGTGGCGGCGTCGGCCGCGCGGACGACCACCCGGGCCAGCCCCCGGGCGACCGGGCCCGGTTGTCTGGTAGGACGCCCCGGCGGTCTGCGCCGGGGCCCGGTACTGCCGGATACCCGCATGTCAGTGATGGTAGACACCGTCCGGGTACACGGTGGGGACATGGCGTCCGGCGAGTGGCATGTTCGACTCTGTTGGATAATGATTGAACGTGATGGGACCGCACAGGCGTCACCCAGCTCCGGCGACGCCCGTAATCTGTCCCGCACACCCCCGGGGTCCTCGCGTGCGCGGCGCACACACCCCGGCGGTCGGAGTCAGGGAGGGCACACCACGTGAAACTGCTCGTCACCGGCGGCGCGGGCTACATCGGCAGCATCGTCACCCGGCTACTGATCGATGCCGGACACCAGGTGGTCGTCCTGGACGACCTGCGTACGGGCCACGTCGAGGCGCTCGCCCCCGAGGCGACCTTCGTCCAGGCCCGGATCCACGACGCCGCCCAGGTGCTCACCCCGGACGCGGGCTTCGACGGGGTGCTGCACTTCGCGGCACTGATCGCGGCCGGCGAGTCGATGGTCCGACCGGAGATCTACTGGGAGAACAACACCGTCGGCTCGCTCGCCCTGATCGACGCGGTACGCGCCGCGGGCGTACCGCGGTTCGTCTTCTCCTCCACCGCCGCCGTCTACGGCAACCCGACCGAGCTGCCGATCACCGAGAACGCGGTCAAGGCACCGACCAACACGTACGGTGCCACCAAGCTCGCCGTCGACATGGCCCTCACCTCCGAGGCGATCGCGCACCAGCTCGGCGCGGTCTCGCTGCGCTACTTCAACGTGGCCGGGGCGTACATCCGCCCGGACCGGGCGCTCGGCGAGCGGCACGACCCGGAGAGCCACCTGATCCCGATCGCGCTGGAGGTCGCCGCCGGCCGCCGGGAGAAGCTGCAACTCTTCGGCGACGACTACCCGACGGCCGACGGCACCTGCGTCCGCGACTACATCCACATCGAGGACCTGGCCCGCGCCCACCTGCTCGCGCTCGACGCCGCCACCCCGGGCGAGCACCGGGTCTACAACCTGGGCAACGGCAACGGGTTCTCCAACCGGCAGGTGGTCGAGGTGGTCCGCGAGGTCACCGGCCACCCGCTGCCGGTCGAGATGGCCCCGCGCCGCGAGGGTGACCCGGCGGCCCTGGTCGCCTCCTCCGAGCGGGCCCGGACCGAACTCGGTTGGGTGCCGGCCAAGCCGACCCTGGCCGACATGGTCACCGACGCCTGGAGCTTCTACCGCTCCCACATCCTCACCGAGCCCGCCGAATGAGCGGCGAGGACCAGCACCGGGCCGCAGCGGACGTCGCGGCCCGCGCCACCGACGGCTTCACCTCGCAGTACGGCGACCCGCCCGCCGGCCGCTGGGCCGCCCCGGGCCGGGTCAACCTGATCGGCGAGCACACCGACTACAACGACGGCTACGTACTGCCGTTCGCCCTGCCGCAACAGACCGTCGTCGCCGCCACCGCCACAGGTGGACCCGGCTGGACGGTCTGGTCCGAGCAGTCCGGCGAGCGGATCGAGTTCGGCCCGGACGACGTGACCGAGCCGGGCACGGTCAAGGGCTGGGGCGCGTACGTCGCCGGCACCGTCTGGGCACTGCGCGACGCCGGTTTCGACGTGCCCGGTGCCCGGTTGGCGATCGCCTCCGAGGTGCCGCTCGGCGCCGGGCTCTCCTCCTCCGCCGCGCTGGAGTCGGCGGTGCTCACCGCGCTGGCCGACCTCGGCGGGCTGGACCTGCCGGTGGACGACCGGCCCGGACTGGCCCAACGGGCGGAGAACGCGTACGTCGGCATCCCGTCGGGGATCATGGACCAGTCCGCGTCGATCCGCTGCCGGGCCGGGCACGCTCTCTTCCTGGACTGCCGGTCGCTGGCGGTGGAGCAGATCCCGTTCGACCTCGACTCGGCCGGGCTGGCCGTGCTCGTGGTGGACAGCCAGGCGCCGCACCAGCACGTCAGCGGCGAGTACCGGGCCCGCCGCGCGGCCTGCGAGGCGGGCGCCCGGGCGCTCGGCGTACCGGCGCTGCGGGACGTGGCCGGCGACGAACTCGACGCCGCCCTGGCCCGGCTCGACGACCCGATGATCCGGCGCCGGGTACGGCACGTCGTCACCGAGGACCAGCGGGTGCTGGACACCGTCGACCTGCTCCGCGCCGGTCGGGTACGCGAGATCGGCCCACTGCTGACCGCCTCGCACGTCTCGATGCGCGACGACTTCGAGATCACCGTGCCGGAGGTCGACGTGGCGGTCGAGGCAGCCCTCTCCGCCGGGGCCTACGGCGCCCGGATGACGGGTGGCGGTTTCGGCGGCTGCGTACTGGCCCTGGTCGACGCCGACCAGGCGGACAACGTGGCGACCGAGGTGACCAGGGCGTACGCCGAACGGGGCTTCACCGCCCCCCGCTCCTGGCTCGCACTCCCCGCCTCCGGCGCCCACCGCCTCCCCTGAAGTGCAAGGAAGGGCCCCTTGTTAACGCATAGCGTTAACAAGGGGCCCTTCCTTGCACTTCAGGCGGCGTCGACGATCATCCCGGCGGCGACCGTACGGTTGGTCGTCTCGTCGATCAGGATGAAGCCTCCGGTGGTGCGGTTGCGCCGGTACTCGTCGGCGAGCAACGGCACCGTGGTACGCAGCCGCACCCGGCCGATCTCGTTGAGTCCCAACTCGGTGGCGGACTCGTCCCGGTGCAACGAGTTCACGTCGAGCCGGTAGTGCAGCCCGCGTACGACCGTCCGGGCCGTCCGGGTGGTGTGCTTGATCGCGTACTTGGCGCCGGTGCGCAGCGGGAGGCTCTCGTCCATCCAGCAGATCATCGCCTCGATGTCCTGGGCCACCGTCGGCGCGTTGTTCGGACGGCAGATCAGGTCACCCCGGGAGATGTCGATCTCGTCGGCCAGCCGGACCGTCACCGACATCGGCGGGAAAGCCTCGGCGACCGGCCCGTCGGCGGTCTCGATCCCGGCGATCCGGCTGGTGAGACCGGACGGCAGCACCATCACCTCGTCACCCGGCTTGAGTACGCCGGAGGCGACCTGCCCGGCGTAACCCCGGTAGTCGGTCACCGTGGTCGACTGCGGCCGGATCACGTACTGCACCGGGAACCGGACGTCGACCAGGTTCCGGTCCGAGGCGATGTGCACCCGCTCCAGGTGGTGCAGCAGCGACGGCCCCTCGTACCAAGGTGTGTGCTCGGACCGGCTGACGATGTTGTCACCGTGCAGCGCCGAGATCGGCACCACGGTCAGGTCCGGCACCTCCAGCTTGGCCGCGAACGCGGTGAACTCGTCCGAGATTCGCTCGAACACCTCCTGCGACCAGTCCACCAGGTCCATCTTGTTCACGCAGAGGACCAGGTGCGGCACTCGCAGCAGGGAGCAGAGGAACGCGTGCCGGCGGGACTGCTCGACCAGCCCCTTGCGGGCGTCGACCAGGATCAGCGCCAGGTCGGCCGTTGACGCGCCGGTGACCATGTTCCGGGTGTACTGGATGTGCCCGGGGGTGTCGGCGATGATGAACTTTCGCCGGGGGGTGGCGAAGTAGCGGTACGCCACGTCGATGGTGATGCCCTGCTCCCGCTCGGCCCGCAGGCCGTCGGTGAGCAACGCCAGGTTCGTGTACTCGTCGCCCCGGGCCGCGCTGACCGCCTCGACCGCGGCCAACTGGTCGGTGAAGAGCGACTTGGTGTCGTAGAGCAGCCGCCCGATCAGGGTCGACTTGCCGTCGTCCACACTGCCCGCGGTGGCGAACCGCAACAGGTCCATCGCCCGGCCCTCGACCGGCCCGCTCTCGGCGACCACGGTGACGCTCATCAGAAGTAGCCTTCCCGCTTGCGGTCTTCCATGGCGGCCTCGCTCACCCGGTCGTCGCCCCGGGTCGCCCCGCGCTCGGTGATCCGGGTCGCGGCGACCTCCTCGATCACCAACTCCACCGTGTCGGCCTCGGAGAGCACCGCCGCGGTGCACGAGGCGTCGCCGACCGTGCGGTAGCGGACCCGGGCCACGTACGGCTTCTCCGCCCCCCGGGGCTGGATGAACTCGTTCACCGCGTACAGCATGCCGTCGCGCTCGATCACCTCACGCTGGTGCGCGTAGTAGATCGACGGCAGCGCGAGCGCCTCCCGCGCGATGTAGTGCCAGATGTCCAGCTCGGTCCAGTTGGAGAGCGGGAACACCCGGATCGACTCGCCCGGGTGGTGCCGACCGTTGTAGAGCGACCAGAGCTCGGGGCGCTGGTTCTTCGGGTCCCACTGGCCGAAGTCGTCCCGGAAGCTGAACACCCGCTCCTTGGCCCGGGCCTTCTCCTCGTCCCGCCGGGCGCCGCCGAAAAGCGCGTCGAACCGGTACTTCTCCACCGCCGCCAGCAGCACCGGGGTCTGGATCCGGTTGCGCGTGCCGTCGGCCGCCTCCCGGACCAGGCCGGACTCCAGCGCCTCCGGCACGCTCGCCACCACCAGTTGCAGGCCGAGTTCACGCACGCGCCGGTCCCGGTACTCCAGCACCTCGGCGAAGTTGTGCCCGGTGTCGACGTGCATCACCGGGAACGGGATCCGGGCCGGGGCGAACGCCTTCTGCGCCAGCCGGAGCATGACGATCGAATCCTTGCCCCCGGAGAACAGCAGGACCGGGCGTTCCAGCTCGGCCACCACCTCGCGGATGACGAAGATGCTCTCGGCTTCGAGTGCGTCCAGATGCGACACCCTGTACGCCGCCGTGCCGCTCATGTGGTGCGCCCGCTGCGTCCGCCGCCCATGCGCATTCCAGACCTTTCCGGTCGGTTGGCTCCAGGAGTCTGGGCCTACGTTACCCGTAGATGCCGCCGCAACGCCGCGAGCAGCCGGGTACCAAGATCTTTCCGGCACACCACCAGATCCGGCAAGCGCGGATCAGCCTCGTTGTATTTCAGCGCAGAACCGTCGATTCGGGAAGCGTGCAAACCGGTGGCCGTCGCCACAGCCACCGGTGCCGCCGAATCCCACTCGTACTGGCCACCCGCGTGCACGTACGCGTCGACCTCACCGCTGATCACCGCGGCGATCTTCGCGCCGGCCGACCCCATCGGCACCAGCTCCGCGCCGACCTCGTCGGCCACCTCGGTCAGGAAGGCCGGCGGCCGGCTCCGGCTCGCCGCCAACCGGATCGTCCGCCCACCCGGCGAGGTCGCCGCCAACAAGGTCATCGGCGGGTACGCCGGCGGATGGTCGGTGCCGAGCACCCGATGCTGGGCGGGCAACGCCACCGCCCCACCGACCAGCCCGTGCCCGGCCGCCGCCCGCGCCCAGAGCGCCACGTGCACCGCCCAGTCGGACCGGCCCTCCTCGGAGAACTCCCGGGTCCCGTCCAACGGATCGATGATCCACACCCGGTCGGCGGTCAACCTCGGCGGCGCCGCCGGCCCCAGCTCCGTCGACCAGGCCCGACGTGCCCCCTCGTCCTCCTCGGACAGCACCGCGTCCGCCGGCCGCCAACGGGCCAGTTCGGTACGGAGCAGATCGTGCGAGACCTTGTCACCGGCCGCCTTCAACGCCCCCGGATCCGCGTGCCCCATCTCGGCCCGCAACTCCATCAACGCGTCCCCGGCCCGCGCGGCCAACCAGCGCGCGAAGGCGCCGTCGATCACCGGCGGGGTGGCCATCAGCGCGCTCCCCCGGTCGGGGCGACCCGAGCCACCACACCACGAACGATCACACTGACCGCCTCCTCAGCCGACGGAACCCGCGTCCCGGACCCTGTCCGGCACCCTACCGCCGACCCGACCGGCCTCAGGCGCTGTGGTACGCGTTCTGGGTCCACTCCAGCCCCCGGACGATCACCGACTCCACCACGTCGGCGGCCCGGTCGACCTGGAACTCCAACTCCTTGCGCTCCACGGTCGAGAAGTCCGAGAGCACGTAGTCCGCCGGGTCCTGCCGGCCCGGCGGCCGACCGATCCCGACCCGGACCCGGAGATACTCCTTCGTCCCCAACGACTTCGACATCGACCGCAGCCCGTTGTGGCCGCCCTCGCCGCCACCGATCTTCACCCGGAGCTGCCCGTACGGAATGTCCAGCTCGTCGTGGACCGCGACCACCTGCGCCGCCGGGACCTTGAAGAACTGGGCCAGCGCCGCCACCGGACCACCAGAGAGATTCATGTACGTCAACGGCTTCGCCAGCACCAGCTTCGGCCCGCCGAACCCGAGCCGCCCCTCGGCGACATCCGCCACCGCGCGCTTGTGCCGACCGAACTTCCCACCCACCCGGGAGGCGAGCAGGTCCGCGACCATGAAGCCGACATTGTGCCGGTTGCCGGCGTACTCCCGACCGGGGTTACCCAGCCCGACCACCAACCACGGATACGCCTCGTCCGACACACCTGTCTCCCTGCGCTCCACCGGTACGGAACAGGCGCCCCCGACCCGGTCGGGGGCGCCTGTGTCACGACAACGCTCAGGCCTGGGCCGAAGCCCCAGCCTGCTCGCCCTCGGTCGCCTCGGCGGTCTCGCCCTCGGCGGCTTCCTCGCCCTCGGCAGCCTCCTCGGCCTCCTCGGCCGGAGCCTCCTCGACCACCCCGGCACCCTCGGCCTCGAGCTGCTCGGCGGTCGGCGCGGCGGTGATCACCACGAGCACCGAAGCCGGGTCCGCCACCAGTTCCGCGCCCTGCGGCAGCTTCACGTCGGCGGCGGTGACCTGCGAGCCGGCCTCCAGGCCCTCGATCGAGACCTCCAGGTGATCCGGCAGCCGGGTCGCGTCCGCGCTCACCGCGAGGGTGTCGTGCTCGTGCATCACCAGGGTGTCGCGGGCCGGCTCGCCGACGAGCTGCACCGGAACCTCGACCGTGACCTTCTCGCCCCGCCGGACCAGGAGCAGGTCGACGTGCTCGAAGGTGTCCTTGATCGGGTCACGCTGGATCGCCTTCGGCAGCGCGAGCGCCTGGGAACCGTCGCTCACCTCGATCGCGAAGAGCTGGTTCGCGCCACCACGGCGGATCGCCGCGGCGAACTCACGCGCCGGAAGCGCGATGTGCTTGGGGGCCTCGCCGTGGCCATACAGCACGGCTGGCACCTTGCCGGCCCGACGGGTACGACGGGCACCACCCTTGCCGAACTCGGTACGGGGTTCGGCGCTGATCTTTACCTCGGACACGGGGAAACTCCTGATATCGTCGCTACGGCGGAACGTCGGCTGGCGGTGCTGGGGCGAGGGGCTCGCTGGGGCTCTGCGTGCAGAGCACTCCCCGGAGCACCGCGTCGATGACGGGCCCTCCGTGCGGCGCTTCTGTCAGCGGCCCGCTGGGCACCCTCGCCGTGGCAACCGCACTATTCTACCCGAGGTCCCACGAAGCATTCAGCCGGTACCCCAGGTAACCACGCCCGAGTGTCACCACCACCCGGGACCGCCCGGAAAGCACCCCCGCGGCACCCGGTGACGAGCCGCCCGGCAGCGCCGGCACGTCCCCCACCGGGAGCACCCGCGACCGCGCCTAGCTGAGACCGCCGAAGAGCGTGGTCACCGAACCGTCGTCGAAGACCTCGCGGATCGCCCGCGCCAGCAACGGCGCGATCGACAGTACGGTGATCTTGTCCAACTGCTTCTCCGCCGGCAACGGCAGCGTGTTGGTCACGATCACCTCACTGATCCGGCTGTTCTTCAACCGCTCCGTCGCCGGGTCGGAGAGAAGCGCGTGGGTCGAGGCGACGATCACGTCCGAGGCACCCGAGTCGTACAGGATGTCCGCCGCCTTGCGGATCGTGCCACCCGTGTCGATCATGTCGTCGACGATCAGGCAGACCCGGTCCTCCACGTCACCGACCACCCGGTTGGCCACCACCTGGTTCGGCTTGAGCGGGTCACGGGTCTTGTGGATGAACGCCAACGGGCAACCACCCAGCCGGTCCGTCCACCGCTCCGCCACCCGGACCCGACCCGAATCCGGCGCCACCACGGTCATCGGCCGTCCGGCGTACTGGCGCTCGACGTACTCGGCCAGGATGTCCATCGCGAACAGGTGATCCACCGGCCCGTCGAAGAAACCCTGAATCTGTGCCGTGTGCAGGTCCACGGTGAGGATCCGGTTCGCACCCGCCGTCTTCAACAGGTCCGCCACCAGCCGGGCCGAGATCGGCTCCCGCCCCCGGTGCTTCTTGTCCTGCCGCGCGTACGGATAGAACGGCAGGACGACCGTGATCCGCTTCGCCGAGCCGCGCTTCAGCGCGTCGACCATGATCAGGGTCTCCATCACCCAACGGTTCACCCCGTGGGTCACGGACTGGACGACAAACGCGTCCGAACCACGCACCGACTCCTTGAACCGTACGAAGATCTCGCCGTTGGCGAACTCGTAGGAGTCCGAGGGGGTCGGCGCCACCCCGAGTACCTCGCCGATTTCCTTCGCCAACTCGGGGAAGCCCCGCCCGGAGAAGAGCATCAGGCTCTTGCGGTTTTCGGCGACGATGCTGCCCATCGGCTCGTCTGCTCCCGTTGGTCGGTGGTGCCTGGCGGTGGACCAGGGACTATTCGGTTGCAGTATCTCCCTTGGCCGGGCCGGCGCCACCCGCATCGGTCGTCGCGTGGATTGCCTCACCCTGGCTTGCGCTGCCGCCGCCGAGCCGTGTGTCCTCCGCCGACCCGTCCTGCGCCCTCGGCGCCCCGGCCTGGGCCCGCTCCGCCGCCTCCGCCGAGCGGGTCCCGGCCCGACGACGGGCGACCCAACCCTCGATGTTGCGCTGCCTGCCCCGGGCCACCCCCAGCGCCCCCGGCGGCACGTCCTTGTCGATCGCGCTCCCCGCCGCGACGTACGCCCCGGCCCCCACCTCGACCGGGGCGATCAGGGTCGTGTCACAGCCGACGAAGGCCGCCTCACCCACCGTCGTACGGTGCTTGGCCACCCCGTCGTAGTTGACCACGACCGTCGCCGCGCCGATGTTCGCCCGCGCGCCGATCGAGGCGTCACCCACGTACGACAGGTGCGGCACCTTGGCGCCCGCCCCGACGTCGGAGTTCTTCACCTCCACGAACGTACCGACCTTTGCCTGCTCGGCAAGTCGGGCGGCCGGGCGCAGGTAGGCGTAGGGACCGACGCTCGCCCGGGGACCGATCTCCGCGCTCACCGCGTGGCTGCGAAGCACCGTCGCCCCGGCGCCGACGGCCGTGTCGATCAGGGTCACGTCCGGGCCGACAACGGCCTCCGCCCCGACCGTGGTCACCCCGCGAAGTTGGGTGTTCTGGTCCACCACCGCGTCCCGGTCGAGCGTCACCGTGACGTCGATCCAGGTGGTCGCCGGGTCGAGCAGCGTCACCCCGGCCCGCATCCAGGCCGTGTTCACCCGGTCCCGCAGCAGCGTACGGAGACTCGCGAGTTCGACCCGGTCGTTGCAGCCGAGGGTCTCGGTGGCGTCGGCGGCCACGTGCACGCCCACCGGCTCACCGGTCGCGACCAGCAGGCCGAAGACGTCGGTGAGGTACTCCTCGCCCTGGTCGTTGTCGGTCGACAGCTTGCCGAGGGTGTCCCGCAGCCGGGCCGCGTCGAAGGCGTAGATGCCGGCGTTGATCTCGCGAATCGCGCGCTGGGCCGGGCTCGCGTCACGCTCCTCGACGATCTGCTCCAGCCGCCCCGCCTCGTCCCGGACGATCCGCCCCAGGCCGGTCGGGTCGCCGACCTCGGCGGCGAGCACGGTCGCGGCGGCGCCGGCCGACTCGTGCGCCTCCACCAGTGCCTTGACCGTCTCGGGACGGAGCAACGGCGCGTCGCCGTTGATCACGATCACGGTGCCTGCCTGGTCCGGTACGGCGTCCAGCGCGATCCGTACGGCGTGGCCGGTGCCCCGCTGCTCGGCCTGGAGGACCGGGCTGGCGTCCGGCGCCACCTCGGTCAGGTGCCCGGAGACCTGGTCCGCGCCGTGGCCGACCACGACCAGCGTACGGTCGGCGGCGAGCGGCGCGGCGGCCGCCAGCACGTGACCGAGCAGGGTACGGCCGAGCAGTGGGTGCAGGACCTTGGGCAGTGCCGACTTCATCCGCTTGCCCTCACCAGCGGCGAGGACGACGATCGTGCGGACGCGGGGCTGGGACACGAGGAAGCTCCCGTCAGAGCGGTTGGCAGTCTGCGGCCCCATGCTAACCGCGTACCGGGGACCGGTCGCCGGGTTCCCCCAGACCGAATAAATCGGACCTAAGGGGACAGCTCGGCCGCCAGGGTTCGAACCTGAAATACGGGTACCAAAGACCCGGGTGTTGCCAATTACACCACGGCCGAAGGTAAAGCAGTGTCAGCGTAGCGCCTCCGCCGAGACCTCACCGAATCGCTTCAGTGCCTGTGCGGCGAGCGCCCTGTTGACGCCTTCGATCCTCCAGTACAGTTCCCTGCTCCCCGGCACGTCAATCACCATGCAGCCACGGTATGTCGCACCTGTGTTGCGCCGGTTCGTGGTTGACCGGTGCCGCTTCAGGGTGGGCGCCCGCACCCGCTCGGCGGGGATGCCCAGGGTCTCGATCCACCAGGACGTCACCGCCTCGACGTCCGCCGACTCGTGAATGCTCACCCGGTAGCTGGGCGTAGCGCGATCCACCCCGCACGACTCCAGGAACCACAGGAAGAGCGCCACCAGCCCGGGGTCGCTGTTGGTGAAGGTCAGACGGTCGTTGCGCCGCCACGGCTTCGACTTGCTCCCCTCGCACCAGTAGACGGCCGCACCGAGCAGCAGCAGATCCCGTTCGTCGAGCGAGCCGACCCGGTCGAGCTCGTCCGCGTGTACCGCCGCCTGCCGCTCGTCCCGCTCCCGCCGATGCTCCGCCCAACGGGCGTCGGTCATCCGCCGCGAGTGAGCCTGCCGCACACGGATCCGCTCCGAGTCGGGGTCCAGCGGCAGGTGCCGCACCCACTGGTACGCGGTCGACTTGGCGACCCCGAGCTCGGTCGCGATGTCGGTGACCGACCAACCCTCTCCCCGCAACCGGAGCGCTTCGGCGCGCAGGTCGTCCTTGGCGTTCGGGCGCCGGGTCCACTCGGGCGGCGGGACGCCGCGCAGCAGGTCGTACAACCGGTCCTTGCCGATGCCGAGACGGGCCCGGATCTGGGCCAGGGAAAGGCCTTCGGCGGTACGCAGCCGCCGCGCCTCGGCGGCCAGTTCGTCGCTCATGGACGGGGTGCCGAATCGCTCATGAGCAGCACGTTAGGACAGACGTACGACACGTTTTGTCAAGACCCCGTAGGGAACTCCCAGGATCTCACCCATGGCGACTTACGGTGCCGTAAGTTACGGTGACGTAGGCGTAACTTCGTGATCTCATCCCCGTCCCACTCATCGAGGTGCCATGTCGACCACCCTGACCGAACCACCCGCCGCGACCGCCGACAGAGGCCCCAAGCCGCTCACCGAGGGCAAGCAGCCGGTGGGCATCCTGATCGCCCTCTGGTCCTTCGTGATCATCCCGTTCATCGCCCTCCTCGCCGCCGTGCCGGTGGCCTGGGGCGGCTGGCTGACCTGGACCGACATCGCGATCGGCGCGGTCTGGTACGTGGTCGCCGGGCTCGGTATCACGGTCGGCTTCCACCGCTATTTCACCCACGGCTCGTTCAAGGCCAAGCGGTGGCTCCGGGTGACCCTCGCGGTGGCGGGTTCGTTCGCGGTCCAGGGCAACATCACCCAGTGGGTGGCCGACCACCGCCGCCACCACGCCTTCTCCGACGTCGAGGGCGACCCGCACTCGCCGTGGCGGTTCGGCGAGAGCGTCTGGGGGCTGACCAAGGGCCTCTTCTTCGCCCACATGGGTTGGCTCTTCCACCGCGAGCTCTCCAACCGGGCGCGGTTCGCGCCGGACCTGCTGGCGGACAAGGACATCAGCCGGGTCGACCGGCTCTTCCCGCTGCTGGTGACCATCTCGTTGCTCACCCCGGCGGCGATCGGTGGTCTGGTGACCTGGTCCTGGCAGGGCGCGCTGACCGCGTTCTTCTGGGCCGGGCTGGTCCGGGTCGGGCTGCTGCACCACGTGACCTGGTCGATCAACTCGGTCTGTCACGTCTACGGTGAGCGTCCGTTCGAGGTGCGTCAGGGTGACAAGGCGTCTAACTTCTGGCCGCTGGCGGTCCTTTCCTTCGGGGAGAGTTGGCACAACCTGCACCACGCCGACCCGACCTGCGCCCGGCACGGGGTGCTGCGCGGCCAGGTGGACATCTCGGCCCGGGTGATCTGGGCTTTCGAGAAGGTCGGTGCGGCGTTTGACGTACGTTGGCCGAAGCCGGAACGGATCGCGGCGAAACTGGTTAAACCGGCCGCTTCCCAGTGACCGTGCCGCGCCGGAGCGCTTCCCCGGTGGCGCCACCTGGCAGGATGGCCGGGTGACAGATAGCCCGAGCACGAGCGGGGGCAACGGGCGGGGGCGACCGCCGACGGCGCCGGCCAAGCCGAATTCCCGGGTACGGATGTCCGCGGCGCAGCGCCGTGAGCAATTGATTTCCATCGGGCGACAGATCTTCGCCGAGCGCGGTTTTGATGCCACCTCCATCGAGGAGGTGGCATCGCGCGCGAAGGTCTCCAAGCCGGTGGTCTACGAGCATTTCGGTGGCAAGGAGGGCCTCTACGCGGTTGTCGTCGACCGGGAGGTCCGGGCGTTGCTGGACCGGGTGGCGACCGCGCTGACGGCCGGTCATCCCCGGGAGTTGCTGGAGCAGGCCGCGTTGGCCCTGCTCGGTTACATCGAGGAGGAGACCAGCGGGTTCCGGGTGCTGGTCCGGGAGTCGCCGGTGATGTCGGCGACGGGGAATTTCAGCAGCGTGCTCAACGACGTGGCACACCAGGTGGAGCACATTCTGGGGGCGGAGTTCAAGAGCCGTGGTTACGACCCGAAGCTGGCCGAGTTGTACGCGCAGGCGTTGGTCGGCATGGTGGCTCTGACCGGCCGCTGGTGGCTGGAGGTGCGCAAGCCGCGCAAGGAGACGGTGGCGGCGCATCTGGTCAACCTGGCCTGGCACGGGCTTTCGCACCTGGAGGCGAAGCCGACGTTGCTGACCCGTCGGGGTCGCTGATCGGGTGTCATCCAATCCCGGCTCGGCGGGGCGGGGCAGACCGGGGCAGGCGACGTACCGGAGCGGGCGACGTACCGGGTCAGCCGGGTGAGGTCTCGGACGACGCGGCCCGCCGGTAGCGCCGCTCCTCCGCGGCGTGCTCCGGCGGCCCGACCTTGTCGTAGAGGCCGGTGGCGAGCATCACCAGGCCGAAGATCATCGAGACCACGACCGTGGCGATGGAGAAGTTGAGGATGTTGGCGTCGGTCTGGAGCACGGTCAGCATGACGAGTCCGACGACCAGGAAGACCACCCCGGCGGTCAGGTTCATGAAGTGGCCGAGGTTGCCGCGTTGAATCGCACCGATGATGATGACGATCCCGAAGAGGATCGACACCAGCGAGAAGGCCAGGTTGGTACGGAGTCCGAGGGCGTAGTCGCCGCTGCGGCCGAAGAGGTCCTCGCCGGCGGTCTCGACCAGGCCGAAGATCCCGAAGATCAGGATGTAGAGCCCGACGAGCCCGGAGAGGACCCGGTAGAGCGGGCGCGCCGGGTGGTTGATGGGGATGTGTGCCATCGACCTCTCCTCCCGTACGGGTGATGATTCTTCCGAATTGTCACCCAGGTCGGGGAGGCGTTTCCGGGGAACGCGGATCAGGGCCGTCCGATGCGGCCCCGATTCCCGGCGCGGAACCCGCTCAGAGCACCAGTCGGCCGTCCCGCCAGGCCCGTGCCTCGTCCTCGGAGCCGACCCGGCCGTACATGCCGGCCATCAGCAGCACCAGCCCGAGGAACATGGTGACCACGACCCCGGCGACGGTGAAGTTCAGGTAGTTGGCGTCGGTCCGGATGACCGCGAGGCCGGCCAGCGACACCACCATCAGCAGGTAGCCGAACCACTTGTTGACCGCGGCGTCGACGTTGCGGCCGACGCCGGTGGCGATCAGGGTGATCAGGCCGAGCACCGCGGCGAGCGCCGAGTGGCCGAGGTTGGTCCCCTGCCCCAGCACGGTGGTGGTCTGGTCCTGGACGAACAGTTCGCTGCCGCTGGTCTCGATGAGCCCGAGGACACCGAAGATGACCAGGTAGAGGCCGGTCAGTCCACCGATCGCGCGGTAGATCGGCCGCGCGGGGTGGTTGACGGGGTTGTGGGCCATAGTCGTAACTCTCCAACGCCGTTCCGGTGAGGGTCGTCAACGATTGTCCCGCATGCGTGGGTGTGACGCCGCACACGCCCGGCCGCGTGCCGTCCTGGTCCTCCTCGGGTGACCCGCCGGACCGCCCGGCGGTGCGCCTCAGTTCCCGGGGACCTGCTCGGCGAGGGCGAGCCAGGTCTCCTCAATCTGTTCGCGTTCGGCTCGTACCGTGCGCAGTTGGCCGTCCAGTTCGGCGACCTTGGCGTAGTCGGTGGCGTGCTCGGCGAGCTGGTCGTGCAGCGCGGCCTCGCGCTGTTCGAGCTTTCCGATCTGCCGTTCCAGCTTGCTCAGTTCCTTCTTGGCCAGTCGTACCTCGGCGGCGCTGAGCGTGGCGGGACCCTCGGCGGCGGCCCGACCGTTGTCGCCGGGGGCGGGGGTGGCCGCCGAGGCGCCGGTCGCGGCGGTCCGGCCCTGGCCGGAGGCGGCCCGGGTGAGGTATTCGTCGATGCCGCCGGGAAGGTGGACCAGACGGCCGTCGCCGAACATGCCGTAGACCACGTCGGTGACCCGCTCGATCAGGTACCGGTCGTGGCTGGCCACGATGACCGTGCCGGGCCAGGAGTCGAGCAGGTCCTCGAGTGCGGCGAGGGTGTCGGTGTCCAGGTCGTTGGTGGGTTCGTCGAACAGGAGCACGTTCGGCTCGGCGGCGAGCAGCCGCAGCATCTGCAACCGGCGGCGTTCGCCTCCGGAGAGGTCGCCGACCGGGGTCCAGAGTCGACGGTCGTCGAAGCCGAACACCTCGGCGAGTTGGCTGGCGGCGAGTTCGCGGTCGCCGAGCACCACCCGGCGGGCCACCTCCTCGACCGCTTCCAGCACCCGGAGCTGGTTGGGCAGTTCGGAGAGTTCCTGGGAGAGGAAGGCCGGGCGTACGGTCGAGCCGATAGTGATCCGTCCGGCCTCGGGTTCGCGTACCCCGGCGAGCAGGCGCAGCAGCGTGGTCTTGCCGGCCCCGTTGGCGCCGACGATGGCGATCCGGTCACCGGGTCCGACCTGCCAGGTGAGGTCGTCCAGGATCAGTTTCGGACCGGCCTTGAGGGTGACGTCCGCCAGGTCGTACACCTGCTTGCCGAGCCGGGAGGTGGCCATCCGTTGCAGCGACATGGTGTCGCGCGGCGGTGGCACGTCGGCGATCAGCGCGTTCGCCGCGTCGATCCGGAACTGGGGCTTGGAGGTCCGGGCCGGCGGGCCCCGGCGCAGCCAGGCGATCTCCTTGCGGAGCAGGTTCTGCCGGCGGGCCTCGGTGGCGGCGGCGACCCGTTCCCGTTCCGCCCGGGCCAGCGTCCAGGCGGCGAAGCCGCCCTCGTAGGCCCGTACGGTCTGGTCGGCGACCTCCCAGGTGGTGGTGCAGACGGCGTCGAGGAACCAGCGGTCGTGGGTGACGACGACCAGTGCGCCCCGGCGGCCGACCAGGTGCCGGGCCAGCCAGTCGACCCCGGCGACGTCGAGGTGGTTGGTCGGCTCGTCCAGGATGAGCAGGTCGGCGGTGCGGACCAGCAGGGCGGCGAGCGCGACCCGTCGCCGTTCGCCGCCGGACATCGGTCCGACCGGCTGGTCGAGCCCGAGGTACGGCATGCCGAGCCCGTCGAGAATGGCTCGTACGCCAGCGTCGCCGGCCCACTCGTGCTCGGCGCCCATGCTCTGGTCGAGCCAGGCGGTGCCGAGCACCACGTCCCGTACGGTCGCGTCGGCGTCCAGGTTGAGCGTCTGTGGCAGCCAGGCGACCCGCAGGTCTCGGCGGTGGGTGACCCGGCCGTTGTCCGGTTCCTCGATCTTGGTGAGCAGCCGGAGCAGGGTCGACTTGCCGGCCCCGTTGAGCCCGACCACACCGATCCGGTCGGTGTCGTCGAGGCCGAGGGACACGTCGGTGAGCAGTTGCCCGGCCGCGCCATAGCCCTTGGACGCCCGGTCCAGGTTGACGATGTTGGCCACGAGCCCACCTTTCATGATCAAAGGCGCCCCGGGGCCGGTCTGACCGGCACGAGGGGACGCCTGGAGTGTGTCAAGCCTACGCGGGTGGGGTGCCCGTCGGCCGGTCAGATCACCCGGGCGCCGGGAACCGGGCCGGTGGCCGGTCAGATCACCCGGGCGCCGGGAACCGGGCCGGTGGCGGTGCGGGCGGCCCGGCAGACCCCGGCGGCTTCCAGCTCGTCGGCGATCCGGGCGGCGCTGTTGCCGTCGGCGGCGAGGAAGACGCAGGTGGGGCCGGAGCCGGAGACCATGCCGGCGAGCGCCCCGGCGGCCTCGCCGGCCTTCAGGGTGGCGGCCAGGGCCGGGCGCAGCGACAGGGCGGCGGCCTGGAGGTCGTTGCCGAGATTCGCGGCGAGCACGGACGGGTTGCGCTGGCGGAGCGCGGCGAGCAGCCCGTCCGCCAGGGGCAGTGGGGGTGGGGCGGCGCCGTCGGCCCGCAGCCGGTCGAGTTCGCGGTAGGCGGCGGGGGTGGAGATGCCCCCGTCGGCGATCGCGACCACCCAGTGCCAGGTGGTGGGTCGGGCCAGTACCGGGCTGACCGTCTCGCCGCGCCCGGTGCCAAGTGCGGTGCCGCCGTAGACCAGGAAGGGCACGTCGGAGCCGAGGTCGGCGGCGATCAGGGCGAGCTGGTCGCGGGAGAGGTTGGTGCCCCAGAGGGTGTCGCAGGCGACCAGGGCGGCGGCGGCGTCGGCGCTGCCACCGGCGAGCCCGGCGGCGAGCGGGATCTGCTTGCGCAGGTGCAGCCGGGCGTGGGCGGGGACCCCGGCCCGGTCGGCGAGGGCGCGGGCGGCCCGGATGACCAGGTTCTCCTCGTCCAGCGCCAGCTCCCCGGTGCCCTCGCCCTCCATGGTCAGGGTGAGGGTGTCGCCACGCCGGGCGGTCAGCTCGTCGTGGAGCGCGATGGCGTGGTAGACGGTGTTGAGTTCGTGGTAGCCGTCGGGGCGCAGCGGGCCGACCCCGAGATGCAGGTTGATCTTCGCGGGGACGCGTACCTTGACCGGGCCGGTCGCTCCGCGTCGGGCCCGTTCGTCATCGTCGTCCGGCCGCCATGCCTCGGTCACCGGGCACGGCCCGGGACCCGGGACGCCACCGTCGCGGCGGCGTCGGGTGGGTACGGCACGGGCCTCGTTGCGAGCACGGGCGACAGCCTACTCGGCACGGTCCGGGGCGGCCGGGGCCGACGCGGCGATCGCGGCGAACTGCTCCACGGTGAGCGATTCGCCCCGCGCCCCGGGGTCGACGCCGGCCGCGACGAGCACCCGTTCCGCGTGGGCGGCGCCACCGGCCCAGCCGGCGAGGGCGGCGCGCAGGGTCTTGCGCCGCTGCGCGAAGGCGGCGTCCACCACGGCGAAGACCCGCTCCCGCGGTACGTCGGCGCGGGGCGGCTCGCGTCGGGTGAAGGCGACCAGGCCGGAGTCGACGTTCGGTACCGGCCAGAAGACGTTCGGCGGGACCTTGCCGGCGCCGCGCGCGTGCGCGTACCAGGCGAGTTTGACCGAGGGGATGCCGTACGTCTTGGAGCCGGGACCGGCGACCAGCCGGTCGGCGACCTCTTTCTGCACCATCACCAGCCCGGTGCGGAGGCTGGGCAGTTCGGCGAGCAGGTGCAGCACCACCGGCACGGCCACGTTGTACGGGAGGTTGGCGACCAGCGCGGTCGGCGCCGGTTCGCCCAGCGCGGCGCCGGTGGTCCGGAGCGCGTCGGCGTGGTGCACGGTGAGCCGGCCGGCCAGGTCCGGGCTCCGTTCGGCGACGGTCGCCGGCAGCGCGGCGGCCAGCGTCGGGTCGATCTCGACGACGTGTACGTGCGCGGCGGCGGTGATCAGCCCCAGGGTGAGCGAGCCGAGCCCGGGGCCGACCTCCAGCGCCACGTCGGTCGGGGTGAGGTCGGCGGCGGCGACGATGCGTCGCACCGTGTTCGGGTCGTGGACGAAGTTCTGGCCCAGTTTCTTGGTCGGCGCCACGTCGAGTCGGGCGGCCAGTTCGCGGATCTCCGCCGGGCCGAGGAGTCCGGTCATGAGGCCAGAGCCTACGGTGCGGCGCCGCACCGGCGGCCGGTACGTCGCCGACGGTGGACGCGCCACGCCGCGACCAGGGCTACCCGACCCTATTGGCGGCCGGTTCGATCCCGTCGCGTACAACTCTACTTTCATGATGAACTACTCGAAAATATGACATGTCACCGTTGCTGACCGGCGGTCCGTACTCCACGCTGGTCCCCGTGGAACGACCGAACCCGATGACATCCCCGGCGGTTGGCAGCACGATCGCGGCGCCGGCACCCGCCACTTCGTCGATCGTCGCGGCCCCGGCGACCGTGGTGACCCCGTCGGTCCTCGCGGCCACCTCGACCGACGTCACCCCGTCGGTCCTCACGGCCACCTCGACCGATGCGACCCCGCCGGTCCTCACGGCAACGTCGATCGTCGTGGCCACCTGATGCCCGGCGGCCCGTACGACCTCGACCCGACCGATCGACGCATCGTCGCCGCCCTCCAGGCCAACGGCCGGGCGAGTTGGACCGAGATCGCGGCGTTGATCGGAACCTCGGTGACCACCGTGGCCCGCCGGGCCCAGCAACTGATCGCCGACGGCCTGGTCCGGGTCGCGGTGGCACCGCAGCCGGGCGGTGGCCCGACCGACCTCCTGATCGTCCGGGTCCGCTGCGCACCGGGCAGCCAACTCCCGACCGCGCGGGCGCTGGCCGCCCGACCGGAGGTGCGGTTCGTGGCCGTGATGACCGGTGTGCACGACCTGGTCGCCGAGGTGCTCGTGCCGGCCGGGAGCAGCATGCACGGCGTGCTCACCGCCGTACAGCGCATCGCGGGGGTGCAGGCCACCGTTGCCGACCTGCTGCTGCACACGTACAAGTCGGACCACGAGTGGAGCCGGCGGCTGCTCGACGGGAACGCCGCCCCGGTGACGCCACCCGTACACAACTGCCCGCCGACCCATCTCGACGAGGTCGACGAGCGGATCGTCGCCGCCCTGCGCCAGGACGGGCGAACCAGTTTCCACGGCGTCGCGCTCGGGCTCGGGGTCAGCGAGAGCACCGTACGGCGGCGGTTCGAGTCGTTGTACGGCGCGGGCTGCGTACAGGTGATCACGCTGGTGCCGGCGGCGGCCCTCGGCTTCGAGGCGGAGTTGCTGTTCTGGCTCTCGGTCGCCCCGGCCCGGCTGGACGCGGTGGCCCGCGAACTCGCGGGCCTGCCCGGTGTGCGCTACGTCGCTGCCACCCTGGGGCAGGAGTCGCTGATGTGCGAGGTCATCCTGCCGACGCACGGCGACGTGCTCGAGTTCACCACCCGGACGCTGGCCCGGATCGACGGGGTACGGTCCTGGGTCGCCGGGGTGGAGTTGCTCACCGTGAAGCGGGGATTCGTGGTCACCCCGTGGGCGGCCCGGCGCATAGGCGGCACCCCGACCGACCCGACGGCCCGCCCCGTCGACGCCACCGGCGGCCCGGGCACCGATTCCGACGACGGCACCACACTGCCCCGGCCCCGCTCCGCGCGCGGCATCCGCCGGTCCACCCGAATTCCCGCCCGCCGCACCTGACTCGCCACAGGTGTTAGGAAGGGCCCCTTCCTATACAGAAAGCGATAACAAGGGGCCCTTCCTTTCACCAGGGGCCGAAGATGCGGTCGCCGGTGGCGGAGATGGCCGCGCAGAGCTTGTCCAGGTCCGCGCCGGTCGCCTCGGCGAGGGTACGGACGGTCAGTGGGATCAGGTACGACGCGTTCGGCCGACCCCGGTGCGGCATCGGCGTCAGGTACGGGGCGTCGGTCTCCACCAGCAACTGGTCGAGCGGGGTCGACCGGGCCGCCGCCCGCAGCGCACCGGCACTGCCGAAGCTGACCGTGCCGGCGAAGCTCAGCACAAAACCGCGCCGTACACATTCGACGGCGAACTCCTCGTCGCCGGAGAAGCAGTGCAGCACCACGGTTTCCGGCGCGCCCTCGGAGTCGAGGATCCGCAGCACGTCGGCGTGCGCGTCCCGGTCGTGGATGATCAGCGCCTTGCCGTACCGCTTGGCGATGTCGATATGCGCGCGGAAGCTCCGCTCCTGTGCCGCCCTGCCCTCGTCGCCGGTACGGAAGAAGTCCATTCCGGTCTCACCGATGCCGCGTACCCGCTCCTGCCCGGCGAGCGCCTCGATCTCCCGCAGCGCCTCGTCGAGGTCGGGCAGGCGCGGGGCGTCGTTGGGGTGCAGGGCGACGGCGGCGAGCACCGCCGGGTAACGGCGGGCTGCCTCGGCACCCCAGCGCGACGACGGCACGTCCACTCCGACCTGGACCAGCCGGTCGACCCCGACCGAGGCGGCGGCGGCGATCAGCGCCGCGACCGGGTCGTCGGCCGGGTTCTCACCCGGTTTGTCGATCGGGCCGTCGATCGGGCCGTCGACGGGTTCACCGACACCCGGGCGGGACGTCGGGGCCGGGCTGGCTGCGGCTGCGGCGGCACCGGGCCGGACACCCGGTACGCCGGCCTCGGTCACGGTGATGTCCAGGTGGGTGTGGCTGTCCAGCACGGGCAGGGGCAGCGGCTCCGGCGCGGGCGGGAACTCCCCGGCCCGGCGGGCAGCCCGCTGCCGGCGGGATTCGGTCGGCTCAGTCATCCCGGTCAGCATCACACATCCGGCGCGACCGGCCGTGGCGTACCCGGTGAGCCGATCGTGGCTCGGCCACCCGGCCGATGGAACACTCCGTCCGGTGGCCCCTGACCGGCCCTTCGGTCGCAGTCCCTGTCAGTTACCCGCCGTTCACCTGGACGGCACGGAGCCCTCCTAGCGTCGCGCGCATGAGCGTCACCCCTCAAACACGGGACGTGCCCGAGGCGCCGGCCGGGCTGGTGGTGACGTATGCCGGGGCAACGTACCCGGCCGAGGAACTGGCCCGGGGCGCGGCCTACGAACTGTTCAGTAACGAGGAACTGACCGGCTTCACCCGCGACCCCCGGCCCGACGCCCGTCGACCGTGGCACCGGTTCGTGCACGCGAGCGAGATCAGCGCGGTCTACGGCCCCCGGTCGAGTGGCGATCCGGAGCTGGAACGGCCGCTGACGGCACCGCTGAGCCGCGCCCGCAACTGGGACGACATCCACCAGCTCAGCCAGACCACGGCCGGGGCCGACGACCCGCTCCTGGCCAGCGTGCGCCACTCGGCGGTGATCGGGCAGGGCACGCCGATGGTCAAGGTGCTCTCCGCCCGCCAGCTCGCCGGCCACCTGCGCGGTTGGCTGCCGTACGGCTTCTGCTACCGCGAGTACGACATCGCCCACCTGCGTACCCCGGCCGACCTGGCGTTGCTGCGTACCGACCCGGAGGCCGGGCGGGACGGCGCGGACGTCGTCTACGTGCTGCGGTGGCGGGCGATCGACGCGATCGACTACGACATACCCGGGGGCGACCGACACGCCGGCCTGGTGGCGATCCCGCCGCACGACCGGGTCGGGCCACCGGTGCTGGGCACCGGCTTCACCCCGAGCGGGCGGCACCTGATCCCGGAGTTCGTCACCCGGGACATGGCCGACCTGCCGTTGCCGGCGAACGCCGCCCTGGTGGCGTACTCGCCGGCCGGCGACGAGGTGGTGCTCTACACGTACCAGCCGGAGCAGCGCGGCTGGCTGCGGATGGCCGGGCCGCGCTGGCGGCACCTGCTCGCGGCGGCGCCGGGTGTCTCACCGGACCAGGAGTACGTGCCGATCGGCAAGGTCGCCCGGACCACCCAGCTCGTCGGCGACTACCAGGGGCAGGAGTACGAGGCGATCGCCGACCTGCCGGGCGGCTTCCGGGTGCTGGCGATGACCCGGGCGGCGCGTTACCCGGTCGAGGGGGTCCGCCGTCGGGCCCGGTACGCGACCTGGCGGGGTGTGCTCTGCCTGGTGCTCGGCGAGGAGACCGGCTGGCTGCGGCTGCGGCTGTGCCGTCCCAACCCGGACAGCATCGCGATCTGCGGCGCGCAGTGCTACGAGCGCGGCATCTACGAATCCTGGGCACCGGCACAGGAGGTCAACGACGACCGGCTGATCGACCTGCCGTACGGCCGCTGACCCCGACCGTACGGCAGGCGGCTCACACCGGCTCACCCGGCTCAGCCCAGCGGCTTGGCCTTGTTCAGCCAGCCCGCGACGTCACGGTAGATCGGCGCGCTCGCCGCGTAGCTGTACGGGGCCGCCGGCTGCCACCGGTAGACCTGCCCGGCCCTGACCGCATCCAGGTTGGTCCAGGTGGCGATCTTCTCAACGGTCTCCGCCACCGTGGGCACCTCCCGCCCGTCGTAGACGACCACGTCGGCGGAGTAACGACCGGCCTGCTCCCAGCTCACCTCCTCGAAGTACTCACCGGGCTTCATCGGGCGGGACGGGGTGACGAACTTCGCCCCGAGCGAGGCCAGGTGCTTCAGGTCGGGGTGCGCGTCGGGGTCGGCGACGTAGAGCTTGGCCGGATCACGGGAGACGGCCAGCACGCGCAGTCCCGGCTTGGCCGCGATCGCCGCCTTGACCTCGTCGACCGCGCTCTGGAACCCGGTCCGGGCGGCCTGCACCGGCGCCGCGTCCGGGTCGGCACCGAGTTGCCCGGCGAGGGCCATGAAGTTCTCGATGATCGCCGGCAGGTCGAGGCCGGGCATCTTCATGCCGATCGAGGGCGCCAGCGCGTACACCTTGTCGGCGCTGCCCTGTGGGACGTACCAGAGGGTCTTGTCGTCAAAGGAGAGGTCGACCAGGAGTTCCGGACGCAGTGCGGCGTACCGCTCCAGGTTGAACTCGCCGTACGTCTTGCCGACCACCTCGATCTTGCCCAGGTCGATGTTGCCGGCCTGGTAGTTGAGCTTGCCGTCGGTGGTGCCCAACTCCCCGTACACGCCGGTGACCTGGAAGCCGGCGTCCCAGAGCGCGGCGGCGGCGCTGCTCTGCGCGACCACCCGGGTCGGGCGGGCGGCCAGGTCGACCGTGGTGCCGCGGCCGTCGGTGTAGCGGAACGGTCGCGCGCCACCGGACGCGCCGTCGCCGGTGCCGGCGGTGGACCCGGAGTCGCCGCAGGCGGCCAGGCCGAGCAGTACGCCGGTGGCGGTGGCGCCGCGCAGGAAGCCACGACGGGTCAGAAGGTGCGGGGACATGGTTCTCCAGTCGTCGGTGTGTCGGTCGGGTTCGGTTCGGACGCGGCCAGCCGCGAACGCGCGGGGCTATCCCAGGACGCGCAGGGACGCGCGGCTACCGTGCGGCGCGCCGGGCCTTCGGGATGATCAGTGGGGTGCCGGACTCGGGGTCGGCGATCACGCGACAGGGCAGGCCGAAGACCTCCTGGACGAGTTCCGCGTCGACGATGTCGGTCGGCGCGCCCTCGGCCACCACCCGGCCGTCGCGCATGGCGATCAGGTGGGTGGCGTACCGACAGGCGTGGTTGAGGTCGTGCAGCACCGCGACCAGGGTGTGGCCCTGTTCCTCGCGGAGCCGGGCGACCAGGTCCAGCACCTCGATCTGGTGGGCGATGTCGAGGAAGGTGGTCGGCTCGTCGAGCAGCAGGATCGGGGTCTGCTGGGCCAGCGCCATGGCCAGCCAGACCCGTTGCCGCTGCCCGCCGGAGAGCTCGTCCACGTACCGCCCGGCCAGGTCGGTGACGTTGGTCGCCGCCATCGCCTCGGTCACCGCGCTCTCGTCGCCGGGCGACCACTGGCGCAGCAACCCCTGGTGCGGATAACGACCCCGGGCGACCAGGTCCAGCACGGTGATGCCGTCCGGGGCGAGCATGGTCTGCGGCAGCAGCCCGAGCCGGCGCGCGACCTCCTTCGCCCGCAGTTCGTGGATCGACCGTCCGTCCAGGTGCACGGTGCCCCGGCGGGGTACGAGCAGCCGGGCCAGCGCCCGCAGCAGGGTCGACTTGCCGCAGCCGTTCGGTCCGACCAGGACGGTGAAGGAGTGGTCCGGCACCGACACGCTCAGCGACTCGGCGACGATCCGCTGGTCGTACGCGAGCGTGGCGTCCAGACAGCTCAGTCGGTTGGTCGTACCGGCCCGGTCGTCGGACCGTGTGCCGGACGTGTCGGCGGCTGCCGTGGCCGGGGCCAGCAGGTCGTTTGTCGAGCCGGTCATCCGAGTCCCTTCCGCCATTGCCGGGCGAGCAGCCCGGCCAGATAGAGCCCGCCGATGCCGGCGGTCAGCACCCCGACCGGCAGGGTGACGGGGTGGAACAGGCGCTGCGCGGCCAGATCGCTGACCAGCAGCAGGGCCGCGCCCGTGGCCGCCGACGCGACCACGTTCGGCCCGTCCGCGCGGGTCAGCCTCCGCGCCACCTGCGGGGCCGTCAGGGCGATGAACGCGATCGGTCCGGCCGAGGCGGTCGCGGTGGCGGTCAGCCCGACGCCGACCAGCACCACGCCGAGCCGGGTACGTCCCACCGGCACCCCGAGCGCCCGCGCCGCCTCGTCGCCGAGTTCGAGGAATCGCAGCTCACGACCGAGGTACAGGGCCACCGGCAGCAGCACCAGCAGGACCACGGCCAGCGGACGTACCTGTTCCCAGCCGCGACCGTCGAGGCTGCCGGTGAGCCAGAGGGTGCCCTCGCGGGCGTCGGTGTACTCGGCCCGCGTGATCAGATAGGCGTTGACCGAGGCAGCGAGCGCGCCGACGGCGATGCCGATCAGGATGAGCCGGAAGCCCGGTCCGCCGCGCCCGACCGCGAGCAGGTAGACCAGCATCGCGGTGACGATCCCGCCGACCACGGCACCGATCGCGACCTGACCGCCACTGCCGCCGATCAGCACGATCACCACCAGTGCGCCGGTGGCGGCGCCGGTGTCGAAGCCGACGACGTCGGGGCTGCCGAGCGGGTTGCGCGACATGCTCTGGAACAGCGCCCCACCGACCCCGAACGCCACCCCGACCAGTACGGCGGTGAGCAGGCGCGGCAGCCGCAGTTCCCGGACGATGAAGTCGAGCGCCGGGTCGCCGTGGCCGAGCAGGGTGCGGACCACGTCGACGGCCGGGATCGGGTAGTCGCCGGTGCCCAGGCTGAACACCCCGACGACGACGGCCAGCGCGGCCAGCCCGACGCAGACCAGGCTGGCCCGGCGGTCGACCCGGAGGCTGACCCGTCCACCGAGCACCCGCAGCCGACGGGGCGGGGACAGCGGGGCGGTCACGGGTGCGCCATCCGGGTCCGGCGGACCAGCGCGACCAGCACCGGCGCTCCCACGAACGCGGTGACGATGCCGACCTCGACCTCACCGGGACGGGCGATCATCCGGCCGATGACGTCCGCGCCGAGCAGCAGGATCGGTGCCAGCACCATCGAGTACGGCAGGATCCAGCGCTGGTCCGGGCCGACCAGGGCGCGCGCGACGTGCGGGACGGTCAGCCCGACAAACGCGATCGGTCCGAGCGCGGCGGTCGCCGCGCCGCAGAGCAGGGTCACCGCGAGCACCCCGACCCCCCGGGTACGTCCGAGGTGCGCGCCGAGCGACCGGCCGCTCTCCTCGCCGAGTGCGAGCGCGTTCAGCGGTCGGGCCAGCGCGAGCGCGCAGACCGCCCCGGCGAGCAGGAACGGGCCGACGGCGGCGAGCACCGACAGGTCCCGCCCGGCGAGGCTGCCGACGGACCAGAACCGGTATCCGTCGAACGCCCTCGGGTCGAGCAGCACCAGCCCGGAGATGTAGCCGGTGAGCGCGGCGGTGATCGCCGTGCCGGCGAGGGTGAGCCGGACGGCGGTGGCGGTGCCGCGCCCGCCGGAGCCGAGCAGGTAGACCACGGTGGCGGCGAGCGCGGCGCCGAGCAGGGCGAACCAGACGTACCCGATCGGGCTGGTGACACCGAGCAGGCCGATCGCGGTGACCACGGCGGCCGCCGCGCCCGCGTTCACGCCGAGCAGTCCGGGGTCGGCGAGCGGGTTGCGGGTGAGGGCCTGCATCAGCGCGCCGGCCAGGCCGAGCGCTGCTCCGACGGCGAGTCCGAGCAGCGTACGCGGTATCCGCAGGCCCCGTACGATGCCCGCGTCGTCGGAGCCGCTGGGCTGGAACAGTTCGTGCACAACCGTGCCGAGCGGGATCGGTTTCGCCCCGACCGCGAGGCTGAGCAGCGCCACCACCGCGACCACGGCGATCGCGAGCACCAGCCCGGCCAGCCGCCCGCTCACCGCCCGGCGCCGCGACGAGTGTCGCTCGTTCGGCGGTGCGGGTGGTGGCTGGACTGGCGCCAGGCTGGGAAGACCGACATCGGTGGACACGGGGGTTAGGTTAGCCTGACCTAAGCTTCAGGACGCAAGACCCCCGCCACCGGCAACGCTGTGGCCTGCGTCTCGCCGGTTCCGGTACGGTCGGCCCGCCAGAATGGACGGCAACGGCGATGGGGAGAGTGCGGAGATGGCATCGGTGGGAGAGGTCAAGGCCGGGCTGAGCCGGTTCACCGACGAGGCGGCCCGCCAGGCGGAGACCATCCGGTCCGTCGCCGATTCGATGGACCGGACCTCGGCGATGCTGCGCAGCCTCACCAGCGGCGCGAACGCCGCCCAGGTCGCCGAGGCGCTGGTCCGGCTGGAGCAGGCCAAGCAGCGGCTGCACGAGGCGGCCGCGCTCGCCCGGGGCGCGGTCGAGGCGACCAACAGCTACACGGCCGGCTTCTAGCCGCCGTCCCCGCCTCTACCAGCGGATTCAAGCTTCACCGAGGATCTGCGCCAGGCCGGTCGAGTTAGCTGTCCCGCAACGGCCGCCAGGTCCCCGTCGTCCCGGCACGGGGCTGGACGAAGGGGACCCGGCGGTGCGTACGTCGTCGGTCAGCCGGCCAGTCGGGCCAGCTCCTCGTCCACGATGGACGGGTCGAGCTTGCGGAAGACCGGCTTCGGGGCGGCCAGCGCCCGGCCCGCCTCGACCGGCGTCGACTCCCACCGCGCGCCGACCGTGTAGTCACCGGTCAGCACCGGGTACGACGGCCCGCCGTCCAGATCCTCCACCTGCACGATCGAGGGCATCGGCGCGTGTACGCCGGTGCCGCCGAGCAGTTCGTGCACCTGCTGCGCGGAGTGCGGCAGGAAGGGCGTGAGCAGCGTGTTGGCGTCGCTGACCACCTGGAGGGCGACGTGCAGGATGGTCCCCATCCGGGCCTTCTGGTCCTCGCCCTTGAGCTTCCACGGCGCCTGGTCGGAGAGGTACCGGTTCGCCTCGGCGACCACCCGCATCGCCTCGCCGATCGCCTGCTTCTGCCGGTGCCGCTCGATCAGGTTGCCGACCGTGGCGAAACCCGCGCGGGCGACCGCGAGAAGTGCCTCGTCCGCCTCGGTGAGCCCGGCCGGGTCGACCGGCGGGATCGCGCCGAAGTTCTTCGCCGCCATCGAGATCGACCGGTTCACCAGGTTGCCCCAGCCGGCGACCAGCTCGTCGTTGTTGCGACGGAGGAACTCGGCCCAGGTGAAGTCCGTGTCGTTGCTCTCCGGGCCGGCGACGGCGATGAAGTAGCGCAGCGCGTCGGCGTCGTACCGGTCGAGGAAGTCCCGGACGTAGATGACCACCTGCCGGGAGGAGGAGAACTTGCGTCCCTCCATGGTCAGGAACTCGCTGGAGACCACCTCGGTCGGCAGGTTGAGCCGGCCGAGATCACCCGGGTTGCCGTCCCGGTCGCCCTCACCGGAGTAGCCGAGCAGCAGCGCCGGCCAGATCACCGAGTGGAAGACGATGTTGTCCTTGCCCATGAAGTAGTAACCGGTGGCGTCCTTGCCCTCGCCGTCCGCCACCCACCAGCGCCGCCACGCCTCCGGGTCGCCCGAGCGACGGGCCCACTCGATCGAGGCGGAGAGGTAGCCGATGACCGCGTCGAACCAGACGTAGATGCGCTTGTCACCTCGGTCGCGCCAGCCGTCCAGCGGGATCGGCACGCCCCACTCCAGGTCCCGGGTGATCGCCCGGGGCTGGAGGTCGCCGAGCAGGTTCTTCGAGAACCGCAGTACGTTCGTCCGCCAGCCCTCGCGGCTGTCCAGCCACCTGCCGAGCGACTCGGCGAAGCCCGGCAGGTCGAGGAAGAAGTGCTCGGTCTCGACGAACTCCGGCGTCTCGCCGTTGATCTTCGAGCGCGGGTTGACCAGGTCGATCGGGTCGAGCTGGTTGCCGCAGTTGTCGCACTGGTCGCCCCGGGCGCTGTCGTACCCGCAGATCGGGCAGGTGCCCTCGATGTAGCGGTCCGGCAGCGTGCGGCCGGTGGACGGGGAGATCGCGCCCATGGTCACCTTGGGCACGATGTAGCCGTTGCGGTAGAGCCCCTCGAACAGCTCCTGCACCACCGCGTAGTGGTTGCCGGTGGTGGTCCGGGTGAACAGGTCGTACGAGAGGCCGAGCCCGTGCAGGTCCTCGACGATCACCCGGTTGTAGCGGTCGGCCAGCTCGCGCGGGCTGACCCCCTCCTTGTCCGCCTGCACCTGGATCGGGGTGCCGTGCTCGTCCGTGCCGGAGACCATGAGCACGTCGTGGCCCGCCATCCGCATGTACCGGCTGAACACGTCGGAGGGAACACCGAAGCCGGAGACGTGGCCGATGTGGCGCGGGCCGTTGGCGTACGGCCAGGCGACCGCCGCGAGAACGTGACTCATGAAGAGCAAGCCTAGTGACCGCCGTCGGGAGATCGCGAACCAATAGCCCCGATGTGGCCTGAGACCCCCCGCGACGACATCCGGGTACGGGCGCGGCCCGCAGCCGCCACCCGGGTCGGGGTTCTGCGCCCGATTTGTCGGCGACACGCACCCCAGGCTGCCACTTTGAACCAAGAGCGCATTGTCCAATACTTTCTGTGACCGGTAGACCAGACGGGCAAGAGCCAGCGACAGTCGACCAGGGCCGGGCCGACGGGGGCGCACCTCCCGCCGCCGATCCCGCCGCCGCCGATTCCTCCCCCGCCACCGGACCGGCCCCCGCCGCCGCCGACGGCACCGGGACCAGCGGCGACCCGCCGGCACCCACCCCGCCGACACCCGCCCAGCAGCAGCCCGACCTGCCCATACCGGCCCAACAGGCGGCGGGTGTACCCGTGGCGGAGCCGCCGGCCGGGCCGCCCGCGCCGACACCGACGGGGCTGCCGGCGCCGACCGGGCCGACCGGTGCCGCCGGCTCGCCCTGGCTCGCCGCACCGGTCTCCGCCGGGATCGAGCCGACCACCGGCGCGCCGCACGCGTCCCTGCCGGCACGGGTCCCCCGGATCAACGCGGCCGGCACGCGTACGGTCCCGTCGGCCGACGGTACGCAGAGTGCCGCACCCCCGTCGGCGATCTCGTCCCCGCCCCTGGCGCCGGAGGACGAGGACGACTTCTGGCTCCCGATCGAGCAGGTCAACTGGGACGGCACACCCGCCCGACCGGACCCGGACGACGGCCCGCGCCGGCTCTGGTCCTTTCCGATCGGACGCGTGCCGGCGGGCGCGTCACCGAGGCTGCCGAAGCCGCCGCGCCGGGTCGCCCCCGGCCTCGCCGGGCTGGTCCTGCTGGCGTTGCTCGCCAGCTTCTTCGCCTGGGTCAGCGTGGAACCGCTCTGGCTCGCCTTCGGCCACGGCGACCTCGGTACGGCCACCGTGATCGACTGCACCGGGCAGGGGCTGAACCAACGCTGCCGGGGCGAGTTCGTCTCGGCGGACGGCAGGTTCAGCGCCGAGGGGGTACGCCTGGCCGGCGTACCCGCCGAGGAGCAGCTCGAACAGTGGCAGCTCACCGCGCGGATGATCGACGCCGAGAGCGACACCGCGTACGTCGGCGCCGGCACCGGGCCGCTGCACCTGCGCTGGATCCTCGGACTGACCCTGGTGCTGCTCTGCGGCGTCGGCATCGTCTGGTCCACCGGTGCCGTACGGCTGCCGGACCGTTCGACCCGCCGGGGGGCGGTGATCGTCGGACTCGCCGGACCGCTGGTGATCACCGTGGGCTTCCTCGCCGCCTCCTTCTGACCCGGGTCGGGCGCGCGGTGCCCGGGGCGTCGCTACGAGTGGACGACGGTGTAGACGTCGCGGCGGCGCAGGGCGTACGCGGTGGCGACCTCGGTGATGGCGTCGCGGCGGGAGATGCCGGCGGCCTCGCGGGCGGCGACCGCCGCGCGCAGTTCGTCGTCGCCGGGACGGACGGCGGGTGTCGCGCTGGCCCCGGCGACCACCAACGTGATCTCACCACGGGGTTCACCCTCGGTGGCCCAGGTCGCCAGTTCGCCGAGCGGCCGTCGCAGGATCTCCTCGTACGTCTTCGTCAGCTCGCGGCAGACGGCGGCCGGGCGGTCCGGGCCGAACGCGTCGGCGAGGTCGGTGAGCGTTCCGGCGACCCGGTGCGGCGCCTCGAAGAAGACCAGGGTGCGCTCCTCGGTGGCGAGCGCTCGCAGCCGGGCTCGGCGGGCCCCGCCGGTACGCGGCAGGAAACCCTCGAAGCAGAACCGGTCGCAGGGCAGTCCGGAGAGGGCGAGCGCGGTGGTGACGGCGCTCGGGCCGGGCGCGGCGGTGACCGGGGCACCGGCGTCGACCACGGCTTTGACCAGGCGGTATCCCGGATCGGAGACGCTCGGCATGCCACCGTCGGTGACCAGGGCGACCAGTTCGCCGGCCAGCACCGACTCGACCAGACCGGGCGTACGCCGCTCCTCGTTTCCCTCGAAGTAGGAGACGATGCGACCGCCGATGGTGATCTCCAGGTCCCGGGCGAGCCGGGCCAGCCGGCGGGTGTCCTCGGCGGCGACCACGTCGGCGGCGGCGAGGATCTCGCGGAGCCGGGTGGAGGCGTCGGCCGGGTTACCGAGCGGTGCGCCAAGTATGACAAGACGCCCCTTACCCGACATATCTACCACCAGAAACGTCCCCTCATCGATACACATGACAGCGTCCTACGGGCGTAGGACGCCGCCGTCCGCTCCCGCAGCCTACGATCGCGGGGTGACCCTGGCGTCGACAGCGCAGACCGCGACCCGCGACAGCGACCGTGATCACTCGGGCGGCCCGACCACCGAGCCCCCCGACGGTCCCGCCGCCGACGTGACCAGCACCGGGCCGGCGCTGCCCGGCGGGCGCGGCGTACCGAACCTGCTACGCCGCCGGCTGGTGCCGTTCGACACCAGGTTGGAGCCGTACTCCTGGCTCGCCACCCTGGTGGTGGTCGCGATCGCCGCGATCGTGCGGCTGGTCGGGCTGAGCCACCCCAAGGGCAAGATCTTCGACGAGACCTACTATGCCAAGGACGCCTGGGGCCTGGTCAGCAAGGGCGTCGAGTGGAACTACAAGGACAACGTGCCGTCGTACGTGGTCCACCCGCCGCTGGGCAAGTGGCTGATCGGCATCGGCGAGTGGGCCTTCGGTTACTCCGACGCCGACGGCAACGTCGTCGCCGCCGGACACATCGTCACCACCTCCCCCGAGTTCGGCTGGCGCTTCTCGGCCGCGATCATCGGCACCCTCTCGGTGCTGCTGATGGTGCGCACCGCGCGTCGGCTCTTCGGGTCGACCGTGCTCGGTTGCGCCGCCGGCCTGCTGCTCGCCCTGGACGGTTTCCACCTGGTGCTCTCCCGCACCGCCCTGCTCGACGTCTTCCTGCTCTTCTTTGTCTTCGCCGCCTTCGCGGCCCTGGTGGTGGACCGGGACCAGCGCCGCCGCCGGTGGATGCGGGCGATCGAGGCGGGACTGGACCCGGGGACCTCGGGCCGGGCCGGGCGGCTGCCGCTCCGGTTCCCCGAGAGTGTGCCGTGGTGGCGACTGCTCGCCGCCGTGATGCTCGGCTGCGCGCTCGGGGTCAAGTGGAGCGCGCTCTACTTCGTACCCGCCTTCGCCCTGCTGGTGATCTTCTGGGAGGCCGGTGCCCGCCGCTCGGCCGGCGTACGTCGTCCGTGGCGGGACGCCCTGCTCGGCGAGATCGGCTGGCTCGCGCTGGCCGGTGTGCTGATCGTGGCCACGTACGTCGCCACCTGGTCCGGTTGGTTCCTCACCGACCACGGCTACTTCCGGCACTGGCTGGCCGACTCCGGGAAGTCCGAACCGCCGGTCGTCGGCGCGCTGGTGAACCTCTGGCACTACCACTCCGAGGCGTACAAGTTCCACACCACGCTGGTCACGCCGCACGTCTACCAGTCCTGGCCGTGGCAGTGGCTGCTGCTCGGCCGACCGGTCGCGTTCTACTGGTCCTCGGACGGCGGCTGCGGCGCGCCGAGCTGCGCGGCCGAGATCCTGCTGCTCGGCACCCCGCTGCTCTGGTGGTCCTTCCTGCCCGCGCTCGCCGCGACCGGCTGGCTCGGCATCGCCCGCCGGGACTGGCGGGCCGGGGCGATCATGCTCTGCGTCGCCGCCGGCCTGCTGCCCTGGTTCTGGTACGCCTTCGACGGTCGCACCATGTTCTCCTTCTACACCGCGCCGGCCCTGCCGTTCCTGATCCTCGCGGTGACCTACGCGCTCGGCGCGATCATCGGCCCGGCCCGCGCACCCATACCGGCCCGGTCCGTCGTGCGACCCTCGACACCCCCGGCAAAGGGCGACGCCGGCACGATCCAGCTCCCCGAGGAGACCCTGCCGGCCGAGTTGTCGAACCGCCCGGCCGACGAGCCGTCCGACGGCGGTGGGCTGGACCGGCGTACGGTCGGCGTCATCATCGCCGGGGCGTACGTCCTGCTGGTGGCGATCTGCTTCGCGTACTTCTACCCGGTCTTCGTCGGCCAGCTACTGCCCTACGCCGAGTGGTCCGCCCGCATGTGGCTGGGCAGCCGCTGGATCTGAGAAACCCTCGACCGCGCTCCGTCGACCGCGCCCTGCGGGGGCCCGCGCCGACGGGGTTACCCGCGCGGTTGGGGTTCACGGGTTGGCGGGTTCGGGGCGGGCGCCTCGGGGCGGGGGTCGTCGGCGGGTACGGCGACAAGGGGCGGACGGTTGGCGTTGGTGAGCCAGCGCAGGGCCCACTCGACCGGCCCGTAGCGGAACCGGCGCAGCCAGAGTGCGCTGACCGTCAGTTGACCGACGAAGACGAACAGGACAAAGGCGAAGAGCGCCAGCGGTGAGAAGGTGCCGGCAAGACCGAAGCCAATCCCGGTGAAGACGATCAGACCGGCGACGGACTGACCCAGGTAGTTGGAGAGGGCCATTCGGCCCGCCGGGGCGAGGGCGGCCCGGACGGCAGCCGTACGCGGGTCGTGCATCACCCGCAGCAGGGTCGCCACGTACGCGGCGGCCAGCAGTGGCGCGGTCACGACGCTGGCCGCGACGGCGAGGGTGTTGCCGTTCCCGCCACCGAGGGCGTAGACCACCGCGCCGAGCAGCCCGACGGTGAACCCGATCCACTGGAGCCGGCGCAGCACCGGTTCGGCACCGGTGACCCGGGCGAGCCACTGCCGGCGCCCGGCGACCAGACCGAGCAGGAAGAGGGCCAGTGCGGTCGGCCCCTGGAGGGTGACCGCCTGGAGTACGAGCAGCGGCAGCCCGGCGAGGTGCTCACCGATGTTCGGTCCCCAGCCGCCGAGCAGTGCCTGGGTCGCGTGTTCGGCGTTTGCCAACGCCTCGGCCTCGCTCGGCAGGAACGTCGACCGGTCGACGAGCAGGGCGCTGGAGAGCAGGCCGAGCAGGACAAGGACGTACAGGCCGACGGCGGTCCAGATCGCCGTACGGTCCTTCACCTTGCGGAGCAGGAGTAGCGCCAGGCAGGCCACCGCGTACGTGGTGAGCACGTCGCCGCCGTAGAGGAGGACGGTGTGCAGCGCGCCGATGACAAAGAGGCCGACGATCCGGCGGAGCATCCTCGCGGAGAAGGCCACGCCGGCCCGGCTCGCCGACTCCATCTGGAGCGTGAAGCTGTATCCGAAGAGGAACGAGAAGAGCACGTAGAACTTCATGTCGACGAAGACCGAGGAGAACGCGCGCACCGCGTCGTCCAGCCCCGAGCCGAAGTCGGGGTCGATCACCAGGTTCCCCGGATAGCCGGAGGCCATGAAGGTGACGTTGACGGCGAAGATCCCGAAGAGCGCGAAGCCCCGGACCGCGTCGACGTCGAGAACCCGCCGGCTGGAACTCTGAGTACTCACATCTAACCTCCCCGTAATCTATGTACGTGATACAGCGTACGAGATACAGAGTATCGGGATCTAGAGTGAGCACAAGGCCGGCGGTCGGGAAGGAGACAGGCCATCGTGGCGGAACACGCACTGCCGCCCGTCGTGGCGCGAATGTGGGGCCGCGAGACCGCGTCCCGGCACGGACCCCGGCCCAGCCTCGACGTGGCCACGATCGTCAACGCCGCGATCCGCATCGCCGACCGCGACGGCCTGGAGGGGGTCAGGATGAGCAGCGTCGCCGCCGAGGTCGGCGTGGCGACGATGTCGCTCTACCGCTACGTCGGCAGCAAGGACGAACTGCTCCAGGTGATGGCCGACGCCGCCACACCCGAACCACCCGCCCTCGACGGCCGGCGGTGGCGGGACTACCTGACCGAGTGGACCCGGGCCAACCGCGACTTCCTGCTGGACCGGCCCTGGCTGCTGCCGCTCATTCCGCGTACCCCGCCCGCCGGACCCCGGACGTTGCGTTGGCTCGACCGCGCGCTCGGCGCACTCGCCGGCACCGGGCTCCGTCCCGGTGAACGGATCAACATCGCGACCAGCCTCACCGGTTACGCCACCTGGCAGGCGGCCCTGGCGCACGGCCTGACCGGCGGCGCCGGACCCGCCGCGGGTGACGACCCGATCGCGGGACTTGCCGCCTACGGCGACATCCTCGGTCAGGTTCTCGACCCGGCGGAATACCCGGATCTGGCCGAGGCCGTACGGGGCGACGGGTTCGGCAGCGCCGAGGAGTGGGTCGACGACGCCGACTTCACCTTCGGGCTCGACCTTCTCCTCGACGGCGTGCAGGCACTGATCGACCGCCGGACCTGATCAACCCGCGGTCCTCAGCAGGGCCTGGACCAGGCCGTCCGGGTCGTCGACGGTGACCGTGACGGCGGGGTGACGCAGCCGGCCACCCGGGACGAGCCCGGGCACCGGGTCACGGAAGCGGATGCAGACACCGGCGGCCGCGGTCGTACCGAAGCTGACCCCCCGGTCGACCATCGACAGGTGCGGCCCGAGCACCCGCCACCACTTGTACGGGCCGGCCCGCTCGGCACCGGTCACGTTCTCCAGTGGGCTGTGCAGCCGCCAGGGCCCGTACCGGACGGTCAGGCCGTCGGGGCGGATGTCGACCCAGGCCGTGTCCGGGCGGACGCCGACAACCGCCAGCGGCAGCCGGAACGGCCGGGCGAACGCAAAACCGAACCGCCGCGTGCCCGTATCAAGGATTCGCCGCACGTCGCGGATCTACCCCGCCAGCGCCGTCCGACACACCCGGGAGCCCACGAGTACGGACGAGCGGGGCGGACCGGACACCTCCGGTTCCACCACGGTGAGTAGCCGCCACAGACCGCAGTGACAGGACTGGTACGTCACCGTTCCCGCGCTCGTACGGTGCCGGGAGCGGGTGCGCCAGACGTGATCGTCTTCGGTGTCCATGGACCAAGCCTGCTGTAATGCCATTGTGCATCTCAACCCTTACGGGCAGGACGCGGTCCGCCTCGCCGTCGAACTGGCCAACGACCGCCCCGCCAGCGTCGCCGACCTGGTACGACGCTGTGTCGCCGCCGGCCTGGTGGTGGACCTGCCGGTGGACGAGCGGGACCTGGAGGCCACCGGTCGACTGCTCGACCAGTGGTGCCGGATCGTCGACACCCCGGACGAGCGGGAGCGGGCCGGGCTGGTGAACGTGCTGCTGGCGGCGGCGTCGGCGTACCCCCGGCTGACCGACCACGGCGGCGCGGGCTGGCACCTGCACTACCGTGACGACGGCGTGCCACTGGCAACGGTGCTGCGGGCGCTGGTCAGCGTCGGTACGGCCCTGCACCTGGCCGGTCGGGGCATGGGTCGACTGGGGCGCTGCGCGCTCGTCGACTGCGCCACCATCTACGCCGACACCTCGCGCGGCGGACGGCAACGTTACTGCTCACCGGCGTGCGCCAACCGCGACGCGGTGCGACGTCACCGGGCGCTGCGCGCCGGCCAGGTGACCAGCCGGTAGACAGGGCGCCACCTGGGCGAATAGGTGCGCGCCCCGATCGCCTGCCACGGGGGAAGCGGGCGATTGGGGCGCGCACGATGAGCTTAACCATGCTGGTTCACCGAACACAACGGGTGATGTTGAGTCAGATTTCCGACCGACGTCTGTGCGTACAGAAGGTGCAAATCATTGGAAACGCCGTGGATGCTCATCAGCCAGCCCGGCCCCGGGATCGTCCCCAGCGCGCGTATGCGCTGGTGGGAGGGGTTGCGAGGCGATCACAACCGGGGTTTTGCTCGATCGTCGGATTCGCTACCGAAACATCGGCGTTACCGCTGATCGTCACCCCCGGTTGTAGCGGATGAACGGGCGGTGAACCCGCCGTCACCGGCGCCGGCGATTCCTTCCCGCGTGACCCGCGGGCACGACGGCTGCCGTTCCTGCGGGCCCTCCACTTGGAATCCCCGGAGGAGAACCATGTCCGATCTAGCCGAGCGCGTCAACGCGCTCACGGTCCCGCCGCCGGACCAGGAACTGGGGCTGCTGCCCCGGCAGATGCCCGTACAACTCGAACCGACCCCGGACGCCCTGCGGCGCGCCCGCGAGCTGCCGGTCGAACCGAAGTGGTACCAGCGGGCCATCTTCTACGAGATGTTCGTACAGGCGTGTTTCGACGCCAGTGGCGACGGCTTCGGCGACCTGCCCGGCCTGACCACCAAACTGGACTACCTGAAGTGGCTCGGGGTGGACTGCCTCTGGCTGCCGCCGTTCTACGACTCGCCCCGCCGCGACGGTGGGTACGACATCCGCGACTACTTCACCGTCGCCCCCGAGTTCGGCACCATCGACGACTTCGTGACGCTGATCGACGAGGCGCACGCGCGCGGCATCCGGGTGATCACCGACCTGGTCCTGAACCACACCTCGGACACCCACGAGTGGTTCCAGCAGTCCCGACAGGACCCGGACGGACCGTACGGCGACTTCTACGTCTGGCGGGACACCGACACCGAGTACGCGCAGGTCCCCGTCATCTTCTGCGACACCGAGCCGTCGAACTGGACCTACGACCCGGTACGCCAGCAGTTCTACTGGCACCGCTTCTTCGCCCACCAACCGGACCTGAACTACGACAACCCGGTGGTCCGCGAAACCATGTTCGACGTGGTCCGGTTCTGGCTCCGACTCGGGATCGACGGCTTCCGGCTGGACGCGATCACGTACCTCTTCGAGCGGGAGGGGACCGACTGCGCCAACCTGCCGGAGACCCACGCGTACCTGAAACGGCTGCGCAAGATGGTCGACGAGGAGTTTCCCGGCCGGGTCCTGCTGGCCGAGGCGAACCTCTGGCCGGCCGACCTCGTCGACTACTTCGGTGACCCCGAGGTGGGCGGGGACGAGTGCCACATGGCGTTCCACTTCCCGGTGATGCCCCGGATCTTCATGGCCGTACGGCGCGAGTCGCGGTTCCCGATCTCCGAGATCATCGCCCAGACGCCGCAGATCCCGCAGGACTGCCAGTGGGGCACCTTCCTGCGCAACCACGACGAGCTGACCCTGGAGATGGTCACCGACGAGGAGCGCGACTACCTCTACAACGAGTACGCCAAGGATCCCCGGATGCGGGTGAACGTCGGCATCCGGCGCCGCCTCGCGCCACTGGTCAACAACGACCGCAACCAGATCGAACTCTTCACCTCGCTGCTGCTCTCGCTGCCCGGCTCACCGGTGCTCTACTACGGCGACGAGATCGGCATGGGCGACAACGTGTGGCTCGGCGACCGCAACGGGGTGCGCACCCCGATGCAGTGGTCACCCGACCGCAACGGCGGCTTCTCCAACGCCGACCCGGGCGCGCTCTACCTGCCGGTCAACCAGGGCCCGGTGTACGGGTACCAGGCGGTCAACGTGGAGCGGCAGCTCGAACAGCCGGCCTCGCTGTTGCAGTGGACCCGACAGATGATCGCCGTACGTAAGCAGCACCCCGCGCTCGCCCTGGGCTCGTTCCGTGACCTCGGCGGCAAGAACGGAACCGTGCTCGCGTTCCTGCGCGAGTACGACGGGCCGGACGGGCACGAGGTGGTGCTCTGCGTACACAACCTGTCCCGGCATCCGCAGCCGGCTCAGCTCCCGCTGGGCAGCCGGTTCATCGGCCACCTGCCGGTCGAGCTGACCGGGCAGACGGCGTTCCCGCTGATCGGGGCGCGGCCGTACCAGCTCACCCTGCCCGGTTACGGCTCGTTCTGGTTCCAGTTGACCAGCAAGACGCCGAGACCGAGGACATCGCCGACGGACGACCTGGTCGCCGCCGGCTGACCGGACGTACGGTCCCTCCTGATCCGTCCGGGGTCGTACGGCGGCCGGTGCGTCCCACCGGCCCCGTACGGCACCGGCGGGCAGGGCCAGTCCTCGGTCGGGTCAGTCCGAGGTCGGCTGGTGCAGGGACGGCACGGCGACGAAGGTGTTGGCCGCCCGCCGGACCTGGCGTGGCCAGCGCGAGTCGGCGGCGATGCCGAACACCGCCCGGCGGACCCCGGGCGCCTCGGCGAGGTCCCGCAGCACCGCCAGGCACTCGGCCGCCAGGGCGCCCTCCCCGGCCTGCCAGTGCCGCAGCAGCGCGACCAGGACCATGTCCCGGACCTCGACCGACATCGGGATTCCGGCGCCGACCAGCCGACCGGCGGCGAGCACCTGCGGACCCGTGCCACCGGCCAGCCGGGCCAACGCGGGCTCCGTGGCCCGGCCCGCCCGCGCCAGCGCGAACGCCGCCGTTCCCCGGGTCGCCGGCTCGGCCATCAGGCCCAACCACTCGTCCTCCCGCCAGGACCTGGCCATCTCCCCGGCCGCCAGGTACTCCGCGACCGCCCGGGTGAGCGGCTCGACGTCGGCGCCCCGGGGCACGTACAGCCCGGTGGCGACGAGCAGTGCCCGGACCCGGCCCGGCCAGTCCCGGAGCAGACCGCCCGGCGGCACCGGGGCGTGCGCGTTCGCCCAGTCGACGGCGGCGGCGACCGCAGCACGGTCGCGCAGCCACCCCGTCCCGGCCGCCTCGCACAACCGCTCGACCTGCTCGTCGAGCCAGGCGGCGACGGCCGTACCCGGGTCACCCCGGCGGCCCAGCACGGCGGCGACCTCGTCCACCGCCGGGGCGCCGCTCTCGATCAGGTGTGGGACGAACCGGTCGAGCAGTTCGGCCGGTCCCGGCGGCAACGTGCCGGGACGGCGCTCCCAACTCAGCGCCGCGAGCGTGACCAGCAACGGGTTGCCGTCCAGCTCGGCCAGCTCCACCCGGGCCAGGTCGATCCGGAACCGGTCGGCGTCCCGGGCCGCCCGGTCGGGGTCCGGCACCCGGTCCCGGAACCACCGCCGGGCGAAGGTCGACACGTCGTCGGAGTCGAACGGCAGCAGGTGGTGCTCGGCGAAGTACGGCCGCAGGGCCGTCGCCTCCTCCCCGGCCAGCGGGCGGGTGGTCAGCAACAGCCGGTACGGGTGGTCGACCCGGGCCGCCCACTCGCGCAACTGGCCCAGCACCCGGGAACGGACGTTCGGGTCGCCGACCCGGTCCACCCCGTCGACCAGCACCAGCCACCTGCCGTGCCGGCCGGGCGGCTGCCCGGTCGAGAGCGTCGGCACCCCGAACCGGTACGCCTCGGCCAGCACCTCCGGCAACGACCGGTCGACCAGCGCGGTCGCCGGCAGGGCGAGCCCGACCTCCTCCAACGCACCGCCCCGGCCCCGACCGGTGCCGGTGAAGCCACGGGCCAACTCCCGCACCGCGTGGCCGACAAACGTCGTCTTGCCGCTACCGGCCGCTCCGACCAGCAACAGGTGCGCGTCGGTGTGCAGCAGCCGATCGGCCTCGACCGCCTGCGCCGGGCCGATCGGACCGACGCCCGGCACCACCCGCTGACGTACGTATATCGCGGAGAGCGCGGCCACCGAACCGTCGAGGAACTGGTAGGCGTGCGCCGGTACGGTGTCCCGCTGGACCGTCACCAGGGCGCGTACCGAGTCCACGGTCTCCGCGACCCGGCCCGGCCGACGGCGTTGCCAGGCCGCGCTGCCGCCGACCATCGCCAGTACGGCCACCGTCCCGACCACGATCGACACGATGTTGTCGAACCGTTCCACCCACTCGAACAGGTCGAAGCCCATCAGTCGGCCCCGCTGCCCTGGAAGTCGTACCGGCAACGCTCGCAGAACCGGCCCCGGCGCCGGGTCTGGCACTCGGGGCACTCGTCGAGCAGCGGTACGGCCACCGGTACGTCCACGCCCCCCGAGCGCTGCCCGGGGAGACCGTCCGGCCGTGGTGCGGAACCGTGCCGGGCAGCACCGCCACCCGCGCCAGCACCGCCACCCGCGCCAGCGCCACCACCCGGCTCGCCGGCACCGCCGCCCGCACCAGCGCCACCGTCCGCCACGCCGTCGGCCCGGCCTGGGGCGTCGGGGTCGGCCGGGCCGGTGGTGGCCCAGACCCTGGACTGGGGACCGGTCGCGGTCAGCACCTGCCAGTGTCCCGGGTCAACATCGGGGTGGAGCCGCACCCGTCCGGTCGCCGCGTCCTCGATCTCCACCACCCGGGCGAAGACCGCCACCTTGTCGTGCGCGCCGGCCGCGTACGCCAGCGCCACCGCCCGCCCCATCAGCGACTCGGCCTCGCCCAGCCGGCGCTCGTCGAACGCCTCCCAGGCCGTCCGGATCGCCGCCGCCAACTCCTGCTGCCGGGTGTAGTGGGCCACCGTCGCGTTGATGCCGGTGTAGCGGGCGATGTCCTCCGTCCACTCCACCGCCACCGCCGTCTGGCCGACCTCGGTGGTCGGCCCGCCCTGGTCCCCGGTCGGTTCGGCACCTGCCGGCACGGCCGGCGACGGGTCGGCCGCCGCCGGCACCAGCAGGCTCAGCCAGGCGACCCGTCGGGTCTCGTCGGCCGCCATCGGGCGTACCGCCAGCCCCACGTGGTAGTCCCGGTGACCCTCGCCCCAGGCCCCGATCGGATAGTCGGTGGTCTGCTCGTCCACCGGTTGGGCCAGCTCGGCGAGGTCGGCGATGGTCGGGTAGACCTGCTTGACGAACCGGACCGAGGCGAGCGCCGAGGTGCGTACCCGCAGCCGTACGTCGGCCGTGCGCTGACCGAGCGCGTTGGTGACGAGCCGGGTGAACTCGGCCGAGAGCCGGTCCAGGTCCTCCACCGGCACCACCGGGTTCGCCCCGAGCGCGTCCGCGATCCGGACCAGCTCGGTCCCCCGCCAGGCGTGCACCCCGGGCCGCTCGGCGATCGCCCGGCAGTCAACCATGTAGCGGCCGGCGCACTCGGTCAGCACCGCCTCCAACTCGCTGGCCGGCTCGCTCTCGTTGCGCCCGTCGGTCAGCAGGATCGCGTGCCGTACGCTCCCCGGCGCCTCCTCGAACAGCCGCGCCGCCAGGCGGAGCCAGTGGCTCATCGCGGTGCCACCGCCGGCACTCGTCCGGCGCAACGCCTCCTTGGCCGCCGCTCGGCTGGTCTCGCTCGCCACCATCAACCGGACCGACGCCGGGTAGATCATCTCCGCGGTGTGCGTACCGGCCACCACGGCGAACCGTACGCCGTCGGGCAGGGCGTCGATCGCGGCCACCGCCGCCCTACGGGCCTGGATCAGCTTGCTCATCGGCGAACCCATCGAGCCCGAGCAGTCCAGCAGGATCACCTCGGCCAGGTGCGGTGCCAGCGTCCCGGATCCGCCGTCGGCACCGGAGCCGCCGGTCGAGCGGACCGTGGCGACCACGTCGACCACGGTTCCCTCGGTCGGCAGGTACATCTCGTAGTGCGTGGTGATGTCAAAGCTCGATCCGGCGTTCACCGGTGCACCTCCACGGGTCGAAGCGTCACAGCCAGGTCCAGGGGCGCACCTGGTTCGCCCGGTCCACCAACGCGACCCGCTCCTGGCGCCGTACGCTCTGCCGGGCCAGCGAGCGGTAGACCCCGGCCAGCCGCTCGCGCAGCCGGTCCTCGACCAGCGGTACGCCGAACACCCGGCCGGGCGGATCGGACTGCGCCGGCACCTGCCCCGAGGTCCCTTTCGACATCAGCCCCGACGGCCGTTTCTGAGTCTGGTTCGGCGTCAGCCTCGGCACCGACCAGGCGAGCGCCTTCTCCAGCACCTCGGCGGTCAGGCTCTCCCGGACCGTGCCGGGCAGGTCCAGCGCCTCGACCGTGGCGGCTGCGTCGACCAGTTCGGCCACCCCCGGTCCGGCCGGGGCCACCCCACCGAGCAGCGCGCGTACCTTCGCGATCTGTGCCGTGCTCCGGTGGCTGGCCGTCTCGGGTGCCTGGTCGAGGGCGGTCGCCGCGCCCCGCCGGTCGCCCTGGCGCAGCCTGGTCCGGGCCAGCCCGAACAGGGCGCTCAGCGAGGACCGCTCGGTGGCCCAGACCGCCTCGTAGTGCCGTTCGGCACCGGCGAGGTCGCCGCCGAGTTCGCAGGCGACGGCGTAACCGAGCCGGGCGGGCAGCTCGCCGGGGAGCCAGCCGTAGACCGTGTCGAAGTGTTCCCGGGCGGCGCCCGCCTCACCCGACGCCAGCGCGACCAGCCCGTGGTGCCAGGCCAGGCGCCAGTCGTCGGCGGGTGTGCCGGGGCGGGCGGCAAGCTCGGTCAGGGTGCCGGCGGCCAACTCCGGCTGCCCGGCGTCCAGGTAGGCCCGGGTCAGCCGGAGCAGCACGTCCCGGCTGCGCTCCGGTGCCCGGCCGAGCAGGGCGATCAACTCGGCCGGCTGGACCGCGCCGATCGAGCCGAGAAAGCCCGCGCCGGAGTCGGCCAGGTCCATCAGCGGGGCCGGCAGCGCGGTCGCCAACGTCTCCGCCGCCAGCGGCGTGGTGAGATCGTCGTACGCGCCGAAGGGGCGCGGTGCGAGTCCGAACAGCGTCGACGCCTCCGGGGCCACCTCCTGGCCCTGCGCGGCGAGCACCTGGCGCAGCACGCCGCGCGTCTGCGCGTACATCTCGGCGGCCGAGGCGAACCGGCGCTCCGGCTTCGGGTCGGTGGCCCGGAGCAGCAACCGGCGGTACGACTCGTGCTCGTCGAGCAGTTGCGGCACCGTGTCCGGCGCCCGCCCGGACGGGAACCGGCTGAGGTACTGGCTGGTGTTCGCGGCGAGGCTGAGCGCGCCGAGGGTGCGTCCGACGGTGTAGATGTCGGAACGGACCGAGGCTGCCCGAGCACCCTCGCGGTGCACCTCTGGGGCCTCGAAGCCCCGCGTGCCGAGCAGCGGGCTGTCCAGGTCGTCGGCCCGCCGCGCGGCACCGAGGTCGAGCAGCTTGAGCCGGTTGCCGACGTGCATCACGTTGTCCGGCTTCAGGTCACAGTAGAGCCAGTCCTGTTCGTGCAGGTGGTCGAAGGCGTCGAGGATCGCCAGCCCGTACGCGAGCACCTGTGGCAACGGCAGCGGCCCGGGTACGCCCCACCCGGACGGGCGGGGGCGCATCTCGTCCAGCGACTGCCCACCGACAAACTCCATCACGATGTACGGCGTACCGTCGCCCGCCTCCGGCGGCACGAAGTCGTAGATCTTGACGATGTTCGGGTGGTCCAGCGCGATCAGCGCCCGCCGCTCTCCCACGAACGCCTCGGCAGCCGTCGAGTCCTCGGCCGCGCGCTGGCGCTTGAGCACCCGCCAGCTACCGTCCATGTCCTCGTCCCGGGCGGCGAAGATCCAGCCCATCCCGCCGTAGCCGATGCAACCCTTGATCCGGTAACGCTGCTTGATCACATCTCCGTCGTGCAGCGGGGGGACGAAGGAGAAGGGGGTGCCGCAGTGCGGGCAGAAGCCGGTGGTGAGCCCGGTCTCCGTACCCTCGGTGCGGCCGACCGGCCGGCGGCACGAGGACCGGGCGCAGATCCGGGCCCGCTCGGGCACAGCATGGTCGGCCCGGATCGCGGCGAGTGGGTCGCGGGGCGGCACCACCGGCATCTCGACCAGGCCGAACCAGCGCCGGGTGCCGCCGATGAACCCCGGTGGCGGATTGCCGCCACCGACCCGCCCGACCACGCCGCCACCGGACCCCGCACTGCCAGCGCCCGACCCCACGCTGCCAGCGCCCGACCCCGCACTGCCAAGACCGAACCCCGCGCTGCCGGAACCACCGCCACTCGAGCCCGCGTGACCAGTGCCGCCGCCACTCGACCCCGCGAGGCCGGTACCGCTGCCACTCCGCCCCGCCTCCCCGGTACCGCCAGCAGCGGTGCCTGGCTGGCCAGCACCGCCGTGAGCCGGGTTGACGTTCTCGGGCTCGCGCGGCCGGGGCACCCCGACAGCGCCGCCGGTCGGGCCGGCGGGGCGCCCGTTCGCGTCCGGGGAACCGGTGGACTGCCCGTTCGAGCCGGCCGACTGCTCGCCGGACTGGCCCAGGCACCGGTGCCCCCACTTGAGACAGAAGCCGTCGAGGTCGACGGCGCCCGGACAGTCGCGGGCGAGACAGCCGTTCACTCCTGCCCCTCCTCGTTCACCGCGTACAGGTAACGGGTCACCGCCCGGTCGGCGGCCGGGGCGTCGAACGGTTCCGTACGGAGCCGACGCCGGGCCTCGTTGTAGAGGTCGGCCAGCGCCAGGTCCTCGGAACGCCCGAGGCTGAACGCCTTGCGTTGGAACGCGTCCAGCCGTCCCCGCAACTCGACCCGCAGGTCGCGCAGGCGCTGCCGGTGTCGACCGGCCGCCTGGACGGCACGTACCGCCCGCTCGCTCGCCGTGCTCACCGCCACCTCGATCGCGGCCGGCTCGGCCTCCTCGTCGACCGCGTCCCACCACTTGCCGTGCCGGCACCGCCGCTCGATCGCGCGCAGGCGTACCCGCAGCGCTCCCGCCTGTGGCGCCGGGGCGCCGAAGCCGGGCGGACCGGCCGTCGGATCCGTGGCGTCCGGACCGGGGTCGCCGGCGGGACGGAGGTCGCCAGCCGGATCGGGGTCACCGGGGATCGGGGTCAGGCCACTCCAGGCGTGTCGCGCCTCGGTCTCGTCCGCGTCGAGCCGCCCGATCGACAGCCGCAGCTCGTCCACCAGGCTCGGCCAACGGCTACGCAACTCCTCGGCCCGGCCGACCCGGTTGGCGAACTCGGCGACCTGTCCGGCGAGCCGTCCGCGATCCGCCGCCCAGGTCACACTGTTGGCGGCGCCCAGCGGGTCACGGTCGGCCACCCGCCGCAACGTGTCCAGCTCCGCCTCCGCACCGGCCAACACCCCCTCCGGTACGGCGACCGCCAAGGCCCGCGTACGCAGCCCGGTCAGTCGGTCGGCGAGCGGCGCGAGCTGCCCCGCGACCGCCGTACGGGCCGCCGCCACCGCCTCGGCCACGGCCACGATGGCGGTGTGGTGCTCGCCCGCCCGGCCGATCACCTCGGGCAGCGGCAGCCGGATCACCTCGACCGGCGCCCCGGTCGCCGCGCCCAGCACCACCTCGACCGGCCCCCGGAGCAGCGCTGCCAACTCGGCGGCGGCGTTCGGCGCGGTCAGGTCGGTCGACGACTGGTCCGGCTCCACGCCGGGGTCGGCGCCGGGCCGAGGCGTCGGAGCCGCGGAGCGGCGTCGCCGCACCAGGTCCGCCCGGTCCAGCAGTTGCTGCGCGGCGGCGAGCTGGGCGGCGAGTTCGCCGATCCGCCACTGGACCTCCTGCCAGGCCCGTGCGGTGGCACCGGTCGGGTCCGGGCGGTCCGCCCGGCGGTGGCCGTCCGGGGCGTCCCCGATCATCAGCGCGTCGGCCAGCCGTGCGCACTCGGCCCGCAACCGACGCAGTTCCGCCTCCGCCGGCTCGATCCCGCCCTGCTGGTGCTGGCCCGAGGGCTGACGGCGCGACTCCGGCTCGGGCCGAACCGGCGGCCCGAGCCGGGGTGCGCGGTGTCCCTCTGGTCGAGGTTCTGGCATATCCGCCGTCACCTGCCCGGGGGCCAGCTCGGGTTCGGACCGTAGCGGGCCGGCGGTGGGCCGGCGTCCGGGTGGTCCGGCAGCCACTTCTGGTGCATCCGCGCCCACCGGCCGTCCTGCCGGATCTGTTCCAGCACGTGGTTGACGAACCGGAGCAGCGCGGTGTCGTCCAGCCGGGTGGCGATCGCGTGTGGCTCGTCGCTGAACCAGGTGCACGCCGACTTGGGCTCCGCGTGCCAGTCGCAGGAGGTGTCGCCCGGTGGCCGCCAGTCGGGTGGCTGGGTGACCATCCGGGTGGTCGGGTCGAGGTCCCGGAGCCCGAGCAGCACGTTGTGGTCGGTGGAGATCGCCTCGACCTGGCGCTGCTGCAACATGACGAGGCAGTCGGTCCAGTTCGGCACCGAAACCGGGATCGGCTTCTCCGGCCGAGCGCGGGTGTGCTCCAGCGAGGTGGTGCCGGTCGCCGCGCAGACCCGTTTGCCACCGAGATCGCCGATCCCCTGGTAGGGCGAGTTGCCACGGACCAACACGGTCTGCCCCGAGTCCAGGTAGTCGGTGGAGAAGGCGACCTCGGTGGCCCTGGCGCAGGTCGCGGTCATCGAGTCGGCGACGATGTCGACCGTGCCGTCCCTGAGCCGCGCCTGCCGCTCGGCCGAGGTCACCACGACGAACCGGAGCGTCTCCTTCGGATCCTTGCCCGGGAAGAGGGCCTTGGCGATCTCGTAGAGCAGGTCGATGTCGAAGCCCTGGAACTCGCCGGTCGCCGGGTGACGATAGGTCATCCGGGTCATGGTCTGGTCCACCCCGGCCCGGATGTACCCCTGCTGCACGTAGCGGGCCGGCGCTGTCGGGTCCGGCAGCAGGCTCCGCCGCGCGTCGCAGTCCGGCGGGTTGACCGGGCTCGGGGTGGGCGCCGGCTCCACCGCCCCGGCCGGACGCGGCGAGGCGACCGGTGGCGGCTGGTAGCTGTTCGCGCACCCACCCGCGGCGAGCAGCAACAGCGCCGCGAGCAACCCGGTGGTACGCCGGGACCTGGAGATCGCGGTTGTGCGACGTACGGCACCGTCGGTCGCGCGACGTACGGAACCGTCGGTGGCGCTAGGTGGCGCGCCGGAGTTGGCGGTCACTGGTACTCCCTCACCCGTACCCCGATGCCGACCGCCACGCCCGCACCCGCCAGCAGGCAGAGCAGCAGGGTGACCACGCCCAGCGAGGTCGGTGCCGGCGGGGTGGCGGTCAGCTCGCGGAAGATGTCCTGGTCCAACAGGGAGATCTCGTTCGTCAGCTCACTGTCGTAGTGCTGGAACGCGGTGGCGACCTCGCCACCGGGCAGAGCCGCGGTGACGGCTTCCCGGTGCGCGCCCAGCCGCTCGTTCTCCTCGACGTACCGCTGGTGGGTGTCGCACCAGGTCCCGACCAGGGTCGCCATCCGATCGGTGAAGCCCGTCGGCCGCTGCCCGCAGTGCGCGTCCCGCTCGAACCGCTCGTTCAGCGCCTCCATGCCGAACTGGTTGCTGTTGCCGCCGAGTCGCAGGTAGACGTCCGCGCGGGCCTGCAGGGCGGCGCGCTGGATCTCGATCAGGTCGCGGTGCCGCTCGAACTGGCGCTCGGCCACGGTCAGCCGCTCCTCGGCCTGCGGCCAGTGCCGCCAGGAGAAGACCAGCCAGCCGGTGGTGACGAGCATGGCGACGGTGGCCAGCACCAGCCCGGGGCTGACCCGTCGCTTGGTCCGTCGGCGCAGGTAACGCTGGCTCCACCAGAGCGCGAGCAGGGTGGCCAGGGCGGTGCCGATCGACCCGAAGAGCGCGAACTGGGCACCCCGCCGGGCCTCCCGCAGCCGGTCGGTCTCGTCCTGCCAGAGCCGCTGCGCGGCGGGGAGCAGCACCCCACGCAGATAGCCCGAAGCTTCCCGCAGGTACGCCGAGCCGAGCAGCGCGTCGGTCGGGTTGTCGGCCGGCTCGGCGCCGAGTTGCTGGGCGCGCTGCACCAGGTCGGTGTAGACCGGCAACTGGTTGGCCACCCGGGCCACGCCGGTCGCCCGGTCCTCGTCGCCCCCGGTGAGCCCAGCCGACTCGGCCAGCAGCCGGCGCACCTCGCCGAGCGCCTGCTCGTAACGTCGGTTGAGCTGTTCCCGCTGCCCCGAGTCGGGTGGGGCGAGGAAGCGGCCGGTCGCGGCGGCGTCCGCCTCGGCCAGCCAGCGGTGCATCCCCTGGGCGTTGCCACTCACCCGGGCGGCGCTGGTCACCATGAGCTGCCCGGCGTCGACCGCAGCCTGTGCGGCCAGTCCGGCGACCGAAGCGGTGAGCGCGAAGAACAGCACCAACATCACGCCGACCAGCACAAACCGGTTCGGGGTCGGCACCAGCAGGCCACGCAACCAACGGCGCCGTACGCCCCGACGACGCGTACGGCGTCGCGGATCCGGGGCGACGGCGGGACCGGCGGAAGATCCCCGGTCCAGTTCGGTCAGTGCCACCTTCACCACCTCTCCACCCATCGACGGGGCGGAGAGATCGTGACCCGTCCCACACCCGCACGCAATGCTACTGAGGCCATGCGACAGGTGAGGTCCCCGCTTCGGCGGTTAGGAAGGGCCCCTTCCTATACAAAATGCGATAACAAGGGGCCCTTCCTTACTCAGGTGGGGAGGAGGATGAGCTTGCCTCGGATGTGGCCGGTCTGGCTGATCCGGTGGGCGTCGGCCGCCCGTTCCAGCGGGAAGGTCTCCGCGACCGGCAGGGTGAAGGTGTCCTGTTCGATCAGGCGGGCGACCTGGTCCAGGGCCGGGGACGGGTCCTTGCTCCGCCCGCTGGAAAATCGTACGCCGTACTTCTGGGCTTCCGGGTCGGCGATGGTGATCACGTTGTCGGTGCCGTGGGAAAGTTCGATCAGGTCCGGCAGGCCGCCACGCCCGGCCACGTCCAGTGCCCGGTCCACCCCGCTCGGCGCGATCTTCCGGACCCGCTCCACCAGACCGTCGCCGTAGTTGACCGGGGTCACCCCGAGCGAGCGGAGGAAGTCGTGGTTCGGCTCGCTCGCGGTGCCGATCACCGTGGTTCCACGCAGCCGGGCGAGTTGGGCCGCGGCCAGCCCGACGCCGCCGGCCGCACCGTTGACCAGGACCGTCTGCCCCTCGGCGACGCCGAGTTCGTCGAGCGCGCGGTACGCCGTCTCGGCCGCCGTCGGCAGCGCGGCGGCCTCCGGCCACGGCAGCGCGGGTGGCTTGTGCGCGAACTGGTTCACCGCCAGCACCGCGTACTCGGCGTAGGCGCCGGTGGTGGTGAAGCCGAACACCTCGTCCCCGACGGAGACGCCGGTGATCCCGTCGCCGATCTCGTCGACCACACCGGCCACCTCGCCACCGGGAATGCTGGGGAACTCCAGCGGCAGGAACGCCCGCATGGCTCCGCTGCGGACCTTCCACTCCCAGGGGTTCACCCCGATCGCGTGGACCGTCACCCGGATCTGACCCGCTCCGGCGTGCGGTTCGGGAGCCTCGGCCACCCGCAGCACGTCCGGCTCGCCGTACTCGCTGAACTGCGCAGCCTTCACGTTGACCCCCTCGTCACAGGTTCTCGGGGCCCGGGACACCGGACCCGCATAGATCCTCCCCCGATTTCCGGCCGGCGATCCCGAATCGGGATTCGCCACCCGACCCGGGACGGGCCGGTGCCGGCGGCGTCGTCGGGGACGCGGAACCCCACGCGCACCCGGCGCGGAAACGGAAGCGGCCCGGGACCGCCCCCGCGAGGGCGGCCCCGGACCGGGGACGAGCTACCGCTTCAGTACGTCAGGCTCAGAGCCGGGCGCACTGTCCGGCGGCCGGACCGCGTACGGTGTTCGGCCGGTTGTCGTTGCCGGGCGCGGGCGTGTTGCCCGAGCAGGAGAGCGGGCCGTTGACCGTGTTCGCCGCCACCAGCACCGGCTGGCTGCCGGAGTTGCCGGTCAGGCTGACCGGGCCGGCGACGGTGAGCGTGTCGAGGCGTACCCCGCCGGTGTTGTTGGTGGCCGAGACCGGGCCGCTGATCCGGCCGGACTCCACCAGCACCGCACCGGTCGCACCGGTCACCGTCACCGGGCCCGAGACCGTGGTCCGGGTCAGGGTGAACAGCACCGGACGGGTGGCCGTGACCGGACCGGAGATCGTGCTTCCGGTGCTGATCAGGGACGCGCCGGGGGCGACCGTGACCGGCCCGGAGACCGTGGCGTTCTCCAGGCAGGTCAGGCCCGAGGCGACGGTCAGCGGCTTGCTCCAGCGGCCGGTGATCGTCGTGGTGCACTGCGGGCCGGGCTGGCCGACCGCCGAACGCGGCCGCGGGTCCGCGGTCACCGGCGAGTTCCGGCCGAGGTAGTCGATCAGCATGGTCAGGTCGTTGTCACCGGTGGTGGCCGGGTTGGTGCCGCCGCCGAGCGTGGTGAAGTTGTCCCCGCCGGCGGCGAGGAACGAGTTCACCGTGACCCGGTACGTCGCGGTCGGGTTGATCGCCACGCCGTTGAGCTTCATCGACGTGATCCGCGAACCCTGGGCGGCGTCCGGCAGGTACGTGTAGCTGAAGCCCTTGGAGGCACCCAGCCAGAGCACCGGCCGGGAGGCGCCCGCCGGCTGCCACTGCTGCTCCAGCACCTGCTTGATCTCGGCACCGGTGTAGCTCTTGGTCACCACGTCGTTCGAGAACGGCTGCACCGAGAAGGCGTCGGAGTAGGTGACCGTGCCGTCGGTGCGGTAGAGCAGGTCGGCGCGGAGTCCACCCGGGTTCATGAACGCGATCTGCGCCCCGCCCCGGCCGGGCGCCTCGGTCCCGGCCAACTGCACGTCGGCGACGAAGTTGCCGAGCACCGACTCGATGCCCCGGTTCTCCTGGCCGTTGGTGTAACCGCGCCTGACGTCGGCGGTGATCTTGCCGAGTTCGCGCTTGCCCAGCTCGGCGGCGTTCGCCTTGGCGGTGGCGACGATCGCCGCCACGGCCGGGTCCTCCGGGGCGCCGACCACGTCGAGCAGCGCCGCGTCGGCGGCGGTGACCGACTTCGTGGCCGGGTCGAAGGTCAGGGTGACCTTGCCCAGCTTCTGGCCGTAGTCCTCGGCCTGCACCACCGGACGCAGCTTGTCGGTGCCCGGGACCGGGACCTCGAAGGCGTACGGCTGGTGGGTGTGGCCGCTGAGGATGGCGTCGATCGTGGCGTTCGCCCGGGTGTACTTGCCGAAGACCGGGTCGTTCGCCAGTTCGGCGGCGGAGTCGATGTTCTCGGTGGCCGCGCCCTCGTGCGCGAGGAGCACCACCACGTCGGCCTCGCCGTTGGCCGGGTTGCCGTCCTTCAGCTCACCGGCGACCTTGTTCGCCTCCGCGACCGCGTCCCGGAAGGTCAGGCCGGCGATGCCGTCCGGGCTGACCAGGTTCGCGGTCTGTTCGGTGACCACACCGACGAAGCCGACCTTGACCCCGCCGACGGTGCTGACCGAGTACGCCGGCAGCACCCGCTCGTCGCCCCGGTAGACGTTGGCGCCGAGCAGCGGGAAGTCGGCCCGGTCGGTCACCCGGCCGGTCAGGTCCGCGAAGCCCTTGTCGAACTCGTGGTTGCCGACCGCCGAGGCGGCGACGCCCATCGCGTTCAGCGCGTCGATCGTCGGGTTGTCCCCGTCGATCGCCGAGACGAAGGTCGAGGCGCCGATGTTGTCCCCGGCGGAGACAAACGCGGTGTTCGGGTTCTCCGCCCGGAGCCGGTTCACCAGCCCGGCGAGCTGCGCCGCGCCGCCGACCGGCTGCCCGTTCACGGTGGCCGGGGACTCCAGCCGACCGTGGAAGTCGTTGATGTTCAACAACTGGAGGTTCACCGGCGTGGCGGTGGTACGCAGGCCGACCACGATCGGGTTGTGGTCGCTGGCCCGGTACGGGTTCGGCGCGAAGAACGCCGGGTGTCCGTCGTACTGGAAGGCAAACGACTCGTGCGAGTTGATCTGCCACACGTCGACCCCGGTGACCCTGGCCGCCAGCGACGGTGAGGCGATGGCGTGGTCCAGCGAGCCGGACTCGCCACCGAAGACGTAGCTCGCCTCGCCGGTGGTGTTCAGGTCGACGTACTGCTTGTCGTAGAGGACCTGCACCGGGTCCTCGTGGCTGTACGCGTTGAAGTCGCCGAGCAGCAGCACGTCGTCGCTGCCACTGTCGGCCTTGAGCTGGTCCACGAAGGTGGCCAGCGCCCGCGCCTGGCGGACCCGGTCACCGTTGAACGCGCCCTGGCCGTCGCCGGTGTCGGCGTTGTCGCCGGTGGCCGCGTCCGAGGTGCTCTTGGACTTGAGGTGGTTGGCGACCACGGTGAAGGTGACCGCGCCCGAGGTGAAGCTCTGCGCGATCGGCTCGCGCGCGTTGAACCAGACGGTCTCGTCGTTCACCGAGCGGGACTCGCCCGAGGTGGCGACCTTCGCCGGCTTGAAGATGATCGCCGTGGTGATGAAGTCCTGCTGGCTCGCGGGCGGCAACTGCGCCGGGGTACGGACGTAGTCCCAGGTGCCCGCGCCGGCAGCGGTGTTCAGGGCGGCGACGAGCCGCTTGAGCGCCTGCTGCGGGTCGGCGGTGTTGAACCGTACCGAGTTCTCGATCTCCTCCAGCGCCACCACGTCGGCACCGAGCGCGTTGATCGCCGATACGATCTTCGCCTCCTGCTTGAGCAGAGCGGCCTCGTCCTCCGCGCCGCGCGCCTCGCCACCGAAGTGGACGAAGTAGTTGAGCACGTTGAAGCTCGCCAGGCGGATGTCCCCGCCGACGTTCTCCGGTGCCGCCGTACGCGGGTTGGTCGACGCGAAGGTGGTCCGACCGGCCGGCGGGGTGGCCGCGTCGATCGGGGCGGTCGGCTGGAGCCGCCACTCGTTGAAGCCGTACGACAGCACCGTCGGGCCGAACGCCTCGACCCGGTCACCCACGCGCAGCGGGCTGGTCGGCGAGAAGTACGGCGGCAGGGTGTTGTCGGTGGAGAGGTTGGTGGTCCGGCCGTCGTCGATCAGCAGCCGGCCGAGCTTGTTCGCGGCGGCGACCTGCTGGGCCTCGGGGGTGCCGGGGCGGGCCAGGTCGGTCGGGATGACCGCCGCGTGCTCACCGGCGGCGAGCACGACCTCGCCGTACCGGTTGGTGTTGTAGACCTCGGAGACGGTGTACGGACCGACCGGGGTGACCAGCATCGACTCGGCCGACTCACGCCCGGCCGGGTCGAGCGGCAGGCCGAGCGTGACCGGCGCCGGCAGGGCCACGCCCTGGTCGCAGACCTGCACGTCGGCCTTGGCGCCGATGCTGACCTGGGTGAGCCCGTTGAACTCGCTCGCGGTGCCGCTGACCCGGACCCGGTCACCGACGGTCACCGCCGGGTGGTTGGCGGCGTTGCTGGTCAGGTAGACGAAGATGCCGTCCGAGGCGGTCCCGGCGGCCGGGGCGCGGCCGCCGCTGCCGACGGTCTGCACGGTGACGCCGTTGTAGCCGCCGGTGCGGTAGTCGCCGGTCACCACACCTTCGACGGTGACCCGGGTGCCGGCCAGCGGGGTGGCGTCACCGGTGCCCTGGACCTGGGCGATGGTGTGGGTGACGGCGACCTCGCAGCCGACCGGGTCGGGATCGGGGTCGGGGTCCGGGTCGCCGCCGGTGTTGCGTACGCCGAAGGTGTTCGGAGCCGCCTCCCGCCAGCTGCCGCCGATCTTCTGCAACGAGGAGCCGACCGGGCTGCTGGAGCCCTCGGCCACACCGATGTCGGTGCCGGTCAGCCCGTTGGCCGGGCCGCCGACGGCGGCGAAGGTGCCCTCGTAGGTGAGGTACTCCGCGACCGTGCCGCCGGGGGCGACCAGCGCGATCCCGTCCGGCGAGCCGTTCTGGACGCCGTCGACCGGGTAGCTGGCGACCACCACGCCGGCGGCCGGCACCGCGCCGCTGAGCGTACGGGTGTTGTACACGGCGCCGTTGTTGCCGTTGTAGAGGACGATCTGCCAGCCGGCCAGGTCGAACCCGGCGGGGGCCTCGATCTCGATCGCCTCGCCGGAGTCGGTGCCGGCGTTGTCGTAGTGGATTTCGCTGATGAACGGGTTCGCCGTCGGTTCGGCGGCCACTGCGGCGGTGCCGCTGGCCAGGCCGAGCGCGCTGGTGGTGAGGAGTACGCCCAACGCGTTCAGTGAGCGCGTGCGTCTGTTCCGGCGCATCAAACTAAGCCTCCGTAAAGGGGGGTAGACGCGCTGGAGCATATGCGGGAACGGTGTCGTTACATGAACTGCCGGGTGTACGGGGTGGTGTAAATATTCCGCGCTCCAGCCTGCGGAAACGGGCTATCGGGTGTGCTTCGGCCGTCGCTGACAAAACGCCCCGACCCACAAACCCTGACGGTACGGACGAACGGGAGTCCCCGCCGTCGGCATTCCGACGGCGGGGACTCCACGATGTGATGATCTGTTCGGGATGACGTTTTACCGGCGGGGCGCCGCCCGGCGGGTGGCTACTTCAGGGCGAGCGTGCGGGCGTCGGCGGCGATGACGCTGGCGACCTCGGCCGGGACCAGCTTGCCGGCCTGCCGGTCGACGTAACTGGCCAGCTCGGCGTACTTGTTGTCGACCAGCTTGGCGGTCATCGTGTTGATCGCGGCCGGGTCGGCGCCGGAGGTCAGGATGACGTAACCGAGTCCGGCCTGGCTCACCGTCACGGTGAAGGTGCTGGTCGCGGTAGCCGTACCCTCGGGGCCGGTCACCTCGGTGCGCACCGTGTGCCTGCCGGCGGTCAGCTTGACCAGGTCGAGCTTGCGCCCGGCGGCCGACTTGCGGCCGTCGACCGTGACCGTGACGGTGTCCGCGTTGGTCGCGGCGACCGCGATCACCGGGGACTGGGCCCGGTCCAGCCGGGTGCCGTCGGCCGGCGAGGTGATCTCCACGGTGGGATCGGCGGAGGCCCGCTGTACGAACGCCGAGTTCCAGCCGACCAGTTCGGCGGCGCGGTTGGTGATGACCGCGTCGGTGCCGATCCGCTCCAGCCGCTGCCACAGACCGGCCGAGTCCATCGTCCACGCCATCACCGCCACTCCGGCGGCGTGCAGCGGGGCGACCACCTCCGGCTTGGCGAGCAGCGCGTTGCCGTCCGGGTTGTACGCGGTCAGGTGCAGTTCCTTCGAGATCGCCACCGGGTCGGCGTCGAGGCTGCTGCGGAGCAGGCCGAGCGGCAGCTCGGGGGCCAGCTCGTAGGTGTACCTCAGGGCGTCGACCTCGAAGCTCTGGACGAACACCCGGTTGGTCATCTGCTCGTCGCGGATCACCTTGACGATCGTGGCGACCTCGTCCCTGGTGTGCTTGCCCTTGATCTCCAGGAGCAGGCTGCCACCACGGGTACGCAGGTCGGCGAGCTGTTCGGCGAGGGTCGGCACCCGCTCGCCGACGTACTGCGGGCCGAACCAGGAGCCGGCGTCGAGCGCCTTGATCTGCTCGGCGGTCAGGTCGCGGATGTTGCCGGTGCCGTCGGTGGTCCGGTCGACCGTGCCGTCGTGCAGGATGAACGGAATACCGTCCTTGCTCGGCTGGACGTCGTTCTCGATCCAGTCGGCACCGCCCTTGCGCGCGATCTCCTGGGCGACCAGGGTGTTCTCCGGCGCGGCGGCGGAGGCGCCCCGGTGCGCGATCACGGTGAACGGGCTGCCCTCGGGACGGATGTAGCCGTTGGGCGGCAGCTCGGTGACGGTGACGTCGTCGTACGAGACGGTGGCCCCGTTGACAAAGAGCCCCTGGACGCCGTCGGCCGAACGCTGGAGGTTGTTGGTCCGCATCGCCTCCCGCCCGTCGAAGATCCAGCGGGCCTGGTTGCCGTGCACCTCGACGGCGACCCGGACGTCCCGACCGGTGCCGGCGGCGTACGGGGCGGAGGCGGTGTTCGGCACGACCCAGGTGTTCGCGGTGGTCCGCTGGGCGAATTCGAGACCGTTGGCGGCGGTGGTGCCGCTGCGCATGGTGGCGATCCACCACGGGGTGGCGCCGTTGGCCGGAATGTCCAGGCCGAGCGAGGCCCAGCGGGTGGCGGCGGAGACGGTCTCGAAGCGCATCGTCGCCTCGATCCGGAAGTCGTTCAGGTGCCGACCGAAGGTGATCTTGTTGTTCTCGCTCGAACTGGCGGAGGTTCCGTACAGCCGGCCGTTCTCGACCTTCCAGGCACCGTCGACCGCGTTCCAGCCGGCGGGCAGTGAGCCGGAGGAGAAGTTCTCCGACACGACGATGTTGCCGGGTTCGGCCGCCGCGGGCGACGAGGCGGCGACGGCCACGGCGCCGACACCCCCGGAGACGGCGATCGCGGCGAGCACGGCGGCGGCCCGGGTACGCCCGGCGACGCGCCCCGTCCCGGCGCGGTCGAGCGGCGATGAGGCGGGAAGGACAGTCATGGCCGGGATGTTAGGGAACAGAGCCGAATCCATGATCAATCAGACGTGACCCCCGCCGGAACGCCCGGTGTACGCGACCGATCCTCACGAAACCGCTCCGACCAGGCACCCCGTCGATAGTGTCGGGGCATGAACGGAGCCGAGGCGCTGATGCGTACGCTCGCCGGGTCCGGTGTGGAGGTCTGCTTCGCCAACCCGGGCACGACCGAGCTGCACCTGGTCCGGGCACTCGACGCGGTGCCGCAGGTGCGGCCCGTACTCGGCCTTTTCGAGGGGGTCGTCACCGGCGCCGCCGACGGTTACGCCCGGATGGCCGGCAAACCGGCCGCCACCCTGCTGCACCTCGGACCCGGGCTCGGGCACGGCATGGCGAACCTGCACAACACCCGCCGGGCCAACTCGCCGCTGGTCAACATCGTCGGCGACCACCCGACCCGGCACAAGGCACAGGACCCACCGCTGGAGTCGGACATCGCCGCCGTCGCCGGCACGCTGCGCGGTCCCGTACGCCGACCGGAGAACCCGACCGGCGCCGGCCAGGACGGCGCGTCCGCGTACGCCGAGGCCCTCGAACCACCCGGCCAGATCGCGACGCTGGTGATGCCGGCGGACGTCTCCTGGGGCGAAGGCGGGACCGTGGCCGACCCGATGCCCGCCCGCTCCGTGCCACCGGTCGACCCGGCGGTGATCCAACGTGTCTGCACGATCCTGCGCGGCGACGAGCCGGCCGTCCTGATCATCGGCGGGCCGGCGGGACGGGAGCCGGGGCTGCGCGCCGCCGGCCGGATCGCCGCCAGCACCGGGGTCCGGGTGATGCTGGAGCAGTACGTCCCGCGCCTCGAACACGGCGCGGGGGTGCCGACCTTCGAGCAGCTCGCGGCCTACCCCGAGCAGGTGGCGAGCCAGCTCGACGGGGTACGGCAGGTGATCGTCGCGGGTGGCAAGGCTCCGGTCTCCTTCTTTGCCTACCCGGAGCAGCCGAGCTGCCTGGTGCCGCCGGAGGCGAGGACCCAGATCCTGGCCGAGGTCGGCCAGGACGTGGTCGGCGCGTTGACCGCGCTGGCCGACCTGCTCGACCCGGACAGCGAACCCGAACTGTCGACGTCGTCCCGCCCGGCGCTCCCCACCGGAGCGCTCACCGCGACGAGCTGGGCCCAGGTGATCGGCGCGCTGCTGCCGGAACGGGCCATCGTGGTCGACGAGACGATGAGCTGCCGTCCCGCGCTGGCCGGCGCCACCGCCGGCGCTCCCCGGCACGACCTGCTGGTGCAGCTCGGCGGCGCGATGGGCGAGGGCATGCCGATGGCGATCGGCGCCGCGATCGCCGCCCCGGACCGACCGGTGATCACGCTGGAGGGCGACGGCTGCGCGGTCTACACCATCTCCGCGCTCTGGACCCAGGCCCGGGAGAAGCTGAACATCACCAACGTCATCCTGACCAACCGCTCGTACGCCATCCTGCGCGAGGAGTGGGGACACCTGGTGGCCGGCGGGGTCGACGCCCGCTCCGACCGGCTGTTCGACCTCGGTGACCCGACCATCGACTACGTCAGCATCGCCGAGGGCTTCGGGGTGCCGGGCAGCCGGGCGACCACCGCCGAGGAGTTGGCCGAGCAGTTCTCCCGGGCGGTCGCCGAACCGGGACCGCACCTGATCGAGGCGATCTTCCCTCCGGTCGCCTGACCGGTCTCCCCGGGCGTCCTGGGGATGCCCGCTGGCTGAGCGCCCGGTCGATCCCGGCCTGGCTAGCTGAGCGCTCGGTCGATCGCGGCGCCGAGCCGGGGCGTGAGGCTGCGGGCGTAGGTGGCGGTCAGGTGGTTGCTGTCCCGGTAGACCAGCACGCCGCCGATCACCGGGGCGCAGTTGTCGGCCGGGCAGATGGCGTCGGTCAGGTCGACCAGGCTCACCTGCGAGAGCCCCTTGACCGCCTCCGCCTGGGCGGGGCCGGCGCTCCAGGAGACCGCGACCTCCCGGGAGGTCGCGCACTTGGTCAGCTTCGCGCGGTTCGCCGACACACACTCCGCCGCCCGTACGTCCAGCGCCGGGGTGTCGCGCAGCACCACCGTACGGACACCCGCGTCGGTCATCGCCCGCCAGGTCCGGCGCATCCCCTCGACCGTCGCCCGCTGCGCCTCGGCACCGCTGAGCACGGTGCCCCCGCGCATCGGGAGGTAGGACGAGTTGCTGGTGATCAACAGATCCGGCTTCTCCGACCCGGTCAGCTCCGTCCGCAGGTTGCTGTTCCACTCGGCGCACGCCGGCTGCCTACGGTCCATCACCGAGACCTCCAGGTCCAGGAACGGACAGGACCCCTTGAGGTACGTGACCAGCCGCCACTTCCGCTCGACCGCCATCGCCTGCAACGCCGGAATCCAGTTCGCGGCGTGCGAGTCCCCCGCCACCGCCACCGTGTAATCGGACTCACGGTCGCCGTAGACGCACTTGACCAGGTCGGACTTGGTCCCCTCGGAGAAACACTCGTGCCGGTAGACGTCCGGCAGGTCGTTCTTGGCGGCGAGCGGGTCCGGCACGATCACGTCCACCCTGTCCACCGGCACCCCCGCCCGACTGCTCCGGGGCGTCTCCCCGAGCACCGCCGCCCCGAGCGGACCGGTCGGCGAGGCCGAGACGCCGGGTACGGCGCCGGGTGAGGCGTTCAGCGGCGCGCTCAACGCGCTCGGCGGGAGCTGACGCGGCGGCGGCCAGACGGTGAACTGGAACAACAGCCCGGCCAGCACCGGTACGGCGGTGAAGAACAACCCCAGCCGCAGCGCCCGTACGGGATAGAAGGCCAGCCGCTTCGATCGCCGTACCGGGTTCTCCAGGTAGTGGTAGGTCAGCGCCGCCGGTATCGCGGAGAAGAGCACGACGGCGAGCCCGGCCGCCACGCTCAGCTCGCCGAACCGGGCCTGCGCCGCCACCAGCAGCGGCCAGTGCCACAGGTAGAGCGAGTAGGAAAGGGCACCGACCGCGCGTACCGGGCGCAGCCCGAGCAGCAGTTCGGGGCCGGTACGGCCGGCGGTGCCGGCGGCGATCACGGCGGCGGCACCGAGCGTCGGCAGCAGGGCGAGGTAACCCGGGAAGGCCGCACTCGGTGTGATCCAGAGCGCGGCGGCGGCGATCGCGGCGAGTCCGGCCCAGCCGATCGCGGCGGCGACCGGCCGGGGCAGGCGGGCCAGCCGGTGGCTGAGCAGGGCCAGTGCACCGCCGAGCGCCAGCTCCCACATCCGGGTGGTGGTGACGAAGTAGGCGCGGGCCGGGTCGGACTGGGTGAGGTGGATCGACCAGGCGAACGACGGGATCGCGATCAGCGCCAGCGCGGCCAGCAGCCAACCACGCCGGCTGACGCCCGTACGCCCGGCGACGCCGACCGCCTCGGCCCGGCGCCGACCCCAGCCGGACCAGCCGACCACGATCAGCAGGAGCGGCCAGACCAGGTAGAACTGCTCCTCGACCGCGAGCGACCAGTAGTGCTGGAGGATGCTCGGCGCGTCGCCGACCGCCAGGTAGTCGACCGCCTGCTCGGCCAGTCGCCAGTTCATCCCGTAGAGCCCGCTCGCCACCACGTCCCAGCCGGTGTCGGCCCAGCGGGTCTTCGGCAGGAAGAACAGGGTGAGCACCAGCGTGGTGCCGAGCACCAGGCCGGCGGCGGGCAGCAGCCGCTTCGCCCGCCGGGCGTAGAAGCCGGTCAGCGAGATCGTCCCGGTCCGCTCCAGCTCCGCCACCAGCAGCCCGGTGATCAGGAACCCGGAGATGACGAAAAAGACGTCCACCCCGACAAAGCCGCCGGGCAGGAAGTCCAGCCCCGCGTGCGACAACAGCACGAGTACGACCGCCAGCGCGCGCAGTCCCTCGATGTCACCTCGGTAGCCGGCCCGGATGTCGGTCTTCGGCTCCGGCCGGCTGTCCAGTTGAGTCATCTCCGCCAACCCCTTCAGCCCCGTCCCGTGCCGGCGGCGCGACCCGGCGGCCGAGGGGTGCGGCCGAGGCGGGTCGATGACGGGTACGACGGGTTTTAGGGCATGGTAATGCCGGAAAGCACCCGCTTAGCGCAATATGGACAAGTACCGGCGAGGTTGCCGACCATTCCCCGCCGGCCGGTGCGCCGGGGTCCTGCTCAGCGGGGTCCTACCAGGAGTTCCCGGTGGGCCAGCTCCGGTGGGAGCGGCACGCGGCGCAGTTCGTTGCCGAGCAGGTCGATCTCGGCCAGGACGACGTTCTCGCCCTCGCCGTCCGGGTACATCAGCCGGTCCCCCGCCACCCAGAAGGCGTCGCCGCCGGGCAGGCCGCGCACCACCTGGCCGGTCCTGGCATCGGTGAGCTGCGCCCGCGCACCCCGGACGACGACCAACTCGCCGTCCTCCGACCACGAGTACGGCCCGGTCACCTCGCCCCTGATCGGGAGCAGTCGGGTCGGCTCTCCGGTGGCGGCGGAGAAGAGTTGCAGCCCTCGCCTCGGATCGGGCCCCGATCCGGCGGGTGGCTGGCCGGGATCGGTCTGTGGCAGCACGATCTCCGTACCGTCGGGCGACCAGGTGAACTGGCAGGGGCCGGTGCACGGGTACCGCTCCCCGTCCACCGGGATCTCGCGCACCTGGTGGTCGGCGGCGGTGAGGATGACCGCGGTGAGACCGGTCGGCGACTCCTTGTTCGTCGCCGTGAGCAGCAGTCTCCCGCCGTCCGGGGACCACTGCGGCCGCTGGAGGTGGTTGCCGGTCCGGACCCAGTCGACCCTCCGGGTCGGCACGTCCACCAGGCCGGTCTCCTCCCGGCGGCTGTAGTCGTACGCCGCGGCGAGGTTGCCGCGCGGAGCGGCCCAGAGTTCGTCGTACTCGGCGAAGCTCGGGTAGCCGTCGCGGGTGCGGTCGAACGCGTAGGAGTGGACGCTGGGCGAGCCGGTGCTGGTCCCGCCAATGATCATCATGCTGTCGGAGAGCGGGAACGGGGTCCGGGTCCACTCGTCGCCGGGCGCGGACGGCGCGCCGGTCAGGGCGCCGACCGGCTGGACGTAATCCGGCCCCGAGCCGGGGCGCAGCCAGACGAAGGGCGCCGCGAGCACCAGGAACGCGGCGACGCCGGCGACGGTGCCGACCGCGCGGCGACGACGCCGTACCCGTCGGCCCCGGGCCATCGCGAGCGCCGCCAGACCGTCGACCCCCCGCGCCTCGTCGGCCAGTGCGCGTACGGCCCGACGGAGGGCCTCGTCGGTCGCGCGGCTCATCGCGCCGGCTCCCACCGGGTCCGGGGCTCCCGGTGCGCGGGTTTCCCGTACCGCCGGGACGACGCCTCGTCCCGGGTGGTCAGGTCGTCGAACGCGGGCACCAGGTCACGCAGCTTGGTCAGCGCCCGGGACGACTGGCTCGCCACCGTCCCGGTCCGGCAACCGAGCAGCTCGGCGGTCTGCTCCACGCTCATGTCCTCCAGATATCGCAGCACCAGCACCGCGCGCTGCCGGGGCGGCAGCATCCGCAGCGCGTCGCGCAACATCAACTGGAGCGCGGTCTCCTCTGCGGCGTCGCCACCGGCGGCGGGTTCCGGGGTGGACGCGAGCGGCACCTCGGGGCGTCGCCTGCGCCGACGCCAGCCGGAGATCTGGTCGTTGTAGAGGATCCGGCGTACGTACGGCTCCGCCTCGCCCCGGATCCTGGACCACCGGGCGTACGCCTTCGCCAGCGCGTCCTGTAGGAGGTCCTCGGCAGCGTACTGGTCACCCGCGAGTGCGTACGCGACCCGCAGCAGAGCCTCCCCGCGTTCGTTGACAAAATCGGTGAACTCCCGCTCGGAAGCCTGGTCCACGGCCCACCTCCGTCCTAACGACGCCGCCGGGGCCGGAAATGTTGCCTGTCGACCGGCCCCTTTCCCCCGAGTCATCGATCCCGTCACCGACCTGGGCCCACGCGATCCCGGACACGGTCGGCGCACCCCTGGTCACCGCCACGCCGGGCGGGCCCTAGGGTCGGGGTCGACCGTCCCGGACGACGGGACGAGGGGCGGGAGGCGCGGGCGGTGCGTGAGCTGCTGGTGATCGGTGTCGGTGCGGGCGACCCGGACCACGTCACGATGCAGGCGGTACAGGCGCTGCACACGGTGGACGTTTTCTTCGTCCTGGACAAGGGGCCGGCGACGGCGGACCTGACCGAGGCGCGGCGGCAGATCCTCGAACGCTTCGCCCGCCCCGAACGGCACCGCGAGGTGCTGGTCGCCGACCCGCCGCGCGACCGGGCCGCGACCGACTACCCGGACGCGGTACGACTCTGGCGCGACGCCCGCGCCGAACTGCTCGAACGGGTCCTCCGGGCCGAACTGGCCGACGGAGGACGGGGCGGTTTCCTGGTCTGGGGCGACCCGTCGTTGTACGACGGCACGATCCGGGTGCTCGACACCATCGTCGCCCGTGGCGTACTGCCGCTGGAATACCAGGTGATCCCGGGCATCAGCAGCGTGCAGGCGCTCGCCGCCCGACACCGGGTGACCCTCAACCGGGTGGCCGGCGCGGTGCACGTGACCACGGGACGACGGCTGGCCGACGGGCTGCCGGAGGGCGTCGACGACCTCGTGGTGATGCTCGACGCCCGGTTCGCCGCCAAGGCGTACCGGGACCAACAGATCGACATCTACTGGGGCGCCTACCTCGGTACGCCGGACGAGGTGCTGATCTCCGGCCGGCTCGGCGAGGTGGTGGACCGGATCGAACGGACCCGGAACGAGTTGCGCGAACGCAAGGGCTGGATCATGGACACGTACCTCATCCGCCGCAACCCCTGACCGGTGTCCACGGACACCGGACCATTGACTCGGGGCAATCCCGGAGATCCCCCTGACCTGCTCCGCCGGCTCTTCAGAACGGGTCGCACCGCGTGCTCGACTGGGCGCTCACCCGTCGATTGGAGCTGTCGCGTATGCGAAGAACATTCCGGGCCGCCGTCGGTGTGACGGCCGCACTGGTCCTCGTACTCGGTGTCGCCGCCGCACCCGCCGGGGCGGTGACCGGCGGCACCGGCGCCGAGCCCGGCACGGCCGACACCAGCACGAACGGTTGGCGACCCACGCCGCCCGACTGGAGGCCCTGCCTCGAGCAGCCGGACAGCGCCGACCTGCGCTGCGCCACCCTGCTCCTGCCGGTCGACTGGTCCCGCCCACGCGGCGCGACCTTTCCGCTGGAGATCGTCAGGCGCGCCGCCACCGGGCCGGCGGCCAGCCGGATCGGAGTGCTCCTGACCAACCCCGGTGGCCCCGGCGGCTCCGGCGTGGACGCGTTGATCGACCGTCCGGAGCGGTACGGCAGCGCCGAGGTGCGCGAGCACTTCGACCTGATCGGCTTCGACCCGCGCGGGGTGGGCCGGAGCAACCCGATCCGCTGTTCGGCGCAACTCCTGGCCGAGTTGCCCTTCCCCGTCCCGGCCGACGAGCGGGCGTACCGCGACATGGTCGCGTACAACCACCGGCTGTACGAGAACTGCCGGGCACACACCGGTCCGCTCCTCGATCACGCCGACACGGTGAACGTGGCGCACGACATGGACGCGATCCGGGCCGCGCTCGGCGAACGGCAAATCAGCTACAACGCCGCCTCGTACGGCACGCTGATGGGCCAGATGTACGCCGAGCGCTACCCGAACCGGGTACGGGCCATGGTGCTGGACAGCGTCATGGACCACAGTCTCGGCACGGCGGCGTTCATCCGTACCGAGGCGGTCGGCGCGGAGAACGCGTTCGAGCAGTTCGTGGCCTGGTGTGCCCGGGAGACCGGCTGTGTGCTGCACGGACGCGACGTACCCGGGCTCTTCGACCGGCTGATGCGCCGCGCCGAGGCCGGCGACCTGGTCGACCCCCGCTCCGGCCGGACGCTGACCTGGTTCGACCTGAGCGCCGAGACGCTTCAGGCGTTCTACGACCCGCGCTGGTCGGAGCTGGCCGACCGGCTCGCCACCCTGGCCGCGACGGACGCGGCGACGGATGCCGAAGGCACGGGAGAACGGGGCGGGACGGCCGCGGACGAGCCGGTACCGTTCGCCATGCCGATGTTCTGCCAGGACTGGGCGCTGCCGGTCGACAGCCTGGCCCGGCTCCACCGGTACGTCGAGATGTCCCGGGCGGTGGCACCGCACATGCGGGGGTCCGCGCCGGCTCTCATGGCCACCGGTCTCTGTCTCGACTGGCAGGGTCCGGTGGGCAATCCGCAGCACCGGCTCCGGGTACGCACCGACCTGCCGCTGCTGGTGGTCAACTCGCGGCACGACCCGATCACCCCGTACGAGTGGGCGGTGAACGTCGCGGATCAGTTGGGGCGCAACGGTCGACTCGTCACCTTCGAGGGCCCGGGTCACGGCGTCTACCCCGGTACGCCGTGCCTCACCGACTTTGTCGACCGCTACCTGATCGACCGGACACTCCCCCGGCACGGCGCCGTCTGTGCCGCTCCCGCGCCGACCGCCCGCCCGTACGCCGCCGAGCGGACCGCCCAGTCACCCGCGCCGACCGGCCCCTGGACGATGCCGCCCGTACGCTGACCCGCCCTCCGGTCCCGGCCGGCTGGTTAGGAAGGGCCCCTTGTACAACTGAATGCGATAACAAGGGGCCCTTCCTTTCGGGCGGCATGTTTGGCGGGCGTTGGGGAAGAAGACCGCTCGTGTACCAGACGGCCTCCCACACCGCCGCGCCGCGCCCGCCGCGCCCACGACGGCTGCTGCTACCCGCCGTGATCATCCTGGTCCTGGTCGCGATCGCGCTGGTGGTGGTCCAACCGCTCTGGCACGACCCGCCCCGGCCAAAGGCCACCCCCACACTGCCCGCCACCACCCGGATCCCCGGCCCGGCACCGGAACTGCCGTGGCCCTCCACCGGTCAGGCCGCGGTTTCCGTCGACGGGGTCGGCGACCTGGGCAGCCACGGCGCACCGACGCCGGTGGCGATCGGCAGCGTGGCCAAGGTGATGACCGCGTACGTGGTGCTGACCGACCGACCGTTGCGGGTCGGCGAGCCGGGGCCCAGCCTCACCGTCAGCAACGAGCAGGCCGGGGCGTACCCGGCCGAGCAGGCGCGCGGCGAGTCGCTGGTCGAGGTCGTCGCGGGGGCGCGTTTCACCCAGCGGGAGGCGTTGCAGGCGGTGCTGCTGCCGTCGGCGAACAACATGGCCCGGATCCTCGCCGCCTGGGACGCCGGCAGCGTGGCCGCGTTCGTCGCCAAGATGAACGCGATGGCGACCGGCCTGGGCATGCGGAACACCCGGTACACCGACCCGGCCGGGCTCGCCCCGGACACCGTCAGCACCGCCGTCGACCAGGTGATCCTGACCCGCAGGGCGATGGCCCTGCCGGCGTTCGCGGAGATCGTCGCCCAGTCGAAGGCGACCCTGCCGGTGGCCGGCACGGTGAACAACTACAACGACCTGCTCGGCCGGGACGGCGTGGTCGGGGTCAAGACCGGCTCCACCGACCAGGCCGGCGGCTGCTTTGTCTTCGCCGCCGCGACGAGGGTCGGCGGTGCCGAGTTCCTGGTCGTCGGCGCGGTGCTCGGCCAGCCGGGCAAGGACACCCCGGCCCAGCTCCGGTCGGTGTTCGCGGCGACGACGCCGCTGGTCCGCGCGGTGTCGGCCGCGCTCGGCCGGCACACGGTGGTGCCGGCCGGGCAGGAGGTGGCGACCGTACGCGGGCCGCTCGACGACCGCGCCAGCCTGCGCGCCGGGCACGACCTCGAAGTGATCGGCTGGCCCGGCCTCGAAGTGCGGCTCGGCGCCGAGCTCCCGCCCGTGCCGAGGCAGGTCACGGCCGGTGCCGAACACGGCCGGGTGGTCGCCACCGTCGGCGCCCAGCCACCGGTCGGTACGCCGCTGCGCGCGGACCAGCCGCTGGAGTCGCCCGGGGTCTGGGACCGGCTGACCCGGGCCGACACCTAACCCACGGGGGCGGCGAACAGGTCGCGCTGGAACATCAGGGTGTCGATCCAGCGGTCGTGCTTGAACCCGACCGACCTCAGCCGGCCGACCTCGACAAAGCCGTGCCGGCGGTGCAGCGCGATCGAGGGCTCCCCACCTTCGGTGATCATCGCGACGACCTGCCGCTTCCCGGCGGCGACGCAACCGTCCAGGACGGCACGCAGCAGCAGCGACCCGAGTCCCCGCCCGGTCCGGTCGGGTGCGAGGTAGACGGTGTCCTCGACCGAGTGCCGGTACGCCGGCTTCGGCCGGAACTGGCTCGCGTACCCGAAACCGGCCACCTCCCCGGCCGCCTCGACCACCAGGAACGGCAGCCCGGCCGCGCGCAGCGCCTCGGCCCTGTGGCGCCAGTCGGTCACACTCGGCGCGACCTCGTCGAAGGTGACCACGGTCTCGGTGACGTAGTGGGCGTAGATCTCCGCGACCGCGTCACAGTCTTCCGGCGTGATCGGACGCACCAGCACCGCCGTGCCCGGCATCGGTGGGATTCCTCTCCGTGGCGCCGGCGCCGACCGCCAGGTGATGCTGGATCTGTCCGTGACGGAACTGGTAGACGGCACCGGACTGGCGCAGGACCCCCCGGTGGTAGGCGTCCTCGAAGAAGGTGATCGTACGCCAGGGCAACCGGCCGGTGACCGGCAACCAGAACCGGGCCAGGATCAGCCAGCGGCCCCAGGCGCTGCCCAGCAGGGCACCGAGCAGCCCGCCCAGCAGGCCACCGAGCAGGCCGACGGTGATCCCGCCGAGGTAGCCGATGGTGAACGCGAAGACCAGCCCGAAGAGCAGGAGTTGGAGGACGGTGTTGCGGCGGTCGGCGGCGAGCAGCCCGATCGGGTTCACCGAGGTGCGTACGTCGATCGGGGCGGTGAACTCCCCGAAGCCGAAGACGAGCAGGACCGCCAGCCCGATCGCGATGCCGACGAGCAACCCGGCCGGCATGCCGGCCTCGCGGCCGAAGGCGAGGGTGAAGAGCAGACCGAGCACCACCCGTACCACCAGACCGATGGCGAGCCCGACGGCCAGCCACATGATCAGGCCACGCAGTACGGCGCGGCCCCGGCCACGCAGGCGCAACTGGGTACGGGACGGTTCCGGGCGCTCCCCGGCGAGCCCGAGCGCGAGCCCCACCGCCAACCCGACCGACAGCCCGACGGAGAGTCCGAAGGTGAGCCCCACGGTGAGCCCACCCAGCACCCCGACCGCCAGCCCGTGCGAGAGACCGAAGAGGACCCCGCGCAGTACGTTCCGCTCCGAACTGCGGACCCGTACCTGGCCCAGCGACGAGTCCGGTTCCTCCTCGATCGCCAACCCGTAGGTGAGACCGAAGACGACCAGGAAGATCGGGCCGGCGACGAGTCCGTAGGTGAGCCCGATGACAAAGCCGCCGGCCAGGCCGAAGGCGACCCCGGCGACCAGCCCGTACGTCAGCCCGCGCAGCGCGTTGCGGAGCAGGCTGCGCACGCGTACCTGGGTCCGGGTGGGCTTGGGACCCTCGACCGCCAGCCCGAAGGCGATCCCGCCCATGATCCCGAAGGCGAGCGCGAACGCCAGCCCGGCCACGATGCCCGCGACGATGCCGAACGCGACCCCGCCCAGCACCCCGTACGCCACGATCCGGGACGGGCGGCTGATCGTGCTGCCCAGTTGCCACCAGGCCAGGTCCCGGGTGTCCAGCGCGTCGAGATGGCCGGCCAGGTGGCCCAGCCACCGCCGGACCTGGTCCAGCTCCCAGTGCTGGTAACGGTGGCCGGCGGAGATCCGGTCGATGGTCGGCTGCTGGTAGACCGCCGGGACGAACGCCACGAAGAGGTGCTCGCGTACCGCTTCCGGGGTCGGGAACCGGCTCGGGTCCAGCAGCTCGCCGGGGTCGCGGCTCGCGGCCTCGCTGTAGATCGACCGGGCCAGGGCGACGATCAGCGGGCTGTCCAGGGCGGTGATCAGTGTCGCCGCGTGCGGGTCGTCCCGGTGCTCGCCGATCCAGCGGAAGAACGGGTCCCAGACCGTGCTGACCCCACCGCTGGCGTCGTGTGTCTTGCCGGTGGTCCGGGGCAGGTAACCGACCAGGTCCGCGAGTTCCAGCGGGAGCAGTTCGATCGCGGCGGCGGCGCGCAGTTCCCCACTGGCCTTGACGGCGGCGACGTACTCCTCCGGGCGGCTGGTGAGCAGCATCGGCATGCCGGTCTTGTTGAGCGCCCTGAGCGCGTCCCGGTGCAGTCCGTCGGAGATCTCGTCGAAACCGTCCAGCACCGGAAGGATGCGGCCGGCTTCGACCAGGGCGGCGGCGAGGCTCGACGCCTGCTCACCGGGGAGGCCGGCGGTGTCGAGCGGGGCCGCCAGGCCGGGATAGTCCCGGATGAGCTGGTGCACCAGCCAGTCACCGAAGTACATCGTGCTCGGGTCCCACGAGCCCAAGCTGAAGATCACCGGGATCGGCGCGCCCGGGTCCCGCTGGTCGATCAGGCCGAGCACGAACCGCATGGTGAGGATCGTCTTGCCGGAGCCGGCGGCGCCGAGCACGACCAGCCGGCCGGAGGGAATGCGCTGGAAGACCTCGACTATCTCACCGAGTTGGCTGGCCAGTTCCAACGGCCTCGGGTCGCTGCCCGGCGGTGCCCGGTGGATGTTGGCCCAGTGGTCCATCAGGTGCTCGTCGGCGAGCCGCCACCGTACGGCGAGCGGAAACGGGTCGTTGATCCGGCGTTGGTCCTCCTCCCGCCGCCAGAGCGTGCCGACCGCGTCGACGAGTTGTTCCATCGCCTCGCCGAGGGCGACCGGGCGCCCGAGCGGCCGGGTCTGCTCGCTGGCCTGGGCCCGACTGCCCTCGATCACGGCGACCAGCACCAGCAGTACGACAACGACGACCCAGATCCACGGCTTCCAGGACTTCGGCACCTCGATACTGCCGGTGGCGACATTGCCGAACAGGGCGAGCAGCGAGGCGGGAACCCCGACGATGGTCACGAGCGATACCCGCAACCGGCGCCTTCTTGTCACCGTGGGACCCCTTGCGCTCCGCGTGCACCGATGAACGACACATCCGATCGAGCGGTGTCGCTGACCGGCCGCCCGATGGTCTGAGTACGAAGATACGAGGGGTGTCGATGCGCTCACACCGCTAATGTGGACAGATATTTGCTGGTCACGGTTTCACGTTCCGCACACCCGGTTCCGCCGGTGAGCCGATCGGTGTCCGCCGACTCCGACGATCGGCGTAACACCGACCACATAACGACGGACGCCGACCACACAATGACGGACATCGACGCCACGGGAGCCGGTCGTAGCCCTCAACCATGACCGCCGGGGAGCCGGCGAACCGCTGCTGCTGATCCACGGGATCGGTGGCGACTGGCGGGTGTGGCAGCCGGTCCTGGACCGGCTGGCGGCACACCGCGAAACGATCGCGATCGACCTGCCCGGCTACGGCGACTCTCCCCGGGAACTGATCGGACCGGGGCCCGGCGACGGGTCCGCCGCCGGAATCGGACCGGGGCCCGGCGACGGGTCCGCCGCCGGAATCGGGCCGCTGGCGGGCGCGGTCGAGCGGTTCCTCGACCAGCTCGGTCTGCCGACCGCGCACCTGGCCGGCAACTCGATGGGCGGCTGGCTGGCACTCGAACTCGCCCGGCGCGGTCGGGCCCGTACCGTCACCGTGCTCTCACCGGCCGGCTTCTACGACAACCCGGAGGCCGCCTTCCTGCGGGCGTCGCTGCGGCTCACCGCGCGCGTCTCCCGGAAGCTGGCGCCGGACGCCGACCGGGTGATGGCCAGCCGGTTGCGCCGTACGCTCCTCTGCGCCCAGTTCTTCGGGCGGTCGTGGTTGCTGACCGCCCCGGAGGCAGCGCACATGTTGCGGGCCTTCGCCTCGTCCCCGGGCCTCGACGCCGACCTGGCCGCCATCGCCGAGGCACGCTTCGCCGGCCACCTGGACCTGGATGTCCCGGTCACGATCGGCTGGGGTCGACGCGATCGGCTGCTCCTGCCCCGGCAGGCGCGTCGCGCGCGCCGGGCGATCCCCGGATCCCGGCTGGTGCGCCTGCCCGGGGTCGGTCACATACCGACCTTCGACGATCCGGAACTCGTCGCCGACCTGCTGCTCGTCGGCAGCCGGCCGCTCTCCTGACCGGGGCGGGGCGGCCGGCTGTCCCGGCTACAGGTCGGACGGGTCAGTGTTCGCGCCGCAGAGCAGCACCGCCACCCGCTCCCCCGGCTCCGGGCGGTAGGCACCGGACAGCAGCGCGGCGTACGCGGCCGAGGCGCCGTGTTCGACCGCTGTCCGCCACCCGTCCCAGAGCCGCCGCCGCGCGGCGACCAGGTCGTCGTCGGAGACGAGTACGCTCCGTACCCCGGTCCTGCAAGCGACCTCGTACGCGATCTCGCCGATCCGCCGCGCGCCGAGCGAGTCCGCCGCGATCCCCGACACCGGTACGTCGACCGGCCCGCCCTCGGCGAGCGCGGTGTGCAGCGTGGGGATGGTGACGGGTTCGACCCCGACGACCCGGGCGACTCCCTCGGTGGCGGCGGCGACGCCCGCCATCAACCCGCCCCCGCCGACCGCGACCAGGATGGTGTCGACCCGGCCGTCGAGCTGTTCGACCAGTTCAGTGCCGATCGTGCCGGCACCGGCGACGATCTCCGGCTGGTCGTACGCGTGACAGTGGACCGCCCCGGTGTCGGCCACCGCCTTCTGCGCCGCCTCGTACGCCTCGGCGTACTCGTTGCCGTGCTGGACCACGGTGGCGCCGTACGCCCGCAGCTTCGCCACCTTCACCGCCGAGGCGATCAACGGCACGAACACGGTCGCCGGTACGCCCAGCGCCCGCGCCGCGTACGCGTTGGCCAGCCCGGCGTTGCCGCCGGAGGCGACCACGATGCCGACCGCCGGGTCGAGTTCGCCCGACTCGCGCGCGGCGAGCACCCGGTTGACCGCCCCGCGCGCCTTGAACGTGCCGGTGTGCTGTAGGAACTCGCACTTGAACCAGCCCGGCCCGCCGGGCTCGTCCGGACCGATCTCGATCACCGGGGTACGCCGCACGTGCCCGGCGATCCGGGCCGCCGCCGCGTCGATGTCTGCTCGTTGGACCATGCCCAGCAGTCTCCCCCCGTGCCCGGGTCCCGACCAGAGAAGGTAATCAGGGCCACGCGTCAAAGCTCGGGGGCGCTTTGTCAACATGAATCCTGGCGGAACGGACCCAATCGAAAATGGCATTTGCCTTGCTTGATGACGTGTACTTCAATGCCTTCTGGTTCCGCGCGGACGACGCGGAACGCACGGGGAGGAAGTACATTTTGATCGGACATCGCGTACGTCGGGCGGCGGTCTCGCTGCTCGCACTCTCGGTGGTGACGAGCGGTATCGCCGTCATCGGCGCCACCGCCCCGGCAGCCGCCGCGCCGCACTGGCAACGGCCACCGTCGCTGCAGGTCGGCCACACCGACTCGGCCACGCCGAAGACGGCCTACCCGAACGACCACCAACAGCACATGCCGCTCGGGACCTGGCTCGACGAGGCCGGCGCGGTGCACACCTCCAGGGTCTATGCCACCTTCGACATCAGCATGTTCGAGGGAACGAAGATCTACGACGGTGACCTGTTCATCCGGGAGAGCAGCGCCGCCGACTGTTCGAAGCGGGCGATCGAGGTCTGGCGCACCAAGCCCGTCGTCGGCATTCCCACCTGGAACCGGGCACCGGCACCGCTGGTCAAGACCGACGAGATCCTCACCCCCGAGTTCTGCCCGACCGCCTCGATCACCTTCGAGGTGGCGGACGCGGTACGGGACGCGGTGCAGAAGCGCCAGCGTTACGTCACGTTCGAGATCCGGGTGCCCGAGCAGTACGAGACCGACCCGAGCTACGGCCGCCGACTCAACTGGTACAACTCGGTGAGCATCAGCATTCAGGCGAACGCGCTGCCGACCGTGGACAGCGAGCACCTCTACAACGGCGGCTTCGCGTGCACCACGCTCAAGCCGTACCCACGGCTCGGCTACTTCGGCAGCCTGCTCCAGGCCGTCGGCTCGGACGCGGACGAGCAGGACGCGGGAAACATCCGCACCACGGTGGCGATCTGGCCCACCGGCAAGCCCGAGAACCGCGTCGAGTTCACCGGCGAGAACGGCATCTCCGGCCGGGCGAACTCGGTCAGCCTGCCCGAGGGCACGCTTGTCGACGGCACCTCGTACGTCTGGCAGGCCCGGACCGGCGACGGCGCCGACGTGTCGGCGTGGTCGAAGAAGTGCTACTTCACCTACGACCGGACCAACCCGTCCAGTCCGACGGTCAGCTCGTCGAACTACCCCCGGCTGGAGACCGGGGTGGATGCTCCGGTGGGTGAGCCGGGCATCTTCACCTTCTCCGGTGACGGCAAGAAGGATGTCGCCGGGTTCGCCTATTCCTGGCAGGAGTTCGGGGTCAACGGCTGCCAGTACGGCGGTGACCACGGGCAACTGGTCTGCCGGGACCCCTTCGACAGTCCCGGTACCGTTCGGGCAGCCACCCCGGGTGGCTCCGCGACGGTCACCCTGAGCCCACCGCGCTCCGGGGGGCAGCGACTCTACGTCCGCTCGATCGACCTGGCCGGAAACGCCTCGCCGGTGGTGACGTACGAGGTCCGCGTTCCCTACTCCACGCCGACCGTCACCTCGGTCGGCGGTCCGCCAGTCTGGAACGAGCCGGTGCAGCTCAGGTTCGCGCCCGCGAACGGGGTCACCGCCACCGAGTACGAGTACACGCTGGACGGCGGCGAGCCCCAGACGGTCCAGGCAAACGAGGACGGGTTCGGCCACCTGCTGTTCCACGCCTCGGACGTCAACGGCCACCATGTGAAGGTCCGCAGCCACAGCAGCAACGGCTTCGTCTCGGACGAGGCGAACTGGTGGGCCTCCTTCGATCCGGGACCCGGCGTCCGGTCCGACGTCTACGGGTCGAGTTGGGAGCCGGTCGGCGGCGTGGGTGTTCCGGGTGAGTTCGTCTTCTCGCCCCCGCCGGGCTGGACCGACACCGCCACCTACCAGTACCGCTTCGGCGGCGGCGAGCCGATCCAGGTGCCGGCCGGTCCGGACGGCCGGGCGACGATCGCCTGGACGCCGACCGAGAGCGGCCCCATGAGTCTGGTCGTATACGCGATCAGCTCCGACGGCACGTACAGCGAGTACCCGACCCTCCACTCCTTCGAGGTCGCCGCAACGCCCTGAGCACCCGATCGACAATCACGATCGTGAAGAGTTCGGCCGGCTGCGACCGGCCGAACTCTTCACGATCAAGGGGACAGCACGCAAAAATGGCCAGCGTCTCCGCTGGCCATTTTTGTTGCGGTGGAGTTGAGGGGATTCGAACCCCTGACCCCCTCGATGCGAACGAGGTGCGCTACCAGGCTGCGCCACAACCCCTCGCCCGACTCGCGCCGGGCGATCGACCCGCCGTCCGAATCTCAACGGCGAACCGGCGCCAAGGCTAACAGGTGCGGCACCCGGGGGGCGAATCCACCCCCGGCGCGCCGGCTCGACCGACCCGTACCGGGCGAGATCCGGGCCGACCCGGGTCAGGCGGAGTGTGTGCCCCGGCCCGCCTCGTACGGGCGACCGCGCAGGCCACCGGAGCGGCGGTAGGAGACCGAGCCCCGGGTCCGGCCACCCGAGGCCGCGGCGGGCAGGTCGTCCGGGCGGTCCAGCCCCATCGCAGCGCGCCGGACCGCCTCGCGTTGGGCCGCCAGCCGGCGCTGCGCCTCCCGTCGGGCCGCCGCGCGGCGGGCCTGCTCGCGACGTACCTCGGCCTGCCGGGCGGCCAGCCAGGCCGCCTCGCGGGCCTGCGCGCGGCGGCGTCGGCGTCCGGCGATGGCCCGGTTGCGCAGGTGTACGACGTACGCGACGAGCAGTGTGCCGGTGACCGCGAAGCTGATCCAGAAGCCGGGGCTGACCGCCACGACACCGATCAGCTCGGCCAGGTTGAGCAGGAGCAGGGCGGCGAAGACCCGGCGGCGGCGGTAGACGGCCGGGGTGTGGCGCTGGGTCCGCGGCCGGCGTCGCGGTCGCGCCCCGGACCGGGGTACGGCACGCAGCCGGCTCGCCCGGCGCCCGGTCGCAGGCGGGGCGGAGACCGGGTCGGGCAACCCGTAGACCGGGTTCTCCGCCCGGGACTCACCGCGCAGAGTAACCGTAAGAACACGGGACGGGTTCACCGGCTGTCGTCCGGGGACAGTGCGGCGTCGCCGCCGGCGCTGAAGCACCCGCGCCGTCGACTGCGCCCGCTCCGCCACCAGCCGCTCCGTGGCGTCGTACCGGCGAACGAGCGCTGGCGCGAAGGCGAGCAGACCGGCGGCGGCGAGGACGGCGAGGAGCACCGAGGCCGGCACCCTCACCCCTCCCGTCACCCAAGTCGGGCAACCGTGGCGACCGCCGGGCACCCGCCGAGCTGGCCGGGTCACCGATGACCACCGGACGGTTACCGCACATCCAGTTACTTCAGGTTACGGGCGGTGCACCAGGATCAACGCGCGCCGCGCCGATCACGTCCAGTCACGGATGATCAAGAAGCGACCGTACGCAGCCGGTGCCAGCGGGCCAGCAGACCACCCTCGGCCGCGACCTCCTCGCTGGTCATGGCGTACCCGATGTGGTCCCGCCAGGCGCCGTCGATGTGCATGTAACGCGGGTGGTACGCCTCCTCGCGGAAGCCGAGCTTCTCCACCACCCGGCGCGAGGGGCCGTTCTCCGGCCGGATGTTGACCTCGATCCGGTGCAGCCCACCGGGGCCGAAGGCGTGGTCGGTGACGAGCGCCAGAGCGGTCGGCATCAGGCCCCGGCCAGCCACCCGGGCGTCGATCCAGTAACCGACGTACGCCGAACAGAACGCCCGCCGCACGATGTTGCCCAGGTTGATGTGCCCGACCAGCCGCTCCCGCCCGTGCTCACGCAGGCAGACCGCGAACGGCATGCTCTCGCCCCGCCGGGCCGACCGGCGCTGGTCGCGGTGGACGTAGCGGAACGCGACCGGCGAGTTGAGCTGGTCCCAACCACCCGCGGGCGCGGTCTCCCAGGGGGCCAGCCAGGACTGGTTCGCCCGCCGGACCTCCGACCAGGCGACCGCGTCACCCCGCTTGTACGGCCGCAGCACCACCGGACCGTCGGCGAGCACCACCGGCCAGCCCGGTGTCCCGAGCAGGCTCATCGGCGCCGGTCCAGCAGCAGCACGTCCACCGTGGAACCGGCCGCCGCCGTGGTCACCCGCTCGCCGAGCACCAGCAGTCCGTTCGCCTCGGCCAGCCCGGCCAGGGTGTGCGGGCCGCCACGCAGCGGCTGGACGGTGTAACCGCCGCCCCGCCGCTCGGCGACGTGTGCCGGACGGAACTCGCGCAGGCCGCCGGGAGACGAGACGGTCTCCAGCAGATGGGCACGCACGCTGGGCCGGAACACCGGCTCGGCACCGGCGAGCAACTGGATCGCCGGGCGGGCCAGCATCTCGAAGCCGATCAACGCCGCCCCGGGTTCACCTGGCAGACAGACCACCGGTACCTCCTCGGCACCGACCGTACCGAATCCGAGGGCGCTTCCGGGGTACAGGGCCACCTCGGTGAAGGTCACCGGCCCGGCCCGACCGCCGTCCCGCCGGGACAGGATGCGCCGCACCATGTCCCCGGGACCGGTGCCGGTGCCACCGGTGGTGATGATCAGGTCCGCCCGCAGGGTCTGGTCCTCCAGCAGCCCACGTAGCCCCTCGGGGTCGTCGTCACAGATCCCGACCCGGTACGCCAGCGCGCCCACCTCGGCCGCGGCGGCGGTCAGCGCGTGCGAGTTGGTGTCCACCACCTGGCCGGGCTGGCTGCCCCGGCCCACCTCCACCAACTCGTCCCCGGTCGCCACGATCACCACCCGGGGGCTGGGTCGGACCACCACGTGCCCGATCCCGGTGGCGGCGAAGACGGCGACCAGGGCCGGGGAGACGTACGCGCCCGAACGGGCGAGCAGGGTGCCGGCCTGGAGCTCCTCGCCGGCCCGACGCAGCCCGTACCCGCGCTTGGGGACCCGGAAGATCTCCACCGCCGCCATGCCCTGGTCGGTCCACTCGACCGGCACCACCACGTCGGCCGCGATCGGCAGCGGCGACCCGGCCGCGACCGAGAAGCACGAGCCCGGGGTGAGCCGGACCGGACGCCAGCTCGCCGCCCCGAGGTCACCGACGACGTTGAGCCGCACCGGGCGGGTGTCGCCGGGTCGGCCGCCGGACAGGCGGGGGCCGGACGGGCCGAACCCGCCCCGTCCGGCCCCCGCGAGGTCGTCCCAGCGGGCCGCGTACCCGTCGATCGCGGCCTGGTCGAACGCCGGGTACGCGTGCGGCGCGACCACGTCCTCGGCGAGGACGTTGCCGTACGCCTGGGTCAGGTCGAGGTCGAGCGGGGGCAGCGCTCGCAACCTGCGCAGCGTGCTGCCCAGGTATTCGGCGAGCGGCGTCAGCTCGTTAGCGGCCGCCTCGGCATCGGCCGTGGCTGTCATGTATTGCGCCCGCCGAACTTCTCCGAGTTGACGAAGTCGCCCAGCCACTCCCGGAACTCCTGGCCCAGGTCGTCGCGCTGGGCGGCGAGCTGCACCACGGCCTGGAGGTAGCCCAGGGGCATGCCGGTGTCGAACCGGGTGCCCCGGTAGACGATCGCGTGCACCGGCGTCCCCTCGTCGAGCAGGGTCGCCATCGCGTCGGTGAGCTGGATCTCGCCGCCGCTGCCCGGCCCGGTACGCCGGATCGCCTCGAAGATCCTGCCGGGCAGGATGTAGCGGCCGAGGACGGCGAGGTTGCTCGGCGCGTCGGCCGGCTCCGGCTTCTCCACCAGCCCGGTCACCCGGACCACCTCGCCGAGGTCGGTCAGCTCCGGCTCGGCCGGAGCCACCGAGGCGATGCCGTACCGCTTGGTCTCCTCGGGCTTGACCTCCATGAAGGCGAGCACGATGCCGTTGGTGCGGGCCTGAAGGTCGAGCATGGCCGGCAGCAGCGGCTCGGAGAGGTCGACGAACTCGTCCCCGAGCAGCACCGCGAACGGCGCGTCGGTGCCCACGTGCGACTCGGCGCAGCCGACCGCGTGCCCCAGCCCGAGCGGCTCGTGCTGCCGGGAGGTGAAGATCTCGACCAGCTCACTGGGCTTGCGTACCGCTTCGAGCCGCTTCTGGTCGCCCTTCTTCTCCAGGTGCGCCTCCAGCGACGGCGAGCGGTCGAAGTGATCCACCATGGAGGTCTTGCCCCGACCGGTGACCAGCAGGACATCCCGGATACCGGCCGCGGCGGCCTCCTCGATGATGTACTGCAGAACCGGACGGTCCACCACCGGCAGCAGTTCCTTGGGAACCGCCTTGGTCGCGGGCAGGAACCTGGTGGCCAGTCCGGCCGCGGGGATCACCGCTTTGACCGCCCGCCCGGGGGTCGCGTTCGAGGTCGTTCCTGGGGACGCTGAATGCTCCGACATGCCGCGAGACTATCGGCCACGGACCTGGCGCGGCGGGTGCGGCCCGGAAGACGCGCCGCCATCGCCCGGACCAGGGTGTCCACCGGCCCGGGGCAGTCCGTCGTCGGGTGTCGCCGCACCGGCCGGTACGGCGATCTCCTCGACCACGGGTCGGTCGTCGACCGCCGCCATCCGGTGGGTGTCCCGTCCGGCCGCCTTCGCCGCGTAGAGCGCACCGTCGGCGGCGTCCAGCATCCGTACGGCGGTGGTGGCGTGCTGCGGGTAGACGGCGATGCCGATCGACACGGTCACCGGGATCAGCGCGCGCGGCCCGGCCGGGACGGCGCCCGCCGGTCCGGGGATCGTGATCGGTGTGTCCCGGATCGCCGCGCCGAGCCGTTCGGCCAGCGTCACCGCGCCGCGCGCGTCGGTCTCCGGCAGCAGCAGGACGAACTCCTCGCCGCCCTGCCGGAAGGCGAGGTCGACTTCCCGGATGACCCCCCGGATGCGACGGGCGAACTCGGTCAGCACGACGTCCCCGGCGGCGTGCCCGTACGTGTCGTTGACCTCCTTGAAGCGGTCCAGGTCGAGTACGAGCAGGCTGATCGTGCGACCGAACCGGCTGGCCCGCTCGACCTCCCGTCGGACCGACTCCTTCAGGTACCGGTAGTTCCACAGGCCGGTGAGCGGGTCGGTGAGGGAGAGCCGCTGCGCCTCCTCGTGCATCCGTACGTTGTCCACCGCCACCGCCGCATGGCAGGCGAAGCTGCGCAGGGTCACCAGGTCGGTGTCGTCGAAGTCGTCGCTGCCGTGCCGGTCGTAGAGGGCCAGCACCCCCAACGCACCACCGGCCGGAGGTTCCACCAGCGGGTACGGCACACCGGGCGAGCCCTGCGGCGGTCCGGCCGAGCCGGGCGCGGCGAACGGCACCGCGACGTACGTCAGGCAGTCGGGCTCGAACCGGGAGCGGGGTGGCCCGTCCCGGCCGATCCGACCGCGCGACGGCTCACCGGTCGCCGCGACGGTGCCGAGCAGGCCGCCGCCGAGCGGGATCCGCAGCACGGCCGGGTCCGTCGCGGCCGGACCGGCCAGCCCCTCGCCGCACTGGCCGACCAGGGTCCGGGTCCCGGGGTCGAGCAGGAGCAGCACGCCGGCCCGGGCCCCGGTGGCGACCAACGCGGTCTGGAGGATCACCTGGAGGATCCGGTGCAGGTCGTGGGTGCTGGCCAGGGTGTCGCCGAGCAGCGCCAACTGGTTGCGGAGCTGGTCCCGGCTGGTGGTCAGGGCGTGTACGTAGGACTGGGTCTCCCGGGTCATCCGGTTGAAGGTGCGGGCGAGCCGACCCACCTCGTCCGGCCGGCTCACCGGCACCCGGGCGGTCAGGTCCCCGTCGGCGACCCGGTCCACGGCGAGCGCGAGTTCGGTCAGCGGGCGGGTGGTCGAGCGGGCCAGCCGCCAGGCGGCGAGTACGGCGAGCAGCCCGGCCAGCAGCACCGCACCGGCCAGGACGGCGTAGATGCGCTGCGACGGGTTCGGCGGCACCGAGAGGACCAGCGCGAGCGGCTGGCCGGGTGCGGGGCCGACCCGGCGCACGTACCGGCCGGTGTCGGTCTCGCCGACCGCGTCGCCCCGGAGGTGGTGGGCGGCGAGCAGGACCGCGTCCCGGCTGCCGGTCTGCTCGGTGCTGTGCATGGCCGTACTCGGTCCCGGCTCGCCCCGGCAGAGGGTGACGGCGGCGCCGGTCGCCGCCGCGAGCCGGGCGACAAAACCGGGGTCGACCACCTGGGCCGCCCAGACCGTGCCGATCGCGCCGCCGCTCGGGTCGCGCAGGTCCACCCGTACCGCCAGGGCCCGGACCGGACCGGTGACCGGATAGCCGCCGGCGCACTCGGCCCAGGGCGCGGGCGGCGCGGTCGGGGTGAGCAGGGTGTCGGCCCCGGCGGCGTCGGTGACCCGGACCGCGACGGCCAGGCCACGGGCGATCACCTGGCGCGCGGCGGCGTCCCGGGCGGCGCTCCCGGCGGAGACCGCGACGGCGTCGGCCGCCGCGTACAACTGCTGACAGAGGGCGGTGACCGAGGTACGCACGGTGGCGGCGGCCAGGTCGAGCCGCTCCCGGGACCGATGGTCGTTGAGCACGGCGACGGTTCCACCGGCGAAGAAGGCGCCGAGCAGCAGCGGGCCGAGCACGACGGCGAGGAAGGCGATGGTCAGCCGTCCGCGCAGCGTCACTTGTTCCCCCGGGAAGTTCCGCGTTGGCTGCTGCGATGCTGACACAGCCCACGTAAGGAAACTGGAGTTACCGCAGGAGCGTTACGTGCCGGATTTTTCGGATGAAGCGGAAGTGACGGGCGAGGTACCCGGGGAGAAGGTCGCGCTCCGGGCCGTCCTGCTCGCCCGCCGCCGGGCGCTGCCGGCCCCGGAGCGGACCGTCGCCGCCGGCCGGATCCAGGCCGAGCTGACCAACCTGGTACGTCGACTCCGCCCGCGCCGGATCACCGCGTACGTGCCGGTCGGGTCGGAACCGGGCGGACCGGACCTGCCCGATCGGCTGCTCGACGCGCTCGGGCCAACCGGTGACCTGCTGCTCCCGGTGCTCCGCCCGGACCTGGACCTGGACTGGGCCCACCACGGCGGCGGCGTCCTGGTCCCGGCCGGGCGGGGCCTACGGGAGCCCGTCGGCGACCGCCTCGGTACGGCCGCCGTCGGCACCGCCGACCTGGTGATCGTGCCGGCGGTGGCGGTCGACCGGCGCGGCGTCCGGCTGGGGCGGGGCGGTGGTTCGTACGACCGGGCGTTGGCCCGGGTCGCGCCGGACACCCTGACCCTGGCCCTGCTCCACGACGGCGAGCTGGTCGACCGGGTCCCGGCACAGCCCCACGACCGCCCGGTAGCGGCCGTGATCACCCCGTCCGGCGGACTGCGACCGCTTCCCGCCGGCTGATCCGGGCGGGTCCGGCCGACCGCCGTCGGTCTGGGTGGTGGGCTCGTGGGGGGACGGGCGTCACGCCGGACACTTCGGGTGGACGAGAATGGGTCCGATGACGCACCATTGGCACTCGAATACGGCGAGTGCCAAACGAAAAGCAAGATCCGGAGGAGACCGTGCCCACGTACCAGTACGCCTGCACCGCGTGTGGCCAGCAGCTCGAGGCGGTGCAGTCGTTCAGCGACGCACCGCTGACCGAGTGCCCGGCCTGCCAGGGGCGGCTGCGCAAGGTGTTCAACTCGGTCGGCATCGTCTTCAAGGGCTCGGGCTTCTACCGCACCGACTCCCGCTCGAACGGGTCGGAGGGCTCCACCGGAGGCAGCTCCGTCGCGGCCAAGTCGGAGTCGTCGTCGGGTAACGGCTCGGGCGGTTCCTCGTCGACCTCGTCGAGTTCCTCGACCGGTTCGACCTCGTCCGGCTCCGGCGGCAGCGCCACCAGCACCGGCTCCGGCAGCGGGTCCGGTACGACGAAGTCGACCGCGAGCACCAGCAGCTCGTCCGGCAGCGCCGCGTAACAGATCCACACCCTCGGCCGGGGGTTCTCCACAGCCCGCCGAGTTCTCCACAGGTGGAATGCCGGGCGGCACCCGCCCGGCCCCATCCCGCCTAGCCTCCTGCCCACCGGACCGCGCCCGAGTCGTGGCGCCCCGGTCGACTGGAGGCGGTAGGCATGGCGATCCGATCCGGGCCGGCACGACGGTCGTCGTCACTCTCCCCGTCCCGCTGGCCGACCCCACCTCGCCGGGGCACGGTGCTCCGGCTGGGCCTGGCCGCCGGGCTGCTCTCCCTCGCCGCCGCGACGCTCTACCTGCGGGAACCGCCGCCGGCCTGTCCCGCCGCACCACGGCCGGTTCCTCCGGCCGCCGGACCGACCGGTCCGGGATCACCCGGGACGCCGGTCGCGGCGGGGACCCGGTTGCCGCTGCCGTCGGGAATGGTCGGGGTGCCGGTCCGGCTGGCCGAGCCGGCCGCCCTGACCGTCGTACGCCCCGGTGCCCGGGTCGACCTGCTGGTCGTACCGACCGGGGGCGCCGCCGGGCCGGGTCGGGCGGCCGACAGCCCACCGATCGCCGCCCACGCCCTGGTGCTCGACGTGCTCGGCACCACCGACGCCGCGGTGGAGGGGAGCGCGCTCTACCTGGCCCTGCCGCCGGAACAGGCACGGCGCACGGTCGCACTGCCGGACGGCACCCGGTTCGCCATCCTGGTCCGGGAATAGCGTGGCAGCGCCGACGGGGCGTCGGGGTCGGCCCGGCCGGCACCGGTCAGGGTGGGTTAGTCCCAGTGCGGCGGGCGGTCGGCGAGCAGCCGTTCGTCGTTGGAGCCCGAACGCTCACCCCAGCCGCGATCGGTGTCGTCCACCGACTGCTCGGGAATCACCACGAAGTCGTCGTCACCGAGATCAACAGTGCGCTCGCTGTCCAGCCCCGGACCGACCGGCCGTGGCTCGTCCACCCTCTTCACGCTCAGTAGCCTACCCACCGGAACGGGCCCCCGCCCCGCCGCTCGACGCCGCGCGGATCGCGGGGCCTTCGTCCGGGCCGGTTTCCCGATGGCTCGGGTAGCGTCGGACGCCGTGACCTCCCCCAGCGACGAAGCCACCGACGACAGCTTCTGGCGGCGGCCGACCGAGCCGTCCACCTCGCAGCCACCGACGGCGGCCACGGCACCCACGGCCGGAGCCGGCACACCGACGTCGGCCACGGGCGAGCCGCCGGCAACACCGTCCACGGTCGACGCGCCGACCGGACCGCCGGTCCAACCGGCGCACGTGCCGGACGTGACGAGGCCGTACGTCCCGTGGGCGCCGCAGTCGCCGACGCCCGGGACGCCGGTGGTGTCACCGGGGGCAGGCACCTATCCCGGCCCGCCGCAGAGCGCCACCCCGCCGCCGGGATGGCGCCCTCCGGTCCACGTACAGCCTGCCCCACCGCGCCCGCTGCCCGGTCAGGACATGCCCACCCTGGACGCGGCGGAGGCGAGCGCCCGGACACTCACGTACGGCGTCGGGCTGGTCGCCGGGGCGGTGCTGCTCGTGGTGATGTGCCTGCTCTGCTCCCGGATCCTGTTCTGATCCCCGGGTCCCCGACGGATCGGGCGCAGCGTGGCTCAGAGCACGCCGGTCCAGACGACCTGGGCACCTGAGTCGCCGGTCAGGAAGACGTAGACGGCGGAGAGCACACCGAACACGACCACCAGGCCGGTGAAGACCGGAGCGAGCCAGCTCGGCACCTTGCCGCTGGCCCGGGCGCTGGTGGACCAGAGCATCAGTCCGGCCGTGACGCCGAGCCCGAGGGTGAACCAGAACAGCAGGTCGCCGTAGCCCTGGTGCTCGGCGAGCTGCTCGAGAATCGGCGGCGGGTAACCCTTCGCGGTCAGGACCTCCAGCAGTTCCGCGCCGGAGAGCTTGGCGACGAGGGAGGCCGCGGGCGCGGCCACGGCGAGGGCGGCCACCGCCCAACCGATCCTCGCCCGGAACCGGGGCAGCACCCCGTATCCGATCGCGAGCAGCACCAGCAGCGGCACGAACACGACGGCGGCGTGCACCACCAGCGGGTGCACGGGGAGGCCCATGATTTCCCTGAACACGACAACCTCCTCGACGGCTGACCCGGAGCGCGAGTCAGGGTACGGAACATCGACCGGGAACGGTATCCCTAACAGTCGTACACGAAGGCAGAGCCGGTACGGTTCACCGTGGTTCCCAACTCGCCGCCGATCCGGTCTGCACGGGTGTGCCGCGTACCACCGTGGGTTCCGGGCGCTTGATGGCTCCGCGTACGCGTGCTGTTATTGGTCGATGACGGGCGAGGAGATGCTGCGGGCGAAGGGCCTGCGGGTCACCCGGCCGCGCCTCGCCGTGCTGGAGGTCCTCGCCGACGGCGGCCACCTCGAGGTCGAGGAGATCGTGCGACGGGTCCGTGGCCGTCTCGACTCGGTCTCCGTACAGGCGGTCTACGACGTGCTCGGAGCGCTGGCCCGGGCCGGTCTGTCCCGACGGATCGAACCAGCCGGCAGCCCGGCACGGTACGAGTCGCGTACCGGTGACAACCATCACCACCTCGTCTGCCGTGGCTGTGGCGAGATCAGCGACGTCGACTGCGTACACGGATCGGCACCCTGCCTGGACCCGGCCGACTCGAACGGCTTCGAGGTGGACGAGGCCGAGGTGACCTTCTGGGGCCTCTGCCCGAACTGCCAGCAGCGCCGGACCGCCGACCGGTAGGACTCGGCGACACCTGACCTCCGGCGACCGGACGGTACGGCGGCGGCACCGGTGGCACCCTTGGCTGATGGAACGGCAGAGCGTGGAGCCGGGCGGCGCTCCGTGGGAACCGGACGACGGCCTCGGGCTCTTCGGTCCCGCCTCGGTGACCTGGAAGGTGCACCGGGAGCCGATCCTCCTCGTCGCCGGCCTGCGCTCGCTCTACCTCCAGGCCCTGCACCCGCGTGCGGTCGCGGCGGTGGCGCAGAACAGCAACTTCAAGTCCGACCCGTGGGGCCGGCTGCAACGCACCGCCCGGTACGTCGCGACCACGATCTACGGCACCACCGCCGAGGCGGAGGCGGCCGGACGACGGCTCACCGCCCTGCACGCCCGGATGCGCGCCCGGGACCCGGACACCGGGCAGGAGTTCCGGATCGACGCCCCCGACCTGCTGCGCTGGGTGCACGTCGCCGAGGTGGAGTCGTTCGTCAGCACCGCCCGCCGGGCCGGACTGCGGTTGTCCGACGCCGAGACCGACGCCTACTACGACGAGCAGCGGCGGGTGGCCGCCCTGGTGGGCCTCGACCCGGAGACGGTTCCCGGCAACGCGCGGGCCGTGGAGGAGTACTACTCACGGGTCCGGCCCGAACTGCGGATGACCCGGGACGCGGCGGAGACCGCGTTCTTCCTCACCGCGCCGCCGATCCCGTGGAAGCTGAGCCGAGCGGCGTACCTGGGTCTCAACCTCGGCCCGGCCCGGTTCGCCTACCTCGGGGTCGCCGGCATGGCGTTCGGCCTGCTGCCATCCTGGGCCCGACGGCTCTACGGCGGTCTCGGGCTGCCGAGCACGGGACACTCCGCCGCGCTCAGCGCCCGGACCCTGCGCCTGGCGCTGGGCGCCATCCCGCGCCGCTACCTCGAAGGACCGATCTACCAGGCGGCCCAGGCCCGTGCCGCCCGGCTCGGCCCGCCCCGCTAGTCCCCGGTCGACCGCCCGCCGTTCCTCGGCCCGGGGCGCTATTGCTCGGTCCGGGGCGGCGCCGGTTCCGCCGGGGCCAGGGTACGTTCGACCGCCGCCCAGGGGTCCTTGACCGGTGCACCCGCCCCGCCCGGGCAGGTACGCCGGAAGTCGCACCAGGCACAGCCCGGCCCCGGGGCCACCGGGAACGCCTCGTCCGGGTCGGCGCCGTCGGTGACCGCCCGTTCGGCGGCCATGATGTCGCGGGCGGTCGCCTCGGCCCGGCCGACCTGGCGGGCGATCGACTCCGGGGTGTGGTCGAACGCGGCCACCGTCCCGCTCGGCAGGTGGTGCAGTTCGACCCGGTAGCACGGACGCCGGAAGACCCGCTCGGCCGCGTACGCGTAGAGGGCGAGGGCCTGCGACCCGCGCGCGTCGTCGACGTCCAGCCCGGTACGGCCCGTCTTGTAGTCGACGATCACCGCTTCCGGGCCGTTCGGGCCGGGGCGCGAGTCGATCCGGTCGGCCCGACCGTTGAACGCCAGTACGGCGGTCTTCGCCGCGACCACCCGTTCCACGCCGAGCGGCTCGGCCCCCGGCTCCAGTGTCTCCACATAGGATTCGAGCCACCGCAGGGCGCGACGGTACGCCGCCCGCTCCTGCTCGCCGTCGCGGTATCCCTCGCCGACCCAGGTGCCCTTGAGCAGCACCGGCAGCGCCTCCGGTTGGCGTTTTGGCTCCGCCAGGGCATACCAGTTGCGCAGCGCCGTGTGCACGCTGGCGCCGAGTGAGTTGTGCGCCCAGGGCGGACCCTTGACCGGCGTCGGCCGGTCGACGTAGGAGTAGCGGTAACGGCGCGGGCAGTCGGTGTAGCTGCCGAGCTTGCTCGGGGTGCAGACAAAGAGCCGCTCCGGCATCCCGTCGAAGCCCAACTGTTCCGGCTGGTTGCCTCGGGGTCGTGGGGTCCGGTTACCGGGGGAGGTCGGTCTGCGCACGGTGCAGATCCTCCCATCCGGCACCGACATCCCGGTCGATACCCGCCGTCCGCGCCGCTACCGCACCGGTCAACCCCGCTCGAAGAGCATGACGAAGGCGCTCACCGCACCGGTCAACCCTGCTGGAAGACCTTGACGAAGGCGCTCACCGCGTCGGCGATGAGCTGGACCGCGATCGCGGCGAGCAGCAGACCCGCGATGCGGGTGAGCACCTCGATGCCGCTGGGCCGGAGCACCCGGACGATGCCGCCGGAGAACCGCAGGGTGAGCCAGACCGCGACCATCACCGCGACGATGCCGACCGCGATGGCCAGTTGGTCGGAGAACCCGTCGGCACCCTGCACGAAGAGCATGGTCGCGACGATGGCACCCGGTCCGGCGAGCAGCGGGGTGCCGAGCGGGACCAGCGCGATGTTCGACGTGGTCTGCTGACCCGGATCGTCGGCCTTGCCGGTGAGCAGTTCCAACGCGACCAGGACCAGCAGCAGGCCGCCGGCGCCCTGCAGGGCCGGGAGGGAGACGTGCAGGTACTCCAGGATCGTCTGACCGGCGACCGCGAAGATCACGATCACTCCGAGGGCGAGTGTCACCGCCTGCCGCGCCGCCCGGTTCCGGTCCCGGGCCGCCAGCGGTCCGGTCAGGGCGAGGAAGATCGGCACCATACCCGGCGGGTCCATGATGACCAGCAGGGTGACGAACACCTCCACGAAGAGTTTCAGATCCACGCGGTCACGGTAGTGGGCAGGGGGCCCGGCACCATCTCCACGGGACACGGCGGCGACCAGCATCACCCTCGGCGGCGGTGACGAAGCAGTCAGCGCTTCCGCTATCGGGACGAAGCAACCAGACGTCAGCTCGGACGCCGGGCGGACGCCTATCCGGCGACGGAGATCAGCGGTACGCCGCTCGCCTCCGCCACGATCCGCTCGTACGCCGAGACCGACGTGGTGAACGCGCCCAGCCGTACCGTCTTGTGCTCGCCGTGGAAGTCCGACGACCCGGTGACCACCAGGCCCAGCTCGGCGGCGAGCCGGCGGACCTGCGCCCGCTCGTCCGGCGAGTGGTCCTCGTGGTCGGCCTCCAGCCCGAACAGTCCGGCGGCGGCCATCTCGGCGATCAGCGCGTCCGGCACCACCGGGCCACGCCGGCTCGCCCTGGGGTGGGCGAAGACCGGCACCCCGCCCGCCTCGCGGACCAGCCGGATCGCGTGGAAGACGTCCAGGTCCTCCTTGGGTGCCCGGTAACGCCAGCCGAGCCACCTCGGCTCGAACGCCTCGCTGGTGCTGCCCACCAGCCCGGCCCGGATCAGCGCCTGGGCGATGTGCGGCCGTCCGACCGTACCCCCGGCGGCGCGGGCCTGGATGTCGGACCAGTCCACGTCGATCCCGTCGGCCCGCAACGACTCGACGATCCGCTCGGCGCGTATCTCCCGGGCGAGCCGGATCCGGGCCAGTTCGCCGACCAGTTCGGGTGACTCCGGGTCGAAGAGGTAGGCGAGCAGGTGCAGGGCGATTGAGGGCTGGGTGCCGTACCAGCGGCAGGAGAGTTCGGCCCCGCGCAGCAGGGTCAGTCCCGGTGGCAGCGCCGTGGCTGCCGGGGCCCAACCGGCGGTGGTGTCGTGGTCGGTGATCGCGACCACGTCGAGACCGGCCCGGGCCGCCGCCCGTACGAGTTCCGCCGGGCTGAGCGTGCCGTCACTGGCGGTCGAGTGGGCGTGCAGGTCGATCCGGGGGTCCGGACCGGGCACGGGTGGGAAGGGCGGCACGGACGATGTCACTGGTACGAGGCTACCGGCCGACCGCTTGCCGCCGACCGATCGGCCGTTCGGCCAGCCGGTTCAGCCGGCCGGCTGGCCCGAGGTGAGTTTTGGTACGAACTGCCACCGGGCGGTCACCCCGCTCGGCAGCGGCACGACCCGCTCTTTGCCGTCGACCCCGCAGCGGACCACACCCCGGTCGTCGGCGACGAGCAGGGTCCTGTTGTCTGCCCAGGCCGGCGGGACGGTGCTGCGCACCCGGCAGAGCACGGACCCGTTCCGCCCGGCGACCGCCTGGGCCAGGTCGACCAGACGTACGTCGTTCGCCCCGGGCTCGGCGAGCCAGCCGCCGTCCGGGGTGATCCGGTCTCCGGTGGTGCCGCGCGCCAGGTCCAGCGCACAGGTGCCGACCCGGGCCGGGGCCAGCCCGTCGTCGCCCGGCACCAGTTCGGCCAGGCAGGGCGCCGTCCCGCCGCCGGCCGGCGGTACGAGTCCGGTCAGCGTCTTGCCGTTGCCGCCGATCACGCCCGCGATCTCCCCGTTCCAGCGGGGTTGGTACGTGGCCGCCGGGTCGAGCAGGTCGAAGCCCAGGGTCTCGTCGCTGATCACCACCGACCGGTCGAGAAAGGCGACCGGGGTGATGCCCGGCGGCACGTCGGTCCTGGTGCGTACGGCCAGCCCGGTCGCACTGACCCGGGCCACGTAGAGCGCGGTGTCGACCACGAAGGCGAACTGGTCGCCGCCCGGACTCAGCACCCACCGCTCGTCCTGGCCGCTGAGCGAGATCGAACTGCCGTCGGCGCGAAGGAAGCGGACCCCGGCGGTGCCGCCGTAGACCCAGCCGGTGGGCACCCGGTAGATCCGGGACACCGTGCCAACGCCGGTCAGCCGCAGCGTCCGGCCGTCGGTCGTCCAGAGCCGCTCGCCGGCCCAGAGGTCGAGACCGATACCGGTGTCGACCGTCGGCTGGGGCTCGACCGGCGGGCTGGTCGGCGCCACGTCCGGTTGTCCGTTGAACGCGACCGTCGAGCCCTCCCGGCCGCCGCCGGGGGCCGTGATGTCCCGCAGGCCGACGATCCCGCCGACGGTGAACACCAGCGCGAGCGCCGCCGCCACCGACGAGGCCACGGCCCGGCGGCGCCGGGCGGCGCGCCCGCGCCCGATCGCGACCGAGGCCGGGTCCCGGAGCAGGGGCGGCGACTCGACCCGTTCGGCGAACATGTTCCGCAGTGAGTCCTCAAGCATGATCATCAGCCCTCGGCTCCGGTCGACGGACCGGCCGGCGCCGCGACGGGAGCCACGGTCAGCGGCACCCGGGCGGGGGCGGGCCGGGGCGCGGCCGGCACCCGGCGGGGCTCGGGTGCGGGGGTGGCGGCCCGGCCGCCGGGGCGGCCAGCCGAGGTCGCGCCGGTCGGTGACGTGGCGGCCGGGCGGGAGGCGGCGCTCCCGGTCGTCGCCGGTCGGCCTTCGCCAGCCGTACGGGCAGCCAGCGCGGCCTCGCTCCCCGGCTCCTCACCGAGTCGTCGGCGCAGCGTGTTGAGCGCCCGGAAAGTCTGACTCTTCACGGTGCCGGGCGAGATGTTGAGCATCGCCGCGGTCTGCGACTCGGTCAGGTCCTCGTAGAAGCGGAGCACCAGCACGGCACGCTGCCGGGCCGGCAACGTGCGGACGTGCCGCCAGAGCGCGTCCCGCTCCAACTGCTCCTCGATCTGGTCCGGGGCCGGACGCTCGGGGAGCACCTCGGTGGGGCGCTCGCCGTGCCAGCGCCGCCGCCACCAACTGGTCGCGGTGTTGACCAGCACCCGGCGGGCGTACGGCTCGACCGCCTCGATCTCGCCGAGCCGCTTCCAGGCCAGGTACGTCTTCGTCAGCGCGGTCTGGAGCAGGTCCTCGGCCGTCGCCCAGTCCCCGGCCAGCAGATAGGCGGTACGCAGCAGCGCGGCGGAGCGGGCCGCGACAAACTCGCGGAACTCCTCTTCCAGGTCTGCCCTGGCCGCCACCTGTCGCCTCCCCCGGACCGCGCCAACCGACAGGTTGCCACAGCCGGCCCGGTCGGGTCGACGGCGAACGGGTTGCGCCCTCCTCCGATGTTCGGACAGAAGTGCGCACCCGTTACCGTACTGCTTCGACCCGATTACGCCCCGTCGTCGGCTTTTGCCTCGTCGGCTTCCTTGCCGAGCCGCGCCTCGACCGCCTGCGGCTCGTACATCTCCTCGACCACGCGGAGGTAGAGCTCGTTCGGGTTGGGCAGGTACTTGACCTCGCGCAGCGCCTGGTCCTGACCGGCCGACTCCAGCACGAAGGTGCCGTAGTTCAGGGTCCGCCCGAGCGGCGACTGTTCGTACTTCATGTCGGTCACCCGGGCGAGCGGCATCATCGCGACCCGGCGGGTGATGATGCCGTTGACCACCATGACCCGCTTGTTGGTCAGGATGAACCGGTCGAAGAACCAGTCCGCGACCTTCCACGCCACGTACCCCATGACGCCGAGCCAGATCAGCACCGCGACGGTGGTCAGCCCGGCGATCTGCTGCCCGGCCAGGAAGCCGGAGAGGTAGCCGAGCACGAACGTGGCGGCGAGCCCGATCAGGATCGGGGTGGCCAGGTAGACCTTGTGTCGCTTCCACTCGCCCCGGTACCGCTCGGTGGGGAAGAGGTAGCGGGCCACCAGTGCGGTCGGCTCGTCCTCCAGCGGCAGCACCCGACGCGGCCCGAGCGGCATGCCCGAGGCGTCGACCCGGAGCCCCGCCAGCTCCTCTTCGGAGATCTCCGGCGGCCGGTACTCCTCGTCCGGGTCACGGTCCCAGGTGCGACCGGAGCGTGACCCGTCGTCGAAGCCGCCGTCGGGGTAGGGCGTTCCGTCCGGATAGGACGGCGCGCCCGGGTAGGGCGAGTCGTCGGGACCGTCTGGTCGCGCCCGAGGTATCGGCTCGGTGTCCCGTTCCCTGCGCCAACGTTCGGCGTCGTCGTCTGGATCGGGGGGTGGCCCGGACGGGTTACCCATGTCCGGCTACGCGAAGAGGCTGGCGAAGAAGTCGCTGAAGCCCTGCGCGATGTCCATTACGCCGCCGCCCAACGACTTGAAGACGTCGGCGGCGGAGTCCGGCCGAAACGCGATGAAGAAAATTAGGAAGGCGATTCCACCCCAGGTGAGGACCTTCTTGACCATGACGGGCCATCCCCTCGATCGCGCGCCGTGTGGCGTACCGCAGCAGTACGTAGCGTATCAGTCAGGTGTCTTACCGTGAATTCCAAGTTTGTGCCATTTTCGGACCGGTCCGAGATGGTCGGTCAGACCAGCCCGTGCAGGTACGGAGACGGCGCGCCGTACACCAGCTCGGGTGGCAACCACTCGGAGAGGTCGTGCAGCACGACATCTTCCGCGAGGAGGTAACCCGCGCTCGACGGCCAGGTTATCGCATACAGCCATCGACCCCGAGCTTCGCCGACGTACGCGCTGCGGTCTGTCGGGGATTTGACCGACCAAAGTGGAGCCGGGTGACCGTCCGCCCGGACCTTCGCGTGCGCCGGGTTCTCGGCGTGTCCGGGCAGCTCATCGGCCATCACGTCGGCAAGGAGGGCGCCCGGGTCCGGGCCGGGGATGCCGGCGAACCGGGTGCCGAGGCCGACGCCGGGCTCCTCGGCGACCAGCACCAGGTCGGCCGGTCCGCCACCGAGCGGCGCCGGGCCGCTGCACGCGACGGCGGTGGCCCGCACGCCCGTACGGTCGTCACCGGCCCAGGCGGCGCCGGCCATCACCCATCCGGGTGGCAGCGGCCAGAGACACCAGAGCGGCATCGGCGAGCCGACCGCCTCGGGCGTGTCGCCGATCCGGGCGGTGACCGTCTCGACCATTCCCGGCCCGACCCGCTCGGCGACCTGGAGTGGCGACACCGGACCGCAGTCCGCGCACCGCCACTCCGAGTTCATCAGGTCCGGCGGCGTCACCGCACCGCCACACCTCGGACAACTCACCGCAAGGCTCACACGAACTACAGTCCACGGCACAGCGCCCCGGAGTCAAGCGAACCGGCCTTTTCGGTCAAGTTACCCACTGCGCGACCCGCCCCGGACGGCTGGTACGACAGCTACCCGGGCGGCGGTCCGGCGTGCGCCCGGATCCAGGCGTGCATGGCGATCCCGCTGGCCACACCGGCGTTGATCGAGCGGGTGGAGCCGTACTGGGCGATCGAGAAGAGTTGGTCGCAGGCGGACCGGGCCGGATCGGACAGGCCGGGGCCCTCCTGGCCGAAGAGCAGTACGCAGCGCGCCGGCAGCGTGACCGTCTCCAGCGGCCGGGCGCCGGGGAGGTTGTCGATCCCGATGACCACGAGCTGTGCCTCCCGCGCCCAGTCCACGAAGCCGGCGATGCTCTCGTGGTGCCGGACGTGCTGGTACCGGTCGGTCACCATGGCGCCGCGCCGGTTCCACCGCCGCCGCCCGACCACGTGCACCTCGGCGGCGAGGAACGCGTTCGCGTTGCGCACCACGGTCCCGATGTTGAAGTCGTGCTGCCAGTTCTCGATCGCCACGTGGAAGGAATGCCGGCGCTGGTCCAGGTCGGCGACGACCGCCTCCTGCCGCCAGTACCGGTAGCGGTCCACCACGTTGCGCCGGTCGCCGTGCGCGAGCAGCTCCGGGTCGTAGCGCGGGTCGGTCGGGAACTCGCCCGCCCAGGGACCCACCCCGACCTCGTCCTCGCCCCCCCAAACGACCTCAGCCTCCACGCCCCGAAAGGGTACGGCCCATCACCACCGACCCGACGCCTCGGGTCGGTGGGGTCAGCGCAGGGCGAGGGCGGTGCCGAGCCGGCCGAGGAAGCTGCTGCCGATGCCGGGCACCCACTCCCCGGCGGTGCCAAGGTGCCGGTCAACCGGATGCGCCGCCCCGCGTACCCGGGCCGCCACGGACTGCACCCACTGTCGGTAGGCCGCCGAGTCGGCCGGGTCGGCCCGGTCGGCGAGCAGTTCGACCGCGGCCTGACAGGAGACGAGCAGTGCGGCGAGCCGGTCGCGCCGGTCGACGTGCCGCCCGGCCTGGAGCGGAGAGTTGTCCGGTTCGGCGTAGATCGCCACGACCACGGCCCGGACCAGGTCGCTGTCGAAGGAACGTCCGGCCGCGATGCCCTCGAGTCCGGCCAGTCCCTCGAGCACCGCGTGCCGAGGGGTCGCTGGCTCGGTCGAGGTGGCCGCCACCAGCACCCGACCCGGCAACCGGACCAGCAGCCGCCACTCGTCGGCCGAGTAGGCCATGGTGGGCACCTGCCCGGCACGCCGACCGTCGATCGGCGGCTCGCCCGGGGCGTACTGGCTCATGGGGGACCTCCCGGCGCCAGCATATGACCGCCGGGCCGCACGGTAAGAGGTCTTGCCCGACAGATTTTGGCCGACCGCACGCTGGGCAGAATCAGGCCCGCGAATGTTTTCGGGGGCGGACGCAATGAGCGGCGGGGCCCTCCCCGGCACCCGCCGCCCACGCTCTGATACGGAAGATTCTGCCCGATCGGACCGGTTCACAGAAGAGTCGGAACAGAGACAGAGGTCACAGTTATTGTTTCGTAACACTACTTAACGTAAGAGTTGATATTGCGGTGACCGGCCGTCACCAGTCGAATCAGCGCTCGTCAGTAGCGTGATCATCACATCACCCCAGGTCGACGACGGGAGATGGATGGAAGCGCTCCCGTCACCGTACGTAATTAGTTAATTTTCTTTAATCTTGTCCCCCCGTCGACCTCGCTAGACCGAACGTCGTCGATCCGCCAGTATCGCGGGGACCGTGAGCCGGCGCCCCGGCACCGATCGGGGTGACCCTGGCCACGCTGGGCGTTTCGGCATGGAGGGACAGGGAATTCCCAAGGCGGTGGACAGGTTCTTGCCTGCGTAGGTCTCAACCCGTGAACGGAGAGTTCAATGGCGACCGTTGAGCTGACTGCAGCCAACTTCGACGAGGTGACGAGTTCGGAGGGCACCGTTCTGGTGGACTTCTGGGCGGACTGGTGTGGCCCGTGTAAGCGGTTCGCCCCGGTTTACGAGAAGCTGTCCGAGCAGCACCCGGAGATCACCTTCGGCAAGGTCGACACCGAGGCGCAGCAGGAGATCGCCGCGAAGTTCGAGATCCGCTCGATCCCGACGATCATGGCGGTCCGCGACGGAGTGATCGTCTTCTCCCAGCCCGGTGCCCTGCCGGAGAGCGCGTTGCAGTCGCTGATCGACCAGGTCCAGGCACTCGACATGGACGACGTCCGCAAGCAGCTCGCCGGGCACACCCACGAGCACTGACGCCGGTCCCTACGGCCCACGGCCGAGGTCTGGCGTACCGACGCGAACGGCCGGACACCCCGCGAGGGGGTCCGGCCGTCGTCGTTTCCCGGGACGGCCCGGGTGGGCGACAACCAGGGTCAGCGCGCGGTGGGGCCGAAGCGTTGCTCGCGTTCCGCCTGCGGGAGCGAACAGGCGGCGGTGCCACCGGGCATCCGGTGCCGGTTGCGGGCCACCCAGCGGTACGTCGGCCAGGCCAGCGCGCGTACCGGGGGCAGCCGGAGCAGGCCGCCGAGCACCCGCCAGACCGGCCCGCTCGCGCCGAGCAGCCGGGCGATGGCATCCGGACCGGCCGCCCGATCGCCATCGGTGCCGACCCACTGCACCGCGGCGTCGCACTCCGCGACGGTCAGGCCGAGGGCCTCGATGTCGGTGAACTGCCAGGGCACCACCCGCGCCCGGGTGGGGATGCGGCGCGCGACGAACTCGGCGCAGCTGGTGCAGAACGCGCAGTCGCCGTCGTAGACGAAGATGGGCCGGTCCATACCGCCATCCTCCCCCGTCGCACGGGCGTCGCACAGGCCAGTGCCTACCGGACCCCTACAACACGTGGGTCCGGTAACCCGCGAGGGTGGCGTCCAGCACCTCGCGCCCCGGCCGCGCCCACACGTCGGCGTGGAAGACCTCGACCTCGATCGGCCCGGTGAAGCCGGTGGCGTCGACCGCCTCCCGGAACCGGCGCAGCTCGACACAACCCTCGCCGGGCAGGCCACGCCCGAGCAACACCCCCTCCGGCAGCGGGGTGACCCAGTCGGCGACCTGGAAGCAGGCGATCCGCCCGCCCCGTCCGGCCCGGTCGATCTGTGCCCAGACCTGGTCGTCCCACCAGACGTGGTAGGTGTCGACCACCACACCGACCGCCTCGACCGGATGCGGCGCGGCCAGGTCCAACGCCTGTCCGAGGCTGGACACCACGCATCGGTCGGAGGCGAACATCGGGTGCAACGGCTCGATCGCCAGTCGGACCCCGGCGTCGAGCGCGTACGGCACCAACTCGCCGATCGCGTCGCCCACCCTGGCCCGCGCCGCGTCCAAGTCCCGGCTCCCCTCGGGCAGCCCGCCGGAGACCAGCACCAGCACCGGCGCACCGAGCGTGGCCGCCTCGTCGATGGCGCGACGGTTCTCGTCGTACCAGTCGGGGGTGTGGAAGAAACCACCGCGGCACAGTGAGGTGACCGCGAGCCCGGCCTCCCGGACCAGCGCCGCGGTCCTCTCCACGCCGTGCGCCCGGGTCTCCTCGCGCCAGAGGCCCACCTGGGTCACCCCGGCGTCGACGCAGCCGGCGACCAGTTCCGGGATGGGCCAGTACTTCGTGGTCGCCTGGTTGAGCGAGAAGCGGTTCACCGGTCGAGTTCCGGGATCTCGATCCGCCGGCCCTCGCGGGCCGAGCGCAGGCCCAACTCGGCGAGCTGCACGCCGCGTGCGCCGGCCCACAGGTCCCAGGAGTACGCCTCGTCCTCGACCACGTGCCGCAGGAACAACTCCCACTGTGCCTTGAAGCCGTTGTCGAACTCCTCGTTGTCCGGCACCACCTGCCACTGCGACCGGAAGTCCTCGGTCGCCGGCAGGTCCGGGTTCCACACCGGCTTCGGCGTGGTCGACCGGTGCTGGATCCGGCAGTTACGCAGCCCGGCGACCGCGCTGCCCTCGGTGCCGTCGACCTGGAACTCGACCAGTTCGTCCCGGTAGACCCGGACTCCCCAGGAGGAGTTGATCTGCGCCACGATCGGGCTGGACTGGCCGGGCCGGTCGATCTCGAAGATGCCGTACGCGGCGTCGTCGGCGGTGGCCTCGTACGGCTCGCCGGCCTCGTCCCAACGGGTCGGGATGAGCGTGCTGACGTGCGCGGTCACCGCGTTGACCTGGCCGAAGATCTGCTCCAGCACGTAGTGCCAGTGCGGGAACATGTCCACCACGATGCCGCCCCCGTCGGCCGTCCGGTAGTTCCAGGACGGACGCTGCGCCGGCTGCCAGTCGCCCTCGAAGACCCAGTAGCCGAACTCGCCCCGGATGGAGAGGATGCGGCCGAAGAAGCCACCCCGGACCAGCCGGTCGAGCTTGCGTAGGCCGGGCAGGAAGAGCTTGTCCTGGACCACGCCGTGCTTGATGCCGGCGGCATCGGCGAGCCGGGCCAACTCGACCGCGCCGGCGAGGTCCTCGGCGGTCGGCTTCTCGGTGTAGATGTGCTTGCCCGCCTCGATCGCCAGTCGGAGCGCCTTCTCCCGCTGCGCCGTGGTCTGGGAGTCGAAGTAGACCTGGACGTCCGACCGGGCCAGTGCGGCGGTCAGGTCGGTGGTCCACTCGGTCAGGCCGTGCCGTTCGGCGATCTCCCGGAGCTTGGTCTCGCTGCGGCCGACCAGCACCAGCTCCGGCCAGAGCCGGGTGCCGTCGCGCAGCGGCAGGCCGCCCTGCTCCCGGATCGCCAGCAGCGATCGGACCAGGTGCTGTCGGTAGCCCATCCGGCCGGTCACACCGTTGAGCACGATCCCGATCGTGGTACGGGCCATGCCGTCGCCTCCTTGAGCCGAGTCGCTAGGTAAGCGCTTTCCCGCGCACGTTACTGGCCAACACCCGGATTCGGCAAGGGCTTTCCTCACGCCCGTACGGCCGCGCGCTATCCTCACCTGGCAGCCGGCTCAGGGCGGTCGGGGAGAGGTCGGATCGATGGCCACCTTGGCAGATGTCGCGCGCCGGGCGGGAGTCTCCCCCGCCACCGCGTCCCGGATCATCAACGGCAGCGCCAAGCCGGTGACCGACGCGCTGCGGGAGCGGGTGCTGGCGGCGGTCGAGGAACTCCAGTACGTCCCCAACGCCCACGCCCAACTACTCGCCCGCAACCACCGCTCCGCCGTCGGCGTCATCGTCCACGACGTCTCCGACCCCTACTTCGCCGAAATCACCCGCGGCCTCCAACGCGTCGCCACCGAACACGGCCGACTCGTCATCATCTGCAAC
>NZ_JBJDPS010000015.1:0-125916 GCF_044901685.1 Micromonospora sp. NPDC050397
CGCGTCATCACCTGCTCCGGCTACATGCGCGACCAGGTCAACAACCTCTTCCACCTCCCCACCAACCGCATCGACGTCGTCCCCAACGGAGTCGAGACGCACCGTTGGCAGGCCAGCGCCGCCGCCGTCGCCGCCGCCCGGGAGCGGTTCGCCGGGGACGGGCCACTGGTCACCTTCGCCGGCCGGCTGGTCTACGAGAAGGGCGTCCAGCACCTCATCGCCGGCCTGCCCCGGCTGCGCGAGCGACACCCCGGACTGCGACTGGTGATCGCCGGCGACGGCCCGTACCGGGGCGAGTTGGAGGCGGACATCGACCGGCTCGGGGTGCGCGGCGCGGTGACCCTGCCCGGCTTCCTGGGCGGTTCGGACCTGCCCGCGATGATGGCGGCCTCCGACTGCTTCGCGGTGCCGAGCATCTACGAGCCGTTCGGCATGGTCGCGCTCGAGGGCGCCGCCGCCGGTGCTCCGCTCGCGGTCGCCGCCACCGGCGGCCTGGCCGAGATCGTGCAGTCCGGGGTGAACGGGATGACCTTCCAGCCGAAGGACCCGGACGGGCTGGTGGACGCCGTACACTCGCTGCTGGTCGACAGCGACCGGGCCCGGCAACTGGCTCGCCGGGCCCGCCGGATGGTGGCCGACGAGTACGGATGGGCGTCGATCGCCCAGCGCACCTCGGCGACGTACGCGAACGCGATCGGCCACTCCGCGGAGTTCAACGCCGCACAGGCCACCGAACGGATGGCACACGGCCGACCCGCGTTGGCGATCCCGGCGGGGAACCTGCTCGCCGTCGCCGGACGCTGACCCGTCGCGAAGTTCCGGAGATACGCACCGGCCGCCGATGCCCGAGGGCGTCGGCGGCCGGTTGCGTCACGGCGGTCCGTGCGGTGAGGGCGCTCTCAGCGCTGCTCGACCGGCACGAAGGCACGCTCGGCCGCGCCGACGTAGATCTGCCGGGGGCGGCCGATCTTGGTCTCCGGGTCGGAGATCATCTCGCGCCACTGGGCGATCCAGCCGGGGAGCCGGCCGAGCGCGAACAGCACGGTGAACATCTTGGTCGGGAATCCCATGGCCTTGTAGATCAGGCCGGTGTAGAAGTCCACGTTCGGGTAGAGCCGGCGCGAGACGAAGAAGTCGTCGGCGAGGGCGATCTCCTCGAGCTGCATCGCGAGGTCGAGCAGCGGGTCCGGCTTGTTCATCCGGGAGAGTACGTCCTGCGCGGCCTTCTTGACGATGGCCGCCCGAGGGTCGTAGTTCTTGTAGACCCGGTGCCCGAAGCCCATGAGCTTGACGCCCTGCTCCTTGGCCTTCACCCGACGGACGAACGACGCGACGTCGCCGCCCTCGGCCCGGATGCCCTCCAGCATCTCCAGCACCGCCTGGTTCGCGCCGCCGTGCAGCGGGCCGAAGAGCGCGTTCACCCCGGCCGAGACCGAGGCGAACAGGTTGGCCTGGCTGGAACCGACGAGCCGGACGGTCGAGGTCGAGCAGTTCTGCTCGTGGTCGGCGTGCAGCACGAAGAGCATGTCGAGCACCTTGGCGACGACCGGGTCGACCTCGTAGTTCTCGGCCGGTACGCCGAACGTCATGCGCAGGAAGTTCTCGACGTATCCGAGCGAGTTGTCCGGATAGAGCTGCGCCTGCCCGATCGACTTCTTGTACGCGTACGACGCGATCGTGGGCACCTTCGCCATCAGGCGCACGGTGGAGATCTCCACGTGCTCCTGGTCGAACGGGTCCAGGCTGTCCTGGTAGAAGGTGGAGATCGCGCTCACCGCCGACGAGAGCACCGCCATCGGGTGCGCGTCGCGCGGGAACCCGTCGAAGAAGCGCCGCATCTCCTCGTGCAGCAGCGAATGGCGACGAATCCACTCGCTGAACTCGGTGAGCTGCTGGGCGGTCGGCAGTTCGCCGTAGATCAGCAGGTAGGAGACCTCCAGGAAGGAGGCCTTCTCGGCGAGCTGGTCGATCGGGTAACCCCGGTAGCGCAGAATACCGGCATCACCGTCGATGTAGGTGATCTCCGAGGAGCAGGCGGCGGTGTTGACGAAACCGGGGTCATAGGTGGTGTACCCGGTCTCGCTCAACAGCTTGCCGACGCCGATCCCGGACGGGCCCTCGACAGCGGGCCGCACCGGCATAGACAGTTGCCCGCCGGGGTGGTCGAGCTTGACATCCGTCATGTGGTTCCTCGCTTCGGCGGCAAAATCTTCGTTGAATTGCCTCTGTTCCTACGGTAATCGTGGCGCGGAACCAACAGCTCGACATGGTCGAGGGGTGAGGGATGCGTCACGCATCACCCCACTTGCGAAACCGGCGACTCGGATGCCGACCTGGTCACATACCCAAACGGCGCAATACCGGACCGTCGTTGACCAGGAACAACTCCAGTCGGTTAGCGCCCGGCACGAAGAGTGACTCGTCGGTGAGCAGGGCGCCGAACCTACGGCCGTGCTTGTCCGGTTCCACCACCGGGACGACCGCGCCGATGCGGCCGTTCACCGCGATCGCCAACCGGGCGCCGTCGGGCACCGACGCCGGGACCGTACCGCACACCAGCGACGGCAGCCGGCCGCCGTCGCCGGAGATGTCGTAGAAGGCGGCCCGGTTGGTCACGGTGCCCACCACCCCGGCGTCGCTGATCGGGAAGTCAGCGGGGTCGCGCCCGATCAGCTCGGGTAGCGGGGGTGCGGGCAGCTTCGGCCAGGCGGCACCGCTGAGGACGTCGGCGAAGACACTGCCGGGGATCGACAGGGCGAAGGTCGGCTGGTCGTGGAACCGCTTCTCCGTACGCTGCCGGCTCTCCCGGGGCGCCACCACCCCGTCGACGGCCCACGGGATCTCCACATGCGCCTGTTCGGCGATGGTGGGCAACAGGTCGACGTGTTCCCAGTTGCGGTCGTCGACGCGACCGGCCCGCTGTCCCGGTTCCTTGACGAACATCGGCACCCAGGCCACCTCGCCCGGCGTGCGGTCGATCGCGGCCCGTCCCCGGCCCTGCACGCCCGGCGTGAAGCTGAGTCCGTGATCGGCGGTGACCACCAGCGTCGCGTCGTCGTAGAGCCCGGACTCGCGCAGCGTACGCAGCGTCTCGCCGATCAGCCGGTCGGTGTACCCGAGTTGTTGCAGATGGCGCTCCCGGGCCAGTTGCACCCATCCGTCACCGTCGTTCGGCACCCCGGGGGGCGACTCGTAACGGATTCCGGAGGGAAGGTAGTGCCACGGGGTGTGCGGCATCAGCAGGTGCAGGAAGTGCAACGTGGGGCGCTTCGCCGGTCGCAGCCCGTCGAGGAACTGGGTGAACCGGGCCGGTTGGTTGACGTCCAGTTCGCCCCAGCGGAACCTCGGGTCGGTCGGCCCCGGCTGCCGCTCCTGCTCGGCGAGGCCTGCCTCCTCCCGGGTGGCTTCCCGGTAGGACGACTCCGGATCGTCCGGCACGTCGACCGGAGAGGCGATCTGCCGGAGCAGCCCGGCGCTCTCCCGCAGCAGCACCGGCAGGCCGCCGGTGACCGGCGCCGTGCGGGCACCGCAGACGGTCGGCGGGCAGAGCTGGCTGATGCTCTCCTGCACCTTGAGGTCGTAGGTGCCGTCCAGGAGCGTGAACAGGTTGTCCGGGTACTGCGAGTAGTGCGGGGCGCGTACCGAGGAGGGGTAGCGGCCGGTGAGCATCGCCGGCAACGCGTACGGGGTCCAGCCGCTGACCCCGGTCGCGTTGCGGTACCAGGTCGATCCTCCGGCGAGCGCGGCGAAGTTGGGGAACCGTTCGGCGTCGATCGTGCCACCGGGACCGAGCAGGGAGATCAGCGGCAGTTCGTCGAGGACGAGCAGCACCACGGGGGGATGGTTGGCCGCCTTGCGCGCGGCCCCCGGACCCGAACCGGACTCGGTCGCCAGCACCACGGCCGAGGCCGGCGACGCGAAGACAAAGAGCAGGGCGAAGACCAGCGGCCCGACCGAGGCAACCCGCAGCAACTGCCCGGTCGCCCGGAACCGCCGGTACGCGTACGCCCCGGCGGCGCCGACGAGCAGCGCGATCAGCACCAGCGGCAGCCCGCGTACCGGCAGCAGGTGCTTGCCCACCTGGATCGCGAGCGCGGCGAGCAACAGCCCGAGCGTGCCGGTGTGTACGGCACCACGCAGGGTCGGGCCACCCCAGCGGGTGAGGGCTCCGATTCCCCAGAGCAGCAGCGGGAGCGGGAGCGTGAAGAGGAGCACCAGCAGCAGGATCTGGGCCGGTCCGGCGCCGTAGAAGAGGAAGAAGTCGGGGCTGCGGCCGGTGACGTCGAGCAGTGGCTGGGTGACCACGAGTCCGCAGAGAGCCAGTGTCTCCAACAGCATCGGCAGTTCGGCGCGCCACCAGCGGGCGAACGGACCACGGGACCCGGGACCCGGCGCGTCACCCGGCGGTCCGGCCGGCGCCGCGCCGCCGGGTCCGGGAAATGCGGCTGGCGCCGCGCCACCGTTTTCCGGGGGCCCGGCCGGGTCAGCCACGCGGGGTCCCGACGTAGAGGGTACGGGTGCCGGAGGGCAGTTCCTCCCGCGCGGTGATCTCGCACCGTCCGGCGAGCAGCCGCTCGAACTCGTCGCGTCGGTAGTCCGGGAAGAGCCCGGCGGGTTTGTTGGCCAGCAGCCGTCGCGCCATCGGGTCCTCGGGATGCACGAACTCGACCACCAGGCGACCGTCCGTGCCCGCCCCGGCCAGGAAACCGACCAGCCAGTCGACGATCTCGGCCAGCGGCACGTTGCGGCCGACGGCCAGGTGGTGCACGACCGCGAGGGCGAGCACCACCTCGGCCCCGGCCCGGGTGGCGAACGGGGCCCGCTCGACCCCGCGCCAGCCACCGCCGGGCGACGGGTCGGCCAGGTCCATCACCAGCGGCAGGATGCGCCGCTCACCGTCGACGCGCAGCCGCTGGTAGAGCCGCTCGACCACGGCCGGGTCGCTCTCCACCGCGATCACGTACGCGGCGTGGCGGGCGGCGAGGCGGGAGTAGTCGCCGTCGTTGGCACCGAGATCGAGGACGAGTTCGGGGCGGCTCCGGCCCCCGGCGAGGGCCGCCGCCACGAACCGTTGCTTGCCTCTCGCGTCCGAGTCGGAGTAGGTGCAGGTCTCCCGGTAGCTCTCCCAGTGGCTGGTCGGGGGCTGCCAGTCCAGCCGGCGGACCAGCTTCTCCATTCCCCGTACGCCGGCCAGCACCAGGTCCCGGGAGAAGCCGGCGTCGCGCAACTCCTCCCGGACCGCCCCGGTGCTCGCGGCGGCGTGCCGGGTCTGCATCGCGTCGTGCAGGTGGACGTGCTTGAGCGCCCCGGCCGAGAACCGGCGGGTGCCGCCGAGGAGACGACGCATCTGCCCCGGTTCGACGCCGTCGATCCGGGACCGCAGCCAGGGCTGGAAGTCCAGGCCGAGATGGGCCTGGATCATCAACGGATAGAGCAGGGTCTGGCAGAACTGGCGGTAGCCGGCCCAGGGTTCGCCCTCCCGGGCGGGTTCGAACGAGCCGATGTCGATGAAGACCGGAGCGGCGCCGCGCCACTGGAGGTTGTACGCCGAGCCGTCCTTGGTGCTGAAGCCGGCTTCCAGCGCGGCGGCGAGGATCTCCAGGTGCAGCAGCGCGGCGTCGCGGAGCATGCCGAAGGACCACTCGTACGGGTACGAGACAAACGGGATCCGCTCGTGCCGCAACACCGTGTGCCAACGGTCGTCGTCGCCGAGCGAAAGGCTGCTCCGGTCGACCGGTTCGGTGCCGCAGACCTTGCCGGCCGCGATCAGGGCCGGGAGGAAGTCACTGCCGGCAAGCGCCTGCCAGTCCTCGGCGGCCCGCCGGTCGAGCCCGCGCAGCACCTGACCGTCGAGGTGGAAGATCCGGTTGCCGGGGTCACGGAACGACCCGGGCTCGACCCGGGCAGCGGTCGGCGGCGACGAGAGTCGTGGCGGTGTCACAGGCGGCCGTTCCGCTCTAGTCCTTCTCGGCCGGCTGGCGGCGGAACCGGCCGAAGATCCGGCGCCAGTACAGCTTCGCCGCCACCGCCACTCCGGCGGCACCGCCGATCACGGCCTGCACGATGAGACTGCCGGATCCGGCATCCAGATAGGCCAGGTCCATCTCGCACCGCCCCTTCCCTGTTCGTCCCGCCTGGTGACACGGCACCGGGCGGTCAGTCCGCCCCGGCCGTCACGGTCGGGGCCCGACCTGGTGTGCGGCGGGCAGCGACCACTATCGGAAACCTTGTGCTCGTCTGGGCTTCAGGTTCCGTTAACCACACGGTACGCCGGAGATCTCCCGCTCGCAGAGGCACTGCGGACCTTGTCCTCGGTGTCCGGTTCGACACGCCCGGCGGGTGTCCGATTCCTTCAAGACGATTCGGCCGGGGCGCGAATACGGTGGTCCGATGACACCTCGACTCAATGTGATCGGCCTGGTCGTGGCCGACATGGGCGCATCGTTGACGTTCTACCGACGGCTCGGCCTCCAGGTCCCGGCCGGCGTCGACGGCGACCCGCACGTGGAGGCGAACCTGCCGGGCGGGCTGCGCCTGTGCTGGGACACCGCCGAGACGATCGCCTCGTTCGACCCGGGCTGGACCCCGCCCACCGGCACGCCCCGAAGCAGTCTCGCCTTTCTCTGCGACAACCCGGCCGAGGTCGACTCGACGTACGCCGAGATGACCGACGCGGGCTACACCGGCCATCTCAAACCGTGGGACGCGGTCTGGGGCCAGCGTTACGCGACGCTGCTCGACCCCGACGGCAACCCGGTCGACCTGTTCGCCCCGCTCGGCTGATCCGTCCCGATCGGCTGGTCCACCCCGATCGGCTGGTCCGCTCGGGGCGGCTCGGGAAGCGGCTCGCGCGGCGGTGGGAGCAGTTCGCGCGGCGGCACGCCGGCCAGTGCCCTGATCTCCCTGGTCAGGTGCGACTGGTCGGCGTATCCGGTCCGCGCGGCGACCTCGGCGGCCGGGATCGCGGCCCGGAGCAGGGCCAGCGCCCGCTGCATCCGCAGGATCCGGGCCAGGGTCTTGGGCCCGTACCCGAACAGCTCCTGGCTGCGCCGCTGGAGCTGCCGAGGGCTGAGCCCGAGGTCCACCGCGGTCGCGGCCACGCCGTCGCCGGTGACGAGCCGGGCGGTCACCTCCCGGGCGATCGGGTCGGGGCCGCCACGCTCGCGTAGCCGGGTTGTCGCGACCGCCTCGATCAGCCGTTCGGGGCGGGACGCGTACGCCAGTCGCTCGTCGAGTTCACGGGCGACGGCACCGGGCCAGAGCCCGCCGAGCGGCACCCGCTGGTCCCGCAGTTCGGATGCGGGCAGGCCGAAGACGCTCGACCCGGTGCCGGGCGGGAACCGCAGCCCGATCCACCGCTCCCCCGGTACGCCGGTACCGACCTTCGCGGTGGTGTCCGGGCCGGCCACCAGCAGTCCCTGCCCGGAGGACCAGATCAGGTCGGTGCAGCCGTCGGGGAGGACCCGGGTCGGCGGTGGCGGCGTCGGCCCGGTGTGCGTGCTCCACCACAGGACGGCGCCGGCCACCCGGTCGGACGGGGTCTCCCGGTACATGCGCCAAGCCTGCCACCACCGCTGACGGCACGCCGCGCGGCCGGTCGGCGCCGGCTCGACAGGACGGTTGCGGACCGGACGACGCCCGGATCAGTGATTGCGGGTGACCGTCTTGTTCTCGAGGTACCCGGCCAGACCGAGCTTGCCGTACTCGCGACCGATGCCGCTGGCCTTGAAGCCGCCGAACGGCCCGTCGAAACTCATCGGGGAGCCGTTGACGGTCACGGTGCCGGTACGCAGCCGACGGGCGACAGCCAGGGCGCGTTCGTCGGTCGCGGACCAGACGCCACCCGAGAGGCCGTACTCGGAGTCGTTGGCGATGCGTACGGCGTCGTCCTCGTCGTCGTACGCGATGACCACCAGCACCGGCCCGAAGATCTCCTCTTGCGCGACCCGCATGCCGTTGTCGACGTCGGCGAAGAGGGTCGGCGTGACGTAGTTGCCCCGCTCCAGCCCGACCGGAATCCGTGGTCCGCCGGTCACCAGCCGGGCGCCCTCCGCGATGCCCAGCTCGATGTAGGAGATCACGCGTTGCTGCTGGTCGGCGCGGATCATCGGGCCGACAAACGTGTCCGGCTCGGCCGGGTCCCCGACCTTCAGCGACTCCACCATCTCCTTCAGCGCGCCGACGATCTCCTCGTAGCGGCCGCGCGGGGCGAGGATCCGGGTCTGGAGGATGCACGCCTCACCGTTGTTGGCCAGCGAGCCGAACCTGAGCCCGGCGACGGCGGCGGGAACGTCCGCGTCCTCCAGGATGATCGCGGCGGACTTGCCGCCGAGTTCCAGGCTGACCCGCTTGAGCTGCTCGCCGGCGATCGAGGCGATGCGCCGGCCGGCTCGGGTGGAGCCGGTGAACGCGATCTTGTCCACCCCGGGATGTGAGATCAGGTGCTCGCTGGTCTCCCGGTCCGCCGGCAGGATGCTCAGCACCCCGTCGGGGAGCCCGGCCTCGGCGAAGAGGTCGGCCAGCAGCATCATGCTCAGGGAGTTCTCCGGCGACACCTTCAGCACCACCGTGTTTCCGGCCAGCAGGGCCGGTGTGAGCTTGGCCGTCGCCGCCGAGAACGGCGAGTTCCACGGGATGACGGCGGCGACCACGCCGATCGCCTCCCGTCGCACGATGGTGTCGAAGGAGACCGAGGGGTCGGAGGGCTCGACGATCTCCTCCCAGCGCAGCTCCTCGGCCGCCCTCAGATAGGCGTTGACCTGGCGGGTGAGGAAGGGCTGTCCCATCCTGGTGAACCAGCCGGCCGAGCCGTTCTCGGCCGAGATCGTCGCGGCGATCTCGTCGGCCCGGGCCTCACGGAGCTTGTTCCACCGCCGGATGATCTCCTGCCGCTCCGCCGGCTCGGTACGCGGCCAGGGGCCGTGGTCGAACGCCTCGCGGGCCGCCTCGACCGCCCGGTCGACGTCCGCGTCACCGGCCTGCGCCACCCTGCCGAGCAGGGACTGGTCGTGCGGGGAGCGGATGTCCAGCAGGTTCGGGGTGTTCGGCGCGACCCAACGGCCGCCGACGAACAACCTGTCGCGGATGATCATGAGCCTTCTCTTCCTGATGCGATGACGACTTAACTGCCCCATCAACGTAGCACTTATTGACTGAGCCAGCACGTGAGTGAGGTCGCAGTGCGACTAGCTGCCACAGGAGGTACGATCTGACCACCATGAGAGCCGACGCCGCGCGCAACCTGTCGAACGTCCTGCGTACCGGGGCACGGCTGCTCGCCGAGGACCCCACCACCACCATCAACACCATCGCCACCGAGGCAGGGGTCGACCGCAGGACCGTCTACCGACGGTTCGCCACCCGGGAGGCGCTGCTGGCCGCGGTCTTCCAGGCCAAGCTCGACTCGGCGTCCCGGGTCCTGGACGAGGCCCGGCTGGTGGAGGCACCGGTCGCGGTGGCACTTCACCGCTACGTGGAGGGGATCATCCCGGTCAGCCGGGAATGGCCGCTGGACACCCGCCGGATGATGCGGGCCGACCCCGTCGCCCGGGCGCGTCGCGAGGAGCAGAGCCAGCGCCTCGACCGGTTCGTACGGCGCGCCGCCGACGAGGGTCTGCTCCGCGCCGGCCTGCCGGTCGGCTGGGCCCGCGCGGTGCTGGACGACCTGGTCGACAGCGCCGCCCACCGGTTCCCCGAGATCGACCCACCGCAGGCCGCCGACCTGCTCGTCGACACACTGCTCAACGGCCTCGGCCGGTCCTGACCCCCCGGCCCTGGTCCCCGGTTCCGGTACGTCGGGCAGCCGGTCCGGGCGCGTGCGGGGTGACCGGTCCGGGTGCGATCGGGCCGATAGGCCGCAATCCCCCGCTCGTGCCGCTGACGCGTGTTCCGGCGCCGCCGATGTGCACGAAGCCGACACCGGACCAGGTCACGGAGTGTCAGCCTGACAGGCATGACTACCTTCGCCGCGGGCAAGATCCAGGCCTTCGTCGGGCCGCCCGAACTCGGCGCCGCAGACGATCTCGAACAGGTCATCGTCGGGTTCATCGCCGGCGCCAAGGACTCTCTTGACGTGGCCGTACAGGAACTCGACTCGGAGCCGATCGCACAGGCAATGCTGGACGCGAAGTTTCGCGGTGTCGACATCCGGATCGTGCTCGAACAGGACTATCTCCGTACGGCGAAACCACCGAAAGTGACGGCGAAGGCCGGAGAATCGGCGGCGGACGCCCAGCGGCGGACCCAGTGGGCGGCCGAACCGGGCAGCCGCAGCCTCGAACCGAACCGCACCATCCTGGCCGCACTGCTGCGCTGTGCGATCGACGTGAAGGCCGACTACAACCCGGAGATCTTCCACCAGAAGTTCATCGTGCGCGACTACCGGCGGCGGGCCGGCGCCACCTCGGCGGTGCTCTCCGGCTCGGCGAACTTCACCGGAACCGACTGCCACCGCAACCTCAACCACGTGGTGACGTTCCACGACGCACGGATCTGCCAGGCGTACGCGGGCGAGTTCGCCCAGCTCCGGGCCGGGCAGTTCGGACGGGGTACGCACGGACGGGTGCCCCGGGCCTACAACCTCGGCGGGGTGCCGGTGAAGGTGCTCTTCGCCCCCGACCACGCCCCGGAGCTGGAGATCATGAAGCAGATGCTGAAGGCGACGGACCGGGTGGACTTCGCCGTCTTCACCTTCGCCGGCTCGTCCGGCCTGGACGACGCCATGATCGCCCTGGCCGCCGCCGGCCGCACCGTCACCGGGGCGGTCGACCCCGGGCAGGGGGCACAGCGCTGGGCCGCGACGCACGACCTGGACCGGGCCCAGATCGCGCTCTACACCCCGGTCCGGTCACCCGCCTTCGGCAAGCTGCACCACAAACTGATGACGATCGACGACAGCACCGTGATCGCCGGCTCGTTCAACTACACCGCTCCGGCGAACCAGTACAACGACGAGAACATCTTCGTGCTCGGCAGCCCGTACCCGGATCTGCCCACCGGCGAGGGCGGGCCGGTGGACCTCGACCGGTGCGCGGAGTTGACCGGCTTCTTCCGCGCGGAGATCCAGCGCATCATCGAAGCCGGCGTCCGGTTCGCCGGGACGGGGTGACCGACCGGTGAACGGTTCAGCCGAGCTTCTTCACCAGCAGCTCGAACTCCAGGTCGTCCCGGGTCGGCAGGCCGAACCGCTCGTCCCCGTACGGGAACGGGCTCAGCTCGCCGGTACGGCGGTAGCCACGCCGGACGTACCAGGCGATCAGTTCCTCCCGGGCCGTGATCACCGTCATCCGGAGCTCGCCCATGTGCCACTCGTCCCGCGCGATCCGTTCCGCCTCGTTGAGCACCAGCCGACCGATCCCGGCGCCCTGGAGCGTCGGACGAACGGCGAACATGCCGAAGTACGCGTACCCGTCGTGCCGTTCCAACTGGCAGCAGGCGAGCAGCGCACCCTCGGACTCCAACATCAACACCTGGCCGCCCGCCTTGCGTACCACCTCGGTGACGCCCTCGGTGTCGGTACGCTGCCCCTCCAGCAGGTCCGCCTCACTGGTCCAGCCGGCCCGGCTCGACTCACCCCGGTACGCCGACTCGACCAGGGCGACCAGCGCCGGCACATCGGCCTCGGTGGCGGCGCGGAACACCGGCGGAGTGCTCGGCGGGCTGCTGTTCATGCGGGTGATCCCTTCGTGGCGACAACGCCAGATGTTAGTCCGGCGACCGCCCCGACCAGCGGCGCGGACCCGGTGACCTCCGTCGCCCGCGCGGCTGGCCGGTCCGGTCAGGCGTGGTCGCGTCAGGCGTGGTCACGTCAGGCGTGGTCACGTCAGGCGTGGTCGCGCCAGGTGTGCGTGGGCTGGTATCCGAGCACCCGGCGGGCCTTGTCGATCGACATGAGGGTCTCGTTGCCGACGAGTTCGCGGGTGAGCGGCACGTCCGGGAAGAGTTCCGCGGCCAACTCGGCGCTGGGACGACCCATCACGGTGTCGGCGTTGGCGATGACAAAGACGTCCACCCCGGTCCCCGGGTGTTCCAGGGCCAGCCGAACCGCCTGGGCTCCGTCCCGGCAGTCGATGTACGACCAGAGGTTCCACTTCCGCAGGGTGGGGTCGGCGTCGAAACCGGGGAAGGCGGCGTAGTCGTCCGGTTCCATCACGTTCGAGAACCGCAGTCCGATCATCTTGAGCCTCGGCTCCCACCGGCACAACTGCCCGGCCAGCTCCTCTTCCAGGTGCTTGACCAGCGCGTAGTTGCTCTCCGGCCGGGCCGGGTAACCCTCGTCGATCGGGATGTACGGCGGCGGGGTGTCGAACGGGAGCCCGAGCAGCGTCTCGCTGGAGGCCCAGACCACGTTCTGGACACCGAGGGCGCGGGCGGCGGTGAAGACGTTGTAGGTGACGGCGATGTTGTGGTGGAACGTCGCCGAGTTGGTACGCAGGCCGGGCGCGGGAACCGCCGCGAGGTGTACCACCGCGTCCACCCCGTCGTGCCGGTCGTCGATCGCGCCGAGCGCCTCGACCGTCTGGCCGTAGTCGGTCAGGTCCACCCTCGTGTACGGGCACCGTGCCTCGACCGGCGGCGTCGCATCGAGGTTGACCACCCGGTAGCCGTGGTCGAGCAGGTCGGTCACCACTGCTCGGCCGAGTTTGCCGCTGCCGCCGGTGACCGCGACCCGGGTCACCACTGTGCCGTACCGGGGAGTGAGTCCGTACCGAAGCGCGAGATCATGAGGTCCATCTAACCAACCGGCCGCCGGGGATGTCCTCCCCGGCGGCCGGTTGACTCCGGTGCTGTGCCGAAAACGCCGGTACCGCCGTTCCGCGACGCCGGTACCGCCGTTCCGCGACGTTGGTACGGCCGTTTCGCGGCGTTGGTACGGCCGTTTCGCGGCGTTGGTACGGCCGTTTCGCGGCGTGGTGCGTGTCGTTCAGAAGCCGAGCGCGGACCGTCCGCCGACCACGGGGATCCGCAGCTCACTGTCGTGCGGCGCGACCCGCAGTCGGGTCCCGCCCAGCGGCAGCAGGGTGTACTCCTGGTCGGTGGAGAAGACGACCACGCCGATTCGGTGGCCGGCGGCAAAGACGTAGTCCTTCGGCTCCAGGGTCCAGCGGTAGTCGTACAGCTTGCCTCGCTTCACCGCCTCGGTGCGGTCGGCGTCCCTGCGGTTCTGCGGGTCGGTCCAGCCCCTGGTCACCACCACCGGCACGGCGGTCGAGCCGACCGGGCCGTAGTCGACGAGGTAGGTGGTCAGGTTGGCGTCCGGCTTGTTGTCGATCGCCATCCGCAGCCGCATCTCCGGCCGCCCGGAGATCCGGACGTCCTGGTCGAGCACGGGCGAGGTGTAGACCAGCCGGTTCGGGCTGGCGGTGTCCGGTTGCGCCACGAGTTGGGTCGGGGCGATGGTGCGCCCCTCGTCGACGAAGCTCTGCTCGACCTTGCTGTTGCGCGGCTTGCCGGTGGTCAGGGTGCCGGGTGCGGTCGCGCTGGTCGCGGCGAGCTTCAGGTCGACCTCGCGCGCGCCGGGGTCGGGCCAGTTCGCGTACGTGGTGTAGGCCCGGTTCTCCCGCTGCACGACGGCGGTCGGCTCGTCCATGATGCCGTTGGGGACCCGCCACAACCAGTAGTCGAACCAGCGGTTCTCGGTCTGCTTGTAGGTCCACGACCGACCGTCGGGCAGCGGTACGGTGGCGCCGCTGCCCGGCCCACCGTGGCCGCCCTGGTGCAGCCAGATCTTGCGCGGTACGTCGTACCGGGCGAGCTGGTCCCACCAGCCGGCGAAGTTCTCTGTCTTGACGTTCCAGTCGTTGAGGCCGTGCACGACGAAGACGCTGGCCTTCACGTCACGGGCGCCGCCGAGGTAGTCCCGCTCGGCCCAGAACCGGGTGTAGTCGCCGCTGACCCGGTCCTGTTCCTGGGTGATCTCGGCGATCTCGTCGGCGCAGGTCCCCTCCGCACGGGCCTGCCCGGCGGTGTACTGGGCCAGGATGTCGGCGTCCTCACCCTGGTACGTGCCGGGGGCGACGACGAGCCCGTTGGCCCGGTAGTAGTCGTACCAGCTACTGATCGCCGAGACCGGGATGATCGTCTTGAGTCCCTTGACCCCGGTGGTGGCCACCATGTTCGGCAGGGTGCCGTTGTAGGAGACCCCCGTCATGCCGACCGCGCCGGTGGTCCAGTCGGCGGTGACCGGCGCGCCGGTCGCGTCGAAGCCACGGGCCCGACCGTTGAGCCAGTCGATGACCGCCTTGGTGCCGAGCGTCTCGGCCCGGTCGCCACTGGTCGGGCAGCCGTCGGAGTCGCCGGTGCCGATGCTCTGGCCGAGCACCACCGCGTACCCGCGCGGCACGTAGTAGTCGTCGAGCGAGCCGGGCAGGTTGGCCTTGGCCAGGGCGCGGGCCTCGGCACCGTCGCCCGAACGCGCCGCGTCGCGGTGGGTCAGCCCGTTCTGCGGCAGCTCGTCCACCAGCACACTCGGGTACGGCACGTCGTCCCAGGTGTCCTTGCGGTACGGGCTGTGCTCGAAGATGACCGGCACCTTGAAGCCCTGGGTGGCGGTCTCGGCGGGACGGGAGATGTCGATCGCGACGCGGTCGAGGCGACCGTCGTGATCGGTGTCCAACGGCGTCTGCACGAAGACACGCTGTTCGATCGCGTCGGCGAAGGAGAAGACCGGCTGGGTCATGCCGTCGCTGACCACAATGGTCGGTGGGGTCACGTCGGGCGAGGCCAGGGCGGGGGTGGCCGGCGCGGTCAGTACCAACGCACCGGTGAGGGTGGTGCTGAGCAGTACCAGGCGACGGGGTCGGCGCATGGGCGATTCCCTTCGATCGGGCTCGTGGCCGGAACCGGTCAGGGGGTGCATCGAGACAGTTCCATCGGCCACACATGCTAAGCCCGTCAACGCCACAAGTCGATCAAAGCTCGTGCCCGTACAAGGACGTTAGGAAGGGCCCCTTCCTATACAAAAAACGATAAGAAGGGGCCCTTCCTTACCGGCGGGGTTAGCCGCCGGGGGCGGTGGGGGCGGGGGCGGGGGGCTGGTTCGCCGACGGGGAGCCGGTGGGGGCGGGGGCGCCGGCCGCTGCGGGCGGGGCGGGCGCCGGCTTCAGGTCCTGGGGTACGGGCAGCGCACTGCCCTTGACGTACTCCTTCCAGTCCATGTTCCAGGCGGTCCAGCCGTTGCCGTTGTCGAGGGTGACCTCGGTGCCCCGGATGGTGACCAGGTCACCGACCGAGGTCGTCTTCATCAGGAAGGCGGCGTCGGCGGCGGAGACGTTGGTGCAGCCGTGCGAGACGTTCGTGCTGCCCTGGTCCCCCTCGGACCATGGCGCGGAGTGGATGAACTCACCGCCCCAGGTCAACCGCTGGGCGTCCTGAACGGTGACCACGTACGGGTCGGCCGAGCCGGTCGTGTCAAAGACCGTCTGCTCATGCTTCTCCATGATCACCATTTTGCCGCTGGAGGTCGGGGTGCTCGGTTTGCCGAGGCTCACCGGGATCTTGCGTACCAGCTTGTCGTCCTTGAAGACCGACATCTGCTTGGTGCGGTTGTCGATGTCCAGTGTGACCTTGTTGCTGCCGATCTTCGCGCTGGCACTCCGGTCGGCGTCACCGAAGCCCTCCTTGCCCATCGGCACCCCGTTGAGCATCGCCCGTACGGTGATCTCGGTGCCGGGTTTCCAGAAGTCCGGGGCCCGGTAGAAGACCTGCTGTCCGTCCTCGGTCCAGTGCCAGGCACCGGGCTGCGCGGGGTTGGTGTTGACGAACAGCCGGCGTTGCACGTCCGCCCGCCGCTCCTTCGGCACCCCCGGGTCGAAGTCGACGACCACCGGCATCGCCACCCCGTAGGTCCGCTTGTCCTGCACGTAGAGGGTGGAGAAGACCTCCTTGGCGGGTTTGTCCATGGTGGTGAAGCTGGTCGTCTGGGTCACGCTCTTGCCCGCGTCGTTGGTCGCGGTGACCTGGGCGGTATACGACTGCTTGTTCTTCAGCGCCTTCTCCGGAATCCAGGACGTACCGTCCGGGCGGAGCGCACCGGAGACCTTGCCGCCCTTGTCGTCGGTGAGCTTCACCTCGGTCACCTTGCCGCCGGTGACGGTCAGTCCGACCTCGGTGCTGATCGGGAGGTTCTTCGCGTTTGCCGCCGGACTGATGGCCAACTGCGGCGGTGGGGCGGACTGCCCCCCGTCCTTCTTCTCCTGGCTGCTGGTGCAGGCCGCCGCGAGGGCCAGTGGCACGGCGGCGACCACCGCCACCCACCGCGTGGCCCGACGCCTCTCTTTCATGATCCCCACCCCGTTCCGTAGCGTCTCGTCACATTGTGTAACGGGAGTCGACACGCCGGAGCGGGTTCTGGACAGAAGAACAAGCCCTCTCGCCGCCCGCGCGCCGTCGATGCCGGACAACCGCGATTACCCCGGACGACAGCGAGTAGACGGGTCAGATCCGGGTGATGTCGGCGGACCGGCGACAGCGGCCGACGAAGAGTCCACTCAGGACCGGAAGGACCGGCGTGAACGACACGCGGGCGGAAGAATCGCCCAGCCGTGCACACGGAGCGTAATCATCACCTCGGCGCGGCGAGCGGGCGGATCGGGACGCCCGGGAGCGCCGATGCGAGACCAGCCGCCGGCGGGTCGGGACGCCCGGGAGGGGCGATCCGAGACCAGCCGTCGGCGGACCGGTGCGGTCGGGCACGATAGGTGCGTGACGGACGCGGTGATCTTTGACCTGGATGGCGTGATCGTGGACTCCGAGCCGGTCTGGGAGGAGGTCCGCCGGCACTACGTGGCCGAACACGGTGGCACCTGGCAGCCGGACAGCCAGCGTCGACTGATGGGGATGAGCACCGGGGAGTGGGCCCGGTACCTGAGCGCGGAGCTCGGCGTCGACCGGACACCGGAGCAGGTGGCCACCGAGGTGGTGGACGAGATGGCCCGGCGCTACCTCGCGCACGTACCGCTGATCGCCGGGGCCGACCTGGTGGTACGCGGGTTGGCCGGGCACTGGCCGCTGGGGCTGGCGAGTTCGTCCCCGGCCCGGTTGATCGAGGCGGCGCTGCGGGCCACCGGACTGACCGACGCCTTCGCGGTGACGCTCTCCACCGAGCAGGTCGCCCGGGGCAAACCTGCTCCGGACGTGTACCTCCAGGTGGCGGAGAAGCTGGGGGCGGCCCCGGACCGGTGTGTGGCGATCGAGGACTCGTCGAACGGCGTACGGTCGGCCAGCGCCGCCGGGACCAGGGTGATCGCGGTGCCGCACGCCTCCTACCCGATCGACCCGGACGCGCGGCGGCTGGCCGCACTGGTCATCCCGGCCATCGGCGCCCTGACCGACCAGGTCGTACGCGAGGTCGGTGGGGAAGCGTAGGTCGTACCCGAGGTTGGTTGGGGAAGGGTAGGTCGCCCGGGGAAGCCGACCGAACGGGTAGGGCGCCCCGGACGCCGACGGGCAGCCGGACAGCGCAAAGCAGCCTCCCACCCGCATGAAACCGGATAATCTGCACTTATCCGGAGGAATGCGTGGGAGGCGCGATGGACATGCCCGACGGGACGGAACGGTCGTCGGTCGGTCTGGCGGTCAACGGGGAGCAGCACGAGTTGTGGCTGGACAACCGGACCACCCTGCTGGACGCGCTCCGCGAGCACCTCGGCCTCTACGGTTCGAAGAAGGGCTGCGACCACGGCCAGTGCGGATCGTGCACGGTGCTGCTCGACGGCCGCCGGGTGAAGAGTTGCCTGATCTTCGCGGTGGCGGCGGCCGGCTCCGCCGTGGTCAGCGTGGAGGGCCTGGCCGAGGACGGTGAACTGCGGCCGATCCAGCGGCACTTCATCGAGTACGACGCCTTCCAGTGCGGCTACTGCACCTCCGGCCAGCTCTGCTCGGCGACCGGCATGCTGGACGAGATCCGGATGGGTTGGCCGAGTGTGGTGACCGAGGACCTGGCCGGCACACCGGGACTGACCGACGACGAGATCCGGGAACGGATGAGCGGCAACCTCTGCCGCTGCGCGGCGTACCCGCAGATCGTGGCGGCGATCCGGGCGACCGCGGAGGCGGGCCGGTGAGGAGCTTCCGCTACCACCGGGCCACCGACCCGGCCGACGCGGTACGGCTGGTGGCCGGCCAACCGGACGCCGCGTACCTCGGTGGCGGGACGAACCTGGTCGACCTGATGAAGCTGAGCGTGCAACGCCCCCGGCTGCTGGTCGACGTGACCCGGCTCGCCCTGGGCTCGGTCGAACCACTGCCCGACGGGGGTCTGCGGATCGGGGCGACCGTACGCAACAGTGACCTGGCCGCCCATCCGACCGTCCGGCGCGACTTCCCGCTGCTGTCCCGGGCACTGCTGGCCGCCGCCTCCGGTCAGCTTCGCAACATGGCCACCGTCGGCGGCAACCTGCTGCAACGCACCCGCTGCGTCTACTTCCAGGACGTCGGCAAGCCGTGCAACAAGCGCGTGCCCGGCGACGGCTGCTCGGCGCTCGACGGCCAGAACCGGGACCTGGCCATCTTCGGCTGGTCACCGTCCTGCGTGGCGACCCATCCGTCGGACATGGCGGTGGCGCTCGCCGCGCTCGACGCCCGGGTGGAGGTGCTGGAGCCCGACGGCGCCCGGGAGATCCCGCTGACCGAGTTCCACCGGCTGCCCGGTGACCGGCCGGACCAGGAGACGACGATGGCGCCGGGCGGCCTGATCACCGGGGTACGGGTGCCGGCGCTGCCCTACTCCCGCCGCTCCACCTACCGCAAGGCCCGCGACCGGGCCTCGTTCGCCTTCGCTGCGGGCTCGATCGCGGTGGCGCTCGACCTGGACGGCGCGCTGGTCCGCGACGTACGGATCGCCTTCGGCGCGGTGGCGCACCGACCCTGGCGGGCCCGGCTGGCCGAGGCGGCGCTGCGTGGTCGTCCGGCCACCGTGGAGAGCTTCACGCTGGCCGCCGAGGAGGAGTTGACCGAGGCCAGGCCGCTGCGGCACAACGGGTTCAAGGTGGAGCTGGTCCGCAACCTGACCGTACGTACGCTGGCCGACCTGGTCGAGGCGGCGGCCCGGTGAACGCGCCGACCGACGTGGTGGGACGGCCGCACGCCCGGCTGGAGGGGCGGGACAAGGTGACCGGCGCCGCCCGCTACGCCGTCGAGTACCCGGTCGAGCCGGTGACGTACGCCTGGCCGGTGCAGGCCACGGTGGTGCGCGGCCGGATCACCCGGGTCGACCCCGACGCCGCCCTCGCCGTCCCCGGGGTGCTGCGGGTGCTCTGGTACGTCAACGCGCCCCGGCTGCACTCGGAGACCGACCAGGACCTGTTCCTCCTGCAACGGCCCGAGGTGCACTTCCGGGGAGAGGTGGTCGCGCTGGTGGTCGCGGAGTCCCTGGAGGCGGCTCGGGAGTCCGCCGGACTGGTCCGGATCGACTACGACACCCTGCCGCACAGCACGGTGCTGACCGAACGGCACCCGGCCCTCTACAAGCCCACCGTGGTCAACGCCGGTTACCCGACGGACACCGCGATCGGCGACTTCGACGCCGGCTTCGAGGCGGCCGAGGTCCGGGTCGACCACGTCTACCGGACCCCGGCCTACCACAACAACCCGATGGAGCCGCACGCCGCGACGGCCCAGTGGCTCGACGGTCGCCTGCTGGTGCACGACTCCAACCAGGGCGCGAGCCGGGTCGCCGAGTCCCTGGCCCAGCTCTTCGACCTCTCCCCCGGCGCGGTACGGGTGATCGCCGAACACGTCGGCGGCGGCTTCGGTTCCAAGGGCAATCCCCGCGCCCCGGTGGTGCTCGCCGCCATGGCCGCTCGCGAGGTCGATCGACCGGTCCGGCTCGCGCTCACCCGCCAGCACCTGTTCTCCCTGGTCGGATACCGCACGCCGACCATCCAGCGGGTCCGGCTCGGCGCCGACGCGGACGGCCGGCTGGCCGCGTTCGGGCACGACGCGATCGGTCAGAGTTCCACCCTGACCGAGTTCGCCGAGCAGACCGCGACGTACGGGCGGGGCATGTACGCCGCGCCGCACCGGCGTACCACGCACCGGCTGGCCCGGCTGGACGTACCGACGCCGTTCTGGATGCGCGCCCCGGGCGAGTGCCCCGGTTCGTTCGCGCTGGAGTCGGCACTGGACGAGTTGGCGGTCGCCTGCGGTGTCGACCCGGTCGAACTGCGGATCCGCAACGACACCCGGGCCGACCCGGAGGACGGTCGACCGTACAGCAGCCGGAACCTGGTGGCCTGCCTGCGCGAGGGCGCCGAGCGGTTCGGCTGGTCCGGTCGGAATCCGGCGATCGGTGCCCGCCGACGGGGGCGGTGGCTCTACGGGACCGGCGTCGCCGGGGGCAGCTATCCGGCGCGCGCCGGGGCATCCACCGCGACGGTCCAGGCCAACCCGGACGGCACGTACGACATCGGGGTCAACGCCAGTGACATCGGCACCGGGGCGCGTACCGCCCTCTGGCAGATCGCCGCCGACGTCCTCGACGCGCCGCCGGAACGGGTCAGGATCAGGATCGGCGACAGCGACCTGGGCTCGGCGGCGGTGGCCGGCGGCTCGATGGGTACGGCGTCCTGGGGTTGGGCGGTCTGGAAGGCGTGCCACGGTCTGCGGGACCGGTTGCGGGAGCAGCCGGACGGCCGGGTCCCGGACGAGGGCCTGCGGGTACGGGTGGACACCTCGGACGACCTGGCCGCCCAGCGTCAGCAGCCGCAGTACGCCCGCTACGCCTTCGGCGCGCACTTCGCCGAGGTACGGGTCGACGTCGACAGCGGCGAGATCCGGGTCGGACGGATGCTCGGGGTCTTCGCCGCCGGTCGGGTGGTCAACCCGACCACCACCCGCTCCCAGCTCATCGGCGGCATGACCATGGGTGTCTCGATGGCGCTGCACGAGGAGGGGCTGCTCGACTCCCGGTTCGGCGACTGGGTCAACCACGACCTCGCCACCTACCACATCGCCTCGAACGCCGACATCGAGGAGATCGACGCGCACTGGATCGAGGAGGAGGACCCGCACCTGAACCCGCTCGGGGTGAAGGGGGTGGGCGAGATCGGCATCGTCGGTTCGGCCGCCGCCGTGGCGAACGCGGTGCACCACGCCACCGGGGTACGCGTCCGCGAACTGCCGGTACGGCTGGACAAGCTGCTGCCCGAACTGGCCGCGCGACGGGACTGAGATCGACCGTCACCAGTGGCAGGAATACACCCACTTCGCTACGATCCGTACCCGGAGCATGACCTGAGGTGAGTCCTCACGTCGTGGTCGCGCCGCCGCATGCCGTACGCGCCAGCCGACGACAGGAGCCCCGGTGACGGAGATCCAGCAGGTGTCCAGCGCCCATGCCTACCCGTTCAACCCGCCGGAGCGGTTGGACCTCGACCCGCGTTACGCCGAGTTGCGTGAGCGGGAACCACTGACTCGGATCCGGATGCCGTTCGGCGAGGAGGCGTGGCTGGCCACCCGCTACGCCGACATCCGGATCGTGCTCGGCGATCCCCGGTTCAGCCGCGCCGCGGCGGCCGAACGCGACGAACCGCGCAGTACGCCGCAGCGGCTGCCCACCGGGATCCTCAGCATGGACCCGCCCGAGCACACCCGGATCCGTACGTTGGTGGCGAAGGCGTTCACCGCCCGTCGGGTGGAGCGGCTGCGCCCGCGTACCCGGCAGATCGCCGACGAACTGATCGACGCCATGGTCGAGACCGGTCCCCCGGTCGACCTGGTCGAACGGTTCGCCACCCCGCTTCCGATCCGGGTGATCTGCGAACTGCTCGGCGTGCCGGTGGCCGACGAGGACAAGTTCCACCGCTGGTCCGAGGCGATCGTCTCGACCACCTCGCTGCCGCCGGAAACGATCCAGGAATACCTGGACAATTTAAACGGCTACATGGCCGGGCTGGTGCAGCAGCGCCGCGAGGAACCCACCGACGACCTGCTCGGCGCCATGGTCCGGGCCCGCGACGAGGACCAGGACCGGCTCACCGAGGACGAGATGGTCCGGCTCGCCGCCGGGCTGCTGGCCGCCGGGCACGAGACGACCGTGACCCAGATCCCGAACTTCGTCTACACCCTGCTGCGGCACCCCGACGAACTCGCCCGGTTGCGTGCCGACCCCACGCTGCTGCCCGGCGCGGTCGAGGAACTGCTCCGGCACGTGCCGCTCGGGGCCGCGTCCGGCTTCGCCCGGTACGCGCTCGAGGACGTGGAACTCGGCGGGGTGCTGGTCCGGGCCGGTGAACCGGTGATCGTCGAACTCGGCTCGGCGAACCGGGACGACCGGGTCTTCACCGATCCGGACCGGCTCGACGTGAGCCGTGGCCACAACCCGCACATGGGTTTCGGACACGGCGTACACCACTGTCTCGGTGCCCAACTGGCCCGGATGGAGCTACAGGTGGCGATCGGCTCGCTGCTGACCCGGCTGCCGGAGCTGCGGCTCGCCGTACCCGAGGCGGAGCTGGTCTGGAAGAGCGGAATGCTGGTACGCGGCCTCAAGCACATGCCGGTGACGTGGTGAGCGGGACCTGGCGGGTCCGGGTCGACCCGCGCCGCTGCATCGGCTCCGGCGTCTGCGCCGGAGCCGCACCGAAACACTTCGTCCTCGTCGACGGGCTCTCCACCCCGGTCGCCGAGCTGATCACGCCGAGCGAGCCGGTCACCGACGCGGCCGACTCGTGCCCGGTGGAGGCGATCACCGTACGCGACACCGCCGACGACCGGCTGATCGCGCCGGAGCCCTGACGATAGGCTGCGTCGGTGATCTACAAGCTGCTGTCGGCGGCCGAGTGGGCCGACGCCGAGACCGGGGGCCGGTACGACGGCTCGGCCGTCGACCGGCAGGACGGTTTTGTCCACCTCTCCGCCCAAGACCAGGTGGTCGAGACGGCCGCCCGGCACTTCGCCGACCAGGCCGATCTTGTCCTGCTCACGGTCGACCCGGACCGGCTCGGCACCGAGCTGCGCTGGGAGCCGTCCCGGGGCGGCGCGCTCTTCCCCCACCTGTACGGTCCGCTCCCGACGGACGCGGTGGTGGCCGCCGCCCCGGTCCCGGCACACCTTCCGGTGGCCGAGGCGGTTGCCGCCCTGCTCGCCTGATCAGCGACCGGCCTCCCCGCTGACGGCCAGCTCCACCCGGCGGTTCACCGAGCGGTTGGCGGCGGAGGCGTTGGAGAGTTTGGGGCGGCTCTCGCCGTACCCCTCGATTCTCATCCGGTCGGCGGTGACGCCCTGGGTGAGCAGGAAGTCGTGGACCGTCCGGGCCCGGTCGCGGCTGAGACCGAGGTTGAACCCGGCCGAACCGACCGAGTCGGTGTGCCCCTCGACCCGGATGCGCGCACTCGGGTTGGCGACGAGGATCCGTCCCGCCGCGACCAGGCTCGCCCGGCCGGCGGGGGTGAGCGTGTGGGAGTCGAACGCGAAGGTGACCGGTGGCAGGCTGGTCAACTGCTGTTGGACCCCGGCCACCCGAAGCCGGTCGACCAGTACGGCTCCGGTGTCGAGCGCGGCCGCCAGCACCGTGGCCTTGCTCGCCTCCGAGGGGAGCAGACCGGCCAGGACGAGGGTGCCGCCGCCGAGTTCCACCGACGTGTCGTTGACGTCCTTCCCGAAGGCCCGCAACAGGCCGGGCAGGCCGGACAGGGCGGCGTCGGTGACGGTCCCGTCGACCGCCAGCGCGTCGTGCACCGCGTCGGCGCCGAAGACGGCGACCGCCGCACCGACCAGCCCGGCACGGGACTGCTCGGTGGGCACCCGGCCGCTGAGGGCGACCCTCCCCTTGGCCAGCGCGAGCAGCACGCTCGGCGGCGCCACCGGCACCGGCACCGGTGGCACCTGCGCCTGCGCGGCCCGTACGCCGTCGAGCGCCCGGACGATTCCCAGCGCCCGTTCGGCCTCGGCGGCGGAGTCCGCCGACAGCCTGCCGTCGCGTCCGGTGAAGGTGACCTCCACCTGGTCCAGGCCGGCGGAACGCAGCGCCCGCTCCGAGCGCTGGGTGAGGTCCGACTCCATCCGGTGCCGGTTGGGGATGTGCTGCGCCCCGAGAATGGCGATCAGGCCGACGATTGCGACGACGAGCCCGACCAGCGGATTGAACCTGCGCGTGTTCTGCTTCATCAGGCCCGTCCCGTTTCCCGGCCCGCGACCAGCCGCTCGGTGAGTTCGACAAATGCGTCTTCGTCGCCGTCGGCGAGCAATCGGGCCTGCCGGCCCCAGGTCACCAGACTGGGTGCGAAGGTGAGTCCGGCGGCCTCGATCGCCGCACGCCGGGTGTTGTCGTCAGAATCGGCGAGCTGCGCGAAAGTACGGATTCCGGCGGTGCGTAGCGCGGCCGCCATTTTCGGCCCGATGCCCTCGATGCGTTCCAGGTCGTCCGGCGGGGTCTGATCCCGTTCGGCCGGTCCGGCAAGGTCCATGGTCAATGGTCGGACATCACGCGGAACCGCCTCAGCGTGCAGGGGAACGGCGACCACCGCAGCGCCGTCGTTGTCGCCCGCCGCCACGGAAGGGCCGTCGACGGTCGACGGTGACGCTTTCCTGCTGCCCCAGACGAACCAACCGACGAGCAGTCCCAGAATGAAGGACGCGAGGACGGTGGGAAGCGATTGACCGATGAACCAGGCCACGTGGGACCTCCAGAGAGAATACGGGGGATACGTCGCCGGAGATCGGGCAGCATCGAATACGCCATCCAGGTGCGATAGCTGGATGGCGTATTGGACAAGGGGGTCGGAAAGCAACCCGAGCGCGGCTTCGCGGGTATCCTATATGGTCTGTCGCCATTGGTTCAGCTCACACTCGGGCCACCCGAAGGAGCCCCGAAGGACCACTCGGACGAACACTAGGAGCTTTCTTCCGGAATACGGAAGGTGGCGCGACCGCAGCGGCGCCTACCGGTCAGGGGAGGTGACGATCGGCCGGACCGCCGCCGCGCAGGTCCTCCTCGATCCGCCGCGCGGTGGCGAGCAGCGGCGGCAGCAACTCCTTGCGGATCACCTCGGAACTGCCCCGGCTGGCGTGCGCCGAGACGTTCAGCGCCGCGATCACCGAACCGTCCTCGCCCCGGATCGGCGCGGCGAGCGACCGGAGCCCCTCCTCCAGCTCCTGGTCCACCAGGGCGAAGCCCTGGCTGCCGATCCGGGTCAACGCGGTGCGCAGCTTGGCCGGGTCGGTGATCGTACGGCGGGTCAGCGGGCGCAACCGGGCGGTGTCCAGGTAACCGGTGAGCCAGTCCGCCGGCTGGGCGGCGAGCAGAACCCGCCCCATCGAGGTGGCGTACGCCGGGAACCTGGTGCCCACGCTGATCGCCACCGCCATGATCCGCTTGGTCGGCACCCGGGCCACGTAGACCACCTCGTCGCCGTCGAGCACCGACATCGAGCAGGACTCGTGCACCTGCGCGACCAGTGCCTCCATGTGCGGCTGGGCTACCTCGGGCAGGCTCAGACTGGACAGGTAGGCGTAACCGAGTTCCAGCACCCGGGGGCGCAGCGAGAAGAGTCGCCCGTCCGTACGCATGTAGCCGAGCTCGACCAGGGTGAGCAGGAACCGGCGGGCGGCGGCCCGGGTCAGGCCGGTCGCCCTGGCCACCTCGCTGAGGGTGAGCTGCGGGTGGACCGCGTCGAAGGCCCGGATCACCGCCAGGCCCCGCTCCAACGACTGGACGAACTCCGGACTGCGCGACGCCGCCTCGGTCGCCTCGGTCACCCATCCTCCTGCTGCAGAGTCCGCTGTGCGACCTTGAACGCCCGGTTCGCCGCTGGTACGCCAGCGTAGACGCCCACCTGCAACAACACCTCGAGGATCTCCTCGCGTGTCAGGCCGTTGCGCAACGCCGCCCGTACGTGCATGGCGAGTTCCTCGTCGTGGTGCTGGGTGGCCAGCACCGCCAGGGTGACGCAGCTACGGGTACGTCGATCGAGTCCCGGACGGGTCCAGATCTCACCCCAGGCGTAGCGGGTGATCAGGTCCTGGAAGTCCGCGGTGAACCCGTCCGTGCCGGCGATCGCCCGGTCCACGTGTGCGTCGCCGAGCACCTCACGGCGTACCGTCATGCCGGCCTGGTGCCGGTCACGGTCGTTCATCGGCCGCGCCTCCCGTCGCCCGGTTCTCCGTCGCACCGAAATGGTCGAGCAGCAGTTCGGTGACCGTCTCCGGTTGCTCGACGTTGGCCAGGTGCGCGGCCGACCCGACCACCCGCAGCCGCGCGCCGGGAATCAGCGAGGCGATCAGTTCGGCGTGCGGCACCGGGGTCGCGGGGTCGTCGGCCCCGGCCACCACCAGTGTCGGCGCGGTGATCCGGGGCAGGTCCGGGCGGAGGTCCATCGCGCCGATCGCCTCGCAACAGGCGGCGTAGCCGTCGGCCGGGGTCGCCGCCAGCATCGCCCGGTGACCGGCGACCACCTCGGGACGGGCTGCGGCGAACGCCGAGGTGAACCAGCGGCCCACCACCGTCCCGGCGATCGCGCCGGTGCCGTCCCGGCGCACCGTCGCCGCCCGGTCCGCCCAGCCCTGTGCCGGTCCGAGCAGTGGCGAGGTGCAGAGCAGCGCCAGCCGCTCCACCCGCTGCGGCGCGTACGCCGCCAGCCACATGCCCAGCATGCCGCCGAGCGAGAGGCCCCCGTACGACACCCGCCGCAGGCCGAGGTCGTCGAGGAGGGCAAGCAGCTCGGCACCGAGCCCGTCGATCGTGTACGGACCCGGTGGCAGCGCCGACCGGCCGTGCCCGGCATGGTCGTAACGGACCACCCGGAACCGTCGGGTCAGCGCGTGGAGCTGGGGCGTCCACAGCTCCCCGGTGGTACCGAGCGAACTGCCGAGCACGAGCACCGGGGCATTGTCCGGGCCGTCGAGGGTGGCGTGCAGTCGACCGGTCATGACGTACCCTCCGGCGGTGGTGTCGCGGATCCGGTCGCCCCACCCAGCTCGCGGTGCCGGGCCACGGCACGGTCGACGAGGACCCCGGCGGACCCGAGCCACCGGTGCGGGTCGAGCGCCCGGTCGAGCTCGTCCGCGCCGAGTCGGGCGCCGATCTCCGGGTCGGACAGTAGCGCGTCCCGGAAGGTCAGCCGGCTCCCGACCTGGGTCGACTCGGCCACGGCTCGGGCCACCGCGTCGTGCGCGGCGGCCCGCCCGAGCGCACCGGCGAGCCGGGCCGCGACCGCCTCGGCGAGCACCAGACCGCCGGTCGCGGTGAGGTTCGCCCGCATCCGGTCCGGTCGGACCAGCAGCCCGTCGAGCATCACCCGGGTACGGGCGGCGGCCCCTCCGGCGAGTCGGAGCAGGTCGAGCAGGGGTTCCCACTCGGCGTGCCAGCCGCCGGCCGCCCGCTCGTGCTCCTGCACGGCGGCGGAGAAGAGGGTGGCGACCAGGTGCGGACCGCGCCTGGAGGCAGCGGTGACCAGGATCGATCCGACCGGGTTCCGCTTGTGCGGCATCGCCGACGAACCACCTCGGTCGGGTCCACCACCCTCCGCCACCTCGGCGACCTCGGACTGCGCCAGCAACCCCACGTCGAGGGCGATCTTGCCGGTGGTCGCGATCAGCGCACCGAGCGCGGAACCGAGGTCGAGCAACGGCTGACGCCGGGTGTGCCACGGCAGTGGGGTGCGGGCCAGGCCGAGCCGACCGGCCAGCCGGTCGGCCACCGCGGGGCCTGCGGGGCCGAGCGCGGCCAGCGTGCCGGCCGCGCCGCCGAGCTGCACCGGTAGCCGGTGCCGGGCCTCGGTGAGCCGGACCCCGGTGTCGAGCAGGGCGATCAGCCAGTTGGCGGCCTTGAGCCCGAACGTGGTGGGGGACGCCTGCTGCCCGAGGGTGCGGGCGACCATGACGGTGTCCCGGTGCTGCTCCGCGAGGCGGGCGGCGGCGGTGAGCGCGCCCTCCAGGTCCCGCCGCAGCGGCACCACGGCCCGGACCGCGACCAGCAGCAGCGCGGTGTCGAGCACGTCCTGGCTGGTCGCGCCGAAATGCACCCAGGGCCGCGCCGACTCCGGTACGGCGGCGGTGAGCGCGTGGACCAGCGGGACGACCGGGTTGCCGGCGGCCTCGGCGGCCCGCCCGAGCGCGGCCGGGTCGAACCGCTCGGCATGGCACTCCCGGCCGATCGCCTCGGCCGCCGCCCGGGGCAGTACGCCCTCGTCGGCCGCCGCCTCGACCAGTGCCCGTTCCACGTCGAGCAGGGCCTGCAACACCGCCCGGTCGGTCAGCTCGGCGTCGACCGGGGCGGTGCCGAACAGCCCACCGAACAACAGCCCACCCGAGCCTCGATCCTCGGGCCGCTGCTCCTCGGGCCGCTGCTCCTCGGGCCACTGCTCCTCGGACGGCTGGTCCTCGGGCCGCTGGTCCTCGGGCGGCTGGTCCTCAGACGGCGAAGAAGACGGTCTCATGCTCGCCCTGGAGGTGGATGTCGAAGTGGTACCCGTCCGGCGCCGTGGCGGCCACCAGGGTCCTGCGGCGGGACTCGGCGATCGTGCTCAGGACCGGGTCGGTGGCGTTGGCCGCCTCGTCGGGGAAGTAGAGCCGGGTCACCAACCGGTGCAGCAGACCACGGGCGAAGATCGACAGGTTCAGGTGCGGCGCCTCGGTCCCACCGTCCGGTCCGGGCAGGGCGCCGGGCTTGACCGTACGGATCGCGTACGTGCCGGAGGCGTCGGTGGCACAGCGGCCGAAGCCACGGAACCCGGCGACGGTCGACCGGCGGGCGCCCCTGGGATCGTCGGGGTGGTCGAACCGGCCGTCCGGGTCGGCCTGCCAGCTCTCCACCAGCGCGTCGACCACGGGTGCGCCGGCACCGTCGAAGAGCCGGCCGCGCAGCCAGATCTCACCCGGCGTGCCGGGCGGTACGACGTCCGGTCCGTCCGGCCAGAGCAGCCCGAGGTGCAGGTAGGGCCCGACGGTCTGGGACGGCGTCGAACCGGACCACCGGTCAGTCGTCATGGTCGTCGTCCCCGTCCTCGAAGGGTGTGCCCTCCCGACCCCGCAGGACCAGGTCGAACTCGAAGCCGAGGGCCCATTCCGGCTCGGAGACACCGTGGTCGTACCGGGAGACCAGCCGTTGCCGGGCCGCCGGGTCGGGGATCGAGTTGAAGATCGGGTCCTGGAAGAAGAGCGGGTCACCGGGAAAGTACATCTGGGTGACCAGACGCTGGGTGAAGGCGCGGCCGAAGAGGGAGAAGTGGATGTGCGCCGGGCGCCACGCGTTGAGGTGGTTACGCCACGGGTAGGCGCCGGGTTGCACGGTGAGAAAGCGGTACCGCCCCTCGGCATCGGTCACGGTACGCCCGACCCCGGTGAAGTTGGGGTCCAGCGGCGCCGGCCAGTTGTCCACCACGTGCCGGTAGCGACCGGCCGCGTTCGGCTGCCAGATCTCCACCAGCGTGTCCGGGACCGGACGACCGTCGCCGTCGCGTACCCGGCCGTGCACGATGATCCGCTGGCCGAGTGGCTCGCCGTCGTGCTGGCGGGTCAGGTCGTGGTCGAGCGGGCCGAGCCGTTCCGCGCCGAACAGCGGTCCGGTGATCTCGGTCAGCCGCTGCGGCAGCAGGGCCAGCGGCTGGCGGGGCGCCCGCAGCACGGTCGAGCCGTACTCCGGGCTGAGCAGCGGCGGATGCGTCCGGTCGCCGTCCGGTCGGTAGCGGGGCAGCAGCAGGCCGCCCGGTCCGGGTTCCCCGAAGTCGGTCATCGGTCCCTCCTAGGAGGCCACGTACACGTCGGTGGTCACGCCGCACCGCCCAGGGTGGCGGTCAGCGCCCGCAGCGCGGTGAGTTCGGCCTCGGTCGGCTCGTCCGTGTCGACCAGGTCGTCGGCGATCCGCAGCGGCCAACCGGTGGCGGCCCGCGCCTGTTCCACGGTGGCGCCGGGGTGCAGTCGGGTGAGGGTCAGCTCCAGGCTGTCCGGGTCGGGTCGCAGGACGCCGAGGTCGGTGATGACAACCCGGGGACCACCGCCGCGCAGGCCGAGCCGTTCCCGGTCGCCGGGTCCCCGGCCGTAGCCGACCGAGGTGACGAAGTCGACCCGGTCGACGAACGTACGCGGGGTCTGCCGGACCACGACCACCACCTCACGGCAGGAGGCGGCGATCTCGGGCGCCCCACCGGCCCCGGGCAGCCGCACCTTCGGGTCGTCGTAGCTGCCGCCGATGGCGGTGGTGTTGAGGTTGCCGAACCGGTCGAGCTGGGCCGCGCCGAGGAAGCCGACGTCGATCCGGCCGGGCTGCAACCAGTAGTTGAAGACCTCGGGCACCGACACCACCGCGTCGGCGGTGTCGGCGAGGATGCCGTCCCCGATCGAGAGCGGGAGCCGGTCGGGTTTCGCGCCCAGGCAGCCCGACTCGTAGATGAGCACCAGACCGGGGGCGTGGGTGGCGCGGGCCAGGTTGGCCGCCGTGCTCGGCAGGCCGATGCCGACGAAGCAGGCGGTGCCGTCGCGGAGCTGACGGGACGCCGCGACGGTCATCATCTCGTCGGCGGTCCACCCGGGACGGTCCGGGTTCATACTCGTTCCCTCCCTTCCAGCACGTGCCGCCGCATCCACCGTTCGAACGTGTCGCGGTCCCGGCTGATCTCGTCCCAGCCGACGTAGAAGTCGTTGTCCCGGACCGAGTAGCCCTGGGCGTAGGAGGGATGGGAGCCGCCGGGCACCTCGGCCACCGCGCTGACCACCCAGGCCGGCAGAATGACCTGACCGGGTACGGGTTCCAGCCGGTCGACCACCTCCTCGACCGTGACCAGGGAACGGCGGGCGGCCAGCACCGCCTCCTTCTGCACCCCGGTGATGCCCCAGAGCTGGACGTTGCCGGCCCGGTCGGCACGTTGGGCGTGCACCACCGTCACGTCCGGCCGGAGCGCGGGCACCGCGGTCAGCAGCTCACCGGTGAACGGGCAACCGATGGTCCTGATGTTCGGGGTGTGCCGGGGCAGATCGGTGCCGGTGTAGCCGCGCATCACGGCGAACGGCAGCCCCGAGGCGCCGGCGACGTACCGGTTGGCCATCCCGGCGTGACTGTGCTCCTCCAGCTCGAGCCGGGTCGGCCAGCCGTTCTGCACCGCGTCCCGGAACCGGTGCAGGGAGCCGACCCCGGGATTGCCGCCCCAGGAGAAGACCAGCTTGCTGGCGCAGCCCATGCCGATGAGCTGGTCGTAGATGACGTCCGGGGTCATCCGGACCAGGGTCAGGTCACGCCGCCCCTGGCGGACGATCTCGTGTCCGGCGGCGAACGGGATCAGGTGGGTGAAGCCCTCCAGGGCCACCACGTCGCCGTCGCCCACCAGCTCCGCGATCCCCTCGGCCAGCGAGACGATCCTTGCCATCGGCCCTCCGCCTCCCCGTATGCGGCCCACCGCGTCTCCGGCCCACCGGGCCTGCTGTTCGCGATGCGGACCATCGTCCTCATTTCGAACGTAGCCGTCGCGCGGACGATCCGTCAACGACTGCCGACCACACCCCTCGCACGGCCGTTGCGGAAAAGTTGTCACGACTTGTTGACGTGAGCCCCGCCACATGCCAAGTTCTAAATGAGAACAGCCGTTCGGCCTGCGAACAACATCCCCGCTCACGAACACCCCCTCGAAGGGCTTCCGGTCGAGGCCCGTCCCCCTCGGTCCACCAGGATCACCGGACGCAGGAGTGACTCATGCGCCGTCTCATCACCAGCGCCATCGCCGCCACCCTGCTGCTCGGCGTCGCTGCCTGCGGGTCCACCGACGACACCGCCGACGGCGACGGTGGATCCGGCGGACCGGACCGGGTCAAGGTCGGCGCCATCCCGATCGTCGACGTCGCTCCGCTCTACCTCGGCAAGGAGAAGGGGTTCTTCCGCGACCGGGGAATCGAGCTGGACGTGGTCAACACCACCGGCGGCGCGGCGGCCGTGCCCGGGGTGGTCAGCGGCGAGTTCGACTTCGCCTTCGGCAACGTCGTCTCGCTCGTCCTGGCCCGCTCGCAACGCCTGCCGCTCAAGGCCATCGCGGTGGGCAACTCCTCGACCGGCAAGGCTGACGCCGACTTCGGCGGCATCGTGGTGCCGCCCGGCAGCCCGATCCAGACCGCCGCCGACCTGGCCGGACGCACCGTCGCGGTGAACAACCTCAGGAACGTCGGCGACACCACCGTGCGCGCCTCGATCCGCAAGGCCGGCGGCGACGCGACCAAGGTGAGGTTCGTCGAGCTGCCCTTCCCGGACATGCCCGCGGCGGTCGCCGCGAAGCGGGTGGACGCCGCCTGGATCGTCGAGCCCTTCTTCACCGTGGCCCGCAACCAGGGCGCCCGGATGATCGCCGCGAACTTCGTCGACACCGCGCCGAACATGACCGTGGCCGCGTACTTCACCACGGAGAAGACGATCGCCGAGAAGGGCGACCTGACGCGCCGGTTCGCCGCCGCGATCGAGACCTCCCTGAAGTACGCCACCGAGCATCCCGACGAGGCCCGCAAGATCCTGCTCAGCTACACGAAGATCGAGCCCGCGGTGACCGAGCAGATCACCCTGCCGGCCTGGCCCACCGAGATCAACCGCGAGTCGGTCCCGGTGATGGCCGACCTGATGGTGACCGACGGACTGCTCAAGGAGAAGGTCGACGTCTCGGAACTGCTGCCGTGACAACGGTCCCACCGGTCACCCCACCGGCCGTCGTCGGCGCCGGGAGCGTCCGCGCCCCGCTGCCGCGTCGGCCCGGTGGCACGAACGTACGACTCGGCGTACTGGGTTTCGGGTCGTTCCTGGCGGTACTGGAGGCGGTGCCCCGGATCGGACTGGTCTCACCGGAGTACCTCCCGCCGGCCAGCGAGATCGCGGTCGCGCTGACCCGGCTGCTCGGCGAGCAGACCTTCTGGACGGCCACCGGCGACACCCTCCGCGGTTGGTTCGTCGGCCTGGCCATCGCGGTGGCACTCGGCGTGCTGCTCGGCTTGGTCATCGGCACGGTCGGGGTGCTGCGCGAGTTCACCGCCTCCACCATCGAGTTCCTCCGGCCGATCCCGTCGGTGGCGCTCATCCCGTTGGCCGTCCTGCTCTTCGGCACCGACCTGCGCTCGGTGCTGCTGCTGGTCGTCTACGCCTCGTTCTGGCAGGTGCTGATCCAGGTGCTCTACGGCGTACAGGACGTGGACCCGGTCGCCCGGGACACCGCCCGCACCTTCGGTCTCGGCCGGCTGGCCCGGATCAGGTACGTCACCTGGCCGACCGCGCTGCCGTACCTGCTCACCGGGGTCCGGCTCGCCGCCGCGGTGGCGCTGATCCTGGCCATCACCGCCGAACTGATCATCGGCGCGCCCGGTCTGGGCAACGCCATCGGTACGGCACAGTCCGGCGGCGCGGTGGCCGAGATGTACGCGCTGGTCGTCGTCACCGGTCTGCTCGGGGTCGCGGTCAACGCGGTGGCCCGTCTGGTCGAGCGCTGGGCCCTCGCCTGGCACCCGTCGGTCCGCGGCGAGGTGGCGGCATGAGCACGCTCGTACGCCTGACCCGGGCGACGCTGGCCGCGTTGCTGTTGCCGGTCGCCCTGCTCGCCCTCTGGTGGATCACCTCGGCCGACAGCGAGAGCTACTACCTGCCGCCGCTGTCGGAGATCCTCTCCACTTTCGACGACGTGTGGCTGCACACCAGCCGGCTCGCCGACGACGTCCGGCCCAGCCTGGTCCGGCTGCTCGCCGGATTCGGCATCGCGGTCCTGGTCGGCATCGGGGCCGGTGTGCTGATCGGCTCGTACCGGCCGGTGCGGGCGTTCTGCGAACCGGTGCTGGAGTTCCTCCGGGCGATCCCACCACCGGTGCTCGTCCCGGTGCTGATGCTCTTCGCCGGCATCGGCGACTCGATGAAGGTCCTGGTTGTCGTCTCCGGTTGCGTCTGGCCGATCCTGCTCAACACCGTCGAGGGCGTACGCGCGGTGGACGAGGTGCTGGCCGACACCTGCCGCTGTTACGGCATCCGGGGCCCGGCCCGGCTCTGGCACCTGGTGGTCCGGGCGGCGAGCCCGCAGATCGTCGCCGGTATGCGACAGGGCCTGTCGATCGGCATCATCCTGATGGTGATCAGCGAGATGTTCGCCGCCAGCAACGGTCTCGGCTTCACCATCATCCAGTTCCAGCGGTCGTTCGCGGTCACCGAGATGTGGACCGGCATCCTGCTGCTCGGTCTGCTCGGGTTCCTGCTCGCCCTCGCGATGCGGGTCTTCGAGCGGCGGGTCCTCCACTGGTACCACGGGCTGCGGCAGGCGCAACGAGGCGGGAGTCGATGAGCACCATGACCCAGTCCACCCAGGCGGCCACCGACACCGGCGTGCTGCTCGACGTACGCGGGGTCCGGAAGGTCTACGACGGCCGGGGCCGCTCGGTCGAGGCGGTCCGGGACCTGACCTTCGAGGTCGGGCGGGGTGAACTGGTCTGCGTCGTCGGCCCCTCCGGCGCCGGCAAGACCACCCTGCTGCGCTGCATCGCCGGACTGCTCGCCCCGACCGAGGGGCAGGTGGTGCTGGAGGGCACCCCGGTCGCCGGGCCGCCGCCGGGCATGGCGGTGGTGTTCCAGGAGTACGGACGCAGCCTCTTCCCGTGGATGACGGTGCGGAACAACGTCGAGCTGCCGTTGAAGCAGAAGAAGCTGCCCCGGTCCCGCCGCCGCGAACTCGTCGACGAGGCACTCGCCTCGGTCGGCCTCGCCGACGTGCACGACGCCCACCCGTGGCAGCTCTCCGGCGGGATGCAGCAGCGGGTGGCGATCGCCCGCGCGGTCGCGTACGAGCCGCACATCCTGCTGATGGACGAACCGTTCGCGGCGGTCGACGCGCAGACCCGGGCCGACCTGGAGGACCTGGTCCGCTCGCTGTGGCAACGGCTCGGGGTGACCATCCTCTTTGTCACGCACGACATCGACGAGGCGGTCTACCTGGGTCAGCGGGTGCTGGTGCTCTCCAGTTCACCGACCGTGGTGCTGGACGACGTGAGGATCGACCTGCCGGCCGAACGCGACCAGCTCGGCACCCGCTCGTCGACCCGCTTCGCCGAGCTGCGCGCACACGTGTTCGGGCAGATCCAGCGGGCGAAGGACGGCCACCGGGCCGCCGACTCATGACCCGCGTCCGCGAGGCGACCTGGGAGGTGCTGCGCCGGTACGGCATGCACCGGATCTTCGCCAACCCCGGCTCCACCGAGGTCGCCTTCCTCACCGACCTGCCCGACGACCTGGAGTTCGTGCTCGGGCTGCACGAGGGTTCGGTGGTCGGCCTGGCCACCGGGCACGCCATCGCGACCGGACAGCCGACCTTCGTCAACCTGCACACCACGGCCGGACTCGGCAACGCGGTCGGGGCGCTGGCCACCGCCCGGGTCAACCGGGCACCACTGGTGGTGGTCGTCGGTCAGCAGGACCGCCGGCACCTGGCGCTGCAACCGTTCCTGGCCGGACAGTTGGACCGGCTCGCCGGCCCGTACCCGGTCTGGGTGGACCAGCCGGTGCTGCCGCAGGACGTGCCGGCCGCGATCCGGCGGGCCTGGCACGAGGCCAACCAGCACCGGGGGCCGGCCCTGGTCGTGGTGCCGATGGACGACTGGTACGCCGAGGTCGACCCGGCGCTCGGGCTGGCCGCACCGGTCGAGGTACGACGTACCGGTTCCGCCCCGGGTCCGGTCGCCGACCAGGTCGCGGGTCTGCTGCGGAACGCCTCCGCGCCGGTCCTGGTGGTGGGCGCGGGAGCCGACAACCGGGCCTGCTGGGACGCGTTGGTGGAGTTGGCCGACCGGCTCGGCGCGCCGGTCTGGCAGGAGGCGTTCGGTGCCCGCGCCGGCTTCCCCCAGGACCACCCACGGTTCGCCGGGCACCTGCCGGCCGGACGCTCCCGACTCCGCGAGAGACTCGCCGGCCACGACGCCGCCCTGGTGGTCGGGACCGGGGCGCTGCGGCAGTACCCGTACGAGCCGGGGCCGTTGGTGCCGGCCGGGTTGACCGTCACCGTGGTCTCCGACGATCCGGCCGAACTGCACCACAGCCACGCCGACCTGGCGGTGCTCGCCGAGCCGGCGACGTTCTGCGCCGCCGTCGCCGGGCGGCTGCCGCCGCGCACGGTCACCGCGCCGGCTTCGGACCACGCCCGCCCGAAAGCGGGTCCGGGCACGACGGTTGCCGGTGACCCCGTCGAGCCGCCGGCCGCCGGGAAACCGTTGCGGGCCCGGCACGTCTTCGCGGCGCTCGCCGCCCGGCTGCCCGAGGACGTCGTCCTGGTGGAGGAGACCCCGTCCACCCGGCCGGACCTGCACGAGCTGCTGCCCGCGCGCCAGCCCCGGGGGTTCGTCAGCGCGGCCATGGGCGGTCTCGGTTTCGGCCTGCCCGCCGCCGCCGGGCTCCGGCTGGCCGACCCGACCCGGCCGGTGGTCGCCGTGCTCGGCGACGGGTCGTCGCTCTACGCGATCCAGGGCCTGTGGAGCGCCGCCCGGTACGGCTGCGGCGTGCTCTTCGTGGTCCTCTCCAATGGGCGCTACGCGATCATGGACCGGCTGGCGGAGAAGCACGGCGGCAAGCCGCCCTGGCCGGCGTTCGACGAGGTGGACGTGGCCGGACTGGCCGAGTCGCTCGGCTGCCCGGCCCGCCGGATCGTGGACCACGCCGACCTGCTCGCCGTGCTCGACGAGGTGGTGCCGACCCTGGCCGCCCGGACCGAACCCCTGCTGCTCGACGTACCCGTCGCCACCGAACCACGGTTCCAACCCTGAGCCCACGCCTCGGACCCCGTCCCGGTCCGGGCGCGCACCCCCGTCCCCGGCGGCACCCGACCGCCGCCCCACCACCTTCGGCAAGGAGGATCCGGTGACTCTGCTCGAACCCACCACCACCTGGCACGGCAAGGTCTTCAGCGACGGTTGGGTCAAGGCCGACGGCGGCGACGCCGCCGTGCTCGAACCCGCCACCGGGACCGAGATCGGCCGAGTCGGCATCGCCGGTCCCGACGACATCGGCCGCGCCTGCGCCCGCGCCGCGTCCGCCCAGCGCGCCTGGGCCGCCACCGGTTTCGAGGAGCGCGCGGCGGTGCTCCGCCGCGCCGGCCAGCTCTGGGAGGAGCACGCCGCCGAGGTCGGCGACTGGGTGGTCCGCGAGTCGGGGGCGATCGGGCCGAAGGCCGGGCTGGAGACCCACATCGCGGCGCAGGAGTGCTACGAGGCCGCCGCGCTGCCGTCCCGACCGCTGGGCGAGATCATCCCGTCCGGGATGCCCCGGCTGAGCCTGGCCCGTCGGGTGCCGGCCGGTGTGGTCGGTGTCATCGCGCCGTTCAACTTCCCGCTGATCCTGGCCATCCGGTCGGTCGCCCCGGCGCTCGCGCTCGGCAACGCCGTGGTGCTCAAGCCCGATCCGCGTACGGCGGTCAGCGGCGGCGTCTCGATCGCCCGGGTCTTCGAGGAGGCCGGGCTCCCGGACGGCCTGCTGCACGTGCTGCCCGGCGGGGCGGCGACCGGTGAGGCGCTGGTGGCCGACCCGCACGTGCGCGTGATCAGCTTCACCGGCTCGACCGCCGCCGGTCGCGCCGTCGGCCAGGCCGCCGCCCGGCACCTCAAGCGGGCCCACCTCGAACTCGGCGGCAACTCGGCACTGATCGTGCTGGACGACGCCGACCTGGACCTCGCGGTCTCGGCCGGCGCCTGGGGTTCCTTCCTGCACCAGGGACAGATCTGCATGACCACCGGACGGCACCTGGTGCACGAGAGCGTGGTCGACCGGTACGTCGCCGAACTGGCCGCGCACGCGGACCGGCTCCCGGTCGGCGACCCGGCCCGGGACCAGGTGGCCCTCGGCCCGATCATCGACGCCGGCCAGCGGGACAAGGTGCACAACCTGGTGACGGCGAGCGTCGAGAGTGGAGCCAGGCTGGCCGCCGGTGGGACGTACGAGGGGCTGTTCTACCGACCGACGGTGCTCGCCGGAGTGAACCCGCAGACGCCCGCCTTCGCCGAGGAGGTGTTCGGGCCGGTCGCCCCGGTGCTGAGCTTCGCCGACCTGGACCAGGCCGTGGCCCTGGCCACCGGGACCGAGTACGGCCTCTCGCTCGGCATCCTCAGCCGGGACGTGATGAAGGCGCTCGACCTGGCCGGACGGATTCCGAGCGGGATCGTGCACATCAACGACCAGACCGTCGGCGACGAGGCGGTCGCGCCGTTCGGCGGGGTCGGCTCGTCCGGCACCGGGGCCCGGTTCGGCGGGGCGGCGGCCAACGTGGAGGCGTTCACCGAGACCCAGTGGGTCACCGTCCAGGGCACCATCCCGAGGTACCCGTTCTGAGCACCCGGATCCGGCCGTGGGTGACGCTGCTCGGCGTACTCCTGCTGGCGCTCAACCTGCGGGCGGCGATCGCCGGGCTGGCCCCGCTGCTGCCCGACGTCCGGGCCGACCTGGGCCTGGGACGGGCGACGGCGGGGCTGCTCACCACCCTGCCGGTGCTCTGCTTCGGCCTGCTCTCGTCGCTCGCCGCGCTGCTCGGCCGCCGGCTCGGGGTGGAACGGGCACTGCTGCTCGCGCTGCTCGGCATCGTCGCCGGCAGCGCGTTGCGCGGGCTCTCCGGGGTGGGCTGGCTGGTCGCCGGTACGGCGGCGATCGGCGCCGGGATCACCATCGGCAACGTGCTGCTGCCGAGCGTGGTGAAGCAGGACTTCGCCCACCGGCAGGGGCTGGTCACCGGTCTGACCACGGCGGCGATGACGGGCGGCGCCGCGCTCGCCGCCGCGGTCACCGGCCCGCTGGCCCACTCGACCCCGCTGGGTTGGCGTGGTGCGCTGCTGCTGCTCGGCCTGATCGCCGCCGTCGCCGCCCTGGTCTGGTTGCCGCAGTTGCGCGGTCGGCACGAGGCGCCGGCGGTACGGGTCGGCGGCGCGGCGGTGTGGCGGGTGCCGCTGGTGTGGCAGCTCGCCATGTTCATGGCGATGCAGGCGCTGACCTACTACGCGACGCTCGCCTGGCTGCCGGCCCTGCTCCGCGACGGTGGGGTGTCGGTCACCGGTGCCGGTTGGGGGCTGGCGCTGTTCAACGTGCTCGGGATCGGCACGGCGGTGCTGGCGCCGACGCTCGCCGTACGCCGGCCCGACCAGCGGGCGCTGACCGTCGCCGTCTGCGCCGGCTGGGGGCTCGCGCTGGCCGGGCTGCTCGTCGCCCCCTCGCTGTACCCGGTCTGGTGTGCGCTCGGTGGGCTCGCCCAGGGCGCCGGGATCGGTCTGGCCCTGGCGCTGATCGTGTTGCGGGCGCGTACGCCCGAGTCGGCCCGGGACCTGTCCGGGGTCGTGCAGTCGGTCGGCTACCTGGTCGGCTCGACCGGTCCGCTGCTGATGGGAGTCCTGCGCGACAGCTCGGGCGGTTGGACACTGCCGCTGCTGGCCCTGCTGGTCGCGGTGGCGGCGATGACGGTCGCCGGCCTCGGCGCGGCGCGGGACCGTCAGATCTGAACGAGCAGCCGGCGAAGCCGGGTCGAGGGCCGGCGGAACGCGACGGAGAGAAGGAGAAGCGATGCGTACCCAGGTCGGGATCGTGGGGGCGGGGCCAGCCGGACTGATGCTGTCGCACCTGCTGCACCTGCGCGGCATCGACTCGGTGGTGATCGAGTGCCGCAGCCGGGACCACATCGAGCGGCGGGTCCGGGCGGGGGTGCTCGAACAGGGTTCGGTGGACCTGCTGCACGCGGCCGGGCTCGGCGACCGGCTGTCCCGCGAGGGCGCCCGGCACGAGGGCATCGAGCTGCGCTTCGCCGGTGCGGCGTACCGGGTGCCGATGACCGAGCTGACCGGCCGGGCGATCACCGTGTACGGGCAGCAGGAGGTGGTCAAGGACCTGGTCGCGGCGAGGATCGCCAGCGGCGGCCGGATCGTGTTCGAGGTCGACGACGTCAGCCTGCACGGGCTCGACTCGGAGGCGCCACTGATCCGGTTCCGGCACGACGGGCGGGAGGTGGAGCTGCACTGCGACTTCGTCGCCGGTTGCGACGGGTCGCACGGGGTCAGCCGGTCCTCGGTGCCCGAGGGCGTGCTCACCACGTACGAGCGGGGTTACCCGTTCGCCTGGCTCGGCGTACTCGCCGCCGCCCCACCGGCGGTGGAGGAGTTGGTCTACGCCCACCACGAGCGCGGGTTCGCCCTGTACAGCCTCCGCTCGCCGGAGATCTCCCGGCTGTACCTCCAGGTCGATCCGGCCGAGGACCTCGACCGGTGGCCGGACGAGCGGATCTGGTCGGAGTTGCGGACCCGGTTGGAGACGGTGCCGGGCTGGACCGTGAACACCGGGCCGATCCTGGAGAAGAGCATCACCCCGATGCGGAGCCTGGTGGTCGAGCCGATGCGCTGGCAGCGACTCTTCCTCGCCGGGGACGCGGTGCACATCGTGCCGCCGACCGGCGCGAAGGGGATGAACCTGGCGCTCGCCGACGTGGCGCTGCTCGGCGCGGCGTTCGCCGACTGGTACGCCCACGGCCGAACCGAACTGCTGGACGACTACTCGCCTACGGCCCTACGGCGGGTCTGGCGGGCACAGCACTTCTCCTGGTGGATGACGTCCATGCTGCACCGGCTGGACGGGCACGACCCGTACGAGGCGCGACTCCAGCTCTCCACCCTGCGCTACCTGGCCACCTCCCGGTCGTACGCGACCAGCCTGGCGGAGAACTACGTCGGGCTGCCCGACGTCTGACCCACCCGCCGTCAACCCGCAGACCCGGGGTACGTTGCCGCGGTGGCGACCATCGAGCTGCGCACCGTCGTACCGGCACCGATCGACCGGGTCTTCGACCTGTCGATCGACGTGGACGCGCACACCGCCTCGATGTCGGCCGCCGGGGAGCGGGTGGTGGGCGGGGTGACCCACGGCCCGATGGCGCTCGGCGAGACGGTCACCTGGGCCGCCCGCCACTTCGGTGTCACCTGGCGGATGACCTCGCGGATCACCGCGTACGACCGGCCGCACCGGTTCGTCGACGAGCAGGTGCGCGGCCCGTTCCGGCACTGGTACCACGAGCACCTGTTCCACCAACCGCCCACCACCGACGGTGTCGGGGGCACGGTCATGGTGGACCGGATCGAGTTCACCGCGCCGGCCGGACCGCTCGGCCACGCGGTGACGGCACTCGGGCTCCGGCGGTACATGCGGCGGCTGATCGAGCGCCGCAACGCCTACCTGGTGGCCACCCTGAGCGGAGCACACCCGCCGGGATAAGCCGGCAGGCGGACCGCTCAGTGGGAGAGACGGACGCTGGACTGGGTGCCGGTCGCCTCGACGTCCCAACGCTGACCGAACGCCCCGAGCTGGCGCAACGCGATCCGACCCAGCTCCGGTGGCAGTGCGGCGTCGACGACCAGCCGGCCCTGCCGGGGTTCCAGGCCCAGCATCGTCCGCAGGAAGAGCAGCGGGGCGCCGCTCGCCCACGCCTGCGGGTCGCAGGCGGTGGGGTACGGCACCGGCACCCGACCGAACGACCGGTCGTAGCCGGAGAACGCCTCGGGCAGGCGGAAGTTCGAGGACTTCGCCGCCTCGACCATCGCCATGATGATCCGGTTCGCCTCGGACCGGAACCCGTAGCGGGCCAGCCCGTACGCGACCAGCGAGTTGTCGTGCGGCCAGACCGTACCCATGTGGTAGCCGATCGGGTTGTAGCCGGCCTCGCTGGTGGCCGTGGTCCGCACGCCCCAGCCGGAGAAGAACCGGTCGGACATGAGCTGGTCGGCGACCGTACGGGCCCGCTCCTCGGGCACGATGCCGCTCCAGAGCAGGTGTCCCATGTTCGAGGTCATCGCGTCGATGGGTCGCTTGTCGCCGTCCAGCCCGAGGGCGTAGTAGCCGCCCCGGTCGGTGAGCCAGAAGTCCCGGTTGAACCGCTCGCGCAGGTCGCCGGCCTCGGCCCGTAGCCGCCGGGCGAGTCCGGGGTCGCCCAGCGGCCCGTCGGCGAGTTCGGCCAGGCGCAGCTTCGCGTCGTAGGTGTAGCCCTGGATCTCACAGGTGGCGATCGGTAGCGGTGGGATGACGCCGTTGGCGTACTGCACGCCGTCCCAGGAGTCCCGCCAGCAGTGGTTGCCCAGGCCCTGGACCGAGCGGGTGGCGTACTCGACGTAACCGTCGCCGTCCAGGTCGCCGTAGCGGTCGATCCAGTCGAGCGCGGCGTAGGCGTTGTCGGACAGCCGCCGGACGAGTTCGTCGTCGCCGGTCCAGCGCCAGTACTCGTCGAGCAGGATCAGCCAGAGCTGGGTGGTGTCCGCCGCGCCGTAGTAGGGGTTGTGTGGCTTGTGCCCGATCTGGGTCAACTCTCCGGAACGGTACTCGTGGAAGATCTTGCCCGGCTCCTCGTCCCGGAAGTCGTCGTACGCCTTGCCCTGGTGCAGCGCGAGCACCAGCAGGGCGCCCCGGGCCAGGTCGCTGCCGAGGCCGATGGTCTGGTACCCGGTGATCAGGGTGTCCCGGCCGAAGACCGTCAGGTACCAGGGCAGCCCGGCGGCGAGCAGCACCACCTCCTCCCCCGCGATCCGTTTGTCGATCCGGAGCGCGACCAGGTCGGCCACCGACTGCTGGTAGATGTCGCCCAACAGGTCGAAGTCGGTCTCCAGGGTGGGCCTGGCCCGTTGCCAGCGGGCGGCCGGGTCGTCGCGTTGCTCGTCGAAGACCTCGCCGAAGTGGCGGTGCGCCGGGGTGATCTCGTACGGTCCGTGCTTGAGCGGGATGCTGATCTCGCAGCTCCAGTGCGCGCACGGCTCCAGGCGCAGGTTCCAGATCAGGTCGTCGCCGTCGACCCGGTCGGCGGGTGGGTCGGCCCGCACCTCCGTACGCGCCTCGAACGCTCCGTTGCGGTACCCGAACACCAGCAGCGAACCATCCATCGCGTGATCGCGTTCGATCTGCGCCCTCCGGTCCCGTACCTGTTCCTTGATCTCGAACAGGTCGGCGAAGTCGGTGCCGACGGCGAGGCGCAGTTCGACCGTCACGGCTTCCCTGGTGAAACACTGCAATTCGATCCGCTCGTGCATGCCGCCGCCGACAAAACGCTGCCGACGTACGCCGAGGCTGTTCGCCGGAAGGCCCGGCAGTTCGGCATTGGTGAGAAAGAAGGCCGCCGAGTACGCGTCGACCGGGCCGGCGCGCAGGGCCAGCAGGTTGACCCCGTCGACGGTCAACTGCCAGCGGTTGAGGAACCGGGTGTCGTCGTGCACCAGGCCACCGATGCTCCCCGGCGGCACGTCGCCCACCACGTCCGACACCATGAACGAGCGCCCCTCCAGCACCGCCACCGCGTCGGGTCCGAGTTCGGGCGGCAGGTTGCGCACCACCTCGCTCGGTGCCAGGTCACGGGGCATGCTGGCGGGCATCGGATCGGCCGGGGTCGGCCGTCGGGCGGCATCCACGGCGCACCTCCGCACGGGAACGGCGAACCAGGCTCACCCACGCTATTCGAGCCGACCCACCCCGCGCCGCCGAACGGCGTACCCGGTCACCCGACGGTCATTGGGTGGAACGACCGAAGCGTACCGGGCAGAATTCCTCCGTATCTTGAGACAGAATGAACGCCATGAATGCGCTCTGCCCGGATCCCCGAATGTCGTGGCGGTGGTCCCGTGGGTGAGTCCGACGACGCACTGGACGATCTTCGCGCCGAACTGGCGATCGGGGTACGGGCATATCTGGCCATGACCGAGCGCGACCGTGCGGCCGGTCGGGAGCGACTACAGCGAATCTGCGCGCAACTGGAGTGGTTCCTCAACAGCCTGTTGCGCGACCACCCCGGCTGGACCCGTCACCGGTACGTGGACGGCCTGCTGCCGGGTAGCGCCGCCGTCACCTCGCCGGTCGAGGTCGAGATCCGGGCGATGATGATCTGGGGCAAGGGACGTAGCCAATGGGTCGAGCCGTTCCTCGCCAGGATCCGGGTGGCCGAGGCGACCGACAGGATCGACTCGTACGAGTTCTCGTTCGGCGACGCCGCGCGGGGGCTCGGTCAGGTGCCGTTCCGGCCGCGTCGGCGCCGACCGGCCGACCCGCCCCGCTGGTCGCTCACCCTGACCGGCGCCGACGACACCCCGGACCGGCCGCAGCACTAGGCGGACGGCGAGACGCGGAACCCGTTGCCCTCCGGGTCCGGCCGTCCCCCGCCCCGCCCCGGCGGACCCCGCCCTGCCAGGATGGGTGCCGCAGGGGCCGAGCCCCGGTCGGCACCGGGCCGGACCGGGGAGCGGCGGGGCGCGGGAGGGGAAGCACCGGGTGTTGTGGCGCCCGCCGCAAGGGCAGGACCTCGGCGTACGACAGCTCTCCGCGATCGCGGAGGTGTCGGCGCTGGCCGCCCGGGAGCGGATCGACGTCTGGCTGCGCGGCGGCTGGGCGATGGACTTCCTCCTCGGCGTACGCACCCGCGAGCACGTGGACGTCGACTGGTTCTGCTGGGCGGAGGACGCCGACCGGCTGACCGCCGCGCTGGCCGGGATCGGCTTCCAGCCCTCGGGCGACGCCCCGCCGGGACAGCAGCGCGATCTTCTCCGGGGTGACGTCGACCTCGGTTTCGCCCTGCTCGCCCGGGACGCGGCGGGCCGGGTCGTGGTGGCCGGCGGACCGTACGCCGGTGAGCCGTGGCCGGACGGGATGCTGGACTCCCCACCGGGACGGCTCGACGGGCTGACCTGTCCGATCATCGCGGTCGCCGCGCAGATCGAGATCAAGGAGATGATGCCGGTCTGGGTGCCCGGAATGGTACGCCGGGACAAGGACCGGTCCGACATCCTCCGGCTCCGCCAGGCGCTCGAAGCGGGCGACCGGGAAGCCCCCACCGAAGAAGAGGTATCCGTGGAACATCCGAACGTCACCCTGCTCAACCGGTTCTACGCCGCCCTGGCCGGCGGGGACGGCGCCACCATGGCGGCGAGCTACGCGGACCGGGCCAGCTTCTCCGACCCGCTCTTTCCCGGACTCGACGCACGCGAGGTGCGGGCCATGTGGACGATGCTCACCTCGCGCGCCCGGCCGGAGGTCGAACTCTCCGAGGTCGTCGCGGACGACCAGCGCGGTTCGGCGCACTGGGTGGCGACGTACCCGTTCGGCGCCCGGACCGTGCGCAACGACGTGCGGGCGGCGTTCACCTTCGCCGACGGCCTGATCCTGACCCACCGCGACGAGTTCGACATCCACCGCTGGGCCGGGCAGGCGTTGGGCGCCAAGGGGCGGCTGCTGGCCCTCACCCCGGTTGGCCGGCGGGTGCTGCGCAGGAGCGGTCGGCAGCGCCTGGACGAGTTTCTCGCCGCCCGGGACTGAGCGCGACAGCAAACTGGGTGCGCTCCCACCCTTCCGTGATACATTGACGGCTGTCACTTTATTGACAATCGTCGCCGTCACTCGGGAGGGTGGAGATGAGAGGTCGCCTCGTCGTCGCGCTGGCCACCGCGTTAGGCGTCGGTGCCGCCGGCCTGGTCGCCGCGAACGCGTCGACCACCGACGGAGCCGGCACCGCCGCGATCGGAGACTTCGACTTCACCCGGCCCACGGTGGTCGCCACCGGGCTCCAGACCCCGTGGGGACTGGCCTTCCTGTCCGACGGCAGCGCGCTGGTGGCCGAACGGAACACGGCCAGGGTGCTACAGGTACGCCCCGGACAGACCCCGCAGCAGGTGGCCCAGATCTCCGGGGTCGCCGCCGGTGGGGAGGCCGGACTGCTCGGGCTCGCCGTCTCACCGACCTACGGTCAGGACGGGTACGTCTACGCCTACTTCACCACCAGCAGCGACAACCGGATCGTGCGCTTCCGGTTGACCGCCCCACAGACCCAGCAACCGATCCTCACCGGCCTGGCCCGGGCGAACGTGCACGACGGCGGCCGGATCGGCTTCGGCCCGGACGGGATGCTCTACGCCGGTGTCGGTGACGCCGGCCAGACCGCGAGCGCGCAGAACCCGCAGAGCCGCAACGGCAAGATCCTGCGGATGCGGCCGGACGGCAGCGTACCGCCGGACAACCCGACCGCCGGCTCCCTGGTCTACAGCCTGGGCCACCGCAACGTACAGGGGTTGGCCTGGGACGGACAGGGGCGGCTCTACGCCAGCGAGTTCGGGCAGAACAGTTGGGACGAGGTGAACCTGATCGTCCCCGGCGGCAACTACGGCTGGCCGACCGTGGAGGGACGGGCGAACGACCCGCGTTTCCGGGACCCGGTGGTCACCTGGACCACCGCCGAGGCGTCGCCCAGCGGGGCGGCCATCGCCGGCAACCGACTCTTTGTCGCCGCGCTGCGCGGCACCCGGCTCTGGACCGTGCCGCTCACCGGCAACGGTGGGGTCGGCACACCGGTAGCCCAGCTCACCGGCGCGTACGGCCGGCTCCGTACGGTCGCGTACGCCCCGGACGGGACGCTCTGGGTGACCACCAGCAACCGGGACGGCCGGGGTACGCCCGCGGCGAGCGACGACCGGATCCTGCGCTTCCCGCCGGTGGACGGGACACCGCCGCCCACCACCACACCACCGGCCACCACCCCGCCGCCCACGACCGCTCCGCCGACCACGCCACCCCCCACCGGCGGCCCCGCCACCTGCGCCGTCGCCTGGTCGACGAACCAGTGGGCCAGCGGGTTCACCGCGAACGTGACCATCACCAACCGTGGGCCCGCGCTGACAAGCTGGGCCCTGACCTGGTCGTTCACCGGAGGCCAGCAGGTCACCAGCGCCTGGAACTCGCAGGTCACCCAGACCGGGCAGAACGTCAGCGCCCGCAACGTCGCCTGGAACGGCGCCATCGCCACCAACGGGACCGCCAGCTTCGGCTTCCAGGCGAACCACTCCGGCAACACGCCACGACCGGCCGAGTTCCGGTTGAACGGGACCATCTGCGGCGCCGGCTGACGGATGGTGCGGGGCGGTCGACCGCCCCGCACCGCGTACCCAGCCGTGCCCGGTGGGCCGCCGACGAGGGTCGGCGGCCCACCACTCACGTACCCGACGGTCGGCGCGGCAGCGCCCGGTCAGTCCGTCCCGGACCGCGCGGGCGCGGTGCCGGCGAGCACCACCGCGGCCCCGAGCAGGACCGCCCCGACCAGACCGGCGGCACCGAGCCGGTCGTGCAGGAGGACCGCCGCCAGTACGGCACCGGTCAACGGTTCCAGCAGCGCCAGCAGCACGGCCGTGCTCGCACCGATGGTGCGCAGACCCCGGAAGTACAGGACGTACGCCAGCGCGGTCGGTGCCGTACCGAGCGCGACCAGCAGGGCCACGCCGGACGGGGTCGGGGTGAATCCCATCCCGACGGTGGTCACCGCGAACGGGGCCAGGAGCAGCCCGCCGGCACCGAAGCCGAGCCCGGCTGCGGCCTCGCCGTCCAGACCGGCGACCGGTCTGGCACCGAGCCGGGTGACCATGGCGAACCCGGCGGCGGAGACCAACGCCAACCCGGTGCTCGCCAGCACGGCGGCCGACGTGTGACCGCCGGCCGGCAGGCCCACCAGCAGGCCCAGGCCGGTGACGGCCAGGGCGACGGTGCCGACCGTCCGGGCGCCGGCCCGCTCTCGGGTGGTGGCCCAGTCGGCGGCCAGCACGAGCACCGGGGAGGTGCCGATGGTGACCAGCGTCGCCAGTGACACCGAGGTCAGGGCCACGGCACCGAAGTAACACGCCTGGTAGGCCGCGAAGAGCAGCCCGAGCAGCCCGATCCGGGCCCAGGCGGTACGCCCCCGGGGCAGCCGGCGGCCGGTGAGCAGCAGCACTCCGACGAGCAGCGCGCCGCCGACCAGGAGCCGGTAGGTGGCCACCGCCACCGGGGAGAGCCCGGCATGAGTGCCGAGCAGGCTGCCGAGCAGCCCACCCGTACCCCACAACATGCCGGCGAGGACAAGACAGAACAGGTCAACGCCGCTGCGGTGGCGGGCAGCCACCATCGGCGTGGAGGAAACAAGCACGGATCGACGCTCCTGCGACAGGAAGTGGGAGATGGTCGCGGAAGCGGGGCACACGGGATCGGCCCGGATACGGGCGGCGTCGACTCGGAACGGCGCGACGCGGCGAGCGCACGGCCCCGCTAGGAGCGGGGCGGCGGGGAGATCGGGAAACGTCGGTGCACGGCGTCACTCTAGTCGGGACGTACGCCGCCATCCAGTGGGTACGACTACCGGCTCACCGACACCGGTCGGACCGGTACGGGATCGACCTGCGGACGGTTGGTCCCCGCCACCCGTGGGACGGTACGGGTGGGGCGCCACCGGCGGACGGCCGGGCGGGCGACGGCGGGTGTGGAATCGTCGCCGACGGCCGGGTCAGTGCAGTTGGGCGACGTCGAGACGACGCTGCATCCCGCCGACCGCGTCCAGCGGGTCGAGGTCGGCGCGGGGCAACACGTAACGCGCGGTCAGGGTGTCCACGCCGGTGCCCCGGGCCCCGCTCGGCCGGTACGTGACCGTGGCGGCACCCGCCGAGGCGACCTCGACGACACCGGCGCGCCAGGTGCCGGACCGGAAGATCCACACTGGATCGGTCGGTTGGTAACTGTCCGTGGACACCACGTCGCGCGGGTCCCGCTGGCTCGGATCAATGGTCGGTGCGGGCATCGCTGCCTAGCCTCCTGTCTTCGCGGCCTGCTCATAGGCCGATCAGCTCGGGTACGACCCGGATGCCGGTCACCCCGGGCACCCGATCCGTCACGGACCAACCCACCGCCCAATTACTAACCGTGAGTAATCGAGCACACCTACACAAGCGCTATCATGCTCGCTGTGCGATGCGGACGCAAGAGCAGATGCACGTGCAGATGACCATGCAACGCGGTCGAGAGGGGAGGCGTACCGCCTCGGCAACCCACACCCGGGACTGGATCCCGGGTGCGACCTGACCCGAACCCGGCCGGTCCTGGCCGTTGAGAGAGACTTCGATGAATCAGCCATACAACGGCATCCCCACCACCGAGCTCCCACCCGTGGCTTGGAAGAAGAGTCGTCGCAGCAATCCCAGCGGGAACTGCGTCGAACTGGCGGAGCTACCCGGCGGCGCGGGAATCGCGGTGCGTAACTCCCGGGATCCCAACGGCCCGGCGTTGATCTACACCCCGGCGGAAATCGCCGCGTTCATACTCGGTGCCCGGGACGGGGATTTCGACCACCTGATCGTCTGAACATCCCGACCTTCCGAGGATCCCGATCGTCGCTTCCGAAGATCCTGGTCGTCGGAGAATCCACGCCACGCAGCGGCCGGTGGCAATGGTCCCACCGGCCACCGACAAAAATCGAGACCTCCCGCTGGTCCCGCACAGCACGCGGTCATGGCATGCTTACGCGGCAGCAAAGCCGGCCACCCTCGGCCTGCTCGGAGCATCGGGAGGTCGGTGCGTGACGACTACGAGGCCCGACGGCGACATCGCCAGCGGTCCCACCGTGCTGCGTATGCTGCTCGGCGCCCAACTGCGTCGGCTACGCGAGGCGAACGGCGTGACCCGCGAGACCGCCGGTTGGGAAATTCGCGCGTCCGAATCGAAGATCAGCAGGATGGAACTGGGTCGGGTCGGCTTCAAGGAACGCGACGTCGCCGACCTACTCACCCTCTACGGCGTCCACGACGACGACGAACGAAAGGTGTTGCTGGGGCTCGCCCGCGAGGCCAACGAACCCGGTTGGTGGCACCGGTACGGCGACGTACTGCCGCAGTGGTTCCAGTCGTACCTCGGGCTCGAAGCCGCGTCGTCGCTCATCCGCACGTACGAGGTGCAGTTTGTCCCCGGTCTGTTGCAGAGCCGGGACTACGCCCGCGCGGTGGTGCTCCTGGGCCACCGGACGGCCTCGGGCGACGAGGTCGAGCGCCGGGTCAACCTGCGCATGGCACGCCAGCAACTGCTCACCCGCACCGACCCGCCGCAGATCTGGGCGGTGGTGGACGAGGCCGCGCTGCGCCGGCCGATCGGCGGTCCGGAGGTGATGCACGGTCAGATCAGTGCCCTGATCGAGGCCACCAAGCTGCCGAACGTCCGGCTACAGGTGATGCCGTTCGCCACGGGTGGACACGCCGCGGCCGGCGGCGCGTTCAGCATCCTGCGCTTCCCCGACCGGGACCTGCCCGACGTGGTCTACATCGAACAGCTCACCAGCGCGCTCTACCTCGACAAGCGCGACGACGTCGACCACTACGCGGCGGCCATGGAGCGGGTCTGTGTGGAGGCCGAACCGCCGGCCCAGACCCCGGAGATCCTGGCCCGCATCCTCGCCGACCTGGAGGGCTGACCAGCCCCGGCGGTCAGCCACGCCGGTCTCTCCCGCCCGAGGCATGATGGAGTGATCCACTGACCGGGCGACGTACCGGACCGCCGACGCTATCCAGGAGCGACCGTTGGACCTGCCCCCGTCCGCCGCCGGACGGCCCTCGCTGGTCGCCACGGACCTGCCCGGCGTCGTCCGGGATCACCTGCTGAGCCGGAGCGCCGACGGAGCCGAGCCGTTCGGCGGTTACCTGTACGACCTGGCCGTGCCGATCCGGCGGGCGACCGAGCTGCGCGCCGCGCTACCCGGCTGGGCCAGCGTCTGCTACGCGGTCAAGGCCAACTCCTATCCTCCGCTGGTGCGGGCGCTCGCGCCCCACGTGGACGGCTTCGAGGTCGCCTCGGGCGCCGAGGCCACCCTCGCCCGCGCGCAGGGAGACCGCGACGGTGGCGGTCGCGGGTTGATGGTCGCGGCCGGACCGGCCAAGACCGAACGGCTGCTGCATCGGCTGGTCGAACTCGACGTCGATCTGGTCAACGTGGAGAGCGCGCTCGAACTGCACCGCCTCCAGGCCGTCGCCGAACGGCTGGACCGCCGGGTGGACGTGGCGCTGCGGGTCAACCCGAGGGCCGTCGCGGTCACCGGCGCGCTCACCATGGGCGGCGCGGCCACCCAGTTCGGCATCCCGGAGGAGGAGGTGCCGGACGTGCTGCGGCTGGCCGCCACCCTGCCCCGGCTACGGGTGGTCGGCTTTCACGTACACGTGGTGGGGAACAACCTCGACGCCGCCGCACACGCCGCGTACGTGGGCTGGTGTCTGGACTGGAGCCGGCGTACCGCCGCCGCGCACGGGCTGGAGCTGAGGGTGGTGGACGTCGGCGGTGGACTCGGGGTGCCGTTCGGCGGCGAGGACCCGTTCGACGTCAAGGAGTTCGGCGACCGGCTGGCCGACCTCACCCCGCCGCCGGACTGTCGGGTGGTCTTCGAGCCGGGTCGTTACCTGGTCACCGACGCCGGCTGGTACGCCGCCGAGGTGGTCGACGTGAAGCGGACGTACGGGACCTGGTTCGTGGTGCTGCGTGGCGGCATCAACCACTTCCAGTTGCCGACCTCGTGGGAGATCGCGCACCGGTTCGCGGTCCTGCCGGTTGACCGGTGGCCGCACCCGTACCCTCGGCCGGCGGTACGGGGGCACCCGGTCACCGTGGTCGGCGAACTCTGCACCACCGAGGACACCCTCGCCCGGGACGTGACGGTCACCGAGGTCCGGGTCGGCGACCTGGTCGTCTTTCCGATGGCCGGCTCCTACGGCTGGGAGTTCGCGATGCCCTCCTTCCTCTCCCACCCCCCGGCCATTCGCACCCACCTGAACCCGTGACCGCAACGGCGCGGGCGGTCAGAGGCGTTCGAAGCCCCGGTGGCGTTCCCAGTCGGTGACGGCGCGGTCGAACTCCGCCAGTTCGGCTCGCGCGGCGGCGGCGTAGTGGTCGACCACCTCGGCGCCGAAGGCGTCCCGGGCCAGTGTGCTGCCCTCCCAGAGGCTGACCGCCTCGGCCAGTGACCCGGGCAGCCGGGGTAGGTCGGCGGTGAAGGCGTTGCCGACCAGCGCCGGAGGCAACGGCAGCTCGCGCTCGATCCCGTACAGACCGGCCGCGATGATCGCCGCGACGGCGGTGTACGGGTTGGCGTCGCCGCCGGCCACCCGATGCTCGATCCGTAACGAGTCACCGGAGCCGACCACCCGGATCGGGCAGGTCCGGTTGTCCCACCCCCAGGCCACCCCGGTCGGGGCGAAGGCGCCCGGGGCCAACCGCTTGTACGAGTTGACGTTGGGCGCCTGGAGCAGGGTCAGCTCGCGCAGCCCGGCCAACTGCCCGGCGACAAAGTGTGCCATCAACGGGGACATGCCGGCCCGGTCCCCGCCGCCGGGACCGGCGAAGACCGGTGTGCCGTCACGGTGGCGCAGCGACAGGTGGACGTGGCAGGAGTTCCCCTCCCCCTGGTCGTACTTGGCCATGAAGGTCACGGCCAACCCCTCCTGGGTGACGATCTGACGTACCCCGGTCTTGTAGAGGGTGTGGTTGTCGCAGGTGGTGAGGGCGTCGGCGTAGCGGAAGACGATCTCGTACTGTCCGGGGTGGACCTCGCCGCGCGCCGACTCGAGGCGGAGCCCGGCCTGCCGCATCTCGCGCCGGATTCGCCGGAGCACCGGGTCGATCTCGGTCACCCCGGCGATCGAGTAGTCCACGTTGTGCCGGGTGGCGGTACGCAGCGCCCGGTAGTCCCGGTCGTGTGCCGCCTGGAAGCTCTCCCGGAACAGGATGAACTCCAGCTCGGTGCCGGCGTACGCGACCAGGTCCCGCTCGGCCAGCCGGTCGAGTTGGGTACGCAGCACCTGCCGGGGCGCGTACCCGACCACCTGGCCGTCGGGGCGGTACGCGTCGGCGATCACCAGCGCGGTCCCCGGGTCCCAGGGCAGTTCGCGCAGCGTACCGATGTCCGGGGTGAGGGTGAGGTCGCCGAAGCCGGCGGCCCACGGGTCGACGGCGTAACCCGGTCCGGTGTTCATCTCCACGTCCACCGCGAGCAGGTAGACGCAGGCGGCGAAGCCGTCCCGCAGCACCCGTTCGCAGAAGTGCTCGCCGTCGAGCCGGCTGCCCTGCAACCGCCCCTGGAGGTCCGGTACGGCGACCAGGACGTTGTCGATCCGACCCGAGGCCACCTCGGCCCGCAGCCGCTCCACCGGCATCGGGAACACCGGCGGGCTCACCGGTCCACCGTCCCGGCCACGGGTCCGGGATCCGGGTCGGGTCCGGGATCAGGCCGCCAGAGCGGATTCGCGACCGGCGCGACGTCGATGTGGAACGAGGCGTCCCGCTCGGCCCGGTCGTGGTAACCGCCGGGCAGCAGCCGTTCCCGGTTCAGGCAGACCCGGGCAAACTCGGGAGCCAGCAGGTCGAATCGGGCGAACCGCTCGGCCAGCTCGGGGAACCGCTCCTGGTAGTCCAGGATCTCGGCCCGCGCCAACCGCCAGAACTCCTCCTCCGGCACCCCGAGCTGCTCGGCGCAGAGCGGGGCGAGATAGCGGAAGTGACACATCAGCAGGGACTTGACGATCGAGCCGGACAGCTCCTGCGCACCGAACCGCATCAACACGCCAAGCGCCTGTTCCGGCAGGTCGGAATACTCCGGCAGGTCCTCGTCGAGCAGCTTCATGTCGTCGACGAAGTCCTTCACCGCCAGCCGGACCGGGACGTCGCCCCGGTCGTAGACCACGATCGCGTTCTCGCCGTGCGGGTTGAGCCCGATGCCGTACCGGTAGAGCAGGTGCAGCAGCGGCGGGAGGACGGCGGCGAAGAGGGCGGCGAGCCAGCGCGCCGGCGGTTGCCCGGACCGCGCGACCAGCTCGGCGACAAACGCCCGACCGGCCGGGTCGACGTGCAGCAGCGCGGCCAGCGTACGGGCCCGCTCGCCCGGGTCGAGCCGGCCCGCCACCGGTTCACGCCAGATCACCCCGAGCAGTTGCCGATAGCGGTACGGCGCCTCGGGGAGCGCGTCGAAGACCGGATGCCGGACCGCCACCGCCGCCACCTCGCCGGGCAGGATGACCCGGCACTCGTCGCGCAGGAACGGGTCGGCGTCGCGGATGCCGTGCATCCACGCGGTGCTGTGCGGGGCGGCCTCGACGAGTTCGGTCGGGATGCCCCGGTAGACCATGGTGTTGAGAATGGACAACGGCAGTTTCACGTCCAGGCCGTCGGGTCGGGACACGTTGCCGAAGGTACGGATCGACTGCTGCGCCCGGTACCGGTCCGGTGCCTCGCCCAGCGCCACGATCCGCCCCCGGGCCAGCTCCGCCGCGAACAACGGCAGCACCACCTCGTTCCACTGCCACTCGTGCACCGGCAGCCAGACGTACTCGGTCGGGTCCAGTCCCCGGGCGGCGAGCACGGCGGTGAAGCGGTCCCGGGTGTGCCGGTCGAGTTCGCGCTCGCGCAACGCCGCCTCGTCCAACCCCGGTACGGCGTGGAAACCGGCCAGCTCGCGGTGGGCGGCCATCCAGTGCAGGGGCTCGGCGTGGCGGGCCTCGGGCGCGTAGCGACGCCGGTCGGCGTACGAGAAGCCGACCCGGCCCTTGTTCGCGAAGATCCACGGGTGGCCGGTCTGGTACCCCTCCAGTTCGAGGTGCGGCAGTTCGGCCAGTTCGGCGGCGGGCAGGCCGGTGTGCAGCAGCCAGGCGTCCGACGACAGGGTCGCGGCCAGCTCGCCCACGGTCAACGCGGTGACCGCCGGGTCGAGCCCCCAGGCCCGGTGCAGGTCGAGCAGGAGCCGGTACGGGTCCGCCGGCTCGGCCACCCCGTCCGCCACCCGGACCAGCGTGCCCGGTTCGATCCGCCACGAGTCCATGGCGACCGGCCGACCCCGGAAGTCGTACCCGATCTCGGGCGTCACCGGCACCCGGTAGCGGTCGGCCCCGAGCGGGGCGGGGGTCAGCGCCCGTTCGAACGCGAGTTCGGCGATCATCTTGGCGGCGAGCGCGTCGCAGACCCGCCGCCAGACCTCGGGCACCAGTCCGGGTGGCGCGGCCGTCCACATGTCAGTCCCCATCGGCACGCGTCCCGTCGACCCCGGTCGCGTCGTACAGCGGGTTGGCGAGGGTGCCGTGCATGACGTCGAACTCGGCGTCGCGTTCGGCCCGGTCGTGGAACCCGCCGCCGAGCAACTGCTCCCGGTTCAGCGCCACCCGACCGAACTCCGGGCCGAGCAGGTCGAACCAGGCGAACCGGTCGGCAAGCTGGGGAAAGCGTCGGTGGTAGGCGTCGATCGGTTCCCGGACCAGCGCCCAGAACTCCCGCTCCGGCACAGCCAGGTGCCGCCGCACGATGTCGGTGAGGAAACGGAAGTGCCCGGCGCAGATCGCGGAGAGAATCGAGTGCGCCAGGTCACGAGCCGGCCAGCGGTGCAGGCGCTCCCGGGCCTCGGCCGGGATGCGGGCGTACTCCGGCAGGTCGAACGGGAGCAGTTCGACGTCGGCTCCGAAGTCCTTCAGCGCGATCCGGATCGGCCGCTCGGCCACGTCGCTGATCAGCACCACGTTCTCCCCGTGCGGGGTGAAGGAGGCGCCGTAACGGTAGAGGTAGTGCAGCAGCGGCGGCAGCAGGGCCCGGAGGTACGCGCGCAGCCACTCACGCGCGCCCAGTCCGGAGCGTTCGACCAGTTCCCCGATCACCGGCCGACCGTCGCTCCCCTCCAGCAGCAGGGCGGCCATCGTCCGGGCCCGTTCCCCGGGTGCCAGGTGGCCGTGCACCGGTTCGCGCCAGATCGCACCGAGCAGTTCCTGGTACCGGTACGGCGCGTCCGGCAGCGCCCGGAAGGTCGGGTGCGGCACGGTGACCGAGGCGACCTCGCCGAGCATCACCACCCGGCACTCGTCGCGCAGGAACGGGTCGCCGTCGCGCAACTCGCGCAGCCAGGTGGTCAGCCGGGGCGCGCAGGTGGTCTGCGCCTCGGAGAGCCCCCGCCAGACCAACGTGTTGCGGATCATCAGCGGAATCTTGACGTTGCGCCGGTCCGGCCGGTCCAGGTTGGTCAGGGTCCGGATCGACTGCAACGGGCGGTAGCGGTCGGCGCTCTCACCGAGGTAGACCAGGCTGCCCTCGGCGATCTGCGGGGCGAACAGGGGCAGCACCACCTCGTCCCACTGGAACGGGTGCACCGGCAGCCAGACGTACGTCTCCGGGTCGCCGCCCCGGTCGCGCAGCCGGGCGGCAAAGCCGGCCCGGGTGGCCGGGTCCAGTTCGTCGGCGAGCAGCGCCTCCGGGTCGAGACCGGGTACGGCGGTGAACCGTCCCAGTTCCGGCGCGACCGCGATCCAGACCAGCCGGAACTCGCCGGCCGCCTCCGGGGTGAAGCGGGCGGTGTCGGCGGTGGAGAAGCCGAGCCGGCCCTTGTTGACGAACATGCAGGGGTGGCCGGTCTGGTGCGACTCCAGGTCCTCGTGGGAGAGGTCGACCAGGTCCGCGGCCGGGATCGCGCGGGCGTGCAGCCGGGCGTCGGCGGCGTGCGTGGCGGTGAGGTCCCGGACCAGGTCGGCGAGGACCGAACGGGACAGGCCGAGCACGTCGGCCGCGTCCACCACGAACTGGCTCGGGTCGCTGGCCTCGCGATCCCGGCCCTCGTAATGTCGAACCAGGCTCGACGACTGGATCCGCCAGGCGCCGAACGTGCCCCGGTCGGCCCGGAAGGAGTAGCCGACGCCGCCAGGCAGGTCGAGCCGCCACCGCTCCGACGAACCGTCCGGCTCCGGGAAGACCATCTCCTCGTACGCCATCTCGGCGATGGTGCGGGCCAGCAGCGTACGACCGGCGGCGGTCCAGTGCTCGGGTGCGAGGTGTGCCGGCGGTGCGGTGCCGGGCGGTGCTGCTGCGGTTCCGGGCGGTGCTGCTGTGCCGGGCGGTGCGGGGACAGCCGGTGCGGTGGCGGGCGCTACGGGGACGTGCGGGGGCACGGGGCTCCTTCGGCAACGGGTGACTCGTCGGTGATCGCGTCGTCGGGTACGCCGGAACCGGTGATCGCGTCGTCGGGCACGCCGAACCCGGTGAACGCGGTCCGGGTCGGCAGCCGGTAGGCGGTGCCACCGGTGACCGCGTTCAGGATGGTGGCGGCGCGCCACGCCCCGAGTCCCAGGTCGGGCGTACCGACGCCGTGGGTGTGCAGTTCGGCGTTCTGCACGAAGAGCGAGCCGGAGACCTCCGGGGCGAGCGTGACCCGGTAGTCGCCGTCCACCCGGTAGCGTCCGCGCTGGTCCCAGTCGACCAGGTCGACCAGCGGGTCGAGCAGCGCGGGCCGACGGGCGGCGTAACCGGTCGCCAGCACCACCCGCTCGGTACGCAGCTCGAACGCCCGGTCCTGCCTGGTCTCCCGGCAGGAGAGCAGGTATCCGTCGGCGGTGGCGCGAGCGGCCTCGATCGCCACGTTCGCGGTCAGGCTCACCTCGGGTCGCTCGCCGCCGACCGACCGCTCGTAGAGCAGGGTGTGGATCTCGTCGATGGTCTCGGCGCTGATCGCCTTGTAGAGCTGCCACTGCGCCGGTACGAGAGCGTCCCGGGTGGACTCGGGCAGGTCACGGAAGTACGCGGTGTAGTCCGGGGTGAAGTGTTCCAGCCCGAGCTTGGAGTACTCCATCGGGGCGAACGCCGGAGAGCGGGTGAGCCAACGTACCCGCCAGTGGTGTTCCGGTGCGCGGCGGAGCAGGTCCAGGAAGACCTCGGCGCCGGACTGCCCGGAGCCGACCACGGTCACGTCCCGTGCGCCACGCAGCGCCGGGAGTCGGTCGAGATAGTCACCGGCGTGGAAGACGTGGTCGCCGACCAGGTGGGCCAGTGGCTCGGGAACGACGGGCTGGGTGCCGACCCCGAGCACCACGTGCCGGGCGGCGACCCGGCCGGTGACACCGGTCGTCGGGTCGGTGGTGTCGAGCAGGAACCGGCCGGCCCGGGGCGACCAGCGCAGCCCGTCCACCCGGGCGCCGAACCGGCAGGAGGGGAGCGATTCGGCCACCCACCGGCAGTAGTGGTCGTACTCGCGGCGCGGCACGTGGAAGCGCTCGGCGAAGTAGAACGGGAAGAGCCGGTCCTGCTCGCGCAGGTAGGACAGGAAGGACCAGCGGCTGGTGGGGTCGACCAGGGAGACCAGGTCGGCGAGGAACGGCACCTGCAACTGGGCACCCTCCAACAGCAGACCAGGGTGCCAGGCGAAGCCGGGGCGGGCGTCCAGGAACAGCGTACGGAGTCCGGCGAGCGGTTCGGCGAGCGCGGCGAGCCCGAGGTTGAACGGCCCGAGTCCCACACCGACCAGGTCGTACTCGGTCTCGTCGTTCATCGGTTGACCTCCTCGGCGATGTCGCCGGTGCGTTGCGACAGGACGGCCGACCGGTTCTCTGCGGCGACCGGCTCCGACCGCTGTCCGGCGGTGCCGACCGGCTCCGACCGCTCTTCGGCGGTGCCAGCCCGGACCACCAGGTCGAGCAGCGCGTCCACGTCGGCGGTGGTCGCGTGTGGATTGAGCAGGGTGAGCTTGAGCCAGACCGTGTCGCCGACCTCGGTCCGGCCGACCACCGCCGCCCCCTCGGTGAGCAGTCGTCGGCGCAGCGCGGCGTTGACCGTACCGCTACGGGCACCGGCCCGGTAGCGGAAGACCACGGTGCTCAGCACCGGGTCGGCGGCGAGTTCGAGGTGGGGGTCGGCCCGCACCCGGGCCGCCGCGTGCAGGGCCAGGTGGTGCACGGCGTCGACCAGCCGGCCCATCCCGGTTCGGCCGAGGGCCCGGAAGGTGACCGCCAGTTTGAACGCGTCCACCCGTCTGGTGGTGCGCAGCGAGTGCCCGAGCAGGCTCGGATAGCCGGCCGCCTCGTCGTCGGAGGGGTTGAGGTAGGCCACCCGCTGGGACAGCGGGGCGAGGGTGGCCGCGTCGGCGGTCAGGAAGACCCCGGCCGCGACCGGTTGCCAGCCGAGTTTGTGCAGGTCGAGCGCGACCGAGTCGGCCCGGTCCAGCCCGTCGAGCAGACCGGAGAGCCGGTCGGAGAAGAGCGCGCCACCGCCGTACGCGGCGTCGACGTGCAGCCAGGCGCGGTGCCGGGCGGCGATCTCGGCGATCTCCGGCAGCGGGTCGATGCTGCCGAAGTCGGTGCTGCCCGCGGTCGCCACCACCGCCGCCGGCAGACCACCGGCCCGTACGGTCGCCGCCAGCCGGTCGGCGAGCGCGGCCGGATCCATCCGGTACGCGTGGTCGACCGGGACCGGGATCACCGCCTCCTCGCCGAGCCCGAGCAGGGCGGCGTTGCGCCGGACCGAGAAGTGGGCGACCTCGGCGCAGAAGAAGCGCAGTCGTGAGCCGACGGCGCCGAGTCCCACGGTGGCGGCCTGGGCTCCGGTGGCGGCCAGCACCGCCGCGTCCCGGGCCAGCAGCAGTCCCATCAGATTGGACTCGGTGCCACCGGAGGTGACCACCCCGGCCGAGGCGTCGGGCCGGTAGCCGACCAGCCGGGCGAGGGTCGCCACGACCAGTGGCTCCAGTTCGGTCGCCGACGGCCCCTGGTCCCAGGAGTCGAGCGACGGGTTCAACGCGGCGGCGACCACCTCGGCGGCCACCGCCACGGCCAGCGGCGGGCAGTGCAGGTGCCCGGCGCAGTACGGGTCGGCCGGGTCGGCGGTGCCGGCGGTGAGCCCGGTGCCGAGGGTGGCGAGCGCGGCCGACGCCCCGATGCCCCGTTCGGGCAGCAGTTCCGCCCCGGCCGCCGCGACGACCGCGCGGGCCAGTTCGTCGGGCGTGCCGGCGGGAAGTGGGCCGCCCCGCCGGTGAGCGCCGAGGCGCAGCGCCTCCAGCGCCACGTCGATGAGTGGGCCCAGCGCTTCGGGCCCGTCGGCCCCACCGGCGAGCGCGCTGTCGGCCGTGCTGTCGGTGGGCTTCACGCGCGCGGTCCGGGGTAGGCCCGCTGGGCGGCCCGGACCGCGTCGGCGAGTCGGGTCAGCACCGCGTCGACCTGGGGGTCGGTGATGACCAGCGGGGGGAGCAGTCGTACCACGGCGTCGTCCCGGCCGCCCAACTCGACGATCAGGCCACGGTCCAGGCACTCGCCCCGGATCAGCCGGGCGAGTTCGGGGGCGGCGGGGCGGGCGCCGATGCCGTTCGCCTCCCCGTCCGGCTCGACGATCTCCAGGCCGATCATCAGTCCCCGGCCGCGTACGTCGCCGATGGCGGACTGCTGCCCCTGGAGCAGCCGGAGTTCGTGCAGCATCCGATCGCCGAGCACGGCGGCCCGCTCGACCAGGCCCGCCTCGCGGACGTGCCGGATGGTGGCGGTGCCGGCGACCATGGCCAGCTGGTTGCCGCGGAACGTGCCGGTGTGCGCGCCCGGCCGCCAGGTGTCCAGTTCCTCGCGGTAGGCGATCACGGCCAGTGGCAGGCTGCCGCCGATCGCCTTCGACATGACCAGGACGTCCGGCACCACACCGGCGTGCTCGACGGCCCAGAACGCGCCGGTGCGGCCGACCCCGGTCTGCACCTCGTCCACGATCAGCGGAATGCCGTGCGCGCCGGTGAGCCGACGCATCTCGCGCAGCCAGCCGTCGGGGGCCGGCACGGTGCCGCCCTCCCCCTGCACCGGTTCCAGGATCATCGCGGCCGGCGGCACCACACCGGAGTGCGAGTCGGTGAGCATCGTCTCGACGTACCGGGCGGCGATGTCGGCCGCCATACCGCCGCCCACGCCGAACGGGCACCGGTAGTCGTACGGGAAGGGCAGTCGGGTGACCTCGAACGCGGCCGGCGGCAGCGGTGTCTTGATCGCGACGTTGGCGCTGACCGCGAGCGCTCCGGCGGTCATCCCGTGGTATCCCCCGGTGAACGCGAGTACGCCGCTGCGGCCCGTCGCGGTCTGGGTGAGTTTCAGCGCCGCCTCGACCGCGTCGGTCCCGGCCGGCCCGCAGAAGTGCAGCCGCCAGCCCTCCGGACCGCCGGGCATCGTCGCCAGCAGCGTGGTGGTGAACTCGTCCTTCTCGACCGTGCCCAGGTCCAGCACGTGCAGCGGCGCACCGGAGTCGAGCACCCGTCGGATCTCGTCGACGACAACCGGATGGTTGTGTCCGAGTGCGAGCGTGCCGGCGCCGGAGAGGCAGTCGAGGTAACGTCGGCCGTCCGCCCCCTCCACCACCATGCCGTGTGCGCGGACCGGCAGAATCGGCAGCGAGCGCGCGTAGGTACGGGCGCCCGACTCACGCTCCTGTTGGCGTTCGAGCAGATCGGCGATGGCTCGTCCGGTAGGCACGGACGACGGGAGTTGCGAGACGACCACGAAGCCTCCAAAGGTTAGCCTCACCTAACTACCACATGTGGACGCACGCGAGCATGCCGGACGGGCATCTTCGGGCTTATGTCCAAAAAGTCGCCGAGAACCCCGCCGGACGGTCGGCAGGCGCCCGCCACCGCGCACTCAACGCCCCGACGCCGACGCCAGCGTCCCCCGGTGCGGCGTGCGGCGACCGGTACGCGACGCCGGCACCTCGGCCGACCGTTCGTGGCTCATCCCATGATCCTGACACGCCGCACAAGACGATTCCAGTGGGTTCCCGGGCGGCCCAGTGCCGGCAATGCCGGCCTCGCAAAACTGTACCGGCGCACCGGCGAATAGCGATTACGTTGCAAAATCCCCGGCGATGGGACAAACTCTGTGGAACACATTGCACACAACGATGAATTCGTTAATGGAGGCAACACCATGGCAAAACAGGTGATCACCCTGCTAACCGACGACCTGGACGGCGGCAAGGCCGACCGCACCGTCGAGTTCGGTCTCGACGGCGTCAACTACACCATCGACCTGTCCGAGAAGAACGCCGGCAAGTTGCGCAAGGCATTGGACGGCTTCATCGCCGCAGGCACCCGCATGGGTCGCGCTTCCGGCGAGACCCGCGGATCCGGCCAGCGCGGCGGCGCGAGAGGTGCGAGTCGGACCGACCGCGACCAGAACCGGGCTATCCGGGAATGGGCGACCAAGAACGGTTACGACGTTTCCGAGCGGGGTCGTATACCGGCCTCCGTGGTGCGGGCCTACCGGGGGCAGTAAGCCTGCCCCGGACCGATCGGCCCCGACCGGTCCGGCCGGTCCGACCCGGGACACCCGCAAGATTCCCTCAAGACTCCGTGCCCGCTCTTCCCGTGCCGACCCGGCCGATCCACGCTGGTGGAAACCGTGCCAAACCAGCCGGGAGCAGATCGATGGCGGAGATAACGCAGCTCAGAACCACACGGCCGACCGGCGAGAACGGCAACCTCCCGTGGCTGGGTTGGCCGGTCCTGGTCGAAGCGCTGGAGGTCGCCGCGCTGGTCCGGTGCACCCCGCTGGGCACGACCCCGGGGAACCGCCCGCGCGACACCTACGGCGCGCACGGCGTACTGGTGGCCGAGTTCGGCCAGCAGGCGGCGGCCCAGCAGATGGCCTACCTGCTGGGCCGGCTCGGCGTCGCGGTGACCCGCGAGACGACCGTCGCCGGGCTCCGCCGCCGCTACCAACTGCACCGGCTCTACGTCCCGACCGGCCAGCGCCCCGGCTACTCCACGCTGATGTCGGCCGCGTGGTCCCAGGGCCGCACGGCGATGCTGGACCCGGCCGTGACCGGCGGGTCGAGCGCCCGGCACCTGTGGCGTCCCCGGCTGGCCGAGGCACTGTGGCGGTCGGTGCTCACCGCCGCCGGGCGGCACCTGCACAAGAACATCCTCGGCGTACGGGTGGCCGACCCCGACCTCGCCGCCATGCTCATCCGGGGCGCCCAACTGCTCGACGCCCGAGCCACCCTGCGGCGCCGGTCCGGCTGCTACCTGGTCAGCGTGGAGGTCGGACCGGACACCCAACGCCTGCTCGCGGCGGTGCGCTCGGGAGATCAGCTCGACCTCGCGGGGTAGGGGCACGGCCCGCCGGGCGGCGGTCCGGCGGCGGCGAGCACCGGAGACGGGCACGCCCGGCGGGTCGACCGTTCGGTCGGTATGCACGGACGAAGTGGGTGGGCCAGACTTGCCGCGGCGCCCCCTACTTCCGCCGGAGATCACGACCCTTGGCCCTCATCCCGCCGCCCCCGGACGGGTCACCACACTCGGCCCGGCGGGCCACCTTCGCGCTCTGCGCCGCCCTCCTGACGGTGCTGGTGAGCGCGTGCGTCGACGCGCCGGCCGAGCAGGTACGGATCCGGATCGCCACCGGCAGTCCCACCGCCGTCTACTACGCGTTCGGCCAGTCGCTGGTGACGATCATCAACCGGGAGATCCCGGGCGTACGGGCCAGCGTGGTGGTGACCGCGGCGTCGGCCGAGAACGTCGAACTGATCTCGCGCGGCAGCGCCGAGCTGGGTTTCACCCAGGCGGACACGCTGCCGAGCAGTCCCGGTGACTCGCCCGCCGTGGTCGGGGTGGCCCGGATCTACGACGACCTGCTGCACCTGGTGGTCCGCGCCGACGGGCCGATCCACCGCCTCGCGGACCTGCGCGGTCGACGGGTGTCGGTGGGCGCGCCCGGCTCCGGCACGGAGATCACCGCGAGCCGGCTGCTCGACGTCGCCGGGCTCGGTCCCGGCTCGGTGGACACCCGGCGACTCGGACTGGACGCCTCGGTCGCCGCGCTGGAGAACGGCGAGATCGACGGCTTTGTCTTCTCCGGCGGGCTGCCGGTGCAGGCGGTGGCGGAACTGGTCCGGCGTACCCCGTCGCGGATCGTCGACCTCGGCGAGTGGACCGAGCCGATGCGGCAGAGCTACAGCCAGGTGTACGTCAGCCGGGACATCCCCAGCTCGGTGTACGGGCTGACCCCGGCCACCACCGTCGCCGACCCCAACTACCTGGTCGTCTCGGCCCACCTGCCCAAGACCCTGGTCTACGAGCTGACCAGGCTGTTGATGGAGCGCCGGATCGAGCTGGGGCGGGCGCACCCGGCGGCGGGACGGATGAGCATCCAGTCGGCGATCGCCACCTCCCCGCTGCCGTTGCACCCGGGCGCCGCCGAGTACTACCGCGCCAGCAAACCCTGACGCCGGACTTCGCCTCGGGCCGGACGGCGGTTACGGGGACTCGTCCGGCGTACGGAACCAGAGCGCCGCGTCCAGGCCCCGGGGGATCGCCTGCCGCATGGTCAGCCGCCCACCGGAGACGTCCACCAGCACCGCCACGATGGTCAGACCGAGCCCCGCGCCGGAGATGTTCTGCGCGTCCGCCGCCCGCCAGAACCGTTCGGTGGCGTGCTTGAGCTGGGCGGAGGTCATCCCCCGGCCGTTGTCCCGGACGTGGATCGCCACCCCGCCGTCGAGCTTGTAGACCGACACCTCGATCTTCCCGCCCTCGTCGGTGAACTTGACCGCGTTGTCGATCAGGGCGTCCAGGGACTGGTCCAGGGCGGTCGGCGCGGCGGTCGCGTACGCCGGGGTCGGGGGTGTGTTCACGGTGAGCTGGATGGACCGGCGGCGGGCCAGCGGCTCCCAGGCCCGGACCCGGGAGACCGCCACCTCGGCGGCGTCGACCACCACCATCTTGTCCGCCCCCCGCTCCGCGCGGGCCAGGGTCAGCAGGCCGTCGAGCACCTGGGCGAGCCGGTCGCTCTCCTCCAGGGCCAGCCGGTGCTCGGTCCGGCCCTCCTCGTCGACGACGCTCGGTCCCAACTCCTCCACCCGCAGCCGCAGCGCGGTGAGCGGGTTGCGCAGTTGGTGGCTGGCGTGGGCGACGAAGGCCCGTTGCCGTTCCATCGCGTCGGAGAGCGCGTCGGCCATGTCGTTGAAGCTGGCCGCGAGCCGGCGCAGCTCGGGGGGACCGACCCGGTGCGGGGCCCGGGCCGCCCGGTCACCCTCGGCGATCTCGTGGGTCACCGCGTCGAGCACGGTGACCGGCCGCAGCACCCAACCGGCCAGCCGGAACGCGGTCAGCACACAGGCGAGTACGGCGAGCGCGCCGATCACCGCGAGCGCCAGCCACCAGGAGAGCGTGCTGCGCCCAATCCGGCCGGTCGGCGACGAGATGATCACCGAACCGAGCACCTCGCCGCTCTCGCTCACCGGCACCGAGACGACCAACGGATCGCTGTCCCAGGGCCAGACCAGTCCCGGGTCGGCGGACTGCTGCCCGGCCAGCGAAGCCCGGGTGGCGGACTCCACCAGCGCCGGGTCGGGACGGTAGCTCGGGGTCCGCAGGACAACCGTACGGTCCCGGTCGACGAGGGCCGCGTCGATCCCGTACAGCTCCGCGTAGCGGTCCAGTTCGGCGCTCACGCCACCGGTCGCCCCGCCCCGCAGGGCCGGTCCGGAGAGCGAGGAGAAGCGGGTCGCGTCGGCGAGCCGGTCGGCGCGTACCCGGTCGGTCTCGGCGGTGGCCAGGGTGAAGGCGAGCGGGATCTCCAGGGCGATCAGCACCAGGACCATCAGCAGCAGGTAGCTGAGAACGAGACGGCGGCGCACGGCGGCTCCCGCTCACCCGGTCCGGAGCCGGTAGCCCACGCCCCGGACGGTCTCCACCAGGCCGGGGTCGCCGAGTTTGGCCCGCAGCGACCCGACGTGCACCTCGACCGTGTGCCGGCCGGTCCAGGTGGTCTGCCAGACGTCGAGCAGGATCCGGTCCCGGGGCACCACCAGCCCGGGTTGGCGGGCCAGCGACATCAGGATGTCGAACTCCTTGCGGGTCAGCGCGACCGGCGCCCCGTCGACCTCGGCCGACCGGGCGGTCACGTCGATCCTGATCCGACCCGCCTCGATCACCGTACGCGGCGCCGCGCTGTAGGTCCCCCGGCGCAGCACCGCCTCGATCCGGGCGTGCAGCTCCGCCATGGAGAACGGCTTCACCACGTAGTCGTCCGCGCCCACCCGCAGCCCGAGCACCCGGTCACGCTCCTCGCCACGCGCGGTGACCGCGATGATGCCGAGTTGGGGGGTGCGCTGCCGCAGCGTCCGGCACACCTCGACGCCGTCGCCGTCGGGCAGGGTGAGGTCGAGCAGGACCAGGTCACACGGGGCGGCGGCGAGTGCCGCGGCGGCGGTGGACGCCTGTTCGATGTCGAACCCACGGCGGGTCAGCGCCGACGCCATCGCGGCCGCGACCCGACTGTCGTCCTCGACCAACAGGATGCGCACTCGCCCTCCCCCACGCCGACTGCCCGCTATTGTGCCGCCCGGACGGCGTACGTCCAGCCCCGCCCGGACGACTACCAGCTCCGTTCACGGGCGATAAACCCCGCTTGGTGGGGTATGCGGCACCGGTGACGACAACGCGGCGGCCGGGGTGACCGCCGCCGTTCCCGGCTGGGCCTGGATGGCGCTGGCTCTCGTCATCGCCGCCATGCTCGCCGTCGACCTGCTGCTGCACCGGGACAACCACGTTGTCGGGCTGCGCGAGGCCGGGATCTGGAGCGGGATCTGGATCACCGCCGGCCTCGTCTTCGGCGTACTGCTCTGGTGGTGGCAGGGATCGTCGGCCGGCACCGCCTACTACGCCAGCTACCTCATCGAGAAGACGCTCTCCATCGACAACGTTTTTGTCTTCGCGCTCATTTTCACCTACTTCGCCGTACCCGCGGCCTACCAGCACAAGGTGCTCTTCTGGGGCGTGATCGGCGCGCTCGGCTTTCGTCTGGCGTTCATCTTCGCCGGGGCGGAACTGCTGCGTACGTTCTTCTGGACCGCGTACATATTCGGCGCGTTCCTGATCTACACGGGTTACCAGATGGCGTTCCGGCACAACCGGAAGGTGCAACCCGAGCGAAACCCGGTGGTACGCCTGATCCGGCGAATCCTGCCCACCGACGCCCGTTATCACGACGGTCGGTTCGTGGCCCGGACAAATGGCAGGCGCCGGGTCACCCTGCTCTTCGTCGTACTGGTCTCGATCGAGGCGAGCGACCTCATCTTCGCGGTCGACTCGATCGCCGCCATCCTGGCCATCACCACCGACACGTTTGTGCTCTGGTCGGCCAACGCGTTCGCGATCCTCGGACTCCGGAGCCTCTATTTCCTGCTCGCCGGCCTGCTCCGCCGGTTCAGCCGGCTGCACTACGGCCTCGCCGTGCTGCTGGCCTTCGCCGGGGTGAAACTCATCCTGGCCGAGACCGATGTCGGCAAACTGCCGATCCCGCTTACCCTCGGGGTGATCGTGGTGACCATCGCCGGATCGATCGTGTGGAGTCTGCGGTCGAGCCTACCCACCGGTGGGCCGTCCCGTTCCGGTGACCGGGACGGGCACCGATGAGTCGGGTGGCGACGGACACCATAGAGGAAGATCACATACCTGGGCCGGCGGCTGGGGCGGAAGAACGCTGGCAGCATGGTCAACGCAGACGGATCGAGGGAGAGAAGCATGGCCGAACAGGCAGCGACCGGGCAACCGGCGGTGGGCAGCGCGCAGATCGGCGTCACCGGTCTGGGCGTGATGGGCCGGAACCTGGCCCGTAACCTCGCCCGCCACGGTTACCCGGTGGCGGTGCACAACCGGTCCGCCGACCGTACCCGGAGCCTGATCGCCGAGCACGGCGACGAGGGCGAGTTCGTACCGAGCGAATCGATGTCGGACTTCGTGGCATCGCTCGCCCGCCCGCGCGCGGTGATCATCATGGTCAAGGCCGGTGGCCCCACCGACGCCGTGATCGAGGAACTGATCCCGCTGCTCGACACCGACGACATCATCATCGACTGCGGCAACGCCCACTTCGCCGACACCCGGCGGCGCGAGGAGTCGTTGCGCGCGCACGGGCTGCACTTCGTCGGCACCGGTGTCTCCGGTGGCGAGGAGGGCGCACTGCTCGGCCCGAGCATCATGCCGGGCGGTTCGGTCGAGGCGTACGCGAAGCTCGGGCCGATCTTCGAGTCGATCGCCGCGCAGGTGGACGGTGCCCCGTGCTGCACGCACGTCGGCCCGGACGGCGCCGGACACTTCGTGAAGATGGTCCACAACGGCATCGAGTACGCCGACATGCAGCTCATCGCGGAGGCGTACGACCTGCTCCGGGAGGGGCTCTCCGCGTCGCCGGGCGAGCTGGCCGACATCTTCCGCACCTGGAACGAGGGCGACCTGGAGTCGTTCCTGATCGAGATCACCGCCGACGTGCTCGGCCACACCGACGCCCGGACCGGCAAGCCGTTCGTGGACGTGGTGCTGGACCAGGCCGAGCAGAAGGGCACCGGGCGCTGGACCGTGCAGAGCGCACTGGACCTGGGTGTGCCGATCACCGGCATCGCCGAGGCCACCTTCGCCCGGTCGCTGTCCGGGCACGCCGACCAGCGGGCCGCCGCCCGTGAGCTGTTCGGCGACGCCGGTGGCCAGGCGACCGTGACCGACCGGGACGCGTTCGTGGACGACGTGCGCAAGGCGCTGTACGCCTCGAAGGTGGTCGCGTACGCGCAGGGCTTCGACCACATCCAGGCCGGCAGCGAGGAGTTCGGCTGGGACATCGACCGGGGCGCGATGGCCACCATCTGGCGGGGCGGCTGCATCATCCGGGCCCGGTTCCTGGACCGGATCCGGGAGGCGTACGACGCCGACCCGCAGTTGCCGAGCCTGCTGGTGGCGCCGTACTTCGCGAAGATCGTCTCGGAGAGCATCGGGAGCTGGCGCCGGGTGGTGCACTTCGCCACCGAGGCCGGGATCCCGGTGCCGGCGTTCGCCTCGTCGCTGTCGTACTTCGACGGGCTGCGTCGCGGCCGGCTCCCCGCCGCCCTGATCCAGGGGCTGCGGGACAACTTCGGCGCGCACACGTACCAGCGCGTCGACGTCGAGGGCAGCTTCCACGTGCAGTGGGCGGGCGACCGTACCGAATCCCCGGCCTGATCGGCCGTGACACCGCCGGCGACGGGTGCGACGTCGCCGGCGGTGTACGGGGTCCGGGCGCCCTCGTGCCTAGGGTCGTTCCTCGACCAGGTAGCCCTGCTGGAGCAGCCAGTTGACGCTGGGTGCCGCCCCGGCGTCGGGCAGGTGGCGCTGCTCGAGCTTGTACTGAAGCCCGAGGCCGAGTTGCTCGAACCAGGGGGCGATCGGCCCGGAGTCCACCCGGAACGCCTTCAGCACGCAGTAGAGGTGGTAGTTGGCCCGGGTCGTCCCGGTCGGTGTGTTGAGGTTCTGCGGTGGCAGCGCCCGCTGGAGGAAGAGGGTGCCGGCCGGGGCGAGGTAGGCCCCGCCGGGGTAACCGAACCGGTCGACCCGGGTGCCCGGCCGCAGCGTCAGCGCGAACCTGATCGGCTGGTCGAACAGGACCAGGAAGCCGTCGGCGGGCGGATAGATCCATGAGTTGCCACCGCGGTACCTTGCCGCGAACTCCGACTGGCTGAGGTCACCGAACCGCTGGTACGCCGGGAGCAGCGGGCCGATCGGGTGCTCCGTCGGGAGCGGTTCGGGGCCGAGTTCCGGTCGGGCCGGATCGTGGAACCGGGTCGTGGGCGGGGCCTGGTCGGGCGTACCCGGCTGGCACGGCGCGGTGGCTGGCGCCGGCGCCGGCGCCGCGTGGGCCGCCAGCGGCGGCGCGGTGACCAGGAGCACCCCGACCAGGGCTGCGGAGGCAAACGTACGGACCTTCATATACCCCCCAAACCAGGTCAACATCGCGGACAGTCTTTAGACGGTCACCCAGAGTCGTCCAGGATCTATCGGATTTCCGTCAATTCGCCCACGCCCGCCGCTCCGCCGCTCGAGCGGTCAGCGGTCAGCGGTCAGCGGTCAGCGGTCAGCGGTCAGCGGTCAGCGGAAACGGCGGCGCAGGCTGCGGCGGTTCAGTCCGGGCGCGGTCTTCTCCAGCCGGCGGCGCAGTACGTCCCACTCGCGCCGCCGCTCGTCGGTGACGTCGCGCAGCGTGATCGCGACACCCGGCGGTCCCGGATCGGTGGGCAACGGTCGACAGGTCACCTCGACCAGCACCCGAGTGCCGTCGGCGCGCCGGAGCGTCCACTGCACGTCCACTCCGGACGGCTCCTCCGGGCCGCGTACGCCCCGCAGGGTCCGGTCGATCTGCTGGTGGTCGTCCGGGTGGACCAGGTCACGCCAGGTGACGAAGACCTGCGACTCGATGCCGAGGATGTGCCAGACCTGCGGGTTGGCGTAGCTGATCCGATCGTCGTCGCCGACGATGAGGACCCCGTCGCTGGTGCTCGCGGCCACCTGGTCCAGATAGCGGTCGCGGTCGCGCCGGTGTGCCGCGCCGGTCACCTCGAGCCGGTGCAGCGCCAGCGTGGCCTGACCGGCGGCCACCTCGATGACGTCCCGGGAGGCGACCAGGGTGTCCCGGTCGGCGGCCACCAGCAGGGCAGCCGCACCCCGACCGATCAGCGGCTCGGCGTTCGGGGTCAGGGAGGCGACGATGGTGGCCGGCAGACCGCCCAGCGGCTCGGCCAGCACGGCCGGCAGCAGCCGGGTCTCGATCAGCAGGCTGCGCCGGAACGCGTGGGTCGGCAGCGGCTGGTCCAGCTCGACCCGTGGGGACCAGACAAAGTCGAGGTCGCCCGGCCGCCGGTTGGGGCGGTAGAGGGCGAACACCATCCGGTGCGGCGTACCGGCCGGCATCATCTCGGTGACCATCACTCGCAGCGCGTCGCCGACCTGCGCGCTACCGGTCGCGGCGACCAGGTTGGTGGAGGTCTCGCGCAGGTGCCGCTCCCGCCGGACCGCGTGCCCGTGCTTGTTGCGGGCGTCGACGACCCGGACCACGACCAGGACCGTGGTGAACCCGGCCACCACGGCGATCATCACGCCGTGCAGCACCACGCCGGCCAGCGCCTCGACGAGCAGGACGAGCGGCGCCGCGAGGCTGGTCAGCGCCACCAGGCCCACCCGGGTCGTCGCGGTCTCGTCCGGCGGCGGCTCCAGCCGCGTGGTCAGCCGGGTCATCGACGGGTGCATCGCGGCCGCGCCCCAGGCGAGGTAGTAGACCAGGTAGCCCAACTCCGCCGGCCCGCCCGGCTGCCAGCCCGGACCGAGTTGGAGGACGGCGAACGCGATGTCCGCGCAGAGCAGTCCGCTCGCACCGACGGCCAGCAGCAGGACGGCCGGGTTGCCCGGCGCGGCCACGGCGAGCCGCACCATCACCACCATGGCCAGCAGGTCGCCGAGGATGTGGCAGGCCAGCAGGCACTGCTGAACGGTGGAGAGCCCCGAGCCGGACAGCGCCGGTGCCACCAGTTGGGTCCAGCCGACAAGCCCGACGGCGAGCACCACCGCGAGCAGGTCGGTCAGGCCGGAGCGGTCCCGCAGCAGCGCGCTACCTCGGGTGAGTTGCACCAGGCCGGCGGCGAGCAGCGGGAAGACGGCCGCGTACAGCCAGTCGGCGATCATGCCCAGGGTCGCACTGGTCGCCGTGGAGCCGATCGCGTAGATCACATCGCCGGTCGCCTGCACGGCCAGACCCGCCCCGAACAGCAGCCACGGCGCCGAACGCGACGGCCGGTGCCGGTGGATGCCGTAGGCGATCGCCGTCACGCTGGCGACGCCGATCGCCCCCCAGAGGATCGCCGACGCCGAGGGCAAGGCGAGGACACCGATTCCGAGGAGGGAGGTCAGTAGGACAAAGCCGCTCAGTCGGCGCTCCGGCAACCGGAATCCTCCCACCCGCGCCACGGGCAGCCGTCGACCCTCGGTGCCAGGTGTGCACCGTCCCGGCGGCAGGCTTCCGCGTACGCATCCGTCTCCCTGCGGTAACGACTATGCCGCACCGGAACGGGTCGATGGGCGGAACGCGCCGAAACCGATACCGAGGCGGTGTGTCCGGTGTGGAGGATTGCCGCGACGAGCAGCGGTTACCCGCGCAGGACAGGTGTCGATGATCTGTCACTTCTCCTTAAGTAATCACACAAACACGGATAGTAGTATTTGCCGGACAGCGGGCCTCAGCCCCCTAGGCAGCAGCCGCAGCCGGACCGGATCAAGCCGGACGGCGGCACCGCCAGACCGCTCACTCCGCAAGGGCATCACCGTGAAACAGGACAACTCCCGGTCAACCAGTCAACGAGCAACCGATGCGATCCCTCCGCCGCCGCCCCCGACCAGAGTCAGCTCCGGCCGGCACCCGTTCGAGCTGACCTTCCTCCTGGGCGGGCTGGTCTGCGGCGTCATGATGGTCGTACTCGACGCACTCCCCCGGTCCCTCGTCGCCGCCATGCCCTCGACAATCGAGTGGAGCTGGGAGCTGGGCCTGATCCTCGCCGGCCTGCTCGGACTGCTCGGCGTCGCCTGGCCGGGACAGATCTCCACCGGCCTGGGCCTCGAACTCGGGGCGGTACTCCTGCTCGGCGCGAACACCGCGATGTACTCCATCGCGCTGTTCGCGGTCAGCGGCAGCGGGGCGTACACCGCCGGCATCTTCATCGGCGCCGTCTCCGTCGGCTCCGCCTGGAGGTGCTGCCAGATCATCGCGGACCTGCGCCGGTTGGCCCGCGCGGCCGAACTCGCGCGGTGGGCGGGAACGTCATGACCGCCACCGACGCGCCGTCGAGCGGACCGGCCTGGGTGCAGATCCTGCTGTCGGTGGTCGGAGTACTGGGGGGCACGGCCGGGGTGTTCGCGACCGTCGCCGTCGCGGTGCGACGACGCCGGTTCGAGGCGGACCCCGCCGAGCTGCTGACCTCCACCGCGCTCACGATCGTCGGTCCGCTGCGCGGTCGGGTGTCGGAGCTCGAACTGGAGACCGCGCGGGCCCGGGGCCGGGCACTGGCGGCCGAACGGGAGATCAGCGAACTGCGGGTGACCCATCGCGACCTGACCACGCTGCTTCACCGGTGGCGCACCGCCATCATGGCGCCGGACGCCACCATGGCGACGGTACGGGCCCAGATCCGGGCCAACCGGTCGCTGTGCCCGGACGAGCAGCGGTCACCGTCGACCTGCGACGGCTGAGCCACACCCACACCCGACCCGGCGTCCACCGTCCACGGTGGCCGACGCCTCGACGGCGCCGACGCCGGGTAGCCAGCCACCCACACCCCTTGGGTCCACATTAGACGATCCACTTATGGGCGGTTTCCCCTGCTCAGCAGGTTCTACCCCCACTGTGGCCAACCAAACAACAGGCTGTTATCGATCAAGTTCAGACGGTAATGTGCCCGATGAGCGGCATCAGCCCGCTTACGCGGCATTAGTTCTCATTGTTGTCATCATTTCGTCCGAGCCCTGTCACGACCCGGAGGATAATATGGTGGATACCGGACAGCCTCAAAGCACCGCTTCGATGACCGTCCCGCATCCGCCCAATCCGGAACGGGCGGCCGACCTCCGACGTACCCTCCTGCGCCACGACCTCCCGGCCTCGTTTGTCGTCTTCCTCGTCGCGATCCCGCTCTCCCTCGGCATCGCCGCCGCCTCCGGGGCACCCCTGCTCGCGGGCATCATCGCCGCCGTCGTCGGTGGAATCGTGGTCGGCGCGCTCGGCGGGGCACCGCTCCAGGTGAGCGGACCGGCGGCCGGCCTGTCGGTGATCGTGACGGACCTGGTGATGCGCCACGGCTGGGTCACCACCGCCGCGATGGTCACCCTCGCCGGTCTGGTCCAGATCGTGCTCGGGCTCAGCCGGCTGGGCCGGACCGCACTGATGCTCTCCCCGGCGGTGGTGCACGGCATGCTCGCCGGCATCGGCATCGTGATCGCGCTCAGCCAGCTACACGTCGTCCTCGGCGGCGCCCCGCAGAGTTCGGCCTGGGAAAATCTCAGCGAGCTGCCGGCCCAACTGGTCGGCTACCACGACGCCGCCGTGCTGGTCGGTGTCGTCACCGTCGTCGTACTGCTCGTCTGGCCCCGGCTGATCCGGCTCTCCTACCTGCCGGCGCCACTGATCGCCATCGTGGTCGCCACCGCGCTCGCCACCGGCCTGGGCCTCGACCTGCCCCGGGTCGCCCTGCCGGAGGACCCGCTCAGTCACCTGGGCGTGCCGCGCTGGCCGGACGCGCCACTGAGCGCCGTGGTCTCCGGGGTGCTGTTGCTCGCCGTGGTCGCCAGCGTGGAGTCGCTGCTCTCCGCCGTCGCGGTGGACAAGCTGCACGACGGGCCACGAGCCCGGCTGGACCGCGAGCTGATCGCCCAGGGGGTGGCGAACACCGCCTCCGGCGCGCTCGGTGGACTGCCGGTCACCGGGGTCATCGTTCGCAGCTCGGCGAACGTGGCGGCGGGTGCGCGCACCCGGGCCTCGGCGATCCTGCACGGCCTCTGGATCGCCGTCTTCGTGCTGCTGCTGACCGGGATGCTGGAACTGATCCCGATGTCCGCGCTGGCCGGGGTGCTGGTGATCGTCGGGCTGCGCCTGATCAGCGTGGCGCACCTACGCGATCTGAGACGACACCGGGAACTCCCGGCGTACGCGGTCACCGTACTCGGCGTGGTCTTCCTCGACCTGGTCACCGGCGTACTGCTCGGGGTGGCGGTGACCCTGGTGGCGGCGTTGTACCGGCTCACCCACTGGCGCATCGACGTGGACCGGCGCGGGCCCGACGACATCCTGGTGCAGATCACCGGCACCCTGCTCTTCCTCGGCGCCGGCCGGCTCAACCAGGAACTGCGGCGGCTGCCGCCGGGCGCCCGGGTCCACCTGGAACTGCGCCTGGACTTCCTCGACCACGCCGCCTTCGCCGTGATCGAACAGTGGCGGGCCGGATACCTCCGCCACGGCGGCCAGGTACGGGTGGAGGAGGTGCTGGACGGCTGGTTCGACCGGGCGGTACGCGACCGGCTCGGCAACCGCAAGACCCTGCCCGACCGGCTGCCCCGCTGGCTGGCCCCGTGGTCACACTGGCAGGCCGGTGCCACGGCGCCGAACGGGACCCACCCGGTGCTGCCGGTCCAGGGCGGTACGGCGGCACCCGGCCGGGTCGGACCGGAACGCTCCGACGCCACTGCCCCGACCACCGCCCCGCCCCGCCCCGACACCGCCGAGCCGATCGCCACGGGGACCGGTGACGGGCCCGAGATCGGCGGCAACATGCTGGTGGGCGTACGCGAGTTCCAGCGTCGCTTCGCGCCGCTGGTCCGGCCCTACCTGACCGAGCTGGCCCGGGACGGCCAGCGCCCCGGCGAACTCTTCATCACCTGCGCCGACTCCCGGATGGTGCCGAACCTGGTCACCGCGAGCGGCCCCGGCGACCTGTTCTGCCTGCGCAACATCGGCAACATCGTGCCCCGGCACGGCAGCCCCGGTGACCACAGTGTCGGCGCCGCCATCGAGTACGCGATGGACGTGCTGGACATCTCGACGATCACCGTCTGCGGGCACTCCGACTGCGGGGCGATGCGCGCGGTGCTGCACGGCGGCGTCACCCAGGGGTCGCACCTCGGCTCCTGGCTGCGTCACGCGCGACCGGCGGGGCGCGACGACCGGGCCCCGGAACCCGATGCCCGAAAAGCCGAGGAACGGCAGGCCGAGGACCAGCAGGAGGCTGGGGAACGGCAGGCTGGGGAACGGCGGGGCGAGGAACGCGAAGCCGACGCGCTGGAGCAGCAGGCGTTGGCGAACGTCGCCGAACAACTCGCCAACCTACGGACCTACCCGAGCGTCCGGCGGCGGCTCGACGCCGACCGGCTCCGCCTGGTCGGCCTCTACTTCGACCTGCACGAGGCCCGGATGTACCTGGTGGACGCCGGCAACGGTGCCCGGCGTCCACTACCCGGCTGAACGGACCTACCACGCTGAACGGACCTACCACGGCGCCCGGGGCGGCGTACCCGACGAGGCCACCGGGAGCGGGTGGGCGGAGGAAGACTCGACGGGTACGCCGCACGGGCGAACCGCCCGCGAGGCACCTGGTCGAGAAAACCATCCCCGGGACGCCGCCGACCGACCCCCTGACACGATCGATACGCCCGGGGCCCGGACCCTGACGGCGTCGCCACGGCTCCGTCAAGAAGTCGTCGGGAACGCCCACCCGGCCGTGGCGAACGCGTGAAGATCGGTGCCCGGGGACCGGTCGCGGCGCCACGATCGGGACATGCACCGTCCCACCCCGCCCCGACCGACGTCCCGGCGTACCACCGCCGTCGGCGCCGGCACCCGGCGCCGCCCGGACGACCTGCTGACCGGCGGGTCCGGGCGGATCGAGGCGCTGGTCCGCGTCCGGCTGGCGGCCGGCACCGACGGCGCCCGGTTCGCCCGGCACCTGCGGGCGGACCGCCGGGTGGTGGCCGCGTGGTGGGTCGCCGCCGACATCGACCTGCTGGTCCGCCTCTCCTGCGACAGCCTGGCCGAGCTGAACACCGCCGTCGCCGACCTGCGGTCGCGCGGCGGCGCCTCGGAGACCGTCACCCACCTGCTGCTCCGCCCGCTCGACCTCCTCGAGCGGGACACCGCCGAACCCGAATGTGACACGCTATGACCCTCGCGGAACTCATCCCCTCGCTGCGTACCTCGCTGCCGGCCCAACTGCGCGGAGCGGTGTGGCCGTCGACGGCACACCGGGACGACCACGGCGAGATCTCGGTCGGCGAGGTGCACCTCGGCGAACTGGCCGAACAGTTCGGCACCCCGGCGTACGTGCTGGACGAGGCGGACGTACGCCACCGCTGCCGGGAGTACGCGACGGCGTTCGGCCCCGGCAACGTGGTCTACGCCGCCAAGGCGCTCACCTGCCGGGGCGTGCTGCGGTGGATCGCCGAGGAGGGGCTGTCCCTCGGCGTCCACTCGGCCGGACAACTCGCCACCGCCGCCGCCGTCGGCTTCCCCGCCGACCGGATCGTGTTGCAGGGCGACGCGAAGAGCCCCACGGATCTCGCCGCCGCGCTGGACTACGGCGTCGGCACCGTCGTCATCGAGTCGAGTTCCGAGATCCCGCGCCTGGCCGCGCTGCTGCGCCGCCGGCAACGGGTCCTGCTGCGGGTGCTGCCCGACTGGGACGCCGGCCGGGTCGACACCATGTCGATGCTCCCTGCGGCACCGGTCGCCGACCGGTTCGGCGTACCCGCCGCCGGCACCGGACTGGACGAGATGGTCCGAAGGATCAGCGACCAGCCCATGCTGGAACTGGTCGGGCTGGACTTCTTCCTCGGCTCGCAGACCTCCCGGTTCGGCGGCTACGAACGGGCGATCGGTCACCTGGTGGCGACGATGGCGGGGCTGGCGTCCCGGCACGGAACCGAACTGACCGAGATCAACATCGGTGGCGGGCACGCCGTACCGGGCACCGATGGCGACGGGCAGTTCGCCCTGGAGGCGTTCGCCTCCAGGGCCCGCAAGGTGCTCCGGGTCGCCTGCGACGAGCACCACCTGCCGGTGCCCCGGCTCGGGGTGGCACCGGGGCGGGCGATCGTGGCCCGTGCCGGCGTGGCGCTCTACCGGGTGCTGGCCGTACGCCGCGACCCGGACGGCCACCAACTCGTCGCGGTCGACGGCGGCCTGAGCGACAACCCCCGCCCTGCGCTCTACGGCGCCCGCTACACCGCCGTCCTGCTCGGCCGGCTCAGCCGGGCCCAGGAGCAGCGTACGACGGTGGTGGGGCGGCACGACGAGTCCGGTGACGTGCTGGTCCGGGACGCGCCCCTGCCGGGCGACCTGCGCGCCGGTGACCTGCTGGCGGTCCCCTGCTCCGGGGCGTACCAGCTCAGCCTGGCCTCGAACTACAACCTGGTGCCCCGACCGCCGCTGGTCGCGGTCAACGCCGGGCTGGCCCGGTTGTTGGTCCGGGGCGAGACGGTCGACGACGTCCTCGCCCGCGACCTCGACCCCGCCTCAGGTACGGACGGCGGCGGCACCGACTGATCTCCGTCCGGTACCGGCACGGCCGGGGGTGTCTCGTGGATCGTGGTGGAGCGAGACGCCCCCGGCTTCGCGCCGTTCACGTCGTGCCGGAGACCTGGTCAGCGCGGTTCGGCATCCACCGTGGACGCTACCGCCACCGGGGTCGGGCCGACCCGCGCCGGCTCCGCTCCGGTCACCGCGACGGCGGCGACCGGATCGGCGAACGCCTCGGCGGGGATGCCGTCCCACCGGGCGAACGCGGTGTCCAGGAAGTACTGCTGTCCGGGATCCCAGGTGTGGCCGGACTCCCGACGGTGGTAGACGTAGCCGAGCGGGTGGGTCCGGTAGATCACGGCCCCGTCGCGCCGCAGCCGCTCGAGCACGCCGTAGTCGACCGAGCGCGGCACCGGGCGCCATCCGCCGACCGCCTCCAGGTCACCCTTGGCGAGCAGCATGGTGCCACCGGCGACCATCTCACCGTTCGACTCGGGCACACCCGAGGGACGCCGGACGGTGATCCCGAGATTCTCGATGTAGACGAACTCGGTGCCCTTGCCGACCAGGGTCGCGCCGGAGTAGTGCCGGGCGAGCACCAGGTCCCAGACGTGTTCGGTGCCGTAGCTGTCGTCGTCGTCGAACTTGGTCACCAGGCTGCCCCGGGCCCGGCGGGTCGCCTCGCCGAGGGCGGCGCCGAACCCGGTCGAGCCGGGCACCCGCACGATCTCGTACGGTCGGCCGGACTCGGCCAGGATCGTGGCCAGCTCGGCGGGAAGGTCGATGCCGTGCAGGCAGAGGATGATCTCCAGCTCGGGGTAGGTCTGGTCGACCATCGCCCGTACCGCGTTGGCCAGCATCTCCGGCCGTCGGGTGGCCAGGATGGCACTGACCGACGGCGGCCGGGTCAGCTCCGGCAGGGCGTCCGTGGTCACCCGGGGCAGCGCGAAGCCGGCGGCGTGACCGCGCATCGCGGCCCGCCGCTGCCGTACGCTGTGCGCCTCCAGGGCGAGCGCGTCGTCGACCGGCGGGATGGTGGCGAGCAGGGCGCGCAGTTCCGGCGCGATCAGCTCGGCCACCCGGGGCGACAGCGCCGGCACCCGCAGCACCGCGCCGGTCATGGCGATCTGGACCAGCAGGGCGGCCGTGTCGAGCGGCCGCTCGTCGGTGATCGGTGGGCAGTCCACCACGCCGACCTGGTGCAGTGTGGCCAGGGTGGTGGCGTCGAGGCCGGCGCCGCCGAGGGCACGGCGGTCGGCCGGGTCCCGTGGCGTCCGGCGGGGCCGACCGGCCGGTTCCAGTTCGAGCCGCACGGTGGCGGCCCCGGGCTGGTAGGAACCTCCCCGGCGCCCCCTCGGGTTGATCCGGCGGGCGTCGACCAGCACCACGGAGCGCCCGTCGGGGCTCTGGACGTCGTGTCGTCCGGTCGGCACCGCGACCGCGTACGGCCGCTCGTCGGCCGGGCCGGCGGTCTCGCTGACCGACGGGTGCCGCAGTACGACGTCGTGCGCGCGGATGTCGGTGCTCAGCGGCAGCGCGTCGGCGACGACGGCGGCACCGAGCTGGGTCGGCAGGTAGGCCGGCGCGCCGCCCTGGCTGGTCAGGTTCGCGCTGACCGGGGCGGGCAGCGGCAACGTCGGCGCGAGGGCGTGCAGGCCCGCGCGGAGGATCTCACGGAGTTGGACCGGCTCGGTCAGCCGCAGCCGGACGGTTGCCGTACCGCGCCCGAGGCGGGGCAGGGACACCCGCTGCCGGACCAGGTAGTCGATCGGGCCGACCCGGCCGGACCAGGCCTTGCGCGGTCGGCGCCAGTAGACCACCACGATCCTGGCTCGGCTGGTCGGGGTCAGCGCCCTGGGTTGCTGCACGAGATCGTGCAACCGGTCGGTCGTGCCGGCGACGACCAGCGCGCCACGCGAGCCCGGGACTCTCAGCACCCGCAGGCCGACCAGGCGGCCCACCCGTTCGCTGAGTCCCGGCTGCGGGCCGTCGAGCAGTCGCCACGTACCGCCCGAGTGAGCGCCGGACCATTCAGTTGTGGCTTTCGGCATGCCTCATCCTGTTTTGATCGGTGACCGTCGCACCACTCTACGCGGCTCGGGCGCGCTCGCCCGAGCCCGGCGTCCGGTCATCCGCTGCCGAACCTGCCAGGCCGCCATGAGCAGCTCGAAGAGCTGGTACGCGCCTGCGGCGACCAGGCGCTGCTTGACCCCGTCGTTGCCGGGGGCCACCGGTGCGCCACCGGGCGGCAGGTGCCGGCGGTACTGCGCGGTGATCCGGGCGAAGAAGGCGCGGCGCATCTCCCCGGGCACCCGGCTGGAGTGGCCGAGCACCTGGAGGCAGTGCCAGATCATCCGCTGGAAGATCACCGGTCGGAGGCTGGCGAACTCGCCGGGACGGGCGTCCATGAACGCGAAGACCCGGTCCCACTGGTCGAAGACCTCGAGGTGACGCTCGCTGACCGTACGGGTGATCGCGCCCTGCTGCCGCTGCCGGTACGCGTAGCAGTCCCGGTCGAGCAGGCTGATCCGGCGCGACGCCAGCATCAGCGGCAGGATGAAGGCGACGTCCTCGTACCAGCCGGGCCCGAAGGTGAGTCCGGTCCCGACCAGGAACTCCCGCCGGATCACCTTGTTGCAGGCGATCCAGAGGTGGTTGAGCAGCCCCGGCTGCTCCGCGAAGGTGAAGCTCTCCGGCACCTCGCGCCCCTGGTGGACGGCGCTCACCGGGTGGTCCTCGACCCGGCCGTCCCAGTAGACCCGCGCGTACCCGGTGACGAGCAGGTCCGGCGTGGTCAGTTCGATCCGGTCGGCGACCGCCTCCAGGGTGCCCGGCGGCAACCAGTCGTCGCTGTCGACGCACCAGACGTAACGACCGGTGGCGTGGCGGATGCCGGCGTTGCGGGCGGCCCCGAGCCCGACGTTCTGCGGCAGCGTTACGATCTTGATCCGGCTGTCCCGCGCGGCGTACGTCGCGAGGATCTCGGCGGAGCCATCCGGCGACGCGTCGTCGACGGCGATCACCTCGAAGTCGGCGAACGACTGCGCGAGCAGCGAGTCGAGGCACTCGGCGAGATACTCCTCGACCCGGTAGACCGGAACGATCAAGCTGAGCAGGGCCACGCTCTCCACCTCCGGCTGTTGGGGCTGGGACAGCCTCCGGCAGTCGAAAGGCCGGGTAGCGGCCAGCACGTTAACGCGGGGTGACCATGTGACGACGGCTGTGCCCGCCGCGCCCGGGGCGTCCCAGGTCAGGGCCGGTCGGGCCGGCTCACCTGGTTCGGTCGCCGGGCCTCCCGGACGGCGAGCAACGGCAGCGGCTTCGGCTCGACCAGCGGCGGCGGATCGGGTGCCGCCGCGGCACGGGCGAGCAGCGCCGCCAGCCCGGCGCGGGTGGCGACGACCAGCAGCCGGTCGGTCCGGACCAGCGGTCGCCGGTCCGGCACCGACCAGAGGGTCTGCCCGATCCGACCGGTACGGACGGCGATGATCCGCACCTCGTGGGGTCGGCTGACGTCGGGGCAGAACTCGCCCTCGATCGACGAACCGGCTCCGACCGGGATCTCCGCGACCAGCAGGACCCGCCGCCCGACCGACACGGTGTCGATCACCCCACGGCCGAGCAGCGCGGCGGCGAAGGCGGGCGCGGCCAGGTAGGAGACGCTGCGGGAGATGTTGATGCCGAAAAGGCGCCTGATCCGCCCGGCGAACTCCTCGTCGAAGAGCCGGAGCACCACCCGCAGCGGGCTGACGACCTCACCCGCCGCCTCCTGAGCCGCCCGGCGTACGGAGCGCGCCAGCAGGGCGGTCTCCAGGTTGGTCACGTCGTCACGGCAGAGCACCACCAGCGCCCGACAGGTCTGTACCGAGGCGGCCCGGAGCGTCTCCGCGCTGTTGGCGTTCCGGACCAGTACCGGGATGTCGAGGTCGCGCGCGACCTGCACCCCCCGCGCGTCGGCGGCCCGGTCGATCGCGACCACCCCGATGCCCAGGGCGTGCAGTTCCTCGACCACCCGGGTGCCGATGTTGCCCAGGCCGACCACGACCACGTGGTTCGAGATCGGCTCGGTGAGCTCACCGGCGGCCAGCGCCAGTCGTACGTTCACCACCAGGCCGACCAGCAGCACCGTGACGGCCGGGATCAGGGCCACCCCGGAGAGCACCAGGACCAGTTGCACGGCCTGCTCGGCGGCGGAGCCCTCCAGGTCGGCGTCGGCGCCACCGAGGGTGGTCACGGCGGTCAGGTAGACGGCCTGCCAGAAGCTCAGGTCACGCAGCGCGGTCAGGGTGAGCGAGCCGGTGAGCAACAGACCCGCGACCGATCCGAGGGCAAGTCGCAGCTTGCGGTCGAGCAGCAGCCGGGTGGTACGCAGTGGACGTCGGCGACGACGCCGGACCGGCCGGGGACGGGGTCCGGTGACCCGGGCGAGGACAAGATCCGCCACGTCGTCCCGCTCCGGGAGGGTGACGGGCTTACCCGGCCCGCCCGTGGTCGCGAGGCCACAGACGATGTCGTCGGGGTCGGCCACCCGCTCCCGGTTGACCGCCATCAGCAACTCGTCTTCGGAGAGCCGGACGTACCGGGGCGTGTCGTCGCCGAGCGCCGCCGCGACAAAGGCCGGGGCCGCGATCTCCGATCCGGAGAGTACGTCGCAGTCGCCCAACATCGCGGCCACGCCCTCGCCGAGCACCGGGTTGAAGATCCGCACCACGATCCGTACGGTCGGGCTGACCTCCCGGGCCATCATCGCCGCGTCCACGTTGTCGATGTCGTCGCGCCCGACCAGCGCCAACGCGGCGGCCCGGTCCACCCCGGCGTGCCGGAGCACCTCCTGGCTCAGCCGGGGCGCGACCACCACCACCGGCCGCAGCGCGGGATCGTCGTTCTCCGGGCGCAGAGCGGCGATGTCGGGCGCCTGGCCGGCGGACATCGATCCGACGATCACCGTGACGGGGGCGTGGTAGGTGTCCATCAGTTCGGCGACCAGCCGACGGGCCAACGGGTTGTCTCCCCAGACGACAAAATGGCCCGCGTGGCCGTGCCCGTTCCGCTCGGACCCGCCCGGGGCGTCAGCGGTGGAGCCGCCGGGCGCACCGGTCCCGGGCACCTCGACGGCGGGTGGCGGGTCACCGGACACGGCTCGATGATAGGCAGCCGGCGCGCTTGGAGTCCGATGTGGCGATCCGGGAACGCCGGCCGGACCAGAGCGTCATCGCCGGGTCGTTCCGCGCTCACGGACGGGACGAGGATTGTTCACCTGTGTCGATCCGGCTCCCCGTTCAGCCGGTAACGAGTAGCCCGTCGACCACGATGAATAGCAACTTCCACCGTACCTGTTCGCATGGTGAGTAAGTTATCCGACTATGTTCGGAAAATTCCGAGGCGCTGCCCAAGGGGTCACCGGACCGACGCCACGGGTCGCGCGCGAACCACCCACCCCCGACCGGGACCGTTACCTCGACCTCTGGCGGGCGATCGCGCTCGTCCGCGTGGTCGCCTACCACGCCCTCGGCTGGATCTGGCTCTCCGTCTTCTTCCCCGCGATGGGTCTCATGTTCGGCCTCGCCGGCTCCCTGATGGCCAGATCCGTCGACCGGGACGGCGCCGGGGCGGTGGTCCGCCGACTACGCCGCCTCCTCCCTCCGCTGTGGGCGTTCGGCGCGCTGGCCGTCCTGTTCCTGCTCCAACAGGGCTGGCGCACCGCACCGCCGGGAGCGCTGGGCTGGGGTTCCCTGCTGTGGTGGGCACTGCCGGCACAGGTGCCCCCGGTCGGCGGACCGGCCTGGTCCTGGGCGTTCAACATCACCCTCTGGTACATCGTCACGTACCTCTGGCTGATGCTGCTCTCCCCCGTACTCCTGGTCCTGTTCCGACGGTGGCCGTACCCCAGCCTCGCCGCCGCGACCAGCCTGGCGCTCGGCTTCCAACTGGCCGGAGACACTTTGAGCGGTTACTTCATCGCCAGCTACCTGCCCTGCTGGCTGCTCGGCTTCGCCCACCGCGACGGACTCCTACGACAGATCCCGGCTCGGCGGTACGCCTACTGCGTGGCCGGGTTCGCCCTGGCCGGCATCGCCTGGGTCCTGGTCGCCGCCGTCCGGAACGGCGAGTTCGACCTCTACCACATTCCGGGTGGCAACGTGCTCTGGACCATGGCCGTGGTCGCCACGGTGCTCCGCTTCCAGCCCCGGTTGGACTGGCTCGGCCGCCTGCGACCACTCGACCGCGCCGTCCAGATCGTCAACGCCCGCGCCGTCACCATCTACCTGTGGCACGTACCGGCCGGGATGCTCGTCGCGACCGTGCTCCTCTCCACCGACTGGATCGCCCCGGGAGCGCAGGCCCCCGTCCGACTGGCCGGGGTGCTCCTGCTCACCGGCGTCGCGATCGTGCTGCTCGGCTGGATCGAGGATCTCGCCGCCCGTCGCCCGACCGCCCTGCTTCCCCGGACCGCCCCGGCGCGGCGGCCGGCCACGCCCGCCACGCCCCGCCAGGGCAGGCGACCGGGGACCCGGTCGACCACGTCGTAGTCAGCCCGCCGGTCGACGCCCCGTACGCCACGACGGCGACCGATCTCGATCGCCTCCGGGTCCAGGCCCGTGAGAGTGTGGGCGGGTGGCGATCACCATCCGGACGGCGACCGAGACGGACCTGCCGGCCCTGCTGGCGCTCTACCGGGAGCTGCACCCGGGCGACACCCCGCTCCCGGTGGACCGGGCCGGGGCGGTCTGGCGGGAGATCGCGGCACAGTCCGGACGTACGGTGCTGCTCGCCACGGTGGACGAGGTGCCCGCCGGCACGCTCGACTGCACCGTCCTGCCGAACCTGACCCGGGGCGGCCGACCGTTCATGCTGGTCGAGAACGTCGTGGTCGGCTCGTCCGTACGTCGGCGCGGGGTGGGCCGGGAGCTGCTCGCGGCGACGGTCGAGCGGGCCCGTACGGCCGGCTGCTACAAGATCCAACTGCTGTCGCGGCTGACCCGGGACGAGTCGCACGCCTTCTACGAGTCGTGCGGGTTCCGCCAGCTCGCCGCCGGCTACCGCCGCTACCTGGACTGACGCCACGGGTTCCGGCATCGACGACGGTCCGCCGAACCGGACTCCGGTGACCCAAGGGGCGGGACGCAGCGGACGACCCGAAAGATCAATCCGACGCTGGACTAACCTTGGCCTCCGGTCGGGCTCTATGGCGCGCTCACCGCTGATCAAGCAACGGACCGCAACGGACGGAACAAAGATCATGATCGACCAGGCGAAGACACGCGTCCTGCTGCTGGAGAACATCCACCCCGACGCGGTCACCCGGCTGGAGTCCGAGGGTTTCCTCGTCGAGTCACTGCGCAACGCGCTCGACGAGGACGAACTGATCGCCCGGATCGAGGGCGTGCACCTGCTCGGCGTCCGCTCGAAGACCCGGGTCACCGCACGGGTGCTGGCCGCCGCGCCGCAGCTCGTCGGGATCGGCGCCTTCTGCATCGGCACCGACCAGATCGACCTGGCCACCGCCTCGGCGACCGGCATCGCGGCGTTCAACGCCCCCTTCTCGAACACCCGTAGCGTCGTCGAACTGGCGCTGGCCGAGATCATCATGCTGGCCCGGCGACTGCCGGAGAAGAACGCCGGCATGCACGCGGGCGTCTGGGACAAGGCCGCCAACGGCAGCCACGAGGTGCGGGGCCGCACCCTCGGCATCGTCGGGTACGGCAACATCGGCGCCCAGCTCTCCGTACTCGCCGAGAACCTCGGCATGCAGGTCTACTTCTACGACACCGCCGACAAGCTCGCCCTCGGCAACGCGAAGCGCTGCGACAGCCTCAACGAGCTGCTGGAGGTCGCCGAGACCGTCACGCTGCACGTCGACGGCCGCCCCGGCAACAGCGGCTTCTTCGGGGCGGAGCAGTTCGCCCGGATGCGTCCGCGCAGCCTCTTCCTGAACCTCTCCCGGGGCTTTGTCATCGACTACGCGGCCCTGCGCGACCACCTGGTCAGCGGCCACCTCGCCGGTGCCGGGATCGACGTGTTCCCGCACGAGCCCAAGGGGCGGGGCGACGAGTTCCAGTCCGAGCTGCGGGGCCTGCCGAACGTCATCCTCACCCCGCACATCGGCGGCTCGACCGAGGAGGCGCAGGCCGACATCGGCGGCTTCGTGGCGAACAAGCTGGCCCAGTTCGTCACCGAGGGCAACACCACGCTGAGCGTGAACCTGCCGGCGATCCAGCTCCCCAAGGCGGCCCAGACGCACCGGATCGCGCACACGCACCACAACATGCCGGGCGTACTGGCCCAGGTGAACAGCATCCTGGCCGAGCACGCGGTGAACATCGAGGGCCAACTGCTGGCCACCCGGGGCGAGTACGGCTACCTGCTCACCGACCTCGGCGCCGGCTACAGCGAGGACGTGGTGCTGCAACTGCGCGCGATGAGCCAGACGATCCGGCTGCGGGAGCTGTCGTGAGCGACCTCGAGGAGGAGTTGCGGGCCATCGTCGGCGCGGCGCACCTGCTGGTCGACCCGGACCTGCGGGACGCGTACGAGACCGACTGGACCCGGCGGTTCAGCGGGACGGCACGGTGCGTGGTCCGGCCGGCGGACACCGCCGAGGTGGCCGCCGTGGTGCGGGCGTGCGCCACGGCCGGCGTACCGATGGTGGTCCAGGGCGGTAACACCGGCCTGGTAGGCGGCGGCGTGCCGGCCGGCGGTGAGGTGCTGGTCAGCCTCTCCCGGCTGACCGACCTGGAGCCGGTCGACGAGATCGAGGCCCAGGTCACCGTCGGCGCCGGGGTGACCCTGGAGAAGCTCCAGGCACACGCCCGTCCGGCCGGGCTGGACGTCGGCGTCGACCTGGCCGCCCGCTCGTCGGCGACCATCGGCGGCATGGTGGCGACCAACGCCGGTGGCATCCGGGTGCTGCGTTACGGCAGCATGCGCGACCAGCTCACCGGTCTGGAGGCGGTGCTGCCCGACGGCACGGTGATCACGAGGCTCGCCGGACTCGCCAAGGACAACACCGGGTACGACCTGACCCAGTTGCTCGCCGGCAGCGAGGGCACCCTGGCGATCATCACCCGGGTACGCCTGCGCCTGGTCCCGCTGCTGCCGGCCCGAGCGGTGGCACTGGTGGCGGTCGACGGCACCGACGCCGCGCTCACCCTGCTCAGCGCCGCCCGTGCTCGCCTGGCCACGCTCGCCGCGGCCGAGATCTGCTACCCCGAGGGAATGGACCTGGTCCGCTCCTACGGGCGGCTGCCCGCACCCTTCGACACCGGGTACGCCGCGTACGTGCTGTTGGAGTGCGCGGCACACGCGGACCCGACCGACGAACTGCTGGAGATGCTCGGCGACTGCGACGCGGTCGAGGACGCCACGGTCGCCTCCGACGCGGCCGGCCGGGCGCGGCTGTGGGCGTACCGGGAGACCCACACCGAGGCGATCAACACGGCCGGCGTGCCGACCAAGCTCGACATCTGCGTGCCGCTGCGCGAGCTGGCCGGGCTGGTGGCGGTCCTGCCGGAGACGGTCGAGGCGGTCGCGCCGGGTGCCCGGACGATCCTCTTCGGCCACCTGGGCGAAGGGAACCTGCACGTCAACGTGTTGGGCGCGGGCGAGGCGGCCGAGCAGGTGACGGACGCGGTGCTGCGGCAGGTCGCCCAGCGGCGCGGCAGCATCAGTTCGGAGCACGGCGTGGGCCGGGCGAAGGCGGAGTGGCTGTCGCTGTCCCGCTCGCCGGAGGAGATCGACACCCTGCGCCGGATCAAGTCCGCCCTGGACCCGGCCGGCGTGCTGAACCCCGGCGTACTGCTGCCGAACTGACCCGGCTCCCCACCCAGCGAACCGGCCGAGCACCGGCCAGGGGTCCGTTCGGCTACGGGTGCACCGGCGGATCGGCGTCCGCCCGCAGCCGGGTCAGTACGGCGTCCGCCTTCGGCCCGCCAACGCGCAGGGTCGACTTCACCCGGTGCCGCGACGGCAGGCCGCCGAGCTTGAGCACCGACGCCCGCGCCTCGGGCATCACGTCCTCGACGGAGCGCGGGTGGCTGCTGGTCGGTGCCGTCACTGGCTCACCTCCTGTTCCCGAGAGCAGGAGGCTGGTCTCTTCCGGTCACGTGACCGGAAGAGACCAGCCCGCCCAGCCTTCGTTCCAGTTGGAGCTAAGGCTGGCTTTCAGTTCAGATGAACCGGAAGCTGATGCCGGCCCGGACCATTGTGGTCCGGGCCGGTCGCGTCTCGCCCGCACTCCTCGATCGTTCTTTCGAGGTATCGTCCGAAGTGGCGGCCCGCCGGAGTGAAGGTCTGGCGTGCTGCCGCCCCAGCCTTCACCTGGGAATGAGGGAACCCCCCATGCCTACTGTCGGTGACAACATCGGGCGCGTGCGGCGCGCCCAGGGCCTGACTCAAGAACAGCTCGCGGAGCGGAGCGGACTCGCCCCGGGTACCATCAAAAAGATCGAGCGGAACGGCCCGCCCCCGCGGCTCGCGACCGTCAACCGCATTGCCCGAGCCCTCGGCACTACCACCAGTCGCCTCTTAGGGGACGCCAGCGAGGCGGCTGCGCGCAAGGATCCCGGTTACCGGCAGGCCGCCCTGCTCGACCTGAGGAAGGCGTTGACACCGGTCCACGGTGCCGACGGGCGACTACTGGCCAAACAGGTCGAAGTCGTCCCGCCAAGCCTTCGGCAGGCCGCAGAGTCCGTCCGGGCAGCCGAAGCTCTGTACGGCGGCAACGACTTCGGGTCCACCCTGGCCGTGCTGCCCAGCCTGCTCGCTGAGACCCGTGCGCTGGTCGACCTGTCCGACGGAGATGACCAGACCAAGGCGTATGGGCTCGTATCTCACACCTACCAGGTCGCCGCCCGACTGCTCGTCCAACTGCGCGCCCACGACTTGGCCTACATGGCGACGATCGCCGGCCAGCAGGCCGCCGACCAGTCGCGCGACCACCTCACCCGGGCGCGGGCGGTCGGCCCGATGTGCTGGCTACTGCTCCGGCAGGCGCGTATCGCCGAGGCGCAGGCCCTGGCCATCGACCGGGCCGACGACTTGGAGCCGGAGAAGATTCGTCGCGCCGACACCAATGACGTCGCGGCATGGGGATGGCTGCTGGTTGAGGCCGCAGCGGCAGCGATGCGAGACGGGCGCGACGACACCGCCCAGGAGTTGCTCGACGCCGCTGACCTCGCCGCGACCCGGGTTGGCGACGGCGCGAACGGCCCAATGGTCTACGGCTTCAGCCGGGGTAAAGTCGCCGCGCTGCGCGTGGAGTCGGCCGCCATTGCTCAGGAGCCGATGCGGGTGCTGGAGCTGACAGCCGCGATGCCGCCGGATCCGACCGGAATGCGGGCAAGCTGTTGGCAGCGGCATCGGCTCGACGTGGCATGGGCGCACACCCAGCTCCGTCAGTACGGGGAAGCGGAGGATGTCTTAGCGGACCTGGGAGGCCGAGCCCCGACCTGGCTGCGACACCAGAAGTACGCGACGGACATCGTCACGTCGATCTCCCGACGCCAGACCCGAGCGCTGAGTAAGCGCATGGCGAAGCTGGCCGCCCTGGTGGGTGCCGCCGTTTGACCCTGGTCGCAGCACGTCAACTGATACGCCCCGTAGTAGTTGTCGGGTGATCACTCCCGAGCTACTACGGGGCGTTCCTGTACCCAAAGTGACGTTGCCAGCACGATCAGAGGCAGGCGCGACGGCCCTGCGCCGAGGGTGTGGGGGTCGTCGCGCCGTCTCGCACCGGCCCGCGTCCCCCGAGGCGGGCTGGTGCCCGGGGCGCGGCACTCTGGGACGGTCGCCGCGCCACCGGCCTCTTTTCCGTCCCGGAGGTGATGATGAACAGCACCCGCCGAAAGTGGTTCGCCGACGGCCCGGACGGCTTTGACCCGGTCCCGTCCGCCGAGCCGGCACCCGCGCCGAAGCCGGAGCCACCCGCCAACCCGACCCGCCGGGACCTGGTCTCCGCCGTGGTCGGCCGGGCCACGATCGGCACCGGCCGACGGCACAGCGCCCGCCCGGTCCGGGGTAACCGGGGGCGGTGGCCGGCGTGAGCGCCGCCCTGGAAACCGTGCAGCGGGCGCTACGAATCAAGGCGCAGCATCAGGGCGGGGGGACGTGCCCGCAGTGCACGGCGACCGGTTGTCCCGAGCTAGCCAGCGTCCAGGGCCTGATCAAGCCGGGTGAGTGGTGATGGCGAGGGACGTGGTGCTGCGCGGCGTGGTGCTGCGCGGTCTGGGCGTGGAACTCCAGCCCGGCGAGTGGTACGAGGGCTACGACCGGGAGCCCAGCCCCAACTCCAAGACCATCCGCCTCGGCGATGTCGACCGGATCGAGACCCGGCTGCGCGGTAACGAGCGTGAGATGTGGGTGTCCGGCCACAAGGAGACGTGCCCCGACCGGCCGGACCACGAGTCGTGCATCGCCGAGTACATCGCCCTCCGCGCCGTCGAGCGCGCGGTGGCCAAGCGGGACGGCCAGCCGTGAGCCGCAACGACGAGGCCACCTCGCCGACGGCGCTCGCGGCCGCCGCCGTGCGCACGATCGAGGGGCACGCCGACGGGCGCCGGTGTCTCCAATGCCGGCCGGACGGGTGCCGGCAGATGGCGTGGGCGCTGACGTACCGGGCCCAGCACAGCGAGCCCGTGTCGCCGGGGCTGCTGCTGTTGCCGTGGGCGACCGCAGCGCCGTGACCGAGCCGGAGTTCGTCCGGTCGCTGACAAAGGTCACGACCAACCTGACACCGCGCGCCGTTGACGCGATGACTTTGGCCTGTACGCGGACCCGGGACACGAAGACGGACACGATCAACCGGGCGCTCGTCGTCTACAACCTGGTCCTGGAGCTGGTCGAGCGCGGCGGCGGGAGCCTGACCCTGCTCGGACGCGACGGCAGTACCGAGCGAGTACACCTGCTCTGACTGATCCGAGTGCCCGTCGAACGGGCACTCGGATCTTACCGGCGAACAAGCTGCGGACGCCGCCGATTCCTCCCGGCCGCGGCGAGCCGGATGCGTTCCTCTGAGATGACCTCGATACGTGGTACGGCGGGTGGGATCTGGCGCCGCTCGCCGACGATCGCCACGTCCGCGTTGCCCGTCCTCAGGGCGGAAAAGACGCCTGCCCAGCGCGATCCGCTGGCGTCGAGCACCAACGAGGCCAAGTCGTACCCGCGCAGCTCGCACCAGTCGGTTCCTCGTTGCAGCCAACGCTTCCGATCCGCGTCGTCGGGTACGTAGAGCACTGCTCGGAGTCGGGTGCCCGAGGTTCGTTCCGCCTGTGGCTCAGTTCGATCTCCCATACGGCGACACCCTGCACGACGGGCCCGGAGGTCCCAGGTGTCCTGATTAAGGATGTTCCGCTGGACCGGGTTGCCGACGAATTCAACACCTGACCGTACGGTTACGCGTCACCCGGACTCCGGCCGGCGAACGCGGCGAGACGGTCGTAGAGCGGGGCGTCGTCGGCGATCGGGACCTCGGGTCCGAACGCGCCACCGTCGACCTCCTTGGCCCGGAAGTGTGGCTGCAACGTACGCCGCACCCAGTCCAGGGACGACTGCCCGACCTGCGGGTCGAGGTCGGTCGACTGGCCGGTGGCGGTGGCGAGGTCCCAGGCGTGCATGGCGAACTCGGCGGTCTGCTGGTCGACCGGGAATCGGGCCGGCACCTCACCCAGCCCGGGCAGCGTGATCGTCCCGGTCAGGTCACCGGCGGCGCGCCAGAGTTCGAGCAGGTCGGCCGCGCCCTTGCGGAAGATGGCGGCCCGATCCCCGACCACCGGTGGCACCGGCGCGGACCAGTCCGGTGTGCCACCGGTGGCGGTCAGGGCGAACTGGCTCAGGTCGTACACGAGATGGTCGCCGAGCCGCGCCACCGTCCAGGATCGGCACGGCGTCGGCAGATCATGCTGCTCCTCGCGCACCCGCGCGAGGACCTCGCCCGCCTGGTCCAACGCGCGCGACAGCAGTGCCAGCGGCTCGGGCGCAACGGTCGTCAGATCCTCGCTCATCGAATCCACTCTCTCCGTCAGTAGGTCGGGTCGGCTCGAAAATCGGCTTGCTCGTAAATCGGGCCTGCTCCAGAGTCGGGCCGGCACGGAGGTTGGTCCGGCAGGACCCGAACCGACAGCCAAACACAGACGTACGACAATCACCGCGATCGCCGGAGGAGAGTCATGATCGGCAAACTACAGTGTGTGGTGCTGGACTGCCCGGACGTGCTCGCCCTCGCCGGGTTCTACGAGGCGCTCCTCGGCGGCACGGTGAACAAGCCCGATCGGCGATGGCCGAACTGGTCGACAACGGGGTAACCGCCGTGGTGCTCGGCATTGGCATGCAACGGCAACTCTCGGTAATGGTCGAGACGCTGGATCTGTTGGAGAGCCGGGGTATGGCCGTACATGTTCTGGAGACCCGTGAGGCGGTACGCGTCCACAACGAACTGGCCGCCTCGACTCGGGTCGGGGCGTTGCCGCACTCGACCTGCTGAGCCTCCGGGGCGTGGTATTGGCGCGGCTACCGTGGACGTACGGCGTAGGTCAGGTGCGTCACCCGCGACGACGCCTCCGACCGGACCGGCGCCAGCGCGACCCTGGACGCGTCCACACCGTCGAACAGGCGGGTGCCGGCGCCGAACAGCACGGGTGCGAGCGCGATCGAGAACTCGTCGACCAGGCCGGCGTTGAGGTACTCCAGGATCGTCGCGCTGCCGCCGGCAATGCGGACGTCCCGGTCCCCGGCGGCCTCACGGGCCTGGTCGAGGGCGCGCTCGATGCCGTCGTTGACGAAGTGGAACGTGGTGCCGCCGGGTCGCTGCCACGGCTCACGCTCGGTGTGCGTCACGACGAAGACCGAGGTGTGGAAGGGCGCCTCCGCCGGCCAGGTCGGCTCGCCGAGGTCGAACATGCGCTTGCCCATGACGCTCGCGCCGGTGCGCTCGAACGTCTCCCGGGCGATGTCGTTGTCGCGGCCCTCCTCGCCGCCCTGGCCCAGCTTCAGGTTCTCCCGGAAGAACCGCAGCGGGAAGATCCACGCCTGCAACTCCATCCACTGTGCCATCCAACGCCCCAGCCTCGGGTCCCGCTCCCGCTGCTCGGGCGTGGCGAGAATGCCCTCCATCGACTCGGACGCGCTGAAGCCGTCCAGCGACATCGACACGCTGAAGAACACCTTCCCGGCCATCAGTCCTCCGTCCCCTTTCCCGCGAGGTCGGCGACGTAGGCCGCCAGGTTGCCCAGGGTCTGCTGGCCGCCCTCGATCGCGTGGTACTTCTCGACCGCCTCGTCCCGCAGCTCCTTGGTGGGGAAGACGGTGCGCATCACGATCCGGGTCGCCGCGCCGTCCGGCGCGAAGGTCAGGACCGACTCGAAGGCGTTCGGGTCGTCGCGGGCCTCACCGTGCAGCAGCGTGATCCGCTCGGGTGGGACGATCCCGGTCCAGGTGATCCACTCGGGATAGTCGGTCCCGTCCGGCCCGTGCAGCACGAAGTCCCACTCCCCGCCCTCGCGGAACTCGAAGGACCGCGTGGTGGTGGTGAACCCCTCCGGCCCCCACCACCGGGAGAGGTGCCGGACCTCGGTGAACGCCTCGAACACCAACTCCCGAGGGGCGTCGACGACCCGGGAGATCACGATCTCCCGGTCGGCCGTCGCCCGCTCCGCCCGCGCTTTCTGCCTTGCCTCTGCCATCGGTCACTCCTCCTGCTGTGTCTGCTTGAGCTCCTGCACGTAGGTGTCCAGCCGGTCGAAACTCTCGTTCCAGAACCGCTCGAACCCGCCGACCCACTCGTGGATCGGCCGCAGCCCCCGGGCGTCCAGGCCGTAGAGGCGCTGCTTGCCCGCCTCGCGAACCCGCACCAGCCCCACCTCCCGGAGCACCCGCAGGTGCTTGGACGCCCGCGGCTGACTCATTCCCAGCCGCTCGGCCAGGTCGGTCACCGGCCACTCACCCTCGCGCAGCAGCGCCAGGATGTCCCGGCGCTGCGGCTCGGCAATCGCGTTGAACGTGTCGGACGTCGTCGCTGCTCGTGCCATGGCAACCATCATATGCCCATAAGGGCATGCGTCAAGCCGACCGAAAGTCGCGCGAGTTGTCTCGGATGACGGTCACGGACAGGCGAGCAGGGGCGGTCCGGCTGTTGAACCAGCGCGCGCGATGCCGGACCGAGGGCCCGGGCCCTAGCCCCCACCCACCACACCGCCCCCGCCGCGCGAGCGTCCCCGCCCGTCGATCCTGAGGTTGTCGCACCGGGAACACCCGGACCACCGCGACAACATCATTATCAACAAGGACGGGCGGGGTGGGACGGGCGGCGGGGCGGTGTGGGCGGGGCGGGTTACTTGTCGGTGGTGCGGGTGCGGCGGATGGTGTCGCGGTACCAGAGGGCGCTGCGTTTGGGCGTACGCACCTGGGTGTCGTAGTCGACCCGGATGATGCCGAACCGCTTGTCGTAGCCGTACGCCCACTCGAAGTTGTCCAGCAGTGACCAGGCGAAGTAGCCACGGATGTCAGCGCCCTGCTGACGGGCCAGGGCGACCGCGCCGATGTGCGAGGCGAAGTAGTCGATCCGGTCGTCGTCGGCGACAAAGCCGTTCTCGTCCGGCTTGTCGTCGAAGGCCGAGCCGTTCTCGGTGATCACCATGGGCAGGCCCGGGTAGTCCCGGCTGAGTCGTACCAGCAGCTCGGTGAAGCCCTCGGGCACGATCTCCCAGTCCATCGCCGTACGCGGGCGGCCGAACGGCACCTCCCGGTCGACCGGCAGCCCCTCGGCGTCCTCGGTGCGGCCCTGCTCGTCCACGCCGGAGTGCTGGGTGCTGAAGTAGTAGTTGACCCCGAGCACGTCGATCGGCGTCGAGATGATCTCCAGGTCGCCGTCGCGCACCGGCAGCTCGATCCCCCGCGCGGCGAGGTCCGCGACCACGTCGCGCGGGTACTGACCGTGCACCAGCGGGTCGAGGTAGATCCGCACCCCGAGCCCGTCCGCCCGGCGCGCGGCGTTCAGGTCCGGCTCGCTCTCGCTGGCCGCGACGGAGGTGCTCATGTTCAACGTGATGCCGAGGTCCACCGGCCCGCTCGCGGCGGCCCGCATCCGTTGGGTGGCCAGCCCGTGCCCGAGCAGCAGGTGGTGCACGGCGTGCATGCCCGCCTCGAAGTCACGCCGGCCCGGGGCGTGCCGCCCGTACGCGTAGCCGAGCATCGCCGAGCACCACGGCTCGTTCAGCGTGGTCCAGGTGCGTACCCGGTCGCTGAGCTGGTCGAAGACGAGCATGGAGTAGTCGGCGAACCGGTAGGCGGTGTCCCGGGCCGGCCAGCCGCCCGCGTCCTCCAGCTCCTGCGGCAGGTCCCAGTGGTAGAGCGTGACCCAGGGGTCGATGCCCTGGGCGAGCAGTTCGTCCACCAACCGGTCGTAGAAGGCGAGACCGGCGGGGTTGGCCGGACCACGGCCACCGGGCTGCACCCGGGGCCACGCCACCGAGAAACGGTACGTGTCCACGTCGAGGTCGCGCATGAGCCCGACGTCGGAGGGCATCCGGTGGTAGTGGTCGCAGGCGACGTCCCCGTGCTCACCGTTGTGCACCGCGCCGGGCACCCGGCAGAAGGTGTCCCAGATCGATGGGGTGCGTCCGTCCTCGGCGACGGCACCCTCGATCTGGTACGACGAGGTCGCGACGCCCCAACGGAAGTCGGCGGGCAGGGTGTCGATCGGATCGGGTTGACCGCTGGCCACGCGGGCAGGATCGAGTGTCGGGGCGGTCGTGTCCATGTCTCTCCTGATCGGGTGTGGGAACTGGGGTCGGGCTGCTGGGACGGGTGGGGTCGTGGTGGGCCGCGCGCGCCCGCCCGGTGGCCGGTCATCGCTGGCGGATGGTGACGGACTCGCGGACCGGGTGCAGCCAGCAGGCCACGCTCCGGTCCACCGCCGTGCCCTCCTTCGGTACGCCGAGCGGCGGGATCTCGGTGGCACAGGGCTCGAACGCCTTGGGGCAACGCGGGTGGAACGAACAGCCGCTGGGCATGCCGCGCAGGTCCGGCGGCGAGCCGGGGATACCGCTCAGCTCACGCCGGGGGCCGCGCAGCGCCGGGAAGGAGTTCAACAACCCCCCGCTGTACGGGTGCAGCGAGTCGCGGTACAGCGCGGCGGCCGGTGCCTCCTCGACGATCCGTCCGCCGTACATGATCGCGATCCGGTCGGAGAACTCGACCAGCAGCGACAGGTCGTGGGTGATGAACAGGACCGAGAAGCCGAGCCGTTCGCGCAGCTCCACGAGCTGGCCGAGGATCTGCCGCTGCATCACCACGTCCAACGCCGTGGTGGGCTCGTCCATGATGACGATCTGCGGTTCCAGGGCGAGCGCCATGCCGATCATGACCCGCTGGCGCATGCCGCCGGAGAGCTGGTGCGGGTAGCTGTCCAGCCGGTCGGCCGCGATGCCGACGAGCTTGAGCAGCTCGCGGGCGCGGGCCAGCCGGGCGGCCGGGCTCATCGTCGGCTCGTGCGCCTGGATCACGTCCATGAGCTGGGTGGAGACCTTGTGCACCGGGTTGAGCGAGTTCATCGCCCCCTGGAACACGATCGAGGTCTCGGCCCAGCGGAAGGCGCGCAGTTGCGCCGGGCTGAGCGTCATGATGTCGATCGGCTCGCCGCTCGGCGGGTGGTAGAGCACCGAGCCGCCGCTGATCACGCCCGGGGGTGGCAGCAGCCGGGTGACCCCGTACGCCAGGGTGGACTTGCCACTGCCGCTCTCCCCCGCGAGGCCGAGCACCTCGCCCCGGTGCAGGGTGAGGTTGACCTCCCGGACCGCGCGTACGGCCTGGTCGCCGAGGCCGTAGTCGACGTTCAGGTTCCTGATCTCCAGCACGGGTCGGGTCATCGCCCGGCCGCCTTTCCCTCGGCGTTGCTGAGCACGGCGGCACCCTCGGGCACCGGCGGTGGGGTCGACGACGGTGCGGCGAGCACCGGCGTGAAGCCGACCCGCATCCGGACCACCCGGCCGTCGGCGGTACGCGTCTTCGCCTTGCCGCTGCTGCGCAGGCGCGGGCTGACAAACTCGTCGATCCCGAAGTTGACCAGCGACAGCGCGGTGCCGAGGATGGCGATCGCGAGTCCGGCCGGGACGAACCACCACCACGCGCCCTGGGCCAGGGCCTGCTGGCTCTGCGCCCAGAACAGGATGGTGCCCCAGTTCCACTCGGAGATGGTCGAGATGCCGATGAAGGCCAGGGTGATCTCGGACATCACGGCGAAGATCACGGTGCCGACGAAGTTCGAGGCGATGATCGCGGTCAGGTTCGGCAGGATCTCGAACAGGACGATCCGCCAGGTGCTCTCGCCGCTGGCCCGGGCCGCCTCCACGTAGTCCCGCCGGCGCAGCGACAGGGTCTGCGCGCGCAGCACCCGCGCTCCCCAGGCCCACGAGGTGAACCCGATGACCAGGGCGACGACCAGGTCGCCGGCCGACTCGATGGTCGAGGCGAGGATGATGACCAGCGGCAGCGCCGGGATCACCAGGAAGACGTTCGACAGCGCGGAGAGCCCCTCGTCGGCGGCCCCGCCGAGATATCCGGCGGTGACCCCGATCAGGACCGACAGTACGGTCGCGACCGCTCCGGCCAGGAAACCGACGAAGATGACGCCCCGGGTGCCGACCAGCACCTGACTGAAGATGTCCTGGCCGAGGTGGGTGGTGCCGAACCAGTGCTCGCCCGACGGCGGCGCGACCAGGTCGGCGCCGCGCGCCGACGGGTCGTACGGGGCGATCCACGGACCGATCACCGCGATCAGCAGGAAGAAGCCCAGGATGACCAGCCCGGTCGCCGCCTTGGGGTTGGCCACGAACCGGAACCGGCGGCGACGCGCGGCGGCCGGCGGCGCGGCCTCGGTCACCGGCCCGGCGGGGGTGACGGCGTCGATGCTGCTGGTGGGAATGGTCACCGCTCAGCCCTCCTTGCGGGTGCGGGGGTCCAGGGCCAGGTACGCCAGGTCCGCCAGCAGGTTCGCCAGCAGCACCGAGAGCGTGATGACGAGGAAGATGCCCTGCATCAGCGGGTAGTCCTTGGACCCGACCGCCTGGAAGAGCTGGAACCCGAGGCCGGGATAGGAGAAGACGATCTCCACCAGCAGGGTGCCGCCGACGATGAACCCGAGCGACAGCGCGAACCCGGAGACGTTGGGCAGCAGCGCGTTGCGGGCGGCGTAGCTGACCGCGACCCGCCGCTCGGAGAGGCCCTTCGCGTGCGCCACGGTGATGTAGTCCTCGGCCGCGACGGTGACCATCATGTTGCGCATGCTCAGGATCCAGCCGGAGACCGACGAGATCAGGATGGTGAACGCCGGCAGGATGCTGTGCTGGACCGCGCTGCCGATGAAGTAGTGGTCGAACGCCGGCACCAGGCCCGGTTCGTAACCGCCGGAGGAGGGGAAGAAGCTGCCCGGTCCGGCCAGCAGGGCGATCGAGATGAGGCCGAGCCAGAAGTACGGGATGGAGGAGAGGAACGTGGTCGCGGGGAGCAGCCCGTCGATCCAGGAGCCGCGCCGCCAGCCGGCCACCACCCCGAGCGCGGTGCCGACGAAGAAGCTGATCACGGTGGTGATGCCGACCAGGGCCAGGGTCCAGGGCAGGCTGTCGGAGAGCACCTGGGAGACCGGCGCCGGGAAGAACGTGAACGACAGGCCCAGGTCGCCGCGGAAGAGCTGGCCCCAGTACTCGACGTACTCCTGCCAGACGCTCTTGTCCTTGTCGAGGCCGAACAGGACGTAGAGCGACTGCATGGCCTGGGTGCTGATCTGGCCCTGGTAACGGGAGATCAACGACTGCACCGGGTCGCCCGGGATCATCCGGGGGATGAAGAAGTTGATGGTGATCGCGGCCCACGCGGTGAACAGGTAGAACGCGATCCGTTGCAGCAGGAACTTCACGGCGCCACCGTCCGTACCTCGCGGGCGGCCGAGCCCGGTGTCTCGGTGTTCTCCGGGTCGTAGAGCCAGCAGGACGCCCAGTGGCCCGGCTCCCCCAGCACCGCCAGCCGGGGCGGCAGCGCGGTGGCGCAGCGCGGCATCGCGCTCGGGCAGCGCGGGTGGAACCGGCAGCCGGCCGGTGGGTCGATCAGGCTGGGCGGCTCGCCGCCGCCCCGATCGTCCGGGGTGGCCTCGGCGGCCTCGGTGGGCGAGCCCTGGATCCGGTCCGGGTCCGGCGCCGAGGCGATCAACAGCCGGGTGTACGGGTGTGCCGGGCGCTGGGTGACGGTCTCGCTGTCCCCGCCCTCGACCATCCGTCCGGCGTACATGACCAGGGTGTCGTCGGCGAAGTAGCGGGCCGAGGCGATGTCGTGGGTGATGTAGAGGATGGCCAGGTTCAGCCGCTCCTTGAGGTCGCGCAGCAGGTTCAGCACGCCGAGCCGGATCGACACGTCGAGCATCGAGACCGGTTCGTCGGCGAGCAGCACCTCGGGGTCGGCGCCGAGCGCGCGGGCGATCGCCACCCGCTGACGCTGGCCGCCGGAGAGTTCGTGCGGGAACTTGTCGATGTAGCGCTCCGGCGGGGTGAGCGACACCCGGCCGAGCAGGCCGTGCAGGGCCTGTTCCAGTTCGGCCGGGGAGTTGCCGCCGTGGCCGTGGATGCGCAGCGACCGGGTGAGGTGGTAACGGACGGTATGGACCGGGTTCAGCGAGGCGAACGGGTCCTGGAAGGTGAGCTGCACCCGGCGGGCGTACGCCCGGAACCGCCGGCCACCGCGTACGGTGACCGACTCGCCGTGCAGCCGGATGTCGCCGGAGGTGCGTTGGTAGAGCTGGGCCAGCAGGCGCGCCACCGTGGACTTGCCCGAGCCGGACTCGCCGACGAGCGCGGTGACCCGGCCCCGGCGCAGCACCAGGCTCACGTCGTCGACCGCGTGCACCACCCGCCGCTCGCGGGAGAGAAGGTCCCGGGCCCGCCGTCGGACCGGGAAATGTTTGGTCAGGCCGTCCGCCTCCAGCACCACCTCGGTCAGGGCAGGGGCGGAGGTCTCGCTCAAGGTCATGCCGGAGCTCCTGTCGAAGAGAGCTGATCCCCGCGCGTCGATGCCGTCCCGCGCGGCGGCGTCGCCCCCCGGGTGGCCGGTGCGGCACACCCGGGAGGCGACGCGATCGGATCAGGAAGCGGGCTTGAGGTGGAGCACGACGTCGACCGCGTTCGGCTGGGTCGGCTGGGCCGGGGCGTACGGGTTCTGGTCGTCCGGCCAGCCCACCCAGTTCTTCGTGACGTACGCGCCACCGGCGTTGTCCGCGCCGACGGGGATCATCGGCATCTGCTCGACGAAGATCTTCTGGAGCGTGTTCATGGCGGTGGTACGGGCGGCGTCGTCGGGGGCGTTGGCGTACGCCTCGAGCGCGGCGGTCGCCTCGGGGTTGTTGAACCGACCGAAGTTGCCCTGCGGCGACGCGGTGCCGATCGGCTTGAGCAGCCGACCGTCCATGATGGTCTGGTAGATGTCGTACGGGGTGGCGCCACCGTTGGTCCAGCGGAAGCTGGCCTCGAAGTTGCCCTCCTCGACCGAGGTGAACCAGGCATCCTGGTTGGCCTTCTCCACCGTGGCGGCGATACCGATCTGGGACAGGTTGTCCTTCACGATCTCCAGGCTGGTGATGTAGTCGGACCAGCCGGCCGGGTCGCTCAGGTTGAGCGTGACCGGCTTGCCGGTCGGGTCCTTGAGCACGTTGCCCTCGAGCTTGAAGCCCGACTGGGCGAGCAGCGCCTTGGCGCCCTCCACGTCGACCTTGTGCATCTGGCCCTTGTACTCGGGCGCGATGAACGACTCACCGGCCGGCAGCGGGATGCCGGTCACCGAGGTCACTTCGGGGTGGAAGTAGGCGGCCTCGGCCTGGACGAAGATGTCGTTCCGGTTGATCACCATGTTCATCGCCCGGCGCAGCGCCGGGTTGTCGAACGGCTTCTTGGTGGTGTTGATGTACAGGCCGTGGATGCCGAGTACGGACGCCGGCCAGACCTTGTTGAACTGCGGGTTCTTGTCGACGTAGACGGTCTTGTAGTTGGGGATGAAGACGAAGCTCCACTCCGACTCGCCGTTGGCCAGGGCCGTGGTCTGCGCGTTGTTGTCGTTGTACGACGTGTAGCGCAGTTCCTTGACCTTGGGCAGGTCCTGCCAGTAGCTGTCCCGCACGGTCAGCGTCGTGGTCTGCGGGGTGAACGACTTGAGCGTGTACGGGCCGGTGCCGACCGGGTTCTTGTTGATGTCGGTCGACGGGTCCGAGATGGTGGACCAGATGTGCTTGGGCACCATCGGGATGGTGGTGAGGATCTTGTGCTGGTTCACGAACTGGGCCGCGCCAAAGTTGATCGTGACCGTGCTGCCGCTGCTCGTGATGTCCAGCAGCGGGAGCGCGTTCACGTTCAGCGCATCGGTCTTCTTGATCAGGTCGAAGGTGAAGACGACGTCCTCGGCGCTGAACGGCTTGCCGTCGGACCACTTGACGCCGTCGCGGATGGTGAGCGCGAGGGTCTTGTAGCCGTTGGTCCACTCCGCCTTGGTGGCCAGCCACGGCTTGCCGGCGTCCGAGGGGCGGATCAGGTTGTCCATGATCAGGGGCTCGTAGATCTGCCACCGGTAGCCGAGCGACGCGGCGGAGGCGGAGCTGAGGAACGGGTTGTGGTTCTCGGTCTGCGGACCGTTCGGCATGCCGATGTTCAGTACGGACGGGGCGTTGTTCCCGTCCCGGTTGGCGTTCGGGCTGTCGCCGCAGGCGGCGAGCGCACCGAGTGCCGTCACGCTGGCGAGGGCCAGCGCTAGAGTCCGTCTGACGTGCATGTATTCCTCCCTGTTTCGTGGTGGTGAGGGTGGTCTTCGGGGTTGTCGGAAGCAGGTGGGACAGGACCCGTCCGATCCGGTAGAGCGCTCTCTCGGCGGTACGGGTGAAAGCGCTCTCACCATCGGCTGGGCAACGCTACGGGTGCTCTGGTCGGTGGTGGGGCGGCCAGTGTGGGTGGTTGGCGGAGACGAACCGACCGGTCGGGGTGGGACCGGTCGGGATCGCGGTCGGGGTCAGGCGGGAACCATGGTCGAGGCTCGGACGATCAGCGTGGTGGGGAGCACGTGTGGTGCGTCGGGCAGCGGGGTGCCGTCGAAGTGCGCCAACAGCATCCGGGCCGCGGCCTCGCCCATCTGACGCATCGGCTGGTGCACCGTGGTCAGCGGCGGATCGGTGTGCGAGGCGTACGGGATGTCGTCGAAGCCGACCAGGGCGACGTCCTCCGGCACCCGCCGGCCCGCCTCCCGGATGGCCAGCAGGGCACCGGCCGCCGACAGATCGTTGTGGGCGAAGACCGCGTCGAACTCGACGCCGTCGGCCATCATCTGCTTGACCACGGCTCGGCCGCGGTCGAAGGTGAAATCCCCCTCCACGATCATCCGGGGATCCAGCGGCGAGCCCGCCTCGGCGTAGACGTCGCCGAACCCGGCCAGTCGCTCCTGGGTGCAGCCGAAGGGTTCGATCCCGGTGATGACCAGGGGTCGACGCCGGCCGAGTTCCAGCAGGTGCCGGGCGGCGGCGGCCCCGCCGCTACGGTTCGTGGTGGCCACCGACGGAAACAGCGGCTGGTGTCCCCGGTCGTCGATGAGCACCACCGGCAGGCCGCGCGCGTGCAGGTCGGTGATGTAGTCGAGGGTCCCCTCGGGCTCGATCACCAGTAGCCCGTCGAACGATTTTGCCGACACCTGCGAGGCGAACTGCCGCATCGACTCCTCACCCCGGTTGCAGGTGAACAACAGCAGGCCGTAACCCTCGGTCTCCACCACGTCCACCGCACCCTGGAGAACCTCCCCCATCCAGGGCCAGGTGAGCGACGGGACCAGCATCCCGACCACCCGGGTACGTCCCCGGGCCAACCCGACCGCCCGGGCGCTCGGCACGTAGCCCAACTCGTCGATCACCCGGCGGACCCGCGCCGCCGTCTGCACGTCGAGTTCACCCTTGCCGTTGAGCACCCGCGAGACGGTGGTCTTACTGACCCCGGCCCGGGCCGCGACATCGGCGATGGTGATCGGCACGTCAAGCACCCTTTCGTGTCAGGACTGTTAACGAGATTTTCGGAACCGGTTGCGGAAGCGGTTCCGGGCCGAGTCAACCGGAGTGACGCGGGCCACGTCAATCACGGTCGCGTAACAACTCGAATTTCTAAACAAACCTTGCAGTTAGCTTCGAGGACGTGCTACCTCTTCATAACCGTCGATGCGGCACCCCCGCTCGACGGGGACAACGCGGACGCTCACGGGCATCGCACCCCGGCCGACCAGCACAGCAGCTCCGCCCCGGCCGCGGCCCGCCGGGCGCCGACCGGGCGGTGACCGCCCCCGTCGACCGGGCGCGGGGCGCGAACCTCCCGCCAGAAAACTCCTCGCGGAAGGGAAGAATCTGTGCCATCGACAGCGACTCCACCGCTCGTCGCCCCCCACCTACCGACCGGAGCGGCCCGCCGACGCGCATTGTGGGCCGGACTCCTGGCGGCCTGCCTGGCCGCGACCAGCCTGGCAGTGCTCCGCGCGGCACCCGCCGCGCACGCGGCCGGCGAGCAGGTCAACGTCTGGTTGACCACGACCTCGGACGCCCGTGGTCGCAACGTCACCCGTGGACTGCAACCGCAGACCCCGATCGCCTTCGCCGCGAGCAGCGGAGCCGGCAACCAGACCCTCACCGTCAACGAGAACACGACCTACCAGCAGTTCGAGGGGGGCGGCGCGTCGTTCACCGACACCGCCGCCTGGCTCATCCACGGCAGCGGGGCGCTCAGCACCGCCACCCGGGACAGCGTGATGCGCGCACTCTACGACCCGGTGAACGGGATCGGCCTGAGCTTCACCCGCAACCCCATGGGCGCCTCCGACCTGGCCCGGTTCAGCTACACCTACGACGACACCTGTTGCGACCTGAACGACTTCTCGCTCTCCCGCGACAGCAGTGTCATCGCGCTGACCAAACAGGCCAAGAGCCTCAACCCGGCGTTGAAGGTGATGGCCTCGCCGTGGACCGCGCCGCCGTGGATGAAGGACAACAACAACTACCTCCAGGGCTGGCTGCAATGGCAGCACTACCCCACCTACGCGCAGTACTTCGCCCGGTACGTGCAGGGGTACGCGGCGCAGGGCGTCAACGTCGACTACGTGACCGCACAGAATGAGCCCACCTGCTGCTCGAGCTACCCGTCGATGCAGTGGAACGCCTCGGGGTTGCAGGAGTTCACCAAGAACCACCTCTATCCCGCATTCCGCGCCGCCGGAATCAACAACACCAAGGTCCTGGTCCACGACTGGAACTGGAACGAGTACGACGTCTGGGCGGCTCCGCTGGTCAACGATCCGGCGATCCGCAACGACCCGCTCTTCGGCGGCATCGCCTGGCACGGATACGGCGGCGACGTCAGCAAGCAGACCGCCGTCCACAACCAGTACCCGAACGTGAACGCGTACATGACCGAGCACTCCGGCGGCACCTGGGTCACCGACCAGCACTCGGAGGACATGGTCAACCTGGTCAACTACACCCGCAACTGGGACAAGAGCTGGATCAAGTGGAGCCTGGCGCTCGACCAGAACATGGGCCCGCACAACGGCGGCTGTGGCACCTGCACCGGCCTGGTCACCGTGCACAACGGGGACGGTCGACACGGCCAGGTCGACTACACCGTCGAGTACTACACGATGGGGCACCTGACCAAGTTCGTGAAGCCGGGGGCGTACCGGATCGACTCGTCGGCGAACGGGTCGGTGCCGAACGTGGCCTGGAAGAACCCGGACGGCTCCAAGGCGCTGATCGCGTACAACACCACCGGCGGCACCCAGAACGTCAAGGTGAACTGGGGCAACCAGTCCTTCACCTATGCCCTGCCGGCCCGGACCTCGGCCACTTTCACCTGGGCCGGGACCCAGGGCACCGGTCCGACCCAACCTCCGGCGACCGGACCCACCGGGCAGATCACCGGGCTGGCCGGAAAATGCGTCGACATCGCCGGGGCCAACTCCGCCGACGGCACCCCGGTGCAGTTGTACGGCTGCAACGGAACAACCGCCCAGCGGTGGACCCGGGCCACCGACGGCACCGTACGCGCACTCGGCAAATGCCTCGACGTCAGCGGTGGGTCCACCCTGAACGGGGCCCGCGTCCAGCTCTACACCTGCAACGGTTCGGCAGCCCAGACATGGACCTACACGACCAGCCGTGACCTGGTGAATCCGCAGGCGAACAAGTGCCTGGATGTGACGGGTAACGCGACCGCCGACGGCACGCCGCTGCAGATCTGGACCTGCACGGGCGCGGCAAACCAGAAATGGACCGCCCCGGCTTAACAAGGGCAACGGCGTTCCCTACCGTACCGGCCGCCGTCGGCACCCACCTAACCGGGAGGGCTGCCGGCGGCGGCGCTTATGCCGGTGGGCCGTGTTTTCGGGCGGCGGGCGCCGCCACGCCATGCGGACAATGGTCGAACGTTGCAAAATCAGTGATTGATGAGTCAAACTCATCACCACGAACCCCATTGTTCACGTGGAGTGATCAACCATGGCTAAAAAGGTAATCACCGTCCTGACCGACGACCTCGACGGCGGCGAAGCCGACCGCACTGTCGAGTTCGGGCTCGACGGCGTCAGCTACACCATTGATCTGTCCGAAGAGAACGCGGGCAAGCTCCGCAAGGTGCTCGACCCGTACATCAACGCGGGCACCCGCGTCGGGCGTGGTGGCGTGGAAAGCCGGCGGCCAGCCCGTCGCAGCGGCAACGCCGCTCCCACCCGCAGCGACCGGGACCAGAACAAGGCCATCCGGGAATGGGCCTCCAAGAACGGCTACGACGTTTCCGAGCGCGGTCGGATTCCGGCTTCGGTGGTCGAGGCCTACAACAACCACTGAGCGGCCAGCTCAGGGGGCCAATCGATAGCGCCCGGCGAGGTGTCCGGCCGGCCCCTGCGCCGGATATCGGTCGCCCTTCGGAGTCGGGCCCGGCCACCCCTTCCTGGTGAGCCGGGCTCGGATGTCCACCATGCAATATGCACCCCGGAAGCACCCCGCCGGGTCGGCCGCAGATGAAACGCGGCCCGGCGGGAGACACCGTAACGCGCATACGCGGTGTAACTCGCAGAGGCCAAGGTGGGACTTTCACCTGCCATTGGCCCGATTTTGACGAGAATTGAGCGAAGTCAGGTCGCGGGCAACCCGATCGCGGTGACCAGTAGACCCCGTTCGGCGAGCCAGCGCCCGGTGAACCCGGTCAGTGGCCCACCGTCAACCCGTGGCCCCGGCACCAACAGCGTGGCGGTGAAGGTCGCGGCGGTCGGCTGGATCTCCACCCTCGCCTCGTGAAAGTCCAACCAGCGGCGGGTGAGCGGGAACCATGCCTTGTAGACCGCCTCCTTGGCGCAGAAGAGCAGCCGGTCCCAGTTGACCGAGCCGTCCGCCGCCGCCAGCTCGGCGAGCGCGCGTACCTCCTCGGGCAGCGCGACGGCGTCGAGCACCCCGGCCGGCAACGGTTGGTCCGGTTCCGCGTCGATCCCGACGGTCAGCAGGTCGGCGCTCCAGGCCACCGCCGCGGCCCGGTAGCCGTCGCAGTGGGTGATGCTCCCGCGTACCCGAATCGGCCAGACCGGCTCCCGCTTCGGCCCGGACGGCACCGCCACCGGGGGCAGACCGAGCCCGGCCAGTGCCTCCCGGGCACAGCGACGCGCGGTGGCGAACTCCCGCCGACGCTTGCCGACGGCGTTGGCCACCAGCGCCTCCTCCTCCGGGAAGAGCGGCGCCGGCAGGTTGTCGTCGAACGCCTCCACCGCGACCACCCTCGATGTCAGCAGCCGCTCGATCACCGGGCCGCTCCCACTTCGGCCAGGACCGGGCGCGGCACCCGTGGGGGCGTGGGGCGCTGCCGCCACTCCCGGGGGTAGCCGAGCGAGACCTCCTCGAACCGTACGCCGTCGTGCCAGGTCGTCCGGGGGATGTGCAGGTGGCCGTAGACCGCCACCGCCGCCCGGAACCGCAGGTGCCAGTCGGCCGTCCGGTCCGTGCCGCACCACTGGGCGAACTCGGGGTAGCGCAGCACGTCGGTCGGCTCACGGACCAGCGGGTAATGGTTGACCAGGACGGTGGGGAGATCCGGGTCGCAGGCGGCCAGCCGACGCTCGGTCCGCTCCACCCGGTCCCAGCACCACTCCTCCCGGCTCGGGTACGGGTCGGGGTGCAGCAGGAACTCGTCGGTGCAGACCACACCGGTCTCGTACGCGTACGCGAGTGACGCCGCCTTGTCCTTCAGTCCCGGCAGCCGGAACGAGTAGTCGTAGAGCAGGAAGAGCGGGGCGACGGTGACCGGGCCGCCGGCACCATGCCAGACCGGGTACTCGTCCTCCGGGGTGAGCACGCCGATCGAGCGGCACATCCGTACCAGGTGCTGGTAGCGCTCCTCGCCACGGAGCTGGAGCGGATCGCTGGGCGGTGTCCACAGCTCGTGGTTTCCGGGCGCCCAGATGACCTTGGCAAAGCGGCTGGCCAACAGGGTCAGGGTGGATTCGATGTCGGTCGACATCTCACCCACGTCCCCGGCCACGAGCAGCCAGTCGTCGTCGGACCCCGGCCGCAGGTCGGCCGCGATGGCCCGGTTGTCCGGGTGGCCGACGTGCAGGTCACTGACGGCGAGTAGTTGGCCGGTCACCACGATGCTCCACGGTTCACCGAACCAGCCTCGCATCCCGTACCGGTCTCGCCAAAGATCCTCTTTCGGCGGCCGTGTCGGTCTTCGGACCGGCCCGGCCCCGGACGCCGACGCGGACCTGGGTGGGCGTCCGGTCCCAGCGGTGTCAGGATGATCGGGTGCGCCATCCATCCGAGGGGACGTCCGAACGGTCGAACCGCCGCCGCTGGTCGACACCGGCCGGCTGCGCCCTGACCGTCTGCCGGGGCTGCTGCTGCGGCTCGACCCGCAAACACCCCGACGTCGACCACGAGGGCCAGGTCGACCGGCTCCGGGCCGCGATCGGCGCGGAGCACCGGGTACGGATCACCGACGACTGTCTCGACGCGTGCGAACGGTCGAACGTGCTGGTGGTCCACCCCTCCGGAGCGGGCCGGGCGGCCGGCGCCCGCCCGGTCTGGTTCGGCTTCGTCCTCGACGACGGGGCGGTGGACGACATCGCCGCATGGGTACGCGAGGGCGGTCCCGGCATCGCCCCGCTCCCCCCGCTGCTCGACCTGTACGTGATGCCGGCTCCCGGTCCGGCCGCGCGCCGCTGACCCAGCGGGCAGGGGCTGGCGCGGGTCGGTCAGGTGGACGCCTCCCGTGGCGACGACCGGCGTGCGTACGCCCGCTCGACCAGCCACGCCGCCCGCCGCGGTCCTTCCGGCGGCGCCCCGTCGGCCGGTTCCGGGGTTGACTGCCCCTCCGTCGGCGAACCGTCGACCGATTTTGGGGCTGGCTGTCGCTCCGTCGGCGAACCGTCGACCGGTTCCGGGGAGCGTGGTTTGCTCGGCGGCGGGCCGGCGGCCGGGTCCGCGAGGGTCGGGGACGGCCGACGGAGGCTGTCGGCGATGTCGGTGGCGGTCCAGCGTTCCGGTGGCAACCACCGCGCGACCCCGTGGCGGGCCAGCCGGCTCGCGTTGTCCGGACGGTCCAGCCCGTCGGCCAGGATCACCTGCGGGGTGCCGCCGGCCAGGGCCCGTCCGAGGGTGCCGATCCCGCCGTGGTGCACCACCGCCGACACCCGGGGCACCACCGCCCGGAACGGCAACCGGTCGAACCAGTGCACGTCCGGCGGCAGCGGGTCGGGTACCAGGTCACGGTGGCGTACCACCAGCAGTCCGGGGCGACCCAACGACTCGATCGCCGCGACCGCGCTGTGGTAGAAGCGCCGTCGCAGCAGCCGCCCGGTCCCACCGGTCACCAGCACCGGCGCGGTCGCCCCGGCGAGCAGGGCCCTCGCCCGCTCCGGCAGGTCGGGCTCCGCGTCCTCGTCGGCCAGCACAAAACCCGCCAGCTCGGTCCCGGCCGGGGCCGGTTGACCCGCCCGGTCGAACCAGTCCGGCCAGAGCCCGACGTACGCGTCGGCCGACGCCATCCAGGCGGACCAGTCCCGCACCGGTGGCAACGCCCACTCGGCCCGTACGGAATTGATCTCGTCGGCCAGCGCCAGCCGGTACGCGCGCGCCACCCCGGTCAGCGCCATGAGCTGGAACGGCGCGTGGGCCAGGCAGACCACGGGCGCGTCGAGCGCCTCGGCGGCGATCAGCACGGACTGCCCGGAGATCGCCGAGCCGACCAGCACGGTCTCGCCCGGGCGGTAACGGTCACGCAGCTCCCGGCACTCGAACCGGAGTTGGGTCAGCAGGCCGCTGCGGACGAAGTGGTCCCGGAAGTCCCGGGCCTCGGTCGCCCCGACCTGACCGGCGGCGTCGCGCAGGTAGTGCTCGTACTCGGCGACGGTGTCGACCGGCACGAAGTCCAACCCGGCCCGCCGGACGGCCGAGGCGTAGTACTGGTGGCTGAACACCGTCACCCGGTGACCCCGGTCGCGCAGCGCGCCCGCCACCCGCACGAACGGCAGTACGTCACCGTCGGTGCCGTGCACCACCATCAGGACGAGGGCCAACGCCGATCAGTAGTTCTCGACCGCGTTCACCCGGCCCGGCCAGTAACGCTGGCCCGGCGCGGCCCGGTAGTGCTCCCACCGGGGCGGCTCGCCCTCGGGGTGGTCGCCCAGGATGGTGACCCGCTGGCCACGGCGCGGCTCGAAGTAGTCGTTCACCGCGTAGTGCTGGGTCACCCGGTTGTCCCAGACCGCCACGTCCCCGGTCCGCCAGCGGTAGCGGCAGGTGAACTGCGGCCCCTCGGAGAACTCGAACAGGTACTCCAGCAGCGCGTCGCTCTCGTTGCGGCTGAGCTGCGGGATGTGCGAGGTGAAGAGGCGGTTGACGTACAGCGAGCGGCGGCCGGTCTCGGGATGCACCCGGACGACCGGGTGTTCGGCCCGGCTGGTGAACTCGCTGCCGATCCGGATCACGTGGATCGCGGTCAGGCCGTCGAGGAGTTGCCGCATCGGCGCGGAGAGCTGCTCGTAGGCGAGGTACTGATTCGTCCACATCGTGTCGCCGCCCGCACCCGGAGCCTTGACCAGGTGCAGGATCGAGGCGAGCGGCGGACTCTGGTGGAAGGTCATGTCGGTGTGCCACACGTCGACCTTGCCGCCGTTCTCGGAGTCGATCACGACGATCTCCGGGTGGCCGTCGAGCCGGGGCAGGTAGGGATGCAGCTCCACCTCGCCGAACCGGCGCCCGAAGTCCACGTGCGCCTCGGGTGTCAGCCCGGTCTGCCCGACCACGAAGATGACCAGGTGGCGTAGGAGCAGGCTGCGCAGCTCGGCGAAGAGTTCGTCGGTCAGGTTGGTCAGGTCGATGCCGTGGATCTCCGCGCCGAGCGCGCCCGAGATCGGCCTGACATCGAGCGTGGTCCCGGCTGAAACCGACATGTCCGCCTCCGGCCTGACAACACCTCACCGTCTGATCGGTGAATCATTCCACGGGCACCCGCCACCCGCCAGAGACCAGATCAGTCCAATATGGACAACCGTTCGGGTGTAAGGATGGGCCCCTTGTTAACGCATAGCGTTAACAAGGGGCCCATCCTTACACCGAGCTTGACGGGGTCGGGGTGTCGGGGAAGCATCGCGTCCCGTGCGCATACTGCTGACCAGCCAGCCGATCTACTCGCACCTCGTGCCCGCACTGGTGCCGCTGGCCCGTGCGGCGCGGGCGCTGGGCCACACCAGCGCGGTCGCCACCGCCGCCTCGATGGCGGACGAGCTGGCCCGGCACGACGTGCCGCTGCTGCCGCTGCCGAACGTCGCGGGACAGGAACGGCTGCGCTACGACCCCCGGCTCGCCGAGGAGTTCGGCCTGCCGCAGCGGTTGATGCTGCCGTGGCGGCGGGCCGTCGACCCGGTCGCGGCGGACCAGATCGCGCGGGCGTACGCCGGCCCGATCGCGCTGCGCTTCGCCCGGGACCTGCTCGAGGTAGCCGCCGACTGGAAACCCGACGTGATCGTGCACGAGCCGGCCGAGTACGGCGGCTACCTGGTCGCCGAGGCGCTCGGCATCCCGCACGTCACCCTGGACATCTCGCCGTACGCGATGCGCGAGCTGCCACTGGTGGGCGACGTCCTCGACGCGCAGCGGGAGGCGCTCGGGCTGCCTCCGGTCGGCCAACCCCTGCACCCGCACCGGTACCTGCGCGCGGGTCTGCTGCCCCGGGCCTGGTACCCGGCCGAGTTGCGACTGCCGACCGGGCGCTACTACCGGGAGCCGGCGCCACGCGACGACGTACCGCTCGACCCGGTCGTCGCGGCGCTGCCGGCGGATCGGCCGGTGGTGCTGGCCAGCCTCGGCTCGCTGGTGCTGACCCTGCCCGGCATGGCCGAGCTGCTGCCGCCGCTGGTGGCGGCGCTCGGTGCGCTGCCGTGCCACGCGGTGGTGAGCCTGGGCGGTCAGCCGGGGCTGGCCGAAGTCGTCGGTCCGCCGCCGCCGAACGTCCACCTGACCCCGTTCGTGGCGCAGCGGACGTTGCTGACCGCGGTGGACCTCTTCGTGACACACGCCGGTTTCGGCGCGACCCGCGAGGCGGTGGCGGCCGGGGTGCCGGTGGTGGCACTGCCGGTCTTCGCCGACCAGCCGGCGAACGCCGACCGGATCGCCGAACTCGGCCTGGGGGTGCGGTTGGACGTGGCCGAGCTGACCGAGTCGGCGCTGGTCGAGGCGTGCACCCGGGTCCTGGCGGACCCGGGGTTCCGCTGGCGGTCGCGGGCCATGCAGCGACGACACCTCGGCAGCCCCGGCTTCGAGCAGTTGGTCGCGGACCTCGCCGAACTGGCCACCCGGCACTAGCGGAGCGCACCGAACTGGCCATTCTGGGCTAGCGGAGCGCGCCGCCCACGTCGGCCGGTGCCGGGACCACCCGGGCCTCGGCACCGGCGGGACCCTCGGCGCCGGGGGCCGACCGGTCGAGTGCACCGAGGCGGGCGGCGAGCAGTGGAGCGAGGTCGGCGACCGGGCCGGTACGCAGCATCTGCTCGTGCCGGCAGTCGATCTCCCGGTTGTCGATCCGGCCGGCGACGTACGGGTGCCAATCCGTGACCGACTGGCGCAGCTCGGCCTGGGTGAGCCGGGCGGTGAAGAAGAGCAGGTCCCCGTCGAACCGGTCCGGTCGGTAGCGCCGGGCGCAGGCGAGGTTGTTCGCGGTGACCCGGAGCAGGGCGGCGACCCGCTCGTCGCTCCAGTCCGCCAGCGACCCGCCCGCCCGGCGGATGACGCCGACCACGTGCTCGTCGTCGAGCGGTTGGCCGTCCAGCAGGCCCGGGTCGTAGCCGAAGTCGGCCAGGACCACGTTGAGCAGGACCCGCCGGTGCTCCTCGGTGTGCAGCTCCGGGTCGGCGGGGTAGGCGTCCAGCAGGCCGAGCAGTTCCACCCGTCGACCGAGCCGGCGGAGGCGGGCGGCGGTGGCGTACGCGAGGATGCCGCCGAGCGACCAGCCGAGCAGCCGGTACGGCCCGGACGGGCACAGCTCGACGATCTGCTCGGCGAAGTCGGCGGCCATCTCCTCGACCGAACCGGCCAGCGGTCCCGGACCGGACAGCCCGCGCGCCTGGAGGCCGTACACCGGCTGCTCGGCCTCCAGGTGCCGCAGCAGCCCGGAGTAGCACCAGCTCAGCCCGTTGACCGGGGGAAAGCAGAACAGCGGTGGCCGGTCACCGCCGACGCGCAGCGGCAGTACGACGTCCAGCGCGCCGTGCCCGGCATCCTCCGCCGCGACGCCGTCCGGTGATCGACCGGCGTCGCTCAGCCGCTCGGCCAGCGCCGCCACCGTCGGTGTCTCGAACACCGCGCGGATGTCCAGTTCCACCCCGAGCGCGGTGCGGATCCGGCTCACCAGCCGGGCCGCCCGCAACGAGTGGCCGCCCAGGTCGAAGAAGTTGTCGTCCACCCCGACCAGCGGCAGTTCGAGCAGGTCGGCGAAGAGTCCACAGAGGATCACCTCGTGCCGGGTGCGTGGCGCCCGCCCGACCACCGGGACGCCGGCCTCGGCGTCCGGCAGGCGCCGCCGGTCGAGCTTGCCGTTCGGGGTGGTCGGCAGGGTGTCGAGCACCAGGAAGGCGTCCGGCACCATGTGCCGGGGCAGCCGGGTGGCGAGGTGCGCGCGGAGCACCGCCGACTTCGGCGGCTCCGCCGGCCGGGCCGGGACGACGTACGCCACCAGGTGCCGCTCACCCCGCTGGTCCGGGCGGGCCAGCACCACCGCCCGTCCCACCTCCGGGTGTCCGGCCAACGCCGACTCGATCTCGCCCGGCTCGACCCGGTTGCCCCGGATCTTGATCTGGTCGTCGGTCCGGCCGACAAAGAGCAACTCGCCGCCGGGCAGGCGCCGGACCAGGTCGCCGGTGCGGTACATCCGGCCGCCCGGGTCGCTGTACGGGTCGGCGACGAACCGCGTCGCGGTCAGTCCGGGCCGGTGCAGGTAACCCCGGGCGAGCTGGTCCCCGGAGAGGTAGAGCTCGCCGACCACGCCCGGCCCGACCGGTGCCAGCACGTGGTCGAGCACGTACGCCCCGGTGTTCCAGGCCGGTCGGCGACCGATCGGTACCCCGGCCGGGTCGTCCCCGGAACCGGCCCGCCAGGCGGTGACGGCCACCGACGCCTCGGTCGGTCCGTACAGGTTCTCCAGCGCACCGGGCAGCACCTCGGCGGCCCGGTGGGCCAGCTCCGCCGGCAGTGCCTCACCGATGCAGAGGGTACGGCGCAGGCTGCGGCACTCGGCCACGCCGGGCTCCCACAGGAAGGTGTGCAGCATCGACGGTACGAAGACCACGGTGGTGATCCGCTCGGCGCGGATCAGGTCGACCAGGTAACCGGGATCGCGGTGCCCGTCGGGGCGGGCGAGCACCGCGCGCGCACCGACGAGCAGCGGCCAGAGGAACTCCCAGACCGAGACGTCGAAACCGGCGTGGGTCTTGACCAGCACCCGGTCGTCGCCGTTCAGCCCGTACCGGTCCGACATCCACCGCAGGTGGTTGACCACGCCCCGGTGCGGCACCGGGACGCCCTTGGGCCGCCCGGTGGAGCCGGAGGTGTAGAGCAGGTACGCCGGGTGGTCGGAGCCGGGCGCGGCCTCACGGTGGCGGTGGTCGGGGCCGTGCGCCGGGCGGGCGGCGATCGACCGGGCCGTCGCCGGCTCGTCCAGCACCAGCATTGGCGACGCCGCCGGTGGCAGTGCGTCGACGCCGGCCCGGTCGGTCAGCGTGAGTGCGGGTCGGGCGTCGGCGAGCATGAGCGCGTTCCGGTCCGGCGGATCGGCGGGTTCGATCGGCAGATAGCCGGCACCGGTCTTGAGTACGGCCAGCAACGCCACCACGAGGTCGACCGACCTCGGCAGGGCCAGCGCCACGAATTGCTCCGGTCCGGCTCCCCGGGTGAGGAGTTCGGCCGCCAGCCGGTTGGCCCGCGTATTCAGTTCCGCGTACGTCAACCGGTCCGCGCCGGATATCAGCGCGGGAGCCCGAGGGGTGCGCGCCACCTGCTCCTCGAACAGTTCCGCGACGGTGCTGGCGGGTGCCCTCCGGCGGGCGCCCCGGGAGATTTCCATAATGCCGTCGCGGGTCGTGCGGTCGAGCATGTCGATCTGGGCGACGCGCACGTCGGGGGCGGTGTGCACGGCATCGAGCACACGCACGAAACGCTCCTGGTGGGCGAGTGCGGTTTCCGGGTCATAGCGTTCCGGATTGACGATGAAGCTTATCCGTACACCGGTTTCCGGGGTCCCGTAGACGTCGATCGTGACATCGTCGACCGGGCCCACGCCGAGACTCGTCGACCTCGTCGGATAATCGAGGAAAACGGGTCGGTAGTCGAACGGCATGATGTTGACGACCGGGCCCGACAGTTTTGCCCGGTCGTCGGTCGTCCGCAGTTCGGACCGGAGGTCGGACATCCGGAAGCGTTGTCGCCGCAGCACCCGACTGATCTCCGCGCCGGCCAGTTCGACCAGCGTGCGGAATCGCGTGTCCGGACGGAGTGACAATCGGATCGGGAGAATGTTCGCGGTCATACTCGGCGTCCGTCTGGCGACACCGCCCCAGCGGCCGGTCACCGGGAAACCGAGGACGATCTCGGGGGCACCGGTGAGCCGGTGCAGGTAGACGGCGGCCGTGGCCAGCACCACCGCCGGCCATCGATCCCGGTCGGCCACGCCGTGCCAGTGCGTCGGCGGCACCGTCGACCGCCGGGCGGTACGCGGACCCGTACGGACCGGCGGCACGGCGGCGGCGCTCAGGTCGACCACCGCCGGCAGGTCGGCGAGGCGGGCCCGCCAGAACTCCCGGTCCCGGGCGAAGGCGGGCGAGGCGCGGTAGGCGTCGTCGGCCGCCCAGACGGCCGGCAACGAGCCGGCGGGCAACGAGCCGGCGGGCAACGAGCCGGCGGGCGACTCTCGGCCGGCTCGACCGCCGCCGGTCGGGGGATCGCCCGACGGGGCGTCGAGGCCGCTCGCGATCGCCGTGTACCACTCGCCGACCCGCCGCCCCACCTGGGAATATCCGTGCCCGTCGAGGGCGACGTGGTGGATCCGCTGGTAGTAGACGTACCGCTCGGGTCCGGTCCGCAACAGCGCCATGGTGAACAGCGGCCCGCGTACGGGATCCACCGGTCGGTCCATGTCTCGGCACATCCAGGCCAGGGCGGCGCTGTCGGGATCGGGCTCCGTGGTCAGGTCGAGCAGGGGCATGGACCACTCCGGCGCCGGCCCGACGACCTGGCCGGGCTCCCCGTCCTCGTCCACGAACCGCAGCCGCAGCGCTTCGGTCTCGGCGACGACGTGGCGCGTCGCGGTGGCCATCAGGTCGGGGTCGAGCACTCCGTCGACCTCGATGTAACCGCCGATGTTGTAGGCCGGGTTCTCCGGGTCCAGGCGCTGGTCGAACCAGACGCCGGACTGGGCGGCGGAGAGCGGCCAGCGCGCTTCAGGCAAGATCATCCACCTCGGTACGGCCCGGGCCGCAGCGCTCCGGGCGGGGCAAGGATAGCAGCGGATCGGTGCCGATCGAATATCAACAAAGGCGCCGGAAACCACTTCGGATCTGTCGATCAGCGGCCCGAACAGGGAAAATTCCGATTCGATCAGAGAGTGTGGATCTTGCCTGATTTGGCCATAGAGGCGATCATTCAGGGATGGTCATCCGGAGTTGCCCGTGACGGCCATGAATTGAGTGCCATACCGCCATTGATACACGTCCGACACGAAGATTCCACCATCGAGAAACTTCTTTACCGTCTGCGGAGGCGGTGGTACGGTCGCCGTAATTCAAATGATCCACAAGAGACACACCCGCGATCCTGCCAGCAAGGACCGTGAGCCGATGACCGCGATTGCCGGAACGGACCCCCGCGACTTCCTCAAAGACCTGGCATCCAGTCGGGCCGCCCGACTCCTACGTGACGCACTCGACCAGAGATGGCGAGCGGCGACGGACTCAGTGGACCGATTGTCGACTATACATCGCTACGCGCTGCTCCCACCGGGAAAGCTGATCCGGCCGATACTGATGCTGGAGTCCGCCGCCGCCGTGGGCGGCCGGGCCGAGGACGTCCTGCCGGCGGCGCTCGGGCTGGAGTACCTGCACGTGGCGACCCTGGTCCACGACGACATCATCGACGCCGACGAGACGCGTCGGGGCCGCCCCTCCGTCCCCCTGGTGTACGGCCTACCGGACGCGCTCGTGGCCGGTGACGCGCTCATCTTCACCGCCTTCGAGGCGATCACCGAGTGCCGTGCCGCCGGGGTGTCGGACGCGGCGATCGGCGCCTCGGTGGCCCTCCTCGCCCGGGCCGGCAACGACCTGTGCCGGGGCCAGGTGCTGGAGGCGCAGCTCACCGGTAACCCCGGCATCGAGTTGGAGAGCTACCTGGAGATGATCCGGCTCAAGACCGGGGCGCTGTTCCGCGCGGTCTGCCAGATCGGCGCGGTGCTCGCCGGTGCCGACCCGGCCCGCTGCCAGCAGTTGGCCCGCTACGGGGAACAACTCGGCATCGCCTTCCAGATCCGGGACGACCTGCTCGCGTACACCACGTCGGCGGCGGCGGCCGGCAAGTCACCCACCACCGACCTCGCCAACGCGCGCACCACGCTGCCGGTGCTGCTGGCCTACCAGGCCGGCACCACGGCCCAGCGGCGGCGACTGGTCGAGGCGCTGGGTCGCCGGTCGGCCGACGCCGCCGCCCTGGCCGACTTCCGCCGGCTGCTGGACGACACCGGCGCACTCGACCGGGCACCCGAACACGTCGCCATCCACCTGCGGCGGGCCCGACACCATCTGTCCACACTGGAGTCGTCACCCAGTGTCGCGGTGCTCGCCGGCATCACCCACTTCGCCACCTCGGGGCAGTGGTGAGGACCGGCATGGCCACCGCGACCCGCTCCTGGCGCGCCGCCCTGCACGCACACGTACAGACCTGGCGTCCGTACACCCTCTGGTACGTCGGCCTGCTCGGGTTGGCCGGCGCGGGTCTCACCGGCGGGCGGCACGAACCGTGGGACCTGCTCGCCGCCTGGGCCACCCCGACCGTCGGCTGGATCGGCGGGCACTACCTCGGCGACTGGTTCGACCGGGAACTGGACGCGATCGGCAAGCCACACCGACCGATCCCCTCCGGCCGGCTGCCCGCTACGACCGCTCTGGCCTGCGGCATCGCCTGTCTGGCCGTGGTCGGCGCGCTGACCGTACGAGGTGGCTGGCCGACCGCGCTGGTCGCGCTGCTGGCGGCGGGCGGCATCATCGCGTACAGCCGGGGTCTGAAGGCCCGGGGGTTGTCCGGCAACCTCACCCGCGGCCTGCTCGGCGCGCTGGCCCTGCTCTACGGCGCGCTCCTCGACCCGGGACCGTACCTCTGGGCCCTGGTGCCGTTCGTGGTCGCGATCTGGGCCCACGACACCGCCTCCAACCTGGTCGGAACCCTGCGCGACGTGGTCGGCGACCGGGCCGGCGGCTACCGGACCGTGCCGGTGCGCCACGGTCTCCGGGTGGCCACCCGGACCGCCGCCGGCTGCTACGCCGTGGCGCTGGCCGCCGCCGTGGTCGGCGGGGTGGCCGCGCCCGACGGGCCGGTCCACACCGGCGGCCGGACGTCCTACCTCTGGCTGCTGGCGGTGATCGCGGTGGCCGGCGTCGCCGTCTTTGTCACCCTGCTCGTCCACCGGGGGGATCCCTCGGTACGCACCGCCCTGCGCGCCCACGAGTTCCTGGTGCTGGAACGGATCGGCCTCGCCGGAGCGATGGTCTCGCTCGGCTTCGGACCCGCCCCCGCGCTGGCCCTGATGGTACCGATCCTGCTCGTCAGCGGCTGGAGCCAGGCCCGGATGCGGACCGGCTACGAGTTGGGACCGCCCGTGCCGGCGGCCCCGATGCCCCTCCCCCACCTGTCCGAACACGGCTGAAGGACGAAGGAAGTCGAACCATGCGCTCGGTCCAGCTCGACCAGGTAACCCGCGCGATCTCGACCGGCGCGGAGGAGATGTTCCGGCGGCAGCGCCCGGACGGCGCATTCCGGGACGCGCCACCCGGATCCGTGCTGGGCACCGCCGGGGCGATCGCCGCCCTGCACGCCGCCGACCCGGACGGCTCCGCCGTCCTGGTCAAGACCGGCGCCGACTGGCTGCGCCGCCAGCAGCGACCGGACGGCGGGTGGGGTGGGGTGACCGGCGCCGAGAGCGCCCTCGTGCCGACCGTCATCGCCACCGCCACGCTGCACGTCGTCGCCCCCGGGGCCAGCGCCGACGCCGTCGCCGGGGGCCGGCGGCGGCTGGCCGAACTCGGTGGGCTCGCCGTGATCGACGACCTCGCGGTGACCGCGATGTGCAAGCAGTTCCTGGCCCTGGCCGGACTGCCCGAGGCGGGCGAGCTGCGCCGGCTGCCGCTGGAACTGGTCCTGCTGGACAAGGTACGCCGCCAGCGGATCTCGTTCCGTACCGCACCGTTCATCGGGATGGCGCTGTTGCAGGCCCGTACCCTGCCACCGCCCGGCCCGCTGCGCCGGTTCACCCGCCGGCTGGCCGAGCCGAGGGCGCTGCGCCTGCTGGACTCGATCTACCAGCACGAGGGGCGGACCGGCGTGCTGAGCGAGGACCCGTGGCCGGCGGCCCTGGTCTGTCTCGGCCTGACCCACGCCGGTCTGGCCCCGCGACTCGTCACCGCGATCGTCGGGTTCCTGCGCTCCTGCGTCCGCCCGGATGGGGCGTGGGACGCCGTGTCGAACCTCGACCTGACCCGCTCCGGTTTCGCCGCCACCGGCCTGATCGCCGCCGGGTACGCCGACGACCCCCGGCTCGCCGCCACCCGCGACCTGTTCCACCGCTCCCAGCAGCGCGAGGCGTTCACCGTGCTCGGCGTGCCGGCCGGTGGCTGGAGCTACTCCGGGCCGCGCGGCTGGCCGGTCACCCTGGAGTCGGCGGAGATCCTCGCCGCGCTGGCCGGGCTGCCCGGCCACGACGCCGACCCGGTGCTCCGGTCCGGCCTGGACTGGCTGGTCGGCCGGCAGGACCAACGCGGCTCCTGGAGCCTCTGGGTACGCGACACCAAACTGCCCAACGACGGCCCCTGCCCCGGCATCACCAGCCAGGGCATCATCGCGCTGCGCGAGGCCGGCCACGACCCGGACAGTCCACCGGTCGCGGCGGCGGCACGGTGGCTGCTGACCCAGCAACGGCCGGACGGCTCCTTCCACAACCTCTGGTACCGCGACTTCACCACCGGCACCGCGATCGTGCTGGACGCGCTCTGCCACGCCGGACTGCGCACCGACCCGGTGGCGGTACGCGCGAAGGGCTGGCTGCTGCGGGCCCAGCGCCCGAACGGCGCTTGGGGCTCGGGCAACCCGACCGACGACGGTTCGGTCGAGGAGACGTCCTGGACCCTGCCGGCCCTGCTCGCCGCGGGCGTACCGGCCGACGACGAGGCGATCCGGCGCGGGGTCGGCTGGCTGCTCTCCGCGCAGGAACCGGACGGCATCTGGCGACCGAGCCGGATCTGCGCCTACATCCGGAACTACATGTACTACCCCAACGGCGCGATCGCCCAGTCGCTGGCGCTGCGCGCACTCGGCAACTACCGGACGGCGGTCGAGGCGGCGATCCGATGAGCTACGACGTGGTGGTCTGCGGCGCCGGGGTCGGTGGGCTGGCCAGCGCGCGGGCGCTCGGCGCGCTCGGGCTGACGGTGCTGGTGCTGGACCGGCAGAAGGCACCGGCCGAGGTGGCCAAGGGCGAGTTGCTGCAACCGGAATCGGTCCGGATCCTGGACGACTGGGGTGCGCTGCCGGCGCTGCGTACCGGCGGTGCGGTGCCGGTGGACCGGTTGGCCATCCGGGACCCGGGCGGCCGGGTCCTGCTCGGCCTGGACTACCGCGCGTTGCCCGGGGCGTACCGGGAGATTCTCTGCACCGGCTACTCCAACGTGCTGCACGCGCTGGCCGGCACGCTCGGCAAGACCGTCGAGGTCCGCCGGGGTGTGCTGGTCGAGAAGGCGGTGCGCGACCCGACCGGCCGGGTCACCGGGGTACGCGTCATCGACGGCGGCCGACCGGAGGAGATCTGCGCCCGGCTCGTGGTCGCCGCCGACGGGCTCTCCTCCCGGCTGCGCCGATCAGCCGGCCTGCCCGGGGTACGCCGCGACTACGACCACCGACTGCTCGCCTTCGACCTGCCCGGCGTACGGGTGGCCGACGAGGTGAGCGCGTACCGCGCCGAACACGGACTGCGGCTGGTGTACCCGCTGCCGGGCGACCGGTGCCGGCTCTACGTCCAGATCCGCCCCGAGGAACTGCGCGGGCTCGGCGCCGACGCGCTCGACGCCTGGTGCGACCGGACGTTGGCCGGGGTGCCGGCGCTGGAACCGCTCGCCGAGGTGCTGCGGGCACACCTGCGCGGGCGGCAGATCCTCGCGGTCTACCGGCTCCGCGCGCCCCGGCTGAGCACGCCCGGACTCGCCCTGGTCGGCGAGGCGGCGCACGCCGTACACCCGATGGCGGCGCAGGGCATGAACAGCTCGCTCGGTGACGCCGAGACGCTGGCCCGGCTGCTGGAATCGGCCGGCGGCGGCGAACCGGCGGCGGTCGACCGGGCGCTGGCCGGTTACCACGCCGACCGGCTGCGGCGGCTCGACCACACCGCGACGGTCAGCCACAACGCGGCCCGGATGCTCACCAGCACGGCCGGTCCGGCCCGGCTGCTCGGCGGGCGGATGATGCGGCACACCGCCGCGAACCCGCGCCTGCTCCGGCTCACCACCGGCAACCTCGCCGGGGTGGACCCGCACCGGTTGACCCCGGTCGACCGGCTCTACCAACTCGGGCTGCTGCGCGACCGGCGGGCGTACGTCGGCCCCGAACAGCCCACGACGAACGGCGGTAGGACAGCATGACCAGCACAGTGGACCCGAGCCGGACGGTGGGTGCCGCGACGACGGGCGCCGACGCGGGCGGTGGCACCGGCTCCGGGGCGGTGGTGGAGGAACTGGCGATGAACGAGACGCCGTACCCGCCACTGCCGAGCGTGCTGCGACTCGTACGGCAGCAGGCCGAACGGCTCAACCGCTACCCCGACCACCTCGCCGGGGAACTGGTCGCCGCGCTGGCCCGGCGGCTGGACGTACCGGCGGCACAGGTGCTGGTCGGGCCCGGGTCGGCCGGGCTGAGCCAGCACATCGTGGCGTCGCTCGGGCCGGAGCGGCCGGAGGTGGTCTACCCCGCGCTCTCCTTCGAGGGATACCCGCTGATCGTCGCGAACGCCGGGGCCCGGCCGGTGCCGGTCCCGCTCGACGGCTACCGGCACGACCTGGACGCGATGGCCGAGGCGGTGACCGAGCGGACCCGCTGCGTGCTGCTCTGCAACCCGAACAACCCGACCGGGGCGGTGCTCGGGCGGGCCGAGATCGAGGCGTTCCTGGACCGGATCCCACCGGAGGTGGTGGTGATCGTCGACGAGGCGTACCGGGAGTTCGTCACCGACCCGGACGTACCCGACGCCCTCGACCTGTACCGCGCGCACGACAACGTCTGCGTCCTGCGTACCTTCTCCAAGGCGTACGGGCTGGCCACCCTCCGGGTCGGCTACGCGGTGGCGGCGCCCCGGATCACGGCCCGGGCCCGGATGGTCGGCCTGGTCTTCTACCCGGGCGGGCTCGGGCAGGCGGCGGCGCTGGCCTCTCTCGACGAGAGCGTCGGCGCGGAGCTGGCCGCCCGCCGCGACGAGCTGGTGGCCGCCCGCCGGGCGTTGCGCGACGGGCTGCTGGCGGCCGGGTTGCCGGTGGCGCCGAGCGAGGCGAACTTCCTCTGGCTGCCGCTGGGCGCCGACGCGGTCGACTTCGCCGACCACTGCCGGCGCGCCGGCATCCTGGTCCGTCCCTACCCGGACCAGGGCGTACGGATCACCGTCGGCACGGCCGAGGCGAACCAGCGGCTGCTCGCGGTGGCCCGCGACGGCGTCGGGCGGGTGTCCGGTGAGTGAACCCACCGGTACGGCGACGCCGCTCCCGCTGAGCGTGGTGATCCCGGTGCTCAACCACGGGCACCTGCTCGACATCACCCTCGACGGCTTCACCCGGCAGACCCTGCCCGCCGACCGGTTCGAGGTGATCGTGGTCGACGACGGCTCGACGCCGTCGCTGGAAGCGCTGGTCAGCGCGTACGCCGACCGGCTCCCGCTGGCCTACCTGCGGAACGAGCGCAACGGCGGCCGCTCGGTCGCCCGCAACCGTGGCCTGCGCACGGCCCGGGGCGAGGTGGTGGTCTTCGTCGACGGCGACCACTGCCCGAGCCCGGACCTGCTCCGCCGGCACCTGGAATTCCACACCGGACGCGACGGGCGTCCGGGGGTGCTGCTCGGCCGCAGCCTGGTCATCGACTGGGCGGCGATCGGGGCGTTGCGGTCCGGGCACGACCCGGACCCGGCGATGCTCGGCGACTACCGCGAGGACGTACGCGACTACCTCTTCGCGGCCGAGAACCACCGTCGGGACTTCCCCCGCGCGCCCTGGCTCTACGGGCACACCAACAACGCCTCGGTGGACCGGGCCACCCTGGACGCGATCGGTGGCTTCGACGAGACGCTGGTGACCTGGGGCGGCGAGGACAACGAGCTGTTCTACCGGATCTTCCACCGGTACGACCGGGCCCCGGACACCTTCGCCGTCGGCGACGACGCGATCTGCTACGCCGTACCGCACCTGCGGGCCTGGCCGGTGCTGATGGCACAGCTCGCCGAGAACTACCGGCACATCGCGGCCAGGCACCCCCGGTACGACATGGAACTGCTCGGCTACCCCGGGAACTGGGCCACCCTGGTCCGGCGGATCGCCTGGTTCGAGGACGCGATCGAGGTCTGCCGGGAACGCGGCCTCGGCCGGGTCACCGACCTGCCACCGGCGCTGCTGGACCGGCTCGACGGCGGCGACGCCCTGGTGGTCGGCTTCGGGGCGAGCAAGCTGCGCCTCGGCGAGCGGGCGGTCACCTTCGACCACGACGCCCCGCTGGGCGAGCGGAACCCGCACCTGATGGGGCTGATGACGCCGTACCCCGAGCGCCGGTTCGACCGGGTGGTCAACGTCGACCTGTGGCGCTTCTTCAACCCGGAGGACCTGGGCGGATACCTGCTGGAGTCGCTGCGGGTGGGCGGCCGGGTGGAGCTGGTCCGGACCGAGGACCGGCTACGCGCGAGCGACCTGCTGCCACTGCCGTTTGTCGACGAACTGGAGTTCCTCCGGGAAACCGCGCGGCCGTACTTCCCGGTCGAGATCAGCACGGTCGACGGGGTCACCGTACTGAGCATCGGCGAGGCGTGATGGCACATCCTTCGCCGCTGCGCGAACCGAGCCGGCGGTCCGCGTGCGGGTGCTGATGGCGACCTGGGGTTGGCGGTCGCACTTCTACCCGCTGGTCCCGCTCGGCTGGGCGTTGGCGGCAGCCGGTCACCAGGTCCGGGTCGCCTGCCGGCCGGGGGTGGTCGACGCGGTCACCGGGGCCGGGCTGACCGCCGTACCGGTCGGGGTGGACCTCGACTTCGCGGCGGTGTTCAGCGGCCGGATCGGCCCGGTGGCGCCCCGGGACGCCGGCCAGGAAGGGGCACGACCGGCTGGTGGCCGGCTGAGACCTGAGATCACCCCGGACGGCGGGGTGGTCCGGTACGCCGACGCGATGCTCGACGAGCTGGTCGCCTACGCCCGCGCCTGGCGACCGGACCTGGTGGTGTACGAGCCGTTCAACCTCGCCGCCGCGGTCACCGCCGCCGCGCTGCGGGTCCCGGGGGTGCGGCACCTCTGGGGGCCGGACTCGGGCAGCACGCTCGATCTCGACGTCGAGGCGGTGGTCGGGCCGCTCGCCGCCCGGCTGGGCGTGCCGGTCGAGCGGGTCGAGCTGGACGGGGCACTGACGGTTGATCCCTGCCCGACGCCGATGCAGGTGCCGCTGCACGTACCGAGTCGGCCGGTGCGGTTCGTGCCGTACAACGGGGTTTCCGTGGTCCCGGCCTGGCTGCGCGACAACGGCGGTCCCGGCGGACGGCGCCGCGACCGGGTCTGCGTCACCTGGGGAACCATGATGGACGGTGCCGAGCTGACCGGGTTCCTCGGCGCGGCGGAGGTGGTGGCGGCGCTGGCCGAACTGGACCTGGAGGTGGTGGTCGCGCTCGACGCCGCCGGTCGCGCCCGGTTCGGTGAGCCGCCGCCCAACATACGGCTGGCCGCGTCGCCGCTGGCCCTGCACCTGGTGTTGCCGACCTGCCGGGCGCTGGTCCACCAGGGTGGCGCCGGCACCACCATGACGGCCGCCGCCGCCGGTCTGCCCCAGCTCGTCCTCCCGCAGGTCAGCGACCAGCACTTCAACGCCGCCCGGTTGGCCGCCACCGGCGCCGGCAGCTACCTCGACGGGGCGACGGCGACCGGACCGGCGATCCGGGACCGGACCCTCGACCTGCTCGGCTCCGCCGGGTGGGCGGACGCCGCCCGGCGGTTGTCCGCCGCCGTCGAGGATCGCCCGACCCCGGCGGACCTGGTCCCGACACTGGTCCGACTGGCCGCCGGCAGCCTCCACGCCGCGCCTGTCGCCACTCCCGATCCCGTCCCCGTCCGCGTCGCCGTCGCCGCTCCCGATCCCGTCCCCGCTCCCGTCACCGTCACCGTCACCGGGTTCCCCGCTGGCACGACGGAGACGACCACCGCTGAACCCCAGGGCAGGTAACGATGACCGACCAGCAGATCCCGATCCCGTACCCGTTCGACGCACCGCCGACGATCTTCCACCCCCTTCCGCAGCTCGCCGAGCTGCGCGAACACCGGCCGGTGGCGCCGGTGACCATGCCCGACGGCAGTCCCGCCTGGCTGGTCAGCCGGTACGCCGACGTACGCCGGGTGCTCACCGACCCCCGGTTCAGCCGGGCCGCCGCCGTCGGTCCGGGCGGCCCGCCCAAGGAACTCGGCGTGCTGGAGACGGAGTCGCTGATCGGGATGGACCCGCCGGACCACACCCGGATGCGCCGGCTGGTCGCCCGCGCCTTCACCCCGCGTCGGGTCGAACAGCTCCGGCCGTGGGTGGCGAAGCTGGTCGACGAACTGATCGACACGGTCGAGGCCCAGCCCAGACCGGTGGACCTCGCGAAACACTTCTCCACCCCGTTCCCGATCGCGGTGATCAGCGAGCTGCTCGGCGTGCCGGAGCCCCTGCGCCACCTCTGCAAGACCTGGTCGGACACGATGATGGGCGACTGGAGCCGGGATCCCGAGGGGACCCAGGCCGCGTTCGACAGCTTCGCCGGGATGATCGACGCCAAGCGGGCCGAGCCGGGCGACGACCTGATCACCGCGTTGATCAGCGCCAGCGAGGACGAGGACAAGCTCACCGAACGGGAACTGGTCTCGGTCTGCGTCGGCGTCCTGATCGGCGGCCACGAGACCACCACCAACCAGATCAACATGTTCCTGCTGACCCTGACGCAGCACCCCGAGGAGTTCGCCCGGCTCCGCACCGACCTGGACGCGATCCCACGCGCGGTGGAGGAACTGACCCGGTTCATCCAGCTCGGCGAGACCGGCGTGATGCTGCCCCGGGTCACCACCGAGCAGGTCGAACTGAGCGGGGTGACCCTGCCGGCCGGCTCGGCGGTGCTGCCGGCGTTCGTGGCGGCCAACCGGGACCCGGCCGCCTTCGCCGCACCGGACCGGCTCGACCTGTCCCGACCGGAGAACCCGCACCTCGGCTTCGGCGCGGGCATCCACCACTGCCTCGGCGCCCAGTTGGCCCGGATGGAACTCCAGGAGGCGCTGGGCGGACTGCTGCGGCGACTGCCGAACCTGCGGGTGGCGGTGCCGACCGAAGAGTTGCGGTTCCGCCAGGGCATGGCCGTACGCACCCTGGAGACCCTCCCCGTCACCTGGTGAGGCGTAAGGAAGGGCCCCTTGTTAACGCCTCGGGTTCTAGGGATCGTTGCAACGCCTGATCGTGTCAGGGGTTGTGATGTTCGAGGTTCGCAGCGATCGTCGGCCGCAGGGTCGGAAGAGGTT
>NZ_JBJDPS010000016.1:0-122978 GCF_044901685.1 Micromonospora sp. NPDC050397
ATGTCGACCGAGGACGGGCTACGTCTCCTCGATATCGCGGAGCGGTCGGCGGACCCCCTGGTCGTGGCGGCGCGCTTCGACCCCCGATCCCTGGCGGCCGGCGACGCCTCCACCCACCCCGTGCTGCGCGGCCTGGTCCGGAAGCCGGCCGGACCCCTGCGCCGCACCGTTACCGGGGCCACCCCTGCGACCAGCACCCCGGACCGGGACACGAAGCTGCGGGACGCCCTGCTCCGGCAGGCCCCCGCCGGACGCCGGGCCACTCTGCTCGACCTGGTCCGTGCCCAGGTGGGCACGGTACTCGGACACACCGATGCCGACGCGATCGCGCCCGACCGTGCGTTCAGGGACCTCGGCCTGGACTCGCTCACCGCCGTCGACCTGCGGAACCGGCTCGCCTCCGCCACTGGCCTGCGGCTGTCCGCGACCCTCGCCTTCGACCACCCCGACTGCTCCGCCCTCGCAGGGCACCTCCTCGGCCTGCTGATCGGCGCCGAACGCACCGCCGCCCCCGGCCAGGACACCCACGGGACCTCCGGAACGCCCCCGGCCGACGACCCGATCGCCGTCGTCGGCATGGCCTGCCGCTACCCCGGCGGCGTCGCCACGCCGGAGGACCTGTGGCGCCTCGTCGACTCGGGCGGCGACGCCATGGGCCCGTTGCCCGCCAACCGGGGCTGGGACCTCGACACCCTGTACGACCCCGACCCCGACGCACCCGGCCGTGCCTACGTCCGGGAGGGCGGCTTCCTGCACGACGCCGGGAGCTTCGACGCCGAGTTCTTCGACATCTCGCCGGTGGAGGCACTGGCGACCGACCCCCAGCAGCGGCTGCTCCTCGAAACCGGCTGGGAGGCCTTCGAACGGGCCGGCATCGTCCCGGCGACCCTGCGCGGCAGCCGCACCGGAGTGTTCGTCGGCTCGCACTACCAGGAGTACGGCCCCCGCCTGCACCAGGCCGGTCAGGGCACCGAGGGCCACCTGATCACGGGCAATGCCGGCAGCGTGGTGTCCGGACGACTCGCTTACGTCCTGGGCCTCGAAGGCCCGGCCGTCACCGTGGACACCGCCTGCTCGTCGTCGCTCGTCGCCCTGCACATGGCCGTAGGTGCCCTGCGGTCCGGTGAGTGCGACCTCGCCCTGGCCGGGGGAGTCGCGGTCATGCCGGGACCCGGCGCCCTCATGGGCTTCAGCCGCCAGCGCGGTCTGGCACCGGACGGGCGCTGCAAGCCGTTCGCCGACGCGGCGGACGGGACCTCGCTCGCCGAGGGCGCGGGCGTGCTGCTGGTGGAACGGCTCTCGGACGCCCGCCGCAACGGACACCGCGTGCTCGCCCTGGTACGCGGCACGGCTACCAACCAGGACGGCGCCTCCAACGGGCTCTCCGCACCCAACGGTCCCTCCCAGCAACGCGTCATCCGCGCCGCCCTGGCCGACGCCCGACTGGCCACCTCCGACATCGACGCCGTGGAGGCGCACGGCACCGGCACCCGGCTCGGAGACCCGATCGAGGCGCAGGCCGTCCTCGCCACCTACGGCTCCGACCGCGGCGCCGAGGCGATTCCGGTGCGGTTGGGCTCGGTGAAGTCCAACATCGGACACACCCAGGCCGCCGCCGGGGCGGCCGGCGTCATCAAAATGGTGCAGGCGCTGCACCACGGAGTGCTGCCGCCCTCCCCGCACCTCGACAAGCCGTCGCACCACGTCGACTGGACGAGCGGCGCCGTCGAACTGCTGCGTGCCCCCGTGGCCTGGCCCGTCACCGACCGGCCCAGGCGCGCCGGGGTGTCCTCGTTCGGCATCAGCGGCACCAACGCCCACGTCATCCTGGAGGAGGCTCCCCGGGAGGAGCCCGCCCCGGCCGCCGACATCACCGGCGACGCCCCCGAGCCGGCCGGGAGCACCGTGCCCTGGGTGCTCTCCGGGCGCTCCCCGGCCGCGCTGCGCGACCAGGCCCGCCGCCTCCTTGCCCGGCTGAGGCAGCACCCGGACGAGGACGCGCCCGCCCCGCGTGACGTGGCCGTCGCCCTCGCGACCCGGCGAACGGCCTTCGCGCACCGGGCCGTCGTCACCGGCGAGCGACAAGAACAACTGGAGTCGGCGCTGGAAGCGCTCGCCGCAGGCCGGCCCGCGCCCCACCTGGTGACGGGAGGCGAACGGACCGGGCGTACGGCGGTGCTGTTCACCGGACAGGGCAGCCAGCGCGTCGGCATGGCCGCGGAGCTGCACCGCACCCACCCGGTCTTCGCCGACGCGTTCGACGCCGTGTGCGCTCTCTTCGACAGGCTGCTCCCCGGCGAACCGCCCCTGCGGGACGCCGTCTTCGACACGGGTGAGAGGGCCGCGCACCTCCTCACCGGAACGCTCCGGGCCCAGTGCGCGCTGTTCGCGGTCGAAGTCGCGCTGTACCGGCTCCTCGCCTCCTGGGGCCTGCGCCCCGACGTGGTCGCCGGCCACTCCCTCGGCGAGATCACCGCGGCCCACGTCGCGGGCGTACTCACCCTCGCCGACGCGTGCACACTCGTCACCGCCCGAGGCCGGCTGATGCGGGACCTGCCCGAAGGCGGCGCGATGGTCGCCGTACGGCTGACCGAGGCCGAGGTCGAGCCACTGCTGGTCGGCCGCGCCCACGAGGTCGGGCTCGCCGCCGTCAACGGCCCCGACTCCGTCGTCCTCTCCGGCACCGGGGACGCCGTCGCCGAGATCGCCGCCCGCCTCGAAGAACGCGGCGCTCGGACCCGTCGGCTGAGGGTGTCCCACGCCTTCCACTCGCCGCTGATGGATCCCGTCCTGGCCCCCCTCCGCGCCGAACTGGGCGGCCTCGTCTGCGCCGTGCCCGAGATCCCGGTCATGTCCCATCTGACGGGTGAACTCCTGCCATCGGACCGGCCGGTGGACCCGGAGCACTGGGTGCGGCACGTGCGCGAGCCGGTCCGCTTCGCCGACGGCGTCGCCGCGCTGGCCGCCCGGGGCGTGACCACCTTCCTGGAGATCGGGCCCGATGCCGTCCTGTCCGCCCAGGGCCAGGACAGCGCCCCCGGTGCCGAGTTCGTCCCGACGCTGCGCCATGAGGAGGGCGAGGCGGCCGCCGTGATCCGGGCGGCCGGACAGCTCTTCGCCCGTGGCGCCGCCATCGACTGGTCCGCCGCGCTCGCCGTTCCGGACGGCGCCCCGCACACCGTGGACCTCCCCACCTACGCCTTCCAGAGGGCCGACTACTGGCTGCCCTCGGACGGCCTGTCCCCGGACGGGAATCCCCGGGGCCGCACCGGCCGTCCCGGCGCCGCGCCCCACGAGGCGCTGTTCGACGCAGACGACACGGGGCTCCACGACGCCGCCCTCGCCGCCGAACTCGGCCTAGGGGACGCCGCGTCGACGGCCGTGCTGCTCCCCCTCCTGGCCGCCTACCGGCGTCGTCGCGACGAGGAGGCCCGCGTCGGCCGCCTGCGTCACCGCGCCGTCTGGACACCGACCACCGTCCCCTCGGCGGCACCGTCGGGCACCTGGCTGCTCCCCGTCCCCGCACAGCAGGCCACCGACCCCTGGGTCACCGGGCTCGTCGCGGCGCTGTCCGCCGGGGGCACGAAGCCGGTCCTCGTGCCTGTCGCGGACGAGGGGGCACTGGCCGGAGGGCTCCGCGCGTCCGTCGACCACCTCGGCCCGGTCTCCGGTGTCCTCTCCCTGCTCGCCCTCGCCCCCGGGCGGCATCCCGCCCACGAGGCGGTGCCGCAGGGGACCGTACTCACCCTGGCGCTCCTGCGCGCCTTGGAAGAGCGCGGAGGCCCAGCCACCGTCTGGCACGCCACCCGCGCCGCGGCGGCGGTCGGCGCCGCCGAGCACGTCCATGAACCCGGCCAGCTCGCCGTACAGGCACTCGGACGCGTCGCCGTACGGGAGTGCTCCGGCCACTGGACGGGCACCGTCGACCTGCCCCGGCGCATCGACGGCTGGACCGGCAGCCGGCTCGCCGCGGTCCTGGCCCACAGCGCGGCCGGCAACGAGTCCGAACACGACCTCGCCGTCCGCGGCGCCGGACTCTTCGCCCGCCGCATCGCCCCGTCCCCCGACGCCCCGACCTCCACTCCCACCGCCGAGTGGCCGCCCACCGGTACCGTGCTCGTCACCGACGGCACCGGACCGCTCGGCCGCCAGGTGGCCCTGCACCTCGCCCGCTCCGGCGCCGAACACCTCCTGCTGCTGTCCCACACGGCCCCGGAGCACGCGGCGTCCACGGACGCGAGCCGTGCTCTGTGCGCCGAACTCACCGCCCTCGGCGCACGCGCCGACGTCGTCGTCAGCGACCCCGGCGACCGCGCGCAGGCGGCGGTCCTGCTGGACGGGCTTCCCGCGAGCGGCCCGCTGACCGTCGTCGTGACCCCGGCGACCACCGCTCCCGACGACAGCCACCTCGCCCGGCGGACCGTCACCGCCCTCCGGGAATCGGTGCGCAACGATGCCCGTGCCGCCCGGAACCTCCACGAGCTCACCAAGGAACGGACCGAGCCGGTCGCCTTCGTCCTCCTCACCACCCTCACCGCCTTCGTGGGCGCCCCGGGACGGGCAGGACAGGCCTTGAGCGGCGCCCTCCTGGACGCCCTGGCCGAGGAGCGCCGGGCCACGGGACTGCCCGTGACCCACATCGCCTGGGGACCGTGGGCCGGTGCCGAGGGGGACACCGCGGTCCGTGACGACGGCCTGGTGCCGGTGGCCGCGGACCTCGCCCTACAGGCTCTCGACCGTGCCGCACGCGCCCGCGATACGGGGATCGCCGTTCTCGAAGCCGACGCGGAACGACTCGCGGCCCACGTGTCCGCCACTCCCGGAGCGCGGCCACTGGCCATGCTGTTCGACGGTGTCCCGGCGGTCCGCGACGCGATACGCGGGGCCGGCGGAGTGCGCGAGGACCCGTACACCGAGGACCCGGACGCGTTCCGGCGCCGCCTCGGGAGGCTGTCCGAGGGTGCGCGGAGAGCCGAGATGCTGCGGCTCGTGCGCACCCACGCCGCTCTGGTACTGGGGCATGCCACCGACGACGCGGTGGCCCCCGACCGCGGCTTCGTGGAGATGGGCTTCGACTCGCTCACCGCGACCCGCCTGCGCAACCGACTCGGCGCTGTGACCGGTCTCCAGATCAGCGCCGCCACCGTCCTGGACCGTCCCACCCCGGACACGCTGGCCGAGCACCTGCTCGCACTCTGCACGGCCTCACCGACCCGTACACGCCCCCGCCTGCGCCCCCGCGAACGCGGCTGACACCGAGGCCTCGGCAGTACGTCGCCGGGCGGGCACCACGACAGTGCGGGGCCGGCCCGAAGGCCGGCCCCGCACTGTCGCCCGAGGCGTCAGCGCTTGACGCCCAGACTCAGCCCGTGCTCGTAGGGCAGCCCCGCGACCGTGCCGACCTCCTCGAACCCGGCCTCGCGCAGCCAGCGTTCCCAGTCGCTCGCCGGGTAGGCCATGCCCCGGCCGCTCGCCAGCACGTTGAAGTACAGTCCGAGCCGGGCTCCGAATACCCCGTCCGTCTCGTCGTCCGAGACGTGGTAGCCGTACACCATCACCCTGCCGCCCGCCGGCAGCGCGTCGTACGCCTTCCTCAGCAGGAGCAGGATCGATTCCTCATCGAAGATCTCCAGCACATGGCTGAAGAGCACCGCGTCCGGGCCCTTCGGGAACGGATCGGTGAAGATGTCACCGGGCACCACACTCACCCGGTCGGACCGCGCCCCCGTCTCGGCGCCGGACGCGAGCCGGGAGACGCTCGGCATGTCGAACACCGTCGTCCTGAGCTTCGGACGGCGGGAGACCAGCCTCGCCGAGGTGCTGCCGTCCCCGCCGCCCACGTCGAGCACGTGCCGTACGTCCCCGAAGACCGGCTGCTCGATCAGGGCGTCGACCGAACGGAGCGTGAAGGCGGTCATCGCCCGGTGGAAGACCGCCTCCAGCGGAGGGTTGCGGGACAGCCGCCCGTACAGGGTCGGCTCGTCGCCGGGATGGGCGGCCAGGGCGGTGTTGGTGCCCGCCCGCAGAGCCTTCGTCAGCTCCGCGAACGCGGGGTAGTAGACCTCCTTCCAGCCGGTCAGGATGTGACTCCAGCTGTCCGGCTCCTCGTCCGAGGCCAGCAACTCCTCAGCTACCGAGGAGTTGTGGTAGACGCCCTCCCGACGCTCCAGCAGCCCGGTCGCACAGACCGCCTGGAGCAGCACCCGGAGCTGGTGCGCGGGCAGAGCGCAGAACGAACGGATCTCCGCCGCGCTCGCGCCGGGACTCTCCGACAGGAAGGCGAAGATCCTCAGCTCGGCGGCGGTGGTGACGGCGTTGAACAACGCCGGAGCGTTGACGAGGAAGTGGAAGCGTTCGAGGACCGGATCGTCCTCGCGGGCGGCGTTCTTCATCGTTCTCCCGGGAAGGAAAGGCGTCGGCCGGCGCGCCACGGTGGTTCCGGCGTGCTGAGGGCTGTCCCGCGATCCCTGGTGGATCGGCGCGCGGCGGACGCGGTGCGTGGCGAGGCGGAGGGACGTCCGCGTACGGGATGAGTTCGGGCGCTCCGACACCCGCGGCCAGGTGGCCGTAGCTGTCGTCGTGCGCCCGCCAGGGACTACGGGGCAGACCTTAAGCGGGCGAAAACCGGGCGGCAACGACGATGCCCGCCGTTACGGCCGCACGGCCCTACGCGACCCGGCGGTGCCCGCGCACCGGCACCGCACGTAACTGTGGCTCCCACCGATGCTGTTGCCTCCCCCTCCTCAGCACCATCTCTACTGCCCGCACCGGGCCGTGACCCGCTCGCGCGGACGGCCTGTCCGGAGGCAACGGACGACCCAGCCCGCATTGAGGAGTGCACGTGATTCCTGCGTCGTATGCGCAACGCCGGCTGTGGCTCGTGGACCGGCTGGAGGGTCCGAGCGCGCTCTACACCGTCCCGCTCGTCCTGAGGCTCTCCGGCCGACCGGACGTGAGCGCACTGCGGGCGGCGCTGCGCGACGTGGTGACCCGACACGAGGCGCTGCGAACGCGGTTCCCCCAGTTCGACGGCGAACCCGTCCAGGAGATCGTGCCCGCCGCCGCGCTCGACGGCCTGCTGACCGTCGACGAGGTCCGGGCCGACGACCTGGAGGCCGAGATCGGCCGCACCGCCCGGCACGTCTTCGACCTGACAGCCGCCATCCCCTTCCACGCCCGGCTGCTCACCGTCGACGAGCGGACGTCGGCGCTCGTGGTCGCCCTGCACCACATCGCCGCCGACGGCTGGTCCGCCGCCCCGCTCTGGCGGGACCTCTCCGCCGCCTACGCCGCCCGCCTGACCGGGACCGAGCCAGCCCTCGTGCCGCTGCCCGTGCAGTACGCCGACTACACCGTGTGGCAGCGCGAACTGCTCGGCGACTCCGACGACCCCGGCAGCCTGCTCTCCGAACAACTCGCCTACTGGCGGAAGGCGCTGGCCGGGGCTCCCCAGGAGCTCGCGCTGCCCGTCGACCGACCGCGGCCCGCCGTCTCCGCGCATGACGGGGGCACCGTACGCCTCGCCGTCCCGGCGGACCTGCACGCCCGGCTCGCCGAGTTCGCGCAGGCCCAGAACGCCACCATGTTCATGGTCTGGCACGCCGTGGTCGCCGTCCTGCTGTCCAAGCTCGGAGCCGGTCACGACATCCCAGTCGGCAGCCCGTTCGCCGGACGCGACGAGGCGGACCTCGAAGACCTCGTCGGCTTCTTCGTAAACACCCTCGTCCTGCGCACCGACCTGACCGGTGATCCCGCCTTCACCGAGGTCGTCCGGCGGGTGCGCGGCGCCGCCGTCGACGCCATGAACCACCAGGACGTGCCCTTCGAGCGGCTCGTGGAGGAGCTCGCCCCGTCCCGTTCCCTGACCCGGCACCCCCTCTTCCAGGTCAACCTCACCCTGCACAACACCCCACGCGTCCCCGTCGACCTGCCCGGTCTCGCGGCCGTCGCAGGGTTCGCGGAACTGCCGCTGGTCAAGTACGACCTCGACCTCCAGGTGCTGGAGCACTTCGACGAGCGAGGCCGTCCCACCGGTCAGCACGTCGAACTGCACTACTCCGCCGACCTGTTCGACCGCGCCACCGCCCAAGCCCTCGCGGATCGCCTCCTGCGTGTCATGCGCCAGGCCGTCCGCACCCCGCACCTCCAGCTCCACGCCTTCGACGTGCTCTCGCCCGCCGAGCACGAAGCACTGCTCGCCGCGGCGGGCGACACGGCGCCCCCGCCGCCCGCCGCGACCCTGCCCGACCTCTTCGCCGCCCGGGCCGCCGCCCACCCCGGCGCGCCGGCCGTCACCCACGACGCGGACGGCCTGACCTACGCCCGACTGGACGCCGAGTCCAACCGTCTCGCCCGACACCTGGTCGCCTGCGGCGCCGGCCCCGAAACCCTGGTCGCCGTGTCGCTGGACCGCAGCCCCGGCCTGGTCGTCGCTCTCCTCGCGGTGTTGAAGGCGGGCGCCGCGTACCTCCCGGCCGACCCCGCCTACCCGGCCGCCCGGATCGACGCCCTGCTCACGGACGCCGCCCCCGCCCTCCTGCTGACCACCGCCGTCACCGCCGCACACGCCGTCGGCGCACCCGGTCTGCGCCGTGTCCTCCTCGACGACGGGGACGTCCGCACCACCGTCGCCGCCCTCGACCCCGGTCCGCTCGTCCAGGACGAACGCCGGGCCCCGCTCCACCCCGACCACCCGGCCTACGTCATCCACACATCGGGCTCCACCGGGACACCCAAGGGGGTCGTGGTCGCCCACGCCCAGGCGACCGCGCTGTTGCGGGCGGCCGCCGACCGGTACGGCTTCGGCACCGACGACGTCTGGACCTGGTTCCACTCCTACGCCTTCGACTTCTCCGTGTGGGAACTGTGGGGTGCCCTCCTCACGGGCGGCCGGCTCGTCGTCGTCGGCCACGACACCTCCCGTTCCCCGGCCGACTTCCACGGCCTCCTGGTCCGCGAGGGCGTCACCGTCCTCAGCCAGACCCCCTCCGCCTTCCACCAGCTCGCCCGCGCCGACGCCCGCCAGGACGCCGCCGCGCTCGACGCCCGGCTCCGGCTCGTCGTGTTCGGCGGCGAGACCCTGGACCCCGCACGCCTCAGGGACTGGCACGCCCGCCACGGCGCCGACGGCCCAAGCCTGGTGAACATGTACGGCATCACCGAGACCACCGTCCACGTCACCCACCTCGACCTGGCCCCCGGCACCGGCGACGCACCCGGACCGCACGGCGGCAGCCCCGTGGGACGTCCCCTCGACCACACCCGTGTGCACGTCCTCGACGACGCGCTGCGGCCCGTGCCGCCCGGCGTACCCGGCGAGATGTACGTCACCGGCACCGGATTGGCCCGCGGCTACCTCGACCGGCCCGCGACGACCGCCGCCCGGTTCGTGGCCTGCCCCTTCGAACCGGGCACCCGCATGTACCGCACCGGCGACCGGGCTTGCCGCGCCGCCGACGGCACGCTCACCCACCTCGGCCGCACCGACGACCAGGTGAAGCTGCGCGGCTTCCGCATCGAGCCCGGCGAGGTCGAGGCCGCGCTTCTGGGACACCCCCCGGTCGCCGAGGCTGTCGTCGTGATCCGTACCGGCACGCCGGGCGACCGGCACCTCGTGGGCTATGTCGTCCCGAGCGACCCGGACGGCGCCACCGGCGACAAGGGCGCCGAGCTGGCACGCCGAGCACGTGAACACGCCGCCGCGGTGCTGCCCGCCCACATGGTGCCCTCCGCCTGCGTGGCGGTCGACCGGCTGCCGCTCACCGACAACGGGAAACTCGACCGCGCCGCGCTCCCCGCCCCGGACCGGGAGGACACCGTGGACGGACGGCCCCCCGCGACGGCGCGCGAGGAGATCCTCTGCGCGGCGTTCGCGAACGTCCTGGGTCTGCCCGAGGTCGGAGCCGACGACGACTTCTTCGCGCTCGGCGGCCACTCCATGCTCGCGGTTCGGCTCCTCGACGACCTCCGCGGCCAGGGTGTCAGCGTCGACATGCGGACCCTGTTCACCGCCCCGACACCGGCTCGGCTCGCCGCCGCCGCGGGCCCCGAGCCCGTCCTGGTCCCCGGGGGAGGCGTCCCGCCCGGCGCCACCCGGCTCACGCCCGGGATGGTCCCCCTCGCCGGCCTATCCGAGGACGAGCTGCGCACCCTCACAGACGCCCTGCCCGACGGCGCGGCCGGCGTCGCCGACATCTACCCCCTGGGCCCACTCCAGGAGGGACTCTTCTTCCACCACCGGCTCCACGCCGAGGCGGCCCCCGGGAACGGCGCCCTGAGCACGGCCGCGACCGGTACCGGCACCCGCTCCGGCGACGGGGACCCCTACGTCGTCCGCTACGTCCTGCGCTTCGGGACCGCGCAGCTCCTCGACTCCTTCCTCGCGGCCCTGTCCCAGGTGATCGACCGACACGACGTCCTGCGTACCTCCCTCGCATGGACTGACCTGCCGCACCCCGTGCAGGTCGTGCACCGGCACGCCGAACTCCCCGTCACAGAGACCGACCTGGGAGACGCACCCGACCCGGTGGAACACCTGCTGGCCCACGACGACGAACCGCTGGACCTGCGTCGCGCCCCGCTGATGGACGCCCGGACCGCCACCGAACCCGGCACCGGCCGCCGGCTCCTCGCCGTCCGCATGCACCACATCACCCAGGACCACACCACGCTGGACCTGGTCCTGCGCGAGGCCACCGCCCTGCTGGCCGGCCGCGGCGACGACCTGCCCGCCCCGCACCCCTACCGGGCCTTCGTCGGCCAGGCGCTGCTGAGCACCCCTGCCGAGGAGCACGAGGCCTACTTCGGCCGGCTCCTCGGCGACGTCACCGAACCCACCGCCCCCTTCGGTGTTTGGGAGGTGCGGGGCGACGGCGCCGACGTCACCGAACGCCGCACCGTTCTCGGCGAACCGGTGGCGGCCCGGCTGCGCGAACAGGCCCGGCGCGCCGGAGTGAGTGCCGCGACCGTCCTGCACGTCGTGTGGTCCCGGGTCCTGGCTGCCGTCTCCGGACGGGACGACGTCGTCTTCGGCACCCTGCTGCTCGGCCGCATGCAGGCCGGTTACGGCGCGGGGGACGTGCCCGGCCTGTTCATCAACACCCTCCCGGTCCGGGTCCGGACCGCCTGTACAGACGTGGCCGGCGCCCTCGACGACATGCACCACCAGCTCGCCGAACTCATGGTGCACGAGCACGCCTCGCTGGCCGCCGCCCAGCGCGCAGGCGGAGTGCGGGCCTCCGCGCCACTGTTCACCGCCGTGCTCAACTACCGGCACAACGCCACCGCGGGCCCCGGCACGGTCCTGCCGCCCGGCACGGAGATCCTCGCCTTCCGGGAGCGCACCAACTACCCGCTGCTGGTCTCCGTCGACGACGACGGCAGGACGCTCGCGTTCGACGTCCAGGCCGCCGCCCCGGTCGATCCCGACCTCGTCACCCGGCTGCTGCACGCCACCACCGAGCGCGTCGTCGACGCCCTCGAACAGGCCCGGGACACACCGCTGTCCGACCTCGACGTCCTGCCCGCCGCCGAGCGGCACCGCATCCTCACGGAGTGGAACGACACCGGCCGGCCCGGCGCGGCCGGTGTCCTCACCGACGTCCTCGACGACCGCGCGGCAGCCACCCCGCACGCCCCGGCCCTCATCCACGACCGGGGCGGCCCGTCCCGCGACGCGGTCAGCCCTCCGGACGCCGACCACGGTGTACCCCGACACCTCGACTACGCCGAGCTCGACGCCCGCGCCAACCGCCTCGCCCGTCACCTGATCGGACATGGCGTCGGGCCCGAGGACCGGGTCCTGATCCTCATGGACCGCTCGCCCGACCTCGTCGTCGCGCTCCTCGCGGTCCTCAAGGCCGGCGCGGCCTACGTTCCCGTCGACCCCGACCAGCCCGCCGGACGCATAGCCCACCTGTGCGCCGACGCCGCACCCGCGGCCGTCCTCACCGGCACCGCCCACGCCGAGGACGTGCCCGCCTCCGCCCCGGCGGCGATCGTCGTGGACGACCCCGCCGTGCGCTCCGCCGTCGCTGCCCACGCCCCGGGCCCGGTCACCCAGGAAGAGCGCACCAGTCCGCTCCGCCCCGCCCACCCGGCGTACGTCATCTACACCTCAGGTTCCACCGGCGCGCCCAAGGGCGTCGTCGTCCCCCACTCCGGAGCGGTCAACCTCCTCGCGTTCCGCTGGCCCGGCCTTACCGCCGAAAGCCGCCTGCTGCAGTTCGCGTCGATCGGCTTCGACGTGGCGACCTGGGAGATCCTGACCGCACTCGCCGCCGGCGCCTGCCTCGTCACGGCCCCCGCTGTCCGACTGCTGCCCGGCGCCGGCCTCGAGGACCTCGTGGAGCGGCAGGCCGTCACCCACCTTCAACTTCCGCCCACCGTCCTCGGCATGGTGGAGCGCGACCACCGGCTGAGCTCCGTTCAGACCCTGCTGGTCGCGGGCGAGGCACTCGGCCGGACGCTGGTTGACCGGTGGGGCGCCGACCGCTGGTTCGGCAACGCCTACGGCCCGACGGAGATCACCGTCATCGCCGCCGCCGACGGCCCCCTGTGCCCCGGCGACGCCCCCACCATCGGCCGTCCCCTGCCCGGCGTCCGCCTCTACGTCCTGGACGCCCGCCTCCGCCCCGTCCCCGACGGCGTCGACGGCGACCTGTACGTCGCCGGCGCAGGCGTGGCCCGCGGCTACCTCGGCCGGCCCGGCCTCAGCGCCGAACGCTTCGTCGCCGATCCCCACGGGGCCGCAGGCACCCGCATGTACCGCACCGGCGACACCGTGCGCCGCACCGCCGGAGGACGCCTGCTGTACGTCGGACGAACCGACGACCAGGTGAAGATCCGCGGCTTCCGCATCGAACCGGGCGAGATCGAGACCCGCCTAGCCGCGCACGAGGCCGTCGACCACGCCGTCGTCGTCGCCCGGGACGACATCCCCGGCGCCCACGGCGAAAAGCGCCTCGTCGCCTACGTCGTGCCGGCCCGACCCGCCGCCGCCCAGCCCGACATGCTGCGCGCCTACCTCGCGGCCGGGCTCCCGGGCCATCTGGTCCCGGCCGCGTTCGTCACCCTGGACCGGCTGCCGCTGTCGGTCAACGGCAAGCTCGACCGGTCCGCCCTGCCCACCCCGGACCCCACCACCGGCACGGGTGTCGCACGCCCTACGGGTACGTACGACGAACTGCTCTGCACCGCCTTCGCGCACGTCCTCGGGGTGCCGCGCATCGGCGTCGACGACGACTTCTTCGCGCTCGGCGGTCACTCGCTGCTCGCGGTCCGCCTGATCGCCCGCGTTCGCGCCGTACTGGGCGTCGAAATTCCCGTGCACGCCGTCTTCGAGGCTCCCACGCCCGCGCGACTGGCCGCCCGGTTGGCGGGGGCGGCGGGGGTCGGTGTGCGTCCGGGGGTGTGGGTGGGGGTGCGGCCGGAGCGGTTGCCGTTGTCGTACGCGCAGCGTCGGTTGTGGTTCGTGGACCGGTTGGAGGGTGCGAGCGCTCTGTACAACATTCCGTTGGTCGTGCGGTTGTCCGGGCTGGTGGATGTTCCGGCGCTGCGTGCCGCTCTGGGGGATGTGGTGGTGCGGCACGAGGCGTTGCGGACCCGGTTCCCGCAGGTGGAGGGGGAGCCGTACCAGGAGGTGGTGCCGGCCGGTGAGGCCCGGGTCGAACTGCCGGTGGTGCCCGTCGTGCCCGGTGAGCTGGAGTCGAGTGTCGACGCGGCCTGTGCGTACGTCTTCGATCTGGCCGGTGAACTCCCGGTGCGGGCAACGCTCCTGAGTATTGATGAGGAGAGTTCGGTCCTCGTGCTGGTCGTGCACCACATCGCCGGTGACGGATGGTCCCTGGCACCCCTGTGGCGGGACCTGACCACCGCCTACACCGCACACCGCTGCGGAACCGCCCCGCGCCTCGCGCCGCTCTCCGCCCAGTACGCCGACTACACCCTGTGGCAGCGCGACCTCCTCGGCGACGCGGACGACCCCGGCAGCGTGCTGGCGGAGCAGGTCGCTTACTGGCGCGGGGCGTTGGACGGCATCCCCGAGGAACTCTGCCTTCCCACCGACCGGCCGCGCCCGTCCGTCGAGAGCCACCGGGGGGCGGCCGTACCGGTCCTGGTGTCCGCCGAACTGCACGCGCGGATGGCGGAGCTGGCACGTGCCGAGGGTGTGACGATGTTCATGGTGTGGCAGGCGGCGGTGGCCGTGCTGCTGTCGCGTCTCGGCGCCGGGGAGGACATCCCGCTGGGCAGCCCCGTCGCGGGCCGTACCGACGAGTCCCTGGAGGGCCTGGTCGGTTTCTTCGTCAACACCCTGGTCCTGCGCACCGACCTGTCCGGCGACCCCACCTTCACCGACGTGCTCGCCCGGGTCCGCCGGGGCGCGCTGGGAGCCCTGCACCATCAGGACGTCCCGTTCGAGCGGCTGGTGGAGGAGCTGGCACCGCCACGGTCGATCGGCCGCCACCCCCTCTTCCAGACCGTTCTGGAAGTGCAGTCCACGCCCCTCCTCGTCCCGGAGCTGGACAGGGCGGAAGCGGAGGTGCTGCCGTACACGGCCCGCGACGCCAAGTTCGACCTCGACCTGCAGGTCGCGGAGCGCTTCGACGCCGAGGGGCGCCCCACCGGCATGGAGGGCGAACTCGTCTACGCGGCCGACCTCTTCGACCACTCCACGGCCGAGACGCTGACCACCCGGCTGCTGCGCGTCCTCGACGCCGTGGCCGCCGATCCGGGACGGCCCGTGCACACCGTCGACGTGCTCGACGGGGCCGAGCGGGAGCGGCTGGTGGGGGAGTGGTCCCGGAGGCAGCCGGAGATCACCGGCCCGGACGCCCGTGTGTTCGTACTCGACGACCGCCTCATGCCGGTTCCTCCCGGCGTCGTGGGACTGCTCCACACCACCTGCGACCAGGCCGCGGACGACGCGGTCGCCTGTCCGTTCACCGAGGAGGAGTCCGTCATGCGACCCACCGGCGCACACGCCCGCTGGGACGACGAGGGCTGCGTACACATCGTCACCCCCGGCGCCGGAACGGCGCCGGAGACCGACGCCGAACCGCCCGCCGCCCCCGCCCGGCGGGGGACCGGACTGCGCGAGGAACTGCTCTGCTCCGTCTTCGCCCAGGTGCTCGGTGTGCCGGAGGTCGGCACGGACGACGACTTCTTCGCCCTCGGCGGCCACTCCCTCCAGGCCGTGCGACTGGTCAGCCGCATCCGCGCCGTCCTCGGCGTCGAATTGCGCGTGCGGGACCTCTTCGAGACACCGAGCGCGGCCGGACTGGCCGCCCGGTTGGCGGGGGCGGCGGGGGTCGGTGTGCGTCCGGGGGTGTGGGTGGGGGTGCGGCCGGAGCGGTTGCCGTTGTCGTACGCGCAGCGTCGGTTGTGGTTCGTGGACCGGTTGGAGGGTGCGAGCGCTCTGTACAACATTCCGTTGGTCGTGCGGTTGTCCGGGCTGGTGGATGTTCCGGCGCTGCGTGCCGCTCTGGGGGATGTGGTGGTGCGGCACGAGGCGTTGCGGACCCGGTTCCCGCAGGTGGAGGGGGAGCCGTACCAGGAGGTGGTGCCGGCCGGTGAGGCCCGGGTCGAACTGCCGGTGGTGCCCGTCGTGCCCGGTGAACTGGAGTCGAGTGTCGACGCGGCCTGTGCGTACGTCTTCGATCTGGCCGGTGAACTCCCGGTGCGGGCAACGCTCCTGAGTATTGATGAGGAGAGTTCGGTCCTCGTGCTGGTCGTGCACCACATCGCCGGTGACGGATGGTCCCTGGCACCCCTGTGGCGGGACCTGACCACCGCCTACACCGCACACCGCTCGGGGAGGACCCCCGAGTTCCCGCCACTGCCGGTGCAGTACGCCGACTACGCGCTCTGGCAGCAGCGGCTGTTCGGCGACGAGAACGACTCCGACAGCCGGCTCACCGCACAGGTCGAGCACTGGCGGACCGCCCTCGACGGAGTCCCCCACGAGATCGCCCTGCCCTTCGACCGGCCCCGCCCGGGGAAACCCGGACGCGGCGGCGGCTGGGCCGACATCCACGTGCCCGCCGAACTGCACGCGCGGATGGCGGAGCTGGCACGTGCCGAGGGCGTGACGATGTTCATGGTGTGGCAGGCGGCGGTGGCCGTGCTGCTGTCACGTCTCGGCGCCGGGGAGGACATCCCGCTGGGCAGCCCCGTCGCGGGCCGTACCGACGAGTCCCTGGAGGACCTGGTCGGGTTCTTCCTCAACACCCTGGTGCTGCGCACCGACCTGTCCGGCGACCCCAGTTTCACCGAGGTGCTCGCCCGCGTCCGGGCCACGGCGCTGGACGCCCTCGACCACCAGGACATCCCCTTCGACCGGCTCGTCGAGAAGCTGGCCCCCGCCCGCTACACCGACCGCGTGCCCTTCTTCCAGGTGCTGGTCGCCGTGCAGAACATGCCGCAGGCCCACGTCGCGCTGCCCGGCCTCGAGGTGGCGGCCGGACCCGGCAAACCCACCACGGCCAAGGTCGACCTCGACGTCCAGGTCGTCGAACTCCATGACGAGGAGGGCGCGCCGAGCGGCATGACCGGCGGCCTCACCTACGCCACCGACCTCTTCGACCACTCCACCGCCGAGACCCTCGTCGCCCGGCTGCTGCGCGTCCTGGAAGCCGCCACCGCCGACCCCGCCCGGCACGTCTCCCGCATCGACGTCTTCGACTCCGCCGAACGGCGCCGCCTGCTCACCGAGTCCAGCGGCGCCCGCAGCGACACCCTGGCGCTCACCGTCCCCGAACTGTTCACCGTCCGCGCCTCCCGCGCACCGAAGGCCGTAGCCCTCGACACCGGCGCAGGCCCCGTCACCTACGGAGACCTGGAGGCCCGCTCCAACCGCCTCGCCCACCACCTCATGGACCTCGGCGTCGGCCCGGAGACCGTGGTAGCCGTCGTCATGGACCGCTCCCCGGACGTGGTCACCACCCTGCTGGCGATCCTCAAGGCCGGCGGCGCCTACCTCACCCTCGATCCCGCCCAGCCGGGCACCCGCACCGCCGAGATGGCCGCCCGTGCCGGAGCCGAGCTGTGCCTGGCCGACGGCCGATACGCCGAGGCGGCCCGCGGCCTGTTCGCCACCGTCGTCGTCGCCGACGGGTCGGACGACGCGTGGGCCGACCGTCCCGCCGTCGCAGTCGGCGGACGGAGCCTGCCCGACCAGCTCGCCTACGTCATGTTCACCTCAGGCTCCACCGGCGAACCCAAGGGCATCGGCACCACCCACCGCGACATCGTGGACCTGGCCGGCGACCGCTGCTGGCAGTTCTCCGGCGCCGCCCGCGGCATGTTCGCCGCCCCGCACACCTTCGACGGCTCCACCGTCGAGGTCTGGGTGCGGTTGCTCACCGGCGGCAGCCTGATCGTCACCCCGCCCGGCAGGACCGACGCCGCCCGCCTCCGAAGCCTCGTGGCCGACCACGGACTCACCCACGCCCATCTGACCGCCGGCCTCTTCCGGGTCATCGCCGAGGAGGACCCCGCCGCCTTCACCGGCGTCCACGACGTCCTCACCGGCGCCGACATCGTCCCCAGGGAGGCCGTCCGCCGGGTCCTCGAAGCCGCCCCCGGCATCGTCGTCCGCAGCAGCTACGGGCCGACCGAGTCGACGGTCATCGCCACCCAGATCCCGCTCACCGACCCCGAGGCACTGGGCGACGTAGTGTCCATCGGCCGACCCATGGACAACACCGGCGTGTACGTCCTCGACGACAGCCTCGCCCCGGTCCCGGCCGGCGTCGCCGGCGAGGCGTACATCGCCGGCGCCGGACTCGCCCGCGGCTACGTCGGCCGCGCCGCACTCACCGCCGAGCGCTTCGTGGCCTGTCCCTTCGACGCGCCCGGCGCCCGCATGTACCGCACCGGCGACATCGTGCGCCGACGGGCCGACGGCGCACTGGAGTTCGTCTCCCGGGCCGACGACCAGGTGAAGATCCGCGGTTTCCGGGTCGAGCCCGGCGAGGTGGAGAAGCTCCTGGCCGGCCATCCGGCCGTCGCCCAGGCCGTCGTCACCGTCCGCGAGGACACTCCGGGGGACAAGCGCCTGGTGGCCCACGTGACCCCGGCGCCCGGCCATACGCTCCCCGACGTGCGCGAGTTCGTCGCCGGACGCCTGCCCGAGTACCTGGTGCCGGACGCCGTCGTCGTACTGGAACGGCTGCCGCTGACCGCCAACGGCAAGGTGGACCGCGCGGCCCTGCCCGCCCCCGAGTCGGTGAGCGCCGGCGTGGTGCGCCGGCCGCCGTCCCTGCGCGAGGAACTTCTCTGCTCCGTGTTCGCACAGGTCCTGGGCGTGCCCCGGGTCGGCGTGGACGACGACTTCTTCGCGCTCGGCGGCCACTCCCTGCTGGCCGTGCGCCTGATCAGCAGGATCCGCTCCGTCCTCGGCGCCGAGATTCCCGTGCAGGCGGTCTTCGAGACCTCCACCGTCGCCGGTCTCGCCGCCGCAGTCGGGGACGTCGGCGCCACCGGCACCCTGCGGCCCGTCCTCGCCTCCGGTCCCCGGCCCCGGCGGGTGCCCCTCTCGTACGCCCAGCGCCGCCTGTGGTTCGTGGACCGGCTCGAGGCCGCCGGGCCCCTCTACAACATCCCGCTCGCGCTGCGGCTGACCGGCACACTGGACACCGGCGCGCTCCGCGCGGCCTGGACCGACCTGCTCACCCGCCACGAGAGCCTGCGCACCCGGTTCCTGCACGCGGACGGCGACCCCTACCAGGACATCGTGCCCCTCGACGACTTCCCCGCGTACTTCGCCGTCGAGGCCGTCGGCCGCGAGGACCTGGACGCACGGATCACCGAGGCCGCAGTACACGTCTTCGACCTCACCGCCGGACCGCCCGTGCGGGCCACGCTCCTCCACGTGGACGGACCGGACACCGGTGAGGCGGTCCTGGTCGTGGTCACCCACCACATCGTCGCCGACGGCTGGTCGATGGTCCCCATGCTGCGCGACCTGTCCACCGCCTACACCGCCCGCCGGACCGGCCACGCACCCGGCTGGGAACCGCTGCCCGTACAGTACGCCGACCACAGCCTGTGGCAGCGCGAGCTGCTCGGCGACGGCGACGACCCCGACAGCGTCCTCGGCCGGCAGGCCGCCTTCTGGCGCGACGCGCTGAGCGGCAGCCCCGAGGAACTGACCCTGCCCACCGACCGGCCGCGGCCCGCCGTCGCCAGCCGCGAGGGCGGCTGGGTCCCGATGGCCGCACCGGCCGGCCTGCACGCACGCTTGACGGAACTGGCCGTCGCCAAGGGAGCCACCACCTTCATGGTGTGGCAGGCGGCGCTCGCCGTCCTGCTCTCCCGGCTCGGCGCAGGCCGGGACATCCCCATCGGCAGCCCCGTCGCGGGCCGCACCGACGAGGCCGCCGACGACCTCGTCGGCTTCTTCGTCAACACCCTGGTCCTGCGCACCGACCTCTCCGGCGACCCCACCTTCACCGAGGTCCTCGCCAGGGTCCGCAGGTTCGCGCTCGGCGCCCTGGGGCACCAGGACGTCCCCTTCGAACGGCTGGTGGAGGAACTGGCTCCGACCCGGTCCCGCTCCCGCCACCCCCTCTTCCAGGTCCTGCTCGCCGTACAGAACGTGCCCAGCGCCTCCGTGGACCTGCCGGGCCTGGAAGTCGAGGCCCTCCCGACCGAACTGGGCCGCGCGAAGTTCGACCTCGACCTGCATGTCGCCGAGCGGTTCGACGACGAGGGCCGCCCCGCCGGCATCGACGGCGGGATCACCTACGCCTCCGACCTCTTCGACCGCACGACCGTCGAGTCCCTGGTCGAACGCCTCCTGCTCGTCCTGCACGCAGTCGTCGCCGACCCCGCCGCCCGCGTCCGCGACATCGCCCTGCTCGACCCCGCCGAGAACCACCGCGTCCTCACCGAGTGGAACAGCACCGAACGGGCCGCACCGGCCGACACCGTGCCCGGCCACTTCCGTTCCCAGGCCGCGCGTACCCCCCACACAGCCGCCATCGTCGCCGACGGCACGCGGATGACCTATGCCGAACTCGACGCCGCCTCCGACCGGCTGGCCCAGTACCTCACCCGGCACGACGCCGGCCCCGGACGACTCGTCGCCGTCGCCATGGAACGCTCGCCGGAGACGATCGTCGCCCTCCTCGCAGTCCTGAAGACCGGCGGCGCATACCTCCCCGTCGACGTCGGCTACCCCGCCGCACGCATCCGGCTGATGCTGCGCGACGCCGCCCCCGTCGCCGTCCTCACCACCACCGGCATCGAGGAGCGGCTGCCCGGGACGGGCGAGGACCCGCCCCGCATCGTCCTCGACGATCCGCGGACCCGGGAGGCGGTGGCCGCCGAGGACGCCGTACCCCCCGCAACACCGCCGCACCTGGACTCCGCCGCCTACACCATCTACACCTCCGGCTCCACCGGCACCCCCAAGGGCGTCGTCGCCACCCACCGCGCCGTCGACCGCCTCGTCCGCCCCGCCGACTACGCCGATGTCCGGGCCGGGGACGTCGTCTCCCACCTCGGGTCCGTCTCCTTCGACTCCACCACGTTCGACGTCTGGGCCACCCTGCTCAACGGCGCCACCCTCGCGGTGGGACCCGCGGGCTCCCCGTCCGTAGCTGGAATCCGCGACTTCCTCGACCGGCACGGGGTCAGCGTCGCCCTGCTGCCCACCGGACTGCTCCACCAGGTGATCGACCTCGACGTCGAGGCACTGCGCGGCGTCCGCTCCGTACTGACCGGAGGCGAGGCACTCTCCGTCGAGCACTGCCGCACGCTGCTCGACACGCTGCCCGGCACACGGCTGATGAACGGCTACGGACCCACCGAGAGCGTCACCTACACCCACACCCACCCCGTCACCCGTGAGGACGTCGACAGCGGCCGGGCGATCCCGCTCGGCCGCCCCCTGGCCCGCACCCGCGCCTACGTCCTCGACCCCGCCCTGCGACCCGTCCCCGTGGGCGTGCCCGGCGAGCTGTACATCTCCGGCGACGGGCTCGCCCGCGGTTACACGAACCGCCCGGGCCCGACCGCCGAACGGTTCACGGCCTGTCCGTTCGAGGACGGCGGCGCCCGGATGTACCGCACCGGCGACCTGGTGCGGTGGCGGGCCGACGGCGTGCTGGAGTTCGTCGGTCGCGCCGACGACCAGGCCAAGATCGGCGGCTTCCGCGTCGAGCCCGGAGAGGTCGAGGCCGCCGTCTCCGCCCACCCCGACGTGGCCCAGGCCGTCGTCGTGGTCCGTGAGGACACCTCTGGTGACAAGCGCCTCGCCGCCTACGCCGCACCGGCTGACCCGACCGTCAACGGCCAAGAACTGGCTCACCGAATAAGGGAGTTCGTCGCCGAACGGCTGCCGGACCACCTGGTGCCGCCCTACGTCACCGTCCTGGACCGGCTGCCGCTCACCCCGAACGGCAAGGTCGACCGGGCCGGCCTGCCCACCCCCGACCCCATGGCCGCCGTCAGCGTCGGACGCGGCCCGGCCTCGCCGTACGAGGAACTGCTCGGCGTCGTCTTCGCCGACGTGCTGCGCCTGCCCCGCGTCGGCGTGGACGACGACTTCTTCGCCCTGGGCGGGCACTCCCTGCTCGCCGTACGGCTGGTCAGCCGCATCCGTGCCGTACTGGGCGCCGAGACCTCCGTCGCCACCGTCTTCGAGCACCCGACCGTCTCCGGCCTCGCACGGCAGCTGACCCGGGACGGGGGCCGCGCCCGCCCGGTCGTCGTGCCGATGCCGCGCCCGCCCGTCCTGCCCGTGTCCTACGGGCAGAGCCGCCTCTGGTTCGTGGACCGCATCGAGGGACCCAACCACCTCTACAACATCTGCCTCGTCCTGCGCCTCACCGGCGACCTGGATCCGGAGCTCCTGCGCACCGCCCTGGCCGATGTCGTCGCCCGGCACGAGAGCCTGCGCACCACGTTCCCCCTGGTCGACGACGAACCGAGCCAGCACGTCCTGTCCACCGGCGAGGCGGCCGTGGACCTGCCCGTCACCGCGGTCACCCAGGAGGAACTGGCCGAACGGCTCGACGCGCTCGCCTCCCACTCCTTCGACCTGGCCGCGGAACCGCCCCTCAGGACCGCGCTGTTCTCGCTGCGCCCCGGCGCGTGGGTGTTCTCACTGACCGTCCACCACATCGCGGCCGACGGCTGGTCGATGGGCCCGCTCTGGCGGGACCTGTCGCACGCGTACCGGGCACGCGCCGCCGGGCGGGCCCCGGAGTGGGAGCCGCTGCCCGTGCAGTACGCCGACCACACCCTGTGGCAGCGGGACTTCCTCGGCGACGTGAACGACCCCGACAGCGTGCTCGCCACCCAGGTCGCCCACTGGAAGGACCGGCTCCGCGGCGCGCCCCAGGAACTCGCCCTCCCCGTCGACCGGCCCCGACCGGCGGTCTCCGACCATCGGGCCGGACTGGTTCCGCTGCACATCCCGGCGCCCCTGCACGCACGGCTGGCCGAACTGGCGCTCGGACAGGGCGTCACCATGTTCATGCTGCTGCACGCGGCGGTCGCGGTCCTGCTGTCCAAGAGCGGCGCCGGCCGGGACATCGTCATGGGCAGCCCCGTCGCCGGACGCACGGACCAGGCCCTGGACGACCTCGTCGGCTTCTTCGCGGGCACCCTCGTGCTGCGCACCGACCTGTCGGGCGACCCCGACTTCCTCGAACTGCTCGACCGGGTGCGCACGGCCTGTCTGGACGCCTTCGAGCACCAGGACGTGCCCTTCGAACGCTTGGTGGAGGACCTGGCCCCGGCCCGCTCCATGGCCCGCAACCCGCTGTTCCAGGTGATGCTCGCCGTACAGAACAACCACCGGGGCACACTCAGCCTGTCCGGCGTACAGGTGGACGAGGAAGCGGCCGGGAGCCTGACGGCCCGTTTCGACCTGGATTTCGAGATCCGGGAGAGCTTCGACGAGACCGGCGCGCCCGCGGGACTCGACGGAGAGGTCGTCTTCGCGGCCGAACTGTTCGACCGCTCCACCGTGGAGACGCTGGCGGCCCGGCTCGTGCGGGTCCTGGAAACGGTGGCCGCCGACCCCACCCTGCCGGTGGCCCGAGTCGACCTGCTCGACGACGCCGAACGGCTACGCGTCCTTCGGGAGTGGAACGACACCGCCGGCCCCCGCCCCGACGACACCCTCGCCGGGCTCTTCGGCCGGCAGGCCGCCCGCACCCCCGACTCCGTCGCCCTGGTCCACGACGGCGCCGAGGTGACCTACGCCGAACTCGACGAGCGCTCCGACCGCCTCGCCCGGCACCTGATCAGCCTCGGCGCCGAGCCGGAAGCCCTGGTCGGCGTGGCCCTCGACCGGTCGGTGGAACAGATCGTCGCGCTCCTGGCCGTCGTCAAGACCGGCGCCGCTTACCTCCCCGTCGACCCCGGCCAGCCGCGGCGGCGCACCGACCTCGTCCTCACCGACGCCTCCCCGGTCCTCGTCCTGAGCACCGCGCGGACCACCGCGCGGCTCGGCGGCGCGGACGCGGCGACGCGGGCCCGGTGGATCGACCTCGACGGACCCGCGACCGACGGCCTCCGCAGCGCGCAGGCACCCGGAGCGGTGACCGACGCCGAACGCGCGACGCCGCTGCGCCCGCACCACCCTGCGTACGTCATGTACACCTCCGGCTCCACCGGCACCCCGAAGGGCGTCTCCGTCCCGCACCACGGCGTGGTCAACCAACTGGCCTGGATGCAGCGGGAGTACCGCCTCGAACCCACCGACCGGATGCTCCAGCGGGCGTCGTTCGGATTCGACGCCTCCGTATGGGAGATCTTCTGGCCGCTGCTGAACGGCGCCGCGGTGGTCCTGAGCGGCCCCGGTGCGCACGCGGACCCCGTCCACCTCGCCGAACTCGTCGACCGGGAGCGGGTGACCGTCGCCCAGTTCGTCCCCTCCGTGCTGCGGGCGCTCCTCGACAGCGGCGCCGCTGAACGGTGCGCCGGCCTGCGGACCGTCCTCTGCCTCGGCGAAGTGCTCCCGGCCGCCGTGCGCGACCGCTTCCGCGAGACCCTCGGCGTACCGCTGCACAACCTCTACGGCCCCACCGAGGCGTCCGTCGCCGTCACCGCCTGGCCGTGCGACGAAAACCCGGACGGCGAGACCGTGCCGATCGGCCGCCCGCTGAGCAACACCAGGGCGTACGTCCTCGACGACGGCCTGCTGCCCGTTCCCCCGGGCACGCCCGGCGAGCTGTACGTCGCCGGCGACGGCCTCGCCCGCGGCTACCTCGGCCGGCCGGTGCTCACCTCCGAGCGCTTCGTGGCCTGCCCGTTCGGACCGGCGGGGACACGGATGTACCGCACCGGCGACATCGTGCGGTGGACGGTCGGCGGCCACCTGGAATTCCTCGGCCGCGCCGACGACCAGGTGAAGATACGCGGCTTCCGCATCGAACCGGGCGAGATCGAGGCAACCCTGGCCGGACACCCGAAGGTCGCGCAGGCGGCCGTCGTCACGCGCGACGGCCCCGGCGGCGAACCCGCCCTCGCCGGCTATCTCGTCGCCGTCCCCGGCGCCGCCGACGACGGGGCGGCGGCCCTGGTGGGGCAGGTCAGGGAGTACCTGGCCGACCGGCTCCCGGAACACCTCGTGCCGCCCGCGCTGGTACCACTGGACACCCTGCCGCTCACCCCCAACGGCAAGCTGGACCGCGCCGCCCTGCCCGCCCCCGACCACACCGCCCTCGGCGACGGCGGCCGGAGCCCCGCCACGCTCCGCGAACAACTGCTGTGCTCCGTCTTCGAGCAGGTCCTCGGCGTCGCGCCCGTCGGCGTCGACGCGAGCTTCTTCGAGCTCGGCGGCCACTCCCTGCTCGCCGTACGGCTCGTCAACCGCATCAGGGCCGTCATCGGCGCCGACGTCCCCGTCCGTTCCGTGTTCGAGGCCCCGACCGTCGCCGGCCTGCTCGCCTGGATCGCCCGCGAGGGACGGCAGGGCGCCACCGACGTCCTCGTGCCCATGCGGTCCTCCGGCGGGCGGCCCCCGCTCTTCTGCGCGCACACCGTCCTGGGCCTCGGTTGGGAGTACGGCTGGCTCGCCGACGCCGCACCCGGGGAACAGCCGCTCTACGCCCTGCGCCCCCGCGGCATGGACACCGGCGCGGACGAACTGCCCGAGTCGCTGTCCCGGATGGCGGCCGACTACGTCGCGCAGATCCGCGCCGTGCAGCCCACCGGCCCCTACCACCTGCTCGGCTGGTCCTTCGGCGGCAACGTCGTCCAGGAGATGGCGGCCCAGCTCCAGGACGCGGGGGAGGAGGTGGCCGCCCTGATCCTCCTGGACGCCAGCCCGGTGGACGGCCCCGCCACCGCCGAGCAGCGGGCGGGGTTCGCCGCACAGGAGGAGGCGGTGGCCGGCGCGCTCACCGGCGAGGAGCACGAGGCCTACCTGCGCATCGTCCGCAACAACACCCGCCTCCTCCTGGCCCACCGGACCCGCAGGACATCCGGAACCCTGCTGCTGATCTCCGCCGACTCCGAGGCGAAGGCCGCACTGTGGCGGCCGTTCGTCTCCGGCGGGGTACGGGAGCACACACTCGACTGCGCCCACCGCGAAATGCTCCTGAACCCGGACGTCGTCCGGCGGATCTGGGACATCGCCGCGGGCGAACTGCGACAGACCGACACCCGCCCGGAACCGGCGTGACCCCGGACCGGCCGACAGCAAGCCACTGCGAGACGAGGATGGCCGTGGGCGAGCCCCTGTACACCGTCACCACCATGCCGACGCAACGCCGGCCCGACCGGCCCTTCGACCCACCGGCCGAACTGCTCGAAGCCCGCCGCCACGGCCCCATCAGCCGCTACGTCTTCCCCGGCGGCGTGGACGGCTGGCTGGTCACCGGATACGACCTCGTCAGGTCCGTGCTGGCCGACCGGCGCTTCAGCTCCCGCTGGGAGCTCCTGCGCCACCCGACCGTCGACCACGGCGACGTCGAGCTCGAACCGGCACCCCCGGGCGAGTTCCTCTTCATGGACGAACCCCGCCACAGCCGCTACCGCAAGCCCCTGATGGGCAAGTTCACCGTGCGGCGCATGCGGTTGCTCACCGAACGCGTCGAGGAGATCACCGCCGCACACCTCGACGCCATGGAACTGGCCGGCGGGCCCACCGACCTGGTGACCGCGTACGCCAAACCCATCCCCGCCGTCACCATCTGCGAACTGCTGGGTGTCCCGCACGAGGAACGCGCGGCGTTCCAGAAGCAGGTGGACGCCTTCCGGGACCTGGAGTCCGACCGCGACGACCTCATCGCCGCCTACCACGCCACCCGCACCCACCTCGGCGCTCTGGTGACCGCCAAACGCGCCCGTCCCACCGACGACGTGCTCAGCGAACTCACCGAAGGCGACCTCACCGACGAGGAACTGGTCGGCATGTCGCTCTTCCTGCTCGCCGCCGGACTGGACACCACGATGCACATGATCGGTCTCGGCACCTTCGCGCTGCTGCGCCACCCCGAGCAGTTCGCCGCCCTGCGCGCCGACCCCGCACTCACCGACCCGGCCGTCGAAGAACTGCTGCGCTACCTGAGCGTCGGCAAGACCTTCATGCGGACGGCGCTGGAGGACGTGGACCTCGGCGGCCACACCGTCAGGGCCGGAACCTCGCTGATCCTGTCCTACAACACCGCCAACCGCGACCCCGACCGGTTCACCGACCCCCACGTCCTCGACCTGCGGCGCCAGGAGGGCGCCCACATCGCCTTCGGGCACGGCATCCACCAGTGTCTGGGCCAGCAACTGGCCCGCGTCCAGATGAAGGTGGCGTTCCCCGCCCTGGCGAACCGCTTCCCCACCCTCCGCCTCGCCGTGCCCGCCGAAGAGATCGCCCTGCGCCCCGAGGCGGAGATCGCGGACGTCTACGGCGTGAAGAGCCTCCCGGTCACCTGGGACGCGTAACTGTGGCGAACGTGGATGCCGTGCGAAGGCCCCCACGGCAGATTGTGACCGAAACCGCCGCCTCTCCGTTCCCTGTGAGGGATGTCGCCATGGCCGAACAGACTCTGACCCCAGCGCCGCGCCGGTACAGGTCGCCGCAACAGGACAGCGCACGCTGGGACGACTTCCCGCTGCGCGAGGGCGACATCGTCGTCAGCAGCCCGGCGAAGTCCGGCACGACCTGGGTGCAGATGATCTGCGCACTGCTCGTGTTCCAGACCCCCGAACTCCCCGAGCCGCTGTCGACGCTGTCGCCGTGGCTGGACCAGCTCTTCACCCCGCAGGACCAGATGTACGCGCAGCTCGCCGCGCAGGAGCACCGGCGCGTCCTCAAGACGCACGTCCCGCTCGACGGGCTCCCGCTCGATCCGCGCGTCAGCTACATCGTCGTAGCCCGGCACCCGCTCGACCGTGCCCTGTCCATGTACCACCAGGCCTCCAACGTCCGCGCCGAGTGGCTGCACGCCTTCAACAGCGAGGACTCCCCGGAGTACGAGGGACCGGCGTCCCTCACGCTTCCGCCGGCCCGCGAGTACCTGCTCAACTGGTGCCGCGCCGGCGAGTCGGACGCCTGGGAACAGGACGTGGCCGCCGCCGAGCTCCACCACCCGCTCGACGCCTGGACCCGGCGGGAGGAGCCGAACGTCCGACTGATGCACTACGACGACCTGTGCACCGACCTCGACGGCCAGCTGGCGGAGCTGGCCGAGTGGCTGGGCATCACCGTGGACGAGGCCGTCCGGCCGGAGTTGGTGCGCGCGGCGACCTTCGACGAGATGAAGGGCCGGGCCGCCCGGCTGGCGCCGGACAAGGAGATCCTCGCGGACCCCGTGAAGTTCTTCCGGGCCGGACGCTCCGGGGGCGCCCGCGACGTCCTCACCGAGGCGGACCTCGACGCCTACCACGAGCGCGTCGGCGCCCTCGCCCCGAAGCCGTTCCTGGACTGGCTGCACGGCGGAACGGCGGGCGCCCGGCCCTGACCCCCGCACGGCTGCCCGCCGACGCGTCGCCCCGCCCCCGCGCCTCGAAGGAGACCCCGCTGTGACCACGTCCGCAGCACCGCAGGCCCCCACCACCACCCCGCCCGCCGACGGCATCGACATCCGCCGCGTCTCCGGCGCCCTCGGCGCCGAGGTCCGCGGGATCGACCTGGACTGCCTCACCGACGCCCAGTTCGACCGCGTCCACGAGCTGATGCTCGAGCACCTCGTGCTCTTCTTCCCGGACCAGGACAAGCTGACCCCCGAGGGACACGTGGCGTTCGGCCGGCGCTTCGGCGAGGTGGAGGTCCACCCCTTCCTGCCCAAGCTCGAGGGCCACCCCGAGATCACGGTGATCCAGCCCGACAAGGGCGGCAAGGCCGACGAGTGGCACATCGACGTCAGCTTCAGTCCCAGCCCGCCGATCGCGTCGATCCTGCACCTCATCGACACCCCCTCCGCCGGCGGCGACACCATGTGGAGCAACCAGTACCGGGCGTACGAGACGCTCTCCGAGCCCTTCCGCGCGATGCTCGACGGGCTCACCGCCGTCCACGTCCTGAAGATCCCGCCGGTCGTCGAGATGTCCGCCGAGCACCCCGTCGTGCGCGTCCACCCGGTCACCGGACGCAAGTCGCTCTACGTCACCCGGATGTGGACCTCGCACATCCCGCAGCTCACCCGGCAGGAGAGCGACACCGTCCTGCAGCACCTGTTCGAGCACTCCGAGCAGCCGGCCTTCACCCTCCGGCACCGCTGGGACCCGCACACCGTGGCCCTCTGGGACAACCGCGTCACCCAGCACATCGCCATCAACGACTACCAGGAACACCGCCGCGGCCAGCGTGTCACCGTCAACGGCGACCTGCCGTCGAGCGACACCCCGAGTCTGCCCGAGTACCGGCGCAACGGCGACGAGCGGTACTACCCGCGCCGCATCAACGCCAAGATCGGCTACTGAGCGAGCCGGCCGGCCGGGCCCGTCGGGCCACACCGCCGTCGTGCGACGACGGCGAGCAGCGGTGCGGTGCCCCGAGCCCCCTCGGCCATCGCCACCGGACCACGCGCCCCACGGAGGAAAACGTGCGCGGAACCAAGCAGCCGGCCGACCGGGCTCCCGGGCGTCCGGAGGAGCGAACAGCCGCCGGCACCCCGGCACTGGTCGGAGTCGGCACCGCGGTGCCGCCCGTCTCGTACACCCAGCGGGAGGTCCTGGACACCTTCGGCATCACCGACCGGCGCATCCGCTCCGTCTTCCTCGGCGGCAACATCGAGCGCCGCAACCTGAGCCTGCCCACGATCGGCCCCGACGGGAAGCCCGTCGAGGAATCCCAGGGCGACCTGCTGCGCAAGCACACCGAGACCGGGCTGCGGATGGGCCGCGAGGCCGTCGAACGCTGTCTGGCGGACGCCGGGGCGGAGCTCGCCGACATCCGCTACCTGTGCTGCGTCACCTCCACCGGGCTGCTCACCCCCGGCCTGTCCGCGTTGCTCATCAGGGACCTCGGCATCCACCCCTCCTGCCAGCGCCTCGACGTCGTCGGTATGGGCTGCAACGCCGGGCTCAACGCGCTCAACGCCGTCGCGGGCTGGGTCGGCGGCCACCCCGGCGAACTCGCCCTCATGGTCTGTGTCGAGGCCTGCTCCGCCGCCTACGTCTTCGACGGCACCATGCGCTCCTCGGTGGTCAACAGTCTGTTCGGGGACGGTTCGGCCGCCGTCGCCGTCCGAGCCCCCGCGGACCCCGGCGCCGGGGCGCCGCCGTCCGGTCCGGAGCTGCTGAGGTTCACCAGCCACATCATCCCCGAGGCCGTCGCCGCGATGCGCTACGACTGGGACGACGCGCACGCCAAGTTCAGCTTCTACCTCGACGCCGACGTGCCCTACGTCGTCGGCGCCCACGCCGAGACCGCGGTCTCCCGCCTCCTCGACGGCACCGGACTGCGCACCGGGGACATCACCCACTGGGTGGTGCACTCCGGCGGCAAGAAGGTCATCGACGCGATCCGGGTGAACCTCGAACTGTCCCGGCACGACGTGCGGCACACCACCGGGGTGCTGCGCGACCACGGCAACCTCTCCAGCGGATCCTTCCTGTTCTCCTACGAGCGGTTGCGTGACGAGAAGTCCGCCGTGGCGGGCGACCTCGGAGTCCTGATGACGATGGGGCCGGGCTCGACCATCGAGACGGCCCTGGTGCGCTGGTGAGGAAGGGAGCTGGTGCGACCGTGAGGACCGGACCCGACCGGACGGCGCTGCCCGAGGAGCTGGGCATCCTGGTCCGGCTGGACGGCGGCAGTCCGCTGCCGACGCTGACCGCGGCGCTGGACGCGGTCTGCGAACAGGCCGGGGGACTGCGCGAACGGGCGGTCGTGGTGCTGTGGTTCACCCCGTCGCCGCTCCAGCCCCGGGAGTGGCCCGGCGCGGTGTCCATCCAGGAGGTCAAGCGCTGGGAGCGGGCTCTGCGCCGGCTGGAGCGGCTCGACCACGTCAACATCGCCGTCGTCGAGGGCACGTGCGGCGGACCGGTGCTCGACCTGCTGCTGGCCGCGGACTACCGGATCGCGGGCCCCGACCTGCGCCTGTTGCTGCCCGTCAACGAGGGGCACTTCTGGCCCGGCATGACCCTGTACCGGCTCGTGCAGCACATCGGGCTGGCCCGCGCCCGCCGTATCGTGCTGTGGGACTCGGCCGTCGAACTCCACGACGCCACGGACCTCGGCATCGTCGACCAGGTCAGTGAGGAGCTCACCGAGGCCGTCCACACCGCGGCCGTCCTGCGCGGCCGGCTCTCCGACCGGGAGACCCGCATCCGACGGCGGCTCCTGGAGGAGGCCGCGTCCGCCGAGTACGACGACGCGCTCGGTGTCCATCTGGCAGCCTGCGACCGCGAGCTGCGACGCCTTTCCGACAGCGGCCCGGAGCACCCGGAGGCGGCGCGATGACCGACTGCCCGTCCCCGTCCACCGGGGTACCCGCTCCGGTACCCACCGACGCCCCGCCCCCGGCCCCCGGCCCCCTCTGCGGTCGCTTCGACCACGACGCAGGCCGTCTCGCGGAGCACGCCGCCGCGGCCGAACGGGCCCTCACGGCCCTGCCGCCGGTCCCGGCGAGGTCCCGGGAGGAGAGGATCCGCGCCGCGACCGTGCACGCCGAAGTGCGCGGCGTACGGAGGGCCTTCCTCGCCCGGCACACCGACACCGTCTACGGCCTGCTCACCGACGGCCTCAACCGCCGCCCGCGCCTGCCGGAACTTGTGGACGCCGCCGCGTACCGGGTGCCCGGACTGGTGCCGACCCGCGAGCAGATGGCCGCCGAACTCCGCCACGTCCAGGCGGAGAAGGAGGGCCGCGAGATCGACCAGGGCCGCTTCTGCGGCGCGGTGCTGCGCTCGCCCGTCGCCGGCCGGCACCTCGTGGAGACGATGCTCGGACCCACCCCGCGCGCCCTGGAACTCCTGGACCGCTTCCGCGCGGAGGGCCGGGTCGAACTGGACACCGTCCACGTCGAACGCCGCGGCGCAGCCGCCCACGTCGAGTTCCGCAACCCCCGCCGGCTCAACGCGGAGAACAGCCGGCTCATCGCCGACCTCGACACCGCCGTCGACCTCGTCCTGCTCGACGACAGGGTCCGCGTCGGCGTCCTGCGCGGCTGCGTCACCGACCACCCCGCACACCGGGGACGGCGCGTCTTCAGCGCCGGTGTCGACCTCACCGACCTGCGCGACGGCCGGATACCGCTGGTCGGCTTCCTCCTCGGCCGCGAACTCGGCTACGTCAACAAGCTCCTCCACGGCCTGCTGACCGACCCGGCCCCCGGCGCCGGCGGCGAACGCGGCGTCACCAAGCCGTGGATCGGAGCCGTCGACACCTTCGCGATCGGCGGCGGCATGCAACTCCTCCTCGCCCTCGACCACGTCGTCGCCGAGGAGGGCGCCTACGCCAGCCTCCCCGCCGCGGAGGAGGGCATCGTGCCCGGTGCCGGCAACCTCCGGCTCACCCGGCAGACCGGAGCCCGCCTCGCCCGGCAGGTCGTGCTCGGCGGACGCCGGATCGCCACCACCGACCCCGAGGCCGCCACCGTCTTCGACGAGGTCGTGCCCGCCGACCGCATGGACGAAGCCGTGGAACGCGCCGTGGCTGCCCTCTCCGCACCCGCGGTCGCCGCCAACCGGCGGATGCTCGCCCTCGCCGAGGAATCCCTCGACCACTTCCGCGCCTACCTCGCCGAGTTCGCCCTCGCCCAGGCGGAACGCGCCTACGCCCCCGACGTCCTCGACAAGGTCGAACGCCGCTGGCAGGAGCGCGAACGGCGGCGCGCCGCCCGGGGGAGCCGCACATGAACGACGCCCCCGACCTCTACGCGGCGGACCTGCACGGCTCCCTCCGGGACCCGGTGCTCGGCGCCATCAGCTTCCTCAACGAGGTGATGGACCGCCACCCCGACGCCATCTCCTTCGCCCCCGGCGCGCCGCACCCCGACTTCGTCCAGGGCCTGGACCCGCACGCCCTGACCGAGCGCTTCCTCACCCACCTGCGTACCGTCCGCGGCCTCGACCCGGCCCGGGCCGAGCGCACGCTCTACGCGTACGGACCCGCCCAGGGCCTCATCAACGACCTGGTGACCGACGCACTGCGCACCGACCAGGGCATCGACGCCGCCCCGGACGACGTCGTGATCACCGTGGGCGCCCAGGAGGCCATGCTGCTCACCCTGCGGGCGCTGTACCGGGACACCGGCGACCTGCTCGCCGTGGCCGACCCGTGCTACCCCGGCATCGTCGGGGCCGCACGGCTCCTCGACATCCCCGTGACAGACGTCCGCGAGGGCCCGTCCGGACTCGACGCCGGCCACCTCGCCGCCCGATGCCGGCAGGCCCGCGCCGAAGGCCGCCGCATCCGAGCCTGCTACGTCGCCCCCGACTTCTCCAACCCCGGCGGCACTCGCATGCCGCTCGCCGCACGGCACGCCCTGCTCGACCTGGCCGAGCGCGAGGACCTGCTCCTCGTCGAGGACAACACCTACGCCTTCACCGCCGCCGAGGACGACGCCCTGCCCGGCCTCAAGGCCCTGGACACCCGACGCCGCGTCGTCCACCTCGGCACCTTCGCCAAGGTCGGGTTCCCCGGCGCCCGCGTCGGCTACGCCGTGGCCGACCAGCGCGTCGGCCACAGCACCGGTGAACGGTCGCTCGCCCGGGAACTCGCCGAACTCAAGACCATGGTCACCATCAACACCCCGCCGCTGTCCCAGGCCGTCGTCGGCGGTCTGCTCCTCGAACACGGCGGCTCCCTCCGGGCGCTGGCCCGCCGCAAGGCCGCACGCTACCGGGCCAACCTCGCCCGGCTGACCGACGCCCTGGACCGGCACCTGACCGACGGCATGCCGCCCGGGATCTCCTGGCACCGCCCGGCCGGCGGCTTCTTCGTCCGCGTCGAGCTGCCCGTACCCGCCGACGACGCCCTCCTTGAGGTCTCGGCGTCCCGCTACGGCGTGCTGTGGGCACCGATGCGGCAGTTCTCCCTCACCGACCGCGGAGACCGGCAGATCCGGCTCTCGTGCAGCTACCTGGAGCCCGACCGGATCGAGACCGGCGTGCGGCGCCTCGCGGCCCTCCTCACCCGGGAGGCCGCGGGATGACGCGCGCTCACCGCACCCGGGCCGTCACCCCCCGACGCCCCACGAAAGGGACCCGCCGATGCGCCTGAACAGTTACGACGACTTCACCCCCCTGAAGGAGGTCGTCCTCGGCTCGGCGGACGGCTACCTCGACCGGGTGCGCGACATGTCGTTCGACATGTTCATCAGCGACAACCTCTCCGGGGCCCGCGGCTACTACCCGTCCCTGTCCACCTGGCGCGACGGGGAGCAACGCCGCAACCGCAACGCGCCGCAACGGCTCGCGCAGAAGGAGCACTTCCTCGGCGAACTCGTCGAGGACGTGGAAGGCATCGCGGCGCAGCTCACCGCGCTCGGCGTCACGGTGCACCGGCCCCTGCGCCTCCCCCCGGAGACGAACCGGGTCGCCACTCCCGCCTTCGAGGCCGCGGTCACACCGCCGCTCAACCTGCGCGACAACACCCTGATCATGGGCGACGAGATCATCGAGACCCCGCCCATGCTGCACGACCGCTACTTCGAGACACAGTTCCTCAAGCCGGTCTTCCTGGAGTACTTCCGCAACGGTGCACGCTGGACTGCCATGCCGCGCCCCATGATGACCGACCACTCCTTCGACCCCGCCAACGTCGCCCACGCGGCCCCGAACATCGAGGTCCCCCTCGACCCGCAGGCCTCGCCGTTCGACGTGGGCGTCGAGCCGATGATCGACGGGGCCAACTGCCTCCGGCTGGGCCGCGACCTGATCGTCAACGTCTCCAACGCCAACCACGTCCTCGCCCTCGACTGGCTGCGACGCCACCTCGACGGCAGATTCCGCGTGCACCGCATGGACCGGCTGACCCAGAGCCACATCGACTCCGTCGTGGTCCCGCTGCGCCCCGGCACGCTACTGCTGCGCGACCCGGGCGTCGTCGACTACCTGCCCGATGCCCTGCGCGGCTGGGACATCGTGGTCCCGCCGCCGCCCGGCGTCGACGACTACCCGCAGTACGAGAACGACGACCCGATCCCGGCCAGTCCCTACATCGACCTCAACGTGCTCTCCGTCGACGAGCACACCGTCATGGTCAACGACGCCTGCAAGACCCTCGTGGCCACCCTGGAGAAGCACGGCTTCACCGTCGTCCCCGTCCGGCACCGGCACCGGCGCCTCTTCGGCGGCGGGTTCCACTGCTTCACCCTCGACACGGTGCGCACCGGTGGCGCCGAGGACTACCTGGCCTGAGCGTCCCGCCCGGTCCGCACACAGGTTCACCGACCAGCAGGAGCGACCCGATGCGCGAAACAGCACCCGACCCGCTCGCCGGCCCGCCGGCGGCGCCTGCCCGCCCGGAGGACGCCGCAGCGGCCCTCGCCCACGTGTGCGCCGCCGATCCTGCCGCGGTACGGCTCGCCGTACGTCTGAAGGTCGCCTCGGTGCTGTTGGGAACCGCCCCGCCGGACCCCGACGCCACCTGGCGCGACCTGGTGCGCCTGATGGGCACCGACGAGGGACGCGCAGGGGCGGAGGAGGCCTGGGCGAACGCGTCCGAGACGGCCGGCACGACCGCCGAGCAGCTCGCCCGCCACGAACTGCGCGCACTGCACCTGATGGCGGACGACCCCGACCAGCCGCACACCCGACACGGTCTCCTGCCGCCCGAGGAGGCCGAGGCCGTCGTCGCACGCGGCGCCGGCCCCGTGCGCCCGCTGCCCGGCCGCCGCTTCCACGAACTCTTCGAGGAGCGTGTCCAGAAGCATCCCGACGCCGTGGCGGTCGTGCACGGGAGAACCACCCGCACCTATCGCGAACTCAACGACGAGGCGAACCGGATCGCCTGGGCCCTGCTGCGTGCGGGGCTGACCCCGGAGGACGCCGTGGCCGTCGTCACCGAACGGCACGCGCAGTGGCCCGCCGCGGTGCTCGGCGTTCTCAAGGCGGGTGGCTGCTACCTGCCACTGGAGCCGGACTTCCCCGCCTCGCGCATCGCGCGGACCCTCACCCGCGCCGAATGCCGTTGGGTCCTTGCCGACCCCTGCGTGCCGTCACTCGACGAGGCCCTGGACGGCCGTGGCGCGGTCCGCCGGATGAGCGTCGGGGACCTCGTCCACGGCGACGGCCCCACACACGACCCCGCAGTCGCCGTGGCGGGCGGCCAACTCGCCTACGTGTACTTCACCTCGGGGTCGACCGGTGAGCCCAAGGGCGCCATGTGCGAGCACGACGGCTTCCTCAACCACCTGTATGCCAAGATCGAGGACCTCGGCATCCAGGAGGGCGACACCGTCGGGCAGACCGCACCCCAGTGCTTCGACATCTCCCTGTGGCAGCTCGTCTCGCCGTTCCTCGTCGGCGGACGCGCGCTGCTGGTGGAGCAGGAGGCGGTGCTCGACGTGGGCCGCTTCGTGGACCTCGTCAACCACCACGGTGTCCAGGTGCTCCAGCTCGTCCCCACCTACCTCGAACTCGTCCTCGCCGAAGCAGCCCGCGACCGCGCCACCCTCCCGCACGTACGTGTCATGGCCGTCACCGGCGAGGCGCTCAAGAAGGAGCTGGTCCGCCGCTGGTTCGAGAGGTTTCCAGGCGTCCCCCTCGTCAACTGCTACGGGCTCACCGAGGTGAGCGACGACTCCCACCACGGCGTCATGCGCGCCGTGCCGGACCACCGCTCCGTGCCGCTCGGTGACACCATCCGCAACTGCCGCGTCTACGTCATGGACGAACAGCTCCACCTCGTCCCCGACGGCGCCCCGGGCGAGATCGTGATCGCCGGTGTCTGCGTCGGCCGCGGCTACGTCAACGATCCCGACCGCACCGCCGCCGTCTACCGTGCCGACCCCCTCCGCCCCGGCGAACGGCTCTACCGTTCCGGTGACTTCGGCCGGCGGCTCCCCTCCGGGGAACTGGAGTACCTCGGCCGGCGCGACGCCCAGGTGAAGATCAGCGGATTCCGCATCGAGATCGGTGAGATCGAGGACCGCCTGCTCCAGGTCCCCGGGATCCGCGACGGCGCGGTCGTCGTCGCGGGCACCGAAGACGACCCTCAACTCGTCGCCCACTACACGGGCGAGGACGCTCCCGACGAGGAGGAGACCGCACGGGTCCTCGGCACCTACCTGCCGCACTACATGGTGCCGCCCCGGCTCCACCACGTCCGCGAACTCCCGCTGTCCGGCAACGGCAAGATCGACAAGAAGGCCCTCACCGCACACGCACGCGAGAGCGCGAGCCCCCGGGAGGCCGACGGCACCGCCGCGTCGCGGCCCGGCACCGCCACCGAACGGCGGGTCGCGGCAGCATGGGCCCGGCTGCTGCGCGTGCCGGAGGAACGCATCGGACGCGACAGCCGCTTCACCGACCTCGGCGGCACCTCGCTGTCCGCGATCCGTCTCGTCATCGAACTCGAACGCGTGGTCACCGTCGCCGAACTCGGCGACACCCCGACGGTCGCCGGCGTCGCCGCACTGCTGGACAGCAGGTCGGCCCCGTCCCCGGAGACCTCCGTTGCCCACCCCGCCCCCAGGACAGCCCCGGCCCGCGCCGCCGAGAGCCCGCCACCCCTCCCGGTCCTCGACGCCCGTACCACCGACCCCGACCCCGCCGCCCGCGCCACCGCGCACCGCGCCGCGGCCCTGGACACCCTCGCCGCATCCGGCGCCGTCATGCTCCGCGGCGTCGGCGCCCGCACCCACGCCGACGTCGCGCGCGTCGCCGCCGCGCTCGGCATCGAACCGCTGACGGAACGGGAGGGCTTCGCGCCCCGCACCGCGCCGGCACCCGGCGTGTACTCCGGCAGCCACTGGCCCGCCGAGGACCCGATGTGCATGCACCACGAGCTGAGCCACGCCGCCACCGTCCCCGGCACCCTGCTCTTCGCGTGCCTCACCGCACCCACCGGCGGCCGCACCACCGTCGCCGACTCCCAACGGGTCCTCGCCGCGCTGCCGCCGGGCCTCACCGCCCCCTTCGCCGAGCACGGCTGGCTGCTGCGCCGCGCCTACCACGACGTGGGCCTCTCCTGGCAGGAGGCGTTCGGCAGCACCGACCGGACCTCGGTCGACGCCTACTGCGCCCGGTCCGCCGTCGCCCACACATGGCTTCCCGACGGCAGCCTGGTCACCCGCCAGCGCCGCGCCGCGGTCGTGGCCCACCCCCGCACCAAGGTCCCCTGCTGGTTCAACCAGATCGCATTCCTCAACGGCCTCACCCTCGAACCCGCGATCCGCGAGTACCTCACCGACGTGTACGGCCCCGACGGACTGCCCTTCGACACCGCCGCAGGCGACGGCACCCCCGTCACCGCAGACACGGTCGAGCGCATCAACGCCGTCTACGACAGGTTCACCGTGGGCGAGCCCTGGCAGGAGGGCGACGTCCTCCTCGTCGACAACATCCGCACCGCCCACGCCCGCGAACCGTACGAGGGCGACCGGGAGATCGCCGTCGTCCTCGGCGACCCGGTGCGACTGTCCGGCCACGTCCTGCCACTCGACGACGGCGCACTCTCGTGACGCGTCGCAGATCCACCGTCCAGGACGGCCTGACCGCCCCCGACGACCCGGCCGGAACGGTCACCGCGCCGGCGACCTACGCCCAGGAACGCGCCTGGCTGGCCTCCCGCCTGGCGCACGACCCTCCGACCTACTGCGCCGTCGACGAGTTCCTCCTGCACGCGTCCGTGACCGCCGACGACCTCGTGCGCGCCCTGCACGTCCTCATGGACCGCCACGAACCCCTGCGCACCGTCCTGCGTACCGTGGACGGACGGCTCCGCCAGGAGGTCCACCCCGGCCCGCAGCCGCGGATCGACGTACTCGACCTGAGCGCGCACGACCCCGGGGCACAGATCGAGGAACGCCGCTCGCTGCGCACCCGGCTGGCCCGCGGCCCCTTCGACCCGCACCGGGCGCCCCAGTGGCGCGCCGCCGTCCTCGGGCTGGGGGAGGGCTCATGGGCCGTGGTGTTCGCCGCCCACCACACCGTGTACGACAGCGCCTCCGGCCTCAACGTCCACGCAGAACTCACCGAACTCTGCGCCGCCGCCGAGGAAGGGCGCGCCCCCCGCCTGCCCCGGCTGTCCTTCGGCTACGGCACCTACGCACGGCGCGAACGCCGGCGGACCGGCACCCACCCTGCCGCCCCCCACTGGCGGGCCCGGCTCTACGGACTGCCGCCCGTGCACGCCGTGCCGCTGGACCGGCCGCGCCCGCCCGCCCGCACATTCCTCGGAGCCGAGGTGCGCACCGCCCTGCCGGCCGCTGTCACCGCCACCCTGACCGGTGCCGCCCGTTCTCACGGCACCCGGCCCGCGATGATGCTCCTCGCCGCCTGGACGGCACTGCTCCACCACCACTCCGGCGCCGACGACCTCGCGGTCGGCCTGCCCGTCGCAGGGCGCGGCGACCCGGCGACCCGCTCCATGATCGGCACCTTCGTCAACATGCGCGTCCTGCGAGCCGACCTCTCCGGCGACCCCGACGGCACCGAACTCGTCCGCCGCACCACCACCGCCGTCCGCGCCGACGAACCGCACGACATCCCCTTCCAGCGCCTCGTCGCACTCCTCCCGGCACCGCGCCTGCCCGGCGTGCCGCCCCTCTACCAGCTCGCCTTCAACCACACCCCGGCCAGCGGCCTCGGCCCGCCCGTCTCCTCCTGCGAGGAGGACCTCCTCCTCGACGTCGCCGGCACCGGCGTCCGCCTCGTCTACGACGCCGCCCTCTTCGACCGCTCCACGGCCGACAGGCTGCTCGCCGACTACCTCCGGCTGCTCGCCGCCCTCCTCGACGCACCCGGCACCCGACTCTCCGCGCTGCTCCCCGGGACCGTGCCCCGGCACACCTCGTGCCCCGCCCCCGCCCCGGCCGCGGCCCCCGCGAGAACCGCGCCGCGCGACGCGGCCGAGGAACGGGTGGCGGCCGTCTGGCGGTCCCTGCTCGGCACCGACGCCGTCGACGTCCACGAGGACTTCTTCACCGCCGGCGGCCATTCGCTCCAGGCCCTGCGCCTGCTCGCCCGCCTCGCCCCGGAGCACGAGGGCCGCCCCACCCTGCGGACCTTCTTCGCCGACCCGACGGTGGCCGGACTCGCCACCGCACTGAAACGCACCCCTCCCGGGAGGACAGCATGGCGGTGACCGGACGGATCGACGGCACACCGAGCGACGTGTGGAACGAGGAGGTGCTCGCTCCGCAGTTCGCCCACGAAGCCGCGCACCTGCTGCCCCACTACGTCGCCATCGAACGGGCCCTGCTGCGCGATTACCTGCGGATGGGACTGGTCGACGCTCCCGGAGCTGCCGCCCTCGACGCCCGCCTCGGCTCGCTCGACGCCGACGCGATACGCGCCGACCCCCGGCGGAACATGTCAGACATCTCCTTCGCGCTGGAATACCACGTACAGTCCGGCCCCACCCCTCCGTTCGCCGCCTGGCACGTCGACCGCAGCCGCAACGACGCCCAGGTCTGCGCCCAGCTCATGGCCGCCCGAACCGACTTCGCCGCCGTCGCGACGGACCTCCTGGACCTCGGACGGGCCGTCACCGCCCTCGCCGCCCGCCACACCGACACGCCCATGCCCGGCTACACCCACGGCCAGGCCGCCCAGATCATCACCCCCGGCTACCACCTCGCAGCCCTTGCGGCCGAGACCAACGGCGCACTGCGCCGTATGCTCCACACCTACGACGAGACGGACGCCTGCCCCCTGGGCTCCGGAGCCATGGCCGGGCAGGAACTGCCCTGGGACCGCGCCCGGCTCGCAGACCACCTCGGCTTCGCCCGCGTCCAGCCGCACGCGCTGGTCGGCGTCGCCTCCCGCACCTGGACCACCTCCATGGCATCGGACCTCGCCGGACACGCGGCCGTCCTGAGCCGCTTCACCACCGACCTCATGACCTGGGGCGGCAGCGGCTTCGGATTCCTCGACCTGCCCGACGACCTCGCCGGCATCTCCGCCGCCATGCCGCAGAAGCGCAACTTCCCCGTCCTCGAACGTATCCGCGGACGCTGCGCCCAGGTCGTCGGTCGCGCCGGCGACCTCACTGCCGGACAGCGCAACACCCCCTACAGCAACACCGTCGAGGTGTCCAAGGAGACCGGCGTCCACCTGCACACCCAGGCCGTGGCCATGCGCTCCCTGCTGCGGCTCACCCACGCCGTCGTCACCGGCGTCACCTACCGCACCGACCGGATGCGCACCGCCTGCGCCGACGACCACCTCGGCGGCTTCACTCTCGCCAACCGCCTCACCCTGGAGTGCGGCATCCCCTGGCGCACCGCCCAGATCGTCGCCGGACGCTACGTCAGACGGGCCGTCGAACAGGGACTGCGGGCCGATCGTCCCGACCCGGAACTGCTGCGAGCCTGCGCCGCCGAGTCCGGCCACGAGGCGGAACCGGCCGACCTACTGCTCGCCGAGTCCTTCGACATCGACCGCGGGCTGCGTGCCAAGCGCTCGGCGGGCTCCGCCCACCCGGACCGGGTCGGGGAACTGCTCGCCGACGAGGAGCGCGAACTCCGACGGCTCGACGCCGAGTGGTCGCGCCGCGCCACCCGTCGGGCCGAGGCGGCCCGGAGGCTCGACACCCCCGTGACCGTGCGTGAAAGCGCGTGAGCGGGCCGACGGCCGCCGCCCGCCGGACGGCCGTGGACATCGACGAGGGCACCGGCGCCGCCCGCGGCACCTTCGGTGAACTCCTCCAAGGCGTCCTGCCCGACGGCACGGCCTTCCTCGTGACCCTCCCCATCAGCCTCGGCAGCCGGGCCCGGTTCCGCTACGACCGGCACGGCCCGCTGCAGGTCTACCCCGCGCACAAGACCAAGTCGCTGACACTGGCGCGGGCCATGCTCGACGCGCACGGAGCCGGCGGCGGAGGCACCCTCCTGCTCGACAGCGACCTGCTCGTCGGCAAGGGCCTCGCCAGCTCCTCGGCCGACCTGGTCGCCACGGCCCGCAGCGTCGGCGCCGCTCTCGGCCTCGACACCTCGCCGGCCGCGGTCGAGGACTGGCTGCGCCCCGTCGAACCCACCGACGGGGTCATGCATCCCGGCATCGTCGTCTTCGAGCACCGAGCCGTCCGGCTCCGTGCCCTCCTCGGCGCGCTGCCGCCCGTCACCGTCGTGGCCGTCGACGAGGGCGGACAGCTCGACACGGTCTCCCACAACCGCCGCTCCCCGCACGTCCCGCCCGGATCGAGGGACGACTACGCGCGGCTCCTCGGTGACCTGGCCCTCGCCGTCCGTGCTGCCGACCTGGACGCCGTCGGAGCCGTCACCACGCGCAGCGCGGTCCTCAACCAGTGCCGACTGCCCAAACGCAACCTCGACGCCATGACCCGCATCGCCCGAGGCATCGGCGCGCCCGGTGTGGTGTGCACGCACAGTGGGACCATGCTCGGCCTCCTGCTGGACGCAGGCGCCGCCGGACACCCGGAGCAACTCGAGGCCGCGCGCGTCGCGTGTGCGGCGCTCCCGGGGACCCTGTCCGTCTACCGGTCGGCCGCGGCGGAGCGGTAGACGGACAGAAGGGCCGCAGCCGGGTCACACAGGAGCTGACTCCGGGCTCCTCGCCCAGTGCATACCGTCCCCGGCGACGACCAGTCCGCCTTCAACGGCCGGCACGTCGTCGGCCGGCTCGCCGAAGGCGGCCTGCATCTGGATGCGGTGCCCCTCCTGGTGGACGTCGCGTGACTGCCGGTGCAGATCCCTCTTGCGCTGGTCGCGGTATGACTCGGAGGTCAGCGCCGTGTCGTCCGAGGCGCCGCCGCCCACCAGGCCGACGAACGCCTCCGCGCCGGGGGAGGGGTCCCGGGTGACGCGCCGGGCGTCGTCGAAGTACTGCTGCTCGTCCCGGGTGACGTCGTAGAAGCCGACGAGGAAGTCGTGAAAGGCCTGGTACTCCTTGCGGTACCGGGCCTCGTACTCCGCGAAGCACTCCTCCTCGTCCAGCTCGCCGCGAAGCACGGTGTTGACGGATCGCGCGGCGAGCAGCGCGCTGAACGTGGCCAGGTGCACGCCGGAGGAGAACAGCGGATCGATGAAGCCCACCGAGTCGCCCACCAACGTCATCCCCGGACGCCAGAAGTCTTCGTGCAGGTACGAGTAGTCCTTGCGCACGCGGACCTCGCCGTACGGCCCGGTGGTGACCCGTTCGGCCTCGGAGAGGTAGTCGGAGACGAGGGGGCAGTCGGCGATCATCGCGGCCAGGGCCCGGTCGCGGTCGCCCCGGATCCGGTCCGCGCACTCCTTGCGGACCACCGCGCCCACCGAGGTGAGCGTGTCGGTCAGCGGGATGTACCAGAACCACCCCGACTCGAAGGCCACGCACGTGATGTTCCCGCTGTTCGGCTCGGGGGAGCGCTTCCCGCCCTCGAAGTATCCGTAGAGGGCGATGTTCTGGAAGAACTCCGAGTAGCGGCGCTGACCGCCGATCCGGCCCTGCAGGCGGCTCTGGTTGCCCGAGGCGTCGACGACGAACCGGGAGCGCGCCTCCCGCTCGGCGCCGCCCTGGTACTCGTAACGGACCCCGGACACCCGGCCGTTCTCCTCCAGGACATCGCGGACCGCGGAGCGTTCCCGGACCGTGACACCCTTGCGCCTGGCGTTGTCCAGGAGCAGCTGGTCGAACTTCATGCGCTCGACCTGATAGGCGAACGATGTGGGGCCCGCGAACTTCTCGGACAGCGCGAAGTCGAAGCTCCACGGCTCGGAGTTGGAGCCCCAGCGGAACGTGCCGCCGCGCTTCCTCGTGAATCCGGCGCCGTGCAGCTCATCGGACACGCCGAGAAGGGCGCAGATCCCGTGCACCGTCGACGGCAGCAGGGACTCACCGATCTGGTGTCTGGGGAAACTCTCCTTCTCCAGGAGCAGGACCCGGTGGCCCTGCATGGCCACGAAGGTCGCGGCCGACGACCCGGCGGGGCCGCCTCCGACGACGATCACATCGAACGACTCCGCCGATTCCGAATCGCCGGTACTGCTCATACGGGGCCTTCCGACGGAGCGAGGGGACCGGCCGACGTGATCGGCCGGCGGCGACCATGACGCGGTCGTCCGTACGGAATCCTGGTGGGCCGCGGTCGGCGCGGCATCGGTGTGAGCCGTCGTTACACCGGGCGGCGCCCCGCGCTCACACAGCCGCCGAGAAGAAGTACGTGTTGCGCAACTCGAAGAGCAGGTCGTCGTCGAGTCGGAAGAAGTCGGCGAACCGCAGGTCCACCTCGCTGCCGTCCTTCAACGTCCCGCGGAACTCGCCCTCGACAGCGGCGTCCTGAGGGCCGACGACCAGCCTGAGCACCGTGTGGCTCCCCCGGTCGATGACCCGCTGACGGCGGTAGAAGGCGTCGAGCCCCTCCCTCCCGACGATGGGGTCGTAGCCCGGCCGCTCGTAGACCGCGTGGGCCGAGAAGAGCCGGACGACGCCCGGCACGTCACCGTCGTCCACCAACGCGTAGTAGCGGTGCACTCGTTCTGCGATCTGCTCCACCTCGAAAGCGGTCATGCCGTTTCCTTCCGGTCGAGAGGGACGGTCAGCGCTCCGCGCGACGGGGAGCTGACTGACACGAGGGTGGGGGATGGAAGGGGCCCAGTCCCGCTGAGGGGTCGGACCCGGCGGCAACAGGCGAACCGCCTGGCTCCGCGACCTCTCCAAGAGTAAGCACGGTTGACCCTGTTCGGGCAGAGCGCCGGAAAGGAAGTACGTTCCGTGACCGCGGGAGACCGACCTGCCCCGGCCTTCAGAGCTCTTGCCCGCCCTTTGCCAGGACGTCCCCGGCGGGCCGGGGGCGGCCCAGCGCACCGCGCAACTCCTTGCGCCCCGAGAGGCCGAGCTTGCGGTAGACGGAGGTGAGGTGGACCTCCACCGTACGGCGCGTCACGAAGAGTACTTCCGCGATCTGCAGATTGGTCCGACCGGTCGCCGCAAGCCGTGCCACCTGCCTCTCGCTGCGGGTGAGTTCGCCCGACCTGCGGGCAGCCGAGCGCCGGGGCCGCGCCCCCGCGCTCAGAAGCAGGCCGTGCGCCTCGTCGTGGAGGGCGCGGGCCCCGAGGGTGTGGGACTCCTCCCACGCCAGACGCAGCACCGTCCGTGCCTCGCCGGTGTGCCCGGCCCGCAGCAGCGCACGACCGCGGGCCACGCGCGCCCGCGCCAGCGCCAGGGGGGCGCCTCCGTGCTCCAGCGTGCTCTCGGCGTCCGCGAACAGCTGAAGCCGACCCGGCTCGTCACTCGCAGAGGCCAACAGTTCCAGGGCTGTCCCCAGGGCGACGGGGAGGCCGGAGGCGCGGGCCAGTTCCTCGGCCCGGGTGGCGAGCCGGCCCGCCTCGGCGCGGTCGCCGATCGCCAGGTGGGCGTGTCCGGCCCAGTACCACCAGGGCGAGACGGCCGGGTTCGCCCGTTGCCACAGGTCCTGCCGGCGGCCGCACTCCGTCAAGTCCGCCACGGCGGCCCCGGGGTCCTCCAGGACCAGCCGCAGGCGCCCGCGGGCGCCGAGGAACTCGTTCCACTGCCAGGCGTCGTCGATCACGTCCGGCGGCACCGCGCAGGCCAGGACCTCGGCCGCGTCGACGTCGCCCCTGTCGAGCAGGGCATGCAGGCGTACCGCCACAGCCAGCGCCTGATGATGGGTGAACCGCGGGCCGGGCGTCGAACCCAGGGCCTCGGCCGTGGATCGCAGCGCGTCGTCGAGGCGACCCAGGCGTTGGGCTGCCTCGCCGTCCAGGGCGAGCAGACCGGACCGCAGCCGGTCGGGCACGGTGTCGGTGCCCTCCAGGAGCTGCTGGTAGACGTGTGCGGCGTCTGCCGGTCGGTCCGCGTAGGTCAGTGTGGCCGCCGCTGCGGCCAGTGTGACGGGGGAGTCCGTGATCGGCGTGGCGACGCGCAGCACCCGGTTCACCGCGGCCAGAGCCTGGGAGACGCGCTCCGTCCGGCTCGTCGCGAGGAAGGCGCGGCCCGCGAGGAGGGCCCGCTCCTCCGGGCTCGCACCGGGCAGGTCCAGGCGCAGGGAGACCGTTTCGAGGAGGCTCGAGCAGGCGCCGAGACTGTCCGTCGCGGCCATCAGCATGTCCGCCTCCAGCAGCTGCAGACGTGCCCTTCCGGCGGTCGAACCGTTGTCCTGGGCGGCCAGCAGCGCCGCCGCGTGTCCCGTCCTTCCGGTGCGGGTCAGGGCGCCGACGAGTGCGCTGAGCGCCGGCAGACGCAGGTCGGGATCGGTCAGGCGGTCGAGCACGGACGTCAGGTGCCCGATGCAGGCCTCCGGGTCCACCCGGCTCTCGGCGACGCCCAGTTCCGCCACCAGCGCGGGGTCGCAGGCGTCCTCGTGGCCGGGCGTGACACAGGACCTCAGGAACTCCACGGCGTGTTCGGCGGCCCCGTGGAGCATCGCGGCGCCGGCCGCCTCCCGCAGGACCGTGCGCGCCCACGGCGTACGCGCCACGGCGGGTGCGCCGAGCAGGTGCTCGGCGATGTCGTCGGCCGACGCTCCGCTGTCGTGCAGGAGCCGCGCGGCCCGCCCGTGCAGGTCCGTGAGGGTCCGGGGCGGCGTGCTCCTCAGGACCGCTGCGCGGACGGCGGGGTGTGCGAGGGACCAGGCTTCCGGACCGGAGCCCCGGGCCAGCCCGACCGCCTCCAGACGCCGGAGGGAACGTGCGAACGCGCTTGTCTCCAGCCGGGCAAGACCGGCTCCGGCCGTGGTGAGCGTCCCCTCGCCCAGAACGGCCACCGCCTGTGCGGCGCTTACGGCGGCGGGGGGCTGCCCGTGCAACAGGCGCCTCGCCCGCTCACCGAACACCGGGATGTCGTGCTCGCCCGCCGCCGTCAGCCCGGCGCTGGTCAGGGGCAGGCCCAGCTCGCGCATCCCGGCCACCAGGCCCGTCACCAACGAGGGGATGCCGCTGGTCGCGGACAGGCAGTCCGCCTGGAAGCCCGCGTCCACGGTGCCGTCCGTCAGGCGGCGCACGACCGTGCCGATGCCCGCCCCGGTCAGCGGCCGGGGCCTGACTACCTCTGACATCGAACGGGTCACCCACTCCAAGGGCGCCGCCGACTCCTCGCCGTCGCGCCAGCCCAGGGCCAGCAGGACGGGCCGGTCGTGCCGGGCGCGCAGCATCCGGACGAGCACCCTGACCGACTCCAGGTCGGCGCGGTCGGCGTCGTCGATCGAAAGAAGCGTCGGACGCGTCGCCGTGGCGGAGCCCACCACCTGCCGGTACGTCAGGAGCGGACCGTGCGGCGGCGCGACGACGGCCGGGGAGGCGGGCAGCACACGGACCTGCCCGACCGAGGCCCGTGACCGGCCGACCCGCGCGAGGGCCTGACCGTCGACGCCCGCGGCGTCCGGAGCACCTAGGCGGAGGGTCCGCACACGGGCCCCCGCCGTCTCCACGACGCGCAGGCCGCGGTGTTGCGCCTCGTGGGCGAGGGCGCGCAGAAGCGTCGTCCTGCCGATACCGCCCGGCCCCTTGACGACGACGAGACCGGCCCGCCCCGATGCGGTCCGCCGGACCAGTTCGCGCAGCACCGCCGTCTCGCGCTCGCGTTCGACGAGCGGCGGGTTGCCCCGTCGGGCCGTCGGCTGCTGGTCGTGGGCGCCCGTCGTAGCGATACAGACCGCCTCCCCAGGGCATGCCCCCCGGCCCTGATCGCACCATGATCGAGTGAAATGTCGATGGTAGGAAGCGGAATCCTGTGTGGTCAAGCAAACATCTGCCCGGTGCGAAAACACTGTGGTCCGGGGTTCGGTGTGCCGCTCATTCCGTTCCGATGTTCGGCGGCAGCGCATCACGCCCGCTGATGTCCAGCTTGCGGTATGCGTTGGTCAGGTACCTCTCGATCATCCGCTTCGACACCTGGAGCCGCTGCGCGATGTCAGCGTTGCGCAGACCGTTCGCGGCCAACCGTGCGACCCGAGCCTCGGACGGGGTGAGCTCCGGGGCGGCGGGACTCCGGCCGATCTGTACTCGGATCTGCTGCGTCACCCGGTCCGCACCGCAGACGACGGACAGCGCGCGCGCCCGCCGCAGGGCTTCGCCGGCCCGCCTCCCCTCCACGCCCTCCCTGCTGCCGTAGGCGTACAGTGCCCGGCACAGCTCGTCGAGGTTCGTGGATCCCTCCAGCACGGACACCGCCTCCGCCAGCACCGCCGTGCCGCGTCTGCCGGGCGTGACCCGGCCCAGCGCCACCAGCGCCCGCCCCACGGCGGAGGGGGCGCCCCAGCGGCGGGCCCGCTCCAGCTCGAACTGTCCAGCGGCCAGAGCCTGTTCCTGGTTTCCGAGCCGGTGGTGCAGCAGTGCCGCGCGCGAGGACCAGGGCAGTACGGCCGGATTCGTCCAGCCGATGCGCTCCAGCCGCTCGCCCGCCGTACGGAAGTGGTGGAGGGCGATCGGGTCCCGTCGGCGCCGGGCCGCGAGCAGGCCGCGCGCCATGTGCAGCAGCGCGGCGTGGTACTGGTCCTGGCGCCGCGGCGGATCGCCGGTGAGGAACTCCTCGGCAAGCTCCGGCTCGTCGCCGTGCAGGGTGACGATGGCGAGGATTGCGGAGCAGATGGCCGGCAGGGCGTTGGCCTCAGGGTCCGGCACGGCATCGGGCCGTACGACGGCCCGCCGGGCCTCGGCCGTCCGGCCGTGGGAGAGGGCCACCAACGCGCGCTCCGCCCGCAGCACGGCCGCCTCCGCGCCCGTACCCCGGGGGTCGACGCGCCGTCCCACCGCATCCAGCCAGTGGACCGTCATCTCGGTGTGCTCTGCTGCGGCCAGGGCGTTCACCAGCAACGGCAGGGGAGTGTGGGCGTGCCGCGGGTCGGGCGGTTCCAGGGCCAGCAGGGGACCCCCGAGGTCCGCCACCCGCTCGGCCGACGCGTTGTTGGTGACGAACGCGACGTGGACCAGCGCGGAGAGCAGCTCCCTTTCCCCCTGGGTCCGCACGGGCGGTCGCCGGCCCAGCCCGTCGAGCCTGCGCAGTGCGGCCCGGAGGATCACGGGGTCCTGGTCGCCCAGGGCGTAGTGGCGGGCCTCCAGGCGCAGCGCGAGTTCGGCCGCGGCGCCGTCGCCCGCGTCCGCGCTCCCCAGCTCCGCGGCCAGGTCCCGCGTCAGGACGGCGATGCCTGACTCCGCCGGCTGGTACAGCAGCGGTCCCAACTGGACCGCGATCGCGCCACGGTCGCGGGCGGAGTCGAACAACGGCAGGGCCTCGACCACGTGCCGCAGCGCGGCGACGGTCGCGAACTCCCTTTCCACCGCCACCAGATCGGCCAGCACCCGGGCGCGGAGCAGCCCGGTGCACGAGCCGTCCGACAGGGCCTTGCGCAGATACCGGGCCGCGTCGCGCGGCGCCCCCCGCGCCTGCGCGCTCCCGGCGGCGGCCCGCAGGATCCGTACCGCCTGCGGAGCCCGCAGCGTCTGCACCGCCAGGAGATGCCCGGCCGCGGCCTCCATCGGATGCCCGGCCCGGTGCAGCAGCACCGCCGCGTGGTTGCGCAGCACGGTGAGATCGTCAGCCGGAATGCCGTCCGCCAGCGCGTCCCACACCAGGGTGCCGGACCCGTCGGCCCCCGGCCGGCCCAGCCCCCAGAGGTCCAGTGAGCCGACCGCCTCGGTGTACCCGGGAGTGTCCAGACCCGCCAGCCGCGCCGCGACCCGCTGGTCCGCCTCGAAGCCCAGGACGCACAGCGCGTGCACGACCCGGCGGACCGAGCCGGGCCGGGACCGCAGGAACGCCGACAGGTACTGGCACAGGGGGTCCGAGCGGAGCGTACGCGCGAGCTCCGCGTGCTCGGCCCGCGGTTCCAGGCCGAGGGCGTACGCCTCGTCCAGCAGGGACCGCAGCATCAGCGGACTGCCGGCGGACCGCACCCGCAGGGCCTCCACGAACGCCTCGTCCGCAGGACCGCCCAGGGCCGCCTCCACCAGGTGGCGCACCGACCCGGGACCCAGGGCGCGCAGCCCGATCCTGACGTCCGCCCCGTCCACCAGCCCCCGCAGCACCGAGCCGGGGTCCGGTACGGCGCCGGACGGCAGCGAGAAGGCGAACACGACGCGTCGGCCTCGCCGCTCGGAAACGCTCCTCGAGAGCTCGGCCAGCGACTCCGCGTCGGACCAGTGCAGGTCGTCGACAAGGACCAGCACTCCGTCCTCTCCGGGCAGGCCCTCCAACACGGTCCCCAGCGGCACCCGCTCAGCGGTCGGCCCGCGAGGCGCGTCCTCCCGCGACCGCCGCCCGCTGCCCGCCTCCGCCGTCGCCTCGTCGCAGCCCGCGGACTCCACCAGTTGGTCGACGACCCCACCGGCCAGCCACCGCTCCGAGCGGGACGCCTGAGCCCGGAGCACCCGGAACCGCTCCGCCCGCTGCGCGAGGGCCTCCAGGAACGACGACCTGCCCGCTCCGAGCGGCCCCTCGACCAGGAGCACGGAGCCGTGTCCAGCCGCGGCACCTCGCAGGCGGACAGCGGCCGACGCCAGTTCCGCCTCGCGTTCCAGTAGCACCAGTGTCGTCCTGTTCCCGAGTGGTCCGGCGGCCGTCGCCGCAGGTACTCCTACCCACCCTGGGACCGCCGAGCGACAGGCCCCCGTGCCGCACGTCACCGTGCGGGCCACCGTACGCGCTCCCCGGACAGCCGCGGCGGACCGCTACGGGGACAGCGTGCACCGCGTGAAGATGTCCGTCAGCTCCCGCGCCAGACGGTCCGGATCGGCCACGGCGAACAGCTCGTGATGACGGACGGCGTTGTCGATCGCGCCGTGCACCGCCAGTGCCAGCACCGCCGGGTCGGGGATGCGGAACTCGCCCGCACGGCAGCCCTCTTCGAGCAGTACCACCAGGCCCTCCACCGACAGGGCGCCGCGCGCGACGTCGTCGAGACCGGGCGCCGCCCCTTCCCGGACCAGTTCGGTGATCTCGCTGAGCGCCCGCGCGTGCGCCGGAAAGACGGTCATGAAGTCGAAGTGCGAGGATATGTAGGCGCCCAGCTTCCCGCGATACGTCATCTCCTGTGCGACCCTGTCGGCACGCAGCGTCCCCGACTTCTCCAGGACGGTCCGCGCGACCTCCCGCAGCAGCTGAGGCTTTCCCGCGAAATGGTAGGAGATCAGGCCTGTGCTGCTGAGATTGGCCTGTCTGCAGATCGCTGTGAACGAGGTTCGTGCGTAACCGATCTCGGCCAGCGTTTCGATCGTGGCCTGGACGATCTGTGCTCTGCGTGCGTCCTGGGTGAAGGTGCGGCCGTGCACGGGGTGGGAGGGCGGTTCCCTGTACATCGTGTCCTCACAGTGGTGGTGACGGGCGCTTGGTCTGTACCGGGCGGTGCGGCCCCGCACACCGCCGGGCGATGCGGCGGAGCAGGAGGAAGGCACCCCTCCCGGGTGCCGAACCCCTCTCGGGTGCGGAACAAGGGGTGTCGCGTCGCAGTGCCTCCCCATCCGTGTCCCGGGCGGTTGCCGCTGGTCTGAACTCCCCTGCCAGGGAACCCTGTTCTAGCAGGGAATTCGCGGGTCGGCGTCCCTCTCGCCGCCGTAACGGTGGATCCCACCGAGGACCGGCCCGACGCGTGCCGTGAGGATGACGGCGCTGCGGTGGACCGGCTGCCGCGCGAAGACACGGAAAGGTCGGTGGGACGGATGAACCCGTTCGACGACCCGGACGCCACCTTCCTGGTCCTCGTCAACGAGGAGGGACAGCACTCGCTGTGGCCCGCGTTCGCGGAGGTCCCCGACGGCTGGACCGTCGCCCACGACGAGGACAGCCGTGAGGCGTGCATGGACCACATCGAGGCGAACTGGACCGACCTGCGGCCCAGGAGCCTGATCGAGGCCATGGAAGGCTGACCGCGGCACACCCCGAGGAGCGCGCATGCGACACGACACCCTCGTCGACGCCATCGGAAACACCCCGGCCGTCCGGCTGCGGGTGGACGCCCCCGAGGACGTCGAGGTCTACGCCAAACTCGAACTGCTCAATCCCTACGCCATGAAGGACCGCGTCGCCCGCCGCGTCATCCTCGAGGCCCGCCGCACTGGCGTGCTCCGAGAGGGCGCCCCCATCGTGGAGAGCTCCTCCGGCACCATGGCCCTCGGTGTCGCCCTGGTCGGCACCTATCTCGGGCACCCCGTGCACATCGTCACCGACCCCCGGATCGACCCCGTGACCCTCGCCAAGCTCGAGGCGATGGGCTGCAGCGTGCACGTCGTCGGGGCCATGACGGCCCAGGGCTGGCAGAGCGCCCGCCTCGAACGCCTCGCGGAACTGATGCGCGACCTGCCGGGCGCCTGGTGGCCGCAGCAGTACAGCAATCCGGAGAACCCGGCCGCCTACCGCACCCTCGCCGCCGAACTCCTGGAGGACCTCGGCACCGTCAACGTCCTGGTCGGCTCGGTCGGCAGTGGCGGCTCGCTCTGCGGTACCTCCGCCGCGCTCCTGGAACACCTGCCCGACCTGAAGGTGGTCGGCGTCGACTGCGTCGGGAGCGTGCTGTTCGGCCAGCCCGACGTCGCCACCCGCAGACAGAGCGGCCTCGGAAACAGCCTCTACCCCGACAACATCGACTACCGGCTCTTCGACGAGATCCACTGGCTCTCCGACGACGAGGCCTTCGACGCGACCCGGAGCCTCGCACGGGAACAGAAGATCTTCGCCGGCAACACCTCCGGCTCCGTCTACCGCGTCCTCACCCACCTCGCGTCCCGTGCCGCCCCCGGGACCCGGATCGTCGGCATCATGCCGGACCGAGGCGACCGCTACACCGACACCGTCTACCGGCACCGGCCCGAGGGCCCGATCGCCGCCGTACCCACCGAGGTGCTCTTCGGCACGACCGTTCGCACCTGGTCCTGCGCCGCCATTCCGCGCGGGGACCGCCCGGTCCTGGTCTTCGTCGAGTCCAACACCACCGGCACCGGCATGCTGGCGCTGCGCACCGCGACCCGGCTCGGCCTCGCCCCCGTCCTCCTCACCAAGGACCCCACCCGCTACCCGGAGCTGGAGGGGACCGGCTGCACCGCCGTCCTCTGCGACACCGAGGACGAGGCGGCCGTCCGCGCCGCCGCCGACTCGGCTGCCGCGGGGCGCACCGTCGCCGGAGTCACCACCACGAGCGACTTCTACCTCGCCCACACGGCAGTCCTGGCCAGGTCGCTCGGACGGCCCGGACACGCCTCAGGCACCGCGGGGCTCTGCCGTGACAAGTCACTGGCACGCGCCGCCCTGGGCGCAGCGGGTGTACCGCAGCCCGCCCACGTCGTCGTGGACAGCGCCGACGCGGTCGCGGCGGCCGTCGCCCGGGTCGGCCTGCCCTGCGTGGTCAAACCGGCGGATGGCTCAGGCTCGCAGGACGTGCGCTGGTGCGCCGACGTGGCGAGCGCCCACGCGCAGGCCGCGCAGATCCTCGACGCCACCGAGAACATCAGGGGCCAGGCGCGGCCGGGCAGGGCACTCGTCGAGGAGTTCGTGGACGCTCCCGAGTACAGCGTGGAGATGTTCTGCGCCGACGGCGAGGCCCTGTGCGTCGGGATCACCCGGCGGACCGCCACCGCACTGCCGTACTTCGTCGAGACCGGCCACCTCTTTCCCGCCGCTCTGCCCGGCACGGCGGAGGCCGAACTGACGGAGTGCGCGCGGCAGGCGCTCAAGGCGATCGGCTTCGAACTGGGCCCATCCCACATCGAGATCAGACTCACCCCGCAGGGACCTGTCGTGATCGAGATCAACGGACGCCTGGCCGGCGGCATGATCCCCGAACTGGTTCGCGCCGCGACCGGAATCGACCTGCTGGACCAGCAGCTCCGCGCCGTCACCGGTCGGCCCCTCGCCCTGACCGCGGACCGGAGCCGGTACGCCGGACTGAGGTTCCTGACCGCCACGGGCGCCGGACTCCTGACCGGCATCGGCGGGACGGCAGCCGCCGCCGGCGTCCCCGGCGTCGAAGCCGTCGTGACCACCGCGGTCCCCGGCCGCACGGTCCGCCCGCCCCGGGACGCCTACGACCGGCTCGGTCATGTCATCGCAGTCGGCTCGACACCTCACGAGGTCGAGACCGCCCTGGACGCGGCGATGGCACTGATCAGGGTGGAGACGGCACCAGGGCCCTGAGGACTCAGCTGCGGCGGACCCGGAGCTCCGTCCTCGCCCTGCCCGCCGAGTCAACCCGGCCGCCCGCGTCGCGGGCCCGCCCCGCGGCCCCTACGCGCCCCGCAGTTGTGGCCGGACGTCCCGGCCCCCGACCGGTACACGGGGATCCGGCAGCGGGTGCGGCGCCGGAGTTGCCGAGGGGAGATCGGCCAGCTGCTGCGCCGCCCACGCCGCGATGTGAGCCCGGGACCGCAACCCCAGCGTGGTGCGGATATGGCGAATGTGCGTCTCCACCGTGCGCACCGAAACATGGATACGCGCCGCTATCTGACGGTTAGTCAATCCCTCTACGACCAAGGCGGCCACGTCCTGCTCCCGCCTGCTCAGCGGATGCACGGCCCTCTCGGTCCGGGACTGCGCGGGCTCGTCGCCGAGCGCCAGGCACAGCGCCTGCCGCCAGGGCATCTCACGGCCGGCCTGCAGCCAGGTCTCGGCCCGGCCAACGGGAAGCGCCCGCAGCACCGCGTCGCGCGCCTCCCCGACACGCTGCCGCCACCAGCCGCTCTCCTCGAACCCGCCCCCATCGCCCCGCACTCGCTCCGCCGCGCCGAGCAGCCGTACTCCCCGGTCGTACCGGTAGCCGCGGCTCGCGACCAGCGCCAGCCCCTCCAACGCCCGTGCGGAGTCCGCGTGATGGTACGTACGACAGCGCAACGCCTCCGCGAAGTGCTCCTCCGCCCGTTTCAGGTCGCCCTTCTCCAGAGCGAGCGCGCCGACGGTGGACAGCACGGAGCTCAGCCACTGCGGGGCGACCCGGCCGCGGAGTACGGGCAGTGCTCGGGTGAGCTCACCCTCCGCGCCGGCCGGGTCGCCGTTCTCCAGCAGGTGCCGGGCGAGCGCGCCCCGGCTCAGCGCCACCAGAGTGTCGTTCTGGTACCGCAGCCCGATCTCCAGTGCCTCCTCCAGGTCGTCGACCGATGGCCGGTGCTCGTCCCGCACCTGGCGCAGGATCCCCCGTACCAGCAGCAGCCGCCCCAACAAGGGTGAACGGCCCCGCAGGCGCTCCTCCCGGACCGCCTGGTCCATCCGTCGCACCGCCCCGCCGTGCCCCGCGCCTCGGCCGGTCAGGGCCGCTGCCTCCAGTGCGAGGGCGTGGTGGTCGGAGTGCGGCCCGGTCTGCTCCAGAGCGTGCTCCACGAGCCCGGCCACCTCGGCACTCCGCCCCCGCGCCGCCTCCACCGCGGCCAACGCCGCGACCAAGAGCAACTGGCGTTCGTCGGAGCCCTGTCCCATGCGCCGCACCGCGTGCGCGAGATTGACGCGTTCCTCGGCAAGCCGCTCCAGCGCCGCGACCGGCACCACAGCCTCGCTCCGCAACGGGAGGGACAACGATGTCAGCCAGCCGAACAGGCGCTCGTACACCGCCGTGTCCTCGTCCTCGGCGAGGAGCTGCTCCTGTCCGAAGCACTGCGTGGACTCCAGCAGCCGGAACCGGGCGGCGCCGCCGTCCGCACCGCTGGGGGGAGCGATGACGGACTTCGACTCCAGAGCGACCAGCAGCTCAGGCAGCGCGGCCGTCGCCGCCGGGACGTCCGCCGTGACCGCAGTGGCCGCGTCCGGACCGAATCCGCCCGGCAGGACCGACAGCCGGCGCAGCAGGGCCTGCTCCACCGGGCTGAGCAGCGCGTACCCCCACTCCAGCGAGGCGCGCAGGCTCTGGTGGCGGTCGTCGGCGAGCCGCCAGCCGTTCGTCAGCAGCGCCAGCCGGTCGTGCAGCCGGGAGCGGATCTCCGCGGGCGGAAAGACGCGTACCAGCCGGGCGGCCATCTCTATCGGCAGCGGAAGTCCGTCCAGGCGTGCGCAGATCTCCGCCACGTCAGCGGCGTTTCCCCGGGTGAGCCGGAAATCCGGCGCGACCGCGCGCGACCGGTCCATGAAGAGTGTGACCGCGTCGGAACGCAGCCCGTCGGCAAGCGAGTTGACGGACTCGGGATCGCTGAGCGCGAGACCGGTCACGGAGAACACCGACTCGCCGGGCAGACAGAGTGGCTCCCTGCTGGTGGCCAGCACGCTCAGGCGTGGCCGTCCGGGGAGCAGTTCGGTCAGCAGCGTGCCACAGGTGTACAGCACATGGTCGCAGTCGTCGAGGACGAGCAGCTGGTCCCGGGCCGAGGCCCCCGCCGCGCTCTGGTCGGACTCGTCGCCGAGCGCGTCGAGGATCCGTCGGCGCACCGCGTCGGCGTCGGTGACCGCACCGAGCCGGACGACCGAGACGTCGCTGCGGCGGCCGCGCGCCTCCTGACCCGCTATTTCCAGGGCCAGCCGCGACTTGCCCGCGCCGGCCGGCCCGGTCAGCGTCAGCAGCCGCACCTCGTGCAGCAGGCGGGTCAGCTCGACCAGCTCGTCGGTGCGTCCGACGAAGCTGCTCAGCTGTGTCAGTAGTTCGCTGCTCAGCCCGGCCTCCACGCCGCCCGACTTCTGCCGCAGCCGGTACGAGCGCTGGCGGCAGGCGTTGGAACAGTGGCGGGCTCGGGGCTGCGAGGTGCGGGACTGCTTGGTCCGGGGCAGTGAGGTGCCGCAGGTGTCGCACGTGACAGTCGTGGGGGTGGACATGGCACACACCTTTCGTGGTGTCGGCGGGTGCAGTGACGTGCTGGTGGATTCGGAAGGCGAAGCCGTTTCGTGGAAAGCGGGAAATCGGGCGTGGGTACCCGAAGGGAAACGCGCTTGATGGGGGACGTGGGGAAGTCGCGGCAGATGCCGAGAACGGAAAAGTGGATGTCCTTTGGGATCGGAGCGCAGTCCGGGCTGAATTCAGAGGAAGTTCGGTTGCGTTCTGGGGGCAGCCCGGTCGGTCGGGAAGGTGAGGAAGGGACGCTTGGGGGAGTGCCTGCCGTCAGTCGCCGCGCTCGGCCCGGGGCAGCCGCTGGTGAACCCGCCGAAGCGTCTCGCCGCCCGTTCTCCGACGCCCAGGGTGTCTGCAATGCGGGTGACCACGGCTCGATACCGTCTTTCTGCGCTCAGATGTGGGGGGAGGGGGGGGCGTCGCGAGGGCGAATGCTGTTCACGCGAGGTGTCCCATTCGTTCCGCGTGATTGCCTCAGAGCCTAGGAATGGCCGCCTCCGCGGGTCAAGTAATTCCTTACGGGCAACAAAAGACTGTGGTCCGGGGTTCGGTGGCGTTGCGCGCCCGTTTATTCGTTTTGGCGAGCCCGTTTCACGCCTGTTTCGGAAAGTGTGTCCGCGCCGACTGCCGAGGATTTCCGTGCGAACGCGGACCGGAACACCCGTTCCGCCGGAAGCGTGCGCCGGATCCGCTCCGTTTCAGGCCATGGCTCGTGAGCGAGAGGCGTCGGGAACTCTCCCGAGAAGTGCGGAACTCGAGCCCGGCAGGGACGGACGCCGCGCGCACCGGACACCGAGTGGCAGCTCTGCGGGGGCGATCCCGGTGCATCGCCCCCGCTCGGACGGGACCCGCATCTCGGCGGCGAGCCGAACCCAACTCCCGGCCCCGGGTGCGGCTAGGGCATCTGCTCGGCCGCTGTGACGGAGAGCTCGGAGGGCTCTGCCAGGGCCGTGCGGCAGTCCATCTGAAGACACGGCACACCGAGCGCGATCCAGGCCCGGATGTCGCGTTCGAGTGCTTGGACGGAACGGTGGGCGCCACGCTTGAGCTTCTTCTGAGTGAGCTCGGCAGACATAAAGCAGGGGCCAAGAGGAAATGCCCGTGCCTTCCACAGGCTGAGCAGAGCGTTCGACCGTTCGCGGACCGGGATCTGACAATCGAAGACCTGGCCTTCCACCAGCCGCACGTGCCGGGTGAGCCTCTTCACCGTCCGCTCCGCGGCCGTGACGCGGTCATCGAGCTCGTCGAGGCGGCCGTCGGCTTCCTCGGTCGTGGTCTTCAGACCGGAGATGTCGTCGCGGATGGAACGCAGCTCGTGGTCCAGGTCCTGGGTGTGGCCGAACCGGGACTTCAACCGCTCGTGCTCGCCCTCCAGAACGTCCAGCCGGCTGTCGAGACCGCTCACCTGCAGGTCGATGTTGCGGACCCGCCGGCCGGTGTCCCGGAACTGGGAGTCCGGAGCGTCGCCCACTTCCCCGCCTCCTGTCCGTCCGCGACCGCTGTGCCCACGACGGCCCAGCCGATCAGCGAGGCGGCGATGAACCAGGGCGACAGGACGATCGGGTCTTGACCCCGGATGTTGGACACACGAGACACTGGATCCTGAAGATCTGCGAACGGACATCTCGTGGTCACGAAGAATTACCCGCCGGAGTTCAAGGTGGACGCGGTCTCCTGTGCCCAGGGCGTTGTATCCGCTCAGCCAGACTTCGGAGTCGGGGTGCAGGATGCGGATGCGCAGGAACATGGCGACGTCTCCGGGGTGATGGGGGAGGGAGAACCGCAGCAACGGGACGGGCTGCTGCCCGCGTGCTCGTCCCGCTCGCCGCCGTCCGCGCCGTCTGCGGAACCGAGTTCTGGTGTCTCCTCGTCCGTGTCCGGGGTGGTGTGCGCGGTGTCGGCCGGCGCTTTGCTGTCGGCCGCCGCGTCCGCCTCCTGGCCGTCGCCGTGGTCGGTGCGCGCGCGGCCAGGCCAGAGGTCGGCGATCCGGCGCATCGCGAGGCCGGCAGGTAGGCGACCTTGCAGCCTGCGTCCGGGGCGACGGCCAGGGGCAGGGCGCCGATGGAAGCGGGCTGGTCCACGATCACCAGGGCGGTGCCGAACTTCGCGGCCAGCTTCTCGAACACGGCCCGCAGTTTCGGCTCGCTGTCGGGCAGCTGCTTGTCGAAGACCTTCTCCCGGCCGGGGTCAGCCCGTGCCCGTGATGGGCACTCTTGCCGACGTCCAGGCCCAGGAAGACGTCCACCTCAGTGGTGTCGAACATCCGCTACTCCCTCTCCCTGAAGGGTGTTCACGGTGCCGGCCTGGGCGTTGGTGTCGTGCTCGCGCATCCACGTCGTGCAGACCTGCCGCCCGCGAACTGTCCGGCATTGCGCCGGGCCGGACCTCTCATCAGCGTCTGTGACGACACCTCCAGACCCGGTGACACCACCCCCCCAGGTCATGCCTGCGACAGGGGGAAACGGCCATGCCGGGCCCAGAGGCCAGCGGCCCCGTTGCAGGACCGCGAACGAGATGACCGGGGCACGTCGGCGGCGAAGCCGGTTGGGGAGGAGCACGGTGACGACGATGCCTGCGAGGCTTGGCCAGCCGCCGATGAGTGCGAACAGCGCTTCGGCGATGAATGCGCCGAGCATGAGGGCGGCGAATCCTCAGCCTGGGAGTCCGCGGTTGTCGTTGTCCTGCGCTTGAGGCTTGGTCGCGGTGATCACGCTACCGAGTAGGGGCGGCAGTCCTTGCTCTGGGGTGCCGCCCCTACTCGGAGGCACGCCGCCGTCCCGGCTGGCTTGAGCGGCGGGCTGATCCCGGTCGGCCGTCCGAGGGGGCCGACGGGGGTGGTGTTCAGGCGAGGGCGAGGAAGAGTTTTTCGAGTTCCTCTTCCGTCATGGGGGCCTGGTTCTCGTCGGCTTCGTTCATGCACTGGCGCATGCCGCTGGCGACGATCTTGAAGCCTGCCCGGTCGAGGGCTTTGGAGACGGCGGCGAGTTGGGTGACGACGTCCTTGCAGTCGCGTCCGGCTTCGATCATGGCGATGACGCCGGACAGCTGCCCTTGGGCGCGGCGCAGGCGGTTGAGGACTGCGTTGACTGCGTCGTCGTCGACCTTCACGGGTGCCTCCCGGCCTTGTGTGCTCTCGCCTCATGGTACCCCAGGGGGTATCTAGGTTGCGGGGGTCAGTGGTCGCGCAGGGCGGCGAGGGTGACCTCGAGGTCACCCTGGTGGGTGCGGTTGTGGGGGAGTTTGGCCAGGAGGGCGGCCATGCCGCAGGTGTTGGTGAGGGCGGAGAAGACCAGTCCGCCCGCGACACCGGCGGAGGCGAGGCGGAAGGCGTGGCGCAGGCGGCCGAGGGCGAGGCCGGTGAGGACTATTGCGCCGGCGGTGAGGTGGACCTGTCGTTCCATGCTCCAGGTGGTGTTTCGGTTGGTGTCGGGGTGGTGGAGGGGGTGGCCGGCGGCGGCCCATGCTCCGGTGCCGCCGGTGAGGGTGGCAGTCGTGATGCCTTGGGCGGACAGGGTGTTGCAGGCGCTCTCGGAGCGGGCGCCGGAGGCGCAGACAACGAGGATGTTGCCGCGCTCGGCCGCGTGGCGGATGTCGGGCAGGGCCTGCTTCAGGTGGTCGAGGGGGATGTTGAGGGACCCGGGGAGGTGGCCTGTGGCGTATTCGCCCGGGGTGCGGACGTCCAGGACGATCAGTTCGTGGAGACGGGTGCGGGCCTGGTCTGTGTCGAGGGTGTGGGGGCTGGTCATGATGCGGTGCTCCGTAGGTGTCGATGGGCTATTGGGCTGTGTCCGGCCAGTTCCGTCTAACGCGAGGGGCACCGGTGAGTACCGGCGAGACATGGCCGCACACTTCTTGCGGGTCGGGTTCAGGTGAGGGCGTCGGTGAGCATGAGAGCGGCCACGGCCAGCAGCACAGTTGCGAAGACGCGCTGGAGGGCAGGGCCGGAGATTTTCGTCGCGAGGCGTTTGCCGTCCCAGGCGCCGAGGATCGCGGCTCCCGTGAAGGGGGCGATGACCGCCCAGTCCAGGGGCGTGCTGCTGTCGGCGCGGGCGGTAAGGGCAGCCAGGGAGTTGACGGTGATGACCAGCAGACTGGTGCCGACCGCGGCCCGCATGCGCAGGCCGAGTGCGGAGACGAGAGCGGGGACGGCGAGGAATCCGCCGCCAACCCCGAGGAATCCGGTCACTGCGCCGAGTCCGGCCCCCGCCCCGGCTGCCCGCGCGGGTCTGGGTTGCCGCGGTTCCTGCTCGGCGGCGGGCGTCCTGAGCATGGCCAGCGCGGCGAGGGCCGCTACCGCGGCGAACGCTGCCGTCAGAACCGCTTCGGGCACGTGTGCCGCGAGGGTGGCCGCTGCGATGGCGGGCAGGATCCCGGCGGCCGCGAACAGAGCACCGGTCTTCCAGCGCACGTTGCCGGACCTCGCATGCGAGGAGAGAGCCGTGGCCGAGGTTGCGGTGACGATGATCAACGATGCGGTGGTGGCGGCACCCGGGGTGAAGTCGAGGAGATAGATCAGGGCGGGGACGGCCAGGACGCTGCCACCACCGCCGAGAGCCCCGAGGGCCAGGCCGATGACTGCCCCGGCGACGACAGCGAGAAGAAGGACACTCACGCTATCCGGCCACTGCTTCCGCGGTCGTCGACCACCTGCAGTCCCGCTGACGCCCATGCGTTCATGCCGCCCTTGACGTCGACAGCCTCGACTCTGCGTTCGGTCAGCAGTTTCGCGGCCTGCTGGGAACGGTGCCCGGAACGACAGATCACCACCAGCGGCCGCCCCTCGGCTGCGGCAGGCAGGGCCTTACCGGTGACCAGCAGGGAGAGCGGGACGTGCACAGCGCCGGGGGCGTGCCCGGCCTTCCACTCGGCTTGCTCCCGCACGTCGAGGAGTACGGCATCACCATCGGTGGTGCGTTGGCGTGCCTGGGCGGGGGTGACGCGGGCGGTACTGCGTCGGAAGAGGAACATGCGTTTTCCCTCCGGTCTCGGAATGCGGTGGATGGACAGCCGTTCAGTGACCAGGACCTGTGGTCAGGGCCAGTCCTGCGTCGAGGGCGGCGTCGAAGGAGTCGTCGACGGCGACGACGTCACGGCCAGCGGCGTCCAGCAGGGAAGCGGCGATGGCCGCACGCATCCCGCCGGCGCAGTGCACCCACACGGTCCCGGCCGGAATCTCACCGGCCCGGTCATGAACCTCGTGGACAGGGATGTGAACGGAATCCCGCACGTATCCGCCGGCGCGCTCGGAGTCGCGGCGCACGTCCAGAACCACCAGGCTCTCGTCGGCTTCACGTGCCTTCTTCAGGGCGGCGAAATCCGCGCGGGGGAAGGAACGCAGCACCTCTCCCTCGCTCAGCCATCCGGCGGGGTCTCCGGTGGCGGCCGCCGAGGGCCGGTCGATACCGACCCGTACCAGATCCCGCTGGGCCTGGGCGAGCTGGGCCGGGCTGTCTGCGAGCAGCGTGACGGGCTTGCCCCACGGGATCAGCCACGCCAGGTAGGTGGCGAGTTTGCCCTCGGCCTCGAAGTTGACCGTTCCGGCCACGTGTCCCGCGGAGAACGCCGTACGGCTGCGCAGGTCCACCGCCCACTCTCCGGCGGCCAGCCGCTCGGCGACCTCCTTGCCGCCCGCCGTCCTCGGCGGGGTCAGGTCGACCGGCGCGGGGCCGGCCGCGTTGAGGGGACCCATGTGCGCGTAGTAGGCGGGCACATCCTCCAGCCCGGAGAGCATGTCCGCGATGAAGGTGTCCACGTCTTTCGTGAGCGCTGCATTGGTCTTGCGTTCCTGGCCGATGCTGCTGGAGTCGCCCTCCGCCTGCGATGAGGAGCAGAAACTGCCGAACCCGTGCGTGGGCAGGACCTGCACCGCATCGTCGAGTTCCGCGGCCAGGCGGTGTGCGGAGGCGTACTGCGCGCGGGCCAGCTTCTCCGTCAGCCGGGGCTCGACCAGGTCGGGGCGTCCCACGCTGCCGATCAGCAGAGATCCGCCCGTGAACGCGGCCACCTCCCGCCCGTCCTCCTGCAGGATGTAGGAGGTGTGATGCGGGGTGTGGCCGGGGGTGGCCAGCGCCCGCAGGGCCAGACCTCCTTCCACAGGCAGCGTGTCGCCGTCGGCGACCGGGGTGCGGTCGAAGGAGACCCGGGCCGCGGCAGGCACCAGGTACGTAGCCCCGGTCAGCCGGGCCAGTTCCAGGCCGCCGCTCACGTAGTCGTTGTGCACGTGCGTCTCGGCCACGTACGCGATGCGCACGCCCCGTCCGGCCGCTGCCGCAACCACCCGCTCCACGTCCCGCGGCGGGTCGATCACCACGGCCGCCTCCCGACCGCCGGCCAGGTAGCTGCGGTTTCCCAGACCCTCGATCTCCAGGATGTCCACGAAGAACACGGAGGCCTCCTTTCTTGCGTCGCTTTACCCCGGGGGGTATCTGCGTTCCACTGTAACAGTGATACCCCCCAGGGTATTTTTGTAGGTGTGGATACCTCGCCGGGCCCCCGCCGACGGCAGTGCCTGCACGCCGACGGGGGCCCGGCGAGGTATCCAGGAACGCAGCAGGTTCACGCACAAATGGAGACGAATCAATGTCCTACGACCGCACCATCCGCCTCGACAGTGGCTTCGACGACACCGTCACGGCCGTCCGGGCGGCCCTCGCCGATCAAGGCTTCGGCATCCTCACCGAGATCGACGTCACCGCCACCCTCCAGGCCAAACTCGGCCATGAGATGGAGGACTACCTGATCCTGGGCGCCTGCAACCCGCCCCTTGCCCGCCAGGCACTGGAAGCCGACCGCAGCATCGGCCTCCTCCTGCCGTGCAACGTCGTCGTGCGCCGCGACGGAGACAACACCCTCGTCCAGGCCCTCGACCCCTCCACCATGGTCACCCTCACCTGCCTCCCCGCTCTCGAGCCCGTCGCTGCCGAAGCCACTCAGCGTCTGGACGCGGCCCTGGATGCCCTCACACGCCGATAGGAGCTGATGGCTACGCCACTGGAGGGCGGCTCCACTCCGACTTCCCAGGCGGGTGCTGTCGAAAGAGAAATTCGCGCACATGCAGGGGAGCCTCCGGAGCCGTCGAGCCCTCACCGCCCTGAGGAGCCGGACAGGCCTGGCTACACTCCCGAGCAGGCCGAGCGCCTCGCCGGATACCGGGCCCGGATCCTGGAGCTGACCACCTTCGTGATCACACACCCGTACTGGGCCACGCTGCCCGGACCGGACCGGGTGGAAGACCGCGCTGTCCTCAAGTACATCCACGCCACAGCCGGCCCCGAGGCGTAGCTATGCCCGACAGCACGCCACGCCCTGGCGTCTCCGGGCACCGCGCGGGGTACGGGGAGCGGCGTGGCGGGAGTCGTGACGGAGCACGACGAAGCGGGGATCGGGCACCGCGGCCCCTTCCCTCAACGTCCCCGGGCTGTCGCTCGCTTCTCGGCGCCCCAGTCCCGAGGACCCGCACCGGTCCAACGGTCGGAACCCCAGCGATCGGTGGAGGCGGGATCGACCAGTGCACTCGCCGTCCTGAGATTTCCGGCACGGGAGGCGCCGGCCATCAGGCGCGCGGCGTCCTCGGGCTCCGTCTCGGGTGGCACGACGAGCAGCTCCCAGTGGCCCGGCGGGTAGGAGAAGAGCATCAGCACATGCGGATCCTGCTCAGCGTCGAACCACCCCAGGCGGACCGTATGGGCTCCGGCGCCCACATGGTGGGGAACACTCGGCCAAAGCCGCCGGTTGACCGTGACGTCGATGATGCGGCCCCACTCCAGGTCCAGACGGGCGATCAACTCCGGTAGCTCGGAATCGAGATCGCGTGAACGTGGCCACCATGCGCCGTCCAAGCGAGAGTGTTTCCCCTGTTCGGTGAGGCGGAGACGCAGGGGGCCGTGACGATGTGGTGCGGCGTCCTGGCCGGGCGAGTGTCCGTGACGAAGAGGTGTCGACATACTGCACCGCGTTCCGGACCCCACTGTTGACGACCGTGCTCTCTGCCGCCCGCAGGGGCCCTGCCTGCGTCGATGTGCTGACACCCCCACGGTACGCCCGTCGAGCGGACAGCGGACAGCGGACAGCGGACAAGGCGAGGAGGCAGTACAGCAGAAGGTCAGTTCCCGGACGTGGTGAACGAACCGCGCCAGACGGACTTGGCTCCGGAGTCACCGATCCGGTACACCTGCACCACCGCGCCGACAGCCACCACGACCGACAGGACGACGGCGATGGCCCACACCACCGTGGCCGGCCTCCCGGTCCTGGCCGTGCCGGGCACCGTCGCGGGAAACTCCGAAGACGAGGAGCGCCGGTAGGCGAACCAGACCAGGACGGCCACCACCAGCAGCCCGATCGCCCATGGCAGCAGTTCGTCACCCATCTCCGCGTGCTTCTCCACGAGCGAGGATTCCGGGACACGCTCCTGTAGCCACTCGCCTGCGCTCGTGGTCAGAGGTACGAAGACGAGCGACACCAGAGCCAGGACCGGCAGGGCCAGGCCGAACCTTCGCATGACGGGCGGCCATGCCGCGCATGCCACGAGGCACAGGGCGGACAGCGGCAGAAGTACCACCACCACATGGACCAGAAGTGGATGGGCTGGGATGCCGTTGATGAGCGTGGGGTCCATGCTGGTCTCCTTCTGGCTGCGGCATAACAGGCGGTTCGAAGTATGACCGCGCAGGGGTCGAGGCGGGACGCATGTACCGGGAGTGTCGCGTACCTCGCCGCACGAGCGGGGAAGGCCATCCGAATGGAGCCGATCCTCGGTCAGCACCGTAGGACCCATGAGGCACTGAGCTGGGCTTGTTCCGCTTTGACGGAGATCCGCCCGGGGCAGAACCCCAGATCTCGGATTTCCGTCAAAGCGGAACAAAACCAGTGCAGGGCGAACAGTTCGGGGAGCAATCCGTGGCTCTTCCTCAAGGGACGTGGAAGGGAATGCTCGTGACGACAATCTTGGGCAGTGGCCGCAGGGCGCGACGGAGGCGGGCGGCGTCCTTGCTGTGCAGGAGTCGGTGGCGCAGGTGCTGGGTCACGATCTCGGGGAGGATCACGGTGATGGTGAGGCCGGGACGTTGGTGGTGAAGTGCCTCGATGTAATGGATCAGTGGTGCGACGATCGCCCGGTAGGGGGAGAGCACGACGTGGAGCGGCACGTGGTCGCCCCAGATGGTCCAGTAGTCGCGGAATCGCTCTGCTTCCTCCTCGCTGGGGCTGATATGCAGGGCAAGTGTGGGTTGTTGAAGTGAGGCTGCGTACGCGAGGGCGCGTAGGCCGGCGAGATCGAGGGAGGCGAGGGCGACGACCGCCAGATGATGCACGGCCTGGGGTGTTTCCTCCTCCTCTTCTCCATCACCCCTGTCGTGGTCGGGCCGTCCCGCTTCGGGGTGTACGGGGTGTTGCGCGGGCACAGGCGTGGGGACATGAGCACGTGTGCCGGTATGGCCGGGTGTTTCGGTAGCGGCGGGGTGCAGTCGCAGCGCCGCGCCGACCGTTTGGTAGTGGTGCCGGATGCGTGTGGCCAGGAGTAGGAACAGGCCGATGGCCATGAGGGCGACCCAGGCGCCGGAGGTGAATTTGGTGATGGCGGCGGTGATCAGAACGAGTGTGGAGAGCACTGCCCCGGTGGCGTTGAAGGCGAGGCTCTTGCGCCAGTGCCGGGTACGCACGCGGCGCCAGTGCACCACCATCCCGGTCTGCGACGGGCTGAAGGCAAGGAAGACGCCGACGGCGCACAGCGGGATAAGCGAATCGGTGCTGCCGGCGAACACCACGAAGACGAGGGCCGCAGCCACCGACAGCAGGGCGATGCCGTTACTGAAGGCCAGCCGATCGCCCTGCCTGAGGAAGATGCGGGGGGCCGTGGCCGTCGCGGGCCAGGAGGAGCAGTACGCGAGGGAAGTCGTTGTAGGCGGTGTTCGCCGCGAAGAGGAGGATCGCCGCGGTTGCGGCCTGGACGAAGACGTACATCGGACCGGAATGGAACGTCAGATGGGCGAGTTGCGACAGGACGTTCTCGCCGCTACGGGGATGACACCGCGCAAGTGAACGGTGGCGATGATGCCCGCGAACATGGCGATGAGCAGGCCGGTCATCCCGGTGAGCGTGGTGCGTGCGTTGCGCCATCGGACGGGTCTGAAGGCCGGTACGGCGTTGGAGACGGCCTCGATGCCGGTCATGGCCGTGGAGCCAGAGGCGAAGGCGCGCATGATGAGTAGTACTCCGGTGCCCTCGGTCGTGTTCAGATGGGGTCCCGCTCATCCTCTTCATGGCCCTTGTTCACATCGCTCAGTGTGGACAGAAGCGGGGCCGGATCCGGTGACCTGAGTCCCGCGTGTACGAGCGTGGCGCCGGCCTTGTGTGACGGTGAGCGGCACGCCGCCGCTGGCGCGGTAGGCGGGATCCTCAGTTCGGAGACATCACTCTGTACGGGTCGGTGACGATCGCGCCGAAAGACGGAATCGCCTGCGGGCTGTCCCAGCGGATCACCAGCGGGGACGAGCGGCAGGAAACTTCAAGGCGTTGGAGCAGACGTGGCCGCCGCACCGCACTCACCCCGCTGTGGTCTACGCGGCCGCGGACGTGTGCGCGCCCGCCTCGCCATTCCACCCACTCCGGCTGGTCTCCGGCAGTGCGGCCCGTCGCAGGAACTTCACGACGTTGTGATCCTCGTAGGCGAGCCCGGCGATCTGCCCGCGGATGGTGACCCGCCGGCCGCCGGTGGGGGAGGGGCGGTGGATGACTATCGGCGCGCTCATCTCTCCAGGGTGCGGCTCCACGCCGGGCGTGCACGCCTGCAGCTCTGTCGCATTCGAGTGCACCCGCGCGATCACGGCGGCGTGCCGTTCGCAACCAATACTCGAACATACGTAGCATTGATGGGTGCCGAAGACTGCCCCGCTTTCGCCTTCCCCAGGACCTCCGCGACGCCCAAGGCGCTCTCCTTGAGGCCCGGGCCGCGTACGAGGAGTACGCACTGTTCCTGTCCTCGCTCTTCCCGGCCCTGGCGTCGCCCGTGTCGTCGGGTGCGGGGCCAGGCCTTGTCTTCTTCGTCATGCCAGTCGCTCGAAGATCCAGTTACGTGTGCCGCAGTCGGACTCTCGTGCTCTCTCAGCCGGTGTGGAGGATCCGAAAGCGATCGGGTTCCGCCGGCTCCCGATCAACTACTTGGACTGGTGTCCACGCCCATTGCCAAACGCTGATGCCCGGCGTGCGGGAGAACCGGATCGGCCCGCGGGTGCCCTCGACCGTCACGCGCGGGTCATGACTCGGCGATGGCCGCCCGGTCCGTGCCGAGGGGACGCAGCACCGCGGCGAGGACGGCGACGGTGTCCCAGCCCTCGAAGGCGACGAAGGAGGGCGCTTCGCCCAGCCGCTCGCGGAGCTCCTTCCCGACGCGTTCGCCGAGCGGACCGAGGCGCTCGGGCAGGTAGCGCAGGAACGGGATCCCGGCGCCGTCCCCGCCCAGCTCCGCGGCCCATTCGGCGAACTCCGGCTGTCCGGCCGGAGCACCGATCAGGATCCCCCGCGAGCTGCCGGTCGCCCCGGACGGCCCTGACCATCGGCACCGCCGGCTCCGGATGGCCGACCAGTAGGAGGAGCGCCGTCGCACCGTGGTCGACGAGGGCGTCGCACAGGGCCTCGGGAGTGAGCGCGTTCGTGTCGAGTTCGACGACGGCGCCGCCGCGGGGAGCGAGGTGGTCTCGCAGGACGCGGGTCCCGGACGCCCAGTAGACGCCCGGCTGGGTCGCCGCGGCGCTTCGACGCCGACCCGCGCCGAGGAAGAAGTCCGCGTAGATCCGCCAGCCGTGGGACTGGGCCGGGGCCGGGCGCGCGACCCACTCCGTGGGCTCCTCGGTGAGCGCGTCGAGCGCTGCGGACGAGCAGAGGAACGGCACGCCGAGGGCGTCGGCCCGGGCGGCGGCGGTGCGGGCGACGACGCTGTGGTAATCGCCGGCCACGGCGGCCACGCCCAGGCCGGCCAGTTCGTCCACGGCCGCCGCGGCCCGCTCCCGATCGGCCGCGGTGTCCCGGACCACCAGCTCCATTGGTCTGCCGCCGATCCCGCCGGCGTTGTTGACCTCGCGAACGGCCAGGGCGAGTCCTGCGAGCAGGTGTCGGCCCGCCTCTACCCAGCCGGGCCGCGTCAGCGGGACGAGAGCGCCCAGGCGGACGGACGAGACGTCTGTGTGCTCCGCTCCGGACGGCGATGGTGGCGTGTTCATCGGGTGGCGTCTCCCCTGGGAGGCGGAGGATGCGGTCGCGGTCCGCCCGGATCGCGCGCCAACTGGGGCCGGTGCGCGTTCATCACGTTTCGCTGCGGCGGTCGCACCCGGGTGATCATGCCGGTCGTTGGATCCACCATCATCGCCAACAGGCAAGCGACTCCTTGTTCGCTGAGCTGCCAAGCTTCATCGTTCCCGCATTCCGCATTCCGCATTCCGCATCAGCTCGAAAGCGACCAGCGGTAGTCGTCGGGCAGCAGGTGATACGGCCTGCTACTGGACCAGGGCATTACCCGTCCCGGTGGATACGTCGCGCAGGCCCAGGCGCAGGTGCTCGACGTGGAAGAGGGCCTGTTCCAGCAGCTCGGCAACGTGGTGGTCGTAGAGGGCGTAGACGATGGAGCGGCCCCGGCGCTCTCCGGCGACGAGCCCGAGATTGCGCAGCAGGCGGAGCTGGTGGGAGCAGGCGGAGGCTTCCATGCCCACGGCCTCGGCGAGGGCGCCGACCGCGCACGGGCCTTCCTGGAGGCGGGCCAGGATGTACAGCCGCGAAGGGGTCGCCAGGGCTTGGAGGGTGGCGGCGACGTCGGTGGCCCCCGCCGCGTCCAGGCGCTCGCGGGGGGTGGCGTGGTTCTTGTCGTCGGCTCCGTGACCCATGCCGCCCATCCTACCTGGCACACCTGAAGACCTGTTCAGATGTTCCTGTATGGTGGATGTGTCGCCTTGCTTTCGCCCTGAAGGGTTGTTTTGTCATGCCTTCTGACCTTCTCCAGCGGCCCGGACGGGCCGCTCCGGCCGCTTCGCGTACGGCGCCGAAGCGCCGTACGCGCGTTTTCGCGCTGGCGGAGGCGCGCTGGGCCGCGGCGGCGCTGGTGCTTTTCCTGATCGCGCTGCCGCTCCAACTGACCGGCGCACCTGCCTGGGCGTGGGGCCCGCTGTACGCCGCCGCATACGTCACCGGTGGGTGGGAGCCGGCCTGGGCGGGGCTGACGGCGCTGCGGGAGAAGACCCTGGATGTGGACCTGCTGATGATTGTGGCCGCGATCGGCGCGGCGGCGATCGGGCAGGTGATGGACGGCGCGCTGCTGATCGTCATCTTCGCGACCTCCGGCGCGCTGGAGGTCCTGGCCGCCGCCCGTACCCAGGACGCGGTGCGCGGTCTGCTCGACCTCGCACCCACCACCGCCACCCGGCTGTCCGTCGACGGGAGCGAGGCGACGGTCCCCACCGAGGGCCTGGTGGTCGGGGACACCATCCTGGTCCGCCCCGGTGAGCGGGTCGGCGCGGACGGCCGCGTCCTTGCCGGGGCCAGCGAGGTGGACCAGGCCACCATCACCGGCGAGCCGCTGCCGGTCGCGAAGGAGACCGGTGACGAGGTCTTCGCCGGCACCCTCAACGGCACGGGTGCGCTGCGGGTGAAGGTCGAACGGGACGCCTCGGACTCGGTGATCGCCCGGATTGTGGCCATGGTCGAGGAGGCTTCCGCGACCAAGGCGCCCACCCAGTTGTTCATCGAGAAGGTCGAGCAGCGCTACAGCCTCGGCATGGTCTTCGCGACTTTGGCCGTCTTCCTCATCCCCCTTACGTTGGGCGGAGACCTGACCGGCTCACTGCTGCGGGCGATGACCTTCATGATCGTGGCCTCGCCGTGCGCGGTGGTCCTGGCGACGATGCCTCCGCTGCTGTCGGCCATCGCGAACGCCGGACGTCACGGCGTCCTGGTGAAGTCCGCCGTCGTCATGGAGCGTCTCGGGCAGGTCGACGAGGTCGCCCTTGACAAGACCGGCACCCTCACCGAGGGCACCCCCCGCATCACCGACATCCGCCCCCTGAACGGCTCCGGCCTGGACGAGGACACCCTGCTGGCGCTCGCGGCTGCCGCCGAGCACCCCAGCGAACACCCGCTGGCCCGCGCCGTCGTCGACGCCGCGGGCACCCGCGGCCTGGCGATCGCCGACATGCGGGACTTCACCTCCACTCCCGGCGTCGGTGTCACCGCCACCGTCGACGGCCACACGGTCGCGGTCGGTGCACCCGCCCGCCTCCTCGACGCAAACGACGACACCGGCTCTGCCCGCGCCGCCGAGATCGCAGCCGGTCTGGAGGACGGCGGCCGCACGGCCGTCCTGGTTCTGCGCGACGGCGTCCCGGTCGGAGTGCTGGGTGTTGCCGACCGGCTGCGTCCCGATGCCACCGCGACTGTTGCCGCCCTGACCACGCTGACCGGCAGCACGCCGATGCTGGTGACGGGCGACAACCCCCGCGCCGCCGCCCGCCTGGCCGCCGAGGTCGGCATCAGCGGCGACGAGGTCCACGCCGGTCTTCTGCCCGAGGACAAGGTCGAAGCCGTACGGCGCCTGCAGGCTCGGGGGCGCAAGGTGCTGGTGATCGGCGACGGCGTCAACGACGCCCCCGCATTGGCCGCCGCCCACACTGGCATCGCCATGGGCCGCGCTGGCTCCGACTTGGCTCTGGAGACGGCCGATGCCGTCGTCGTCCGCGACGAACTCGCCACGATCCCCACCGTGATCGCCCTCTCCCGGGCGGCCCGGCGCCTGGTGGTGCAGAATCTGGTGATCGCCGGAGTGTTCATCTCCGGCCTGGTCATCTGGGACCTGGCCGGTCACCTGCCGCTGCCGCTCGGCGTGCTCGGCCACGAGGGCTCGACCGTCATCGTCGGCCTCAACGGGCTGCGTCTGCTGCGCGAGGCCGCTTGGACCCGCGCCGCGAAGGACATGCGGTGAGTCGCCGTACCAGGAAGGCCGCCCTCGCTTCGGGGGCCGCCCGGCCAACCGTCACCCTCTGCCGCGGGTGCTGCTGCGGCACCCCGGACAAGGTCCCGCGAGTGGACCACGAAGCCCAGCTCGCCGACCTGCGCACCCAGCTGGCAGGAGTCGCGATGGTCCGGCGCACCGACTGCCTGGACGCGTGCGAGCGCGCCAACGTCATCGTCGTCCAGCCCTCCGCCGAAGGCCGCAAGGCCGGCGGACGCCCGGTCTGGCTCGGGCAGGTTAACGACCCCGACGCCGCTGCCGACATCGCCACCTGGGTCAAGGACGGCGGCCCCGGACTCGCCGAGGCGCCCGACATCCTCGACCTCTACACGTTCAGCCCGTCCCGACGCGTCCGCCATGAACTCGACGACTGATCATTCCGCCTGGCTGACAAACGCTGACACTGCCCATGGGGAAACGGCTGACATTCCCATGGCAGACGACCGGGCTCATCACCGTACGGCCGGATCGGCGGCTGACCAAGAGGTCGCCCAGCCAGAGAACGGCCAGCTACGGCAACCCGCGGTTGTCGGCGGGCGATGCGGAGGCTCGTCGCAGATCCTCAGGGCTCAGCCCCTGTCCCATGTCAGTGAGCGGTGCCTGGTCCGAGGGCCCGCCGGCCTTTGGATCCGGCAGCGCCTGGTGCTCGTCGTGCGACGCTCGTGCAGCGAGCCCGCGGCTTGACGCCGGGAGGGTCCCCGTCCCGGGCCGGAGGGCAAGTCGTCCGTCGACCGTGAGCTCACCGGTGGCCGCACCACAGGGGACGGAGCCGTTCGTGGAGTCATCGTCGGTCGACGGCTCCCTTCGGGTAGTGGCGGCGCAGGTTGGCGGCGAGGACGCGGTCGAGCGTGCGGTCGGACAGCATCGGGCCCAGGCGCATGATCAGGGCGGCATCCCGGCCGGCGGTGTAGCGGGTGCGCGGTCTACGCGTCGTCACGGCCCTCGCGATGACCCGGGCGGCGTCGTCGGCGGTCAAGCCTGAAGCAGTGCCCGAGGCCATCAACCTGTTGTTCGCCTGGACCAGGCTGCCGTAGCGCTCGTCGTGTTCCGGTGTCATCTGGGCAGCCAGGTGGTTCGCCGTCTCGACCCCGCGGGCGGCCATCTCCGTGCGGACGCCGCCGGGCTCGACCACGACCACCTGTACGCCCAGCGGCGCGACCTCCCGGCGGAGCGAGTCGCTGACCGCCTCCAGGGCGAACTTGGCGCCGGCGTACGCGCCGTATGTGGCCATGGCGAACTTGCCGCCGACCGAACTGATGTTGATAACACGACCCTTGCTGCGGAGCAGCGCGGGGAGGAGCGCTTGAGTGACTGCGATGTGGCCGAAGAGGTTGACTTCGAACACCCGCCGCCACTCCGTCATCGGCAGGGCTTCGACCGGGGCGTTCACCTGGACGCCGGCGTTGTTGACGAGCGCGTGCAGCGCGCGAGGGTCGTCGGCGACCCGCGCGGCGAGTGCCTCCACCTGCTCGGACTTGGTGATGTCGAGGATGACCGGCTCGATGCCGGTCGATCGGATGGCGTCGGCGTCACGGTCGCGTCGCACGCCGGCCAGGACGTGAAATCCCTGGCGAGCCAGTTCGCGGGCGGCAGACGCACCCATGCCCGTGGAGGCTCCGGTTACGACGATCAACTTCTGGGTTTCGGATGACGTTGTCACCTTGGGTACGGTACCGGTTCAGGTGACACTGTCAACTGTATGATGGGCGTCATGACCACCCGTGCCGAGTCCGCCGCCGCCACCCGCCGCGCTCTGCTCGACGCGGCCGCCGAGCTCCTCGACCTCGGCGGCCCCGAAGCGGTCACCTTGCGCGAGGTGGGCGCGCGGGCAGGCATGACCCGGGGAGCGCCGTACCGGCACTTCACGGGCAAGGACAGCCTGCTGAACGCCGTCGCCGCCGAACGCTGGGAACGGCTCGGCGACCAGGTGCACGCCCTTCGGGCCGACCCGACCCTGTCCGCCCCCGAGAAACTGCGCGGCGCGCTCCGCGCCCTCATCGACGTTGGCCGGAACCAGCCGCACCTGTACCAGGTGTTGTTCAGGCGGCGCGCCAACCTCCCCGGGCAGCTCGGTGACGGGATGGATCGCATTCGGCGCCAGCTATGCGGGCCGGAAGGCGACCCGGCCGTGGCCGACCGCGCTGCCGAACGCTTTCAGGACGAGTTCCTGGACATCGTCGCCGCCCTCGCGGGAGAGCGGAACGCACGGCTCTACGGCGCCCTGCTGCTGACCAGCGCCCACGGCATCGCGGGCATGGAGCTCAGCGGCCACCTCGACACGGTCAAGTGGCACACCACCGCCGACGAACTCGTCGACACCCTCGTCCGCATGGTCACGGACGCCGGTGGAATGACATAGCGACGCCCACGCCCCCTCGACGGCAGACGCCCCGTGCGAGGACGGCGAGGACCCGCGGCGAGCTGATGCTCTCCTTCTCGCTCCCCTGATCAGAGGCCGTATCCACAGCCCGGCCCAGTTTCCGCCGCACCGGCCTGCCGCTGCCGATATCGGTTCGGTACGACGACCACACCCCCGACATCCCCGAGCACCGCATCCTCCTGGCCGCCCTGCAACTGGCCGCCCACCTGCCTGGCGTCCTCCAACCGACCCGCCTGACCCTCCGCCACCTCGCCGACCGGCTGCACGGCACTCGCCGCCCCCACCCCGGCGCGCCCCTCCCCACCTGGACCCCGACGCGCCTCAACGCCCTCTACGGCCCGACCCTCGGGCTGGCCGAACTTCTCCTGTCCGGCCGCTCGATAGGGCCGGAAGGAGGCGGCACGCCAACCCCGGCGGACTGCTTCCTGCTGGACCTGCCGAAGGTCTTCGAACGCTTCGTGACGGTGACACTCGGCGATGCCCTGGCCAGCCACGGCGTCCACTGCGCTCCCCAAGACGTCCACCGCCTGGACGAGGAGCGCCGGGCAGCCTTCCACCCCGACCTGGTGCTGTACCGCGGCGGCTGCCCGATCTCGGTAATGGACGCGAAGTACACGTTCCTCGAGGCCACAGCCCCACCCGTGGAGCATCTGGGACTGCTGCGCAGTTGAGTGACATCTGACCTGGCGTTTGCTGAGAGGGGGCTGCAGCAGTGTGCTGGGCGGGGTAGTCAGGTAGGCGCCTGCGGTGCGTTCGTCGGTGGTCAGTCCGGTGATGTCGAGCAGCTGACCGTCGAGCGGTCTGCCGGTCAGCTCGACGTACGTGTGGTCGGGCGGGGCGCGTAGGGGTCGGGGCCGTCGTGGTCGGCTCCGTAGATCCGCGGCTGTGTGTGCTCGGTCATCCGCTCAGGCTGCCAGCCACCCCGGGGGAGCTGTACCGGTTTCAGGGATCCGCTGGTGGTGGAGCGCGGGGGGAGCGCCCAGCATCGAGGCGAACTCCAGCGGCACTTGCGCCTTGAGGCGGTCGCGCATTTGCTCGTATGGCAGGCGGTGGTGTTCCACGGGTAGGCCGGTGACCTGGGTGATGGGGGTGGCGATGTCGTCGTAGCTGAGCGCCTCCGGCCCAGCACTACTGCGTGCCCCGCGCTGCTGACCGGAGCCGCAGCCATCACCACCCCCGCCCTCCTGCACAGTCATCACCCTCGAGGACCAGCGAAGAAGCCCAGCGGATCAACGCCGAACACCACCGCGCCAGCGACCTCTCGAGCCAGGCCGGCGCAGCCTGAGCGGCCGGACGCCTGGCATCTGCCGGCGCCCCGGCCCGCACCGCAGCACCCCCTCAACGTCGTATTGCGGCAGCTTTTGGGTTTCGTCCGTCGTGCGAGGCGCCGGCGAGGACAACGGGGCAGTCCCTTCAAGCCACTTGGGCACTGCGGGAGACCGGTTTTCTCTCTGTGCGAGACGTGCGGTCGGTCGTGACTGCAGTGTGGTGTTCACGACAGTCTGTGACGTGGTGAAACACGCCGCCGCTGGGGCGTCGACCATGACGCCCTTGGCCTCGACGAACAGAAGGAGCACGCATGCGTATCCGTACGGCTGTGTCAGGATTGGGAATCGGAGCAGTGCTGGTGCTGAGTGGGGTGTCCGGGCCCGCTCAGGCCGCCGGCCCCGCGCTGGACCCCGCGTGCACCATCGGTAGGACCGCCACCCAGGCTTGGGGGGAGTGCACCGCCGCTGGGGACTACAAGTGGTACGTCGACATCTCCTGCACGCAAGCGGGTGCTGGAGCGAGCACCACGGTGACCGGGCCTGGCCGGGCCAACGGGTACTGCAGCTGGGGCTATGTGACTAGCGTGACCATCGAGTTCGTCTGAGCACGCGCGCACCGACGGCACTCCCGGGCACTCGCCACCGGGGGGGACGGTGTCGTTCCGTCGGCTCGGGGGACTTCGGTGCGCAGTGCGTCGATTAAGGTCAGGGCGCCCAGCCACCTGCGGCGAAGACCTTGTCGCACCGGAACTCCGGGTCCTGCGGGACGGGCTCGAAGCTCACGGTGGTGCCTGTCGCCGTCAAAGGGCTTTCCCGCAATTCCCGGCGGGCGCGCGACGACAGCTACGGTGACCTCGCTGCGTTGTCGGAACGTCCATATGCGTCCAGTACGTGAACGTCCCTCCGCCTTGCGATGCACCGCATCTGACGCCGGGCGCTGATCCACCGGGAAGTGCGGGACAGCCCTAGGTGAGCGTTTGGTTCTCCGATGTCTGTTTCATTTGGTCTGGGCGTCGTGCCAGTTGGGGGTGGTCTCGTGGGCGAGGCGGCGGGCCATGAGATTGATGGCGGCCAGCTGGATCATTGCGACTGACCGGTGGGGGTGGGTTTCGTAGTCGCGGGCCAGGCGGGGGTGGTGCATCAGCCAGCCGAGGGCGCGTTCGATGAGCCATCGACGTGGCTGAACGTGGAAGCCTCGGGTGGCGGGATCGCGCTGGACGATCTCAAGGTCGATGCCGAGCTGGGCTGCGTGTTCCACGGCTTCGGTCTTGTAGCCGTTGTCGGCCCAGGCTTTGGTGACGGTCGGGTGGAGTGCGGCGACCTTGGTCATGAGCGGGGTGCCGGCCATGCGCGCGCGGTTGTCCGGCACGCACGGAATGGCCCGGCCGGCTGTGTCTTCAGTCCAGGTCGGACATGTCGAGCACGAAGCGGTAGCGGACGTCGTTTCGCCGGAGGCGGTCGAGTGCCGTGTCCACCTGTGACGACGGGAGTACTTCGATGTCGGCGGCGACGCCGTTGTCGGCGCAGAACCGGAGCATCTCGGCTGTCGCCATGCGTCCTCCGCTGCCCGCGGAACTGAGCTTCTTGCGGCCGATGAGCAGGTCCGTGGCCTCGACGGTGACGGGGCCCAGGTACCCGAGGAGGCTGAGGGTGCCGTCCATCGCCACCAGCTTCAGATACGGGGCGAGGTCGTGAGGGGTGGGGACGGTGTCGATGAGGACGTCGAAGGTGTCGCCTGCCGTGGCCATCTGCTGGGTGTCGGTGGAGTCGATGAGGTCGTGAGCGCCGAGCTTGCGGGCGTCGTCGAGCTTGTCCTGGGTACGGCTGATGACGGTCGTGGTGGCGCCGAGCGCCACGGCCATCTTGACAGCGAGGTGGCCCAGGCCGCCGAGGCCGGCCACGGCGACGCGACTGCCGGGGCCCACGCCCAGGGAGCGCAGGGGTTCCCACACGGTGACGCCGGCGCACATCAGCGGGGCGGCTGCGGCCGGGTCGAGGCCGGAGGGGAGCGGGTAGGCGAAGGTGTCGCGCACGACGTACTCGCGGGAGTAGCCGCCCAGGGTGGTCGACCCGTCCTGCCGGTCGGTGCCGCCGTAGGTCAGAGTCGGGAAGGAGTGGCAGAAATTCTCCTGTCCGGCTTCACACATGACGCACACGCCGCAGGAGTCGACGATGTTGCCCACCGCGACCCGGTCGCCGACCGAGAAGGCGGTCACCACGGCGCCGGTCCCGGTCACCACGCCGGTGAATTCGTGACCGGGTACCAGGGGCGCTTTCGTGTGCTGGTCGTAGGCGTGCAGGGAGTGCAGGTCGGTGTGGCACACGCCGCAGTAGTCGACCTGCACCGCGATGTCATCCGGGCGCAGGTCACGGCGCTGCAGCGACGCGCGCCGCAGTGCCGTCGGACCGGCCGCCCGCCATCCAGTGGTCGTTCGCATACGTGACTCCTTAAACAGACTGTTCTGTCTGTTGCAACATAAGTGCGACTCCGCCCTCAAGGCAAACCAACTGTTCTGTTTGGTACAGTGCGGGCATGCCGGAACAGCCCCAGACCTCGCGAGGCGCCGCGACCTACCAGCGCATCCTGGACGCCGCCACCGAAGAGTTCGCCCAGCACGGCATCGCCGGGGCGCGCATCGAACGCATCGTGACGGCAGCGCGCACCAACAAGGCACAGCTCTACGCCTACTTCGGCGACAAGGAACGACTCTTCGACGCGATCTTCCTCAGCTCGCTGGAGCGCATCACCAACGTCGTGCCCATCGACGCCGACGATCTCGCCGACTGGGCCGTTCGTCTCTACGACGAATACCTGCGCCGCCCCGACCTCATCCGGCTGGCGACCTGGACACGGCTGGAGCGCCGTCCTGGCGGGCACCTCGTCGAGACCCACCAGCACTACGACGACCGCAAGCTCAGGGCCATCGCCGAAGCCCAGGACGCCGGGCGGGTCCGCGCAGGTGACCCGTTCGACATCATGGCCATGGTCATTGCCATGTCCATGGCCTGGTCACCGGTCAGCAACGTATATGCGGCCAGCAGCCAAGAGCCCGATGACGTACATGACCAGCGCCGCGCTCTGCTCCGCGACTGCGTCCAGAGCGCCACCGCGGCCAGGTGAACATCTGCCGTCCATTCTCGGGCTCTGACACAAGTTTCGTGACCTGTGCAAGCTGAGTGACGGTTCTTCCTGGTGTTGGCCTTCGGGAAGTTGCCTGAAGAAGATCAGTGGCGATCTCGGCTGGCTGACAGTTCGGGGCCGTGGGAGACGTGGTCCTCCGGCTGGAGGAGTTGCTGTTCCCGTCGATCGCCGACGTGTCGGTGGGGGCGGTGGACGTGGACGACGAGACGGTGCGGACTGAGGCTCGCAGCACGGCATCCGGTTGGGCATGTCCGGGGTGTGAGAGCTGGTCAAGCCGGGTTCACAGCTCCTACCTGCGGTTTCCGGCGGATATGCCCAGTGGAGGGCTGCGGGTGCTGCTTTGTCTGCGGGTCCGCCGGTTCGCCTGCCGGGTCGCTTCGTGCCCGCGGCGCACGTTTGTTGAGCAGGTGCCGGACTGACTCGGAGGTACGGCCGGTGGACCGAGCGTCTGCGCTCGACATTGGCGGCGGTCGGCCTGGCCCTGGCAGGCCAGGCGGGCGCAGGGATGGCGGGTGTCTTCGGGGTGTCCGTCAGTCGCAGCACGATGCTGCGACTGGTCGATGCGCTGCCCGAACCGGAACTACCGGCCCCGAGGGTGGTCGGCGTCGATGAGTACGGGACCCGCAGAGGCCGCCACTACGGGACCGTCCTGGTCGACGTCGACACGTCGTCTGGTCGGTGACCTGATCGCGAAGCTCTACCGGTTGCGGCTGACCGTGCCCGGGGTGGGCAAGTATCTGAAGCGGTGGGGGCTCTCTTTCCAGCGGCCCGACAAGCGGGCGGTGGAACAGGACCCGGAGGCGGTGGCCCGCTGGCACGAGCAGACGTGACCCGCGATCCGGGCGAAGGCGAAGGCCGAGGGTGGCGAGATCCTCTTCGCCGACCAGGTCGGCATCCGTTCCGATCAGGTCACCGGCCGTACCTGGGGCGAGAAGGGGCGCACCTCGATCGTGCGGCGTTCCGGCAACCGGTTCTCGGTGAACACATGTCGGCGATCAGCACGAAGGGCCGCATGCACATCATGGTCTTCACCGGGACCTTAGACTCCGCCGTGATGTGTCACTTCCTGGCCACACCGGCCGCGGCCCGCGCGACCGCTTCGGCCCCGACCGCGTGGAAGCCCGCAGCGCCCTCAAGCACGCCCACGACGCAGCCGGCCCCGAAGCGTAGCCATGGCCGATGGCAGCCCGGCACCATCAGTTACCTGGAGAAGAACAGGGTCCTCCTGGACTGGATGCGCTGGGAGACAGGTCAGACCGAACGTCGCATCCGCGAACTGGAGATCCAGGAAGCCCAGGAACAGGTGCGCCGGGAGCGGGCCCGTGCAGAGACGTTGTGGAAGATCCAGCCGCAGCGCTCCTCGTCGGTGGCACTGCTGCACCGAGGCGGCTGCGCCACCTACCCGGACCAGATCGGGCTCATATCCCGGGAAGACGCGATGGTCGCCCTGGCGGAACCGGACATCGAGCCGTGCAAGGTGTGCAGGCCGGATACCGGTCTGCGGGGCCGAACCGACACCGCCGGCCGCACCCCGTCACGGCCCACGCCGCCACGTACGTATGAGCACGTCAGCCCCGCCACTACACCCACTCCGGCTGACCCAGCAGCTGCTCCGCGTCCGGTAGTCCGGCCCGCCGCAGGAACTCCACGACGTCGTGATCCTCGTAGTGAGTGTTCGTGAAGTTCAGGGTGGTTCCGATGACGCTCGTAGCGGCACCGTTGGTCAGTTCCGTGGGGTGGCTGCGCGCTCTGTATGACCGTTGTGCAGAAGGACGAGCCCGGCGGCCTTGCTCCCGCGCTCGGAGGCGAAGCCGCCGGGCTCTGGGTATCTCACCCGTTGGCCTTGGCCAGGCAGTCCCGGTACGCGTCACGGGCCGGCCGGACGCCCTTGTCGGCATCCGCCTTCTCGGAGACGGCAGTGTCGAGGTCGGTCTTGCGGGCCTCGACATCCTTGGCGGTGGTCGCCTTCCGGACCCTCTCCGCATCCGTCCGCAACTGCCTGATCAGGCGGCTTGCGACCTCCGCACGACGTCCTTCTGCCGGCTCCAGCGTGTCCCCCTCGGTCATGGAGTCGAGCGCCTTCTGGCCCGCGTCAGCCTCGGCCACCGCTGCGTCAGCAGTAGCGGCCGCGTCGAGGCGTTTAGCCGCTTCGTACACGTCTAGTGCCGCCTTCACCACCCCCATTCTGAGAACGGTCGTTCCCCGTCTCCATTTTCTCGAAGGCGTTGAACAGGTCGTTTGCGGTACTCCTCACCTGTCCGAACGCCGCCCGGTCGTCCCTGGCCCGGTCGTACGCCCGCTGGGCGGAGGCGACCTTGGCTTCGGAGTCCTCCGGCTTGTCCTGTGAGTCGAGGCAAGTGATGTTCTCCGTGGTGCATGCCGGCGCTTCGGCGGCGAGCGCCTGCGTGGGCGCAAGGATGGACAGGGCGGCCCTGTACGTGGTGCTGATCTTCACGAAACTCGGCCTCATGATCGGTTGGGCGGGGTGTACATGATCAAACGATTCACCTCAGCGGGTGATACGGACGCCAGAGGGGAAGGCTGAGGTTCTCCGGTCGCAGGGAGCGGCCACCACGCCCTCGAACCCAGGCGGTGTCCGACGGGCCGGATAGACGCTGCTGCCGAAAGCGGACGAAGCAATCCAGGACCCTCCTGGTAGGGCTCTCCATTTGCAGCCGGTGTCCACGACGTAGCGGATCGCGTCGACGACCTCGCGGCAGGGATGTTCCTCCGGCCGGCCTCCCCGGACGGTCTCACTCGCGGGCAGCGGGAGCAGAGGTTCGATCGGCGCCCACTCGTGGTCGGTCATGTCCGAGGGCTAGATTCTGTCCGGCGGATCGTGGTCGGAGCTGTGTCGAGCAGTAGAGCCAGCTCCTCGCGACTTCCCGGCTGACCCGTGAAGCGTCTGCCAACAGGCCGCGCCGTGCGGGGCGATCGCTGCAAGCCAAGACGTACCCGCCGCAGGATCCGCCGAGGCCGCGCCGCGTCCCGAGCCGCGGCTTCAAGGGCCAGGTCGCTGCCGGGCCAGCACACGCTTCGATTGTCAGTGGGTCGTGTGAGGCTGTCCGAGACCCACCGTACGAATCACCGGAGTTCAGGTATGACGACCCTTTCACTCATGACGGTCGCGGAATGGCGCGCGTTCCTCAGCGACTACAACGCCAGGCACATCAACTCGGACGAGGTCCGTGAGGCCATCGAGGAGCATCGGCAGGTCATCAGTAAGGAGCGGCTGGAGGCCGGGTGGGCCGGTGCCGAACCGGCGGGCGAGCAAGCGATCGTGGCCGCCGAGGAGCGGCTCGGGGTGAGGTTTCCTCCCTCGTACCGAAACTTCCTCCAGGTCAGCGACGGCTGGGAAGACATCGGGTTTGTCAACCTGTTCCAGGTCGGCGCAATCGGCTGGTTTGCCGACCTTGACGCCGACCTGTTCGAAGCGTGGTCGGACCTCGACAGCTTCGAGGAGCAGCTCACCGTACTCAGGCGATGCCTGCTGGTCGGCGACGACGACGGCGGTAGCGGCTGCTACTGGCTGCTGCACGCCGACAGCATCGGGGATAACGGCGAGTGGACCGCGTATGTGTGGTGGCCCGGCGACGGTGACGACCTCGAGCCGCACCACGACTTCGCCGCCATGGTGCGGGAAGCAGCGCGCCCCTAGCTTGTTCTTTTTCTTCCGGACTCGAACGACGTCTCGAACTGGGTCGCTCACATGGGGATTCGCCATCGCCGCGATCAACGAATGGCTGTGACCTGCCTGAAGTGTCAGCCCCGCGAGTCATCCTGGCCGGGATCAGGTCAGCAGGCTGTGAGGAGACGGAGCTGATGGGATCTGCGTACTACCGGGCCGAGAGCGAGAGCGGCGACCACATCGAGGACCCGTCCGAAGACGCACTGTTCATGCTGATCGACGACCTCAACAGCTCGGACAACACCTTCGTTGTCATCCAGCCCGACGAAGACGATCCGGCCTGGTTCACCTCGGTCACCGTCCTGGACGAAGGCGGCTACGAGGTCGTCCGCCGCGACACCACCCGCCGCGAACACGATGTCGTCACCGAGACGAGCATCGATCAGATCGCCCGCGACCTCACGATCTGGTTGGCCGCCCGCATCAGCGCTAACTGACCCCGATCGCACCGCGCGTCGAACATCTGTGGCCTGTTCCCGTGCCGCCGCAGCCTCCGCCCTGGCTCTATCCCGGTCCTCCTCGAAGTTCAGCACACAGGCCAACGCGTCCAAGGCCCCAGCGATCCTCTCTCTCCAGTCAGCGAACTCGACGAAATCTCCATCGGACGGCTTCTGCGACTTCACTGAGCGGAGAAGGCACAGGGCGTCCTTGAGCGCGGGGCCAACCACCAGGCTTCCTTCAACGGGTACGCAGTCGACTCCATCGTGCACTACTTCCAAGACACGGCCTAGCGGGCCTCCGCCCGCGCCCTGCAGCCCCCCGCACCGCATGCGCATGCGCAGGCGGAGGCGCAGGCGGAGGCGCGCCCGTCGTCCTGCAGCTGCTGCTCGCGCTCGTCGAGGCGGTCGAGGTGTCCCGCCGCTGGCACGAGGCGGCCGAGCACCGCGCGCAGACACGCGCCGTCGCCGACTCCGCGGTGCTCCTGCGCGAAGCCGCCGTCGCCGTCACCATCGCCATCGCCGCCGCCGCGCCGTCGGCTCCGGCCTCCGTCCCAGCAGCCGGCGCTACGCCACCGTCCCCAAGGGCCGCACCAGCTTCCGCAGCGCCCCGTGTTCCCCGCCCCGTTCGGTCACCAGCACCACCGCACCCGCACCCGCACCCGCACCCGCACCCGCATCCGCGCCTGCCTCGGCGCCTGTCTCGGCGCCGAGGGCGGGGGAGCGGGCTGGTTCGTGGACCCCGGCCAGCGCGGATATCAAGGCCATGTGGGGTCCGCTGACCGAGGCCCTGCCACTCCCGGAGGTCCTGCACATCGACGACCGGGAGAGCGGCCTCCTCGTCGGCGCCCGGGCCTGGCCCCCTGCTCGCCCGCCGCATGGCCCGCACCGCCCGCGCTCCGGAAGGCGAACCAAGCCTGAGTGTTCGCCGGTCCGGTCTGCTGATCATGTCAAGCACGGTCCTGGCGTGTTGCTGGTGCTTCTGGGCCGCGTAGACGGCGCGTCCTGTTGACCCGGTGGCCGTAGCGCTTGTCGACCTCGTGGTCCGTGGCCATCAGTACGGTGCACGACGCCGGTGGCCCTGCTGCGTCCTGAAACGGATGGAGGTGCTCCTGAAGGCCGCAGCGGTCCTGCCCCGGTGCCGTCTCTCGGTAGGTGTGCCATGTCGGCAACGTGGGCACGGTGAAGACTGCTCAGAGCGGGCAAAGCGTCCGGGGCCCCGTAGGTGGGACGCTACGGCCACCCAGGGCCGTGGCCCCGCCCAGGACCTGCTGCTCATTCAGGATGCCTGCGGCGCCGCCCCGGCCTCAGGATTCTTCGACCGCTCCTGGACCCGAGGCGTGATTCCCATGAGACTGACCCGCGCGGCGTTGGCCGTAACCGCAGGAGCCCTTGCTCCAGCCCTTCTGCTCGGCACTCCCGCGTTCGCCGCAGGTCCGGTCTCCCCGCCTGTCACCGAATCGGTGGCGAAGGCCACCGGCACGGGCTCTCCGTACGACTCCATGCCGCTGACCGAGCTCCGTGTCGAGGTGTTCACGGTCCTGGGTGACCCTGACACGGGACCCACCGTGCGCGAGGAGGCCGTGAAGGCGCTGGAGACCGATACGGCCGAGGCGCTGCGGTACTTCCTGAAGACCGGACGCGGGATCGCTCAGGTGACGGACGACCGCGTGGCGGTGTTCACGGTCCTGGGTGACCCAAACACGGGCCGGACGGTTCACGACGCGGCCGTGAAGGCACTCGAAGCCGATACACCCGAGGCGCTGAGGCACTTCCTGGAGTCCGGGCGCTGGGACGCGCAGGAGGTGGACGACCGCGTAACGGTGTTCACGATCCTGAGCGCCCCTGGGACCGGCGAAGCCCTGCGTGCGGCGGCGATCGCCGTGCTGGAGGACGGTTCCCGGGAGGCGCTGCGCCACTTCGTCGAAATCGGACAGTACGAGGTGTGACTCCGAAAAACGTACCGCTTTCTGCTCGCTGCCGGCGCTGGATACCAGGACGCCGCTGAGTGGGATTGGTTCACGGGACATGACCGCAGGCGCTGCGCCTCGCGCTGGGTCTCGACGGCCGGGTTGGGGCGTCGTCGTTCCAAGGTGTCGACAGCGTGGGAGGCGGTGTGCCGATGGATGGTCGCGTCGGCGTCCGGTGTGAACCCGTCGGCGGGGCGGGGCAGGAATCGCAGCTGGTCGGCGAGGGGTTCCAGCTCCGCCACGAGGTCGAGCGCTGCTCTGTTCTGGCCATGGCGCACCAGCCAGGCCATGGTGAGTAGCGCGGCCTCCTCGGGCACGCCGATCTCGTAGCGGCCGTTGTCCAACCGGGCCCACAACCAGGCGAGTCCGGGCTCGGTGAGGCAGTGGGCGAAGAGCGCACGCCGCTCGGCGGGCACCCCGAAACTCCGCGCGGCTTGGGTCTCGTGAGGCCGGAGCGGGCCGCCCGCGCTCGCGGTCCCGGTGGCGAAGCCGCCCCGCATCACCTCAGGAGTGACCCACGACGGGAGTCCGGCCACGGGCGTGCGCGAGCCGACCGAGAGCCGGCCTGCGGCCATGGCTGCCAGAACCTCCCGCCACCGCTGTCCACGCACCTCGGCGCGACCCCGGGTACCGGCATCTTCATGGGTCAACGCGGTCACGAAGGCCTTGGCCAGTTGGCCCTCCGGATAGGACAGGGCCGCGAGAGGCTGCTGCTCAGCGTTGTCGTTCATTAGCCGACGTGGCAGGTTCCGCCCCTGCGCCCTCCGGGTCCAGAGCCCGGTGCTCTACTGCTGAGCTACACGCCGATAACGGTGAACGTCAGACGTCGGCGTGATCACCCCACAACCGGCTTTTCTCGGGCGAGCGAGTCATGAGCACATCGCGGGAAGGAGTTGGAGCTGCGCATAAGGGTCCTGCCGCCCCACGCGTCGATGCCGGCGGCGGCCAGGATTCAGACCTGCTCGGCCGACCTGCCGGAGACGATGGCCGATGCCGTCTCCGGGGCACGCGATACGACAAGCCGGCCGTCACCGGCTCTCTGCAGCTGGAGAGCCGCGTGACGCGCGGCGGTCGCGACAACTCTGGCCCGGCGGCCCGACTTGGTCCACTCCCGGTGCCGTACGCCCATGGCACAGGCACCCGCCGATCACCTGCTGCGGCTACTGGAGCCGCCCGTACGCCGTAACGGCATCGGCAACCCCGCACATCGGGATCGTGGAGCCCGCCTCGGGCGGCCAGGTGGAGGAGGAGCCCCGCCGCGGACACGGGGAAGCGCGGTCGAGAGGTGGGCCAGATTGGAGGGAAGAACACCACGGGCGGCGCACGGCCGGACACAGGGCACGACGCAGTTGAGCCGTCGAATGAGCCTCGACCAGCTCCCGCGGCGCCCAGGCCGGTTCGGAGGCCCCTGCCCGGTCAGTGGTCCCGCACTTCGCCCTGGGCGATCTCCACGTTGTGATGCAGGTCCACGAGCCCGGCTGCGGCCCCCGCGGTCGTCGCGGCCGCGTATGCGAGCAGCAAGGTCACCGCGGCGACCGCAAGTCGTTGAGGGGTGGTCGGTGGCTTGAGGAGGGCTTTGACGCGCTGAGGTACGGGGCCGCCGGAGGCTCCTGCGGCGAAGGGAGGGCGGCCGGTCGCAGCGGTGTTCCGGGCGAGGGCTGCGCGGCCGATGGCGCGGGCCGTCAGGTTGCGGTCGCCGACCACACGCGCGGCGGCCTCGTCGGCGACGCGTTCCACGGCCAGGCCGATGGCGTCGCGCAGCCCGTTCAAGGCGGGATGGCAGCGGGCAGCGAGGTCTGCGGCGGTGAGGAAGTAGTGGTGGCGGCCCGCCAGGTGGGCCCGTTCGTGGGCGAACAGGGCCTCTCGCTCGGATCCGTCGAGGGTGCGCAGCATGCCGGAGGTCACCACGATGCGTCCCGGGTTCCCGGGAAGGGCGTAGGCGTCGGCTTCGGGGTGATCCAGGATGCTGAGGTCTCCCGCGGAGGGTGCGTATCGCAACTGCGCGTGTGCGTTGCGGTATTGACCGAGCTGACGCAGCGTCGACCGGGTCACGGCGAAGGCACAGACGGACAGTGCGCCGAGGGCGAGGGCAGTGACCGGGTAGGCGACGACGGCGGGCGCGACGTGCAGGGGGTGGACCAGGTGCCCGAGGCGGGCCAGGGCACTCACGGTGAGTACGCCGGCGAGGAGCAGACCGCCCAGCGCCGCCAGCCAGCCGCCCGCCAGCACACATGCTGTCGCGGTCAGCACCCACATCGAGAGCGCAGGCCGCAGGTGGGGAGCAGCCCATCGCACGAGCCCCGGCGCCGCGAACGGCGTCAACAGCGGCACGACCAGGACGCTGATCACCGACCGCCACCGCCGTCCAGTAGGTCGCGCAGTATGCGTTCGTCCTCGGGGTCCAGGTCGGAGACGAACCGGGCCAGCACGGTCTGCCGGTCGTCGTCCTTGTCGAGCTCGTGGTGCATACGCCGGGCGGTCAGGCCGTGGGCGTCCTGGACGGGGAAGTAGGCGAATCCGCGTCCGGAGCGTTCTCGGCCGACCGCCCTTTTCTCGAAGAGGCGGGACAGGATCGTCGTCACGGTCGTGCGGGCCAGCTCCACCGTCAGGCTGCGCTGTACCTGCGCGGCGGTGCGGGGGCCGTCCGCAGCCCACAGCACGGCGAGCACGCTCGCCTCCAGCTCCCCTGCCGCTCTGCGCTCGACAGCGCCTGACGTCATCGCGTTCCTCCACTCGGCAATCGTCTACAGTGCAGTAGACCGTCTACGTGATTGTAGTCGACCGGTCGTTCCCTCCGGCTGCCCCTGCCCGCATTCAGTGAAAGGCCACCCACCCATGGCCGTATCCGACCTTGCCGCAACTCCACTCGCGGTGAACCTCCTCGACGCCCAGTCGTTGCTGGCGACCTTCGGTGTCCTGGGCATCGCGGTCGTGATGTTCGCCGAGACCGGGCTGCTGGTCGGCTTCTTCCTGCCCGGCGACTCCCTGCTGTTCAGCGCGGGCCTGCTGTGCGCGGGCAGTGCGGACAAGGCTGCGACGCTGTCGCTGCCCTGGGTCCTGGCCGCCTCGGTTGCCGGAGCACTGGCCGGCGCGCACGTGGGATACCTCATCGGGCGCCGGGCGGGTGGAGCGGTCCTCTCCCGGAGCAGGAACAAGCGCCTGCACCAGGGTGCCGAACGCGCCGAGGAACTCCTGAAGCGCTACGGCCACGCCAAGGCGATCGTGCTGGCGCGCTTCGTCCCGGTGGTGCGCACGGTCCTGAACCCGCTCGCCGGAGCCCTGAACATCCCCGCCCGGACCTTCACCCTCTGGCAGGCCGTCGGCGGCCTGTTCTGGACGGCGGGCCTGGTGCTCGGCGGATACGCCCTCGGCTCCTCCATCCCCGACGTCGACCACTACCTGCTGCCGATCATCGCCCTGATCGTGGTCGTGTCCCTGCTGCCACTGGCAGTCGAACTGCTCCGCTCCCGTCGGGCCACCAAGCACAGGACCGAGGCCCACTGATGAATCTCGCGTACGACGGCCCGGCCATCGACGGCCCCGCCTACCTCGACATCGTCAGCCTCGCCCAGCGGGCGCCCGGCTGGCTCGACAGTCTGATCACCGACTGGTCGTCCTACGGACTGGCGGTGTTCGCAGTGCTGATGTTCCTCGCCTGGTGGCAGACCCGCCGCGCGGAGGCCCCGGGAGCGGTCACCGCACTGGCCGTCCCACTGGTCACCCTTCTCGCCTTCGGCGTCGACTCCCTTCTGAAACTGACCGTCCACGAGGACCGGCCCTGCCGGCAGTTCCACGCGGTCACCCTCGAGGCGTGTCCAGCGCCCGGCGACTGGTCCTTCCCCAGCAACCACGCCGCCCTCGCCGCCGCAGCAGCCGTCGCGCTGCTTCTCGTATCGCGTCGGCTGGGCCTCATCGCCCTGACCGCGGCGGTCCTGATGGGAGCATCCAGGGTGTGGGTGGGCGTGCATTACCCGCACGACGTGGTGATCGGATTCGTCGTCGGTGCCCTCGTCGCGCTCCTTGCCACCCGGACCGTGCGGCGCAAGGAGAGCTCGCTCGCCACCCGGCTGAAGGAAGGCCCGCTGCGCCCACTGCTGACCGCGGCACCGCCGGACAGCGTCTGAGCACTGCCGCCGCACTCGCGCCCTGTCCCGGCATCGGCCGGGCGCTCCCGGTCCGGTCCGGTCCGCGATCAGCATCGCTGATCGTCCGACCTCGGCCACCGATCGCCGACTGGGTGACATCGTCCGCTCCGCAGCGCGGTCGGATGTCTCGGCTGGGCGTGGCGAACCACCGACCGCCGTCAGCGCCGTGCCGGCTGGGGAAGTGGGGTCGTCAGCGCTAGCCGGACGCGTCGGCGGCCTTGCTCGCTTCCTCGACCTCGACCAGGCACTGTCCGGCGGATCTTGACGGGTCGGCGCGTATACGGCAGTGCTGAAGCGCGGAGACTGCCTGGTACCGGCATGGTCCGGCACCACCAGGTGCTGCAACCATGTGGGCATCTTCGGGCCGGGCTGTAACTCGCGTTTCTGGCCTGTTAGCGGTCGGAGCGGAGCGACACCATGGCATGGGTAGTAGGGGCAGGCGGGTTCTTGGGGCTGCTGGCGATCGCCTTGGGAATCGTGACACTGCGGACGGGGTGGATCCTGCCCACGGCGCGTCGCCACGTCACCAGGCCGAGGCTCCACGGCCTCGGTGCCCTGCTCACGGGCGCGTCCGCGCTTCTGCAGAGCCTCCTCTACTTTGGAATCTTGCCGAGCGTTTCCTGGGATGTCCGTTTCTTCGGCGGAAACGCCTTCCTGTTCGCGGGGCTCCTCCTCATCGCTCTCAGCCAACTGCTGCCGCTCCGCCGAAGCCGGGACTACGCCGACCCCTCAGGCGCCTGAAGGATGTCGACGGATCACGGCTGAAGCCACAAGCGGATCGCGGCGGTGGCGACGGTGCCGTGGAAGACGTAGGCCCGCTTGTCGTAGCGGATGGTGGCGACCCGGGAGTTCTTGAGCCTGTTGATCGTCCGCTCGGCTTCATTGCGGCGTCTGTAGATCTCGTTGTCGAAGCCGGTGGGTCGGCGCCCTCGCTGCCGCGGCGTTGTCGTTTGGCCCGCTGGTCCTTCGGCTCGGGGATGGTGTTCGATCCGGCGTCTTCGAACGTGCCGCCGATTCCGACGCTAGTGCCGCGTCAGGCAACGTTTGCCCTGTCGACGACGGCTTGTAGGTGCTGGTCGTCGGCATGGCGGTTTCGCCAGATGATGTAGCGGCGGATCATGCTGCCCTGTTCCTTGTGGCCGGCGTGGTCCGTGCCGTCCAGGGTGAAGTAGCGCAGGGCCGTGAACTGGGCCTCGATGCGGTTGAGCCAGGAGCTGTTGGTCGGTGTGTAGGCGATCTCGACGTTGTTCGCGGCAGCCCAGATGCCGACCCGTTGACACCTCTTCGTGGTCAGGTGCGGGGAGAAGTTGTCGGCCACGATCGCGATCCTGACGTCGGCCGGGTAGAGGCTGCGCAGGTAGCGGCAGAACTCCAGGAACTGGGTGCGCCGCTTGACCGGTTTGATGTGGCCGTAGAGCTTGTCCTTGGACAGATCCAGAGCGGCGAACAGGTGCCGTACCCCGCGTCGCCCAGGTCAAGCAGGCCGACCGCGTCCGGGTGGTCGAGGAACTCACCCGGGACGAACAGGTCGCGGCCGAGGTCACCACCGGCCTGCTCCGCAGGCCCGACGTCGCGTTCAAGGCGATGTCGGACGACACCGCCCGCCACCAGGTCAACCACGCCCAGGTCGAGCGCGGCCGACAGGCCCGCGAGCACTTCGAGGACACCAGCCCCGCCGCCGAGACGGTCCGCAACATCGACCGGTCGGTCGAGTTCCTCGACCTGGTCACCGCCTGCCACGCGTTCGTCGCCGCCTCGGGACGGGTTGTCCCCGGCCTGCGAGACCGCCAGCTCAGCAACGACGAGAAGGTCCTGGTCCACGAGAACGTCGCCCGCGTCCGGGCCACGCTCGACTGGATCGAGATCGCGGTCGACACCGGCAAGGTCGACGTCGACGGCGAGCTGGCCCGCCTGCTGCAAGGTGAATAGCCAATGCCCCGTGCTTCCGCGCGCAGACCACCGGCCGCCCAGCGCCATGCTGACAGCATCCGCTTCGTCCTCTTCGAGGCTCGCCCCGCCGGACTGACCTTCGCCCAGCTGGTCAGATCCAGCGAACTCTCCCCCCACCAGGCCCGGTCCGGGCTGGCCTGCCTGCGCGACATCATCGCCGAGCAGGGCTGGCCGCCCCTGATCTGGACCCGCGCCGACGGTTACCAGTTCTGCTCCGACACCACCGAGCTCCAGGCATACGAGGTCGCGGTCATCCGCGCCAAGCTCACCGAGATCCGCCGGTTCATCACCGGCGTCGTCATCCCCCACGCAACCCTCCAGCCGAAAGGACGGTGGATCAAACACGTCAACACCCAGCTCAGCAGCGTCGAATCGACGCTCGACGTCATCGCTGACTACATCGACGCCTGACCGGTGGTCCTGGCCGCGAAGCGGCCAGGACCACCCCATCGCCCACTGGAGGGGCCACGTTGCCGCGCAGACGGTGCTACCCCTCCGACACCTTCGACGACGAGTGGGCGCTGATCGAACCGCTGCTGCCTGTCCCGGCCTGCGACACCCCCACCGGCGGCCGGCCGGAGAAGCTCCCGCGGCGCGAGATCGTCGACGCGATCCGCTATGTCGTGGACACCGGCTGCAAATGGCGAGCCCTCCCGCGCGACTTCCCACCCTGGCGCACGTGTTACGGGTTCATGGCCCGATGGGCGGCCGCTGGCGTCGTCGGACAGATCCGTGACCAGCTCCGCAAGCGCATCCGCCGCGACCTCGGCCGGTCGCCCGGAGCGGTCGCGACCGTGATCGACTCCCAGTCGGTCAAGGCCGCCGAGACCGTCGGCCGTGACTCCCGTGGCTATGACGGCGCGAAGAAAATCAACGGACGCAAGCGCCACCTCGTGGTCGACACCAAGGGTCTGCCGCTGTTCGTCATGGTCACCCCGGCCGACATGACCGACCGCGACGCCGCGAAGGAAGTCCTCTTCCGCCTGCGGCTGATGCACCCTGAGATCACGATCGCCTGGGCCGACTCGGGCTATGCCGGACAGCTCGTGACCTGGGCCAAGAAGTATCTCGGACTCACGCTGAAAACGGTGAGCCGGCCGAAGAACACCCCTGGGTTCGTGATCCTGCCCCGCCGCTGGGTCGTCGAGCGGTCCCTCGCCTGGATCATGCACGCGCGCCGCCACGCGAGAGACTACGAGCGGTTGATTCAGCATTCGGAATCGCTGATCACTTGGGCCGCAATCACGCTTATGACCAGGCGAATCACCCGCCGGTCATCCCGCCGCGGCGGCCAACCCGACTCCCGCGAAGCCCACCGGGACTGATCCAGACGGCGTTGCCGGTCAGCAACGCCACCCTCACTCGTCCAACGACTGGCTCTTCGACCACATTCTCACGCAGGCCCGGCTCACCGCGGGCGAACCGGACATCCAGTTGCCCGCCGCCCGGGCCTCACCTGATCCTGTTCGAATCCTAACCTGCGAGGAACACGCCGGACCTTTAAGCACAGGCGCTGAGGCAGCGGCGTACGAGGGTGAGGGTGCGCTGTGTGACCGTATCGAGGGGGGTGCCGTTCTCGACGGCGGCCAGGGCGGTGTGCAGCATTCCGGCGATGAGGTCGGCCGTGAGCGCGGGCTCAGGAGCGCCAAGCTCCCGGACGGCGGCGCGGAACGGTTCGACCTGGTCCAGGTGGAGTTCCATCAGCCTCTGCTGGCAGGCGGGAGGAAGGCCGGCGTTCATGAGGGCGACGGCGGGCCGGTGTGCGCCTTCGGCGCCCAGGCGGAGGCTTTCCCCGAAGAACGCCTCGACGCGTTCCAGTGGGCCTTTCGCAGTGGCCATGGCGCGGGTGAGTGCCTCGTTGGAGCGTCGGAAGGCTTCCTCCGTGATGGTGGCCAGGAGGGCTGGCGAGGAGTCGAAGTACTGGTAGACGCTGGAGCGGGCCAGGCCCGCGCGGGCGCCGACCGCCGCCGGTGTGACGGCGGCGGCGCCCTCGTTGACCAGGATGTCGATCGCCGCCCCGATCAGCGCCTCGCGTTGCTGGGCGCGGTGCTCGGCGACGGTGGAGGCGTTGATCTTCGGCATGGGGGGCGGGCTCCTGTAAGGGTGGACAGGGCCGGGAATGCGGCGCCGGTTGGCGGCCCCTGTCAGGACAGGCGGCCGTCGACCATCTCGTACACCCGGTCGGCAGCGTCCATTATCGCCGTGTCGTGGGTGACCATGACCGTGGCCGTGCCGCGCTCGTGGGTCTGCTCGGCGATCAGCCGCACCGCCTCGGCGGACCGTACCCGGTCCAGTGCCGAGGTGGGTTCGTCCACCAGCAGGACGGCGGGGGAGGTCATCAGGGCGCGGGCCAGGCCCGCGCGCTGGCGCTCGCCGCCCGACAGCTGATGCGGACGGGAGCCGGCGCGGTGGGTCAGTCCGACGGCTTCGATGAGTTCGTCTGCACGGGCCCGGGCAGTGGTGTCGAGGCGTCCGTCGATGTGCAGGGGCAGCAGGAGCTGTTCCCTCACAGTGAGGGAGGCCAGCAGGTTCGACTGCTGGAAGACGAAGCCGATGTGGCGGCGGCGGGCGGCGGTGCGTTCCTTGTCCGAAAGGGCGGTCAGCTCGGTGCCGGCGATGTGCACGGTGCCCGAGGTGGGCCGTTGGAGGCCGCCGGCGGCGGCGAGGAGGCTGGACTTGCCGGATCCGGAGGGGCCGACGACAGCGACGAACTCGCCGGGGGCAACGGTCAGGCCGACGTGGTCGAGGGCGGTGACGGCGGTATCGCCGTCGCCGAGGGTGAGGGTGACGTCGTCCAGGCGCAGCCCGCCGGAGCGGTCGGTGTCCGCGGCGGCCTGGTGGTCGGGGGCGGGTGTGGTCATCGGGTGGCTCCCAGAGCGATCAGGGGGTCGACGGCGGTGATGCGGCGGACAGCGACGCCAGCGCCCACGGTCCCGAGGACGATGAGGAGGCCGGAGGAGGTGGCGATGGCCGGTGCGGAGAGGGAGAAGGGGGCCTTGCCGATCATCGCGCTGCCCAGGGCCAGGCCGACGGCGGTGCCGAGGGCCGTGGCTGCGACGAGCACGGCGACGACCTGGGTGAGCGCGTCGCGCAGGATGTACCCGGTCGGGGCGCCCAGTGCCTTCATCAGGGCAATCTCGGGCTTGCGCTGGACGGTCCAGACGGTGAAGAACGCGCCGACGACCAGGGCGGAGATGACGTACAGGAACCCCTTGATCAGGGCCATGGTGCTCGACTCGGCCTCGTAGCCGGGGGACGCGTTGAACGTGGCCTCCTTGGTCTCGGCGAGGGTTCCGGTTGCCTTTTCGACCACGGCGACGTCGGCGCCCGGCTTCAGGGTCAGGGCGACGGCAGTGGCCTGGCGGCTCGCGGCATCGGGCAGGTCGCCGGGCAGGCCGTAGTGCAGATGCCGCCACGTGTCGAGGTCTGTGTAGACGACGCCGATGTGGCCATAGGAGACGGTCTCGTCGACCAGTCCCACGACCTTCAGCCGCACCTCGCTCTTGTCCGCGGTCAGCACGTCGCCGATCTCCACGCCCAGGTCGGCGGTCTCCTGGGTGATCACGATGCCTGCACTGCCCTCCTTCAGGCCCTTACCCATGCTGGGGCTGGGCGCCAGAGGGGAGTCCGGTGTCATGCCGAAGACGGCGAGATTGACCTGCTCCCCCTTCTTGGCGCCCTGGGTCACCTGGGCATTGGCCAGGGTGTTCCCGAACGGCTCCGCGCGCTCCACGCCCGGAGCCCTGGACCATGTCTGCCAGTCCTCCTGCTCCACGGTCGAGCGGGAGAACTGCTCGCTGGTCGCCTTCTCGTCGAAGGCCAGGTGGGTTACGGGCAGCGCGCGCAGGCCGGATATGCCGGCGTCCGCCAGACCGGAGGCAAGCCCGGACAGGAGGACACCGAGTACGGCGATGAGCGCGACCACCGCGCCCATCAGGGCGAAGCGACCGCGGGCGAAGCGCAGATCGCGTAGGGCAAGGAACACGGAGCTCTCCGAGCGATGAAGGGAATGAGGACACGACAGACTGGCCACGTCGCCGCTTTACCTAAACTTGACGACACAGCTGTCGGCATCTTATCGGATGTTGCCGACGCGCCCGTCGGTATGTTGTGTCGCGTACGTCGGCCGGATCCTCCCCACCCGACCACCCCTGTGCGGGTGTGGCCTGACTTCGCCTGGGGTTTGTACCGGGTCCGCCGACCGGCCGGATCGCTCACAAGGCCCGGTCACCGAGCTGTTGATCATGACGTCGGAGCGGGCTGAGAAAGCCGCCGTCACGGCCCGGGAATCGGCGGATCGCCGTCGCGGAGAGTTCCTTCTCGCCGGACCGCGGCGTCAAGAGAACAGCACCGACGCCGCCTCGTGCAGTCGGCGCCTGACCAGTCCGCGGGCATGCTGCGGGTGAGGTCCTGCTCAGCGGTCAGCGACGGCTGCCGGCGGGAGCGAGCAGACTGGTGAGCTCGGCGATTGCCTCTGGGGGCGGCTTGAATAGCGCCGGACGTTCTCCGGTTCGCCATCAGCATCAGTAACGACGCGCCCTGCTCGCCGAGGTGGGTCAGGGAGGAGTGGCGGCACTCGCGCAGAACCCAGCGCGTTCCAGGTCCACGTACGGCGGTGTGCTCGTCCAGCAGGGCGCGGGCCTGCCCGTACGACAGCCGGGCGAACCCGGTGTCCGGGTCGGGCATCGCGCGGGCTGGCAACCTTGCCTGGTCCCAGCCGCCCACCAGGGCGGACGGAGGCTCAGTGCACGATCTGACGCCGATGTTCCTCAGACCACGTTCCCCTGCGACAGGACTCCCGGCTCACTCTTCCACGTCCGCGAGGCTCCGCACCGAAGATCCGGTCACCTCACGCTGCCCGCGAAACGGACCCAGCCGCCCCTGTTCGAATCCTGACCTGCGAAGAATCCGGCTGGAGGTTCAGACACAGGCACTCAGCTTGTTCTTTTTCTTCCGGCCTCGAACGGTGTCTCGAACTGAGTCGCTCACCTGGGGATTCGCCGGACGCGGGGGCGGCCTTCGTCTGATCATGTGCTCCGACCAAGGTGCACTGACCAAGACGAAGGCGTGAGGGTGAGTCTGCTGCCTGATGCCGTCCGGAGGGAAGCGTTCGCGGAAGCGTCACGCTTCCGGGGAGAGTTCTACGAGTGTCTGACCGCCCGGCGGGATGAGTTGTTCGAGCTGGCGGACGCGGTGCTGTGTGCCGACGGTGCGGTGAAGTCACCGGTGGACCTGACGCTGTTGCCCGAACATCGTCGTGGACACGGAGCAATGTACGGCGGCCTGAACCACGGCCGCATCGACACCGATCGGCTGCGGACGGCGCTGGCCGGGCTGTCGCTGCCGCGTTTCGACGGCGGGCGCCTGGTCCTGGCGGTCGACGTGTCACCGTGGCTCCGCTCGGACGCGCCGTGCTCGGCCGAGCGGCTGTTCTGCCACGTCTACGGCCGTGCGAAGACCGCCTCGCAGTTCATCCCGGGCTGGCCCTACTCCTTCGTCGCCGTCCTGGAGCCGGGTGCCACGTCCTGGACCGCGATCCTGGACGCGGTCCGGCTCGGCCCGGCCGACGACGCGACCGCGATCACCGCCGCCCAGCTCCGAGGAGTAGTTGAGCGGCTCATCGCCGCTGGTCAGTGGCAGGACGGAGATCCTCATACCGTGGTCGTGAGCGATGCAGGCTATGACGTCACCCGTCTGGCCTGGGTCCTGCGCGACCTGCCGGTCGAGCTGGTGGGCCGGGTTCGCTCCGACCGTGTGATGCGTCTGCCGAAGCCGCCGCGGACGCGCGGAGTCAACGGCCGGCCGCCCAAGCACGGCCCGGAGTTCCGCTTCACGAAGCCGGAGACCTGGCCCGAGCCCGCGATCACCACCGTCACCGACACCACCAACTACGGCAAGGCCGAGACCCAGGCGTGGGACCGGGTCCACCCCCGGCTCACCCACCGCTCCTCCTGGCTCGATCACGAGGGTGAACTCCCGCTGGTCGAGGGGACGTTGATGAGGTTGAAGGTCGAGCATCTATCGAAGGAACGGGATGCACCGCCGGTATGGTTGTGGTCTTCCAAGACCGGCGCCACCCCCAACGATGTGGACCGCTTCTGGCAGGCATTTCTCCGCCGCTTCGATCTGGAACACACCTTCCGCTTCGCGAAACAGACCCTCGGCTGGACCACCCCGAAACTCCGTACTCCCGAAGCGGCGGACCGCTGGACCTGGATCCTGATCGTCGCCCACACCCAGCTCCGGCTCGCACGTCCCCTCGCCGAAGACCTCCGCCGGCCCTGGGAGAAACCCACGAGCTCCGACCGGCTCACTCCGGCCCGGGTCCGCCGGGGGTTCAGGAACATCCGCGCTCACCTCGCCTGCCCGGCCCGTGTTCCCAAACCCCGAGGCGCCGGCCCCGGACGGCCACCCGGCGCCAAGAACAAACACCGAGCACCCCGCTACGACGTCGGCGAGACCGTCAAACGCCCCGAGGCCCTCAAGGCCATCGGTAGACCCGGCAGGTCCTGGTAGGCAGAGCACAAGATCAGTGAACGACCGTATAGCTCAGATCGCGGGCTGTCACAGAAGAGGGGGACAGCCGCAGCCATACCGTGCCGCGCTCATCAGGATCATCATGCAGGTAGCGGACAAAACGCGAATCCCAGCATGATTCATCCGCGCCCAGGTAGCGGATCAACTTGCGGCGCCCACGTGGGACGTCGAAGCCAACAAGTTCGGCCCGGCCACGGGCAATGACCTGGCGAACAAGCCCCGTAGCGATGTCACATACGTCCACCACAAGAGCGATCTGCGGGTCCGCACTCACCCGGTGAAACAGCTTGGTCCAGGGGCCGGTCAGAACCCAGAAGGCACCCTCCTCCCATAGAAACCACACAGGTCGTACGCTCGGCCCGTCGGTAGCGATGCGCGCGGTGAGCGGCTGACTGAGGAAGGCATCGATATCAAAGGGAGCAGGTTCCATGTCTCCATGCTCGATCTTCCACACGCCGTCGGAACACCCCGACCTTCGACCTAGGTCGAGCTATCGGTAGATCCTGGTAGATAAAGAACAAGCTCAGCCAGAAGCCCTCATTGTCGGCCAGTCGCGCCACCTTGACAGAGACGCCGCAGGCGCTGCCCACGTCAGAGTTGAGGGGCCCGGAGATATGGCCTCGTACGCGTTCGGTGGTGACCTGGCGCCGGGCCCGGATGGTCCAGCTGGCCGCGCAGAGCATGCCCGTGGTGAAGATCGCCGAGCCTGCATTCACCAGTGCGGACCGGGTCCGGGACATGATGCACAAGGTCTTGAGCAAACAGGAATCCTCCACACGGGCGAACCGATGCACCCGCAACGACATCACGACGAACCCGGCGACCGCCGAAAGGCCACGGTGGGAGCGTACGTAGGAGCCATGTATTCGTTGCGACCATCATCCGCATCTCGGGCAGGCCGCCCGACGGGAAGTTGTACGGGCCTTGATCCGGACGACTGCGGCGGTCACCTCGACCGACTCAACGGACGCACCGGCGACCGAGGAGAACAGCAATTCGTCGAGCTGCGGAAGCACTTCGTTCATGGCGAACCACTGTCAACCACACCGCTCTCCAACCGGGCGCTTTTCGGGCGACCTCAACAGGCACCACACGAAGATCAACAGTCACCCTGCGTACGCACCACAAGAAGTGGGCCAGAACCACTACTGCTCGATAGAGCCACTGCCGGGGGGAAAGGGCGTTCAACGCCTTTTCGCTGACCTCCCGTGTGGTGAGTATTCGGTTTTCCCCTCTTCTGACGGGCCTTTTCTGCTGTGGGGGGTGTGGTGGGCGTGGTCTCGGGGAAGGCGGAGCGGCGCTGCGCTGGCTTCGCGGCAGCGGGGGCCCGTTGGGCGCCGCAAGTCAGGAGCGTTCGCCCCTGACGACCGCCTGATTCGGCCGGCCCCGGATGTGCGGGGCAGGTGCCCTCGCCGTCAGGCGACGCCGTGCCGTTGAGCAGCTAGTCGGACCTCGGCGACCGCGCCCGGTTGTTCCAGCAGCATCGTTCCGGCTTCCTGCCCCAGGTGGTGGATGCGCAGGCGGGGACCGTCGACGATCACCCGGAGCTCGGGCCAGGGGTGCTTCCAGAGCAGCTCGGCGCGTTCCCACATCTCCACGCCGCGTGAGGTGACACGGAGGTGGTACTGCGTCCCTTCGTGGGGCGAGGGCGGGGTGTGCTCGGTGTACGGCGGTCGCACCGCGTAGGTGCCGATCACGCGTTCCCCGGGTTCCAGGCGGGCGGCGCGGATGCCGTCGATACGACCGATCCGCGATCCGGTCCAGCCCGCGAGTCCGGTCGCGGGCAGAGCGAGCGCCAGTACCTGCCACCAGGGCAGCACCCCCGCACCGAGACCGATCACCGTCGCGCCCGCGATGCCCGCGGACACAGTGGCCCGGACTGTCCTAGTGCGCCGCATGACGGCGTTGTCCTTGTCCATCACGTTCCCCCCTGGTCCCTGGCCTTCCTAGGGGTCGGCTCAGGGCGTCGTCGTCGCTGTCAACCCTATTGCGGGCGGCCATGGCGCCGACTGGCGGCTCTCTGAACTACTGTAGTTCTGCTCTGTTTTCTGGCCGGTGGTTCCGACCTTGGTGAGGTAGTCGGCGAGAGAGTTGAGGATCTCGTCGGCTGTCTTGGTCCAGGTGAAGGGCCGCGGGTTCTCGTTCCAGGTGTCGATCCATGCAGTGATGTCGTCCTCCAGGGCTTTCACGGACCTATGGACGCCGCGGCGGATGAGTTTGTCGGTCAGCAGGCCGAACCACCGCTCCACCTGGTTCATCCACGAGGAGCCGGTGGGGGTGAAATGGACGTGGAAGCGGGGGTGTCTGCCGAGCCACGTCCTGATGTCGGCGGTGTTGTGGGTGGCGTAGTTGTCGCAGACGAGGTGCACGTCGAGTCCGGCGGGCACCGCCTTGTCGATCCGGATCAGGAACTTCTTGAACTCGATCGCCCGGTGGTGGCGGTGGAACGCTGATATGACGGTGCCGTCGGCGATGTTGAAGGCGGCGGACAGGCTGGTGATGCCGTGCCGCAGGTAGTCGTGGGTGCGGCGTTCGTAACGCTGGGAGGGGGGGTGTTGGTGCACAGCGAGGTAGCTGGTCTGGGGTGTTGCTGGTTCGCTGAGAGGTGGAATTGGCGGCTCGTACAGGTGGGTTGGGGTACCTGAGCTGGGTTTATGTGTTCTGTGCTGAGCGGGGATGGGTCTGTTGTAGTTAGTTCTAGCGTGTAAAGGCCCAGTTGGTGTTTGTGCTGGTCAGCGCCGTTTTGTCTGCCTGGCAGGTGTGCCTATCGGCCTCGGCGGGGGCGGCGTTGGGTTTCGGCGAGGTGGTCGAGGCGGATGGTGTCGAGGGCGGTTTTGGTGATGCGTTCGGTGCCGTCGTGGATGGCGGTGATGGCGGCTTGGCGGATGAGTCGGGTGAGGGATCCGATGCGGCCGGCGGTGCGCTGGTGGAGGTAGGGGGCGTGGCGGGGGAGAGTGCCGGGTTTGTGCTGCTGGAGGTCGAGGTGGTTTTCGATGTCGGTGATGACCTCGTGGAAGGGGTGGCGGGTGCCGTGGCGGGCGGGGAGGGGGCCGCAGTCGACGAGGGTGGCGCGTCCGGCGAGTTGGGCGCCTCTCACGCCGGTGAAGAGGGGGGTGTCGGTGACGTTGATGCCGGCGTAGACGAATGTCGCGGGAAGGCGTTCGCTGAGGTCTTTCAGAAGGTCGGCGGTTTGGGCGCCGGTGGTGGTGCGGGGGTTGAGGCGGTGGATCTCGTCGATCATCACGAGCTGGACACCGGCCTGGGTGTAGGTGTGGCAGACGGCTTCGGTGATCTGGGTCTGGGTCATGCGCGCGGCCACGGGGATGCCGAGGTAGCGGGCGAACTCGGTGATGAGGGTTTTCGCGGTCGCGCCGGGCGGGACCAGAACATACGCGACGGGCACCGAGGCGTGCGCTGATCCGGGTGGTGGCGGGTTTTTGCGGGTGTGGGCAAGGTGGCAGGTACGCCCGACGTTCAGGAGCGCGGTGGTCTTCCCGGCTGCGGCCGGTCCGGTGACGATCAGTGAGGGCCGTGCGGTGGTCTGCTGATGGCGTCCGAGGATCATCAGGGTGCGGACCTGGGTGGCCAGGGCGTGGATGGCGGGGGTGCGGATGGTGACGAAGCTGGAGTGGTAGGCCAGGCGTTCCTCCGTACTGCGGAGCCGGTCGCCGGGCAGGGGAGGGACGACGGGGGCGGTGGTGGCGAAGCGGTGCCAGCCCTGCCAGGTGGTCAGCGGCCAGAACAACTCGGATCCGCCGTTTTCGCCGGCGCCGGCTTGTGTGCTGCTCGCGCTTGGCGGGCTCGGGTTCACCACTTGTCGGCTTCCTCGTGCGCGTTGTAGAGCCCGAATCCGGTGGCCGGGGCGGGGCTGACGTCGTCGTCGGGCAGGTTGTCGAGGTCGTCGATGCTGTCGTCGTTACCTTCGGTGGCTTGCTGCGCCGGGCTGTCGGTGGGTGCTTCGGTGTCGTGGTCCCCGTCGCGGGCTGCGGGGAGAGGGAGGTGAGCGGTGCGGGCCAGGAGTGCCCTTTCCGTTGTGGTGGAGTGGCCGCTGTGGACGCGGCGCATGAGCTGGTCGAGGGCGTCGGCGAGGCTGGCTTCGTGCTGCTCTTCGTCACCGTGGTTGCCGTCAACGGCCTGGGTGCGGATGTGCTGCCAGGTGCGTTCGTCGAAGGGCCGGTGGACGTGGTCGCGGTGGATCCACGGAATCTCGGTGAGTTCACCGTCGGGGAGGCGGACCCAGATCTGGCGCACGTCGTGGGGGTTGTAGTGGATCTCCTATTTCCCGCCGCGGCCGGCGACGGGGGAGGGCCGGCCGCGGTGTGGGGCGAGGAGGTCCGCGTCGTAGGTGCGGTGGTGGATGGTGATGCCGCCGGGGGTGATGGCCTGCCAGCGCACGGGGAGCAGTTCGAGGTAGTCGCGCCCGGTCAGCGGGACGGGCACGTACCCGGCGACCGCGACAAGGACGGCCCACATCTGGTTCGGGGTGAGGGCCTTCCTGGGCATCATCGGGTGGCGCAGCCCTTCGTGGGGCCGGTGGTGGTAGTGCACCAGCCACTCATCGAGGAGGTCCTGGAGCTGGGTGACGCTGTAGCAGGCGTCTTTCTCGGTGTCGGGGCCGCGGCGGGTGACGTTGGATCCGGTGTAGCCGGGCAGGTGCTGGCAGAACAGGGCGTTGATGGAGCCGAAGGTGCGCTCGACGATGCCCTTCGCGTTGGGGGCGCGGGGCGGGGTCGGCTGGACACTGATGCCGAGGGTCTCGCAGGCGGCGGTGAACGCCCGGGAGATGAAGACTTTGCCGCGGTCGACGACGATCGTCTCGGGCAGGACGACCGGCCGGGCCGCCGCACCGGCCAGACGCTCGTCCAGCGTGGCCAGCCGCTGGTGGGGGAGTGCGCGGGCGTGGTCCATGCGCAGGATGTCCGGCCAGGTCGGGCGGGCGGGGTGCGGGACGGCCATCTCCGCGAGCAGCAGGGCCGCGTCGACGGCTTTGGTCGCGCTGGGGCACAGCACGGCGGCGAGGATGGCGCGGGTGGCGACGTCGACGGCGATGGTCAGCTCGGGTCGGGCCAGGTGCCCGTCGTCGAAGAGGGCCAGGACATCCAGGCGGGTGGTGTCGATCTGGACCTGCTCGCCCGGCCGCAGCGCCGTGGCAGGGGTGAAGGCTCGCCCCTCGACACTCGCGGGCACCTGCCGCACCGGACCGCTGGGCAGTTCGCCGGGGCGGGCGAGTGTGGTGACGAGCCGGTACAGCGTCGCCTGGGACGGTACGGGCACCGTACCGGGGCCGTGCTGATCTTCGAGGATCTGGTTGATGAGCGGGAACAGGCCGTTGATGGTGCCTTTGGAGCGCCCGCGCCGGCGGCGCAGCGCTTCACGGACGGCGGCGACGACCCGTTCGTCGGACCGCCCGGTGGGGCTGGAGGCACGAGTGGTGCGGTGGTCCAAGAGCCCCCACAGGCCCTGCTTGCGATAAGCGAGCCGCATGCGCTGCACCGTGGTGCGCGACACCCGGCCGAAGCCCAGAGCGGTCAGCTCCTCGGCCTTGGCCTGTTCCCGCTCGGCCAGCGTGTGCCGCTCTGGGGCGTACTGTTCACGCACCGCTCCAGCGCTGCCGGGCCCGTCGGCAAGGCCGCATTCGACTTCCCGCACGTGCCGCTGCCAGGCCAGGGCCTTCTCACGTGCCGCGGCGGGGGCGGTCTCGAACAGCCCCCACTGCGGGGCCGCCTGCGGCACTTCGGCCCCGATGACGCTGAAGCCGGGATCGGCGAACAGGTACCCGGCGAGCACCGCCTCGCCACCGCCGTCCGGGCCGACGAGGTGAATGGTCTGCCCGGACAGGGCGACCACCTGCCACTTCACACCGCGGAACCGGACCTGCGCCCCGACCGTCACCGATGGCCGGGCGTTGCGCCGCGCGGTCACCGGGCCCCTCCCGCCGTGCCCGGACGCGGGCCACTCCAGCCCGCGGGACCGACCAGGAGGCGTTCGTGGAGCGGCGCCTTTAGATCTGCCGTCACCCGGCCGTGCCACAGGGCGTGGAAGACCACCGGCAGGACCTCGATCGGGTCGCCGGCCGCTTCGACGCCCTCGATCAGCGGCCGCGGCCGCGCGAACGCCTCCACCACCGTGGGCGTCAGGCCGGGGCGGCCGGCGTTGCGGGGGTGGCGGTAGCCGGCCAGCCATTTCAGATTGGCGGCCAGGACGTCGTCGAGCGGCGCAAGACGCCGGTAGGCCCAGCCGATCTCCTCACACGCCGCGTTCACCGCTTCGGCGGCCTTCACCGCGCGGTCGCCGCCGGCCTCCAGGTGGCTGGGGCAGTCGGCCAGCAGACCCGTGCCGTCGCGGTACCGGGCGAACAGCTGCGGCACCCAGGAACGCACCCGGCCCCGCTCCTCGCGCCACAGCAGCCGCACCGGACGCCCCGCGAGCCCGGTCACATCGGGGTCGCGGTCCAGGACCATCAGCTGGGTGCGCATCGCGTTCGACCCGGCCGCCACGTGCCGCCCGGTGGTCGCCGACCACCACAGCCCCGGCCCCCAGCGGCGCCCAGGGATCACCGGGAACGCCGACACCGGTCGCAACTCCTCGAATCCCACGGTCATGGCGGCATCCGCCCACCGCTGCTGAACCGGCTGCCCCACCGGATCGAGGAACACCGCCTCGAAGCCGCTCCGACGATCCACGGCCGCTCGCCTTGCCCGGCCCCCGGGCCGGGCGGCCTCTCCTGTGCTGATCACCCGCGTCAGCCAAGCCGCTCCCGCCGACAAGCATCGTCGTTTTCAGGGTTTCTGCCACAAACGAGTGCTGTATCAGCTAACAGGCGATGCGCCCGGGCCCACCTTGATCTCAGCCGTCCTCTTCCTGCCCGCCTGCCGTCAGCATCCTTCTCAGTGTCCCGGGGGACATATCCGCCCACCGGGCCACCTCCTCCAACGGCACCCCGCCGTTCACCGCCGCCACCGCGGTCCGCTTCCAGGCCGCCTCGACCAGACCGGCACTGTGACCGAGGCCTTGCAGCAGCTGCCGGGCGACCTCGGCGGTCGGCCCGCTCTGCACGCCGCGCAGCTGCAGCAACTGCTCCTCGGCACTGCCGATCCGCATCCGCTGCTCAGCCGGCACCACCGTCCGCCACATCGTCCCCGAACCGGGTGCCTTCTTCTCCTTGCCCAGCACCCGCAACTGCCCCGCCATCGTCACCGGCTGATACTCCCGACGCAGCCACCAGGGGTCGTTGTCATATCCGGGAGGCCCACCGGCCCCACGACGCAACCGGATCACGCTGCCCATCCACGCGATCAGCGGACCGCCATGGTCCGCCGCAACCAGAGGCCCCAGCCACTCCCGCCCCACCCGCTCACCGAGCCGACGGCAGAACAACCCATCGACGGGCAGCGCCCGCGGCTGCCCGGCACCACTGTCCACCCACACCAGTTCGCCCATGGCCGGATCCAGCAGCGCGTCGGCGACCGCCACCACCTCGGGGAAGACCACCGCGCCCCGCCCCACGATCCGCCACCACTCCAGATCACCCCCGGCATCACCGCCCGCGACCTGATGCAACCGCCGCGGCCAGACCTTCTCCCGCTCCCAGTGCAGGGCCTGCTCCCACCAGCGGGTCACCACCGCGTGCGCCAGCGCGAACACCCGCTCCGGCTGAGCCCCCGCCCGCACCACGCGCCGCGCCACCCCCACCCACCGCCGCTGCGCCGCGGCAACTTCCGGCAGACACCGCACGTCCAGGTACTCGTAGGGCTGGTCGGCGTCCGCGTCCAGCAACCACCTCCCGTGCCGGACACACACCCGGGACCAGAGAGGTGAGTACCGCACCACCCGCACGACCGTCCCCGTACGCCGGGCGGTGCACAGGCGGCAGCCGAATGCCACCGGTCCGGCGACCGTCCCCCCGATCCGCCACACCGCCGCCGGCACTCCGCCCTCTTCGGCGGGCACCTTGGCGTCCCGGTGTCCCCAGGACGGCAACGCCCGCGCCAGCACGTCTTCCTCGACGCCGCACAAGCCTCCCAGGAGTTGCCGGCCAGCTGTGTTCAACAGCACCTCGGCGTCTGCCCGTGCACCCCCGCCGTCGTGCCGGGGCTGGTGACTGTGCCACTTCCAGCAGGACCGCAACGCCTTCGCTTCCAGCCCGTAGCGGCTCGCGATGCGGCAGATCAGCGACGAGGTCGTCTCCCTCTGCAGAGGAACTGTCGACAGGAGGCCGGGACGAGGGGTCACTCCACCACGCTCTCGCGTTCACCGGCCTTGGCGGGCGTTCTTCACAGTACTTCCGTGTGGCTCTCAACCCATCAGCGCCACGCACCGCCGAGCTGGCAAGCCCTCGCACCACGTCCCACCATCACCAGGGTGGATAGTCACTCGGCGTGCGGTGGGACGGGCCCGGGTCCGGCCGTGGTCCGGGTGGTGAGGCCAATGCCGGCCAGGAGGCGTTGCTGACCGGGGTGCAGATCGTGGTACCGGGTGTGCTGCCGGCGCAGCCAGGCGCGCTGGACGGGAGTGAGGCTGCGGGAGTGATGACCGGTCCCAGGCCGGGCGCCGGTTTCGCTCTGGTCGTGGATGCGCTGCCAAGAGCGCTGCCACGCCAGGCTCCAGGCCGGGCACCACCACGGATCGAGCGCGCTCAGAGCTTTCGCGGCGGCCGGCGAAGGTGCGCCCCGGCGGGCGTTGTCACGGGCGTGCTGGCGTTGTCGGCGTAGCCATTGTCCCAGGTGGAAGCCATCATGGATGGTGCCGGTCGCCGCAGCGAGTGTGTTGTGGACCGCGTGATACCAGCGGGCGTGTCCCAACGCGGTGGCGTAGTCAGTCCCGCTCTCGGTGGGCCGGGTAGTGGCTTCGAGAGCGGCGGCTGCGGTGATACCGATGCGGGCGAGGAGGTCCTGCTGTTCGGGCAGGAGCGTGTCGTACCGGGCACATTGGGTGGTCAGCCACGTGGCGACCTTGCTGCCGGTGCCAGGAAACCCCGCCGCCGCGTTGAGGACCTTGCCGTCTTGGACACAGGCGCGAGCCTGATACCAGGAGCGTTGCCATTGCAGTGACCACGGCGGATTCCACCACGGGTCGATCGCCAAGAGTGCCAGCGCCCCGGGGGAGTGGGTGCCGTGACGCTGCTGGTGGGCTCGGTCCTTGCTGCGCTCGCCGGCCAGCCACTGCCCCAGCCTGTGGCCGTCCTGGACCGTGCCGGTAGTCGCGTGCACCAACGTCCCGTGAGCCTCCGCGAACGCGCGCGCACAGCCAAGAGCGCGCTGGAAAGAAGCAGCCCGGTGCTTACCGGGGCGGGCCACCCGTACGGCCTCACAAGTAAGGCCGATACCGGCCAGCAGACCCCGCTGCGCGGAGTGCAGACTCTCATAGCCGACGCACTGCTGGTAGAGCCATTGACCCAACCCGAAGCCGGTGGTGGGGAAGCCGTGTTCGGGCCGCAAAGCCCCGCAGGCGCGGGTGTGGTGCTGCGCCTGGTAGTAGAAGCGCTGCCACGTCACAGGCCACGGCGGCCGCCACCAGAGATCCAGCGCCTCGAGTGCCGCGACGTGTTCGGGCGGCAGCGCAGCAGATTCACGGTGATCGGACAGCCACCGGCCCAGGGCGAAGCCGTTGAACCAGGTGCCGATCGGGACGGCGAGGTGGCCGTGGACAGCGGCATAAGCACGGGCATGGGCCAAACCGGCCGTGAACGCCTGATCCGAAGTGTGCCGCAACCCCAGACGCTGCCCCCCGCCGCCCGCAGCCTCCTCCCGCCGGGCGGCAGCACCGCGGTAGACGGTCAGCTCACGGGCGACGCTGCGAGGCCGGTGCGCCGTGCGCAGCTCCCACAGACTCCCGGCGGCGGCCGAGCCCGCACCAGCCCGTACACAGTGCTGCACCCAGACCAGCAAAGGGCCCACCGAAGCCGAGGCGACCCGATCAAGCAGCCACGGCCGTCTCATCACCCGCGCCAACCCAGCAATGAAGGCAGGGGTATGAGCCAGCATGTGGGGCAGATGCCCGCCGGTCTCAACGAGCAGCCGCTGCCTCACGTGTGCGCCGGTGAGGACCCGGGCCAGGGCAACCGTCTCCGGGTAGACAACCGCGTCCCGCACCAAAAGCCGCCACCAGCCCGCATCTGCCCCCGACGGCGCCATCTGACGTACCCGATCGGGCCACTCTTCCTCCTCCGGCCACTGCTGCGCCCACCAGGAGACGATCACGGCGTGAGCGACCTCGAACGCCCGGGCCGTGTCCGGACGGCGCCGCAGCAGGTGCAGGTGGGACCGGTGCGCTGAAAGCACCTCGGGCAGACCCGCCAGGCCGATCTGCTCGGTGCCCGCCGGCGCGCCGTCGACCCACTGGGTGCCGAGCATCCAGCGCCGGTGGCGCGGGCAGACCCGGGTGTGCGGCTGCAGATACAGCCGCGCGGGCTTGGCCCCTCCGGTGCGCGCTGACGTACACAGCCGGCAGCCTTCCCCCGCGGCCGGCACCACAGCTCCGAAGCGGAACCGCCCCGCCGGACCCGCCCCGTCCGGTGACAAGGGCTCATGGGCGGCCCAGGCGGGCAGAGCCCTTCCCAGGACGCTCTCGGACACGCGGCAGAACGCGGAGACACGGGCGCGCGCTTCGGCGTTGAGGTACACCTCCCCGTCCGTGCGGAAGCCCCTGAACAGTTCTGTGCCGTCCTGGAGCAGCGGCGGGATGAGGTCTTTGACGCCAAGGCGGTAGCGGTCGGCCAGCCGGTCCAGATACGAAAGGTTCGTCTCACCCTGCAGCGGCGCGAGCCGCACCAGCCCTGGCTGTGTCGTAGCAGAACGCGACGCCGGTGCCGACAGCAGAAGGGAGGCAGGCATCAGCGAAGAGACCGATCTCTCAAGGGGCCCGGCCGCCTGAGCGGTTGAGCTCGCGACGAGACGGACGGATCCGGACGAACATAAGTGACGGCTCCAGCTGGCGGACGAGCCCTGAGTACGGGATCGACCGGCATATCGTGATGATGCCGGACAACAAACGCGTTGCGCAGGTCAACTGAAGGAGCAGACCAGCCTCTGCTGCTCGCGGCCCGCACGGCGAACCAGCACCCTGTGACCGGCCGGGCGGCCTGAACAGGCTCCAGCAGCTCCGCGACCGCGGCATCCTCCCCCCGGCGTCCCCTCGCCTGACCACCGGCCGATCCGCTACGCCGCCACGCCGCGGCGCCCACGACGCTTCGTCCAGCAGCTGCTCGGCGTCGGGAAGGCCGGCGCGGCGCAGGAACTCCACGACGTCCCCGTCGTCGTGGGCGAGACCGGCGATCTGCCCCCGAATGGTGACCCGCCGCCCACCGGTCACGGAGGGGCGGTGAATGACTATTGGCGCGTTCATAACCCCAGCGTGCGCCAGAGCCCCACCCCCGGCACACGCTTACGCCCTGCACACCGCCCAGCTCCGCGAGCAGGCAGCCCGTACCGAGGCCGCCGTCCAGGACGCCGAGAACTACGCCCGTCTCGGCCCTCGCGAGCGCTTCGAGCGCCGCATAGCCCGCCTGAACCGGGAGCATCCAGCCGCCTATGGGGTCCTGCACCCGTACGACGGCAGGTCACCCGCCACGGGTCCGGCGGTCTCGCGCACCTCGGCATCCGTGGCCGAGGACCTCGCCAACCTCGTCCGCGAGGTAATGCTCCGAGCCGCTGAAAGGGACCACGCCGCATGACCGACACGACCGAGACGACGGGGAACCTGTTCGGCCTGACACCCGGCGGCGGCGGCCTCGCCGGACTGCTCCCCGGGCGCGCCCCGAAGCGGGACGCCGTAGAGCCGGACACCTCCGCCGTCCCGGTGCTGCCCGACCCGTTCGACGCCACGCCGCTCCAGCGTGATCAGGTCACCGGCACGCCGGCCGAGCGCCTGGCCGTCGTTAAGGACGCACTGCGCCGGGCGAAGCTCACCGAGATGGAGAGCGTCCGCGCGGCCCGGGTCCGCGGACGCATCGAGGCCGGGGCGGCCCTGGCGATCCTCGTGGAGGACGAGCTCCACAAAGAGGCGGGCTACGCGTCGCTCGACGAGTACGCAACCACCGTGCTCCACATGGACCGCACGGCCGTCTACGAATTCATCAAGGACGGCAAGCGCCTCGCCCTGGTGGCCCCGCTCAGCAAGGCGACGAACAGGCCCCTGCTGCCCGCGCAGGCCAAGGTCCTGGCACCGATCGTCGAGACCCACGGGCAGGACGTGGCCCACGGAGTGCTGGAGAGGGCGGAGGCTGACGGCGGGAAGGTCGCCGCCGCGTCCTTGAAGGCTGCGGCGCAGGAGATGGAGCTCGAGGTGGCCACGGCCGAGAAGAGCCCGATGCCGCGCCGCTCTGAGCCCGCGCCCCTGGACGTCCTCGAGGCCGGGCTCCTCGTGCTTCGCGACGTCCGGACCGCGCTCGACAAGACCGCGTTCCGTGCCGGATGGGACGCGGCGGCCGCCGGCGGGGAAGCGGACGCCGAGCGCCTGCAGCAGCTCCGGGCAGCCGTATCCGACGAGGCCCGTGCCATTGGTGCCGCCGCCCGCTGGCAGCCCAAGACACCTTAAGCAACGTCCGTACATGGAAGAGGGCCCCGCTCCGGCGGGCCCTCTTCCACGTGTGAGGCGTCTTGCCCCGCACGAATCTGCTGACGCTCACACCGCATGACTGCCGAAAGGGTTCCACTGGTGGCTGGTGGCCGCGGGGAGGGTCCGCGGCAGGGAGGGGTGGCCCCGGTCGGGGTCACCCCTCCCTGCGTCCAGGGCGGCAACGGCAACCCGAGCTATGACTGATCCTGCGAGGCCTCCTCGGAACAAGGCCTTCGGCGAGTGGGACAGGTGTTCGGCGACGAGGCCCCGTCACCGCCAACCTCGGGCTGCCTCCTGCATCACCGCGACGTGATCTCCATCAACGGACCGAGCTACGGCTCAAGGCCATCGAGCGTGTGCTGTGGTCTCGGCTGATCATTTCTCCGATGCCGACGTGACAGTCCGCGCCCGCACGAGGTCCGGTACTCCAGCGGCGTGTACGGGATGTGCTCCATGGTGCCCCGCCCCGGTCCCGCACTCCGGGGCTGTCCTTAATCTTGTCGAGGGTGCCGACCGTGCTGCCGCTATGGCGTAGTGGGTGCTACACCGCTACGAACCGTCCGGAGTGGGGAGCTGAATCCCTCTGGCACGTGAGATCCAGTGGATGCGCTGCCGCGACGGGAGCAGGCTGTAGTTGAGGGTGCGCAGCCCCGGTCCTTCGGTCAGGTGCCACGGAGCGATCATCCACAGGCTTCCCCGGTCGGGGACGGGCTGGACGGGGCAGCCGGTCAGTGCCAGGTCCCAGCGATCCGTGCTTCCGTTGTCGCGGTCGTCCTCTGCGGTCACGGTGCCTGTCACCTTGTGCGGCAGTTCCTGACCGGCCTGCTGCGCCGTGTAGTTCTCCGAGAGTTCTTTGATCGTGAACTCGCGTTGCAGGTAGACGTCCCGGCTGGTCTCGCCGGGTTCCAGGACGATGACGCCGGCGGCCCTGGGCCGCCTGTCGTCATCGGCCACGACCAGGTCGCCGTCGAACCGTGCCTGCACGCGCCGGTCGCTGAGGTTCTCCAGGACCAGGATCTGCTGCAGTACGAGACGGTTGGCGCCCTCCTGATCTGCGGGAAAGTGCCAGCGGTGCCCTTGTGGCCATGGGTTGCACGGCATCCCTGTGGTGGTCGCGGCCAGCGGGTCCCACGGAGGGGGACTGAGCTTGAGGGTGACGTCCGGGGCCTGGAAGTCGAGTCGGCTGCGGATGGCGTCGGCGGTCATGAGCTGATTGACCTTCAGTACGCCGCGTGTGAGGTATCCCTGCCACACGACGCCACCGAAGGCCAGGGTGGCGACGATCGCACTGAGGGCGACCCAGAAGGTTTCTGACATGGCGGAGATTCTGGCCCCACCCCTGCGGCCGCGTACCAGCGGGTCTCGTTGCCGCTGACCGCCCGGGCCGATCCGATAGCGGGTTGCCGTCGCAGGGAGGGCGGGCGGCGCGCTGTGCTGGCTTCTGAGGACCTCGCGGCGGCCAGTGGGCCATCGCGACGCAGCATGGGCGCCCCGGAGCCCTCAGGGGCACCCGGCGCATCCGTGGGCGTGAGTGCTGCCAAGGCGGTAGGGGAGGGCGGTCTACGCGATCCGCGCAGGGCGGGCGGGGCGGGCAGCGGTCGTTCCGAGGACGCAGAGACGGGGAAGGCAGGCGGTGCTGCGCTGGCTTTCAGGGGCCTTGCGTCGGCCGGTGTCCGCCGAAGCCGCGTTGTACACCGCCCAGGTCGACGAACAGGTCAGCTGTCGTACCAATTCGTCGTAATGAAAGCGTTTCTGACTGCCCGTTAAGAATGATCAGCTGATCTGACATGATCATTTTTTGTTCGGTGAGGGGGCGTTATGGGAGAGATACCGCGTTGGCTTGCGAGGGCTGTCGAGGTGTTCGGTGTGGAGTGTGCGCTGAAGCTGGCCGGTCCGGGGGAGGCGGAGGCTGCGTTACGTACACCGCTGGAGCGTCTGCTGCGAGCAGCCGGACCTGAGCTGGGGGTGCGGGCCGTCTTCCACGACGAGGTGCGCGATACCGAGCGGCGCGTGCGGCCCGACTACGGGGTCAGCATCGATGGGGCGATCACCGGATACATTGAGGTCAAAGCACCCGGTAAGGCCATCGCCCCGACCGCGCTGCGCGGACACGACAAGGTGCAGTGGGAACGACAGAAGGACCTGCCGAACCTGCTCTACACCAACGGCACCGAGTGGCGCCTGTACCAGGACGGCGAGCACCGGCGCACGGTGCACTTCGCGGGCGACCTCTACGACGGGAAGGTGACCGCACCACCGGAGTTCGAGGCGCTGCTGGCTGACTTCCTGGTCTGGAAACCGGTACCGATCACCAGCCTCAACAGCCTGGTGACGGCCATCGCTCGAATGACACGGCTGCTGCGCGGAGAGGTACGAGACCAGCTGGCAGCCGAGCACACGGCCGTCAGGGGCGGCGCCGACGAACGCCTGCAGCCCTTCCTCGGATTAGCCGCCGAGTGGCGGGCGATGCTCTTCCCCCACGCGGACGAGACAACGTTCGCCGACGGATACGCGCAGACCGTGTCATTCGCCCTGCTGCTGGCCCGCACCGAGGGCATCACCGTCTTCGGCGAGTCCCTCCACACCATCGGCGAGAAACTCCGCGCCGACCACTCCCTGATGGGGCGCGCACTGCAGCTCCTCACCGACGACGTCGCCCGAGACTTCCGCGTCACGCTCGACCTCCTGGCCCGCACGGTCGACGCCGTCGACTGGAACCGGATCCGCCGCAGCGGCCGCGACACCTACCTCCACCTGTACGAGCACTTCCTCGACGAGTACGACCCCGCGCTGCGCAAGAGCTCCGGCTCGTACTACACACCCATCGAAGTCGTCGAACAGATGGTCCGGCTCACCGACGACGTCCTGGTCACCCGCCTCGGCAAACCACGAGGATTCGCCGACCCCGGGGTCTTCACCGTCGACCCGGCCATGGGAACGGGCACCTATCTCCACGCGGTCCTCGAGCGCATCGCGGCGAACGCCGCCGAACACGACGGTCCGGGAGCCGTCTCCGGCGCCATCACCCGGGCCGCCGAACGCGTCGCAGGGTTCGAACTCCAGATGGGCCCCTACGCGGTCGCCGAGCTACGGACCGCCGAACAACTCAACCGCTACCAGGCCGCCCCACCGGACGGCGGACTCAAACTGTTCGTCACCGACACCCTGGACGACCCCAACGCCGCCGAGACCCAGCTCCGCTCCTCCCTCCAGCTCATCGCGACCTCCCGCCGCAAGGCCAACGAGATCAAGGCCCGGGCGAACGTCACCGTCGTCATAGGCAACCCGCCCTACGCCGAACTCGCCAACGGCGCCGGCGGCTGGGTCGAAAACGGCGGCCTGGAGCTGAAGAACAAGAAAGGCAACGACGCCATCCTGGACGACTGGATCGTCCCCGGGATGAGCCGCTTCAAGGCCAAACTGAAGAACCTGTACGTCTTCTTCTGGCGCTGGGCCACCTGGAAAGCCTGGGAATCCACCCCCGCCACCGACGACGGAGAACCCGGCGTCATCGCCTTCATCACCACCTCCGGCTACCTCACCGGCCCCGCCTTCCAAGGCATGCGCACCTACCTGCGCCGCTACGCCTCCGAGGGATGGATCATCGACTGCACCCCCGAAGGCCAGACCCCGGACATCCCGACCCGCATCTTCCCAGGCGTACGCCAGCCCCTGGCCATCGGCATCTTCGTCCGCCGCACCGGTACCGACACCACCACACCCGCCCGCATCCGCCACCGCGCCCTCACCGGGCGCCGCGCCGGCAAGTTCGAAGCCCTGACCGCCACCCAGCTCGACGACGACGGATGGCGCGACTGCCGCACCGACTGGACGGCCCCCCTCACCCCCGCCAGCACCAGCCAGTGGGACACCTACCCGGCACTCGACGACCTCCTGCCCTGGTACTCACCCGGCGTGTTCCCAACCCGCACCTGGGTCTACGCACCCAGCAGCGGAGTCCTGGAACGCCGGTGGTCCCAGCTCATCGGTGAAGGCGACCTCGAGCGAAAAGCCACGCTCTTCAAAGAAGGCCGCGACGCCAACCTCAAGAAGACCAAACCGCCCCTGCCCGGAGACGACACCAGCCCCACGCCCGAGAAGCCCTTCCTCCGGGAGACCGCGCCCAAGCCCGCCGTCGCGCGCGTCGGATACCGGGCCTTCGACCGGCAATGGGTGATCGCCGACCCCCGCGTGATGGACATGCCCCGCCGCGACCTGTGGGCCGCACGCATACCCGGACAGGTCTTCATGGTCGAGCAGCACCGAAAGATCATCCGACCCGGACCGGGCGTGGTCTTCTCCGCCCTGATCCCGGACTTCGACCACTTCAAGGGCTCCGAGGGCGGCAGAACCCTCCCATTCCTCCACCCCGAGGGGACCCCCAACCTCGCACCTGGGCTGACTACGGCGCTCTCCGACACCCTCGGTGCCAAGGTTGACCCGGAGGATGTCCTCGCCTACGTCGCCAGCATCGTGGCCCACCCCGCGTTCACCCAGACCTTCGCCGACGAACTGACCACACCCGGCATACGCGTCCCCGTCACGACGGACGCGGAACTCTGGGAGAAGGCAGTCGCACTCGGCCATCAGGTGCTGTGGCTCCACACGTACGGACAGTGCTTCACCGGCGAGGGACGGCCCGCGGGGAGCGTGCGCCTGCCGGTGGGCGACCCACAGCGCCCGCTCAGCCAGAAGCCCGTCACAGCACTGCCGGAAACCCTGGCCTACGACGCGGACCGTCAAGCCGTCGTCATGGGCGACGGCGAGTTCGGGCCGGTCAGCCGGCAGGTATGGGACTACACGGTCGGCGGTCGTAACGTCATCAAGTCATGGTTCGACTACCGCAAGAAGGAACCCGGCGGCCGCCGCAGCTCGCCGCTCGACGACGTCAACGCCCCCGCATGGGACCCGGACTGGACCGGAGAGTTCCTCGATCTACTCTCCGTCCTGACCCGCCTGGTCAGTCTTGAACCTCAGCAGACCGACATCCTGGAGTCCATCCGCGCCAGCGGCATCACCACGCTGGACGGCCTTGCCGGTGCAGGGGTCCGCTGGCCGCAGAACACAGCGAACAGGAAACCCCGCTTCTCGCTGGACTCCGCACTCCCCGGAGGAGACGACACCTTGATGTAAACCGCCTCGTCATCGCGAGAAGTTGCCATTCCCTGCGATGACGACGGCACCTGGTTCGGCCGACACCGCCAGCTGGCGGCGTCCCATGAGAGACGTCGTACACGTTTCACGCGTGCGATCCGGCCGGTGCGGGCATCAACACCGCCAGTGTCGCCCGGAGATCCGCGACGTGCTCACCCCGCACCACCAGCTGCTCCCGCAGGTGCTGCGCCTCGGTCACGGCCAGGGCGTGCGCATGCCGCATGCGTTCCAGCTCGGCCTGCAGAGCGACCACGTCCGGCCCCGGGACCGCCGGCTGGCCCTCCGGTCCGGAAGGCTCGGGAGGCGCCGTTTCGTTGGGTGGGGACGGCGCGTGCAGCCGTAGCCCGGCGCCCAGCAGGTCGTCCACAGGGATCAGCCACCCCCGGTGCGGATCCTCGACCGCACCGGGCAAGGCGCCAGCCTCACGCCGACGGCGGATAGTTGTACGGCTGACACCGCACGCAGCGGCAGTCTCCCGCCGGTCCAGCGTCGGATGCGAGCTCATGGCGCCTCCTCCGAGCGGCTCCCCCACCGCGCCATGCCAAGCGCACCGCTCCACCCCCGTCGGAGCGGTGCGTACCGCATCCCGCTGGACAAGATCATCGTTTAGCGTCACACTGATGCCAGCAGTACATTTGTGCCCGTACGAGCCCCTGACCAACATCAGGGGCTTTTTTGTGTCCTAGAGGATGCCCATATGAACACCAATCTTCTGACAACCGTCGAGGCGGCCGCACATGTCACTCGCGGCCGCCAGTTCCTCAGCGCGGGGGCCGCCGCAGTCTGCCCCGCCACCATTCGCAGCTGGGCCAGCCGCGGATACCTTCCCCGCGCCGGCCTCACTGAGACCGGCCGCCCTCTCTACCGCCTCGCCGACGTCGTCCGAGCCGAGTTGGCCACCCGCGGCCGTGCGCTACGCCTCGTCGGCATCCCCGAGAATGCACACTTCGGCTTCGGCGGTGCTGCGATCTCGAACTCCGCTCAGCGGACGCCAACTCCGGGCACGACAACGACAACCCCGGACCCTTCTGCTGGAAAGTAGTTGGCGTGCCGGGCTAGCGCGTGGCCAGATACTGACCTACAATCACCGTGGTCAGACGGGTACGCCCTCCATCCACCGATGCCAATCACCGGCCAACTGTCAGCAGTTCAGAAAGGCTTGACAGAGGCGGCTCTGGTCCCGGATGATGGTGACCGGCCCCAGCGTGTCCGCAGGGGTGCAAGAAACGACACCACCACTGTGTCCGCAGTAAGTTAACTTACCTGCGCCACAAGTCTGTTCGCAGCAACAAGCTCTCGTCTTCTTTATCTGACGGGGGCTTTTTTTATGCCCGCATCAATGAGTAGGCCCTGGTTTCCCACCGGGGCCTTTTTTCGTTTCCGCAGTCCGTCCGAGGAGCCCACCACGCCATAACCAGGTCACTGCCCCTCTTGCGCCGCTAGCTCGTTCTTCCGTCACCGTGCTCCCGGCATCCCGCCCCGCACTCCGGCCTGGACCGGACGCGGGGCGCTGCTGTCCCCGCAACCGGCCCGAACCCCAAGGGGCGCAGTAACAGATGCCCGCCCCGCCATCACCCAACTGTCCCGCCAATCGAGGAGTCCTGCCGTGCCCAACCCTGTCCTGTTCGCTCTTGCCCTGTCCGTCGTGCTGCTCCTGGTCGTGGTCGGCGTGCTCGTCCTGGTCGGTGTGGCGTACGTGGCCTACCGCCACCCCCGCCTGGAGAAGCCCCTGAGCCTGGCCGCCGCCGTGGCGACCGTCCTGGTCGCGGCCGTCGCCGCCATCGCCGCCCTCGCGGTCCTGGCCGCGCGGTGACCGGACCTCCGGAGGGCCTGCCTGCTCACCTGCGGCTTGTGGGTACGGGCGACCCCGCCTCCCAGGCTGTTGCCAAGGCCTACGGTCATGCGGGTGGTCCGGGCCGGGTGTCACGGCGGTCGTGGTTGTGGGTGCGGCGGAGGTGGCGGTGTGCGCGGTGGTCGGTCCACCAGGTGAGGCGGTCGGGGGAGTCCTGGGGGAAGAGCGTCTGGACCGAGGTAGCGGCCAGGGTCAGGACGAGGCAGATGACAACGCCCCACCACGGTGCGCCGGCCATCGCGGTGGCCAGGCCGCTGACCGCGGTGACGGATGCGGGTACCAGGTTCGCAGAGACAGCCATCGCGACCTCATTCGCTCGTGTTCGCGTCCGCCCCGTGCGGCCGCTGGTACCAGGCTTCGTCGGGGCCGTGCGGTGCGGGAGTGGGAACAGCCCGTTCCCGGCAATCGTCAACATCCAGCCGTCTTTCCCCGCTGCTCAGCGAGCCGTTCCGAGGATGTCAACGCATACGTCACAATCGGTCAACTGCGCTGCTCTCGGGCGGCGTTCACGGGGGCGATAGAGGGGGCGGGGATGGGCGGGTCTCAGGAGGTCCCGGCGGCTGCTGCCGCGTACGCGGCAGCATTGCGTGAGGTGGTGGACGGGTTCCGGGCCGTGGGCGGGACACAGAAGCAGTTGGCCGACGCGCTGCATATCTCGCAGGCCACCCTCTCCCGCTACCTGAGCGGGGACCGGACCGCCCCCTACGACTTCCTCCGAGACCTGCGGGCCTTCCTCGACGGGCGTGGCCTGCTCTGGGGCCAGGACACGGAAGACCTGCTGGACGCACTGTGCGGGCAGGCCCACGCCGCCAGCGGATCACCCGCCGTCCAGCTCATCCAGATCAGGGAGGAACTGACCCGCCTCCGGGGAGAGCAGCAGCAGGCAAAACAGTTCGCCGATATGCGCCTGGCCGTCCTGGAAGCCCAAGCCCGCGAACTCACCGCCCAACTGGCCCAGGCACTCGACCACGCCCGGACCACCGAAGGCGCACGAGCACTCCTGCAGGAACAGGTCCAGGAACAGGACGAAAGCCTGCGCCACGCCCAGGACTACATCCACCAGATCGAGGCGGAACTCTCCGAACAGCGCGAGCAGGCCCGCCTGCTACAGCAGGAAGTCAGTGTGCTGCGCAAGCAGAACCAGCAGCTCGTCGAGGAGCAAACCCGGACCATTCCCGGGGCGTCAACGCAGGCCACAAGCTTCGAAGCCACCCTCGCAGCCCGCGCCGCAAGACAGGCGACCGAAGCAGCCCGGCAGGCCGCCACGCCGCGAGAACCCATCCCCACCGGCCCGAAGGCCCCCAGTGAGCCACCGAATCCGCACCGGCCGCGCCCACCGGTTTCCGAGCCCTTGAGGACGATCAGGCCCGGCCGCGACACTCTTGCTTTCCTCGTGCTGGCAGCACCAGTCTGGACTGCGGGAGGGGCATTCGCCGCCGGCATCCGGGCCGACCCGGGACCCAGCGTCTGGAAACTGATCATCGCCGCCCTGGCCGCCCTCCTGGTAACCGCGATCTGCTGGTTCGGGTACATGTCCGTCCTGGAGAAGTACGACCCCGAATTCGAAAGCGGACCGGTACTGGTAGGAATATTCACGGTGCCCCTGCTCCTGATCACCGGGATCAGCGTTCCCCTGCTGCGCCATACCGACGACCCGGTCAGCCACTGGCTCGCCGACATCGCCGGGCTCCTGTAGCCAGTGGGCCACTCGCGGGTGACCCCCTCGGCAGCCACGGATTCCACCCGGAGGGTGCGCGCTACCGAAGCCGACGTCGAGGCGGCACCGCTCTACCGGCCGGGCGGCCTGGACAGCCTTCAGCAGCTCCGCGACCGCGGCGTGTTCGCCCCCGGCGTCCCACCCGCCTGACCACCGGCCGGACCCGCTACGCCGCTTCGTAGCGGTGTGCTCGGCCGCCGCGCCACTGCACCCACGACGCGTCGTCCAGCAGCTGCTCGGCGTCAGGAAGGCCGGCCCGGCGTAGGAACTCCACGACGTCTCCGTCGTCGTGGGCGAGACCGGCGATCTGCCCGCGGATGGTGACCCGCCGACCACCGGTCGCAGAAGGGCGGTGGATGACTATCGGCGCGTTCATAACCCCAGCGTGCGCCAGAGCCCCACGCTAGCGAGCTGCGCACCGCCCAGCTCCGCGAGCAGGCAGCCCGTGTCGAGGCCACCGTCCAGGCCGCCGAGGACTACGCCCACCTCCGCTCTCGCGAGTGCTCCGAGCGCCGCGTAGCCCTCTGAACCGGGGGTGGCATCCAGCCGCTCACGGGGTACTGCACGCCCAGCAGGTCACCCGTCTCACGGCAGCGGATTGTCGTACGGCTGACGCCGCACGCGGTGGCGGCCTCCGCTGGGCTATGCGTCTGTGTCCGTCCCCGCACCACCCGACGTCTCTTCGGAAGGCGGGCAGGCCCTCGTGGGCGACTGCTCTTTCACGATCTTTGTGTGGGCGCGGGAAGCGGCTGCTTCCTCGTCCGCGCCCACCCGCGTATACGCGGCGGCGGACTCGTCCCACGCGTCACGCACCTGCCCCGGATCAGCGCCCGCGGCGGTCAGGGTCGTGGCCAGCTCGCCCCACGCCTCACCGGTACGGAACCAGTCCTGAGCCGCGGCCAGCATCGCGACAGCCTGCCGGCTGGCAGCGACGGCCTCGTCGAAGCGACCCAGGCCCCGATATGCGGTGCCGAGGTTGTTCCAGGCGGTGGCTTCGCCGTGGGTGTCGCCGGTCTGCTGGTACAGGTCGCGGGCGGTCTCGTGGGCGTGGAGGGCTTCGTCGTAGCGCAGCAGTTCCTGCAGTGCGAGGCCGAGGTTGTTCCAGGCGGCGGCTTCGCCGTGGGTGTCGCCGGTCTGCTGGTACAGGGTGCGGGTGGTTTCGTGGGCGTGGAGGGCTTCGTCGTAGCGCAGCAGTTCCTGCAGTGCGAGGCCGAGGTTGCTCCAGGCGCCGGCTTCGCCGTGGGTGTCGTCGATCTGCTGGTGCAGGGTGCGGGCGGTTTCGTGGGCGTGGAGGGCTTCGTCGTAGCGCCGCAGTTCCTGCAGTGCGCCGCCGAGGTTGTTCCAGGCGGTGGCTTCGCTGCGGGTGTCGTCGATCTGCTGGTACAGGGTGCGGGCGGTTTCGTGGGCGTGGAGGGCTTCGGGGAAGCGCCGCAGTTCCTGCAATGCGCCGCCGAGGTTGTTCCAGGCGCCGGCTTCGCCGTGGGTGTCACCTGTCTGCTGGTGCAGGGTGCGGGCGGTCCCGTGGGCGTGGAGGGCTTCGGGGAAGCGCCGCAGTTCCTTGAGTGCGCCGCCGAGGTTGTTCCAGGCGCTGGCTTCGTTGAGGGTGTCGTGGAGTGTTCTGCAGGCGTCGAGGGCGAGGGAGCGGACCACGACGAGGTCTTGGAGGTGTCGTCGCCATTGCAGGTAGCGGCCGAGGGCGAAGCCCAGATCAAAGCCGGCTCGGGGGCTGGTGTGGGCGATGGCGATGAGATTCTCACGCTCCGCGTCGAACCATGCCAGCGCCTGCTCCCGGTCGGAAAACCGGGACGACACGGGGAGGCTGCCTGGGGGGTGGAAATGGGTATCGGCTGCTTCGGCGTGCTGGATGTAGTGGTTGATGAGCCGGGTGTGTGCTTGTTCGTAGCGGCGGCGCGGGTCGCGGCCGCGTGCCTTGACCGTTTCGGCTTGTTCGTTCGCGTAGGCGCGCAGCAGGTCGTGCATCTGCCACCGGCCCCGGGCCGCGGGGTTGCGCTCGATGAGGTGGCTGGTAGCCAACTGTCGCAGGAGGCGTTCGGTGGCCGCATGGGGCTGGCCGGCCAGGACGGCGGCGGCGGGGGTGGCAATGTCGGGGCCGGGGTTGAGGGACAGCAGGCGGAACAGATCCTGCTCCTGCGGCAGGAGCCGTTCCAGGGACTGGTCGAACATGGCCCGCAGGCTGCGCTCCCCGTCGCTCAGCCCGTCCAGGACACCTTCCGTCTGGCTGAGGGCGTCTGCCCGTTCGGACAGCGGCTGCCCGGGGTCCTGGGCCAGGAGCGCCGCGGTGATCTGCAGAGCCAGCGGCAGACACCCACACGCCAGCACCACCCGCTCCGCCGCGCCCAGGTCCTCCTTGACCCGCACATCATCCGGATCGCTTTTCTTCAACGCCGCTTGCAGCAGGGTGATGGCGTCCTCGGGCTGGAGACGGTTGACGGTCCGCATCCGCCCGAGCCCGGCAAGACCGTGCCGGGAGGTGACGAGCATCCCGTGATGCCCCGGCGGCAGCAGCGGCTGCACCTGAGCAAGGGCGGAGGCGTTGTCGGCGACCACCAAAAGCCGCTCACCCTTCTCCTGCCGTACGTTCAGCTGCGACCGGTACAACGCCTCCCGGCCCGCCCCCGGCGGCGGAAGATGCTCAGGCCGCACCCCCAACGACCGCAGCAACGCCTCCAACGCGTCCTCCGCCTGCGCCGGATGCGGGTCGTAGCCACGCAGATCGACCAACAGGACACCGGTGAACCAGTCCCGCTGCTGCGCGGCATGCCCCGCGGCGTAGGCCAGAGTGGTCTTCCCGACCCCACCCCACCCCGACAACACCGCCACAGCGGGGCCACCGCCAGTGCGCTCGGGATCCAGGACATCCAGGATGAACGCCAGGTCGTCCGCACGCCCGGTGAACTCCTGCGGCAACGCCGGCAGCGCGTCCAACGCGGTCGGCACCGGCGCGTACTGCTGCACATACGTGGTCGTCGTCTGATTGCCCTGCCCCAGCACCTGACTGTTCGTGAACTCAGCACCCCGGTAGTCGTTCCGGACCGCGGTGCCCGCCCGCCCCTGGCCCTGCTTCTGGGCCTTCCCGGTCTTCTTGCGCTTGGCGCTGTTCTTGCCCCCCACAGCCCTGTCCTACTTGTCGTGGTTATTCGTCACGGTCATGCTCCCGCTACCGAGCACCTGACTGTTCGTGAACGTCGCACCACTGAAATCGTTGTGCACCGCCTGCGCCGGCCCGGCAGCCTTGACCTGCGCGACCAGGGTCCGCAGCTCCGCCACCACCTCCCGCTGCTCCGCTTCCGGCAGCTCCTCGAGCAGGACTTCGAGGCGGGTCTGCCACCTGGCAACCTGCGCGATCTCCACCCGCTGCACCTCGTCGCCCTCCTGGGCGGCCGCGAGTGCGGCCCGGGTCTGGTCCAGTCGTTCCAGTTCCGCTTGCTCGCGTCCGGCTTCTCCGCGGCCGAAGAGCCGGGCGAAGCCGCCCCGGATCCCGCTCCACGCCTCCGTTCCCGCGGCCTGCACGATCGCACCGCCCCCGGCAGTCGCGACAGCTACGAGTCCATCGACCAACATGGCATTCCCCCAACATCCACGGATAAGGATCGTCAGCGTAGTTCGACCGCAGCACCGCTATCAGCCAGTTCGCCACAAGAGACCCCCGCCCCATCCGGGGCGATCTCAGGGAAGCGGTGACCGGTGCTGCGCTGGTTCTCGGGGCGGGGCCGCAGCCGGTCACGTGCCCCTGTTTGCCGGTTTTGCCGGTTTCGGTGAAAGTGTGTCAGGACCGCTGTGTGGCGCGGTAGCGTCGCAGGTCACGGAGTCTGCTCCCCGCGCACGCGGGGATGGTCCCTCGCAGTGGACCGCCCGCGCTGTCGAGCATCTCTGCTCCCCGCGCACGCGGGGATGGTCCCAGCGGCACCCAGAGCTCACTGAGCCGCTCCATCTGCTCCCCGCGCACGCGGGGATGGTCCCCAGAACTTCTCGACCGCGGACACCACGGACCTCTGCTCCCCGCGCACGCGGGGATGGTCCCCAGGCGACGAGGTAGGGCATCCCCGGGCTGCCCTGCTCCCCGCGCACGCGGGGATGGTCCCGTCCCGAAATCGGTGACGAGCGTGTCGACGGCCTGCTCCCCGCGCACGCGGGGATGGTCCCCACTGACCGAAGTTCACGAAGGCGCCGGCTAGCTGCTCCCCGCGCATGCGGGGATGGCGGCGGCCGGTGGGCCACCGCGACGCAGCAGGGCGCCCCAAGGGCTCCAGGGGCGCCCTGGAGCCCCAGCGCGCCTGCGGGGGAGCGCGCCGGAGCCCCTGCCGATGGGTGGATGCCTTGTACTGCTCTCCGAGGTGCCCGAACCCGGGCTCATCGCCAGAGGCGTTCGCGTTCAGGAGGCGTCACCCCGTGACGCCTCCACGTGACGTCAAGAGACCGCACGCCTTCCACCTTTCAGCTTCATGGGCCGGGTTATACCGACGGATTCCGAAGTTTCACCGGTCGAATGGGGCGGCAATGGAACGGGCTCCAGGGTTCCGTCCTGAAGTGCTTTCCTTTTAGTGTCTGTGGTTTATCCGGTGACACCACAAAACCCCAGTCTTTACCCAGCTGTTCAGTGTGATGCACAACAGGGGGAGTGAGTCTGGAGGGGGTGGTGGATATTCCCAGTCTCTACCCGGTGCCCGGTGGTGATGCACGGTCAGGAGGTCCGCCCCACCGACCCGTTGGGTCACCCCCGCCCGAACCGCCCCCCTCCTGTAGCCAGCTGCCTGCGTAGCGGGCTCGTCCTGTAGGCGTAGCCGGAAGGAGCATCACACGACGACCCGTCACCACCCGGCCCGGCGCGGAGCGCAGGGCCCGCCTGGCCACCCACTCACTCCATGAATTCCGGAGGAATTCATAAACAATTCCGGAGGAATTGTTTAAAAGCCCGTAGGGCTTTATCGTCTTTACGACCCGTAGGGTCGTGCGTCGTTCCTCCGGAGGAGGACGCGCGC